>CAWKFK010000013.1:0-22589 GCA_963849015.1 uncultured beta proteobacterium
GCAATCCTTCGACGACCTCGACGAGGAAGGCCTTCACGCGTTGCGCAAGCGCATCAAGCGCCAGCGCTACGCCGTCGAGTTCTTCGCGCCTTTTCTGCGCCGGCGCCAGGTCGAGCGCTATCTGGAGGCGCTGGCGGCGATCCAGGACCGCATCGGATCGCTGAACGATTGTTCGTGGCCCGCGCCCGCTATCAGGCCGTTGCGACGCCGGACCCTGCGGCCTCGTTCGCTCTCGGCTGGCTCGCGGCGCGCATTGCGGAGTTGCGCGCGCTCGCCAGGCCCGACCTGGCGCGACTGGCCAAGGTCGATCCGCCGGCACCGTGAGCGCCCATGCCTGAGGTGGTCCGGCCGACCGGACCGGTTCCCGACGCGAATCCGATCGAACTCGAGGTGCTGATCGAGGTGCCGCGCGGCAGCTTTCTGAAGCGCGGCTCGACGGGCACCATCGATTTCGTCTCGCCTCTGCCTTGTCCGTTCAACTACGGCGCCGTTCCGACCCTCCTCGGGCTGGAAGGCGATCTGCTCGATGCGCTGGTGCTCGGGCCGCGCCTGTCCTTTGGCACGCGCTTGCGCGTCAAGGCGTGGGGTGCGGTCACCCTCACCGATCGGGGCATGTCGGACGACAAGCTGATCTGCTGCGACCACCAGCCCAGCGCGTCGGACATTCGGGCGGTGCTGCGCTTCTTCCACTTCTACGCCCGGTGCAAGGGTTTGCTGAACCTGTGGCGGCGCCGGCCTGGCCGCAATCGCTGCGATGGCTGGTGCACGGCGTCGTACGCGCTCGCGCGCGCGCGCGGCCGCTGACCGGCGGCGCCCCGCACCCGGAGGTGCCGTTCTGAGTCGCGGCGAACAGCGCCGACTTCTCGTCATGCGCCGCGCGCCCCAGTGAACGGCGCCCATCGCTGGCCGAGAGCCCCATGGACGGCTGCTGCGCTGTCCGCAGCATCTGTTCATAGTCCGCACCCATCACCTCGTGAATCGGTAGGCCGGAGCGTAACGCCTCGGTCATCGCGGCTTCGCGGCGCGCGATCGACTCGGCGACTTCGAGCACCCGGTCGATCTCGGCGCCGGGGACGAAGGCGACGCCGCTGCCGTCGGCGATCACATAGTCGCCCGCAGCGACTGTGACGCGATCGATGCGGACCGGCTCGTTGACGGACGCCTCGCCGACCCGGCCGCGCGCGGTGCGCGCCGTCAGAGATCGGGCGTAGACGGGGAAGTCGTGGGCCCGCGCTTCGTCGACGTCGCGCACGGGGCCGTCCGCCACCACGCCGGCAACGCCGGCAAGCTGGCGCCAAGCGTGAGGATGCCGCCCAGCAGCCCGCGTCGATGCCGGTGCGCTGCTCGACCACGATCACGTCGCCGGGTTGCGCGAGTTCGATCGCGGTCGTGCCAAGGTGGCGCGGTGGGCCGGAGGTGGTCGGCGCATCCGCCGCGGCGACCAAGCGGAAGGTGACGGCGCGACCGACGATGCGTCGCACAGTCGAGCGCTGCTCGATGCCGGTCGCGACGCGGTCCGCGATGCCGAGTTTGTCGAGGGCATCCGATACGGCGCAGCAATCCAGGCGTCCGAGTCGTGCGATCCGGTCATTCATGGCGGCGATCCTCGAAGGGGGTTGCGGCGGCGCCCGCCAGACGTCCTGGACGAGCGCGCGATGCCTGTTGGTCCGCGAACGGAGAGAATTCGATCGTACGCGTCTCGGGTTTGCGGGCGACGACTTGATTCATCGGCTTCGAGCGGCAAGACTCTGCGTGCCGCGACGTACCTGTCCGGAATGTCGGTTCGTCGCCGAAGAACGACACTGACGAAGAACGACACCACGAGGAAGGACACGATGACCAACGCGCTGCGCGCCGGGATCTGGAACTTCGGCGACATCTTCGACGGCCTGGCGGACGTCGTGCCGCCGGGCCAGCCGGCGCTGGTGCACGGCGACCGCGTGACGACCTGGGGGGCGCTGGCCGCGCGCACCAACAACCTGGCACGCGCGCTGATCGCCGACGGCGCCCGGCCGGACGGCAAGATCGCGCTCTACCTGCGCAACCACCCGGCGTACCTCGAAGGTGCGATCGCCGGTATCAAGGCACGCCAGGTGCACGTCAACGTCAACTACCGCTACGCCGCGCACGAGGTCCGCTACATCCTGGACAACTCGGATGCGACCACCGTCGTGTTCGGCCGCGAGTCTCGCCGATCGTCCGGCAGATCCGTGACGAGCTGCCGGGCGTGCGCCGCTGGCTGGTGGTCGAGGACGGATCGTCCGAGCCGGCGCCGACTTCGCGACCGCGTTCGACGCGCTGGCCGATACGGGCGCGGGCGAGGCGCTCGGCATCCGGCGATCGCCCGACGACCTGTTCTTCGTCTACACCGGCGGCACGACCGGCATGCCAAAGGGCGTCATGTGGCGTCAGGACGCGCTGCGCCGCGCGATGATCAACCCGGCGCTGGTCGAACGCGTACCGCAGGATCTCGACGACCACCTCGCGATCGTGCGCGCGGCGGGCCGCGGCCCGATCAGCCTGCCGGCGTGCCCGCTGATGCACGGCACCGGGATGCTGACCGGCCTGGCCGCGCTGGTCGCGGGCGGCACGGTGGTGACGCTGCATTCGGCGCACTTCGACGCCCACGAGCTGTGGGCGGCGGTCGTGCGGCACCGGGTCGAGCGATCGTGATCGTCGGCGACGCGTTCGCCAAGCCGATGGTGCGCGCGCTCGACGAGGCTGCCGGGCGGCGCGACGTGTCCTGCGTGCTGACCATCGTGTCGTCGGGCACGATGTGGAGCATCGAGGTCAAGCAGGCGATGCTGCGCCACATGCCGCAGGCGACGCTGCTCGATTCCTTCGGGGCGTCGGAGGCGGTCGGCTTCGGACTGTCGGTGATGACTGCCGACGGCGCGGTCCAGACCGCGAAGTTCCAGATCGGCGACGACGTCCAGGTGTTCGGTGACGACGGCCGCGCGGTCGGACGCGGCACCGGCGAAGTCGGCGTCATCGCCCGCTGCGGCGCGATCCCCGAGGGCTACTACAAGGATCCGGCCAAGACCGATGCCACCTTCCGGACCGTCGACGGCGTGCGTTACTCGATGCCGGGCGATTTCTGCACGGTCGAGGCCGACGGCACGATCACGCTGCTGGGCCGCGGCAGCGGCTGCATCAACACCGGCGGCGAGAAGGTCTTCCCCGAGGAGATCGAGGAGGTGCTCAAGCTGCACCCCGACGTCGACGACGCGCTGGTCGTCGGCCTGCCCGACGAGCAGTGGGGCCAGGCGGTCACCGGCGTCGTCGCGTTGCGCGCCGGCGCGGTGTTCGACGAGCGCGCGCTGCGCGAACACGTGCGCCGCCAGCTCGCAGGCTACAAGACGCCGAAACGCCTGGTGGCGGTCGAGCGCATGTTCCGCGCGCCGAACGGCAAGGCCGACTACAAGGGTGCGCGCGACTACGCGGTGCGGGCGCTGGGCCCGGTGCCGCCGGCTTCGTCCGGGTCGACGACGGCTTCGAGCGGACCGGTGGCGCGATGAGGCACGACGCCTGGCGGCGCGACGCCGCGTCGTACCCGCTGCGCGGCGAACTGCTGCCGCGCTACACCGACGTCGACGTGTGGCAGCACCTGAACAATTCCGCGCTGATCTCGATGCACGGCGAGTCGGTGCAGCACGCGCTGCGGAATGTGTTCGGGCCGGATGCGTGGCGCCGCAGCCAGCCGGTGCTGGCCGCCGTGTCGGGCGCCACCGATTTCCTCGCCGAGGCGTACTACCCGGAACCGCTCGGCTGGGGCGCGCGCGTGCTGGCGGTCGACGGCGACGGCGTGCGGGTGGCCGCCGCGCTGTTCCAGCACGGCCGCTGCGTCGGCCTGCACGAGACCGTCGTGGCGGGCTGGGCCGATGGCCGCCCCGTCGGCCTGGGCGCGGACGCCGTTGCGTCGCTGCGCGCCGCGGGTGTGCCCGGTGCCGACACGGTCGACCCGTTGCACGGCCCTTCCGATCGGGCTTCGGACGGGCCGGCGCCGGATCACTTCCCCGCGCGCACGACGCTTGCGATGCGCTTCGGCGACAGCGACGCGCGCCGGTTCGCCAGCGATGCCGTGCTGGCCCGCGCGGCCGAGCAGATGCGGGTCGAGTTCCTCGGCCGCGTGTTCGCTGCCCGGCCGCGGCGAACGGGCGGAATGATGGTGGCGCACGTCGCGCTTCGCTGGCTGCATCGCGGCGCGCCCGGGCCCCGGTGGGAGGGCGGCTGCGGGGTCGCCCACGTCGGCGACCGCTCGCTGGCGATGCGCGGTGCGGTGTTCGATGCGGGCCGCTGCGTGGCGAGCTGCGACTCCGTGATGGTCGCGATCGACCCCGAGACCCGGCGCAGCGCCCCGTTGCCGGACGACGCGCGGGCGCTGCTGGAGGCGCAGCGGGTGCGGGCGCACCCGCCGGAGAATTCCGGATGACGGTGCCGTCGCGCGCGGTGCCTGCCGATGCCTGTCGCGCAGATCGGTAGACTCCCGATGATCGAACGGAGGAAAGAGATGAATTTCGAACTCGACGAAGAACACCGGATGCTGAAGGACGTGGTCGCGCGCTTCGTGCGCGAGGACCTGATCCCGTTGGAGAATGCAGTGATGGCGCGCGAGGCGTCGGGCGGCCTGCACACGCTGTCCGACGACGAGGAGCGCGTGCTGGACGACGAAGGCGAAGGCGCTGGGCCTGTGGGGCCTGGATGCGCCGGAGGATGTCGGCGGCTCGGATCTGCCGGTGATCGCGATGGTCGGCGTCAACGAGGAGCTCGGCCGCACGATCACGCCCTACAAGCTGCCGCCCGACTCGCCGAACCTGCGCATGCTGCTGCGCGACCGCGAGCGCCGCGCAGCGCGAGCGCTATCTCGCGCCCTATGCGCGCGGCGAGACCATGTCGGCGATCGGGATCTCCGAGCCCGGTGCCGGCGGCGACCCGGCCGGATGCTGACGCGCGCCGAACGCGACGGCGACGACTGGGTCATCAACGGCCGCAAGATCTGGATCAGCCGCGCCGCGGAAGCCGACTTCACGATCCTGATGGCGGTCACCGACAAGGCCAAAGGCGCCCGCGGCGGCATCTCGGCCTTCCTGGTCGACAAGGGCACGCCCGGCTTCAACGTGCTGCGTCGTATCCCGATGCTCGGCGGCCATTCGACGTACGAGATCGCGTTCGAGGACTGCCGCGTGCCGGCGACCCAGATGCTCGGCGAAGAGGGCAAGGGCTTCGCGCCGATGCAGGCGCGCCTGTCGACGCGCCGCGTCGAGATGGCGGCCAAGTGCATCGGCCGCGCCCAGCGCGCGCTCGACATGATCTGCGAATACGCGCCGCAGCGCTCGACCTTCGGCGCGCCGCTCGCCGAGCGCCAGGCGATCCAGTGGTGGGTCGCCGACGCTGCGACGAAGATCCACGCCTGCCGGCTGATGACCTACGAGGCCGCGGCCCGCATCGACCGCGGCGAGGAGGCGCGCACGCAGGTGTCGATGATCAAGGTCTTCGCCACCGAGATGGCCTGGGAGATCGTCGACCACGCGATGCAGACGTTCGGCGCGATGGGCATGACCAAGGAGCTGCCGCTGCAGCAGATGGCCAACGACACGCGGCTGATGCGCATCTACGAAGGGCCCACCGAGGTGCACCGCTGGGTCGTCGCTCGCGATCTGCTGGGCGTGCGCCGCTGACGGGCAGGGTCATGAGCACGCAGCCCGGGGATCCTTCGCGCGACGCTTCGCTTCCGCTGGACGGCATCGTCGTCCTCGACCTCACGCGCGTGCTCGCCGGCCCTTACTGCACGCGGCTGCTCGCCGACATGGGCGCGCGCGTCATCAAGGTCGAGCGTCCCGGCGCGGGCGACGACACCCGCAACGCGCCGCGGCAGCTGGAGCCGGGCCGGCTCGACCAGAGCACGTACTTCTCGCGCACCAATGCCGGCAAGGAAGGCATCGGCATCGACCTGTCGAGCCCGCAAGGCATGGCCGTGCTGATGGACCTCGCACGGCACGCCGACGTGTTCATCGAGAACTTCGCGCCGGGGGTGGTCGCAAAGCTCGGCTGCGACTACGAGGCCGTGCGGCGGGTGAAGCCCGACATCGTCTACTGCTCGATCTCGGGCTACGGCCAGACCGGCCCGTGGCGCAAGCGTCCGGCTTTTGCGCATACGACCAATGCGATCTCCGGGATGATGCATCTCGAACAGGGCGATGCGGAACCGCGGGCATCCAACCTTCAGGCGGCCGACGTGCTGGCGGCGGCCCATGCCATGGGCGCGATCGTCAGCGCGCTGTTCCGGCGCGAGCGCACCAGGCAGGGCGCACATCTCGACGTGTCGATGCTAGAAGCGCTGATCGGCGCCGACAGCGTCACCTATCCGTCGGTGCTCAACGGAGGCGAGGCCTACGGCAATCCGCGTCCCGGCATGGTGGTGCACCGCATCGGCGATCGCCATCTCGCGATGCAGATCGTCGGTGCCGGCGACCTCTGGCCGCGGCTGCTGAAAGTGATGCAGCGCCCCGACCTGGCCACCGACTCGCGCTTCGCCGCGTCGGCCGACCGGGTGAAGAACTGGCCGGCGCTGCGTGACCTGATCTGCGCGTGGCTGGACGGATTCGACAGCGTCGACGCCGCGCTCGTCGCGCTGGAGGCGGCGCGAGTGCCGTGCGCGCCGGTGCTGCGGCCCGACGAGGTGATTGCCGCCCCGCACCTCGCCGAGCGGGAGTTCTTCCCGTCGGTGCAGCATCCGGTCGCAGGCCCGGTGCGCGTCACCGCCAGCCCTTATCACCTCGACGGGCGTCCGGTGCATCCGCGCGGCCGCGCGCCGCACCGCATCGGCGAGCACACGCGCGCGGTGCTCGGCGGGCTGCTCGGCTACGACGAGAAGCGCCTCGCCGAACTGTTCGCGTCCGGCGCGGTGGCCGAGCCGGACTAGGTTCGACCGGCGGACGGCGGAGCCGGCGCGGGCTTCGAACCTAGGGCGATGCCGGGACGCGGAGCCGCGATCGCAGGCGGGCGGTGCCCGCCGCCTGCGCCGCGGCCGTTCAGCGCCCCTTCCACACCGGCTTGCGCTTCTCGACGAAGGCCTGCAAGCCTTCCTTGCGGTCCTCGGACTCGATCGCTTTCATCGCGATCGGCATCTGCGCATCCCAGCCTTCTTCGTCGGTCCAGTTCGCGCCCTGGAACACGATCTCCTTGGTGGCCGCGAGCGCCGTCGGTCCGTTGACCAGCAGCGCCTGGGCCCACTCGATCGCCGTGGCCAGCGCCTGCCCCGGTTCGACGATGCGGTTGACCAGGCCCCAGCGGGCGAAGAACTCGGGGTCGCGCAGCGTGCCGCTCAGCGCCACTTCCATCGCGATGTGATACGGAATGCGCTTGGGCAGGCGGAAGAGCCCGCCGCCGATCGCCACCACGTTGTGCCGCACTTCCGGCAGGCCCATGCGGGCGTTGCGCGCGGCCACGATCAGGTCGCAGGACAGGCACAGCTCCAGCCCGCCGCCGACCGCCACGCCCTCGACGGCCGCGATCAGCGGCTTGCGCGCCGGGCGCTTGAACAGGCCGAAGCCGCCGCGCGGCGGCCGCTCGCGCAGGCCGCCCTTGGCCACGGCCTTCAGGTCGGCGCCGGCCGAGAAGTCGCCGCCGGCGCCGGTGATCACGCCCACGAAGAGCTCGTCGGTGTCGTCGAGGAGGTCCATCGCCGCGTTCATCGCGAACGCCGTCTCGTTGTCGCAGGCGTTCTTCACCTCGGGACGATTCAAGGTGATGATCAGGATCGGACCGCGGCGCTCGGTCAGCACCTTGCTGCTGGGGGTGTCGCTCATCTCGTCTTCCTCACAGTGCGAAGGTGAAGCCGCCGTTGACCGGATACACCTGACCGGTCACGTAGTCGCTGGCGCCCGACGACAGGAACAGCACCATGTTGGCGACGTCGCTTGGCCGGCCGAGACGGCGGATGATGTATTTCTCGAGGATCTTCTTGGCGCGCTCGGGGTCGGCGGCCATCCGCTCCTCGATCATCGGCGTGCCCATCGCCCCGATGACGACGCTGTTGGCGTTGATGTTGTGGCGGCCCATGCCGCGCGCGACCGAGCGCATGAAGCCCGCGGCTCCGGCCTTCGCGCCCGCGTAGATCTCCATGCCCGCGTCGCCCCAGCGCCCGGCGTCGGAGATGATCGTGACCACCTTGCCCTTCTTGCGCTCGATCATGCCGGGCAGCGCCGCGGCGGTGCAGTTGATCACGCCGTCGAAGTTCACGCCGATGAAGGTCTTCCAGGTCTCGGGGCCGGTCTCGTAGAACGGCTTGCGCGCGTCCGCGTGGGGCGTCGCGCCGGCGTTGCCGGCGTTGTTGACGAGCGCGTCGACCCGGCCGTACTTCTCGAAGGCCCGGGCGAACATCGCCTTGACGCTGTCGTAGTTCGAGACGTCGGCCTGCAGCGCGATCGCGTTGCCGCCGCCCGCAGTGATCTCGTCGGCCACCGCCTGCGCGCGTTCGAGCACGTAGTCGTTGACGACGACGCCGTCGGCGCCGTGGGCGGCGAAGTGCAGCGCGATCTGGCGCCCGACGTTCTGGCCGGCGCCGGTGACCAGCGCGACCCGGCCCTGCATGCTGAGGATGTCTTCCATTCGGTGATCTCCTTGAGTGTTCACGTTCAGACCTGGCGGTCCTTGTCCTTCCAGAACGGCGCGCGCAGTTCGCGCTTGAGCAGCTTGCCGACCGTGTTGCGGGGCAGTTCGTCGACGATGCGGATCTCGCGCGGGCGTTTGTAGACGGCAAGCGTTTCGCCGCAGTGCGCGATCAGTTCGGCCGGGGTGGCGTGCCGGCCCGGCTTGAGCTCGCAGAACGCCAGCACGCGCTCGCCCATCTCGTCGTCGGGGATGCCGATGACGGCGGCGTCGGCCACCGCGGGGTGGGTCTGCAGCGCGTTCTCGATCTCGGCCGGGTAGATGTTGACCCCGCCCGCGATGATCATGTCCTTGGCGCGGTCGCTGATGTACAGGTAGCCGTCTTCGTCGAGGCGGCCCATGTCGCCGGTGCGGAAGAAGCCGCGCGCGTCGAAGGTGTCGGGTCCCAGGGGCGGTGCGTTCAGGTAGCGGTCGATCGCCGCCGGCGTCCAGGTCCAGATCTCGCCGGTCTCGCCGGTGGGCAGCACCTTGCCGTCCTCGTCGCGGATCTCGATCTTCACGTGCCGGTAGGGCCGTCCGCTCGAGCCCGGTTTGCGCCGCTGCATGTCGGGCGGCATCGTCGTGATCATGCCGGTTTCGGTCGAGCCGTAGCCTTCCCACAGGCACTCGCCGAACCGGTCGATGATCCAGTTCTTGAGCTGGTCCGACACCGGTGCCGCGCCGACCGACAAGGTCCGGATCGACGACAGGTCGCGCCCGGCCAGTGCCTCGGGCGGCAACGCGGCCATGCGCTTGTACATGGTGGGCACGCCGGTCCAGTGGGTGACGCGGTGCTTCTCGATCGCGTCGAGCGCCGCGACCGGGTCGTACTTGCGCAGCAGCACCGCCTTCGCGCCGGCACGCTTGGCCGACCACATCTGCGCGGGGCCCGCGCCGTGGTGCATCGGCATCGTGACCAGGTACACGTCGTCGGCGGTCGCGGCCCGCGCGCCGCGCACGTCCATGAAGTACTCGATCGTGATCCGGTCGGTCGACGGCTCCTTCATCACGCCCTTGGGCAGACCGGTGGTGCCCGAGGTGTAGATGACCAGCAGCGGGTCGCCGGCGGATTCGTAGCGGCGGCCGTGGTCCTCGGCGAGCAGTTCCGCATACGTCAGGAACCCGGGCGCGGCGGCGTCGAGCGACACCGCGACCTTCAGCGCCTGGCCCTCGAACGCCGGCAGCAGGGCCGCCGGATCCTCGTCGTCGCAGATCACGGCGACCGCCTGGCTGTTGTTCAGCACGTAGCGGGTCTCGCTGGGCGTGAGCCGCCAGTTCATGCCGAGCAGCCGGCAGCCCAGCTTGGCCAGCGCCTGCGCGACCACCGACCACTCGAGCCGGATGTGGGTGCGCACGACGACGATGTCGCCGCGGCCGAGCCCGCGCGCTTCCAGCGCGCCGGCCAGCCGGTCCGCCTTCGCGTTCCACTCGCCCCAGCTCATCGTGCGGTCGCCCTCGACGATGGCGACGGCGTCCGGCTTGATGCGTGCCCAGTGCTCGAGGGTCGGCTGTGCGGGCGGCGGCGTCGGGACCGGTCCCGCGGCGCCGGTTGGTGTGTCCATCTTCATCTCCTCCTGGTGGCGGTCGGCGGCAGCGCTACGACAGCAGATGCCGGGCGACGACCCGGTACTTGTGCACCTCGGTCGGCCCTTCGTAGATGCGCGCCATGCGCTGGTGGTCGTACCAGTGCGCCAGCGGGTTCTCGTACGTGCAGCCGGCGGCGCCGTGGATCTGGATCGCGCGGTCGATCACGCGGTCGACCATCTCGGTGCACAGCATCTTCATCATGCCCGCCTCGACACGGGTGTCCTGGCCGCGGTCGGCCTTGGCCGCGCAGGTGTACAGCATCAGCCGGTTCTGCTGGATCTCGATCCACGAGTCGACGATCATCGACTGCACCGCCTGCTTCTCGCTGAGCGGACCCTCGAAGACCACCCGCTGCTTCGCGTGCGCCACCATCAGGTCGTAGCAGCGCAGCGCGATGCCGGTGCACCGCGCGGCAACGTCGAAGCGGGCTGCCGACAGCGCCAGCTGAGCGCCCTTGAAGCCGGTGCCTTCGCCGCCGATCACGGCGAGGTCGTCGACGCGGCAGTCGGCGAACGTCAGCTGGTGGGTCTTGAAGCCCCCGAGCATCGGGACTTCGCGTGCGTGCATGCCGGGGTTGCCCTTCTCGACCGCGAACATCGAGATGCCGGAGGCGCCCTTCTGCTTGTCGGTGCGCGCCAGCACGAACACGGTGTCCGCGTCCTCGAAGCTGCTGATCCAGATCTTGGCGCCGTTGATCACCCAGCCGCTGCCGTCGTGCTTCGCGTGGGTCGACACTGCGCGCGCCGGGTCGGCGCCGCCGCCCGGCTCGCTCTGCGCGAAGCAGAGGATTTTCCGCCCCTCGACGAACGGGTCGAGGTAGCGCTTCTTCTGTTCTCCCGTCAGCGCGTACAGCGTCGGCAGCGCACTGCCGCCGAACTTGAGCGGCGTCAGGCACTTGAAGTTCTCTTCGGTGATGGCGAGCTTGTCGACCAGCGACAGCGCCACGCCGCCGTGCTCCTCCGGGCAGGTCAGTCCCCACAGGCCGGCGGCCCGCGCGGCGTCGCGTCCGGGCAGGTAGTCCTTGCGGGTCAGCGTCTCGCCGCGCAGGCGGCGCGCTTCGAGCGGCATCTGGTGGTCGTCGACGAGACGACGCACCAGGTCGGTGAGCGCGCGCGTCTGTTCGTTGAACTCGTACACGTGGGGTCTCCTTGAGCTGGATCGTGGCAGCGACGCGGCCTGTGCTCAGGCGAGCACGCCCGCGGCGCGGAACTCCGCGATCTGCTCGTCCGAATAGCCGCCGACGTCGCGCAGGATCGGATCGGTGGCGTCGCCGATCCGCGGGCCGGGGCGGGCGTCGACCGTGGCGGCGGGGCGGATTCGGCACTGCGCATTGCGCAGCGGGAACGCGCCGATCTCGGGGTGCGTGACCTCGGTGTAGTACCCGTCCGCGAGCAGGTCGGGATCGGTGCTCAGCGCGTCGGCGCTGCAGACGACGTGCGCGGGCACCCCCTGGTCCTGGAGCGCCTGCTCCAGCGCCTGCGCGTCCCGGTGCGCGGTCCACGCGCGCAGCGCTGCGTGCAGGAGCGCGCGTGCGCGCAGGCGCCCCACCAGCGTGTCGAAGGCCGGATCGTCGAGCGCGGGCGCGGCCAGCGCGCGCAGTGCCCGCCAGTGGCCGTCGGCCGACGCGTCGATGGCGATCCAGCGGTCCGTGCCGGCGCACGGAAACACGCCGCTGGGCGCGCGCAGCGGGTCCGGATCGCCGCCCATGCGTTCGGCGATGCGGCCGTTCGCCGCGTAGTCGTAGAAGGCTGGCAGCAGGAACTGGAGCCCCGCCTCGGCCTGTGCGACGTCGATGTAGCAGCCCCGGCCTTCGGCGTCGCGGCGGCGCAGCGCGGCGAGGATGCAGGCGACGATGAAGCGCGGGGTGACGGCGTCGGTCCACGGCCCGAACGGGCCGGTGGGCGGCCGGTCGGGCCAGCCGACCAGCACGCTCGCGCCCGAATACGCAGCGCCCAACGTGCCGACGCCGCTGGCCGCCCGGTCCGGCCCGGTCTGGCCGAACAGGCAGCTGGACGCCATGACCAGGCGCGGGTTCTCGGCGCTGAGCTGTTCCCATCCCAGCCCCATGCGCTCGAGCGTGCCGGCGGTGAAGCTCTCGATGACGACGTCGACGTGACGCACCAGGGTGCGGACGATGTCGCGGCCGGCGGGCGCGTTCAGGTCCAGCGTGATGCTGCGCTTGCCGGCGTTGATGTTCTGGTACGACAGTGACTGCTCCAGGTGCGGCTGCGCGTTCCGGTACGGGCCGAGGGTGCGTAGCGGATCGACGCGTCTGGAGCTTTCGACCTTGATCACGTCGGCGCCGAGGTCGGCCAGGTAGCGCCCGCTCATCGGGCCCACCATCACCCAGCTCAGGTCGAGGACGCGCAGATCGGCCAGCGGTGCGGACATGTCGGGGTGCTCAGAGGACGTGATGGGAGAACAGCGCCTGGATCTCGGGCACCGACAGGCCGGCCTCGGCGAGCACCTCCTGGGTGTGCTCGGAAAGCGCCGGCGCGGGGCGGCGCTGTGCGAACACGTGGTCGGAGCACTGGGCGAAGCACGCCGGCGCATCGATCTCGACGCCGTTCGCGAGCTGCTGCCGGGCCCAGAGGCCGCGCTGCGCGTACTGCTCGAACGCGGCGACGTCCGCCATGTCCATCAGCGGGGCGGCGAAGAAGCCGTAGGTGCGCGCGGCCGTGCCGATGTCGGTCTTCGACAGCGGGGCGATCGCGTTCCGCAGCCCGTCGATCAGCGCGCGCAGCCGGCCGGCGTCCTGCGCCTCGTCCGACGACGAGGGGAAGCGCGACCAGTCGACGTCGGCGACCGCGGGGTCCAGCGTGCCGCGCTCGACCAGCCAGCGTGCCATCCGGGTCGTGACGGGGCCGAAGCCGCCGAAGGCGACCGAGACCTGGACGAACCCGTCGCGGCAGGGATGGAAGGCGGGAATCTCCACGCCCAGCACGAGCTTGCGCGATCCGGCGCGGGTTGGGGGAGTCTCGCGTGTGGCGGCGTAGTAGGGCAGCGAGAAGGCGCTCATCATCGCCGCCGCGCGCATCGACACGTCGACCTGCTGCCCCTGGCCGTCGCGATCGCGCGCCATCAGCGCGGCGAGCACGCCGACCGCGGCTTCGGCGCCGGCCTCCATCATCGCCTGGGGCACCGGGATGAACAGCGGTTCGCGATCGCCGTCGCCCGTGTAGGCGAGCGAACCCGCCGCGGCGATGATCGTCCGGTCCGTGAACGCGTAACTGCTCTTCGGGCCGTGGGCGGAAAACGGGCGCACGGTGCAGTGCACCAGCCCGCGGTCGGCCAGCCCGGCGAAGCGCGCGGCACCGGCCTCGATCACCACCGTGGCGGTCGCGGCAAGCCGCTCGAACGCATCGCGCCCGTCGGCGCAGTTGGTGTCGATCGTGACGCCGCGCTTGTTCCTGTTCAGCGCGTGCCAGGTCAGGCTGCGTTCCAGCCCGATCCGGTCGTCGAGGAAGGGGCCCATCCGCCGTCCGGGGGCGCCGCCGTTCGTCGTCGTGTCGGTGAAGCTGGCCGACGGGCCGGTGGTGCGCACGCTGCTGGCGCAGGACTCGACCGAGCGGCTGACGGTGGGCCAGCCGGTGCAGGCGTGCCTCGTCGAGGTGGGCAGGACCGAGGCCGGCGATGCGATCGTCGACCTGCGGTTCTCCCCCAAGCACTGATCGAGGCTGCGCCATGACCAAGACCCTGAAGGACCTGCGCCCCGTCTACGTGATCGGCGCCGGCTGGCACCGGTACCAGCCGCCCAGCGAACAGTCGTTCGTGACCCTCGGGCTCGCCGCGGTGCGCGGCGCGCTCGACGACGCCGGCATCGCCTGGCCCGAGGTGCAGTCCGCCTACGTGGCGAACGCGCTGCTACCGATGGCGCCGGGCCGCCCGATCCTGCGCCACCTCGGCGCCAGCGGCATCGAACTGATCCACATCGAGAATGCCTCGGCGTCCGGTTCGGCGGCGTTCCGCAAAGCCTGCATAGAAGTCGGCAGCGGCATCACCGACGTGGCGCTCGTGCTCGGCGTCGACAAGCCGGCCAGCGGCGGGCTGCGCGTGCGCGCCGAAACGCTGACCGGTATCGGCAACCTCGCCGACGACGCGATCGTTCCCTTCACGCACTTCGCGCTGCTGGCCGACCAGTACGCGCAGCGCTGGGGCGTGTCGCCGGACGACATCGCCCGCGTCGCGGTCAAGAACCACGGCAACGGCGCGCTGAACCCGAACGCCCAGCGTCAGCAGGCGCGCACGCTGGAGGAGATCCTCGGCGGGCGGGTGGTGTCCGGCAACTTCACCACGCTGCAGTGCACGCCGGTGGGCGAGGGGGCCGCCGCGGTGATCGTCGCCTCCGAGGAGGCGATCCGGCGGCTCGGCGTCGGCGGCGACAAGCCGGTGCGCGTGACCGGTTCGGCCGCGCGCAGCCAGCGCGTCTATCCGGACCCGACCCGGTTCGACGCCGCGCTGACCAACGAGACGACCGAGATCGCGCTGCGCGAGGCCGGCCTGCGTCCGGACCAGCTCGACATCGTCGAACTGCACGACGCGTTCACCGTCGAGGAGGTCGAGTACGTCGAGGGGATGGGTCTGTGCCCGCCTGGGCAGGCAGTGCCGCTCCTCAAGGAAGGCGCGTGGAACATCGGCGGGCGCTGCGCGGTGAATCCGTCGGGCGGGCTGATCGCGATGGGCCATCCGATCGGGCCGACGGGCGTGGGCCAGATCGGCGAGATCGCGCTGCAGCTGCGCGGCGCCGCGGGCGCGCGCCAGCACAAGGGCGCCAGGACGGGCCTGGCGCACATGGTGGGCGTGGGCGCGGTCTGCTACGTGCACACGCTTCAGAGGGACTGACGGTCCACCGCGGGCATCACCGGCAGCACACGACGATCCGCGCGCGCGACGCACGGACGATCACGGAGACCAGCGCATGGCCTTGAGACGATTCGCGGGCGGGGCCGCCAACCTCGTTGCGACCCTGTTCGCGGTGTCGATCGTCAGCTTCCTGCTGATCGCGCTGCTGCCCGGCGACCTCGCGTTGCTGATCCTGGCCGACTCGGCGACGCCGGAGCGGGTGGCGGCGTTGCGCACCGAACTGGGTCTGGACCAGCCGATGTGGCAGCGCTACCTGGTCTGGCTGGGCAACGTGCTGCAGGGCGACTTCGGGCACGGCATCCACTCGGGCGAAGCGACGCTGGACGTGATCCTGTCGCGCCTGCCGGTGACGATCGAGCTGATTCTGCTGACCCAGCTCCTGGCCCTGGCCGTCTCGATCCCGCTCGGCATCTGGAGCGCCTATCGCCGCGGCACGACCTTCGACCACGCCACGCTGTTCGTCTGCCTGGCGAAGCTGTCGCTGCCGTCGTTCGTGCTGGCGCTGGGCCTGATCTACATCTTCGCGCTGCACCTGAACTGGCTGCCGGCCACCGGCTTCGTGTCGCTCGGCGAGGGCGTGCTTGCGAACCTGGAGAGCATGGTGCTGCCGGTGGTGGCGCTGGCGCTGACCGAGGTGCCGGTGTACCTGCGCCTGCTGCGCAGCGAGATGGTGGGCACCCTGCAGCAGAACTTCATTTCGCTGGCGCGCGGCATGGGTCTGCCCACGCGCAGGATCCTGTTCGAGAACGCGCTGCGCCCCTCGTCGCTGAACCTGATCACCGTCGTCGGCATCAACATGGGCCGCCTCATGGGCGGGGCGATCATCATCGAGACGATGTTCGCGCTGCCGGGCATCGGTCAGCTGCTGGTCGAGTCGGTGTATCAGCAGGAGTACCTGATGACCCAGGGCATCGTGCTGTTCGTCGGGGTGATGTTCATCCTGATCAACCTGCTGACCGACCTGGTCTATGCGCTCGTGGACCCGCGCCTGCTGCGCGATGCGGGGGCGTGACGATGCAACGCACGCCGCTGCTCTACCGCCTTGCGCTCGTCTGGCTCGGCCTGGTGCTGGTCGCGACCCTCACGGCGCACTGGCTGCCGCTGCGCGACCCGCTCGCGCAGAGTCTCGACGACATGCTGGCCAGGCCCGGCGCCGAGCGCTGGTTCGGCGCCGACTCGCTCGGCCGGGACGTGTTCTCGCGCACGATCCACGGCTTTCGCATCACGCTGGTCGTGAGCCTCGGGTCGGTCGCGTTCGGGCTGGTCCTCGGCGGGCTGCTCGGCATCGTCGCCGGCTACTTCCGGGGCTGGATCGAGCGCGGGATCCTGATGGTGGTGAACGTGCTGCTCGCCTTCCCGCCCCTGGTGCTGATCATCGCGATGGTGGCCTATCCCGGCGAGGCGATGGTCAAGGTGATCGTCGCGCTCGGAATCGTGTTCACGCCGGCGGTGGTGCGCATCGCGCGGGCCAACACGCTGCGCCTGAGCGAACTCGAGTTCGTGACCGCGGCGCGCGCCGCCGGCATGGGCGATGCGCGGATCATCCTCCGCGAGTTGTTGCCCAACCTGGTCCCGGCACTGCTGGCCTATGCGCTGCTGCTGGTCGCGGTCGGTGCGCTCGCCGAGGCGGGGCTCAGTTTCCTCGGACTCGGCGTGCCGCCGCCGGCGCCCTCGCTCGGCTCGCTGATGGCCAGCGAACAGTCGCGCGTGATGGACGCACCGCACGCGGTGTTTCTGCCCGCGCTGATGCTGTTCCTCACGATCTTCGCGCTGAACCTGGTCGGCGAGCAGATCCAGAAGCGCATCGACGGCCGGGCGGGGGCGGCATGAACACGCCCTTGCTGAAGGTCGAGGGCCTGAAGACCCACTTCGATCTGCCCCGCGGCGTGCTGCGGGCGGTCGACGGGGTGTCGTTCGCGGTCGAGGCCGGTCGCACGCTGGGCATCGTCGGAGAGTCGGGCTCGGGCAAGTCGGTGCTGGCGCGCAGCGTCATCGGCCTGCTGCCGGCCGACCGCACGCTGAGGCCGGCCGGCCGGGTCGAATTCGCCGGACGCGACCTGCGCCAGGCGTCCGAGCAGCAGATGCGCACGATCCGGGGCCGCGAGATCGCGATGATCTTCCAGGATCCGATGACGTCGCTGAACCCGGTGCTGACGATCGGGCACCAGATCGGCGAGGTGCTGCTGCCGCACAGCGCGATGTCTCGGCAAGCAGGCCGCGCGCACGCGCGCGGTGCGAGCTGCTCGGCCGAGGTCGGCATCCCCGACCCCGACCAGCGCGTCGACGGGTACCCGCACCAGCTGTCCGGCGGCATGCGCCAGCGCGTGATGATCGCGATGGCGCTGGCCTGCGAGCCGAAGCTGCTGATCGCCGACGAGCCCACCACCGCGCTCGACGTCACGGTGCAGGCGCAGATCCTCGACCTGCTGCGCAGACTGCAGGATGCGCACGCGATGGCGATGATGCTGATCACGCACGACCTGGGCGTGGTCGCCGAGATGTGCGACGACGTCGCGGTGATGTACGCGGGCCAGATCGTCGAGCACGGCACCGTGGCCGACGTGCTGCTGCGGCCCCGCATGCGCTACACGCAGGCCTTGCTCGAGTCCGTGCCGCGCACCGACAGCCCGTCGCACGTGCGCCTGCCGGTGATCGACGGGCAGCCCCCGAACCTGATCGCCCCGCCGGCCGGCTGCCGCTTCGCGCAGCGCTGCGCGCACCGATCGGCGCAGTGCGACAGCGAGGCGCCCGGCTGGACGTCCGCGGGACCGGGGCACGGCTATGCGTGCTGGCATCCCGTGGCGCGCGTCTGAAACGAGCCGAACCGTGGACACACGCACAGGAGGATCGTATGGCTGCGTAGCGGCACGGCCCACCTGACTGGCGACGGCGCGCTGCTCAGCGCACGCGACCTGGTCAAGACCTTCCACGCGAAAGGCGGGCGGCGCGTGCAGGCGCTGTCCGACGTCTCGTTCGAGCTCTACCGCGGCGAGACGCTCGGCGTCGTCGGCGAATCCGGGTCGGGCAAGTCGACGCTGGCGCGCGCGCTGATGGCGCTGCCGGCGCCGGACAGCGGCAGCGTGCAGTTCGACGGCCAGTCGGTGTACGAGGCGCGCGGCGCGCAGCTGCGCGCACTGCGCTTCCGGATGCAGATGGTGTTCCAGGACCCGATGTCCTCGCTGAACCCGGCGCACAGCATCCTCGACGTGGTCGAGATGCCGCTGCTGGTGGCCGGACGCGGCGACGCGCGGCAGCGGCGTGCCGCGGCGATGAAGACGCTGCGCAGCGTCGGCCTGGACGGCGAACTGATCGGGGGCCGCCGCTCGTACGAACTGTCCGGCGGGCAGTGCCAGCGCGTCAGCATCGCACGGGCGCTGACGCTGAGCCCCGACCTGCTGGTGTGCGACGAGCCGGTGTCGGCACTCGACGTGTCGGTGCAGGCCCAGGTGCTGAACCTGCTGGAGGACGCGAAGGCCGGCGCACGGGCTCACGATGCTGTTCATCTCGCACGACCTGGGCGTGGTGAAAGGCATCAGCGACCGCGTGATGGTGATGTACCTCGGCAAGGTCTGCGAGATCGCGCCGGCCGACGCGCTCTACGCGAAGCCGCGCCATCCGTACAGCGCCACCCTGCTGGCGTCCGTGCCGTCGCTGACGCCGAGCCGCCGGGCCCCGCGGTCGGAGGTGCCGCGCGGCGAGACGCCTTCGCCGCTGGCGGTGCCGTCGGGGTGCCGCTTCCGGACCCGTTGCACGCGTGCCACCGACCGGTGCACGCAGGAAGAGCCGCAGATCGCCGCGGTCGGTGACGCGAAAGGCCACTTCGTGGCCTGTCACCACCCGCTGCCCCGGGGGGCCGATGCCGAACGCCGCAGGCCGCCTGAATCACTGAAGAGACGCCACCAGGTCGGCCCGCAACGACCGTGACCAGCACCAAGACCATGACCAGAGGAGACGACACCATGACCAGGATCAGCACGAAGGCCATCAGACATCCCGAGCGCCCGCGCTTCGGTCGCGCACGCCTGGCGGCGGCCGTGGCCGGCCTCGCGCTCGCCGCGGCGGCCACCGCGCAGCCGAAGACCGGCGGCACGATTTCGGTCGGTCTCGCGCAGGACCCCGCGATCGTCGATCCGATCCGCACCGGCACGTTCACCGAACGGCAGCTGTCGACACTGGTGTACGAGTCGCTGTTCGACATCGACCCGAAAGGCCAGGCCATCCAGTTCCTGGCCGAGAGCTGTACGACCGTCTCGGACGACCTGAAGACCTGGCGCCTGAAGCTGCGTCAGGGCATCAAGTTCCACGACGGCACGCCGCTGGACGCCGCCGCGGTCGTCGCCAATTTCGACCGCACCAGCAACCCGGCCAACCGGTGCCGCTGCCTGGCGCAGATGAGCGACTTCCAGGGATGGAAGGCGCTCGACCCGCTCACGGTGGAGATCACGCTGAAAGTGCCCACTGCGGCGATGCCGACGATCCTGGCCGACGCGCCAGGCACGATGGTGTCGCCGGCCGCGTTCAAGGCCGACCCGCAGGGCATCGGCACGAAGCCGGTCGGCACCGGTCCGTTCAGATTCGTCGAGTGGGTGCGCAACAGCCGCTTCGTGGTCGAGCGAAACCCGGACTACTGGCAGAAAGGAATGCCCTACCTCGACCGGGTCGTGTTCCGCGGCATGCAGAACATCGAGACCCGCGAGGCCGCGTTCAAGTCCGGCCAGACCGACATGATCCTGCAGCCGACGCTGCACTTCGTCTCGGTGATGAAGGGCGACAAGCGTCGCGACATACTCGCCGGCCGGCTTCGGCACCGAAGGGGTCTACATGAACCTGAAGAAGGCGCCGCTAGACGACATTCGTGTGCGCCGCGCCGTGGCGCACGCCATCGACCGCGATCTGCTCCATCCGCACGCTCGGCTTCGGCGTCGCGACGCCGGCGTACAGCCCGTTCGGCAAAGGCATGTCGACGATCAAGCAGCCGGTCGCCGACTATCCGAAGTTCGACGTCGCGGGCGCAGGCCCTCCGTCAAGGAGTACGGCAAGCCGGTGGCGTTCACGCTGAGCTACAACAACACGCCGTCGACGCGTCACCTGGCGCAGTCGCTGCAGGATATGTGGGCGAAGGCGGGCATGAAGGTCGAGATCACGCCGTTCGACCAGAACCGCCTGGTGCAGAACATGTCGAGCAAGCAGTTCGAGGCGACGATCTATCGCTTCACCGGGCGCGCCGACCCGCACATCAACACCTACACGTTCTTCCACTCCCGCTTCGCCGACATCAATCCGTCGGCGAACTACGGCGGCTACAGCAACAAGCGTGTCGACGAACTGCTCGACAGGGGGGCGGCGACGGCCGATCCGGCCAAGCGGCCGAGATCTATTCGGAGCTCGCGCGGGCGCTGGTCACCGAGGTGATGCCTTATGCCTACCTGTACAACGTCGCGGACACGATCGTCACGAAGAAGCACGTCAAGGGCGTGACCGTGGTGCCGGACGGGCTGCTCCGGTTCGCCGGAATGTACAGGCAATAGCGCACCCCGAATCCGCCTCCGGCGCCAACGGAGGCGGCACCCCACCCTCGGACCCCAAATGAGCACCTCCCCGGAACTTCAGATCGACCGGCCGCGGACCAACGCCGAACTCCGCGAAGAGGCCACCAGCCGGATGATCGACACCGCGATCCGGCTGGTTGCGGAGCGTGGCGCCACGCGGCTCTCGCTGGTCGACGTCGGGCGCGAGTCCGGCTACAGCCACTCGCTGCCCAACTACTACTTCAAGACGAAGAAGCGGTTGCTGGTCGAGGTCTACGCCCGCATCGTCGCCAACTTCCAGCAGCGCGCGAAGGTCTGGGCGAAGGCGCACGCGCGCACGCCGTTGCGCCCGGGCTGAGCCATCTCGAGTCCACGATCGACCTACCAACCTGTCGATGGATGGGCCGGGAGCGCGTGCGATGCACGCGCTGTGGGCCGAGTCCATCTCCTCGATGCCCGAGCTGCTCGAGGAAGTACGTCCGCTGAACCAGGGCTCGCTGCAGATGTTCGAGGAGCAGATCCGGATCGCGATCCAGCGCGGCGAGATCGACCCCGGGGTCGACGTCGAATCGCTGGCCGTCATGATCTTCGGCATGCTGCGCGGCGTCGTCGCGCAGTGGCTGATCGAGTCCCGAGCGTGTCGACCTCGCGCGTGTCGCCGACGCGGCGATCGCCGTGCTCCACAAGGGCCTCGCGCCGAGCCCTCGTCGAGCGCGCCCACCTGAACCCCGCCGGCCGCTCACCCGACGTCCGGCCGGCCGACACCCGACGCACCTTGCGGAGACCGCCGATGACCCTGCCCGCCTCGATTGCCTCACACCTGAGGCTTCCGCTGATCGCCGCGCCGATGCTGCGCGTCTCCGGCGCCGAGCTGGTGTCGGCCGCCTGCCGCAGGCGTGATCGGCGCCTTCCCCATCGTCAACGCACGCTCGCCGCAGGAGCTGGATGCGTGGCTGGCGCGCATCGCCGCCGACCGCGAGCGCGCCGGGCGGCCGACCGCGCCGCCCTGCCCCAACCTCATCATGCGGCGCGACCCCAAGGCCATCGCCGAGGACGTGCGCGTGCTGGTGCGGCGGCGCGTCGCGATGGTGATGGTGAGCGTGGGATCGCCGGCCACGGTGGTGGGCCCGCTGCACGACGCGGGCTGCCTCGTGTTCGCCGACGTCGCCTCGCTGCGCCACGCCGAGAAGGCGCTCGCTGCCGGTGCCGACGGCCTGGGTGCCGCTGAGCGCGGGCGCCGGCGGCCAGACCGGCTGGGTCAACGGCTTGTCGTTCGTGCGCGCGCTGCGCGCCTTCTACGACGGCCCGCTGGTACTGGCCGGCGGGGTGCACGACGGCGCCGCGCTGTGGGCCGCGCGCGTGCTCGGCTGCGACCTCGGCATGATGGGCACGCGCTTTATCGCCACGCCGGAGAGCATGGCGAGCGACGCCTACCGCCGCATGCTGGTGGACAGCCGCCTCGACGACGGGCTGCTGACGCGCGCCTTCACCGGGCTCGACACCAACATGCTGCGCCCGTCGATCCTGGCCGCCGGGCTCGACCCCGCGTCGCTGGCGGCGCCGACGCCCGAGGACGCGCGCAAGGTCTTCGGCGAGCCCCGACGGTTCTGCGCAGGGGGCGCCCGCTGGGTCGACGTCTGGAGCGCCGGGCACACGGTGTCGGGCGTCGACGCGGTGCGGCCGGCGGCCGAACTGATCGAATCACATCGCCGCCGAGTACGCCGCGGCGCAGGCAGGCGCGCAGGCGGTCAGGCGCCGGCGGCGAAGGCAGCGTGACCGTGCTCGAACCCGTGTTCCGCACCCGGCTCACCGATCTCTTCGGCATCCGGCACCCGGCACCCGATCCTGCTGGGCGGCATGCACCAGCTCGGGCGCTCCGAAGTCGTGGCCGCGGTCGTCAACGCCGGCGCGATGGGGTTCATCACGCCCCGCTCCTTCGACAGCCTGGACGAATACCGGCGC
>CAWKFK010000014.1:0-589978 GCA_963849015.1 uncultured beta proteobacterium
CGGCGCCCCCGGACGGCGGATGGGCCCCTTCCTCGACGACCGGATCGGGCTGGAACGCAGCCTGACCTGGCACGCGCTGAACAGGAACAAGCGCGGCGTCACGATCGACACCAACTGCGCCGACGGGCGCGATGCGTTCGAGCGGCTTGCCGCGACCGCCACGGTGGTGATCGAGGCCGGTGCCGCGCGCTTCGCCGGGCTGGCCGACCGCGGGCTGGTGCACTGCACCGTGCGCCCGTTTTCCGCCCACGGCCCGAAGAGCAGTTACGCGTTCACGGACCGGACGATCATCGCCGGCGGCGGGTTCGCTCGCCTACACGGGCGACGGCTGATCGCGAACCGCTGTTCATCCCGGTGCCCCAGGCGATGATGGAGGCCGGCGCCGAAGCCGCGGTCGGCGGCGCCCGCCATGCGCGATCGCGACGGCCAGGGGCAGCAGGTCGACGTGTCGATGCGCGCGGCGGCGATGATGAGCGCCTTCTCGCTGCCGACTACGCCGCCACACGCGAGACTCCCCCAACCCGCGCCGGATCGCGCAAGCTCGTGCTGGGCGTGGAGATTCCCGCCTTCCATCCCTGCCGCGACGGGTTCGTCCAGGTCTCGGTCGCCTTCGGCGGCTTCGGCCCCGTCACGACCCGGATGGCACGCTGGCTGGTCGAGCGCGGCACGCTGGACCCCGCGGTCGCCGACGTCGACTGGTCGCGCTTCCCCTCGTCGTCGGAGGTGCAGGACGCCTGGCCGGCTGCGCGCGCTGATCGACGGTGGCCGAATGCGATCGCCCCGCTGTCGAAGACCGACATCGGCACGGCCGCGCGCACCTACGGCTTCTTCGCCGCCCCGCTGATGGACATGGCGGACGTCGCCGCGTTCGAGCAGTACGCGCAGCGCGGCCTCTGGGCCCGGCAGCAGCTCGCGAACGGCGTCGAGATCGACGCGCCGGCGTGCTTCGCCCAGTGCTCCGACCACGTGTTCGCACAGCGCCGCCCGCGCGCGCTTTCCGAGCACACCCAGGAGGTGCTCGCCGAGGCCGGCCTGTCGGTGCCCGAGATCCAGGTGCTGTTCTCCCATCACGTCCTCTGAGCACCCCGACATGTCCGCACCGCTGGCCGATCTGCGCGTCCTCGACCTGAGCTGGGTGATGGTGGGCCCGATGAGCGGGCGCTACCTGGCCGACCTCGGCGCCGACGTGATCAAGGTCGAAAGCTCCAGACGCGTCGATCCGCTGCGCACCCTCGGCCCGTACCGGGAACGCGCAGCCGCACCTGGAGCAGTCACTGTCGTACCAGAACATCAACGCCGGCAAGCGCAGCATCACGCTTGACCTGAACGCGCCCGCCGGCCGCGACATCGTCCGCACCCTGGTGCGTCACGTCGAGATCGTCATCGAGAGCTTCACCGCCGGCACGCTCGAACGCATGGGGCTGGGATGGAACAGCTCAGCGCCGAGAACCCGCGCCTGGTCATGGCGTCCAGCTGCCTGTTCGGCCAGACCGGGCCGGACCGGGCGGCCAGCGGCGTCGGCACGCTGGGCGCTGCGTATTCGGGCGCGAGCGTGCTGGTCGGCTGGCCCGACCGGCCGCCCACCGGCCCGTTCGGGCCGTGGACCGACGCCGTCACCCCGCGCTTCATCGTCGCCTGCATCCTCGCGGCGCTGCGCCGCCGCGACGCCGAAGGCCGGGGCTGCTACATCGACGTCGCACAGGCCGAGGCGGGGCTCCAGTTCCTGCTGCCAGCCTTCTACGACTACGCGGCGAACGGCCGCATCGCCGAACGCATGGGCGGCGATCCGGACCCGCTGCGCGCGCCCAGCGGCGTGCTTCCGTGCGCCGGCACAGGGACCGCTGGATCACCATCGACGCGCGGCCGACGGCCACTGGCGGGCACTGCGCGCGCTGGCCGCGCCCGCGCTCGACGATCCGGCCTTCGACACGCTGGTGGCGCGCCTGCGCGCACGCGCGCTCCTGCACGCAGCGCTGCGCGCGTGGACCGCGCACCGGGACGCGCAGGCGCTGGAGCAGGCGCTCCAGGACCAGGGAGTGCCCGCGCACGTCGTCTGCACCGCCGACGCGCTGAGCACCGATCCCGACCTGCTCGCGGACGGTACTACACCGAGGTCACGCACCCCGAGATCGGCGCGTTCCCGCTGCGCAATGCGCAGTGCCGAGTCGCCGCCGCCACGGTCGACGCCCGCCCCGGCCCGCGGATCGGCGACGCCACCGGTCCGATCCTGCGCGACGTCGCCGGCTATTCGGACGAGCAGATCGCGGAGTTCCGCGCCGCCGGCGGCGCCCGCCTGAGCACAGGCCGCGTCGCTGCCACGATCCAGCTCAAGGAGACCCCACGTGTACGAGTTCAACGAACAGACGCGCGCGCGCTCACCGACCTGGCGCGCGTCGTCTCGTCGACGACCACCAATGCCCGCTCAAGCGCGCCGCCTGCGTGGCGAGACGCTGACCCGCAAGGACTACCTGCCGGACGCGACGCCGCGCGGGCAGCCGGCCTGTGGGGACTGACCTGCCCGGAGGAGCACGGCGGCGTGGCGCTGTCGCTGGTCTCAGAAGCCGCCATCACCGAAGAGAACTTCAAGCGCCTGACGCCGCTCAAGTTCGGCGGCAGTGCGCTGCCGACGCTGTACGCGCTGACGGGAGAACAGAAGAAGCGCTACCTCGACCCGTTCGTCGAGGGGCGGAAAATCCTCTGCTTCGCGCAGAGCGAGCCGGGCGGCGGCGCGGCGCGCGCAGTGTCGACCCACGCGAAGCACGACGGCAGCGGCTGGGTGATCAACGGCGCCAAGATCTGGATCAGCAGCTTCGAGGACGCGGACACCGTGTTCGTGCTGGCGCGCACCGACAAGCAGAAGGGCGCCTCCGGCATCTCGATGTTCGCGGTCGAAGGGCAACCCCGGCATGCACGCACGCGAAGTCCCGATGCTCGGGGGCTTCAAGACCCACCAGCTGACGTTCGCCGACTGCCGCGTCGACGACCTCGCCGTGATCGGCGGCGAAGGCACCGGCTTCAAGGGCGCTCAGCTGGCGCTGTCGGCAGCCCGCTTCGACGTTGCCGCGCGGTGCACCGGCATCGCGCTGCGCTGCTACGACCTGATGGTGGCGCACGCGAAGCAGCGGGTGGTCTTCGAGGGTCCGCTCAGCGAGAACAGGCGGTGCAGTCGATGATCGTCGACTCGTGGATCGAGATCCAGCAGAACCGGCTGATGCTGTACACCTGCGCGGCCAAGGCCGACCGCGGCCAGGACACCCGTGTCGAGGCGGGCATGATGAAGATGCTGTGCACCGAGATGGTCGACCGCGTGATCGACCGCGCGATCCAGATCCACGGCGCCGCCGGCTGCACGTACGAGAACCCGCTGGCGCACTGGTACGACCACCAGCGCATGGCGCGCATCTACGAAGGGCCGACCCAAGGCTGTACCGGGTCGTCGCCCGGCATCTGCTGTCGTAGCGCTGCCGCCGACCGCCACCGAGGAGATGAAGATGGACACACCAACCGGCGCCGCGGGACCGGTCCCGACGCCGCCGCCCGCACAGCCGACCCTCGAGCACTGGGCACGCATCAAGCCGGACGCCGTCGCCATCGTCGAGGGCGACCGCACGATGAGCTGGGGCGAGTGGAACGCGAAGGCGGACCGGCTGGCCGGCGCGCTGGAAGCGCGCGGGCTCGGCCGCGGCGACATCGTCGTCGTGCGCACCCACATCCGGCTCGAGTGGTCGGTGGTCGCGCAGGCGCTGGCCAAGCTGGGCTGCCGGCTGCTCGGCATGAACTGGCGGCTCACGCCCAGCGAGACCCGCTACGTGCTGAACAACAGCCAGGCGGTCGCCGTGTTCTGCGACGACGAGGATCCGGCGGCCCTGCTGCCGGCGTTCGAGGGCCGTGGCGCTGAAGGTCGCGGTGTCGCTCGACGCCGCCGCGCCCGGGTTCCTGACGTATGCGGAACTGCTCGCCGAGGACCACGGCCGCCGCTACGAATCCGCCGGCGACCCGCTGCTGGTCATCTACACCTCGGTACTACCCGGTCTGCCCAAGGGCGTGATGAAGGAGCCGTCGACCGACCGGATCACTATCGAGTACTTCATGGACGTGCGCGGCGCGCGGGCCGCGACCGCCGACGACGTGTACCTGGTCACGATGCCGATGCACCACGGCGCGGGCCCCGCGCAGATGTGGTCGGCCAAGCGTGCCGGCGCGAAGGCGGTGCTGCTGCGCAAGTACGACCCGGTCGCGGCGCTCGACGCGATCGAGAAGCACCGCGTCACCCACTGGACCGGCGTGCCCACCATGTACAAGCGCATGGCCGCGTTGCCGCCCGAGGCACTGGCCGGGCGCGACCTGTCGTCGATCCGGACCTTGTCGGTCGGCGCGGCACCGGTGTCGGACCAGCTCAAGAACTGGATCATCGACCGGTTCGGCGAGTGCCTGTGGAAGCTACCGGCCGACCGAAACCGGCATGATCACGACGATGCCGCCCGACATGCAGCGGCGCAAACCGGGCTCGAGCGGACGGCCCTACCGGCACGTGAAGATCGAGATCCGCGACGAGGACGGCAAGGTGCTGCCCACCGGCGAGACCGGCGAGATCTGGACCTACGCCGGCGGCGATCGACCGCTACCTGAACGCACCGCCCCTGGGACCCGACACCTTCGACGCGCGCGGCTTCTTCCGCACCGGCGACATGGGCCGCCTCGACAAGACCGGCCACCCGTACATCAGCGACCGCGCCAAGGACATGATCATCGCGGGCGGGGTCAACATCTACCCGGCCGAGATCGAGAACGCGCTGCAGACCCACCCCGCGGTGGCCGACGCCGCCGTCATCGGCATCCCCGACGACGAGATGGGCGAGCGCGTGCTGGCGTTCTGCGAGCTCAAGCCGGGCCGGCACGCCACCCCGGCCGAACTGATCGCGCACTGCGGCGAAACGCTTGCCGTCTAACGCCCGCGCGAGATCCGCATCGTCGACGAACTGCCCCGCAACACGGTCGGCAAGCTGCTCAAGCGCGAACTGCGCGCGCCGTTCTGGAAGGACAAGGACCGCCAGGTCTGAACGTGAACACTCAAGGAGATCACCGAATGGAAGACATCCTCAGCATGCAGGGCCGGTCGCGCTGGTCACCGGCGCCGGCCAGAACGTCGGGCGCCAGATCGCGCTGCACTTCGCCGCCCACGGCGCCGACGGCGTCGTCGTCAACGACTACGTGCTCGAACGCGCGCAGGCGGTGGCCGACGAGATCAATGCGGTGCTTCGCGCCAGACGCGATCGCGCTGCAGGCCGACGTCTCGAACTACGACAGCGTCAAGGCGATGTTCGCCCGGGCCTTCGAGAAGTACGGCCGGGTCGACGCGCTCGTCAACAACGCCGGCAACGCCGGCGCGACGCCCCACGCCTGCACGCGCGCAAGCCGTTCTACGAGACCGGCCCCGAGACCTGGAAGACCTTCATCGGCGTGAACTTCGACGGCGTGATCAACTGCACCGCCGCGGCGCTGCCCGGCATGATCGAGCGCAAGAAGGGCAAGGTGGTGACGACGACTCCCACGCCGGGCGCTGGGGCGACGCGGGCATGGAGATCTACGCGGGCGCGAAGGCCGGAGCCGGCCTCGGTGCGCTCGGTTGCGCGCGGCATGGGTCGCCACAACATCAACGCCAACTGCGTCGTCATCGGGCCGATGGGCACGCTGATGATCGAGGAGCGGATGGCCGCCGACCCCGAGCGCGCCAAAGAGGATCCTCGAGAAATACATCATCCGCCGTCTCGGCCGGCCAAGCGACGTCGCCAACATGGTGCTGTTCCTGTCGTCGGGCGCCAGCGACTACGTGACCGGTTAGGTGTATCCGGTCAACGGCGGCTTCACCTTCGCACTGTGAGGAAGACGAGATGAGCGACACCCCCAGCAGCAAGGTGCTGACCGAGCGCCGCGGTCCGATCCTGATCATCACCTTGAATCGTCCCGAGGTGAAGAACGCCTGCGACAACGAGACGGCGTTTGCGACGAACGCGGCGATGGACCTCCTCGACGACACCGACGAGCTCTTCGTGGGCGTGATCACCGGTGCCGGCGGCGACTTCTCGGCGGGCGCCGACCTGAAGGCCGTGGCCAAGGGCGGCCTGCGCGAGCGGCCGCCGCGCGGCGGCTTCGGCCTGTTCAAGCGCCCGGCGCGCAAGCCGCTGATCGCGGCCGTCGAGGGCGGGCGGTCGGCGGGCTGGAGCTGTGCCTGTCCTGCGACCTGATCGTGGCCGCGCGCAACGCCCGCATGGGCCTGCCGGAAGAGCGGCACAACGTGGTGGCGATCGGCGGTGGGCTCTTCCGCCTGCCCAAGCGCATTCCGTATCACATCGCGATGGAAGTGGCGCTCAGCGGCACGCTGCGCGACCCCGAGTTCTTCGCCCGCTGGGGCCTGGTCAACCGCATCGTCGAACCGGGGCAGGCGCTGGCCACGGCGATCGAGTGGGCCCAGCTGCGCCGCTGGTCAACGGACCGACGGCGCTCGCGGCCACCAAGGTAGATCGTGTTCCAGGGCGCGAACTGGACCGACGAAGAAGGCTGGGATGCGCAGATGCCGATCGCGATGAAAGCGATCGAGTCCGAAGACCGCAAGGAAGGCTTGCAGGCCTTCGTCGAGAAGCGCAAGCCGGTGTGGAAGGGGCGCTGAACGGCCGCGGCGCAGGTGGTGGGTATCACCGCCTGCGATCGCGGCTCCGCGTCCCGGCATCGCCCTAGGTTCGGAAGCCCGCGCCGGCTCCGCCGTCCGCCGGTCGAACCTAGTCCGGCTCGGCCACCGCGCCGGACGCGAACAGTTCGGCGAGGCGCTTCTCGTCGTAGCCGAGCAGCCCGCCGAGCACCGCGCGCGTGTGCTCGCCGATGCGGTGCGGCGCGCGGCCGCGCGGATGCACCGGACGCCCGTCGAGGTTATAAGGGCTGGCGGTGACGCGCACCGGACCTGCGACCGGATGCTGCACCGACGGGAAGAACTCCCGCTCGGCGAGGTGCGGGGCGGCAATCACCTCGTCGGGCCGCAGCACCGGCGCGCACGGCACTCGCGCCGCCTCCAGCGCGACGAGCGCGGCGTCGACGCTGTCGAATCCGTCCAGCCACGCGCAGATCAGGTCACGCAGCGCCGGCCAGTTCTTCACCCGGTCGGCCGACGCGGCGAAGCGCGAGTCGGTGGCCAGGTCGGGGCGCTGCATCACTTTCAGCAGCCGCGGCCAGAGGTCGCCGGCACCGACGATCTGCATCGCGAGATGGCGATCGCCGATGCGGTGCACCACCATGCCGGGACGCGGATTGCCGTAGGCCTCGCCTCCGTTGAGCACCGACGGATAGGTGACGCTGTCGGCGCCGATCAGCGCTTCTAGCATCGACACGTCGAGATGTGCGCCCTGCCTGGTGCGCTCGCGCCGGAACAGCGCGCTGACGATCGCGCCCATGGCATGGGCCGCCGCCAGCACGTCGGCCGCCTGAAGGTTGGATGCCCGCGGTTCCGCATCGCCCTGTTCGAGATGCATCATCCCGGAGATCGCATTGGTCGTATGCGCAAAAGCCGGACGCTTGCGCCACGGGCCGGTCTGGCCGTAGCCCGAGATCGAGCAGTAGACGATGTCGGGCTTCACCCGCCGCACGGCCTCGTAGTCGCAGCCGAGCTTTGCGACCACCCCCGGCGCGAAGTTCTCGATGAACACGTCGGCGTGCCGTGCGAGGTCCATCAGCACGGCCATGCCTTGCGGGCTCGACAGGTCGATGCCGATGCCTTCCTTGCCGGCATTGGTGCGCGAGAAGTACGTGCTCTGGTCGAGCCGGCCCGGCTCCAGCTGCCGCGGCGCGTTGCGGGTGTCGTCGCCCGCGCCGGGACGCTCGACCTTGATGACGCGCGCGCCCATGTCGGCGAGCAGCCGCGTGCAGTAAGGGCCGGCGAGCACGCGCGTGAGGTCGAGGACGACGATGCCGTCCAGCGGAAGCGAAGCGTCGCGCGAAGGATCCCCGGGCTGCGTGCTCATGACCCTGCCCGTCAGCGGCGCACGCCCAGCAGATCGCGAGCGACGACCCAGCGGTGCACCTCGGTGGGCCCTTCGTAGATGCGCATCAGCCGCGTGTCGTTGGCCATCTGCTGCAGCGGCAGCTCCTTGGTCATGCCCATCGCGCCGAACGTCTGCATCGCGTGGTCGACGATCTCCCAGGCCATCTCGGTGGCGAAGACCTTGATCATCGACACCTGCGTGCGCGCCTCCTCGCCGCGGTCGATGCGGGCCGCGGCCTCGTAGGTCATCAGCCGGCAGGCGTGGATCTTCGTCGCAGCGTCGGCGACCCACCACTGGATCGCCTGGCGCTCGGCGAGCGGCGCGCCGAAGGTCGAGCGCTGCGGCGCGTATTCGCAGATCATCTCGAGCGCGCGCTGGGCGCGGCCGATGCACTTGGCCGCCATCTCGACGCGGCGCGTCGACAGGCGCGCCTGCATCGGCGCGAAGCCCTTGCCCTCTTCGCCGAGCATCTGGGTCGCCGGCACGCGGCAGTCCTCGAACGCGATCTCGTACGTCGAATGGCCGCCGAGCATCGGGATGCGACGCAGCACGTTGAAGCCGGGCGTGCCCTTGTCGACCAGGAAGGCCGAGATGCCGCCGCGGGCGCCTTTGGCCTTGTCGGTGACCGCCATCACGATCGTCCAGTCGGCTTTCGCGGCGCGGCTGATCCAGATCTTGCGGCCGTTGATGACCCAGTCGTCGCCGTCGCGTTCGGCGCGCGTCAGCATCTTCGCCGGGTCGCCGCCGGCACGCGGCTCGGAGATCGCGATCGCCGACGTGGTCTCGCCGCGCGCATAGGGCGCGAAGATAACGCTCGCGCTGCGCGGGGCTCGCGGTGAGCAGCAGCATGCGCAGGTTCGGCGAGTCGGGCGCGAGCTGGTAGGGCGTGATCGTGCGGCCGAGCTCCTCGTGGACGCCGACCATCGCGGTCACCGGCAGATCCGAGCCGCCGAGTTCCTCCGGCGCATCCAGGCCCCACAGGCCCAGCGCCTTCGCCTTCTCGTCCAGCACGCGCTCCTCGTCGTCGGACAGCGTGTGCAGGCCGCCCGACGCCTCGCGCGCCATCACTGCATTCTCCAACGGGATCAGGTCCTCGCGCACGAAGCGCGCGACCACGTCCTTCAGCATCCGGTGTTCTTCGTCGAGTTCGAAATTCATCTCTTTCCTCCGTTCGATCATCGGGAGTCTACCGATCTGCGCGACAGGCATCGGCAGGCACCGCGCGCGACGGCACCGTCATCCGGAATTCTCCGGCGGGTGCGCCCGCACCCGCTGCGCCTCCAGCAGCGCCCGCGCGTCGTCCGGCAACGGGGCGCTGCGCCGGGTCTCGGGGTCGATCGCGACCATCACGGAGTCGCAGCTCGCCACGCAGCGGCCCGCATCGAACACCGCACCGCGCATCGCCAGCGAGCGGTCGCCGACGTGGGCGACCCCGCAGCCGCCCTCCCACCGGGGCCCGGGCGCGCCGCGATGCAGCCAGCGAAGCGCGACGTGCGCCACCATCATTCCGCCCGTTCGCCGCGGCCGGGCAGCGAACACGCGGCCGAGGAACTCGACCCGCATCTGCTCGGCCGCGCGGGCCAGCACGGCATCGCTGGCGAACCGGCGCGCGTCGCTGTCGCCGAAGCGCATCGCAAGCGTCGTGCGCGCGGGGAAGTGATCCGGCGCCGGCCCGTCCGAAGCCCGATCGGAAGGGCCGTGCAACGGGTCGACCGTGTCGGCACCGGGCACACCCGCGGCGCGCAGCGACGCAACGGCGTCCGCGCCCAGGCCGACGGGGCGGCCATCGGCCCAGCCCGCCACGACGGTCTCGTGCAGGCCGACGCAGCGGCCGTGCTGGAACAGCGCGGCGGCCACCCGCACGCCGTCGCCGTCGACCGCCAGCACGCGCGCGCCCCAGCCGAGCGGTTCCGGGTAGTACGCCTCGGCGAGGAAATCGGTGGCGCCCGACACGGCGGCCAGCACCGGCTGGCTGCGGCGCCACGCGTCCGGCCCGAACACGCTGCGCAGCGCGTGCTGCACCGACTCGCCGTGCATCGAGATCAGCGCGGAATTGTTCAGGTGCTGCCACACGTCGACGTCGGTGTAGCGCGGCAGCAGTTCGCCGCGCAGCGGGTACGACGCGGCGTCGCGCCGCCAGGCGTCGTGCCTCATCGCGCCACCGGTCCGCTCGAAGCCGTCGTCGACCCGGACGAAGCCGGCGGCACCGGGCCCAGCGCCCGCACCGCGTAGTCGCGCGCACCCTTGTAGTCGGCCTTGCCGTTCGGCGCGCGGAACATGCGCTCGACCGCCACCAGGCGTTTCGGCGTCTTGTAGCCCGCGAGCTGGCGGCGCACGTGTTCGCGCAGCGCGCGCTCGTCGAACACCGCGCCGGCGCGCAACGCGACGACGCCGGTGACCGCCTGGCCCCACTGCTCGTCGGGCAGGCCGACGACCAGCGCGTCGTCGACGTCGGGGTGCAGCTTGAGCACCTCCTCGATCTCCTCGGGGAATACCTTCTCGCCGCCGGTGTTGATGCAGCCGCTGCCGCGGCCCAGCAGCGTGATCGTGCCGTCGACCTCGACCGTGCAGAAATCGCCCGGCATCGAGTAACGGATGCCGTCGACGGTCCGGAAGGTGGCATCGGTCTTGGCCGGATCCTTGTAGTAGCCCTCGGGGATCGCGCCGCAGCGGGCGATGACGCCGACTTCGCCGGTGCCGCGTCCGACCGCGCGGCCGTCGTCGCCGAACACCTGGACGTCGTCGCCGATCTGGAACTTCGCGGTCTGGACCGCGCCGTCGGCAGTCATCACCGACAGTCCGAAGCCGACCGCCTCCGACGCCCCGAAGGAATCGAGCAGCGTCGCCTGCGGCATGTGGCGCAGCATCGCCTGCTTGACCTCGATGCTCCACATCGTGCCCGACGACACGATGGTCAGCACGCAGGACACGTCGCGCCGCCCGGCAGCCTCGTCGAGCGCGCGCACCATCGGCTTGGCGAACGCGTCGCCGACGATCACGATCTGCTCGACCCGGTGCCGCACGACCGCCGCCCACAGCTCGTGGGCGTCGAAGTGCGCCGAATGCAGCGTCACCACCGTGCCGCCCGCGACCAGCGCGGCCAGGCCGGTCAGCATCCCGGTGCCGTGCATCAGCGGGCACGCCGGCAGGCTGATCGGGCCGCGGCCCGCCGCGCGCACGATCGCGAGGTGGTCGTCGAGATCCTGCGGTACGCGTTCGACCAGCGCCGGGTTGATCATCGCGCGGCGCAGCGCGTCCTGACGCCACATGACGCCCTTTGGCATGCCGGTCGTGCCGCCGGTGTAGATGAAGAACAGGTCGTCGGGCGATCGCCGGATGCCGAGCGCCTCGCCCGCGCCCGTATCGGCCAGCGCGTCGAACGCGGTCGCGAAGTCGGGCGCCGGCTCGGACGATCCGTCCTCGACCACCAGCCAGCGGCGCACGCCCGGCAGCTCGTCACGGATCTGCCGGACGATCGGCGAGAACTCGCGGCCGAACACGACGGTGGTCGCATCCGAGTTGTCCAGGATGTAGCGGACCTCGTGCGCGGCGTAGCGGTAGTTGACGTTGACGTGCACCTGGCGTGCCTTGATACCGGCGATCGCACCTTCGAGGTACGCCGGGTGGTTGCGCAGGTAGAGCGCGATCTTGCCGTCCGGCCGGGCGCCGTCGGCGATCAGCGCGCGTGCCAGGTTGTTGGTGCGCGCGGCCAGCGCCCCCCAGGTCGTCACGCGGTCGCCGTGCACCAGCGCCGGCTGGCCCGGCGGCACGACGTCCGCCAGGCCGTCGAAGATGTCGCCGAAGTTCCAGATCCCGGCGCGCAGCGCGTTGGTCATCGTGTCCTTCCTCCCGGTGTCGTTATTGATTGCCGTCGTTGGTCGATGGCGTCGTTGTTCGATGGCGGCATTCTTAGGCGACGAATCGACAGGCCGGACAGGACTGCTGTCCCGGCCCGCAGAGTCTTGCCGGTCGAAGCCGATGAATCAAGTCGCCGGGACTCAGAACGGCACTTCCGGGTGCGGGGCGCCGTCGGCAAGCGGCCGCGCGCGCCCCAGCGCGTACGACGCCGTGCACCAGCCATCGCAGCGATTGCGGCCAGGCCGGCGCCGCCACAGGTTCAGCAAACCCTTGCACCGGGCGTAGAAGTGGAAGAAGCGCAACACCGCCCGAATGTCCGACTCGCTCGGCCGGTGGTCGCAGCAGATCAGCTTGTCGTCCGACATGCCCCGATCGGTGAGGGTGACCGCACCCCACGCCTTGATGCGCAAGCGCGTGCCATAGGACAGGCGCGGCCCGAGCACCAGCGCATCGAGCAGATCGCCTTCCAGCCCGATGAAGGTCGGAACGGCGCCGTAGTTGAACGGGCAAGGCAGAGGCGAGACGAAATCGATGGTGCCCGTCGAGCCGCGCTTCAGAAAGCTGCCGCGCGGCACCTCGATCAGCACCTCGAGTTCGATCGGATTCGCGTCGGGAACCGGTCCGGTCGGCCGGACCACCTCAGGCATGGGCGCTCACGGTGCCGGCGGATCGACCTTGGCCAGTCGCGCGAGCTCGGGCCTGGCGAGCGCGCGCAGTTCCGCGATGCGCGCCGCGAGCCAGCCGAGTGCGAACCAGGCCGCAGGGTCGGGCGTCGCAACGGCCTGGTAGCGGGCGCGGGCCACGAACAGATCGTTCAGCGTCCCCATGCGGTCCTGGATCGCCGCCAGCGCCTCCAGATAGCGCTCGACCTGGCGCCGGCGCAGAAAAGGCGCGAAGAACTCGACGGCGTAGCGCTGGCGCTTGATGCGCTTGCGCAACGCGTGAAGGCCTTCCTCGTCGAGCTCGTCGAAGGATTGCCAGTCCGCAACGATGCGGGCATGCCAGCGCCGCAGGCGCCGCGCGCCGTTGCGGTGGAACGCGCGCGGGTCTTCGACGGCAGCCCGCTGCGGGCCTGCGTCCGGCTGGCGGTGGCCCGGCTCGGCGGAGGCCTCGGACGGCTCGGGGGCGGCCCCGGACGGCTCGGGGGCGGCCCCGGACGGCTCTGGGGCGGCCATGGACGGCTCTGGGGCGGCCATGGACGGCTCTGGGGCGGCCTGACCTGCAGCGGCGGCGGCGTGTCGGCCGGCCGGCAATCCGGACTCGGCAGGCTCGACCGTCTCGGCAGGTGCATGCACCAGGGCCGCCCGCCAGGCGATCCAGGCGAGAAGCGTGCGCTGCGTGGCGGCAGCCCGCAGCGCGTCGCTCGGGTCGGGCCCGGCGGGGCCGGGCGGCAGAGTCAACGGCGGTGCGCCGACCGCGGCGAGTTCGGCCATCACGCCGCTTCCCAGCACGTCGTTGTCGCGTGACAAGCCCAGCGTGGCGAACAAGACGCGAAGACCATCGACGAGTTCGGCAGGCGGTGTCGGCACCCAGCCCTGGAAACTGCGCAGCGCGGTGCGCAGCCGACGAATGCCGACCCGCAACTGGTGGACGTGGTCGACGCGCTGAGCCGGATCGCCAGCGATCACGCCGATCGCGTTGCGGGTGATCTGCGCCAGGCATTCGTCGAGCACGACCCCAAAAGCCTCGGTGGCCGCCGCATCGTCGCCGTACTTCGGCAGCTCGGCCTTGCGCAGCGGCGGGAACGACTTGCCGTCGGCGAGGCGATCGCCGCGCTCGGACTTGCTGCGCGGGTCGTAGATCAGACCGAAGCGCTTGCGCCACCGCTCGGCGACCGCCAGCATCGCGATGGACGAGCCCGACACGAGTTCGAACTCGATCTCCCGTATCCGCTGGCTCGTGCTCGCCGACGAAAGCCGGCCCTCGTCGAAAGCGACCTCCACCACCGCGCCACGCGTTCTGATCCGGCGCGTGGTGCGCCGGACCTCGGTGCGAAAGCGCACACCCGGTTCGACACCATCGGAACGCGCCCGGCGCAGCAGCGCGATCAGCCGGTCTCCCGCCGGCGTGCCGGCGTGCAGCGAGGCGTCGGCGCTGGCCTCGGGCCGGATCACCTCGTGCTCGAACCGCACCAGCGCGTTCGAGCCGCCGGTTTTCAAGGTCTGGATCCAGCGACGGCCTTCCCGCCGCAGGCGCCAGGCCATGCCTGCCCGGGCCAGCCGCCGGTCATCGGTGTCCAGGTACATCGCTGCCAGCGATGTGCGATCGAGCGTCGCCGATCCGCGCGCCAGCTCCGCCGAGACGCCGGCGCGCGCGGCTTGCGGCACCAGGAACTTGAGTTCGATTTCGGTCTGACTCTTCACTTCAGCTCGGCAAGGCGGGGGGCCGCGACGCGATATCGATCGGGTGGGCAGGCTGCGAAGCCGCGCCCGCCCCGAACGCGCACGGTTGCGACGCCATTGAGCCAGTAGGCGAACTGGCGATGATCCAGCACCGTCGGCAGCGTCGGATCGGCCCGCTTGGGTTTCGGCGCGCAGACGCCCTGGTCGATGTAGACGTACGACTCGTGGACGACGATGTGCCGGATCGGCGAATGTCCGACATAGGTGACCGGCAGTTCACCGATCGGCGACGGGCTGATCTGGACCCGATGCTGCACGAACTGCAGTTCGAAGAGCTCCGACTTCAGTGCCGCGCCGAAATTGGCCCGCGACGACGTGGCGGCATCCGCCCGGTGCACGCAGATCGAATCGTCGCCGAACAGCACGTCCTGCCGTGCGCCGATCGGATGCAGGTCGCCGTGCATCACGTTGAACGGAACGTCGCCCTCGACGTGCATCGCGAGGGGCAGCGCCGCGACCCTGTCCGCCAGCGCGGAGATGGCCTTCCGGTTCTTCGACGATCGCCTCGTTGATCCACTCGCCCCCGCCGGACGCGTACGACTTGCGCGAATGGAGCCGGCTGCCGTAGTAGCCGAGGAAATTGAGCAGCATCAACTCGTGATTGCCGAGCACCGCGTGGAACCACGGCTCTTCGAGCAGCTGACAAGGTGGCGAGCGATTCGGGCCCGCGGTCGATCAGGTCGCCGACCGACAGAACCCGGTCGAAGCGCGGATCGAAGGCAAGCCGGTCGAGCGTCTGCTCGAGCAGGCTGCGATGGCCATGCAGGTCACCGACGACGAGGTCCCGCCCGGCCGGGTTCGCCGGGACACGAATGCAACGACGGACCTTGAACGGCTTTCTCATCGCGTGATGCGGTCACACGTCGATGTTCCGCGCCACCAGCGCGTTCTTCTCGATGAACGCCCTCCTCGGCTCGACTTCGTCGCCCATCAGCGTCGTGAAGATCTGGTCGGCCGCGATCGCGTCCTCGATCTGCACCCGCAGCAGGCGGCGCACGGTCGGATCCATCGTGGTCTCCCACAGCTGATCGGCGTTCATCTCGCCCAGGCCCTTGTAGCGCTGCCGGCTGACGCCGCGCTCGGCTTCGGACAGCAGCCAGCGCAGCGCGCCGCGAAAGTCGGTCACCGCGTGGCTGCGGGCCTTGTCGCCTTCGCCGCGGCGGATCTCGGCGCCCTCGCCGATCAGGCCGGCCACCATCAGCGCGCTGTCGGCAGCGCGCGGTAGTCGGACGACAGCAGGAAGTCGGCGTCGATGACGCTGACGCGCACGTTGCCGTGGTGCTTGCGCTCGACGACCAGCTTCCACTTCTCGTGCTTGTCGTCGTAGCGCGTGCGCACCAGCGGCGCTTCGGTCTGGTGACCGGGCGGCATGTAGCGCGCCATCGCCTGCGCCAGCTTTGTCCGCCGACGCCTGCGCGGCCTCCTCCCCGGACAGATCGATCGCGCAGCCGTCGAGCATCGAGCGCAGCGCGTCGACGTCGATGATGCGCGACAGGCGGTCGATCACCGCTTCGGCCACCAGGTAGCGGCGCGCCAGTTCACCCAGCGCGTCGCCGCTGATCGGCCCCGCGCCGCCGCCCGGATTCAGCATCGCGCCGTCGAGCGCGTGGCGCAGCATGAACTGGTTCAGCTCGTTCTCGTCCTTCAGGTAGCGCTCGTCGTGGCCGTGCTTCACCTTGAACAGCGGCGGCTGGGCGATGTAGATGTGGCCGCGCTCGACCAGGTCGGGCATCTGGCGATAGAAGAAGGTCAGCAGCAGCGTGCGGATGTGGCTTCCGTCCACGTCCGCGTCGGTCATGATGATGATGCGGTGGTAGCGCAGCTTGGCGACGTCGTAGTCGGCGGTGCCGATGCTGGTGCCCAGCGCGGTGATCAGCGTGGCGATCTGTTCCGACGAGATCAGCTTGTCGAAGCGCGCGCGCTCGACGTTCAGCACCTTGCCGCGCAGCGGCAGGATCGCCTGGAACTTGCGGTCGCGTCCCTGCTTGGCCGAGCCGCCGGCCGAGTCGCCCTCGACGATGTAGATCTCGCGACTGCGCCGGGTCCTTCTCCTGGCAGTCGGCGAGCTTGCCGGGCAGGCCGACGCCGTCGAGCAGGCCCTTGCGCCGCGTCATGTCGCGCGCCTTGCGGGCGGCCTCGCGCGCGCGCGCCGCGTCGATGATCTTCTGGCAGATGATCTTCGCGTCGGTCGGCCGCTCGAGCAGAAACTCCTCGAGCGCCCTGGCCACCACGTCCTCGACCGGTGCGCGCGACCTCGGAGGACACCAGCTTGTCCTTGGTCTGCGACGAGAACTTCGGCTCGGGCACCTTGACCGACAGCACGCAGGTCAGGCCTTCGCGCATGTCGTCGCCGCCGGTCTCGACCTTGGCCTTCTTGGCCCACTCGTTCTCGTCGATGTACTTGTTGATGACGCGGGTCATCGCCGCGCGCAGCCCGGTCAGGTGAGTGCCGCCGTCGCGCTGCGGGATGTTGTTGGTGAAGCACAGCACCTGCTCGCTGTAGCCGTCGTTCCACTGCATCGCGACCTCGACCCCGATCGACGAGCCGCCGTCGGTGTCCTTCGATCCGCTGGCGTGGAACACGTTCGGGTGCATCGCCGTCTTGTTCTTGTTGATGTACTCGACGAAGCCGCGCACGCCGCCCGCGAAGGCGAAGTCCTCTTCCTTGCCCTGGCGCTGGTCGACGAGCTTGATGCGCACGCCGTTGTTCAGGAACGAGAGCTCGCGCAGACGCTTGCTGAGAATCTCGTAGTGGAAGTCGACGGTGGTGAAGATCTCTTCGTCGGGGCAGGAAGTGCACTTCGGTGCCGCGCTTGTCGGTGGTGCCGGTGACCAGCATCGGCGACACCTCGACCCCGTCCCGCATCTCGATCACGCGGTTCTGCGGCACACCGCGCACGAATTCCAGCTGGTGCACCTTGCCGTCGCGCCGCACCATCAGGCGCAGCCACTTCGACAGCGCGTTGACGCAGGACACGCCCACGCCGTGCAGGCCGCCCGACACCTTGTAGCTGTTCTGGTTGAACTTGCCGCCCGCGTGCAGCTCGGTCAGCGCGATTTCGGCCGCACTGCGCCTGGGCTCGTGCTTGTCGTCCATCTTCACGCCGGTCGGGATGCCGCGGCCGTTGTCGATCACCGAGATCGAATTGTCGGTGTGGATGGTGACGATGATCTCGTCGCAGTGGCCGGCCAGCGACTCGTCGATCGAGTTGTCGACGACCTCGAACACCAGGTGGTGCAGGCCCGTGCCGTCGGAGGTGTCGCCGATGTACATGCCGGGACGCTTGCGCACTGCCTCGAGGCCTTCGAGGATCTGGATCGACGACTGGTCGTACTGCTGATCGGACATGACGGAACCCTGAGACGAAGCGAAGGAGAAATCTGACGCCGGAACCCGGCAGTGTCAGATGCGCATCGGCATCACGACGTACTTGAAGCTGGTGTCGCCCGGCACCGTCAGCAGCGCGCTGGTGTTGGCGTCGCCCAGCTCGATCTGGATCTGCTCGGTCTTCAGGTTGCCGAGCACGTCCTGCAGGTAGCCGACGTTGAAGCCGATCTCGAGAGTCTCGTCCGGCGTAGTCGACCTCGAGCTCCTCGATCGCCTCTTCCTGCTCGGCGTTGCTGGTCTGGATGCTTCAGCAGCGCCCGGAGACAGGCGACAGCCGCACGCCGCTGAACTTGTCGGAGGTGAGGATCGACGCCCGCGCCAGCGACGCAGCCAGGCACGTCGCGCGCCAGCATCAGGCGCTTCTTGTAGCCGGTGGGATCGACGCGCTGGTAGTCGGGGAACTTGCCTTCGACCAGTTTGCTGACCATCTCGACCTCGCCGAACCGGAAGCGCACCTGGTTGCTGGCCACGTCGATCATGCACCGCGTCGTCGCCGTCCGACAGCAGGCGCTGCAGTTCGAGCACGGTCTTGCGCGGGATGATCACTTCGTTGCTGCGGCATCGCGATCGCCGTCGAGCTCGGTCTCGCAGAAGGCCAGACGGTGGCCGTCGGTGGCGACGACACGCACCGCATGCGCCGTCGGTGACCAGCAGCAGCCCGTTCAGGTAGTAGCGGATGTCCTGCTGCGCCATCGCGAAGTGCACCATCTGGAACAGGTGCTTCAGCTGCTTCTGCGGCAGCGAGAACGAGGCCGCGAACTGGTCGTTGACGGCGACCGTCGGGAACTCCTCGGCGCCCAGGGTCTGCAGCGGAAGCGGCTCTTGCCGGCCTGGATCGTGGCCTTTCGGTTCGTCGACCGAGATCGACACCTCGGCGACCTTCGGGAAGCGCGCTCAGGATGTCGATCAGCTTGCGCGCCGACACCGTGGTGGCGTTGGCCTCGCTGCCGGATCCGATCGACGCGGTGGTCTGGATCTGGATCTCGACGTCGGTGGCCAGGAACGAGACGCAGGTCTCCTTCCTTGCGCAACAACACATTGGCGAGGATCGGCAGCGTGTGCCTGCGCTCGACGATGCCGGCGACCGTGGTGCAGCGGCTTCAGGATCGAGTCACGAGAGGCTTTAATGAATTGCATGTTTCTTTAATTCCTCTTGGTGTTGTTGGTAAGGGCGCGTCGATTCCGTGGATAACCAGGCCACAGCCTTGTCCGGCGCGGCTTTGCGGGTAGCAACATCGTGTGGACAGACCGGTATCCGGCGCCTGTGGACCCGCTGGAACAATTCCGGCGCGCCGACGGCAGGCCCCGGTTTGTCCACATTCCATACCGGCCAAAAAGCGGAGGTTTCCCACAGCGCCTATCCCCGCAGCGTCTGTTCGAGCACGTGGATCTGATGGTTCAGGTCCGTGTCGTGCTGGCGCAGTTCGGCGATCTTGCGCGACCGCGTGCAGCACCGTCGTGTGGTCGCGGCCGCCGAAGGCCTCGCCGATCTCGGGCAGGCTCTTCTGCGTGAGCTCCTTCGCGAGGTACATCGCGATCTGCCGCGGCAGCGACGATGTGCGCTGGCGCCGCTTGCCGTACATGTCGGCGACCTTCATCTTGAAGAAGTCGGCGACGGTCTTCTGGATGAACTCGATCGAGATCTGGCGCCGGTTCAGCTGCGAGCAGGTCCTTCGAGCGCCTCCTTGGCCAGGTCGAGCGTGACCGGCTTGTTGCGAAAGCCCGCGTAGGCGACCACGCGCAGCAGCGCGCCTTCGAGCTCGCGCACGTTCGAGCGCAGGTGCTTGGCGATGAAGAACGCGACGTCCTCGGGGAGCGTCGATCGCCGGCTGCTCGGCCTTCTTCAGCAGGATCGCGACGCGCATCTCGAGCTCGGGCGGTTCGATCGCGACGATCAGCCCCGAGTCGAAGCGCGAGATCAGCCGCTCCTCGAGGCCGGAGATCTCCTTCGGGTAGGTGTCGCAGGTGATGATGATCTGCTTGCGCGCCGCGTGACAGCGCGTCGAAGGTGTAGAAGAACTCCTCCTGCGTGCGCTCCTTGCCGACAGGAACTGGATGTCGTCGATCAGCAGCAGGTCGAGCGACTGGTAGTAGTGCTTCAGGTCCTCGGCAGCGTCTTGCGCTGGATGCGCGCGCACCATCTCGTCGAAGTATTCCTGCGCGTGGATGTAGCGCACGCGCGCCGCCGGGACGCGCTCGAGGATGGCGTTGCCGACGGCGTGGATCAGGTGGGTCTTGCCCAGGCCGACGCCGCCGTACAGGAACAGCGGGTTGTACGGTGCCCGGCTGCTCGACCACCTGCAGCGCGGTGGCGCGGGCCATCTGGTTGGCCTTGCCGGTGACGAAGTTGTCGAACGTGAGGTCGGGGCGCAGACGGCTCTTGTCGAGGATGGTCTGCGGGCGGCGACTGGGCGCGCGTCGGTCTTCACGCCGGGAATTTCGATGCCCAGCGCCTGCGCGTGCGCGGCCAGTGCCTGGGCCGGAAACTTCCTCTGCGCGTCGGCGGCGCGATCGGCATCGGCGCCATTGGCCTTGGCCGGCGGGCTGACCAGCTCGAACGACACTCTGCACGTCGGGATCGAGTTCGCGTGCGGCCAGTTCGGCGATGCGCGCTCCGTACTGGGCACGCACCCAGTTCAGCTTGAAATGATTCTGCGCACCCACCCGCAGCGTGCGCTCACTTTCGTCGTAGCCCAGAAAGACCAGCGGTTTGATCCAGGTCTTGAATAGCTGCGGAGGCATCTCGGATTCGAGCTGCGAGGCGCAGGCCTGCCAGTGGTCGGGCATCGGAGCGGCGGACATCGAACGCGGGCGCAGGTTCGGATCGGGGTGATCGGGCGGTTGAGGGAACCTGCAATTGTACCCTGCGGACCGAAGTTTTCCACAGGCCCGGCATTGACTGTCGACCCGCGATGCGTTGTAATCGAGGGCTTTTCGTCGAGAACTTCACATGAAACGTACATATCAGCCTTCCGTCGTGCGGCGCAAGCGGACCCACGGCTTCCTGGTTCGCATGAAGACCCGTGGCGGTCGTGCGGTGATCCGTACCCGCCGCGCCAAGGGCCGCAAGCGCCTGGGCCTCTGAGCCCGGGCTTCGACGTCGGGGTCGTCGCGGCAGCGGCTCGATGAGCCGGACCGGCGACGACTCCGAAGCGAAACCGCTGGATCCGATCCCGCGGGATCAGTCCGTCGACGCGTTGGATCCGGCTGCACGAGGCGTCGCGAATCGCCTGCGCAAGCCTGTCGACTGGGCACAACCCGATGTATCGTTCGCCGCCTTGTCCCGGCGCCGTCCGGATCTGTCGTCGGGCCATTTCGGGCTGGTGATCGTGACCGGCAGGCCACTGTCGCCGGGGCAGACGCCGGACAGGCACCCGCTGCCCGAAGCGCTCGGCTTCGCCGTTCCGAAGCGGCTGGTCAAGGGGGCGGTCGAACGCAACGCGCTGAAGCGGGTTGCACGCGAGGCCTGGCGTGCCGCATCGGGCCCGCGAAGCATCGTCCGGTAGGGCGCGATCAAGCTGCGCCGAGCGGAAGGCGAGTGGAAGCAGATGCCGATACGTACCTTGAAGAAAGTCTGGCGGACGGAGCTCGACGAACTGCTCGCCCGGCTCGATCGGCAGGGTGCGCGCGGCGCGCGTTCCGTTTCACGGTGATGCCCAGCCCTTGCCTTCTTCCGACGCTTGCGCGCCTGCGCGCGGCAATGCGCGTACTGCCGTCCGGCGCGCCGGCGAGACCGCGCCGGCCGGATGGCTCGTCCGGGTGCTGGCGCTGCCGATCCGTTTCTATCGGTTGGCTGATCAGCCCGATGCTGCCGCCGCGCTGCCGCTTCCTGCCGACCTGCTCCGAGTACGCGCTCGAGGCCTTGAGCGGCACGGCGCGCTGCGCGGCGGCTGGCTTGCCGCCGGTCGCATCTGCCGCTGTCATCCCTGGAATCCGGGTGGTGTCGACCCGGTTCCCGAATCTTTATCCCCGCTTCGGTGCGTGCCGTGCCGCTGGCCGGCCGCACTGCGCGGTGAACCTCACCGTGAAGGCCGACTGAGCCATGCAACTCCAACGCACCATCCTGTGGATCGTGTTCTCGATGTCGCTGCTGTTCCTGTGGGACAACTGGCAGCGGCACAGCGGCAAGCCGTCGATGTTCGGCGGCGCGGCGCCGACGCCGAGGCCGCCGGCAAGGCGCCGGCCGAGCGGCGCCGCCGGCCGATGGCAGCATCCCGGCCGCAGGCCAGCCGCGTCGGTGCCCGCCAGCGGCGGCGGCGACCGCGGCCGCGGCGCCCGGGCGGTCGCGCCGTCGGGCACCGCCCGGGAGCAGCGAGCGCGGCGGCGGCGGCGCCGGCGTCGAGACGATGCGGCTGTGCGCAACGACGTGCTGGCGCTCGACATCGACCCGGTCGGCGGACAGATCCGGCGCGCCGAGCTGCTCAAGCACAAGGCAGTCGCGACACTGGACAAGACCGACGACAGCAGCGTGGTGCTGCTGGAGGACCAGCCCGGCAAGGTCTACTGGCGCAGAGCGGCCTGATCGGCGCGCCCGAGGGCGAGCCGGCTTTCCGACCCATCGCAGCGCCGATGATGCCGCTCGACGGCAACGCCCGCGCGAGCTCGCCGACGGCAGCGAGGCGGTCGACGGTGGTGCTCACGCCGAGAGCGGGCGGGGTGAAGCTGGAGCGCACCTACACGCTGGCGCGCGGCGTCTACGTGGTCGAGGTGCGGACGACGGTCACCAACGTCGGCGCGGCGCCCGCTGCGGCCGACGCTGTACATGCAGCTGCACGCGCGACGGCAACTCGCCACCCGGCGAGTCGCAGTTCTACAGCACCTACACCGGCCCGGTGGTCTACACCGACGCGAAGAAGTTCCAGAAGGTCGAGTTCACCGACATCGAGAAGGGCAAGCGCCGACCACGTCGGCGAGCGCCGACCGACGGCTGGGTCGGCATCATCCAGCACTACTTCGTCGTCGGCCTGGGTGCCGCCGCCAAGGCAACGCGCGAGTTCTATTCGCCGCAAGGTGCGACACCAACCTGTACTCGGTCGGCGTGCAAGCAGCCGCTGGGCGAGCTCGCGCCGCAGGCGACGACCACCGCGCGAGTCGCGCCTGCTGATCGCGCCGCAGGACCAGAACATGCTGGAGAAGGTCGCGCCCGGCCTCGACCTGTCGGTCGACTACGGCTGGCTGACGGTGATCGCCAAGCCGATCTACTGGCTGCTGGAGAAGCTGTACGCGCTGGTCGGCAACTGGGGCTGGGCGATCGTGCTGCTGACGATCGTCATCAAGACCTCGTTCTTCCCGCTGCAGGCCGCCAGCTACAAGTCGATGGCGCGCATGAAGGCGGTGACGCCCGCGGCTGATGCAGATGCGCGAGCGCTACGGCAGCGACCGCGTGAAGCTGAACCAGGCGATGATGGAGCTGTACAAGGACGAGAAGATCAATCCGCTGGGCGGCTGCCTGCCGATCGTGGTGCAGATCCCGGTGTTCATCGCGCTGTACTGGGTGCTGCTGGCGTCGGTCGAGATGCGCAACGCCCCGTGGATCGCTGTGGATCAAGGACCTGGCCGCGCCGGATCCCTTCTACATCCTGCCGCTGATCATGGCGGGCACGATGTTCCTGCAGGTCAAGCTGAACCCGACGCCGCCCGATCCGGTGCAGGCCAAGGTGATGATGATGATGCCGCTGGTGTTCTCGGTGATGTTCTTCTTCTTCCCGTCCGGCCTCGTGCTGTACTGGCTGGTGAACAACGTCTACTCGATCGTCCAGCAGTGGCTGATCACGCGCAAGATCGAGGCGGCGGCGGCGGCGAAGAAGGCCTGAACTCAGAACAGCGACGCGTAGTACGCGAGGTCGCGGCAGGTGTAGCCGCGCCGCTCGAGCTGCGCGCGCTGCGCTGCGCTGAAGACCGGCGAGAAGCACACGCGTTCGACCGACCAGCCGGTCAGCCGCCGGCCTTCCCTGGTCGCCGTGAAGGCGGCGATGTTCTTCTCGAATTCCGCCAGCGAGCGGGCGTCGTGACTCGCGGGCGAGCGCTTGCACGAACCGAAGCGCACGCGCCGGTCGTCGCTGTCGACGGCAACCAGATCGAGTTCGATCGCCCGGGATGCGTCGCGCGGCCGATTCCAGTAACCCATGTTGATCTCCGACAGGCCGAAGTCGCCGACTCCCTTTCGGGAGCACTCGATGTGCAGCTGTTTCACGAGCTTTTCGAAAGAGTGCCCCTCGAGCGTCTGAAGCCGAGGCAGCGCGATTCCGATCGCGCGCTCCACGGGCCTCATCCGAGCCGACTCGCGGGCGGGCTTGGCGACGGCGAGCCAGGCCTGCAGGAAGTTGTCGGCGATGTAGTAGCGCGCGCTGCGGCTGTGGCTCTCTGAGAAGACAGGCAGCCGCTTGTCGACCAGGCGATAGATGTTGACGAGCCGGCTGATGTAGTTCCCCAGTGCCGTCGTGTCGCTGTCTGCGTCATCGCGCCGTGAGTTCTCCGTTGGTGCATCCGGGATGGGCGGCGAGGAAGTTGAGGATCGACACCCCGCGTCCGCGGATCTCCCGCAGGAACCAGGTGTCGGCCTCCTCGGTCAGCGGACTCGAACTCATCAGGAACATGCGTCCGAGCAGCTCGGCCGCGAATCGGTCCGACCCGACCCGAAAGAGGTTCTGTTCGTAGGCATCGCGATAGAACTTCGGAACGCCCTCGAAGAAGGTCCACAGCGTCAGCCAGCGATCGGGGTCGTTCAGGTCGTGTGCGCGAAACACGTCCTGCAGGTCTTCGAAGTCCCAGTGATCCAGGTTGCGCTGAGCGGTCAGGCGTCCGTACAGAGGTGCGCCCTTGTTGTCGAGCAGGCTCTCCATCTCGGACTGGATCGAACCCAGAACGAAGAGTCCTCCCTTGTCGGTGTCGCGCAGCAGATCGACCTGCGCCTGCAGGAAGGAGTTGAACGCGGACAACGCGGCTCGCGTGAAGTACTGGAACTCGTCGAGGACCACGATGAAGCCCGCCCGGCAAAGCCGCCCGATGGCGATCGCCATCGACGCGAAGCCGACGACGGACGCAGCCAGGTCCCTGGCGATCGGCGCATCGGCTTCGGCGAGCGTGCGGCGGAACGTGGATACGACGTCGCGCTCGTCGGAGTCCGGGACCTGCATGTACAGCAGGCGCTCGGCAAGCGCCGCGTCGGCGCGGACCAGTTGCGTCAGGAGCGCCGTCTTTCCGATCCGGCGGCGCCCCTGGATGCGGCAGAAGAACCATCTCGGCGTGTCGACGAGATCGCGAAGCGCCGGAGTTCCGCGTCGCGACCGTAGAATGACCAGGAGGACACTTTGGGTAACTCCGATTACCTTGAGCTCGATTCAATGGTAAGTAATTGATTTTCCGAGGATTTTGGAGATGTTCCTGCAATCGATCGGTGCTGCGTATATGGTAAATCTATTTACCATATACAGAAAGTGCTGAAGCCCGCTCTGCTACATTGGTCCGCCAACATCGATGTGACGCTGATGCGCTCCGACCTCGCCCCGTCCGTCCCCATCGCAGCGATCGCCACCGCCCCAGGCCGCGGCGGCATCGGCGTGGTGCGCGTCTCCGGCCGGGGGCTGGCGCCGATCGCCGAGGCGCTGCTGGGCGAGGAGCGCGCGCGCCGGATCGCCCCGCGACAGGCGCACTACGGCCCGTTCCTCGATGCCGACCGCGGCGAGATCGACCGCGGCCTGGCGCTGTTCTTTCCGGCGCCGCACTCGTACACCGGCGAGGACGTGCTCGAGTTCCAGGGTCACGGCGGACCGGTGGTGATGCAGCTGCTGCTGCGCCGCGTGCTGCAGGCGGGCGCGGCGATCGGCGTGCGCCTGGCCGAGCCCGGCGAGTTCACGCAGCGCGCGTTCCTGAACGACAAGCTCGACCTGGCGCAGGCCGAGGCGGTCGCGGACCTGATCGACGCCAGCACCGAGCAGGCCGCGCGCGGCGCCAGCCGCTCGCTGGCCGGCGAGTTCTCGCGCGCGATCCACGCGCTGGTCGAACAGGTGGTGCACCTGCGCATGCTGGTCGAGGCGACGCTGGACTTCCCCGAGGAGGAGATCGACTTCCTGCAGCGCGCCGACGCACTCGGGCAGCTCGCGCGCATCCGCGCGGCGCTCGCCGAGCTGCTGGCGCGCGCGCATCAGGGCGCACTGCTGCGCGAAGGGATGAACGTCGTGCTGGTGGGCCGGCCCAACGTCGGCAAGTCCAGCCTGCTGAACGCGCTGGCCGGCGCCGAAGTCGCGATCGTCACGCCGGTGGCGGGCACCACGCGCGACAAGGTCATGCAGGCGATCCAGATCGACGGCGTGCCGCTGAACATCATCGACACCGCCGGGCTGCGCGAGACCGGCGACGAGGTCGAGCGCATCGGCATCGCGCGCACCTGGGAAGAGGTCGCGAAGGCCGACGTGATCCTGCACCTGCAGACCGCCGGCCACGTCGACGCGATCGACGCCGACATCGCGGCGCGGCTTCCCGCCGGCGTGCCGCTGATGCGCGTGGTGAACAAGATCGACCTGGCGGGCGAAGTGCCGTGGCTGGAGCGCGGCGAGGGCGCGCCGCGCATCGTGCACTTGTCCGCGAAGACCGGCGCCGGCATCGACCTGCTGCGCGCCGCGCTGCTCGAGCTGGCCGGCTGGCAGGGCGCCGGCGAGTCGCAGTTCATCGCGCGCGAGCGTCACCTGCAGGCGCTGCAGGCGGCGGCCGCGCATCTCGCGACCGCGCAGGCGAACGCCGAGCGTCAGGCGCAGGCGCTGGACCTGTTCGCCGAGGAACTGCGGCTTGCGCAGGAGCGGCTGAACGAGATCACCGGGGAGTTCACGGCGGATGATTTGCTGGGGGTGATTTTCAGCCGGTTTTGTATTGGGAAGTAGGCAGGAGTTCGGCTGACTATTTCGGCGCCACGTAAATGACTCGGGGTGAGCGCGGGATTTCGCGGGTAGAGCTTCACTGAATACCCTTCAATGCAGCGAGCACCAACTTCCAGGGGCCTCTCGGGCCCCTCTCAAGGCGATGCAACAGCGCTTCTCGCCGATGCTTCTCTTGATGCCCGCCTTCACCTGCTCGGCGAGTTCCGACAGGTTGGCGCGGGCCTGAGCGAAGGGCGCGATGTCGCTGGTGACGAATCACGTGGCGGGCGCCCGGTGTGACGCTGAAGAATTCTCTGCAGGCTGAGCAGGATCGGTGAGCGCTGGAAGGGCGGGGTCGAAGACTGCGGCCTGGCCGGCGTCAACTATCCTGACCGCGCGTGAGCGGCGGGCTGGCCGTCGGGCTGGCCAGGGTCTGGCGCATCTGGACGCGCTGGAGCCAGACATGCTTGACAAACGGGTCGGCAACATCGAAGGTGCCGTGCCCCTTTCGCACGATGAGGTTGGCGGCGACCAGCTTGTCGATCGCGGGGATCATGTCGTTAGCCGAGATGTCGCGGCTGAGCGCTTGGGAAAACGCGGCCAGGGTGTCTGCGCCGTAGAGCCCGCGGTTCTGGCCGTCGGCGATGCGCGAGAAGGCGAGCATGGCAAGTTCGCCGGCGTCCTCGATGGCCTGGACGTCGATCTCCGCCGCTGCGGCAGCGAGCGTTGCGCAGATCGTGGCGAACGAGGTCGGCGCATCTGAGCTGCGGCCGGCGGCTACCTCATCCTGAAACTGCCGCACGGCCTTGGCCAGTTCCTCGGGACGGCTGCCCATGCTCTTGAAGCCCGCGAACGCAGCCTCCAGAGGCGGCGCGACCAAGCCCGCCGCCTCGACCCGACGCAAGAACCACTCGACGTAGTCTTTCCCCAAAGGCTCGAAGGAAGCCGTGTGGGCGCCAGCGAAGGCCTGCGAGCGACGCGTGGCCATGTCGGTCACGAGTGACTTGTGCGAGCCGGTCCCGACGATGAGCAGCCGGCCGGGAATGTCGGTGGCGGTGTTGACCCGGTCGCGCGCGGCCTTCAGTGCAAACAGCATGTCCTGGCCCTCTTGAGTGGACATGGCCTGTTGCACCTCGTCGATGACCAGTACGACGTCCCCCTGCGCCTTGCGCACGAGTTCGACGAAGACATCTGCGAGCGTGGCGCCGCCGGGTGTCCCGAGGGTTTCGAGCTGCACGCCGAAGGTGATCCCGGCGGCGCCGAAGTTCACACCTTTGACTCGGCGAAGCTGCTGAAGCAGGCTCGAGCCCTGGTTCTCGAGCTCAGACGCGGCCTGGCGCATCGCCTCCTGCATGAGCGCCATCGGCGGGCGCGAACGGTCGGTCCACAGGTCCACGTAGAGCGCCAGCGCACCACGATCGAGCAGGGCAGGGATGAAGTCCTGCCGCACGAACGTCGTCTTGCCGATACGGCGGATGCCCGAGAGGAATACGCCCGAGCGCAGCCCCTGGTCCAGCGGGCCGGGCTCGAGCAGCTGCTGAGCCAAGGCTTGAGCATAGTCGCGCCGGTGAAAGACGTTGGGGTTCGACATGGAAGTTTTGGAAGTTTTTGCCTAGAAAGACAAATTTTATTCCCGAACTAAAAAAGGTCAAATCTGGGGCGCCGATACCCGTCCGACCGCGTTCCCCCTGGACTCGCTCGAGGGGCCTGATCGTGTTGGACCGCCGGCCTCGGCACGCCCGAGCCCAACAAAGGTAAGCCACTTCCCTCCAAGCCTCACCATGGCCAGCCGGGTCGACGCCGCGACGATGGACCGAGGTCAGAAGGCCTGGAGTCGGCCCCGAACTCGTATGCCCGCTTAGATCGGGAAGTAATGCCGGGTCCCACGCGGCCCATGTGCCGTGCACTTCCGTGCATCTGATCGAACAGCCTACCAAGAGGTTCGTGCAAGAGCTTCTTGCCCGATGGGCTTGCGCCCTGTCTGCGGCACCGAACAGCGCGGTGAAGCCCGCCTCATGCGATGGGCTGCCTTCACTATGCGGGCAAGGAGCCCAGCTTGTTATAGGCTCGGAGGCCCTCGGCGCGAACCCAAGTCGCATGCCGCGTGACAAGCTGATCTCGAGTACACGCACGAGTACACATTCGCAGTGACGAATCGGGAGTCCCTTGATTCGCAAGCCTCCCCCGCGATTCACCCTCTTCTGCATCGGCAAGTGACGGTCGATCCCGCCCCTGCTACCTCGAGGGGGTTCTCGCCGTTACTCGCCTGTTCGCCCGCCGACCGGTGACAACCTCGCGAAATCGACGCTCAGTTGCCGGTGGCGGCGGATCGACAGCAGGTACACCGTGGAGCCCTTGTTCTCCTCGGCGTACAGGATCCGATAGTCACCGTTGCCGAGCATCCGCAGGCTGTCGGCCGTGCCGGCGGGCAGCTGGCCGAGTTGCGCGATCGCTTCGGCGGACTGCGGCCCGTTCGCGCTGGAGGGAGGCGAACTCAGTCATGCCGCGGAGAGATCCTCGCACAAGTCGATGAGCGAGACCGCCTCGACGCCTTCGGCGAGCGGAAAGCGCTCGGCGCCGCCGTACACGACCAGGCGCCGCCCGGGGCGCACGTCATCGCAGGCCAGATGGAAACCCCGCTCGATCTTCGGCGCGAGCCCGCGTTTGACCTCGATCGCCCAGGGCGTGTGCTGACCGGGAAGCTTCAGCAGCAGGTCGATCTCGGCGCCGGCCGCGGTGCGGAAGAAGTAAGCCTCCGTGCCGGCGGGCGCCGCGGCGATCAGCGATTCGATCACCAGGCCCTCCCAGCTCCCGCCCGCCACCGGATGCGCCAGCAAGGCCTCGCGGTCGCCGATTCCGAGCAGGGCGTGCACCAGGCCGCTGTCGCGCACGTAGACCTTGGGCGACTTGACCAGACGCTTGCGGACGTTGCCGTGCCACGGCGCGCAGGCGGCGCACCAGCAGCAGGTCCACCAGCAGGTCCAGGTAGGAGGCGACCGTCTTGCCATCCACGGCCAGCGATCGCGCGAGCGATGCGGCGTTGAGCAGGCCGCCTTGGCTGTGGGCGAGCATGGTCCAGAGCCGGCGCAGGGTTTCCGCGGGAATGCGCGGCCCGAGTTGCGGAATGTCGCGCTCGAGGTAGGTGCGGATGAAATCCGCCCGCCAGCGCAGGCTCGCGGCATCGGAATCCGCCAGCAGGCTGTCCGGGAACCCGCCGCGCAGCCAGAGTGCGTCGAGGCGCTTGCCGCCGACCTCGCCGGCATCGAGTGGAGCGAGCTCCAGGTAGCGGATGCGTCCGGCGAGCGACTCGCTCGATTGCTTCAGCAGGTCGATCGACGCGGAGCCCAGCACGAGGAAGCGCCCCTTGCCCTGCCCGCGCCGCCGGCCGGTGTCGATGAGGCCACGCAGGCTGCGGAAGAGCTGCGGGGTGCGCTGGATCTCGTCGAGGATGACGAGCTTGTCCGCGTGTTGCGCCAGGTACAGCTCCGGCTCCGAGAGCTTCGCCCGGTCGGCTTCGGACTCGAGATCGAGATAGATCGCCGGCCGCGTGGCGGCCAGTTCGAGCGCCAGGGTGGTCTTGCCGACCTGGCGCGGCCCGAGCAGCGCCACGGCCGGGGCCTCGGCCAGGGCAGACGCGAGCGCGGAGGCGAGGCGGCGGGGAATCATCCTTGGAATTATGGAGCGCACTTCCAGAAATGCAAGGATGCTCCAGCGACGGAGCAGGGCCTTCACTATGCAGGTGACGCACTCGGCTTGTCATAGGCTCCAGAGCTTCTCAGCGCGGACCCGATGCGCGACCCGGTACGCCAGTTCAGCCACGCTCTGCGGCCCGGGCGAGCCTCTCCGCGGGGGTCACTCCGGCGCCGTCCTCGTCGCATCGGGGGTGGCCGGAGGCTGTTGGGCGACGCGCTGTTCCGCGGGCCGCTGTTCGAGCCGGCGGACGTCCGCCGACAGCCGGCCCGCGATCAGGCCCGCGATCAGGCCCACGAGCTGGAATCCGAACGCGGGGTTCTGGAAGTAGAGCTGCTTCGATCCCCTTCCACGGCTGACAGGCATGGGTTGGTGGATCGCTTACACTTCGTTCGATGGCTGAGACTGTCATGGCACGCGAAGGATTCTTTGCTCGATTCCTCAGACCGTGTGTGGTGGCTGCTTGGGCGCTCATTGCGGCGTCGTGCGGCGGCGGCCATTCCCCGGACCTCGTTTCACTAGCCATCCTAGGCGCACCCGAGGCGGCGCTTCGCGTGGGCCAATCGCTGCAGCTGAACGCTCGAGGCACCTATTCGGATTCCTCGGTGCAGGACGTCACCGCGCAGGCGACGTGGGTCAGCACGAACCCGGCGGTACTCGCCGTGACCCCCGCCGGTCTCGTCACCGCAATCACCGCCGGGCGGGCGGACGTGATCGCCACTGTCGCGGGGGTGACGACGTTCGCTCAGTTGGAGGCCGCCCTGCCGCCGCCACCTCGACTGGCCCTGCTCGCCGACGGGGTCGGTGATCAGGCCCGGTTTTCTTATCCAAATGATGTCGCCGCCGATGGCGCCGGCAACGTCTATGTGGCCGACACCGGAAACCACACGATCCGCAAGATCACCCCGGCCGGCGAAGTCACCACACTGGCGGGAGTTGCCGGGCAGAGCGGCAACGTCGACGGCACCGGCACGCAGGCGCGCTTCTCGCATCCGATGGGAATCGCCACCGACGGCGCCGGACATGTCTATGTGGCCGACAGCGATAACAGTGCAATCCGCAAGATCACACCCGCAGGCGAGGTCAGCACGTTCGCCGCAGTGATAAGTGTCTTCGTTCGAAGTGTCGCCGTCGACCGTTCGGGCACCGTCTATGTCGCCGGACGTGACTACAACACGGACCGTGGCGGGGTGCAGAAGATCACGCCTGCGGGAGAGGTGACGCTGCTTCCCGCGTTCGGGACGAATCCTGTAGGCGTGGCCACCGATCCGGCCGGCAACGTCTATGTGGCGAATACCGCGCCGACCAGCACGATCGACAAGCTGACCCCGGGGGGCCAGATCAGCACGTTGGCAAGCTTCGCAGGGACCGGCTTGTTCTGGTGGCCTAGCGACGTTGCCGCAGATGGCGCCGGCAACGTTTATGTGGCCGACATGACGTCCCACGACATCCGCAAGATTGCCGCGTCTGGCGAAGTAACGACCTTGGCCGGCGGTCGCTACGGCACCGCGGACGGCAATGGTGCGGCAGCGAACTTCTTCTATCCGAATGGTGTGGCCACCGATCGGGTGGGCAACGTCTACGTGGCTGACACGTACAACCACACGATCCGCAAGATTACGCCCGCGGGCGACGTGAGCACATTGGCCGGCATCAGGTACGGAAGCACTGATGGCGTGGGAACCCAGGCCTTGTTCGGCGTCCAATGCACCTACAAGGTGTGGCCGGGGGGGCTTTTCAACGTGACTCGATATTGCTCATCCTTCCGTGATGGCGTCGCCGCGGATGCCGCGGGCAACGTCTACGTGGCTGACTATTACAACCAGACCATCCGCAAGATCACACCGGCCGGCCAGGTCAGCACCCTGGCCGGGCTTACAGGGCAAGCCGGCAGCGATGACGGCGTTGGCGCGCAGGTGCGCTTTGCCGGCCCGTCGGCCATTGCGGCCGACCGAGCGGGCGACCTCTACGTGATCGACTCCAACGGGATCCGCAAGGTCACGCCGTCCGGGGCGGTGAGCACCCTGATCCGCGGCTACGGCGGATACGACCTCGCCGCCGATGACGCGGGCAACCTCTACATCTCGGACACTGATCAACACGTGATCCGCAAGCTGACGCCGGCCGGCGAAGTGACGACGTTTGCTGGTGTCCCCGGAACTAACGGCAGTGCCGACGGCCTCGGCTCGGAAGCGCGCTTTAGCCGGCCGTGGGGCATTTCGACGGACAGTGCGGGCAATGTCTTTGTCGCCGACTCCGGCAACAGCACGATCCGCAAGATCACGCCGAACGGCGAGGTGAGCACGCTGGCCGGCGTTCCCGGGGATAGCGGCAGTGCCGACGGCACCGGCGCCCAGGCGCGCTTTTCATCGCTCGGCGAACTCGCGGTCGATAGCCGAGGCAACGTTTACGTGGCTGACACCACAAACCAGACGATCCGCAAGGTCACGCCAACGGGCGAGGTCAGCACGCTGGTTGGCGTGGCGGGGCGCAGAGGCTTCACCGCCGGGGCGCTGCCCGGACTGCTCACCGAGCCCGTGGGAGTGGCAGTGAGCGGCACATCCCTCTACATCACGATGGTCAACGGGGTCGCGGTGGTCACCGACCTTCCGTGAACGGGAGGCTGGCATCCCGCCGTCATTCACTGGCCGTTCAGAGACACAGTCGCCGTTCGCGGCTTCCCATTGCTGCAACCAAGCATCGCTGGACAGAGGACCGTCAACCAGTGGGCGCGCGCCGCACCTCGACGGGCCGCAGCTATGGGGGCGTACTTTTGGCGCATCGAATGCCAGTCGGCTGAGTTTCAGCACGGGCGCGTGTGCGGATGGACATGACCGCATGCTGGAGCAGCATCGGCAAGAGCGAACTCGAACAACGGCCCCTTGGCATAGCGATGAAGGGCAGGAACGGGCCGGGAGCGGCGGCAGAGGATTCAGAACCCGAGGGCAGTTCCCGGCACGAAGCGGTCGCAGGGAGTTCTCGCAGGGACGGCGGCAGACGGCCAGCAGGCGTCGGTCATGGCCGGCGGCTTCCCGGCGGCTCAACATCTTCCCCACCATGTCGCGGACGCCGGTCATCGAGATGATCGTGCTGGGCTTCGCGTTGGCACAACGCTCAAGGAATCTGGGTGAACCCTGAGGAGGAGGCTACCGATGCGTCGGGGATCGGTCCAGGAGTTGGCGATGCCGGACAGCGCCGCGGTTGACACGCCGACATCGAGGAACGTCGGGACACTTTAGGCTGGCCTTGGCCCCGTTTCGGCTCTTGCGTGGCGTCGAGGGCTCCTATGCACGATCTACGCCTCCTGCTTGGACAGGAGTTGTGCAGGGCAGTCGGTAACGAAATGGCCGCGAAAGTGGCGGTTCACAATCCGCGGTGAATCGGCCAACGAGCTTGCAGCAGACGCAGCAGCAGGACGGCTGACACCGTGGCGACCATCAACGCTGCGGCGAGTATCACCGGCGCGCCGGCATGTTGCGCGGTGTCCCGCAGCCATCCCGCAGCCGCCGGGGCAACGGTCATCCCGGCGTAGTACCAAGTGTAGTACACGCCCAGCCCCGCACCGCGATTGCCGGGCAAGACAGCCTCACTGGTCAGTGCCATGAGCGCGCCGCCGGGAACGCCGGCGGCCAGCCCGAACAGGACGAACGTCGCGGCGGGCGCCCATCCCAGGAAGAGCAGGTAAGCGAAACCTGCTGCGAGAAGCAGGAACACCGCGATGGCCACCGTCACGTAGCCGAACTTCTCCATCAGGCGACCCCCGAGCGGGAGGGAGATCATCGTGGCCCACATCATCAGACTGGCAGCAGATCGCGCGTCGGCGTGTGTCCATCCCTGGGCGACGAGCGAGTCCGGCGCGAAGCTGACCAGCAGGACCAGGCTTGCGTTGAAGGCCGCCCAACCGATTCCAACGATGCTGATGTGCACGGCCTCGCGAGTAGGCAGTCCAAACCGCAATGGTCCGGCGTCACGTGGACCTGCCGCTGCCGGCGGCCCCCGGTAGGCGCCCGCAGTCAGCAAGAGCGCGCCCAGCGTCGCGGCGGTGCAGACCAGCATCACGCTCGACCAACCGAAGGAACTCGCGACCGCGCCTTGGGTCAGCAGCCCGAGCGCGATGCCGATCGGCCAGGACACCAGCATGATGGAGAGCGCCGTGATGATCTCCTTGCCGAAGAACCACTCGGTCACCATCTTGGTCAGCACCAGATTGAATATCGTTCCTCCCACGCCGGTCAGCAAGCGCCCGGCATAGAGATGCATCGGAGTCTCGGCCACGACCATTGCCGCGCTGCCCAAGGCCATGAGCGCGGAGCCGATCATGAGCAGGGTCTTGTCCGAGGCCGCGCGAGTCATCGCGCCACTCGGCATCGCCATGAAGACACCGGGCAACAGGAAGAAACCGATGAGGGTTCCAATCTGCGTGTAGCTGAAGCCGAAAGTCTCAACCAGCTGCGGCGAGACCGAGGCGATCGATTGAAACTGATAGCCCATTGCGAGCCGGACGATGAACAGAATGGCAAGCATCGTCCAACGCATGGGACCCCCAGTTCACTCGGGTGCCGCCGACTCCCCGGCATCGATGCGGCACTCTGCCTGAACTGCGCTGAGAACACCAGCCTGACTGGGGCGACGCCAACGAACCGGTGCAGTGCACGCCGCCGGGTAGGTGAAGCTCAAGAGGCCGTGGCGACGCGGCACCACGCACCTGGGGATGTCGCCGCTGAAGTCCATGCAGCAGCACATTGAGCGGCAAGTTTTCGGAAGCAACATCTGTGAGTGCTACGTCGGCAGTGGGTCGCTAGCGAGCATCAGGTCGCCTCGACCCGGTGTCCGCATTGCGTCGGGAACGGCCGTTCAGGATTCGCGTCCGACAGGCCGTCCTCGGCACTGAGCGGCCACCCAGGTTGTTCTCCCAGAGCAGCCTGCGGGCGTACCGCACAGTTGCTCTTGCCCCGGAACTTCGGCAAGAAGAGACTTGTGGTGTTCCACGGACGCTCCAGGCTGGGCGGGAGACCATGGCGCAGGGCGGTCTCCTGCACATGTCGGCGCCCCCAACATCGAGAGGTGGCTGCAATGATTATCGATCAGGTGGTCGACACGCTGTGGCGGAGCATCCAGCGGGGAGTGCACGATCCCGAGGAACTCCACGGGGTGATCTCCATCGACGATGCGTATCGAGTCCAGCTCGGACTGCTCGGCTGCTACGAGCGCGCCGGAGAACGACAGGTCGGCTGGAAGGTTGGCTTGACGGCGAAGGCGATCCAGGCGCAGCTAGGCTTCTACGAGCCCGTATTCGGCTTTCTTCTCCATAGCGGGCATCGGCCGAGCGGCACGGTCTTCGAATTCTCCGCGCTCATCCGCCCCGGGTTCGAGAACGAGTTGTGCATCACGTTGGGCGTGCCCCTGGCGGGCCCCGGCGTGACGTTCGAACAGGCGCGCTCCGCGATCTCGCATGTCGCCCCCGCGCTGGAGATCATTGAGAAGCGCCACGTCGCTCGGCCGGACATGGCGCTCGCGCTGGCCGACAACGGACAGCAGAAGGCGTTCGTCACCGGCGCGGAGGTGCCGCTCGTCGGGCTCGATCTGGCCGAGGTGATCGTCGACGTCACAGTCAACGGTGTTATGCAGGAGCGTGCCCGCGGCGCGGAGGTCCTGGGGAGGGGGCCGATAGCGTCCATCGCCTGGCTTGCGAACAAGCTCGCGCAGTTCGACCGGCATCTGGTGGCGGGAACCCGTGTCATGGCTGGCTCATTCACCAAGCAGTACGACGTCAACCCGGGAGATGCAGTGGAGGCGCGATTCGAGCGCGTGGGCGTGGTGAGCACGGCGTTTCGCTGACTCGTTCGCTGATTCGACGCCCCGTCGAACGACCGATTCTGGAGTGCACGAACCGCAGATGTGGGTCGTCGGTACGCACTCGAGATAGGTGCGGATGAAATCCACCCGCCAGCGCAGGCTCGCGGCATCGGAATCCGCCATCAGGCTGTCCGGGAACCCACCGCGCAGCCAGAGTGCGTCGAGGCGCCCGCTACCCACCTCACCGGCATCGAGAGGGACGAGTTGCAGGTAGCGGATGCGTCCTGCGAGCGAGTCGCTCGATTGCTTCATCAAGTCGATCGACGCGGACCCCAGCATGCGGAAGCGACCCTTGCCCTGCCCGCGCCGCCGGCCGCGTGGCGGTCAGCTCGACCCGATGCGCGATCCGGTACGCCAGTTCAGCCACGCTTTGCGGCCCGGGCGAGACTCTCCGCGGGGGTCACTCCGGCGCCGTCCTCGTCGCATCGGGGGTGGCCGGAGGCTGTTGTGCGACGCGCTGCTCCGCGAGCCGCTGTTCGAGCCGGCGGACGTCCGCCGACAGCCGGGCCGCGATCATGCCCACGAGCTGGAATCCGAACGCGGGGTTCTGGAAGTAGAGCTGCTTCACCGTGTGCTCGTCGACCGCGAGCACCGTGCAGTCGCTCGTGCATCGGGCGGTCAGCGTGCGGCGTCGTTCGGGCGCGAAGAACGCGATCTCGCCGAAGATCCGTCCCGGCTCCAGCGCCTCGCCGATCTCGGCGAACTCGATCCGCCCCTCGGCGAGGAAGTAGAGCTGGTCGGCCTCGTCGCCCTTGCTGAACAGCACCGTGCCGGCCTTCAGCTTGCGCGCTTTCATGTAGGGCTTGAGCCAGACGCCCGACAGGTCGGCCGAGGCCGCCGCCGCCGTCACGCGCCGGGTGAGCCGCTGCATCTCGATCGCGCGCCAGACGTTGATCGGCAGCAGGATGCCTTCGAGCGCCAGCGTCAGCAGCGACGGCGAGAACACGCCGTAGATCACGAAGCCGGCGTTGCTTCCGACCGCCAGCCAGCGCAGCGGAATCATCGTCTTGACGAACGCAGCGACGACGATCAGCACGGCCGCGATGCCGGCGGCCGAGTACGCGATCACGCCGGCGGGCGTCTGAAGGGCGGTCGTGACGTGGGTGATCGCGTGGGCGATCAGCTCGGCGGGGCCGATGAGTTCCGAAGGCGACACGGTGGCTCCTCGAATGGGTCGATGAGCCACGATGCATGATGGCGCCGGGGAATTCAATCCGTCGGCGCTCGGGCGGGGTCGCCCGATGCCGCACGGCGACGCGCCAGGTCGGCCGTGGCACGCGCCTGGTACAGGATCGATCCTTGCTCGCGCGCGACGCGGATCGCATGGCCCAGTGCTTCCTCGGCCCGTGCCGGCGGCACGATGTCGGGATGCGCCTCGCCGACGCTGGCGAGGATCCGCCACAATTCGCAGGCGTAGTACCGATCGCCCGTGCGTTCGGCCAGACCGATCGCCGCGTCGAGGCTTCCGGCCGCCTCGTCGGCCCGCCCGGCGGCGAGCAGCCCCTCGGCGAGCGTGCCGAGGATGCCGGGTCGGCCGTACAGGTTCTCGAGCGCGTCGAGCTCGGCGATCGCGCCTTCGATCTCCCGCAGGCCATCGTCGACGCGGCCGGCCGCGATCGAAGCACGGCCGGCGAACAGGCGGCCGAACGCGTACCAGTTAGGCATCGCGGCGATGCCCGGGTGGCGCATGAGTCGATCCGCGGCGTTCCCGAGTGCGGCGAAATCCCGGCGGGCGGTCGCCGGCATCGCGGCGCCCCAGATCAGCGCGAAGGCCTCGGTGCTCGGGTGACCGAGCGCCGCGGCTCGGGCGAGCGCCTGCGATTCCAGCACGCGCGCCTCGCCATCGTGCCCGGCGTGCAGCCGGCTCAGCGCGAGATAGCACAGCGCGGCGGCCCCGAGGTCGGCGTCGTTGTTGGTCCGCCAGGCGATGCGCGCCGCCACCTCCGGATCGAAGTGCTCGAGGGCGACTTGCGCGTGCCGCCCGGCTTCGTCGAAGCGGCCCATCGTGAAGAGGATCGACGCGATCAGCACGTTCGTGCCGCACAACGCCGGGCGTCGGCCGGTCGACTGCACGTGCGCGAGCAGCCTGCGGGCGACGTCGAGGGCGCTGGGCAGTTCGCCCCGGTGCTGGTGTGCGCTCGCCAGGCCGCTCAGGATCGGCGCCCGCGCGCCGTCGTCGTTCAGGGCCGACCCCAGCTTGTCGGCCCGTTCGAACGCCGCCAGCGTGGCCGGCACGGCCCGGCCGGCGCTCGCGCTCGACGCGACGCCCAGCGCGACCTGCACCCGCAGCTCGAGCCGGTCGCGCTCGCCGCCCGGTGCCAGCGTCGCGACCAGTTCGAGCGCTGCCCGGCCATGCGCGACCGCCTCCGCACTGGCCGAGCGGGACAGGGCGAACTGCGACGCACGCACCCAAGCACCGATCGCCCGCACCGCCTCGCCAGCCAGCGAGAGGTGTCGCGCCAGCACCTCCGGCTGGCGCTCGGCGATCTCCGGGAAACGCTGCTCGAGCGCCTGCGCGATCCGTCCGTGCAGCTGCTGGCGACGCGCGCGCAGCAGCGTTCCATAGGCCGCGTCCTGCACCAGTGCGTGCTTGAACAGGAAGGTCGGCGCGCCCGCGTTGCCGCGACGAAGGAGCAGGCCGGCCCCCGTCAGCCGGTCGAGCGCGTCGTCGAGTTGCGGCGCCGGCATTCCGGCGACCTCGGCCAGCAGCTCGCGACCGAACTCGCGGCCGATGGCCGCGCCGATCTGCGCGACCGATTTCCCGGTCGGCAGGCCGTCGAGCCGCGACACCAGCGACGCCTGCAGCGTGGCCGGAACGGAAAGGGCGGACAACGGGCCACTCAGGGCCAGTACGCCCGCGCGCTCGGTCAGGTGTCCGCCGTCGAGCAGCGCGCGCGTCAGCTCCTCGATGAACAGCGGCACGCCATCGGTTCGGCGCAGGATCTCCTGCAGCAGCTCGTCCGGCAGCGGACGGCCGCCGGCGACACCCGAGACGACGGTGGCCGCCTCGCGACGACCGAGCCGGCTCAGCGTCATCGTCGCGACCTGCGGCCGGCCTGTCCACGGGGCGGCGAACTCGGGGCGGAACGTGACCAGCACCAGGACGCGCAGCGCCGCGACGCGCTCGAGCATCAGGTCGAGCAGTTCCAGCGAGGTCGGATCCGCCCAGTGCGCGTCCTCGAAGATCAACAGCACCGGCCTCGCCTTCGACAACCCCGCCAGGCTCGCGGCGAGGATCTCCATCGTGCGTGCCTTCTTCTGCTGCGGGCCGCCCTGGAAGGGCGGGAACCGGTCTGCGGTCGGCACGGACAACAGTTCGCAGACCAGTGCCAGATCCTGCGCGTCGTCGATGCCGCTCGCGTGCAGCATCGCGCGGACCTTGCCGATGCGGGCTTCGTCGTCGTCCATCGCCAGGTCCGCGGCCCGACCCAGCTGCGCGATGAACGGATGCAGCGGGCTCTCGGTGTGGTAAGGCGAACAGAAGTAGCGCAACTCGAACAGCGGCCGCCCGAGCAGCCGCTCTTCCAGCGCCGCGACGAGCCGCGACTTGCCCACGCCCGCCTCGGCCGAGACCAGCACGACCTGGCCTTCGCCGGCCTCGGCGCGAAGCCATCGCCGCTGCAGCAGGTCGAGCTCCTCGTCCCGGCCGACCATCGGCGACAGGCCGTCGACGTGGCGAGCCTCGAAGCGGCTGTCGCGCGCGCTCGCGCCGAGCACGCGCCACGCAAGGGCCGGCGAGGCGAAGCCCTTCAACGCGAGATCGCCGAGCGGCTCGTAGTCGAAGCTGCCGGCTGCGAGTCTGCGCGTGGCCTCGCAGATCACGATCGCGCCTGGCGACGCAATCGACTGGAGCCGCGCCGCGAGGTTGGGCGTCTCGCCGATCGCCGCGTTCTCCTGCGCCGTGCCGGGGGCGCCGAGCTCGCCGACGACCACCGGGCCGGTCGCGATGCCGACACGAACCTCCAGCCGGGCCTCGCCGGAGGCGGGCAGCCGCGCCACCTCGTCGACCACGGCCAGCGCGGCGCGCACCGCGCGCTCGGCGTCGTCCTCGTGCGCCCGCGGATAGCCGAAGAAGGCCATCACGCCGTCGCCCATGAACTGCGCGGCGAAGCCGTCGAAGCGCGCGACCGCCGACGAGACGAGCGCGTGGTAACGCGCCACCAGTTCGCGCAGGTCCTCGGGGTCGAGGCGTGTCGACAGGGCGGTGGACCCGACGAGGTCGCAGAACAACACGGCGAGCTGGCGGCGCTCGGCATCCTGGCGCGACTCGCCGGGCGCGGCCGCAGCGGCAGGGCCGGGGCCGAGTTCGCCGATCGCCTTCAGCAGCCGCTTGCGATGGCCGAGCGCCGCGACGCCGATCTCCTTCAGGTCGGCGTCGTCGAGCTCGGCCAGCTGGTCGTAGGCGATCTCGTGATCCGCGAAGGCCCCGGCGTACTGCGCCAGGCCGAGGTCCGCGAGCCACCGCTCGACGGCGCCGGCCATCAGGGTTCCGCGACGCGCCGATCGTGCGTCATGGCAGCCCCGCCTTGCGCAGGCTGGCGAGCAGCATCGCCATGTGCTCGGGGTGGTGGTACGGCCGGTGGTCGCCGCGGAACAGGCTGGGCACGAAGTCGGGCGCGACGCCTCGCAGGTAGTCCCGATGGGTTCGGAGCAGCTCCGCGTCGCCGGTCTCCGCGGCGCAGGCGATCATCAGCGCGCGGCGGATCGGCGCCGCCGGGTGGCTCTGGATCGCCAGCTCGCCCCAGTGCCGCAGCGCGTCGAAGTCACGCTCGATGAATGCGGCCAGCGCGTACGCCAAGTGAGCGACGCCGACCCAGCGGTCCTGCGGACTGATGCGCAGCGCCTGCGCGGCGAGCGTGCGCGCGCGCTCGAAATTGCCGGCTGCCGCCTCGACCGAGGCGAGGCCGAAGGTGGCCCGCGAATCGCTGGGGTTCAGCTCGTGCGCGCGGCGCAGGTCCGCGAGCCCGCGCTCGACGTCCCCGGCGAGATGCCGGACCTGTCCGCGGGCGACCCAGGAGCGGCTCTCCCTCGGCGCCAGGCTCAGCATCGTGTCGGCAGCGTGCGCGGCGACGGCCAACGACCCGGCCCGGTCGTCGGTCCAGCCGAAGAACACCCGGTGTCCGTGGCTGCTGCAAAGCGCCTGCCACGCCAGCCAGCAGCGTCGGTCGCGGTCGATCGCCGTCTGCGCGATCCGCCCCGCTTCGAGCGCGAGCGCGGGCACGCCCTCGAACACCGCATCGGCGATTGCCTTGTTGGCGCGCCACGCGAGGTCGTCGGCCTCGGTGAAGCGGCGGGCGCCGCGCTCGGCGAGCCGCATCTCCTCGCGCTCGATCTCCGGCACCAGGGTGCCGACGATCTGCGCAGTGATGCGCTCCTGCAGATCGAAGACGTCGTCGAGCACGTCCTCGTAGCGCTCGGCCCAGACGTGGTTGCCGGTGAGCCCGTCGATGAGCTGCGCGGTGATCCGCACGCGCTGGCCCGCGCGGCGGACGCTGCCCTCGAGCACGAAGTGCACGCCGAGCTGGCGTGCCACGCCCTGCACGTCGACGCTGCGGCCCTTGAAGGTGAAGGTCGAGTTGCGCGCGATGACGAAGATCGACTGGAAACGCGACAACTCGGTGATGATGTCCTCGGCGATGCCGTCGGCGAAGTACTCCTGCTCGACGTCGCCCGACATGTTGGTGAACGGCAGGACCGCGATCGACGGCTTGTCGGGCAGGGGCAGGGCCGGCTCGCCGGCCGGGACGGCGGGTGCCGCCGACGCGCACAGCGCGGCCTGCGGCGCGACGGTGCCGGCGCGCCGCAGCCGGTAGGCCCGCACCGGCTCGGCGATGTTCTTGACCGGCTGCTCGCCCTGGTCCTCGAACACCGCGCCCGCCTTCGTCTTCACTGCGGCGCGGATCGACTCCGACACCGTGATGCCGCCGGGTTCGGCGAGGCCCTCCAGCCGCGCCGCGATGTTGACGCCGTCCCCGTAGACCGTTCCGTCGGCCTTCTCGATCACGTCGCCGAGGTGGACGCCGATGCGGAATCGCATCCGCCGCTCCTCGGGTCTCGGCGGATGCGAGCGTGCCCAGTGCTTCCTGGATCGCCAGCGCCGTCGACACCGCGCCCGCGGCCGTCTCGAACACCGCCAGCACCGAATCGCCGGCCGTGTCCACGATGCGCCCCTGGTTGGACACGACGTGCGACCGGAACACCGCGCGCGCCGCGTCGAGCGTCGCCACCGTGGCGCGCTCGTCCAGCGCCATCAGCCGCGAGTACCCTGCCGCGTCCGCCGCCAGGATCGCTGCCAGCCGCTGCCGGAATCCGCCATCGCTTCCCACGGTCCACGCCTCTCGAAGTCGCCGCCGGGTGGCTCATGGCAATCTAGCACCCGCCGGTATCGTCGGGCAATCCGGAATCGCGGTCCGGAATCGCGGTCGCCCGCCCTTGGGTCGAGCTCACGACCCGCGTTCGCACGCGCGACTGGCCGACGCTTGGCCGTCGCCTGAGAGATCACCCCGTTGAGGACAATGGATCGCGCACGTCGAGGAAACCGAACTTCCTGAAGTCCTTGTCATGCGTGTAGAGCGTCACCACGCCGTGCTGAGCGAGCACGGCCGCAAGATGCGCATCGGGCACGAGGTTGCCGCGGGTCGGCACCTGATCGGTGATGTCGCGATAGATTTCGAAAAACCCTTCCTCTTCCCCGATGGCGCGGCAATGCGGCAGCGCCAGCAACGCCTGCACGTTGCGCACGGCATCGGCAGGCGCCAACGGCCGCGAGAAGATCGACGCGTGCGTGGCGATGCGCAGATAGCTCATCAGCGTGAGCCACGCCAGGACGAACACCTCGCGTCCGGCCGCGCACTCGGCGAGGAACGCCTTCGCCTTCTCGTGCTTGGGGCTACTGGCGTCGGACGCGTAGAGCAGGATGTTGACATCGATGCTGAAGCTCATGGCTGGCGGTCGTCCATGGCGTCGAGCACCGCGTGCTTGTCGGCCAGGTCGATGCGGGCGCCCATCGGCTTGGCCACCCATTCGAACACCACCGCCGGCGCGCTCGACTCGGATGCCTTGGCCGCCGCCAACGACTGCGCCAGCAGATCGGATACCAGACGCCCCAGAGACCGGCCGTCACGCCGCTGCAGGCGCTTGATTTCCTTCAAGATGGTGTCGTCGATGTCGATCGTGGTGCGCATGATGCGTGATGCTAATCACGCGCGCATCAAGTGTCAACGAATGTGGCAGCCATGGCAGCTCCCGCCACGCACGCAAGCGGGACGACGAATCGGCCGATCGCCTGCGCGATCACGTTCAACTGCTCGCGGCGTGGCTCCTCGGCCTATTGCCGTGCGATCCCCGCCTTGCCGGCGCGCAGAACGAACTTCTGGACTTTCCTCGTCGCCGTCTTCGGCAGCTCGTCGACGAAGCTGACCCACTGCGGGGTCTTGAAGTGGGCGAGCGCGTCGCGCACATGCAGCGCTCGCGGTAGTCTCCCGGTCGTCCCGCAACCGAACGATGGAAGACCGATGACCAGGGTGATCTGCCTCACCGGGGGGCTCGCGTCCGGCAAGTCCACCGCGTCCCGGTTCCTGAAGGAACAGGGCGCGCACGTGATCGACGCCGACGTGCTGGGCCACCGCACCTACGAACCCGGCGCGAGCGCGCATGCGCAGATCGTGAAGGCCTTCGGCGACGACCTGCTGGCCGCCGACGGCCGGATCGACCGCAAGGCGCTCGGGGCGAGGGTCTTCGGCCGTCCAGCCGAGCTGAAGAAGCTGACCGACATCGTCTGGCCCGGCATTCGCACACTGGCCGCGCAGGAGATCGCGCGGGTGCGCGCCGCGGGAACGGCGCCGGCGATCGTCCTCGAAGCGGCGGTGCTGTTCGAGGCCGGCTGGCAGGACCTCGGCGACGAGGTCTGGGTGGTGATCGTCGACCGCGAGGTCGCCATTGCCCGTGCGATGCAGCGCGACGGCGTCGCCCGCGCGGCCGCCGAGAGTCGACTCGACGCGCAGCTTTCGAACTCCGAGCGCATCGCGCGCGCCGACGTGGTCGTCGACAACAACCGAACGCTGGACGGGATGCTCGCGCAGTTGCGCCGCCACTGGGCGCGGGTGCTGGATGCGGGCGCCGGCGCCGGCGCGGGCTTGGGTGCGGGCGCCGGTGCTGCCGCCGTGCTCGCCGCGGCTGCGGGCCCGGTTGCCGCCTCGTTCGCGCTCACGCAGCCGCACGTGGGCAAGGGGGTCCGGCTCGACGGCCTCGCGCTGCTGCACCCCACCGCGCAGCTGCACGGCGAGGTGTACGTGGGGCCCGGCGCGTCGATCTGGCCGTACGTGGTGATGCGCAGCGAGATGCACCACATCCGCATCGGCGCGCGCACGAACCTGCAGGACTTCGTGATGGTGCACGTCGGCAACGACACGCCGACGATCGTCGGCGAGGATTGCTCGATCACGCACCGCGTGACGCTGCACGGCTGCGAGATCGGCGACCGCTGCCTGATCGGCATCAACGCAACCGTCATGGACGGCGCGAAGATCGGCGCGAACTCGATCGTCGCCGGCCACGCGATCGTGATGCAGAACCAGGTGTTCCCGGAGAACTCGGTGATCGCCGGCGTGCCCGCCAAGCTCATCGCGACCCGCGACAACGGCGCGGCGAACGTGCGCAACGCGCGCTTCTACGAGGCCATCGCGCGCGGGCTCGTGCGGGGCGACGAGCGGCTTTCCGAGGAGGAAGCGCGCCGGATCATGCGCGAGTCTCCGGCGTCGTGAGCGATCCTCCGGCGCCGTGAGAGACCCTGCGCTGCGCAGGGTGTTTCATTCCGGCGAATGCTCGATGCCGAGTCGGCGTCGATGAGGCGACACTCGGGGGTTCGAGGGAGAGGGCGATGAACGACACCTGGAGGGCGATCCGGCCCGCGACGGCGATCCTGGTCTGCGCGTCGATCATGCTGACGCTGAGCATGGGCCTGCGCCAGAGCCTCGGGCTCTTCATGCAGCCGATGACCCGCGACATCGCGCTGACCGTCTCCGAGTTCACGTTCGCGATCGCGATCCAGAACCTGGCGTGGGGGCTGGCGCAGCCGTTCACCGGCGCACTGGTCGTGCGGGCCGGTTTCCGCGCGGTGATGGTGGCGGGCGGCGTGCTCTACGTGCTTGGGCTCGCGTGCCTGGCGATGGCTGACGGCGTGTGGATGGTCACGCTCGGGGCGGGCGTGCTGATCGGTCTGGCGCTGGCCTGCAACGCGTCGTCGATCGCCAACGCGGTGGCCTCGCGCGCGGTGCCCGCCGGGGTGCGCAGCACCGTGCTCGGTCTCGTGTCGGCGGCGGGGTCGCTCGGCGCGATGCTCGCCGCCCCGATCGGGCAGTGGCTGCAGACCGAACATGGCTGGCGCGCGGGGGTGCTGGGCTTCGTCGCCGTCGCGATCGTGCTGATTCCGGCGGGCTGGATCGCGGGGCGCGTCGACCGGGTGCCACTGCCCGCGCCGGCACCCGCCGCAGTCGACGAGCAGGACGACGCGCGCAGCATGGCGATCGCCGCGCTGCGCCACCTGCCGTTCCTGGTGATGACGGTGGCGTTCTTCGTGTGCGGGATGCAGCTCGTGTTCCTGACCACCCACCTGCCGTCGTACCTGGAGCTGTGCGGCATGGACCCGATGCTCAGCGCGCAGGCGCTCGGCATGATCGGCGGCTTCAACATCCTCGGCAGCCTCTTCTTCGGCTGGGCCGGCGAGCGCTGGTCGAAGACCGGTCTGCTCGGCACGCTCTACATCACGCGCTCGCTGGTGCTCGCCTGGTTCTTCTCGGCGGCGGCCACGCCCGAATCGACGCTGCTGTTCGCCGGGCTGATGGGGTTCCTGTGGATGGGGGTGTCGCCGCTGTTCGCGGGTGCGGTGGCCGAGATGTTCGGATTGCGCTGGCAGGCGATGATCCAGGGCATCGCCTTCTTCAGCCACCAGATCGGCAGCTTCCTCGGCGCCTTCGGGGGCGGACTGGTCTTCCAGGCGTTCGGCTCCTACGACCTCGCCTGGCGGTTCGGCGTCGGGCTGGGCCTGGCCGCCGGCGCCGTCCAGTTGGCGTTCGCGGTCATGCGGCCGCCGGCGGCGATGGCGCATTGACGGGCGGGCTGCGCCGCGATTCACGCGCTCCTGCATCGCCAAGCGACAATGCCAATTCCGCGAACGAAGGAGACCGACCGATGCTGACCCAGGTGCAGGACTTCGGCACCGAATGCGACGTGCTGGCCGCGCTGCTCGAGCGCCTGTCGCCCGAGGACTGGTCGCGGCCGAGCGCGTTCAAGGGGTGGACCGCCAACCACATCGTGGTCCACCTGCACTTCTGGAACATGGCGGTCGACCTGACCCAGCGCGACGGCGACGCCTTCCAGCGCATGCGCGAGGAGTTGCGGTGCGAGACCGGGCCGGGCGGGCTGCGCGAACCCGAGGGGCGCCGCGTGACCGAGCGCGGCCCGGCGCTGCTGAAGGTATGGCAGGCGTTCTACCGAGGCATCGTCGCGCGCTGGTCCACGCTCGATGCCGGCCAGCGGGTCCGGTGGGGCGGGCCCGACATGTCGCTGCGCTCGGCGATCACGGCGCGCCAGATGGAGACCTGGGCCCACGGCCAGGCGCTGTTCGACCTGTTCGAGGTGACGCGACAGGAGTCCGACCGGCTGCGCAACATCGTGGTGCTCGGTGTCAATACCTTCGGCTGGAGCTTCCGCGTGCGCGGCGAGACGCCGCCGGACGAGCCGCCCCGCATCGACCTGCGCGCGCCGTCCGGAGCGCTGTGGACGTTCCATCCGGCGTCGCAGTCGTCGTTCCTGCGGGGCAGCGCGGTCGAGTTCTGCCAGGTCGTCGCGCAGACGCGCAACGTCGCCGACACCGCGCTGGAGTTCGGCGGCGATGCGGCGGTGCGCTGGATGGCGCACCCGCAGTGCTTCGCCGGGTCGGCGAGTCCGCCGCCGGCGCCGGGCACGCGCGGACCGGGAATCCGGCCGGGCGCCTGACTGGCGCCGTCGAGCGCGACCGGGCGTCGTAGTCCGCTCGAACGAGTTGACATGTGGACCACATGCAACCATCCTAACCGCATGAGCACGATGATCCAGATCCGCCACGTCCCGGACGAGGTGCACCGCAAGCTGAAGGCTCGAGCGGCGCTCGAGGGGCTTTCGCTGTCCGAGTACCTCCTGCGCGAGGTGCGGACGATCGCCGAGCGGCCGAGCCCCGACGAAATGCGGGCAAGGCTCGCCGCGCGGGCGCCGGTCAGGGTGCGGGGGACAGTCGCGCGCGCGGTCCGGGCCGAGCGCGACTCGAGATGATCGTCGTCGACGCGTCGACGGCGCTCGAGGTCCTGCTGAACACGCCGATCGCGCAGCGCATCGCGGCGCGCCTGTTCGGCCAGGGCGAGACCTTGCATGCGCCTCACTTGATCGACGTCGAAGTGGCACAGGTGCTTCGCCGTCTGCACCGGCGCGGCGAGATCGACGCGACACGGGCGACGCAGGCGCTCGAAGACCTCACGGATCTACCCCTCGCCCGTTATCCGCACGGCGTGCTGCTGGCTCGCGTGTGGGATCTGCGCGATAACGCCACCGCCTACGACGCGACGTACCTCGCCTTGGCCGAGGCGCTCGGCGCCGTCCTCGTGACTTGCGACGCCGCGCTCGCGACTGTGCCGGGGTGCGGCGCGGAGGTCGAAGTCATCACGGTCTGATCCCGCGGCTTCTCGCGGCGCGCGACCAGAGACCTATTTCAATCCGTCCGGCCCCGCGCCCGCCGGCCAGTTGCGGACGTGCAGGTCGCGCTGCGGGAACGGGATCTCGATGCCGTTCTCGCGCAGCACGCGTTCGACCGCGACGTGGAAATCGTGCGTCGTCGTCAGGCGTTCGTCGAGGCGGCTGACGAACAGGCGGACTTCGAAGTCGAGCGAACTCTCGCCGAAACGCAGCAGCTGCACCGTGGGGGCCGGCGTGCTCATCACCCCGGGCAGCCCGCTCGCCACGCCGAGCATCAGCTTCTGGACCCGGACCGGGTCCGAGCCGTAGGCCACGCCGACGTTGATCACCAGCCGCGTCAGCTGGTCGGACAGCGTCCAGTTCGTGACCCTGTCGGTGATCAGCGCCTTGTTCGGCACGAGGACCGACTTCCGGTCGAAGTCGGTGATGTGGGTCGCGCGCACGCTGATCTTGGTCACGGTGCCGGTGATGTCGCCCACCGTCACCACGTCGCCGACGCGGATCGGCCGCTCGAACAGGATGATCAGGCCGCAGACGAAGTTCGCGACCACCTCCTGCAAGCCGAAGCCCAGTCCGACGCCGAGCGCGGCGACGAGCCACTGCAGCTTCGACCAGTCGGCCCCGATGATGGTCAGCGCGGAGAACGCTCCGACGCCGACGATCAGATACTGCGACACGGTGCTGAACGCGATCCGCAGACTGGCGTCGGTGCGGACCGTCGACTTCATCAGAATCCGCAGCGCGCCGGGGATGTTGCGCGTGGCGACCACGGTCAGGACCACGACCATCACGGCCAGGAAGAGGTCGGCGAGCGTCACCGGAACCTCGCGGTGCACACCGGCGATCAGTGCGGGCTTGCCCCACAACTGCGCGCCCGTCGTGTTGCTCAGCACCGGCAGAAGCGTGGCCCAGATCCACCACAGGCCGATGACGAAGGCGAAGTCGGCGGCGCCGCGCAGCAGGAAGCGGGCACTGCGCTCGGTGCTCTCGAGATCGTCGCTCGCGGGCGCGGCGGCCTCGCCGTGGGCAATGCGCTCCTGCGCCAGGCGAAGCGACAGCAGCCGGCTCGCCAGCCCCTGCAGCAACACCACCGCGCCGACGAGCCAGTAGCTGCTGAGCACGCGCCCGCCCAGCGCGAGTGCGGTGAATCCATAGCCGGCGAGCGGCAGCAGCGCGAACAGGGCCGGCACCACGACCGCGATCAGGTACCACACCCGCTGGCCGTGGATCGGCGGCGCCCCGGAGGCCGGTGCGTGATACAGCACGCGGTGCATCGCGACGGTGGACACCAGTCCGATCAGCGCCGACGCGATGCGGCCGAGGGAGTGGCGATCGGCGACGGCGCCGGCGCTCGCCGCGATCGCCACGAACAACAGCACCGCGGTCAGCGGGACACTCCAGCGGAATTCTTTCCAGATTCGCTCCCCCGTCGTGCCCGGCCATCCGAAGTGCACGCTGGCGAGTCCGCGCGGCCGGAAGACCTGGCGGGTGAGTTCCCCCCAGAAGAGCACCGCGCCTGCCGAGGCGATCCCCGACGCCAGCCCCCTGCCGAGGGGCTCGGGGTGCGTCGACAGCGCCAGCCAGGAGACCGACAACAAGCCCATCGGGATCGGGGCCGCCAGCAGCACGGTGGCGAGCATCACCTCGACTGTCTGTCGCATGCCTTCGGCCGTCGTGGCGGGCACCCGCGTCGCAATCGCGTCGATGCCGCGCCGCAGGCGACGGCGGACCGTTTGCAGCAGCCCCGCCGTTGCGACGACGAGCGCAAAGATCGTCCATGCCGCGCCGGAGGCCGCCGACATCGAACGACCGATGGTGGCCCACGCATCGAAGCCCAGCACCCGAGCGAACGCGGCCGGCAGCTGTCTCGCGGTCTCCCAGCCGACTGGCGGCACCGTCCGGGTCCAGAGCAGCCGGCTGTCGATCGACGTGAGGAACTCGTCGATGCGCGCGTCGATGCTGCCCAGTGTCGCGGCGAGCTCGGACAGGTTCCTCAGCTCGCTCTGCAGGTCGACGAGCAGGCTGTCGAGCAGGCTGCGCTGCTCGCGAAGCAGCTGTTCGGCGGTTTCGCCCGCGTGCTCGCGCTCGTTGGGCGGGAGCTTGTCGAGGCCGCTCGAAGTCAGCAGCGCCGAACTCGCCGACGCCAGGTCGGCCAGCGCGTGGCGCTCGTCCTCGAACTGCTGGAGTTCGAATCCGAGCCGCGACAGTTCGTCGAGCACCGCTGCGCGTCGCCCCTCGCGACTGGGCATGCGTCTGAGCTGCTCGCGATAGACGAACAGCGTCTGCCCGTACGCCGCGGGCCCGCTCGTTCCGGTCAACTGTGGGCGCAGCCGCTCGAACTCGCGTTCGAGACTCGCCAGGACCTTGTCCTCGCGCTCGCGCTCCTGCGTCGCCGCGCGCGTGCGTTCGACGACTTGCGCCAGACGCGCGCCGAGGGCCACGTTGCGTCCGGCGGCCGGCGCGAGCGCGGGATAGCGCTGCGCGGCCTGTTCCAGCACGCGCTGTGCCTCCGCCTGGGCTTCCTTCGCGGCCGCGGTGCGCCGCTCGTACAGCACCCGGTCGACCGCCTCGACGACCGCGGCCTGCCGATCCAGCTCGGCCGTCGTCTTGTCGCGCTCGGCGCCGAGCAGCTGGGCCCGGGGCGCCTGGCTGAGGATCTCCTGCTCGAGCCGGTCGATCAGGGCGATCTGTTCGTCGTGCCGCGCCGCGAGCAGGGTCCGGCGCGAGTCGGCGATTGCGCGCGGCTCGTCGGGGACTGCCGCCGCGGTTGCCTCGGATTCGATCTGCGATGCCGCGGCCCGCGCTTGCGCGAGCTCGGCGCGGGCCGCCTGTGGGCGTCTGCCCTCGGCCGCGATCCGGCGCTCGATTTCCGTCAGCTGCTTCTGCAGGGCGACGAGCGCGGCCTGCTCCTTGATCTGGCGCTGCTCGATCGCCTCGATCGAGGTGCTGTCGGTGATTCCTTCGACACTCGCAGGGCCTGCGCCTCGCTCGGCAATGGCGTCGGCCAAGCGCGCCTGGACCCGGCTCTGCGCTGCGGCCCGCTCCGAGGCGCGACGATACTCGGCGGCGGACTGCCGGTGCGCCGCCGCCGACTCGAGCGCCAGCAGCGCGTCGCGGTAGTTCTGCAGGACCTGCGGGCGGACCTCGTCCGGGATCGCCTTGTCCGTCTCGGCAGCCGCGATCCTGGAGCGAACGGAAGCCAGATTCGCCGGCGCGGCCGAGCCTGCGCTCCCTGCTTCCGCGGCTGTGGCGCTTGGCCGAGTCTGCGCCGCCGCGGCCGTAGCGAGCGCGGCGGAAGCGAGCGCGGCCGCCGCCAGCAGCAGGAGGCGGGCGAGCGCTCGCCGGGCGGTGCGCCTGCTCGCGCCGGCGCGCTTCGGCGAGACGGCGTGCGGGACCGGGTCGATGGTTGGAATCACGGGGAGAACGGTCAGGGATGTGCGAAGCCTAGCACCAGTGCCTCGCTCGCCATCTCCCAAGCGGCTGGCGTTCGCTTGCGCCCGGCATTCTTGGCGCGGGCGGCGGCCCCGGGTCGGATGCTGCAGTCCGGACCGCGCCAATTGACCCAATCGAACGATTCGTTCAAGATCTGCTCCCTTGCTACGTTACCAGGCAGCGCGTGATGAAGACCTACACCGCCAACGAGGCCAAGACGCGCTTCGGCGAGTTCATCGACGATGCGCAGCGTGCGCCGGTGCGCGTGATGCGCCGGGACCGGGTGGTGGGCGTGATGGTCAGTGCCCAGGACTACGAGGCGATGCGCACGTTCTACGCGGATCGTCTGCGGCAGACCATGGACCGGGTTGCCGAGCAGGCAGCGCGAGCGGGGCTGTCGCAGGAGAAACTGGCCGAACTGCTGGCCGATGAGCGCTGAGGCCGTCCTTCGGGCGGTCATCGACACCAACGTCTGGATCAGTGCCTTTCTGACCACGCTGGGCGCGCCCGCCATCGTCGTGCGCAGGATCCTCGAGGTCGGTCAGCCGGTATTCAGCGACGCGACGTTCGCGGAACTTGCAACGCGTCTCTGGCTGCCGAAGTTCGACCGCTACGTGAGCCTGGAAGACCGCAAAGCATTGCTGCACGATGCCGAGGCCGTCGCCCACTGGGTCGAGGTTCCTGCCGCACTCGCCGCGCGCACATTCTGTCGCGATGCGCAGGACGACAAGTTCATCCACTCGGCGCTGGCTTGCGGAGCGCCGTGGCTGGTGACGGGCGATCGGGATCTCCTGGCCGTCCCGCCGCAGCCCGGCCTGCAGATCGTCACTCCAGCCGACGCGTTGAGACTTCTGCAAGCTCGCCGCTGAGCCGCTTCGGCAGTGGCGGGATGACATGGGGTTCAGAGCGGACTGCTCAATACCCCAGCACCCGAGGCAGCCACAGCGCGAGCTCCGGGACCGCGACCAGCGCGACCAGCACCACCAGCATCGCGAACACGAACCACATCACCCAGGGCACGGTCTGCTCGATGCGCACGCCCGCGAGCCGCGACGACACCATCAGGTTGACGGCCATCGGCGGGGTGAACTGGCCGATCGCGACCATGTAGGTCAGCAGCACGCCGAACCAGACCGGATCCCAGCCGAAGGCCTTCATGATCGGCAGCAGCAGCGGCACGAAGATCAGGAAGATCGACACGCCGTCGAGCACCATGCCGATCGCCAGCAGCACGCACGACGATCGCCGTCAGCGCGCCGAGGGACCCCAGGCCGCTCGACGTGACCGCGTTCGCGAGCGGGTCGACGATGCCCAGCGTGCTGACCGCGTAGGCGAAGATGCTCGCGAGCGCGATGATGATCATGATCACGCCCGACAGCTCGGCCGCCTCGACGAAGATGTCGACGAGGTCGCGCAGCCGGATCGTGCGGTAGACGACGACGCCGACGAACAGCCCGTAGACCACCGCGACCACCGCGGCCTCGGTCGGCGTGAACCAGCCCGCGCGCATGCCGCCCAGGATCAGCACCGGCGCGAACAGGCCCCAGGCGGCCTCGCGCAGCGCCCGCAGCAGCGGCGGCCGCGGCTCGCGGGCTTCGCCGGCGCCGAAGCCGTGCCTGCGCGCCAGCCACACGGCCGGCACGATCAGCGCCAGCCCGGCCAGCACGCCCGGGATCATGCCGGCGGCGAACAGCGCCGGCACCGACGCGCCCGGCACCATCACCGAGTAGACGATGAACGCGATCGACGGCGGGATCAGGATGTCGGTGGCGGCGGCCGCGCCGATCACGCTGGCCGAGTACGCGGGCGGGTAGCCGGCGCGCGACATCGCCACCAGCATCACGCCGCCGACCGCTGCGGCGTTGGCCGGACCCGAGCCCGAGATGCCGCCGAGGAACATCGCCACCGCGATCGCGACCAGCGGCAGCATGCCCGGACCCGCGACCGACCAGCGCGATCGCGAGATCGACCAGCCGCTGCGCCACGCCGGAGCGGTCGAAGATCGATCCGACCAGCACGAACATCGGCAGCGCCAGCAGCGGGTACTTCGCGATCCCGGCGTAGAAGTTGTTCGGGATCGCCAGCCAGCCCAGTTCGCCCAGCCCGATGCCGACGGCGCCGCCGAGCATCAGCGCGACGCCGATCGGCACGCCCAGCAGCATCAGCGCGACGAACACCGCGAAGATCAGCATCGCGATCATCGCGGCCGCGACTCCCGCACCAGGCGCTGCATCGCACGCGCGGCGATGGTCAGCGCCAGCAACGGCAGCCACACCGTGTACCACCACTGCGGCACGCCGATGCCCGGCGACGTGACCTCGTAACGGAAGTCGTCGTACGCCAGCCGCGCGCCCAGACCGGCCATGCACAGAAAGGCGAGCACGGTCGCCGCGGCCGACAGCTGCGCGAGGCGGCGGCGCCTGGCCGGGCTGCCGCCCTCGTAGAAGAACTCGATGCGGATGTGCCGGTCACGGACGACCGCGGCGCCGGCGGCGACCATCGCGAGCACGACCATCAGCGACACCGACAGCTCTTCGGTCCACGCGAACGATTCGTCGGTGAGATAGCGCGCGACCACGTTGGCGAAGGTGATCGCGGCGAGCAGCGCCATCGCCAGTGCGCCGATCCAGTCCTCGATCACGCGCCGCGGGCTGCCGGCGGGTGCCTGCGGCGTGTCCGGCGCGGCGGGCGGCGACGTCTCGGGCGGCGGCGTCTCGGGCGGCGGCGTCTCGGGCGGCGTGCCGCCAGGAGGCCGGGTGTCCTGGGGAGGAGTCATCGTGCGTCCGCCGTGAAGACGAAGGCCGGGCGAACCCGGCCTTGCGCATGCGGAAAAACGGAGCGGCGGCCCCGCGTCAGCCCTTCTTGCGTGCCGCGACCGCTGCCTCGGCGCGCTTGACCAGGTCCGGCCCGATCTGCTTGGCCCACTTGTCGAAGACCGGCTTGACCGCCCGCTTGAACGCGTCCTTCTCGGCGTCGGTGAGCTCGGTGACCTTGACGCCGAGGGCCGCGACTTCCTTGACCATCGACTGGTCGTCGGCGGTCAGCCCCTTGCGCGCGATCGCGATCTCCTGCTTGCCGGCTTCGATCGCCGCCTGCCGAACGATTTCGCGGTCGGCCGGAGTCCAGGATTCCCAGATGTCGCGGTTGACGACGAAGATCAGCGGATCGGCGACGTAGCCCCAGCGCGTGATGAACTTCTGCTGCAGCGTGTGCAGCTTGGCGGCCGTGAAGATGTGCAGCGGATTCTCCTGGCCTTCGACCGCGCCGGATGCGAGCGCCGGCTGCGCGTCGGCAAAGGTCATCTGCGTCGGGTTCGCGCCGAGCGCGGTGAAGGTGTCGTTGAAGATCGGCGAGCCGACCACGCGGAACTTCAGTCCCTTCATGTCGGCTGGCGTGCGGATCTCGCGCTTGGAGTTGGTGAGCTCGCGGAAGCCGTTCTCGCCCCAGGCCAGCGGCACGACGCCGGCCTTCTCGACGATCTTCATGATCTGCTTGCCGATCTCGCCCTGCGTCAGCGCGTCCAGCCCGGCGTGATCCTGGGTCAGGAACGGCAGCGAGAACAGGTTCAGTTCCTTGACCTGCGGCGACCAGTTGATCGTCGAGCCGACCGCCATGTCGATCACGCCCTGGCGGATCGCGCTGAACTCGCGCGTCTGATCGCCGTTGATCAGCGACACGCCGGGGTAGAGCTTGATGTTGATCCGGCCCTGGGTGCGCTCGCGGACCAGGTTGATCCAGATGTCGGCGCCCTTGCCCCATGGAAACGCGGTGCCGACCACGGTCGACAGGCGGTACTCGGACTTGTAGGTGGCGGCGCTCGCGGAGCGGGCGATCACGAAAGGGGCGGCGCTGATCACGCCGCCGGCAGCGCCGGCCTTCAGCAGCGAACGACGGTCCATGGTGGGGGCTTCTCCTGAAAAGATCTTGGCGAGGCGGCGATTCTATCCCGCGCGCAAGCCCCGACCCGGTCGCGCGCCGCTCGGGAGCGCCACCAGCGGTACGGCGCGCCGCCAGGCGAGCGGTCCGTCCGTCGACCGTACCGGGCCGGCCGGATCCCGTGTCCTCGGATCGTGGTCGTCGGGCGTTATGGTTGTTCGCATACAGCCACCAGACGGAGTCCCAATGAAGCGTTCACTGCTTGCTGTCGCGCTGTGCCTCGCGGCAGCACCGGCGCTGGCCACCGACGTCGGTGTGTCGGTCAGCGTCGGCCAGCCCGGCTTCTACGGGCGCATCGACATCGGCACCTTCCCGAATCCCCGTGTGATCTACGCCGAGCCGATGGTGATTCACGCGCCGCGTCCCGGCGTTCCGGTGCCGCGGCCGATCTACCTGCACGTGCCGCCCGGCCACGCGAAGAACTGGCGCAAGCACTGCTCGAAGTACAACGCCTGCGGGCAACCGGTCTACCTCGTGCAGGAGAGCTGGTACAAGGACGTGTACGTCCCCAGGGCGCACGGTGGCGGCAACAAGGGCGGCAAGCACGGCGGGCCGCCGGGGCACGGCGATGGCCATCCAGGAAAGGGCAAAGGCAAGGACCACTGAAGCACGGCTGCGGGATCGGGCCGGCCTGCGCCGGGTGACGCCGAAGGGCACACCGATGCTCGGCCGGTCGCCGCGTTGCAGGACTTTTCTCGGGCCGAATGCGCGAGCTTCTCGGACCGATTGCGCGAGCGCAAGGACATTCGGCGGCCGGGGGCTCATCATGATCGTCCGCGCAGCGCGGCTCGCCGCGCTGCGCTCGACCGCGAATCAGGACGATCGATGATGCGTGCGCTCCTCGTCGTGTCGATGCCGCCGCTCGGCCCGACGAAACCCGCCTGGGCCCAGACATGAGTTCTCCACCTTCCGACGTCGCCGGGCCGGTGGCCCCGCACCTGCGTGATGCCGGTGCGGTCGCCGGCGACCTCGGCGTGGATCCGCAGCACGGCCTGAGCGCTGCCGAGGCCGGCAGGCGGATCGATGCGCACGGGCCGAACGAGCTGGTGGAACGTGCGGCACGCGGGCCGTGGGCGTTGCTGCTCGAGCAGTTCCGCGACTTCATGATCCTGGTGCTGATCGGCGCGGCGGTGATCTCGGGCGTCGTCGGCGATCTGGTCGACACGCTGGCGATCGTGGTGATCGTGCTGCTGAACGCGGTGATCGGCTTCGTCCAGGCCTGGCGCGCCGATCGCGCGATGGCCGCGCTGCGGCGGCTGGCCGCGGCGCACGCCTCCGTCGTCCGCGACGGCAGCTCCCGGGTCCTGCCGGCCCGCGAAGTGGTGCCGGGCGACATCGTGCTGCTGGAGGCCGGCAACCAGGTGCCGGCCGACCTGCGCCTGCTCGAGAGCGCGCGGCTGCGCGTCGACGAATCGGCGCTGACCGGCGAATCGGTTGCGGTCGGCAAGGACATCGCGCCCCTGGCGGTCGAGGCGCCGGCGCTCGGCGACCGGATCAACATGGCCTTCAAGGGCACCAGCGTTGCGTTCGGCCGCGGCCGCGGCGTGGTGGTCGCCACCGGGATGTCGACCGAGCTCGGCCGCGTTGCCGGCCTGCTCGAGGGCGCGGGCGACCGTGGAACGCCTCTGCAGAAGCGGCTGGCGGCCTTCGGCCGGCGCCTCGCGCTGGTGGTGATCGCGATCTGCGTCGTGATCTTCGCGGTCGGCGTGCTGCGCGGCGAGGCGCCGCTGCTGATGATCCTGACCGCGGTGAGCTTGGCGGTGGCGGCGATCCCCGAGGCGCTGCCGGCGGTGGTGACGGTGCTGCTCGCGCTCGGCGCGCGCGAGATGGTCGGCAAGAACGCGCTGATCCGGCGCCTGCCGTCGGTCGAGACGCTCGGCTCGGTGACGATCATCTGTTCCGACAAGACCGGCACGTTGACGCAGAACCGGATGCAGCTCGACGCGCTCGTGGTGCCGGACGGCGAGTGGCGTGCCGGCGGCGCTTTGCCGGGCGCGGCCTTCGGCGAACTGCTGCGCGCGGGCGCTGCGTGCAACGACGCGAGCCTCGGCGCCGACGGTCTGTGGCAGGGCGACCCGACCGAGACCGCGCTGGCCGAAGCCGCGCGCGCCGTGGGGCGCAGCGGCGGTGCCGATGGCGCCGATGGCGCAGAGGGCGCAGAGGGCGCAGAGGGCGCAGAGGGCGCAGAGGGCGCAGAGGGCGCAGAGGGCGCAGAGGGCGCAGAGGGCGACGGCGCCGTGGCGAGCGCCGGCATCGCCACGCGCGTGCACGAGTTCCCGTTCGATTCGGAGCGCAAGCGGATGACGACGGTGCACGCCGTCGGCGAGCGCTTCGTCGCGTACACCAAGGGGGCTTCGGAATCGGTGATTCGACGCTGTGTCGCGCACTGGACGCCCTCCGGACCGACGCGGGCCGCGGCGGTCCGCCCGGGCGGGCCGGCGGCAGCGGTGCCGTTCGACGCGCAGGCGCTGCTGCGCACTGCGGATGCGATGGCGGCGCGGGGGCTGCGCGTTCTGGCGCTGGCGCGCCGCGATCACACCACCGACTGCGCGTCGGCCGACGCCGACACGGTCGAGTCGCAGATGAGCTTCCTCGGCCTGGTCGGGCTGATCGATCCGCCGCGACCCGAGGCGGCGGCGGCGGTGGCGGACTGCCTCGCCGCGGGCATCACGCCGGTGATGATCACCGGCGATCATCCCGCGACCGCGCTGGCGATCGCGCGCCGGCTCGGCATCGTTCCCGAGGCGCCGGCGAGCGGCGAAGCGGTGCCGGTGCTGACCGGGGCCGATCTGGTCGCGCTGGACGACGCGGCATTGCGCGACCGGGCGGCCGCGGTGCGCGTCTATGCGAGGGTCGATCCTGCCCAGAAGATCCGCATCGTCGAGGCGCTGCAGGCACGCGGCCATTTCGTCGCGATGACCGGCGACGGCGTCAACGACGCGCCGGCGCTCAAGCGCGCCGACATCGGTGTCGCGATGGGCCGCGGCGGCACCGACGTGGCGCGCGAGGCCGCGAGCATGGTGCTGCTCGACGACAACTTCGCGACCATCGTAGCGGCCGTTCGCGAGGGCCGGCGGATCTTCGACAACATCCGCAAGTTCGTTCGCTACGCGATGACCGGAAACTCGGGCGAGATCTGGACGATCTTCCTGGGACCGCTGCTCGGGCTGCCGATTCCGCTGCTGCCGATCCACATTCTGTGGGTCAACCTCGTCACCGACGGCCTGCCGGGGCTGGCGCTGGCGGCCGAGCCCGCGGAACGGGGCGTGATGCGCCGGCCGCCGCGGGCCCCGAACGAAAGCCTGTTCGCGCACGGCATGTGGCAGCACATCCTCGGCATCGGGCTGCTGATCGCCGCTTTGTGCCTGGGCGTGCAGGCCTGGGCCCTGTCGCGCGGCAACGCCCACTGGCAGTCGATGGTGTTCACGGTGCTGACCCTGTCCCAGATGGCGCACGTGCTGGCGATCCGGTCCGAGGAACGGTCGCTGCTGAGCATCGGCCTGCTGTCGAACCGGCCGCTGCTCGGCGCGGTGTTGCTGACCTTCGCGCTGCAGATGGCCACCCTGTACGTGCCGATGCTGAACCCGATCTTCCAGACGCAGCCGTTGTCGGCCTTCGAATTGCTGGTGTGCTGCGCGGCGTCGGCGGTGGTGTTCGTTGCGGTCGAGCTCGAGAAGCTGTGGCGGTCGCGGCGCAAGCGGACGGCCGCGGATGCGGCGCTCGACGCGCCGGGTTGAGCAAGGCACTGAAAGACGTAGCGCGCTCCCTCGCTGGACTTGCTGTCCGTAATGCGAGTAGTTATCATTTCGATTACGAAATGATAACTACGCTGCATAGGGTGACGGGAGATGAAGCAGGGATCGATGAAAGGGCGAAGCGCCGCGGCGCCGATGGCGGTGCTGCTCGCGGGCCTGGGCGCGTTCGGAGCGGCCCAGGCCCAGAGCGGCCCGTCCCAGGCGGCGCAGGAGGAGAAAGACCTCCCGGCGGTGCAAGTCGAAGCGGCGGCGGAGCGCGAGTCGGGCAAGGAGTCGCTGCGCGCCGTCACCACCTCGATCGGCAAGGGCAACCAGGAACTGCGCGACATCCCGCAGTCGATCACGGTCGTCACCGAGCGCCTGATCGACGACCGCAACCTCGACACGCTGAAGGACGTGCTCAAGCATACCGGCGGGCGTCAGCTTCCAGGCGGCCGAAGGTGGCGAGGAGGACATCCGGCTGCGCGGCTTCTCGCTGCAGTCGACCGGCGACATCTTCATCGACGGGATGCGGGATCCGGCGTTCTACGAGCGCGACAGCTTCAACTGGGATCGGCTCGAACTGCTGCGCGGGTCGGCGTCGATGCTGTTCGGTCGCGGGTCGACCGGCGGCGCGGTGAACCAGGTCAGCAAGAAGCCGTTCCTGAGCAGCCAGCACGAGGCCGCGTTGACGGTGGGCACGGGCGGCTACGCGCGGGGACTGGCGGACCTGAATTTCGTGACCGGCCAGGACGCCGCGCTGCGGATCAACGCGATGATCACGACGGCGGACAACTGGGGGGTGCCGATCGACAAGCGCGGCATCGCGCCGACCTTCGGCTGGGGCATCGGCACGAAGAACGAGTTTCAGGTCGGCCTCTACCACCTGGAGAACGACAACGGAATCCACTACGGACTGCCCTGGCTGACGCCGGGTGCGGTCAAGGGCGGTGACTGGCTGTGGCGCACCGACCCGAAGAACTACTACGGCGCGGCGAGCGACTACAACCGTACCGAGACTACCCAGGCGAACTTCGTGCACATCCACCGCTTCGGAGGCGGGCGCGAACTGAGGACCGCGCTGCGCGCGGCGCGCTACGAGCGCGACCAGCGCGCCAGCGCCATCCGCTTCGCGGGGCCGACGCTGCAACCCGGCGGCCTGGCGGTGACCTCGGACACGTTCTCGGACGCCACCGTGCTGACCCGCGGGACCAACAACAAGATCATGGAGATGGACACCGGCTATGCCCAGAGCGACTACAGCGGCAAGCACCAGTGGTTCGGCCGGGAGCACGCGGTCACCGCGGGGGTCGACCTGGCCAACGAGAGGTTCGAGAACTTCGCGGCGACCACCCCGACGGGCGTGTCGCTGACCAAGCCGACGACCACGGTGGGCACCCCGAACGACGGCGGTTCGGTCGACGAGTCGCTGCGCGTCCTCGGTGTGAACCGGACCTTCGACGCGCAGGCGCTGGGCGTCTACGCGCAGGACCTGATCCGGGTCGCAGACCAGTGGAAGCTGCTGGCGGGACTGCGCTGGGACCGCTTCGACGGGCCTATCGCAACCTCGCGACCGCGACCGGCGGCGGCGCGAACAATCCCTGCACCTTGGCGCCGAACGCCGAGATCGACCGCAGCGACTCGCTGCTGAGCAAGCGCTTCGGCGTGCTCTACCAGCCGACCGCACTGAGCTCGTATCACCTGTCGTACGGCACCTCCTTCAACACCGCGGGCGACACCTACCAGTACGACGCCGGCAACGCCCAGGTCGACCCGGAATCGAGCCGCAACATCGAACTCGGCGGCAAGTTCGACAGCGAGAGCGGCGACCTGACGCACGCGCTTCGCGCTCTTCCATTCGACCAAGTACAACGAACGCAACCGCGACGCCGACACCGTCAACGCCTGCAACTACGTGCTCTCCGGGCAGCGCCACGCGGCGGGCATCGAGTTCGACGTCGCCGGAAGGATCACGCCGCGGTGGGAGGTGTACGTCTCGTACGCGTTCATCCCGATCGCCGAGGTCGACAGTTCCAGCGGCGCGGCCGGCACCGAGGCGGTGGGATCGCGCCCGGGCCTGACGCCGCGTCACACCGCGTCGTTGTGGACCACCTATCAGGTTGCAGCCAACCTGCGCGTCGGCGGCGGCATCACTGCCCGCAGCAGCGACAAGCCGGTGGGTCTGCCGGCCGACCTCCGCGATCGAGGCGCCGAGTTTCGTGACTGCGGACCTGATGGCCGAATACGTCATCGGCAGGCTCAGCCTGAAGGCGAACCTGACCAACCTCGCGGACACGCACTACGCCGACTTCCTGTACCGCGGCCACTACGTGCCGGGTCGGCCGCGCACGCTGCTGGTCACGGCGGCGTACCGGTTCTGACGCGGCGGAGGGACACGATGGAGCGACGCGATTTCCTGCAGCGCAGCCTGGCCGGCTGCGTCGGTGCCCTGCCCGCGTTCGCCTTCGCGGCGCCGGGCACGACCGGCGTGACGCGTGCCCTGATCGGCGCGTCCTGGCGCGGCCCGAACGAGGGCGACACGCACTATGCGGGCGTGCTCGAGGTGGACTGGCCGCAGCAGAAGGTGCGGATCCTCTGGGCAGTTGCGCTCCCGACCCGGCCGCACGGACTGACGCCCGAGGCCGACGGCGGCCTGCTGGTGGTCGGCGTGCGGCCCGGCACCTGGCTGATGCGGTTCGATGGCGCGGGTCGCGTGTCGCACCAGTTGCGTGTCGACGAAGAGCCGGGCCAGTGCCGGCTAAACGGGCACTCGGTCGCGAGCGCGGACGGCAGGGTGTTGTTCACGACCGAGACCGACCCCGCCACCGGTCGCGGCAGGATCGGCGTGCGCGATCGCGAGTCGCTGCGCAAGCTCGACGAGTGGGACAGCCTCGGCATCGAGCCGCACCAGGTGGTGCTCGACGCGGACGGCAACCTGATGGTCGCCAATGGCGGCATTCCGCGCACCGCAGGCGACCGCAAGCATAGCCTGGACCGGATGGACTCGTCGCTGGTGCGGCTGGACGCGCGCAGCGGCCGGGCGCTCGGCCATTGGCGGCTCGACGATCCGCGCCTCAGCCTGCGCCATCTCGCCTGGAGCACCGGGCCGACGAGCGAAATGGCGAGACTCGGCATCGCCCTTCAGGCCGAGCACGACGCGCCCGAGCGCCGCCGCGACGCGCCGGTGCTCGCCGTCTGGGAGCGCGGGGAACTGGGTCTTCCGGAGCAGGGCGCCGACGGCGCGGGCTATGCCGGGGACATCGCGCCGGCATTCGACGGCGGCTTCGCCGTGTCGAGCCACAAGGTCGGTCGCGCGCTGCTCTGGCACCCGGCGCGCGGCTTCGTGACCGTGGCCCGCCTGCGCGAGGCCTACGCGCTGACCGGCTGGGACGGGCCGGGCCGCGCGGGCGGCGTGCTCATCGCCAGCGCGCTGGGCGTCGGCCGCCTGCATCCGTCCGCGCCCGCGACGATGGCGGCGTGGCCGCAGCCGATGGCGCTGGACAACCACTGGGTGCTGATGTCGGCTGCCTGAGCGCGCGCCGGAACGCAGCCGGAACACCGATCCTCTCGATGCTCGATCTCCGTACCCTGAAGCTCGCCGCGGTCGCGATCGCGTTTCATGCGCTGTTGCTGTTGGCGCTGCAATCCGGCCTGGCTCGCCGCGCCGTCGATGCCGCCCTGCGGCAGGCGGTGATCGCGGAGCTCTTCGCGCCCGCGCCCGAGCCGGCGCCTCCCGCGCCGCGGGCCGAGCCGCCGCGCGTGCCGGCCCCGCCGACGGCGGTGCGCATCACCAGATCAGCGCCTGCCAGGCGGGCGCCGACCCCCGTCGCCTCCGTGCCCTTGCGGCCGGCGCCGGAGGACGCTCTGCGGCCCGAAGCGGTCGACACCGTGCGCCCCGAACCCGGCCCGGTGGCGCCGGCGGGAGATGCCGCGCAGGTGCCGTCGTCGCAGGGGCAGGCCGTCCGCGCCCAGGTCGACGCGGGTGCGCAAGGCGCATCCGCGCAACCGGACGCGGCCGCCCGCCAGACTTCGGCAGCGCCGCGCGTCGTGACCCTCGGCGAAATCCGCTGCAGCACGCCAGAGCCCCGCTACCCGCTCATCTCGCGACGACTCGGCGAGCAGGGCGCCGTGCGCGTGCGGCTGCTGATCGACGAGGCGGGCGCGATCGCAAAAGCGGAAGTGATCTCGTCGAGCGGCTTCGAGCGACTCGACAAGGTCGCGCTGGACGCGGCGCAACAGACCCGATGCAACCCCTACCTGGTCGACGGGCGCGCGATGCGCGTGACCGCCGTGCGGCCCTTCGCATTCAGGCTCGACTGATTCGTCTCCAAGGAACCATTCCCGATGCAAACGTACGGACTCGCCAATCTGTGGGCGCAGGGCGACAGTGTGCTGCGCGCCATCTCGATCTTTCTGCTGCTGATGTCCCTCGTCTCTTGGGTGGTGATGCTCGGCAAGGCGCTCGACCTGCTGCGCCTGCGTCGCGTGATGCGCGAGGCCGGGCAGCGTTTCTGGCACGCCGCCAGCTGGGAACAAGGGCTCGGCACTCTCGGGGAGCCCGGCAACAATCCCTTCCGCGCGCTGGCCGAAGCGGGGCGCGAGGCGCTCGAGCATCACCGCAGCAGCGACCGGCAACTGCACGACGCGATGGACTCCTCGGACTGGGTCACGCGATGCCTGAAGGGTTCGATCGACGACGCGATCGATCGCCTTCAGTCCGGGCTCGCGATACTGGCCTCGGTTGGCTCGACGGCGCCCTTCGTGGGCCTGCTCGGCACCGTCTGGGGCATCTATCACGCGCTGCTCGGCATGGGGCACGCGGGCCAGGCCACGCTGGACCAGGTGGCAGGGCCGGTCGGCGAGGCGCTGATCATGACGGCGCTGGGACTGTTCGTCGCAATCCCGGCGGTGCTCGGTTACAACGCGCTGAACCGCGCCAACCGGCGCGTGCTCGCGCGCCTGAACCGGTTCGCGCACGACCTGCACGCCTACTTCCTGACCGGCTCGCGCATCGGCGAGCGCGGTCGGCGCTTCGGCGAGGCCTGAGGAGCGGCGATGTCCTTCGGAAGCCAAGACGACGACGCGATGATGAGCGAGATCAACATGACGCCGCTGGTCGACGTGATGCTGGTTCTGCTGATCATCTTCATCATCACGATCCCGGTGATCAAGCACGCGGTGGAGATCGAGCTGCCGCACGCCAGCAGCCGGCGGGACGATGCGAAGCCGGCCCGCGTCGACGTGGCGGTCGACGCGGCCGGCCAGGTGTACTGGAACAACGAAGCGGTGGACGGCGAGGAGCTGGCGTCCCGCCTGGCGAGCGCCGCCGCGCAGCAGCCGCAGCCCGAGCTCCGTCTGCAGGGTGACCGGAGCGTGCGCTACGAGCGGGTGGCCGAGGTGATGGCCGCGGCACGGCGCGCGGGCCTTGCGAGGATCGGGTTCGTGACCGAGCCCGCGCGCTAGCGGGCGCAGGAAGCGGCGTCCTGGCGGAGGGGAGAGGGAGTCGAACCCTCCCGGCAACGCGTGGCGCCGCCCACCGGGTTTGAAGCCCGGCCGTTCCACCAGGAACGTTTCCCCTCCATGCCGACTGGGACGCCATTGTGCACGCTCGCGGCCGCGCGTGCCGCGTGTGCGTGGCGTTGGTTTCGGATCCCTGCCCTCGCCGCCGTCAGTCGCCGGGCGTTTTCCCCGGCGTCGCGCTCGGCGTCGTCGCACTCCGCCGGGTGCCGTTCTGTCGGGCCGCGCCTGCTGGCGTGGCGGTCAGCGCCGTCGCAAGCGCCGCGAGCTGGTCGGTCAACGCCGCCGGATCCTCGAGGCAGCGCAGGTCGAGCAGCATCCGGTCGTCGGCGATGCGGCCGATCACCGGCACGGGCAGCGCGCGCAGCGCGCGGGCCAGCGCGTCGAGCGCGCGCCGGCGCCGCGTCGGCTGCCGGCCGGAAGGGCCAGCGCGAGGCCGGCCGACGGCAGGCGCTCGACCGGCAGCGAGCCCGAGCCGATCTGGCCCATCAGGTCGACGACGCTCGACCGTGAAGCGCGGCGCGACCGCACGGGCGAGCGCCGGCGCGACCTGCAGCGCGCAGCGCGCGGATCGCGTCGACCGGCCGTGTCAGCAGGCGCAGCGTCGGCAGGTCCTGCGCCAGCCGCTCGGGGCGCAGGTAGAGCGTGCAGCGTCGCCTCGAGCGCGGCCAGCGGCAGCTTCGTGATCCGCAGCGCGCGCTTCATCGGGAACCTGCGGATGCGCTCGACGGCGGCCTTCGTGCCGACGATCAGCCCGGCCTGCGGTCCGCCCAGCAGCTTGTCGCCGCTGAAGGTCACCACGTCGCAGCCGGCGGCGAGCATCTCCTGCGGCAGCGGTTCGCGCGGCAGGCCGTAGGCGGCCAGGTCGACCAGCGAGCCCGCTGCCGAGGTCGGTCGCCAGCGGCAGGCCTTGCGCGTGCGCGATCGCGCGCCAGCGTCGCCTCGTCCACCGACGACCGTGAAGCCCTGGACCGCGTAGTTGCTGGTGTGCACCTTCATCAGCAGCGCCGTGCGCTCGCCGATGGCGCGCTCGTAGTCGTGCGGGTGCGTGCGGTTGGTCGTGCCCACCTCGACCATGCGTCGCGCCGGCGCTGGCCATCACGTCGGGCATGCGGAAGGCGCCGCCGATCTCGACCAGTTCGCCGCGCGAGACGATCACCTCGCGGCCGCGCGCCAGCGCCGCGATCGTCAGCAGCACCGCGGCCGGCGTTGTTGTTGACGACGGTCGCCGCCTCGGCGCCGGTGAGCGTGCACGAGCAGCTCTTCGACGATGCTGTCGCGGTCGCCGCGGCCGCCGGTGTCGAGGTCGTACTCGAGGTTGTTCGGGCCGGCCATCGTCGCCACCAGGTGCGCGAGCGCGGCGTCGGCGCAGCAGCGCGCGGCCCGAGGTTGGTGTGGATCACCGTGCCGGTCAGGTTGAGCACGCGCGCGCATGCGCGGCGCGAGCCTCTGCTCGACGCGCGCCTGCACCTGCGCCTCGAGCGCGGCCGGCGACGCTTCGGCGGCCGCAAGTTCTCCGGCGCACTGCGCGCGGTCGCAGCCCCTCGAGCAGGGCGCGGCACTCGCCGGCCACCAGCGTGTGGCCGTGCGCCTGCACCAGGGCCTGCACCGCGCCGGCGCGCAGCAGCCGGTCGACGGACGGCAGGTCCTGGGGCCTGGCCTTCGATCCGTGGGCCGCGGACTCGTCAGGCGTTCGCATCAGCCCTTCCCCGTCACCGGATGATGAACGGATTCGCCGTCGACTCGTCGGTCTCGATCCACACCGTCTTCGTCTGCAGGAACTCGTGGATCGACTCCTGGCCGCTCTCGCGGCCGATGCCGCTGCGCTTGTAGCCTCCGAACGGTGCCATGAAGCTGACGGCGCGGTAGGTGTTGACCCACACGGTGCCCGACTCCATCGCCTGCGAGACCTTGATCGCGCGCGCGATGTCGCGGGTCCACAGCCCGGAGGCCAGGCCGTAGATGCTGTCGTTGGCGATGCGGATCGCCTCGGCGTCGTCGTCGAAGGGGATGATCGACAGCACCGGTCCGAACACCTCCTGCCGGGCGACGCGCATGTCGTTGCGCACGCCGGTGAAGATCGTCGGCTCGACGAACCAGCCGCGGCCCAGCGCGGGGTCGCTCGGCGTGCCGCCGCCCATCACGCAGCGCGCGCCGTCGGCCTTGCCGGCCTCGATCATCTTCAGGATGTGGGCGCGCTGCGGCTGCGTCGTGACCGGCCCGACCTGCGTGCCGGCATCGGCCGGGTCGCCCATCCGTGCGGTGCGCGCGACCTCGGTCAGACGCTCGACCACTTCGTCGTGCACCGCCCGCTGCACCAGCAGGCGCGAGCCGGCGATGCAGGTCTGGCCGGACGCGGCGAAGATGCCCGACACCGCGCCCATCACCGCGGCCTCGAGGTTCGCGTCGGCGAAGACGATGTTGGCGGACTTGCCGCCGAGCTCCAGGCTGACGCGCTTCAACGACGGCGCGCCCGCCTCGTAGATGCGCTGGCCGGTGGCGTCGCCGCCGGTGAACGCGACCTTGGCGACATCCGGATGCGCGGCGAGCACCGAACCCGCCTCCGGCGCCCAGGCCGGTGATCGTGTTGACGACGCCCGGCGGGAACCCGGCCTCTTCGAACAGCGCGACGAATTCGAGCGTGGACACCGAAGCGTGCTCGGACGGCTTGATCACCACGGTGTTGCCGGCGGCCAGCGCGGCGGCCAGCTTCCAGGCCAGCAGCAGCAGTGGCGAGTTCCACGGCGTGATCATCGCGATCACGCCGAGCGGCTCGTGGCGCGTGAAGGCGAAGCGCGCGGGCTTGTCCATCGGCAGCACCCGGCCCTCGACCTTGTCGGCGAGGCCGCCGAAGTAGCGGTACCACTCGGCCATGTAGCGCGCCTGCGCGCCCATCTCGGCCAGCAGCTTGCCGTTGTCCTTCGTCTCGATCCGGCCGAGCCGGTCGGCATCGCGCTCGATCAGCGCCGCCAGTCTGACCAGCAGCTTGCCGCGCTCGGTCGGCGTCATCGCACGCCAGGGCCCGCCGGTGAACGCGCGCCGCGCGGCCGCGACCGCGTCGTCGACGTCGGCCTGCGCGCAGCGCGGGATGCGTGCCCAGGGCTCGCCGCGATAGGGGTCGTACGAGTCGAGCCAGGCGCCGCCGCGCGCGGGGACGCGCTTGCCGTCGACCAGATTGAGAAAGTCCTGCAGGGTCTGCGCCATATCGTCGTGCTCCCGTGCGGTGCGGCGTCGAGCGACGTCCGCGCGCCTGCAAGACTGGCACAGCGGCGCGCGCGCTGCCAGCCGCCGGCGGCGGCGACGCGGCCGCATTCGTCGCCGGAGCTGCCGATATACTGCCGCGCTCCACTCCGGACTCTCCCCCGATGATTCCCCCCGACGCATTCCGGGCGCGCGCCGTGCGCACGGCGTGGTGATGCCGCTGAAACTCGCGACCCCGGATGCCGCGTCCCTGCGGGCGTTCGCCAGGGCTCTGGCGATCGCGGTGCCGGCGGGCGCACTGTGCTCCGCGCTGAAGACGCCGCTGCCGTGGATGATCGGTCCGCTGGTGGCATGCGCCCTCGCCAGCGGTTCCGGCCTGAAGCTGCTGTGCCCGGTGCCGGTTCGCAGCGCGGGGCTGTGGGCCATCGGCACCGCGCTGGGCCTGTTCTTCACGCCTGCGGTGATCGCGCGCATGGCCCAGCAGGCGCCGGCGATCGCGGCCGGAGTCGCCTGGTCGATCGTGCTCGGCTTGTCGTTCGCGTGGGCGCTGCGCCGTTTCGCTGCACTCGATCCGCCGACCGCCTTCTTCGCGGGCGCGATCGGAGGCGCCTCGGAGATGGCGCTGCAGGGCGAGCGCAACGGTGGGCAGGTCGAGACGATCGCCGCGGTGCACAGCCTGCGCATCATGCTGGTCGTGCTGCTGGTGCCGTTCGCGTACAAGTGGCTGGGGGTGCAGGGTGGCGGCATCTACGAGCACGTCGCCCGGCGCGTCGACTACCCGGGCCTGGCCGTGCTGATCGCGGCCACGGTGTGCGGCGCGCTGGCGCTGCGGCTGGCGCGCTCGCCGAATCCGTGGGTGCTGGGGCCGCTGCTGGTGTCGATCGTGCTGACCGGCTCGGGGGTGTGGCTGTCTGCGCTGCCTGGCTGGATGGTGACGACCGGGCAGGTGTTCATCGGCATCTCGCTGGGCACGCGCTTTCGGCCCGGGTTCTTCCGGCGCGCCCCGCGCCCGCTGGGCGTCGCGCTGGTGTCGACGCTGATCGGCATTCCGGTGACCGCCGCCTTCGGCTGGGGGCTGGGGACGCTGACCGGAGTGGCGCCGGCGACGATGGTGCTGGCGACCTCTCCGGGCGGCATCGCCGAGATGAGCCTGACCGCGAAGATGCTGGGGCTCGGCGTGCCGGTGGTCACCGTGTTCCACGTCGCGAGGGTCGTGTTCCTGGTGCTGGCCGGCGGCTGGCTCTACCGGGTCATCGCCGAGAGGGTCGGCTGGCCGTATGCACGCGGGCGGCGCGGCGCCGAGCGGGGCGGCGACGACGACTGACGCGGGGCGGGTGTCCTGTCGCGAAGCGGGCGTCGACGCGCGACGCGCTGATCGCCGCGCTGCGCCGTGCGGGGCTCGTGCGGCGCGCCTGCGTGGGGCAGCCGGCCGTCAGCCGTACGCCGCCATCCGCACGCTGATCGCCGCGCGCCGTCAGCCGCGCGCCCGCTCGATCGGCTCGATCGCTTCGAAGCGGCCCAGTGCGCGGTTCTTGCGCACCCGGTCCCACGCGTAGGCGATGCCCTGCATTGCGATGTAGACGCCCGGCGGCAGGCAGCGCGCGCAGCCGATCGCGTGGCCGAGGTTGAACAGCGCATCGGAGTCGTCGATGTCGTACGGCACCATCGCGCCGGTCAGCACGATGGTCGCGGGCAGGCGCGCCTCGCCCAGCACCCGCGCGGTCTCGACCATCGTGTCGGTTCCGTGCACGACGACGATCGCCGGCTCGGGCGCGCGCCGGCATGTTTCGAGCACCAGCCGCCGGTGACCGTCGTCCATGTCCAGGCTGTCGATCAGCATCGCGACTTCGATCGCGACCTCGCCCGCGACCCGCGCGCGCCGCGCGATGCGCTCCAGATGCGTGTCGCCGAACACCAACTCGCCGGCGACCGGGTCGTAGCGCTTGTCGAAGGTGCCGCCGGTGGCGACCAGGCGCAGCGCGGGCACGGCGGACGTGGCCGTGGAGGCAGAGGAGTGGGTCGGTGTGGACATCGGGGGTGCGGTGAGTGCCGTTGGTCAGGGATCGATCCAGCACCCGTGCGGCTGGTCGCCGGTGAGATCGAAGGATGCGCGGTGCTGCCGGCTGCCGTCGATGCGCAGCCAGTCGAGCTGATGGATTGCCATTCGGATCAGGCAGAACCGCTGCGGCCCGGCGTACAGCGCGCGGCTGTGATCGGGCAGGGCCTCCCACGCTGCCAACGCCGCTGCGTCGCCGATGTGCAGCGCGACCGCGCCGTGCAGGCGCACCTGGATGCGAGACCTGCGATGGAAGGCGACCAGCGCCGCGATGGGATTCGCGCGCAGCTGGGCCACCTTGCCCGCGTGCGCGTCGCTGTGCACCGACACGCTGCGCGCCGCGGGGCTGCAGGCCCTGAGCACGACGGTTCGGGCGTCGGCGTACGCCGCGTCGCCGCGCTGGCCGACACTGGCGAGCACCGGCCAGTGCAGATCGTCGAGCGGGTCGTCGACGCCGCGCGCGAGCATCGACCAGGCGTCTTCGAGGATGGCCGGCAGCGGGCGGGTGTCGTGCATCCGAGCAGTGTACCGGGCGGGCGCCGAGGTCCGCCCGGCGTAGCATGGTGCGCCAGGGTGAATCGATCAGGAGGAATGCGGCATGAGCAGACCGTTCGAAGGACAGGTGGCCTGGGTCACCGGAGGCGGCACCGGCATCGGCCTGGAGGTGGCGCGCACGCTTGGCGCGCGCGGTGCACGGGTCGCGATCTCGGGGCGGCGCGCGGCCGAGCTCGACGCGGCGGTGGCGCAGCTGGCGGCGCTGTCGGTCGATGCGGTCGCGTTGCCGCTCGACGTGTCCGACACGGCGGCGGTCGCCGCGGCGGCGGCGGCGCTGCGCGAGCGCTGGGGCGGCGTCGACGCGCTCGTCTGCTCGGCCGGCACCAACGTGCCGAATCGCTACTGGCAGGGGCTCACGCCCGAGGCCTTCGCGAAGGTGGTGGCGATCAACCTGAACGGCGTTGCCTACTGCGCCGGGGCGGTGCTCGACGGGATGCGCGCGGCGGGCCGGGGATCGATCGTGGTGGTCTCGTCATGGGCCGGCTGGCGCTACCTGCCGTTCACCGGCGCGGCCTATGGCTCGAGCAAGATGGGGCTGGCGCCCCTGGTCGAGAGCCTCAACGACCAGGAAGGCCGGCACGGCATCCGTGCGACGCTGGTCTGTCCCGGCGAGGTCGCCACGCCGATCCTGCGCTCGCGTCCGACGCCTCCGTCCGAGGAGGAGATGGCGCGCATGCTGCAGCCGCAGGACGTCGCCGACGCGGTCGCCTATGCGCTTGCGGCACCGCCGCACGTCTGCATCAACGAACTGGTGATCGCGCCGACCTGGAACCGCATCTACATCGGCGCGGACGACCTGCGGCCGCCGCCGCGCGCCTGACCCCGAAATCGCTCCAATCGGGCTCTCGCCGGTGCCGCTGGGTTGCGCGTCGCCGCTGCGGGGTGCGCGGCCGGCGGCCCGGGTGCTCGCCCGCGCTGCGCGCGGGTGCCCTGTGGTGCTCGGGTTCCTGGCAGGGGCGGCGCAACTCGCTGCGCGCCCTGGGGCGCTACGCTCGAACAGGGCGCCGCAAATCAGATGACCGTGCGCGCTGCGCGCGCCGGCCAGGAACCCTGCGCTCCTCGGCTGCGCACACGGGCCGCCGGCCGCGCACCCCGCAGCGGCTCGAGTGGCATCGAGGCGGATGCGCGCGCGATTGGCCTTGCAGGATCAGGTCGAATGCGACGCCGGGTATGTTGCTGCCGATCGGCACGGCCGGATCGGTCGCATCGTGGGCTCTTGAGATCTCGCGCGTTCCTCGGTGATTCAGGCAAGCAACGGCGCTGGCGCGGCGGGGGCGCTTCGGCGACGCCGAGAAGCGCAGCGGACCGAGGTTGCCCCGCGCAGCGGGGTCGGGCGCGCGCTGTTTGAGGCCCGCAGGGCCGAGTTCGCGCGCCCGCCTCGGGCCGGGAGCATCGCAGGGAACCCGGCACGCAGTGCCGGGCGTCGGCGTTCAAGCCCCCGCCGCGCCAGCGCCGTTGCTTGCCCGCGCAGCCGAAGCCAGCGTCGACCCGCGCAGCCGGCCGCGAGCCATCGGCCATCCGGTGGATGGCCCGGCAGGAGCACCGCCCGGCGCGCCGCTCAACGCGCCTCGACCGGCACCGCGCTCGCCAGCAGCGCACGCCACTGCGCATCGCTCGCCGGCCAGCCGCGATCGCCCGCCGCGTCGAGCTGGCGCAGCACCGGCGCGAGCTGCCACGCGGGCGGCTGCCCGAGGGCGCGCGGCGGCTCGCGCCACAGGCGGCGGATGGTGTTGTCCGACACGGCGAAGTGCTGCGCCAGCGCCTCGATCACCAGGCGGTCCTGACCGGCATCGATCGCCCGGCGCAGTGCGGCCGCCCAGCGGGCGGTGTGTGACGAGGACGTGCGGGCAGCGATCGAGCGCAGGTCGTACTGGCCGCCGGCCGTCGCGCCGACGGCGCTGGCACGCGCTGCGGCCGTGTGCCGCGACACGGTGTCCGGCGCGTGCTCGTCGTCCAGTCCCCCTGCCCGCGCCTCGCCGTGCTCCTCCGGCGGCGTGTCGACATCGAAGCGGCGCGCCTCGAGCGGCAGCAGGGCCTGCGCGAGAAAGCTCGCGAGCCCCGGCAGCCTGCCGAGCACGTGGGCGCGGCTGGCGGCGTGGCGCGGGTCGATGCGCAGCCAGTTGTAGCAGCCCAGGTGCCGGCCGGCGCCGGTGCGCGCCAGCTTCGCCATCGTGACCTCGTCGAGGCTCGATTCGATCAGCGATGCGACGCGCTGTTCGAACACCGTCTCGCGCAGGTCGATCGAGCGCAGCGCGCGGCCGTAGAACTCGACGTCGATGATCTCCTCGCGCAGCGCTTCGCGCAGCTTCGACAGGAAGTCCGGGTACCGGCTGGCGCGGGCGAACAGCGAGCCTTCGGCCTCGGGCTCGAGGCGGTGCTCGACGGCGAGGTGGCGGTCCCATCCGCTGCGGCGCAACTGCAGGATCGTCAGCATCTCGCCGGCGAGCGCTGCAAACAGCGTGTCGAGCACCGCCGGGTCGTGGCCGCGGTCGAGGTCGCTCTCGAGGAATTCGAGCAGCAGCTTCAGCGTGCGGTCGGTCAGCAGTGCGCGGAAGTCGTAGCACAGCGCGTTGCGGTCGACGCCGACGAAGCGGACGTTCATGCCCCACGCGCGGGTCAGCTGCGCGAAGATCGGATTGGCCATCAGCGACAGGCGCGACGCCAGCGGCAGCAGCAGCACGAACAGGCGCCAGTCGGACGACGGGTTGCGCCAGATCAGCGCCCGCGGGCTGTGCAGGTAGACACCGGCAAGGTGCGCGAGTTCCGGCCCGACCGAACCGGCGTCGATCAGGTCCTGGTCGACCGGGAAGCCGTCGACGCGCAGCGCTTCGAAATCCATCGCAGTGACTTGCCGACCGCGCAGTGGCGGCATCGTTGATCGGGTCCGGAAGCGACCGGGTGAAGTGCGGGCTCCGCGGCGGTGACCCGCGGCGCAGGGCGCGGCCGATCCGGCCGCGGCACGCGGTCAGTCGGCGCGCTTGGACAGGAACAGCAGCCCGCCGCCGAGCACCAGCACCAGGCCCGCCATCACGGTGCGGGCGACCGAGCCGCGCCACAGCGCCTCGATCGCGAAGACCACTCCGGCCGTCACGATGATGCGGGCGGTGCCGGCGGTGCGCTGGGCGGGGCTGAGCTCGGACATGGATGAAACTCTAACTCAGAAGAGGCGTTTTTGCGGTGACCGGTGCTTGAGTCGGTGCATCTGTTCGATGCTGACGACACGATCGCCCGGGCGCATGAGCACCGGCAGTCCGGCGGCCAGCCCGCCCGGACGGACGACGGAGCAGTAGAAGCCGGTGTAGCCGCTCTGGACCATCATCTTCGACGCCCACGAGAAGCCCATGTGGGCGTTGAACTTGAAGCACGGCTGGCGCGGGCTTTCGACGCGCAGTTCGACGTCGCCGATCGTCAGCAGGTCGCCGACCCAGACGGCGGTCTCGAGCAGCCCCTCGACGGTGAGGTTTTCGCCGAGCGCGCCCGCCGCCGGCAGCGGGCCGAGCTTCGCCTGGCCGCGCACGGTGTTCCAGAACGCGTAGTGCTCGGCGGGATACACGTAGACCGCCTTGTCGAGGCCGCCGTGCACGCTGTTGTCGACCTGCTCGTCGCCGGCGACGCCGATCCGGCCCACGCCGACCTCGGCCGGATCGTCGAGGGTGCTGACCGGGCGCTTGACGATCGCGCTGGCCACCGCCTCGCCGCCGCCGCGGGCGTGCACCGCCAACGGGGCGGCGATGCCGGTGCTTACGGCGAGCAGGCGCGGGGCGCCGGCCGGGCGGGGCGCATTCATGTCGCGAGCGCGGCAGGATCGAGGTTGGCGCCGCAGACCAGCACGCCGACCCGTTCGCCGGGCGCCGGCCGGTAGGCGCCGGACAGCACTGCCGCCAGCGCCGTCGCGCCGCCCGGTTCGGCAGCGACCCGCGACGTCGGCCCACAGGCGCTGCTGCGCGGCGCGGATCGCGTCGTCGTCGACCAGCACGGAGTGCTCGATCCAGCGGCGCGCGATCGGGAACATCAGCTCGCCGACACGGCGCGCCCCGAGCGAGTCCGCGGCCAGTCCGCCGACTTCGACGTCGACGATGCGCCCCGCCGCCAGCGCGCGATGCAGCGTCGGACAGCCCTCGGATTCGACCGCGACGACGCGGACCGCGCCCTGATACCACGCGGCCATGCCGCCGATCAGACCGCCTCCGCCGACGGCGACCAGCACGGTGTCGAGTTCGGGCGCCTGGCGCTCCCATTCGAGCGCGACCGTGCCCTGGCCGCACAGCGTGTCGGCCTGGTCGTAGGCGTGGGACGTCAGCGCGCCGGTGTCGGCGGCGAAGCGCTCGGCGGCGGCCAGCGCGTCGGCGTACTGCTCGCCGGCGACGCGGACCTGCGCGCCCAGCGCCGCCAGCCGCGCCCGCTTGGCGGGCGCGCTGACGGACGGCACGAAGATGCTGGCCGCCACGCCGAGGGTGCGCGCAGCGTGTGCGATCGCGATCCCGTGGTTGCCGCCCGAGGCCGCGACCACGCCGGCGCCCGGGATCGGATTGGCGAGCAGGCGATTGAATGCACCGCGCGCCTTGAAGGTGCCGCTGACCTGCAGGCACTCGAGTTTCAGTGTCAGCGAGTGCCCACCTGCAGAGACATCGATGCAGGGCGTGACGCGGACGTGCGAAGCGATGCGAGTCCAGGCGCGGCGGATGTCGGCGCGGGTGATGTCGGACCGGGGCGGCGAGTCGGGTGCCGGGGCGCTGCCGGAGGGCTGTCGGAGGCTGGTCATCGGGTTGGTCGGCAGGCTCTGCTCGAAGCGACGGTGCGCGCGCTTCAGCGCGTGCGCAGGCTCATGCCCGGCAGGTCCAGTCCGTGCAGGTGCGTACGCCAGGTCTGGCCGGGCGCGAGCGGCTGCGCGTCGGTGATGGTGCCGGTGGTCACCAGCGCGCCGTTCGGCAGCGTCGCGCCCTGGCGATTCAGCCCGCGCACCAGGTGGCACAAGGCGAGCAGCGGGCTGCCGAGCACGAACTCGCCGCGACCCTCGGCGACCGCGGCGCCGTCGCGTTCCAGCGTCAGCGTGAAGGCGGCCAGCAGCGCCGGCAGGGTGCCGCGGTCGATGCGCCGGCGGGGGCCGACCAGCAGCGCGCCATGCAGACCCTGCGCGAGCAACGCCTCGACGGGATCGAGCCGCCAGTCGGGGTAGGGGCACTGCACGATCTCGAAGCCGTGCGCGATCCAGTCGATGCACTCGAGCACGTCGTCGACGCTGTCGCTCGGCCGGGTGGCCGGCGAGGCCCAGGACGATCTCGGGTTCGATGCGCGGGCGCACGAAGCGATCGAGCCGCACCTCGCCGGCCGGTGCTTCGAGCAGCGTCGTCGTGCTGTCGTAGACCGGCGCCCAGATCGGATGCTCGACGCCGTAGATCGGCCAGATCGTGCGGTTGGTGAAGCCGATCTTCATGCCGGCGACGCGTTCGCCGCGCGCCTGCCGCAGCGCGACCACCTGCGCCTGCAGGCGGTAGGCGGCGTCGAGGTCGGGGGGAGCCGGCCGGCTGCGATCGATGTCGGCCGCGCGGTCGTACGCGGCGAGCAGCGTCGCTGCGTCGATCGGCGCCGGCATGTCAGTCGGTGCGCGACGCGACCGCGGCCAGTGCCTTCGCGTCGACGCGGAAGTGCCGGCCCTGGCGGTCGAGGCTCTCGAGCAAGCCTTCGCGGCGGAAGGCCGCGACTGCCCGGCTGGCGGTCTCGGTCGTGATGCCCAGCATCGCGCCGACGTCTTCGCGCGGCGGCAGCACGATCTGCTCCGTGCCGTCGCCGTGCGACAGACGCAGAAGCAGCCGCGCGAGCCGCTGGCGCGCGCTGCCCGACGCGAGGTCGGCGATGAAGTCGTCGGCCTGCTTCAGCGCCTCGTGCCACTTGCGCAGCAGCTGGTGGTGCAGACGGGGCGATTCGTTCTCGAGGCGCTGGATCACCGCGGTCGGAATGCGGCATGCCGTGACTTCGGTGACCGCGATCGCCGAGGAGTCGTAGGTCGGGTTAGCCGTGACTTCGAGGCCGGCGATGTCGCCGGGTGTCAGCAGGCGGATGATGCGCTGGCTGCCGTCGCTCTGGTAGCGCACCAGCTTGACCAGACCGCTGCGCACCGTGAACAGGTACTGGCCGGGCGCGCCTTCGTCGAACAGGGTGGTGTGCGGGGCGACCGACAGATCGTGGATCGGCTGGTTGATCAGCCGGAAATCCTCGCTGTTCAGGTCCGCGAACAGGGACTGGTCACGGATGCCGCAGTGGCCGCAGTCCTTCTCGCCGATGGGAACAATTTTGACGTGCATGGTCCGGAGCGGTTGACAATCGTCATGGCGACGACGGGGCGAATTATGCGCCCGTTTGCAGGGGGGCGGCCACGCGCGAAGGGCTCCGGCCGTGAATTCCTGCGCAGCGTCGGCCTGTTGCGCGTGTCATCTTGGCGGTGCTCGCGGCGACGGGAATTCCCGTCGCCGGGACGAGAACCTTTCACGGTGTAAAATGGAAGGTTCCTCGGTTTGCCACCAATGGTCCTGGCCGGCACCGAGCCACGGAGAGTCGAATGAATCACCCGTATCCAGCCTCGGAGATCGAGGCCCGCGCCACGGTGCGCCTCGATGTGCCCGACTACGTGAAGCACCAGGGTCTGATCGACTGGGTAGCGTCGATCGCCGCGCTGACCAAACCCGACCGGGTCGTCTGGGCCGATGGCTCCGAGGAAGAGCGCGACCGGCTGTGCGCCGAGATGGTCGCCGCCGGCACGCTGCGCAAGCTCGAATCCGGACAAGCGCCCGGGCTCGTATCTCGCCTGGTCCGATCCCGGCGACGTGGCGCGGGTCGAGGACCGCACCTTCATCTGCAGCCGTACGCGTGAAGAGGCTGGGCCGACCAACAACTGGACCGATCCCGACGAGATGCGCGGCACGCTGAACGGCCTGTTCGACGGCTGCATGCGCGGGCGCACGATGTACGTCGTGCCGTTCTCGATGGGGCCGCTGGGCAGCCACATCGCGCACATCGGCATCGAGCTGTCCGACAGCCCCTACGTGGTGGTGAACATGCGGATCATGACCCGCATGGGACGCGCGGTGTACGACGTTCTCGGCGAGAACGGGCATTTCGTGCCGTGCGTGCACTCGGTCGGCAAGCCGCTTGCGCCCGGCGAGAAGGACGTCGCCTGGCCGTGCAACTCGACCAAGTACATCGTCCACTATCCCGAGACGCGCGAGATCTGGTCGTTCGGCTCGGGCTACGGCGGCAACGCGCTGCTGGGCAAGAAGTGCTTCGCACTGCGCATCGCGTCGAACATGGGCCGCCAGGACGTGCTGTCCGGCGGCATCGGCTGGCTCGCCGAGCACATGCTGATCCTGGGGGTGACCTCGCCCGAGGGACGCAAGTACCACGTCGCGGCCGCCTTCCCGTCGGCCTGCGGCAAGACCAACTTCGCGATGCTGATCCCGCCGAAGGGCTTCGACGGCTGGACCGTGAACACCATCGGCGACGACATCGCCTGGATCAAGCCGCACTCCGACGGCCGCCTCTATGCGATCAACCCCGAGGCCGGCTTCTTCGGTGTCGCGCCGGGCACCAGCGTCAAGACCAACCCGAACTGCCTGGCCTCGCTGGGCCGCGACGTGATCTTCACCAACGTCGCGTTGACCGACGACGGCGACGTGTGGTGGGAAGGCCTGAGCGAGCCGCCCGCCCACCTGCTCGACTGGCAGGGCCGGGACTGGACGCCCGAGATCGCGAAGGCCAACCCGGTGAACGGCAAGCCGCGTCCGGCGGCGCACCCGAATTCGCGCTTCACGGTGGCGGCGTCGCAGTGCCCGTCGATCGATCCGAACTGGGACGGTGTCGACGGTGTGCCGATCGACGCGTTCATCTTCGGCGGCCGTCGCTCGACCACCGTGCCGTTGGTGACCGAGGCGCGCTCCTGGGAAGAGGGCGTGTACATGGCCGCGACGATGGGCTCCGAGACGACGGCCGCGCAGGCCGGCGCCACCGGCATCGTGCGTCGCGACCCGTTCGCGATGCTGCCCTTCTGCGGCTACAACATGGCCGAGTACTTCGGGCACTGGCTCGACCTGGGCCATCGCCTGCAGGTCGGCGGCGCCAAGCTGCCCGGCATCTTCTGCGTCAACTGGTTCCGCACCGACGAGAACGGCAAGTTCGTGTGGCCCGGCTTCGGCGACAACATGCGGGTGCTGGCCTGGATGCTGGGCCGCCTCGAGGGCCGTGCCGGCGGCGTCGAACACATGTTCGGCACCACGCCGCGCTACGAGGACCTGAACTGGAACGGGCTGGACTTTCCGCGCGCCTCGTTCGATCGCATCACGTCGATCGACAAGGAGGCGTGGACCCGCGAGTTCCAGCTGCACGCCGAGCTGTTCAAGCAGCTGGAGCACGGTCTGCCGCCGGCGCTGGGGCGGGTCAAGGCCGCGCTCGAGAAGCGGCTGGCCGGCTGAGTCGGCGGGGGTGCTTCGCCCCGCGGCGCCTCGTCCCGCGGCGCAGTGGCCGCGCAGCAATGGAAAACGCCCCCGTCTCCGGGGGCGTTTCTTCTGTTCGTGCATTCACGCGTCCGCGATCGCCGCGGCGCGCGGCAGGTGCAGCGCTCAGATCATGTCGTAGCCGTGGTTGTAGCCACGCGACCAGCCCGCGCTGCGCGCTTCCTTGCGGACTTCTTCACGAGTGCGCTGCGTCGCATTCGCGTCGGCGGTGCCGTTGAAGGCGGCTTCGCTGTGGATCAGCTGCAGCGCCGAACTGGCCGCCACCGCGGCAGCGCTGGCGTCCACCGCGACCGCGCGGTTCTGCCCGGCCACGCCGGCGGGGTAGTCGATCTCGAAGACACCGGCCTGCGCGGAGGCGGCGGCGGCGGCGAGGGCGATGGGGGCGAGGATCTTGGTCAGTGCTTTCATTTCGGGCTCCGTTGATTCGTCAGGTTCGGGTTGGTGTGGATCGTTTGCTCTGGTCGTCGCAGCGTGTGCTGCATCGATGGAATGAAGTGTGAGATCACGATCTTTCGCCGCGATCGTGTGGCGATCGCCGATCGGGATCGCTTTGGTCTCGAAATCGTCACGCCAACCGTGGCCGCGCGCCGCGAGGCGCAGCGCGCGTGATCAGCGCCGGGCCAGGTAGAAGCCCTCGTCGAACAGCCGCACGCTGCCGGGCAGATAGACCACCAGCAGCGTGATCAGCATCCCCTCCAGCCAGGCTTCGCCGCTGGCGAGCAGCATCGCGTAGGGGAGCAGGTTCTCGGAGACGGTCTCGGGCACGGCCTCGCCGAACCAGTGCCAGAACATCAACGACGCGGAGAGCTGCAGCGCGTAGCTGACGAACAGCCCGAACAGACCGCAGCCGAGCAGGAACACGAAGGGGTTGCGCGGCAGCCAGCGCAGGCTGGCGCCGACGATCAGCCACATCGTCCAGATCGGCAGCACGCCGGCCAGCAGCGTGCGGATGCCCCAGTGCGACAGGCGGGACGCGTCGATCGCGCCGGCTTCGGGCCACAGGCACTGCGTCAGCTGGATCAGCGCGATCGACAACAGCGCGCGCGGATAGCCGAGCAGCAGCGCGAGGAAGGCCGAGCCGAGATAGTGCAGCGAAACGCCGTACTCGAGATCGATGCGCATGCGATGCCCGAGCAGCACGAACGCGGTCGCGAGCGCCCAGTGCAGGTGCTCCGGCAACGGCGCGTTCCAGCGCGCGCGGCGGGCCGCCTCGAGGCACATCAGCAGCGACAGCGCGGAGCTCAGCAGCGCCAGATGCGTCGGCAGCGTGAAGACGAACATGGGCTGCGGCAGGTGTGGCGATGCCGGGTCGGTGGTTGAGCCGGGATCAGCGGCGCGCGGCCAGCCGGTCGGCCTCGGCGAATGCCGCAAGCAGGCTGGCCGGGTCGGCGGCACCGAGGCCGTGAGGGCCAGGAGTGCCTGCGATGTCGAAGGCCGTGCCGTGATCGGGGCTGGTGCGCACGAAGGGCAGGCCGATCGTGATGTTCACGCCCTCGTCGACGCCGAGGTACTTGACCGGGATCAGGCCCTGGTCGTGGTACATCGCGACGACGGCGTCGAAGTGCCTGAAGCCGCGGGCGCGCATGAAGACGGTGTCGGGCGGGTACGGGCCGCTCGCGTCGATGCCGAGTTCGCGCGCCTGGGCGATGGCCGGCGCGACGATGTCGATCTCTTCGCGGCCGAACAGCCCGGCCTCGCCGGCGTGCGGATTGACGCCGGCGACGGCGATGCGCGGCCTGCCGGTGCCGGGGGTTCCCGTGCCGGCGCCGGCGCGCCCGAGCGCCTCGTCGGTGATGCGGATCGTCTCGAGCACGAGGGGCACCGACAGCGCGTCGAGCGCATCGCGCAAAGCCATGTGGATCGTGACCAGCACGGTGCGCAGCTCGTTGTTGGCCAGCATCATGCGCACCGGCACGCCGCCCGCCAGTTCGGCGAGCAGTTCGGTGTGGCCGGGATAGCGGTGGCCGGCCAGGTGCATCGCCTCCTTCGAGATCGGCGCGGTGACGACGGCGCGCACTTCGCCGCGCATCGCCATCGCCGCGGCGCGCGTGATGTAGCGGAAGGCCGCGTCGCCGGCGCGCGGGTCGTTGCGGCCGACCGGCAGGTCGGGCGGCAGCGCGCTCGCCGCGATCACCGGCACATCGCCGCCTGCGTCCGCAAAAGGCAGCGCGCCCGGCACATCGCCTTCGACCAGGGCAGGCAGCCCGCCCGGCCCGGGGCGATCGGCCGCGGCGACCGCATGCGCGGCCGCCGCCGTCGCGATCGTGCGAATGCGCAGCGGCAGCCGCAGCCGGACGGCCTCGCGCTGCAGCAGACCGGGATCGCCGACCACCAGCGCCGGCGCGGGCAGCCCGCCGGCGAAGGCCTTCAGCACGATCTCCGGGCCGATGCCGCAGGGATCGCCGAGCGTGATCGCGATCGGGCGCACGGTGCCGGGCCCGCTCAGCGCGCGGCTTCGAGCATCGCGTGCAGCAGCACGTCGGCGCCAGCCGCGAGGTGCTCGGGACGCGCGTTCTCGATCTCGTTGTGGCTGATGCCGCCCTCGCACGGCACGAAGATCATCGCGGCCGGGCAGGTGCGCGCGACGTAGACCGCGTCGTGACCGGCGCCGCTGGCCAGCCGGCGCACGCTGTGGCCGAGCTCGCCGGCGAGCCGCTCGACGCTGGCCACCAGCGTCGGATCGAAGGCGCAGGGCGGGAAGTGGACGACTTCGGTCAGGTCGACGCGGACGCCGTGGCGTGCCGCGACGTCGGCTGCGCTGCGCTTCAGCGCCTCGCACATCGCACCCAGGGTCTCGGCGCGTGCATTGCGGAAATCGACCGTGAAGTCGACGCGGCCCGGAATGACGTTGCGCGAGTTCGGCGCGACGATCATCTGTCCGACGGTTCCGCGCGCGTAGTCGGGATGCTCGCTGGCGATGCGGCGCACCTCCAGAACCAATTGCGAGGCGGCCAGCAGCGCGTCGCGGCGCATCTCGATCGGGGTCGGGCCGGCATGCGCGTCCTGGCCGGTGACGACGGCGTCGAACCAGCGCTGGCCGAGCGCGCCCTCGACGGCGCCGATCGTCACGCCTTCGCGCTCGAGCACCGGTCCCTGTTCGATGTGAGGCTCGAAGTAGGCGGCGAACTTCGGCGGGATGGCGTTGCCCGCGTAACCGATGGCCTGCAGCGCCTCGCCGACGCTGACGCCGTCGAGGTCGCGCTGCGCACGGCAGTGTTCGAGCGTGAAGGCGCCCGCGTAGACGCCCGAGCCCATCATCACGGGCGTGAAGCGCGTGCCTTCCTCGTTGGTCCAGATCGCGACCATCAGCGGACGGTCGGTGACGATGCCGGCGTCGTTCAGGGTGCGCAGCACTTCCAGGCCGGCGAGCACGCCGTAGTTGCCGTCGAACTTCCCGCCGGACGGCTGGGTGTCGACGTGGCTGCCGACGGCCACCGGCGGCGCGTCGCGGCGCCCGGGCCGCAGCGCGAAGACGTTGCCGATGGCGTCGACGGTGACGGTGCAGCCCGCCTCGCGCAGCCAGCCGACGACGAGGTCGCGCCCCTGGCGGTCGAGGTCGGTAAGGGCGAGGCGGCGCACGCCGCCCTTGGGGGTGGCGCCGATCGCGGCCAGCGTCATCAGGCTGTCCCACAGCCGGCCGGCATCGACGCGCAGTCGGGGAAGTGTGGCTGGGTTGGCGGCCATGGCGGACTCCGGTTGTGCGGTGCATCGATTTTCGCAGGAATCCGCTTGCCCGGAGCGGTCGGCGCGGGCAGTGTAGGGAGTATCGAATCGGCGAGGTGCAGGAGGGATGTGATGGAACTGTTGCGAGGGTCGCTGATGGACGCGAAGGCTGCACTCGATCGCGGTGAGGTGTCGAGCGAGGAACTGACGCGGGCGGTGATCAGCGCGGCGCGGCGCGCGCAGCCGGCGCTCAATGTGTTCATCCGCATCGACGAAGCCAGGGCGCTGGAGGTGGCGCGCCGCGCCGACGTCGAGCGGGCGGCAGCGCGGGAGGCCGACGGGGTTCTGCCGCCGCTGCACGGCATTCCGATGGCGCACAAGGACATGTTCTACCGCGCTGGCCGGGCGTCGAGCGGCGGGTCGCGGATCCTGGGCGAGCAGGTTCAGGACACGACGTCGACCGCGCTGGCGGCGCTGGATGCCGCGGGCGCGGTGGAGTTCGGCGTGCTGGGCATGTCGGAGTTCGCGCTCGGCGTCACCGGCCACAACGTTCACTTCGGCGACGCCTGCAACCCGTGGAACCCGGTGCACGTGACTGGCGGCTCGTCGAGCGGGTCGGCAGCCAGCGTCGCGGCCTGCGTCAACTTCGCCGCGCTGGGTTCGGACACCGGTGCGTCGGTGCGCGTGCCGGCCGCCTGCAACGGCGTGGTCGGCATCAAGACCAGTTTCGGGGCGGTCAGCCGGGCCGGCGCGATGCCGCTCAGCCAGTCGCTGGACACGATCGGTGTGCTCGCCCGCACCGTCGAGGACTGTGCGGCCGTGTTCGCCGCGATCGCAGGCCACGACCAGGCCGACCCGCCGACGCGTCAGTGGCCGGGCGTGCCTGGCGAGCGGTTCCGGCCGCGCGGGGACCTGGCGGGTGTCCGGGTCGGGGTGGCGGCGAACTACGGTCACGACGAGTGTTCCGGCGAGGTGGCGGTCGCGATGCGTGCGAGCCTGGACGCTCTGCGGGCCCGGGGCGCGCGGATCGTCGACGTCGAAGTGCCCGACCCTGCGGAGCTGGACCGGGTGGCGAGCGTGGTGCTGCGGGCCGAGCCGGCGGCGCTGCATCGGCCGTGGATCGAGTCGCGGCCTCACGACTACTCGCCGCAGGTGCTGGCCAGGCTGCGCAGCGGGCTGGCGCTGCCGGCGGTCGAGTACATCGACGCGCTCAGGGCACGCAGTCCAATGCTGGCAAGGATGCACGAGGAAGTGTTCGCTCACTGCGATGTGTTGCACGCGCCCGTGTTGACTTTCCCGGTGCCGACCCGGGCGGAGACCGACGTCGGCGGCGGGCCGGGCCTGCAGGGCCTGCTGGCATCGTTCGCGCGCTGGACGCGTCCGGTCAATTTCCTGGGGCTGCCGGCGCTGGCGCTGCCCGCTGGCCTGGCCAACGGCCTGCCGGTTGGCGTGCAGCTGATCGGGCCGATGTTCTCCGAGCCCGCGCTGTTCGCGATCGGGGCGGTCTACCAGGCCGAGATCGGGTTCACCCGGTGGCGGCCGGCGATCGCGGGGTGACGCGATGACGGGTCGGGAAGGGGTTGCGCAAGCGGGGCCGGGGCGGGATCCCCGCGAATCGGGGGATCGCAAGGCGGGCGCGTTCCGGTCCGGCACGTGTGCGTGGGTAGTCGGCGCGGCGCGGCGCTCGCTCGTGACGTTCCTGCTGGCTGGCGCCGCCGTTGGGCTCGTCGCCTGCGCTCCAGGGAAGCTGGCGTCTGTCTCCACGTCTGGCGAAGATTCTGCGGTAAGTGTGCGCTTGCTTGCATTCAACGATTTTCACGGCCAGCTGGAGCCGGGCGGTCTGACGCTGCGCCTGCGCGACGATAGCGGAGCCTTGCGCAGCCACAGCGTCGGCGGCGCGGCGTTCCTGGCTGGAAAGCTGCGCGCGCTGGCGTCCGAGCGCAGGCATTCGCTGATCCTGTCGTCGGGGGATCTGATCGGGGCGTCACCGCTCGCCTCGGCGCTGTACCGCGACGAGCCGACGATCGAGGCGATGAACGCGATGGGGCTCGGGCTGAACGTGGTCGGCAACCACGAGTTCGACAAGGGGGTGGACGAGTTGCGCCGGCTCGTGCGCGGTGGGTGCCATGCCGCCGGGGGGCCGGCCGGAGCGGTTGCGGCAGCCGGGGCGAGCGGGGCCGGGGCGAGCGGGGCCGGGGCGAGCGGGGCCGGGGCGAGCGGGGCCGGGGCGAGCGGGGCCGGGGCGAGCGGCGGGCCCAGCGCCGGCGGGTCCGCGTTCTCCACCTGCGAGAGTCGTGATGGACCGTATGTGGGCGCTCGCTTCCCGTTCCTGGCCGCCAATGTGGAGGACGGCAATCGAGGCCCCCTCTTTGCGCCGTATCTGATCCGCGAGTTCGACGGCCAGCGCATCGCGTTCATCGGGGTGGTGACGCGCACCACGCCGACCATCGTGTCGCCGTCGGGCGTTGCCGGCCTGCGCTTCCTCGACGAGGCGGAGACCGTGAACCGGTACGTCTCCGAGGTGCGCGCCCAGGGGGTCGAGGCGATCGCCGTCGTGATCCACGAAGGCGGCGCGATCGCCGGCGACTGGAACGATCCCGCCTGTCCGGGCGCGCGCGGACGGGTGTTCGCGATCGCCGACCGGCTCGACCCGGCGGTCGACCTGGTGTTCTCGGCGCACACCCACCAGGGATACAACTGCGTTCGCGACGCGCCCGGCAATGCCGGCTTGCGGATCGTCCAGTCGCATGCGCAGGGGCGCGCCATCGCGCTGGTCGACATCGCGATCGACCGGCGCACCCGCGACATCGACCGCAGCCGTACCGTGGCCCGCAACCTGCCGGTGCTCAACAAGGCCGACGAGGCCGGATCTTCGCCCGTGGTCGACCGGCAGGTCGCCGCGATCGTCGACCACTACGCCGGGCTGGCGCAGGCGCGCGCCGGCCGTCCGGTCGGCTCGATCCTGCAGACCTTCGACCGCGAAGGGCGGCGCGGCGGCGACAGCGCCGCCGGCCGGCTGGTGGCCGACGCGCAGCTTGCCGCCACCCGCGCTGCGGAGCGCGGCGGGGCGGTGCTCGCGTTCACCAACCCTGGCGGGGTGCGCACCGACCTGCGTTGCATCGGCACCCCGCCGTGCCCGGTGAGCTACGGGCAGGTGTTCGCGACCCAGCCGTTCGGCAATCACCTGGTCGTGATGACGCTGACCGGCGCGCAGCTGAAGGCGCTGCTCGAGCAGCAGTTCACCGGCGTGAATGCGGCGTCGCCTCGGATCCTGCAGCCATCGGCGGGGTTCTCGTACCGCTATCGCGCCGGCGCCGCCGATGGCGCACGCGTCTCGGACATGCGCCTAGATGGCCGCCCGGTCGATCCGTCCGGGCGCTATCGCGTCACCGTCAATGCGTTCCTGGCCGACGGCGGCGACGGCTTCGGGGTGCTGCTCGAGGGCAGCGAACGTCTCGGCGGGCCCCAGGACGTCGACGCGCTGGTCGCCTACCTGAGCGCGCATTCGCCGCTGGCGCCGGATCGCTCGCTGCGCGTGATTCGGGAGGATTGACCGGGCGTCAGGCGGGATCGCGGCGGATCGCCGACCGCTGTGCGGTCGCGTCGAAGGCGCGGTCAGCCCGCTTCGCCGGCGCCGAGCTGCTCCGATACGCGTGCCGCGAACTCGCGGATCGCGGCGATCAGCTCGTTGCGGCGGCGCGCCGGGACGGCCGCCTTGATCACGCTGACCGCGACCGCGGCGATCGCCTCCGGGCGATGTGCCGAGAACACCGGCGCGCCGAAGCAGTGCATGCCCTCGGCCGTTTCCTCGTCGTCGATCGCGTAGCCCTGGGCGCCGTGGTCCTCGAGCTGGCGCAGCAGCGCCGCGACCGACGCGACGCTGTGGCGCGTCAGCCGCTGCAGGCCCCGGCCGGCGAACAGCGCGCGAACGCGCTCGGGCGGCATCGTCGCGAGGATTGCCTTGCCCGACGACGGTGCAGCTGGCCGGGAAGCGGCCGCCGACGCGGAAATTGACCGCCAGCGGGCGCGTGCCCTGCCGGCACGCCGAGGTACATCACGTCGCTGCCGTCGAGCACCGCGAGCATGATCGTTTCGGTCGTGCAGCGCGGGCATGCGGTCGGCCGCTGCTCGAACGCGCGCAGCACGTCGGACTGCGAACCGAAGGCGCTCGCCCACTGCAGCGGGCTTGGCGCCGAGCGCGAAATCGCCGTCGTCGCCGCGGCGCGCCAGGCCGAGCGAGATCAGCGTGTCCGAGCAGGCCGTGCACGCTGCTCTTCGGCAGGTCGAGCGCGCGCGCGAGCTCGGCGAGCGACTGCGGCTGGCGCGCCGCCGCGAGCGTGTCGAGCAGGCGCACCGCGCGCTCGACGGCGGGCACCAGGCGGGGTTCGGATCCGGATCGGGTTGACATGGCGGTGCGCTGCATTAACATGCGACATTGTTCCAGAAGTTGAATGCGCGTTCAATGGGTTGAACGGCGACGGGGTTACACGCGCTCCGGTTTTCACCGGATCGGCGCGCACGCGATCGACCGCCTCGCAGGCGCCCCCGCGCGCCGTCCACCGCGACACAGGAGAAAGCAATGGGCAGTTCAGACCGCGCGCTGGCCGCGCAACTCAGCGCAGGAGATCGGCCACTGGATCGACGGCGCGGTCGCGCGCCGGCGGCCGGAAGCCGCTACGGCGACGGTCTTCAATCCGGCGACCGGCGCAGGTGGCCCGCCGCGTCGCGCTCGCGTCGCCGGCCGAGGTCGACGCGGCGGTGCGCTCTGCCGCGGCGGCCTTCCCCGGCTGGGCGGCCACGCCGCCGCTGCGCCGCGCGCGCGTGATGTTCAAGTTCAAGGAGCTGGTCGAGGGCATGCCGGACGAGCTCGCCGCGCTGATCACCGCCGAGCACGGCAAGGTGCTGTCGCGACGCGATCGGCGAGGTGACGCGCGGGCTCGAGGTGGTCGAGTTCGCCTGCGGCATCCCGCAGCTGCTGAAGGGCGAGTTCAGCGAGCAGGTCGGCACCGGCATCGACATGTACTCGATCCGCCAGCCGCTCGGGCGTGTGCGTCGGCATCACGCCGTTCAACTTCCCGGTGATGGTGCCGATGTGGATGTTCCCGATGGCGCATCGCCTGCGGCAACAGCTTCGTGCTGAAGCCCTCCGAGCGCGATCCCTCGGCGTCGCTGCTGATCGCCCGCCTGCTGCAAGGAGGCCGGCCTGCCCGACGGCGTGTTCAACGTGGTGCAGGGCGACAAGGTGGCGGTCGACGCGCTGCTCGCGCATCCGCAGGTGGCGGCGGTGAGCTTCGTCGGCTCGACGCCGATCGCGCAGCTACATCCACGACACCGCGGCGCGCCACGGCAAGCGCGTGCAGGCGCTGGGCGGCGCCAAGAACCACATGGTCGTGATGCCCGATGCCGATCTCGACCAGGCGGTCGACGCGCTGATCGGCGCGGCCTACGGCTCGGCCGGCGAGCGCTGCATGGCGGTGTCGGTGGCGGTGGCGGTCGGTGGCATCGCCGACGCGCTGGTCGCGCGGCTGGCCGAGCGCGTGCCGCAGATCAAGGTCGCCGACGGGCATGGATCCGGCGGCCGAGATGGGCCCGCTGGTCACGCGCGCGCACTGCGACAAGGTGCGCGGCTACGTCGACACCGGCGTCGCCGAGGGCGCGAAGCTGGTGGTCGACGGCCGCGGCCTGAAGGTCGAGGGCCACGAGCAGGGCTTCTTCCTCGGCGGCTGCCTGTTCGACGACGTGCAGCCGGGCATGCGGATCTACGACGAGGAGATCTTCGGGCCGGTGCTGTCGGTGGTGCGCGCCGACGACTTCGAGGCAGGCGCTGCGCGCTGGTCAACGATCACGAATTCGGCAACGGCATGCGCGATCTTCACGCGCGACGGCGACGCCGCGCGCGAGTTCGCCCAGCGCGTGCAGATCGGCATGGTCGGCGATCAACGTGCCGATCCCGGTGCCGATGGCCTTCCACTCCTTCGGCGGCTGGAAGGCGTCGCTGTTCGGCGATCACCACATGCACGGCCCCGAGGGGGTGCGCTTCTACACGCGCTACAAGGCGGTGACGCAGCGCTGGCCGACGGGGATCCGTGCGGGCGCCGAGTTCGTGATGCCGACGATGAAGCGAGCCGCGCGGGGATCGAGGCGGGGACAGCGGCGCGGGCCTGGGCGCTGCTGCTCGTGCGCCGGGCGCTGCTCGAAATCGTCTGGGCGCTCGGCACTCGAAGTGCCAGCGACGGGTTCACGCCGCGCTGGCCGCCGCCCGATCGTCGTGGTGATCGGCCGGCGGCGCGGTCGAGCTTCCTGTCTGCTGGCGGCGGCGATGAACGGTGCTTGCCGGCGGGCACGGCGTAGGCGCGTGTGGACCGGGCATCGGCGCGGCGCGGGCACGCGCGCTCGGCTGTGGCATCGTGCTGCTCGGCGAGCGGCCAGCTGCTGCGGCTGGCATGCGTCGCGCTGATCGTGGCCGGCGTGCTGGACCGGGATCGGCGCGGCTGATCGCGCGCTGGTGGTGCCTGGGAATCGGCGAGCGGTGCGGCTCGGTCGATCGGGTTGATTGCGGGCGGGTAGTCGCGGCGCCGGTCCGGCGCGCACTCGAATGGAGATCGACATGACGCTGCAACTGAAGGACATGGCGCTGCTGCGCAGCGCAGGGCTACATCGACGGCCAGTGGGTCGCGGCCGACTCCGGCGCTGTGCTTCGCGGTGACCGAATCCCGCCGACCGGCGCGCGGCTCGCGCGAGGTGCGCCGACATGGGCGCGGCCGAGACGCGCCGCGCGATCGAGGCGGCGCAGCGCGCGCTGCCCGGCTGGCGCGCGAAGACCGCGAAGGAGCGCGCGGCCGTGCTGCGCCGGTGGTTCGACCTGATCCTCGCGCACGCCGACGACCTCGCGCTGCTGATGACCACCGAGCAGGGCAAGCCGCTGGCCGAGGCGCGCGGCGAGGTCGTCTACGGCGCGTCCTTCGTCGAGTGGTTCGCCGAGGAGGCCAAGCGCGTCTACGGCGACGTGATCCCGACCATGGATGCCCGACCGCCGCATGATCGTGATGAAGCAGCCGATCGGCGTGTGCGCGGCGATCACGCCGTGGAACTTCCCGATCGCGATGATCACGCGCAAGGTGGCGCCGGCGCTGGCCGCCGGCTGCACCGTGGTCGTCAAGCCGGCCGAGGCGACGCCGCTGTCGGCGCTGGCGCTGGCCGAACTGGCCGAGCGCGCGGGCTTCCCGCCCGGCGTGTTCAACGTGGTCGTCGGCGACGCGGCAAGTGCGCCCGAGATCGGCCTCGAGATGTGCACCAACCCGATCGTGCGCAAGCTCTCGTTCACCGGCTCGACCGAGGTCGGCCGCATCCTGCTGCGCCAGTGCGCCGACACGGTCAAGAAGCTGTCGCTCGAACTCGGCGGCAACGCGCCGTTCATCGTCTTCGACGACGCCGACCTCGACGCCGCGGTCGAGGGCGCGATCGCGTCGAAGTACCGCAACGCCGGCCAGACCTGCGTGTGCGCCAACCGCCTCTACGTGCAGGACGGCGTCTACGACGCGTTCGCCGCAGAAGCTCGCGGCGCAAGGTCGCGCCAGCTCAAGGTCGGCGCCGGCACCGAGGCCGGCGTGACGATCGGCCCGCTGATCGACGAGGCGGCGATCGACAAGGTCGAGGAGCACGTCGCCGACGCGCTGCGCCAAGGGCGCGAAGCGTGACGCTCGGCGGCAGGCGCCACGCGCTGCGGCGGGCTGTTCTTCGAGCCGACCGTGCTCACCGACGTCACGCCGCACGATGCAGGTGGCGCGCGAGGAGACCTTCGGCCCGGTGGCGCCGCTGTTCCGCTTCGAGCACCGAGGAGGAGGCGATCGCGATGGCCAACGACACCGAGTTCGGCCTGGCCGCGTACTTCTACTCGCGCGACATCGGGCCGCATCTTCCGCGTCGCCGAGGCGCTCGAGAACGGGCATGGTCGGCGTCAACACCGGCATCATCTCGACCGAGGTGGCGCCCTTCGGCGGCGTCAAGCAGTCGGGCCTCGGGCGCGAGGGCTCGAAGTACGGCATCGACGAGTACCTCGAGATCAAGTACCTGTGCCTGGCCGGGCTCTGAGCGCCCGGGCCGGGCTCTGGACCAGGCGGCGCGGCCACTCGCCGCGATCGACGCGGCGCGACGGCCGCGACGCATGACCGAGGGAGACGACATGAGGTCGCGCCGCGGTGCTGCGCGAGATGGGCCTGCCGGCGCCGTACGCGCAGAGCCGGCCGCTGTCGATCGAAGAGGTGGAGCTCGCCGGTCGCCGGGCCGCGGCGAGGTGCTGGTGAAGATCCGCGCCGCCGGCCTGTGCCATTCCGACCTGTCGGCGATCAACGGCGACCGGCCGTGGCCGATGCCGATCGTGGTCGGCCACGAGGCGGCAGCCGAGGTCGTCGAGACTCGGCGCCGGGGTCGGCGACCTCGCCGTCGGGCGATCACGTCGTGCTGATCTTCCGGCCAGTTGCGGCAGCTGCTCGAGCTGTGCGACGGGACGTCCGGCGCTGTGCGAGCCGGGCGGCGAATCGAACGCGAGCGGCTCGCTGCTCGGCGGCTACAAGCGGCTGCGCGCGGTCGGCGCGGCGCCGGACATCGACGGCGAGACCGGCGGTCGGCGTTGAACCACCACATGGGTTGCGCCGCCTTCGCCGAGTACGCGACGGTGTCGCGCCGCTCGGTCGGTGAAGATCGACCCGGACCTGCCCTGGGACGAGGCCGCGCTGTTCGGCTGCGCGGTGCTCACCGGCGCCGGCGCGGTGATGAATACGGCACGGATCGAGGCCGGGCTGCAGCGCGGCGGTGGTCGGGCTCGGCGGCGTCGGCTTCTCGTCGCTGCTCGCGGCGCGTGCCGACCGGCGCGCGCGACGATCGTGGCGGTCGACCTGCTCGAGTCGCAAGCTCGCCAGCGCGCGCGAACTCGGCGCGACGCACTGCTTCAATGCGGCCGACCCGGACGTGATCGCGAAGGTGAAGGAGGCGACCGGCGGCGGCGTCGATTACGCGTTCGAGATGGCCGGCAGCGTGCAGTGCGCTGGAGCTCGCGTACCGCGATCACCGCGCGCGGCGGCACCACGGTGACCGCCGGGCTGCCGAACCCGACGGCGAAGTGGGACGCTGCAGGCGGTGTCAGCCTGATCGCCGAGGAGCGCACGATCAAGGGCAGCTACGTCGGCTCGTGCGTGCCGCCGCGCGACATGCCGCGCTTCATCGCGATGTACCGGGCGGGCCGGCTGCCGGTCGACCGGCTGCTGTCCGAGCGCATCGGCGCTCGACGACATCAATCCCGCGCTCGACCGGCTCGCGCGCGGCGAGTCGATCCGGCAGGTGATCCTGATGCGATCGTGAGCGACGGGCCGCAGCGGAGGAGACCATGGAGCGCATATCGATTACATCGTCGTCGGCGCCGGCACGGCGGGCTGCCTGCTGGCCAACCGGCTGTCCGCGGACCCGGCGAACCGGGTGCTGCTGCTCGAGGCGGGCGGGCGCGACGACTACCTCTGGATCCACATCCCGGTCGGCTACCTGTATTGCATCGGCAATCCGCGCACCGACTGGCTGTACTCGCACCGAGCACGAAGCCCGGGCCTCAACGGACGCTCGATCAAGTATCCGCGCGGCAAGGTGCTCGGCGGCTGCTCGTCGATCAACGGCATGATCTACATGCGCGGCCAGCGCCGCGATTACGACGAGTGGGCCGCGCTCGGCAACCCGGGCTGGGGCTGGGACGAGGTGCTGCCGTACTTCCTGCGCCACGAGGACCACCACTGCGCTGGATGCGCGGTGGCACGCGATCCGCTGCACGGCCACGGCGGCGAGTGGCGGGTCGAAGCGCCGCGCATCAGCTGGGACGATGCTCGACGCGTTCCGCGATGCCGCGGCGCAGGCCGGCATCCCGCCCAGCGACGGACTTCAATCGCGGCGACAACTTCGGCTGCGGCTATTTCGAGGTGAACCAGAAGCGCGGCGTGCGCTGGAACGCGTCGAAGGCGTTCCTGCGTCCGGTCGCCGCATCGCCCGAACCTGAAGGTGATCAGCAGTGCGCACGTGCATCGGCTGGTGTCTGCGCGATGACGGTCGGTCGGGTCGACGGGAGTTGAGTACCGGCGCGGCGGGCAGCAGGCGCAGCAGCGCACCGCGTCGGCGGCGCGCGAAGTCGTGCTGGCGGCCGGCGCGGTCGGGACGCCGCAGATCCTGCGAACTGTCCGGAATCGGCGCGCCCCGCGTGCTGCTAGGCCGCCGGAATCCGGCCGCTGGTCGAGTTGCCGGGCGTCGGCGAGAACCTGCAGGATCACCTGCAGCTGCGGACGATCTACAAGGTGCGCAACGTCGTCACGCTGAACCAGCAGGCGAACAGCCTGCTCGGCAAAGTGCGGCATGGGCATGCAGTACCTGCTGTCAGGCGCGGGCCGATGACGATGTCGCCCAGCCAGCTCGGCGCGTTCGCGCGCTCCGACGCCGGGCAGCGAGCCGCGAACGTCGAGTATCACGTGCAGCCGCTGTCGCTGGATCGGTTCGGCGAGCCGTTGCACGGTTCCCGGCGTTCACGGCGTCGGTCTGCAACCTGCGCCCGGCGTCGCGCGGCTACGTCGCATCTGGCGTCGCCGGATCCGATGGCGGCGCCGGTGATTCGCGCCCAATTACCTGCCGACCGACGAGGATCGGCGGGTCGCCGCCGATTCGATCCGGCTGACCCGGCGGATCGTCCGGCGGACGCGCTGCAGCCGCTTCGCACCGGAGGAGTACCTGCCAGGCGCTTCGCTTCAGAGCGACGAAGACCTGGCGAAGGCGGCGGGCGACATCGGCACGACGATCTTCCATCCGGTCGGCACCTGCCGGATGGGACCGGCAAGCGACGCCGGATGCGGTGGTCGATGCGCAATTGCGCTGCCTTCGGGTGCGCGGGGCTACGCATCGCGGATGCGTCGGTGATGCCGACGATCACGTCGGGGAACACGAATTCGCCGACGCTGATGATCGCCGAGCGCGCGGCCGAGATGATCCTCGCGGATCGCGCAAGGTGAACCGGAAGGGCCGGAAGGGGCGGGTTTGGTCGCTGTTTCACGTGAAACATTGGGCTTGCGCACGGCGGTGCGACCGATCCGGTGTTCCACGTGAAACAGCGGGTGAGCCCGTGCGTACAAGATCGGTGGAAGCCGTCACTCGGGAGCGAACGCTCGATCGCGGGTGCCTCCGCCGAGGCGCGATTCCGTGCCGGCGACAGGAGAGAGTGAACGATGGACCACGTTGACACAGTCGTCGTCGGCGCCGGCGTCGTCGGATTGGCGATTGCGCGAGCCTTGGCGCAGCAAGGTCGAGAAGTCGTCATTCTCGAGTCGGAGGCGCATTTCGGCAGCGGCACCAGCGCGCGCAACAGCGAGGTGATCCACGCGGGCATCTACTACGAGCTCGGCTCCTTGAAGGCGAGGCTTTGCGTCAGGGGGCGCGAACTCCTGTATCGATATTGCGAGAGCCACGGCGTGCGGCATCGCCGCTGCGGCAAGCTGATCGTCGCGGCGGATGCCTCGCAGGTGCCGGCACTGGAGAAGATCAAGGCGCGCGCAGCCGCTGCCGGAGTCGACGACCTGTACCCGCTCGACGCAGCCGGGGCGGCGGCCCTGGAGCCGGCACTGCGGTGCTTCGCGGCGATGCGCTCGCCCTCGACCGGCATCGTCGACAGCCACGGGCTGATGCTGGCCTACCTCGGCGACGCGGAGGATGCCGGAGCAATGCTCGCCCGTCTGAGCCCTCTTCAGCGCGCGGAAGTCGTCCCGGGGGGATTCCGCCTCCAGATCGGCGCCGACGGCGCGGTGTCGGAGCTGAGCTGCCGACAATTGATCAACAGTGCGGGGCTGGATGCGCCGGATCTCGCGCGTCGCATCGAGGGGCTGCCGGCGGAACACGTGCCGCGCGCCTGGTACGCGAAAGGCAATTACTTCACGCTCAGCGGACGCTGCCCGTTTGGCCAGCTGATCTACCCGATCCCGAACGAAGCCGGCCTCGGGGTGCACCTGACCCTGGACCTCGCCGGCCAAGGCAAGTTCGGACCCGACGTGGAGTGGGTCGAGCGGCCCGAATACGAAGTCGACCCGCGCCGCGCCGACGGCTTCTATCAAGAAATTCGGAGTTACTGGCCGGCTCTGCCGGATGGGGCCCTGCAACCGGGATATGCCGGCATTCGACCGAAGATCGTCGGCCCTGGCCAGAACGCGGCGGACTTCGTGATCTCCGGGCCCCCCACACACGGCGTGCCTGGCTTGGTCAACCTGTTCGGCATCGAGTCACCGGGGCTGACCTCATCGCTCGCTCTTGCGGACGAGGTCCAGGCCCTGTTGCTCGATTGAGAAGCGGTGCGACGCGCAAGCGCGGGCCGCACGCGGGTGCGCGCCACCCGGATCGCGAGCGCGCGCCCTCGGGCGAAGGGTCGCGCAAGGAGCGAAGCTGCGGCGCCGGGTCATCGAAGGTCCCGCCCCTTGCGTGGACCGTTCGAACGGAGGGATCCGATCCGGGCGCGGGACGTCACACGGACGCTGCTCACCGGAATCAGGCGCCCTTGCTTTGCTGCAGCGGGCAGGAATTCATCCCGAGCAGCGGATAGAACGGGCAGAAGCGAAACAGCCCGGTGAGGAGCGGGACGACTCCGATCCAGCCCCAAGGCCCAACCGTACCGGTCACCGCTAGAGCGATCAGCACGATCCCGACGACGATGCGCAGGATGCGGTCGAGGCCGCCAACGTTCGCTTTCATGATGTTCTCCTGGAGAGCTTGACTGTGGCTTGAACAGTCCCCATTGCATCGGAACAGCCACCCTGCTTCAGTGACTCCGGTTACAGAGCGTTGGAACCCGTGCACGCAGGGGCGATTGGCAGTGAGGGTGGCGCGAGCGGTGACGGCGGCGAGGGCGGCGAGGGCGGCGAGGGCGGCGAGGGCGGCGAGGGCGGCGAGGGCGGCGAGGGCGGCGAGGGCGGCGAGGGCGGCGAGGGCGGCGAGGGCGGCGAGGGCGGCGAGGGCGGCGAGGGCGGCGAGGGCGGCGAGGGCGGCGGGGGCGGCGAGGGCGGCGGGGGCGGCGGGGGCGGCGGGGGCGGCGGGGGCGGCGGGGGCGGCGGGGGCGGCGATTTTGTGGCGCACCTCCTGCCGACGCGGTGCCGGTGCGTGCGGGCAATGCGGGGCCCGCCCAGGTTCCGCAAAACGGCCGGCGCCCCAGACCGTCCAGCCGTTCAGCGAGGGTCGGACGCGAGGCCGCGCAGCGCTGCCGCGTCGATGATCTCGATCTGCTCGCGTCCCAGGCGCAGCACCTTCTGATCCGCGAAGCGCTTCAGCAGTCGCGAGACCATTTCGCGTGCCGTGCCGACTTCGTCGGCCAATTGCTGGTGTGTCGCATTGACGAATCGGCCACGGCCGAGGAGGGCGTGTGCCAGTCGCTGATCGACGCGATGGAAAGCGACGGCCTCGACCAGCTCCATCAGCTCCGCCATTCGATCCGCCATCAGGCCGAGCAGGAAGATGCGGACCGATGCCTGGTCGGTCCAGCGCAGCAGCGTTTCCCGCCCGACCATCACGATGCGGCTGGGCTCGGCCGTGACCCCGTGGGCGCTCATCGTGGTGGAACCGAGCAGGCAAGCGGTCGACACGACGCAGATTTCGCCGGGATGCACGCGATACAGTTCGAGCTCGCGCCCGCCGGCTGATCCGCGGGCCACCCGCACCTGCCCTTTCAGCACGAACGGAAAACCACCACACGGGTCGTTTTCGCTGAACAGCACCGCACGCTCGGGTGCGTCGATCGGGTTCAGAGTGGCGCAGTCGCGCTCGAATTCTGGTCCGGGGATCGCAGCCAGGCAGGGATAACAGGAGAGCAGAAGGTCAGCGGTGCTCATGGAGTCGGGGGTGTTTCACGTGAAACATCGGTCGGATCAGATGTCGCGCTGTCCGGAGGCGCCGAGCACCGCGACGCGGCGATTCCTTCTATATCACGAGGTTCGAACCTATAATCCGCGATCCCTCCGATTCGGCCCAGCACGAATGCCGAGCCCGATGCCGGCGATTCGGTGAGGCCCACGCCCGGCTCCGCCGGTGCGTGCACGGATCGGTGCCGCGGCATTGCGGCCTCCGGAACCAGTGGTGCAATGATGAATTTCCCAGACGAGTTCGACGTGATCGTCGTCGGTGGCGGCCATGCGGGCACCGAAGCGGCACTGGCCGCAGCCCGCATGGGGGCGCGCACGCTGCTGCTGACGCACAGCATCGAAACCCTCGGGCAGATGTCCTGCAACCCGTCGATCGGCGGCATCGGCAAGGGCCATCTGGTCAAGGAAATCGACGCCCTGGGAGGCGCGATGGCGGAAGCGACCGACGAGGCCGGCATCCAGTTCCGCATCCTGAACTCGAGCAAGGGACCGGCGGTGCGGGCGACCCGCGCCCAGGCCGACCGGGTGCTGTACCGCCAGGCGATTCGCCGACGCCTGGAGAATCAGCCCAACCTGTGGTTGTTCCAGCAGGCGGTCGACGACCTGATCGTCGAAGGCGACCGGGTGGTCGGGGCCGTGACCCAGCTCGGGCTGCGCTTCCGCAGCCGCGCGGTGGTCCTGACGGCCGGCACGTTCCTGAACGGTCTGGTGCACGTGGGGCTGTCCAACTACTCCGGCGGACGGGCCGGCGACCCGCCGTCGCTGTCGCTCGCCGCAGCGCCTGCGCGAACTGAAGCTTCCGCAGGGTCGACTGAAGACCGGCACGCCGCCGCGCATCGACGGCCGGACGATCGACTTCTCCAACTGCGAGGAGCAGCCCGGCGACCTCGATCCGGTGCCGGTGTTCTCTTTCCTCGGCGATCCGGCGTCGCACCCGCGCCAGCTGCCGTGCTGGATCACGCACACGCAACCCGCGCACCCACGAGATCATCCGCGGCGGGCCTGGATCGAAGTCCAATGTACACGGGCGTGATCGAGGGAGTGGGCCCTCGCTACTGTCCGTCGGTCGAAGACAAGATCCACCGCTTCGCCGACAAGTCCTCGCACCAGGTGTTCCTCGAGCCGGAGGGCCTGGACACGCACGAGTTCTATCCGAACGGCATCTCGACCAGCCTGCCGTTCGACGTGCAGCTCGAGCTGGTGCACTCGATTCCCGGGCCTGGAGAACGCGCACATCCTGCGCCCGGGCTACGCGATCGAGTACGACTACTTCGACCCGCGCGGCCTGAAGCGCTCGCTCGAGACCCGGGCGATCGGCGGCCTGTTCTTCGCCGGCCAGATCAACGGCACGACCGGCTACGAGGAGGCGGCCGCCCAGGGGCTGCTGGCCGGCATCAACGCGGCGCTGCAGGCCCAGGGCCGCGACAGCCTGGTGCCCGCGCCGCGACGAGGCCTACCTCGGCGTGCTGGTCGACGACCTGATCACGCGCGGCGTCTCCGAGCCGTACCGGATGTTCACCAGCCGGGCCGAGTACCGGCTGAGCCTGCGCGAGGACAATGCCGACCTGCGGCTGACCGCGATCGGGCGCGAGCTCGGCTGCGTCGACGACGCCCGCTGGGACGCGTTCTGCCGTAAACGCGACGCCATCGAGCACGAACTGCAGCGATTGCGTCAGCAATTGGGTCAATCCGCCAGACCTGCCGGCCGAGCGCGCGACCGACGTGATCGGCCAGCCGATCGAGCGCGACTACACGCTCGCCGACCTGCTGCGCCGACCCGACGTGCGCTACGCGCTATGCGGCGATCGCGGTCCGGAGATCGGGCGCGCGCCGGCGCTCGGCTCGATCCGCTGCGCTGCGCGAGCAGGTGTCGAGCAGATCGAGATCCAGAGCAAGTACGCCGGCTACATCGCGCGCCAGCAGGTCGAGGTCGCGCGCCACGAGCACAACGAGGACGCTGCGCGATTCCCGCCGGACTTCGACTACGCGCAGGTGCGCGGCCTGTCGAACGAGGTGCGCCAGCGCCTGGCCGCAGCTGCGGCCCGAGACGGTCGGCCAGGCGTCGCGGTCTCCGGCGTCACCCCGGCGGCGATTTCGCTGCTGCTGGTGTACCTGAAGAAGCGGCGCGCTCGACACCCGGGCGGCCTGAATGGCCAGCGGCCAGCGTGCGGCCTGAGCTGACCGGACACGGCGTGCGCCCGCGTCCCGCGCGTGCGCGCCGTCGACTGCGCTCGCGCCGCCCTCGGCAGTCGTCTGCGCGCCGGCCTGGCCGCGCTCGGGCAGGACGAGTCGCTGGCAGCGAACGCGCTGCTCGACTACCTGCGCGCTGCTGCGACAAGTGGAACGCGTGTCTACAACCTGACCGCGGTGCGCGACCCGCGGGCAGATGCTGATCCAGCACCTGTTCGACTGCCTGTCGATCGTCGCGCCGCTGCTGCGGCCGCCGGACGCGGCGACTCGCCGGCCGGCCGGGTGGTCGACGTCGGCAGTGGCGCCGGCCTGCCCGGCGTCGTGCTGGCGCTCTGCCTGGCCGCGGGTCGAAGTGCTACTGGTCGACGCCGGTCGGCAAGAAGGCGGCGTTCCTGCGGCAGGTGTCGGCGGAGCTTGCGCTCACCAACCTGCAGGTCGCAGCCACGCCGCGTCGAGGCGCTGGACGAGGCCCAGCGGCAGCCCGCCCCGCGACGCTGATCGTTTGCGCGCGCATTCGCGTCGCTGGCCGATTTCGTCGTCGCGATCGACCTGCTGGCCGGCCCGGCGACGCTGGTCGCCGCGATGAAGGGCGTGTTGCCGATCGACGAGATCGCTGCGTTGCCGCCGGCGTGGGCGCTCGTCGAAGCGTTTCCACTGCAGGTGACCGAACTGGACGCCATCCGTCATCTGCTGCTGTTGCGGCGCGCTGCGCACGCCTGCTCGGCCGACGCCGAAGCCGATCTTGCCTGTCACCCAGCAAGCCTGCCTGCAGTAATCACTTACCTCACGCAGCAGCGCTGAACCCCGTCGCCATCCGCTCACCGCTCATCGACCCCGAGTCACCCCCATCCATGGCCACGCATTTTCGTCGTCGCGAACCAGAAAGGCGGAGTCGGCAAGACCACCACCACGGTGAATCTCGCCGCCGCGCTCGCGCGCCGCGGCCAGCGCACGCTGCTGGTCGATCTCGATCCCGCAGGGCAACGCGACGATGGGCAGCGGCATCGACAAGCGCACCCTCAAGCGCTCGGTCTACCAGGTGCTGATCGGGCTGTCCGACGTGGTCGAGGCGACGCAGTGGTCCGAGGGCGGACGCTATACGGTGCTGCCGGCCAACCGCGAACTGGCCGGCGCCGAGCTCGAGCTGGTCGATTTCGACGAGCGCGAGACGCGACTGAAGGATGCGCTGACGCCGGTCGCCGCGCAGTACGACTTCATCCTGATCGACTGCCCGCCGTCGCTGTCGCTGCTGACGCTGAACGGCTTCTGCGCCGCGCACGGCGTGATCATTCCGATGCAGTGCGAGTACTACGCGCTCGAAGGTCTGTCCGACCTGGTCAACACGATCAAGAAGGTGCACGCCAACTTCAATACCGACCTGACAGATGATCGGCCTGCTGCGCGTGATGTTCGATCCGCGCATCACGCTGTCGCAGCAGGTGTCGGCGCAGCTCGAGCAGCACTTCGGCGACAAGGTGTTCCGCACGGTCATTCCGCGCAACGTGCGCCTGGCCGAGGCGCCCAGCTACGGCCTGCCGGGCGTGGTGTTCGACCCCGCAGTCCAAGGGCGCGCGCGCCTACCTCGAGTTCGGCGCCGAACTGATCGAGCGCGTGCGCGCGATCGACGAGGCGCGCCGCGCCGCCGCACCGACCCGATTCAGCCACGGACGAGCCGAACACGATGAGCAAACCCCGGCCAAAAGGACTCGGACGCGGCCTCGAAGCGCTGCTCGGCGGCGACGAGCCGCAGCCGCGGCGGCCGCGCGACAGCGCGGACGGTCGACGGTGCTGCCGGTCGCGCGACCTGCAGCCCGGCCGCTACCAGCCGCGCACGCGGATGGACGAGTCGGCGCTGCAGGATCTGGCCGCCTCGATTCGCACCACGGCGTGATGCAGCCGATCGTGGTGCGCCCGGTCGCCGAGCGGCGCGCTACGAGATCATCGCCGGCGAGCGCCGCTATCGCGCCGCGCAGCTGGCGGGCCTCGCCGAAGTGCCCGGTGATCGTGCGCGACGTGCCCGACGAGCAGGCGCTCGCGATGGCGCTGATCGAGAACATCCAGCGCGAGGACCTGAATCCGCTCGAGCAGGCGCAGGCGATCACGCGGCTGATCGACGAGTTCGACTACTCGCACGAGCAGGCCGCCGAGGCGATCGGCCGCTCGCGCAGCGCCACCTCGAACCTGCTGCGCCTGCTGAATCTCGCCGAGCCGGTGCAGACGATGCTGCTGGCCGGCGACCTCGACATGGGGCACGCGCGCGCGCTGCTGGCGCGTCGATCGCGCCAGCCAGATCATGCTGGCCAATCAGGTGGTGCAGAAGCGCCTGTCGGTGCGCGAAGCCGAGAAGCTGGTGGCGCGCCAGCTGGCGCAACAGGCGGCGCCGGCGCGGAGCGCCGCGCCGTCCGCGCGCCGCGCGCCGGCGCCAGGGATCGCGACGTCGCGCGCCTCCAGGAGCAGCTCTCCGACCTGCTCGGAACCACCGTGACCCTGCAGGCAGACCGCCCGCGGCAACGGGCAACTGGTCATCGACTTCTCCGGGCCCGACCAGTTCGACGGCACTGCTGCAGCGCATGGGGCTGTCGCTGCTGAGCGACTGATGCCGCCGGCCGGCAAGGCCGCGCAGCAGGCGGCGTCGCCGGCAGCTCCTCCGCCGAACGCCCGACTAGACGCCGACCGGCTTGCGCAGCACCTCCATGCGATCGATCGAGCGCACCCGGATCTCGCGCACGTCGCCGTCCTTGCAGGATCCGTGAGCGAGACCTCGGTGCCGGCCGGCCCGAGCTGCCACATCCGCCGGTAGAACGTCCGCCTGGTCGGTGACGCGCTCGCCGTCGACCGCCAGCACGATGTCGCCGACGTCGATTCCCGCCGACGTCGGCCGGGCCATCGCGCGCGACCCGCACCACCATCAGGTTGCCGCGCACCGGCTCCGGTGCTCAAGCCCGAGCCAGGGCTGCGATCGGACCGCGGCGCCGGCCGTCGGCGACCAGGTCCGCCAGGATCGGCTTGAGCAGGTTGACCGGCACGAACAGGTTGCCGGGAATGCCGCGCTGGTCGGTCGCCGCGTCGTTCGACGATCAGCGAACCGATGCCCACCAGCTTGCCGTCCTCGGTCACCAGCGCCGAGCCGCTCCAGTTGTTGACCGGCGGAAAGGTGAAGATCGGCCGCTCGAGCAGGTACTCCCAGCTGCCGGTGAACGGCTTGCGCGACACCACCAGCAGTTCGGTCGCCTGGCCGTTCGCCCTGGCCGAGCGTCAGCACCTTCTGGCGCTCGGCGCACGCGGTCGGAGTCGCCCAGTTCGAGCGCCTTGCCGTCGAGCGGCAGCACGGTGCGCACGAGGCCGAAGCCGCGAGGCGTGATCGTAGCCGGCGCCGAGGCCGGGAATCCGGCGCCCGCGAAGCGACGGTGACCTCGACCGCCTCGGTCTCGAGCAGCAGGTAGCCGATCGTGAGCACCAGCCGCTCACCGATGATCACCCCGGACCCGACCCGCGTCGCGCCGAGCGTCTCGGCGCTCGCGGCGCCCTGCACCGCGCGGCCCTCGATGCGCACGACGGTGCCGTTGAAGCGTGCCGGATCGGCACGCACGACGTCGCGTTCGGCGGCCGCGCCATCGGTTGCCTGCGCCTGGGCGCCGGTGAGCGCAGTCTGAAGCGCCAGCAGCGCGACCGCGACCGCACCGGCTCGCCCCCGCCAGCCGCGGCGACGGGGGGGTGCCACGGCTGCGGGGCGCACCTGGTCGCGCCAAAACAACAGGGTGAAGCGGTGTTCCATCCCGATCTCCATCTGCAGCACGGATCAGCGTGCCCGGTGATTCTGGCACTGGCGCGGATCGGGTGGTGGCAAGTCCACAGAACGTGCCCGGGGACCGCGCGGCCCGCCGGATCGAGCCCGCCGGTTCCGGGACTTGAATCCCGCGATTTGACCCCAATGCGGGGAATCCCCTAAACTCGCACGTCTTTGCCCCTGGCAGTCCGGTTCGCCGCTCGTATCAGACATGTTCGCAGCAATCGGTTTGCAGGTCGCTTCGGTGATTCTCCTCGGTCTTCTGACCGCCGGAATCTTCGACTCGACGAGCGCGAAGTTTTTCGTTCTCGGCGGCTTGGCGGCATTGATCCCGAACGGCCTGTTCGCGCTGCGGCTGGCGCTTCATCGGGGGAAATCGCCGGAGTCGTACCCGGTGGTGTTCTTCCTCGGCGAGTTCGCCAAGATCGGCCTGACCGTCGGCTTGCTGGCGTGGATCGTGAAGTCGGCAGCCGGACATCCGCTGGCTGCCGCTGGTGCTCGGGCTGATCGTGGCGCTGAAGGCGCCGCTGTTCGCGCTGCTCGTCGCTGCGCGACGTTCCGCGTGCCCGGATGGCGGCAAGCCGGCGGGCGGACCGCAGGGTCGAGTGAGAGCAGTACGGGTCCGGACCAGGGTCCGGAGCGTCAACGTAACGGAAGCGCAAGAACGAGATCAGACAAGCCATGGCAGCCGGATCCAGCGCACCCACCGCCTCCGAATACATCGTCCACCATCTCGCGCACCTGAACACCACGCGGTTCGGCGCAGAAGAAGATCGTCGATTTCTCGATCATCAACCTCGACACGGTGATTCTGTCGGTGCTGCTGGCGCTGCTGGCCGCCTGGATGCTGTACTCGCGCCGCGCGCCGCGTGCACGACCGGTGCGCCCGAGGCGCTTCGTCGGCGCGATCGAGTCGCTGGTCGAGTTCGTGCACGAGCAGGCGCGTTCGATCGTGCACGGCGACGTGCGCTACATCGCGCCGCTGGCGCTGACCTCGCTTCGTCTGGATCGTGTTCATGAACACGATGGACCTGCTTCCGGTGGACCTGCTGCCGCGCGTCGGCGAGCTGTTCGGCCTGCACTACATGCGCGTCGTGCCCACCGCCGACCTGAACGCCACGATGGCGATGTCGATCGTGGTGCTCGGCTCGTCGATCTACTACGGCATCAAGATCAAGCACGTCGGCGGCTTCGTCGCACGAGCTGTTCTCCGCGCCCTTCGGCAAGGGCATCGTCCTGGCGCCGTTCAACTTTGCTGCTGCAGCTGATCGAGTACGCCGCCAAGACCGTTTCGCTCGGCATGCGGTTGTTCGGCAACATGTTCGCCGGCGAACTCGTGTTCATGCTGATCGCGCTGCTCGGCGCGACGGCCACGTGGTGGGGCTTCGGCCTGCACTTCCTCACCGGCCTCGGGTGGGCGATCTTCCACATCCTGATCGTGCTCCTGCAGGGCTTCATCTTCATGATGCTGACGCTGGTCTACATCGGCCAGGCGCATGAGGGGCATTGATCCGGTCGCAAGTTCGGTTCCACGTTCGCTTTTCCTTTCCAGTCACTATCAACGAGCTCATTCACTAGGAGTCATCATGACCAACGTTGCTCTCGTCGCGATCGCCTGCGGTTTGATCATCGGCCTGGGTGCCCTGGGCGCCTGCGTCGGCATCGGCATGATGGGCGGCAAGTACATCGAAGGCGCAGCGCGCCAGCCCGAACTGATGGACAAGCTGCAGACCAAGATGTTCCTGCTGGCCGGTCTGATCGACGCGGCGTTCCTGATCGGCGTCGGTATCGCGATGATGTTCGCGTTCGCCAACCCGTTCCAGGGCTGATGAGTCTGTTGTCGCCGTTTCCATCAACCTTCGTCAAGGAAGACCGTCGTGAATCTTAACGCGACGCTTATCGCCCAGATGGTCGTCTTTCTGGCGCTCTGGTGGTTCACGGCCAAGTTCGTGTGGCCGCCGATCACCAAGGCGCTGGACGAGCGCAGCAAGCGCATCGCCGACGGTCTGGCTGCGGCCGACAAGGCCAAGGCCGACCTCGCTGCCGCCGAGCGGCGCGTGCAGGACGAGATCAAGAAGGCGCGCGACGGCGCTGCCGAGCTGCGCTCGGGCGCAGAGCGTCAGGGTGCGCAGCTGATCGAAGAGGCGCGCGCCGAGGCGGCCCGCATCGTCGCGGCCGGCCAAGAAGGCTGCCGAGGAAGAGGCTGCTCTCGCCGCGCAGCGCGCGAAGGACCAGCTGCGCGACCAGGTGGCCCAGCTCGCAGTGGTCGGTGCCGAGCGCATCCTGCGTCGCGAGATCGACGCGGCGCGCCACGCCGATCTGCTTGTCCAATCTGAAGAACGAACTGCGCTAGGAAGCGGGCCATGGCCGAGTCGCTCACCATCGCCCGACCGTACGCCGAAGCAGCCTTCAAGCTGGCGCGCGACGCTCGGCGCGCTGCCCTCCTGGTCCGACGCGCTCGCGCGGCTGGCCGTCGGTGGCCGTCGAACCGACGGCGGCCCGCGAGCTGATCGGCACGCCGCAGTTGTCGACCGCGCAGGTGGCGACGCTGGTCGCCGATGCCGCCGGCCAGCTCACGCCCGAGCAGCGAACTTCGTCCAGGTGCTCGCCGACAACGAGCGCTTGGCGGTGCTGCCCGAGATCGCCGCGCATGTTCGAAGGGCTGCGCAACGAGTTCGAAGGCGTCGTCGACGCGCAGATCTCGTCCGCGTTCCCCTTGTCCGAGGCGCAGGTCGGCGACATCGTCGACACGCTGCGCAGACAAGTACGGCCGGCAGGTCAAGGCCACCGTGTCGATCGACCCCGACCTGATCGGTGGCGTGTCGATCCGGATCGGTGACGAAGTGATGGATGCGTCGGTGCGCGGCAAGCTCGCGCAGCTCGCGGACGCGTTGAAGATTTAGCGTCGGGGCGCTTCGGCGAACCGCGGAAGGCATACCAGGAGAGTCTCATGCAGCTCAATCCGGCTGAGATCAGCGAACTGCTCAAGAGCAAGATCCAGAACCTGCAGGTCGCGGTCGACACCCGCAACCAGGGCACGGTCGTGTCGGTCACCGACGGCATCTGCCGCATCCACGGCCTGTCGGACGTGATGCAGGGCGAGATGATCGAGTTCCCCGGCAACACCTTCGGCCTGGCGCTGAACCTCGAGCGCGACTCGGTCGGCGCGGTGGTGCTCGGCGAGTACGAGCACATCTCCGAAGGCGACACCGTCAAGGCGACCGGCCGCATTCTCGAGGTGCCGGTCGGCCCCGAGCTGATCGGTCGCGTCGTGAACTCGCTCGGCCAGCCGATCGACGGCAAGGGTCCGATCAACGCCAAGATGACCGACGTCATCGAGAAGGTCGCGCCGGGCGTGATCGCGCGCAAGTCGGTGTCGCAGCCGGTGCAGACCGGCCTGAAGTCGATCGACGCGATGGTGCCGGTCGGCCGCGGCCAGCGCGAGCTGATCATCGGCGACCGCCAGACCGGCAAGACCGCGGTGGCGATCGACACGATCATCAACCAGAAGGGCAAGGACCTCTTCTGCGTCTACGTCGCGATCGGCCAGAAGGCTTCGACCGTGGACAACGTGGTGCGCAAGCTCGAAGAGCACGGCGCGATGGACTACACCATCGTCGTCGCCGCGACCGCCGTCCGAATCGGCCGCGATGCAGTACATCGCCGCGTACTCCGGCTGCACGATGGGCGAGTACTTCCGCGATCGCGGCGAGGACGCGCTGATCATCTACGACGACCTGACCAAGCAGGCCGTGGCGTATCGCCAGGTCTCGCTGCTGCTGCGCCGCCCGCCGGGCCGCGAGGCGTACCCCGGCGACGTGTTCTACCTGCACTCGCGCCTGCTCGAGCGCGCCGCGCGCGTGAACGAGCGACTACGTCGAGAAGTTCACCAACGGCGCCGTCAAGGGCAAGACCGGCTCGCTGACCGCGCTGCCGATCATCGAGACGCAGGCCGGCGACGTGTCCGCGTTCGTTCCGACCAACGTGATCTCGATCACCGACGGCCAGATCTTCCTCGAGACCGACCTGTTCAACGCCGGCATCCGCCCCGCCATCAACGCCGGCATCTCGGTGTCGCGCGTCGGCGGCGCGGCGCAGACCAACATCATCAAGAAGCTCGGCGGCGGCGTGCGTCTGGCGCTCGCGCAGTACCGCGAGCTGGCGGCGTTCGCGCAGTTCGCCTCCGACCTCGACGAAGCCACCCGCAAGCAGCTCGAGCGCGGCCGCCTGGTCACCGAACTGATGAAGCAGCCGCAGTACCAGCCGCTGCAGGTCTGGGAGATGGCGCTGACGCTGTTCGCGGTCAACAACGGCTACTTCGACGACATCGAGGTCGCCAAGGCGCTGGCCGCCGAGAAAGCGCTGCACGACTTCGCCAAGACCAAGTATGCTGCGACTGGTCGAGGAGATCGAGCGCGACAAGAAGTTCAGCAAGGAAGTCGAGGCGAAGCTGCACGAGCTGCTCAAGGACTTCAAGAAGTCCGGCGCGTACTGATCGGACGCAGGCGAAGTCGAACCCCGAGTGCTAAGGAAGCGACATGGCCGGCAGCAAAGAGATCCGCACCAAGATCAAGAGCGTGCAGAACACGCGCAAGATCACCAAGGCGATGGAAATGGTCGCCGCGTCCAAGATGCGCAAGGCGCAGGAGCGGATGCGGCGTGCCCGTCCGTACGCCGACAAGATCCGCAACATCGCCGCGCACCTGGCCGACGCCAACCCCGAGTACCGGCACCCGTTCCTGGTCGAGCACGATACGGTGAAGGCGTCGGCCTGATCGTGGTCACGACCGACAAGGGGCTGTGCGGCGGCCTGAACACCAACGTGCTGCGGGCGGTGACCAGCAAGCTGCGCGAGCTCGAGCAGGCCGGCGGCATCGATCGTCGTCACGGCGATCGGCAACAAGGGCTTCGGCTTCTTGCAACCGCATCGGCGCCAAGGTGGTCTCGCACGTGACGCAGCTGGGCGACACGCCGCACCTCGAGAAGCTGATCGGCCCGGTCAAGGTGCAGCTCGACGCCTACGCGCGCGGCGAGATCGACGCGGTCTACCTGTGCTACACCCGCTTCATCAACACGATGAAGCAGGAGCCGGTGGTCGAGCAGCTGCTGCCGCTGTCGGCCGAACGCCTGCAGCAGGCAGAGACTCGCGCGAGTACTCGTGGGATTACATCTACGAGCCCGACGCGCAGAGCCGTGCTCGACGAGCTGCTGATGCGTTACGTCGAGGCGCTGGTGTACCAGGCGGTGGCCGAGAACATGGCGTCCGAGCAGAGCGCGCGGATGGTCGCGATGAAGGCGGCGTCCGACAACGCGCAAGAAGGTGATCGACGAGTTGCAGCTGTCGTACAACAAGGCGCGCCAGGCGGCGATCACCAAGGAACTGTCCGAGATCGTCGGCGGCGCGGCTGCGGTCTAAGCGGTCATCGGGACCGCCAACGCGGCAGCGCGGCCCAGTGCGCGACGCCAGGAATCGAATACAAGGTACAGGAAGGCACGAACCATGAGTCAAGGGACAATCGTTCAGTGCATCGGCGCGGTGGTCGACATCCAGTTCCCGCGCGAGGCGATGCCCAGCATTTACGACGCGCTGATGCTCGCGGACACCGGCAGCATCGCTGGCCGAGAAGGGCCTGACCTTCGAGGTGCAGCAGCAGCTCGGCGACGGCGTGGTGCGCACCATCGCGATGGGCTCGTCCGACGGCCTGCGCCGCGGCATGACCGTGAGCAACACCGGCGCCGCGATCTCGGTGCCGGTCGGCACCGCCACGCTGGGCCGCATCATGGACGTGCTGGGCCGCCCGATCGACGACGCCGGCCCGATCGCCACCGAAGAGCGCCGCGCGATCCACCAGAAGGCGCCGAAGTTCGACGAGCTGTCGCCGTCGGTCGAACTGCTGGAAACCGGCATCAAGGTCATCGACCTGATCTGCCCGTTCGCCAAGGGCGGCAAGATCGGCCTGTTCGGCGGCGCCGGTGTCGGCAAGACCGTGAACATGATGGAGCTGATCAACAACATCGCGAAGAGCTACGGCGGCTACTCGGTGTTCGCCGGCGTCGGCGAGCGCACCCGCGAGGGCAACGACTTCTACCACGAGATGGAAGAGTCGAAGGTTCTCGACAAGGTCGCGATGGTGTTCGGCCAGATGAACGAGCCCCCGGGCAACCGTCTGCGCGTCGCGCTGACCGGCCTGACGATGGCCGAGAAGTTCCGCGACGAAGGCCGCGACATCCTGCTGTTCGTCGACAACATCTACCGCTACACGCTGGCCGGTACCGAAGTGTCGGCGCTGCTCGGCCGGATGCCCTCCGCGGTGGGCTACCAGCCGACGCTGGCCGAAGAGATGGGCCGTCTGCAGGAGCGCATCACGTCGACCAAGACCGGCTCGATCACGTCGATCCAGGCCGTGTACGTGCCGGCGGACGACCTGACCGACCCGTCGCCGGCGACCACCTTCGGCCACCTCGACGCGACCGTGGTGCTGTCGCGCGACATCGCCTCGCTGGGCATCTACCCGGCGGTGGATCCGCTCGACTCCACCTCGCGCCAGCTCGACCCGCACGTGATCGGCGAGGAGCACTACACGGTGACGCGCGCGCGTGCAGGCGACGCTGCAGCGCTACAAGGAACTGCGCGACATCATCGCGATTCTGGGCATGGACGAACTGTCGCCCGAAGACAAGCTGGCCGTGGCCCGCGCGCGCAAGATCCAGCGCTTCCTGTCGCAGCCGTTCAACGTGGCCGAGGTGTTCACCGGTTCGCCCGGCAAGATCGTTCCGCTGAAGGACACGATCCGCGGCTTCAAGATGATCGTCGACGGCGAGTGCGACGCGCTGCCCGAGCAGGCCTTCTACATGGTCGGCACGATCGACGAGGCCTTCGAGAAGGCCAAGACGCTGTAATCGGCAGCAGCGGCCGGGATGGTCGGGCAGGGCGCCGCAGCGTGCGCCAGTCCGACCGCCCCGGCACAGCGTACACGGAGCAACGATGGCAATACGATCCACGTCGACGTGGTCAGCGCCGAAGAGTCGATCTTCGAGGGCGAGGCCGAGTTCGTCGCGCTGCCGGGCGAAGCGGGCGAGCTCGGCATCTACCCGCAGCACACGCCGCTGATCACCCGCATCCAGCCCGGGTGCGGTGCGCATCAAGGTTGCCGGCCAGGCCGAGGAAGAGTTCGTGTTCGTCGCCGGCGGCATCCTCGAAGTGCAGCCGAACCGCGTGACGGTGCTGGCCGACACCGCGATCCGCGGCCACGACCTCGACGAAGCCGCGGCCGAGGATGCGAAGCGGCCGCCGAGGAGGCGATGGCCAACGCCAAGAGCGACATCGACTTCGCGCGCGCGCAGGCGCGAGTTCGCGACGATGGCGGCTCAGATCGCCGCGCTGCGCAAGTTCCGCAGCGGCAGGTAGACGCAGGCGAAGGCGGCACCGCCCGCCGGTGGCGCGCCCCGCCAGCCACCCGCACGACGCCCGCCTTCCTCGGCGGGCGTTTGTTTTTCCGGCGCCGCGGGCGCAAATCCCCGCAGCACGCGCGCAAATCCGGCGCCCTGGCCCGATAATCGGATGCACCCGAACCAACGATAGGCAGGAGACCCATGAACGGAGCCGAACGACTGGTTCACACGCTGCTGGCCGGCGATGTGGACGTGTGTTTCACCAATCCAGGCACCTCGGAGATGCACTTCGTCGCGGCACTCGACAAAGTGCCCGGCATGCGCTGCGTGCTCGGCCTGTTCGAGGGCGTCGTCACCGGCGCCGCCGACGGGTATTACCGGATCGCCGACAAGCCGGCGTCGACCCTGCTGCACCTCGGTCCCGGGCTGGCCAACGGCCTGGCGAATCTGCACAACGCGAAGAAGGCGGGCTCCGGCGTGGTCAACATCGTCGGCGACCATGCGATCAAGCACCTCGAGCTCGACGCGCCGCTGACCTCGGACATCGCCGGCGTCGCGCGCCCGATGTCGCACTGGGTCCACAGCAGCAAGTCCTCGGCCGACATCGCGAAGGATGGCGCCGAAGCGATCCGCCAGGCGAAGACCGCGCCGGGTCGGATCGCGACCCTGATCCTGCCGGCCGACACGGCCTGGACCGAGGTTCCGGCCGACGCTGCGATCCCGGCGGCGGCCGCGATGGCCGCGCCGGCGCGGCCGGCCGCGTCGCCGACGGCGATCGCCGAGGCCGCGCGCGCGCTGCGGTCGGGGGAGCCGACGCTGCTGCTGCTGGGCGGCGTCGCGCTGCGCGCCAAAGCCCTGGAAGCGGCCGGCCGGATCGCTGCCGCGACCGGCTGCGCGCTGATGGCCGAATTCCCCGCCGCCCGCCAGGAGCGCGGCGCCGGGCGTGTGATCGCGCCGCGGGTCCCCTACGTGGTGGACGTCGCGACCAACGCGCTGGCGCGCTTCAAGCGCATCGTGCTGGTTGGTACGACGCGTCCGGTCGGCTTCTTCGCCTACCCGGGCAAGCCCGGGCTGCTGGCCGCGCCCGACGCGCAGCTGACGACGCTCGCGACGGTCGGCGACGATCTGCTGGGTGCGCTGCAGGCGCTCGGCGACGAGCTCGGTGCGGCGAAACTCGCTCCGAAAGGCGTCGCCGAACGCAACACCAACCTCGCGTTGCCCGAGGGCAAGGTGGATGCCGAAGGAATCGCCCAGGTGCTGTCGGTGCTGATCCCCGAAAACGCGATCGTCGTCGACGAGTCGGTCACGATGGGCCGGGGCTTCGCGACCAGCACGCTGGGCGCCCTGCCGCACGACTGGCTGACGTCGACCGGCGGATCGATCGGCTTCGCCCTGCCCTCGGCCGCCGGCGCGGCGATCGCCGCCCCCGACCGCAAGGTGATTGCGCTCGAGGGCGACGGCAGCGGCATGTACACGCTGCAGGCGCTGTGGACGATGGCGCGCGAGAACCTGAACGTCACGGTCGTAATCTTCGCGAACCGCGCGTACCAGATCCTGCGCGGCGAACTCGCGGGCGTCGGTGCCGGCACGCCCGGGCCGCGCGCCACCGACATGCTGACGCTCGATCGCCCCGATCTCGACTGGGTGTCGCTGGCGCGCGGCATGGGGCTGGAGGCGGCGCGCGCGACCAGCCTCGGCGAGTTCGGCCGCGAGCTGGCGCGGGCGCTCGCGGTCAAGGGCCCGGCGCTGGTCGAGCTGGTGATCTGAGCCGCCGTTGAGCGGGCTGCTGCAACCGGCTCTGTCCGCCGCCGGGACCTCGGCGCGGCGGGCCGGGTCGTCGCGTGCCGGCCGCGTGGCCTTGCTGGCCGGCGCCAACGGGCGTCAGGGGGAGGCGCTGCTGAACCGGCTGCTCGGTTGCGGCGACTACCGGCAGGTGGTGGCGCTGGCCGACGCGCCGATGGCGATGGGCATGCGCGCGCTGGTCCTCGCGGGACGCGACGCGCTTCCGCCGGTCGACGACGCGTTCATCGTGATCGGCGCGCCTGGTGATCCCGGGACGCGCTCGTTCTACGGCCGCGATGCGCCTTTCGTCCAGGTGCACGCCGCGAGCGCGCTTGCGGTGGCGAAGTGCGCCGTCGACGCCGGCGCGCAGCGCATGGTGCTGCTCGTCCCGACCTCGGCATGGCAGCAGATGGGTAGTTTCCATCGCGGACTGAGCGGCCAGCTCGAGCTCGACGTGGCGCAGCTGCCGCTAGCCAGCCTGACGATCCTGCGCCCGGTGCTGCCTGCGGCCAGCAGCGCCGGCAACTTGCTGCAGCGCGTCGCCAACGTCTACCTCAGCCTGCAGATGCTGATGATGCCGCGCTCGATCCCGACGATGACCGCGGAGCAGGTGGCGCGCTGCGCGCTCGCCGCGATGCGGCGCAGCGGCCCCGGCGTGTCGGTCCTGGGGGCGGACGCTTTGCCGGCCCTGCTCGCTCCCTCGGCGCCGGAGCCGGCCGCCACCCCTGCCGATCGATGAACGCGCTCACCCGCCTGGACTGGATCGGTCTCGCCGTCTGGGCACTGCTCTGGCTGGCCTATGCCGTGTGGGCGGACCGCGCCGTCGCCCGCCGCCCGAGCCTGATGGCGTCGCTCGCGCACTATCGCCGGGTCTGGATGCGCGAAGCCTATCGGCGCGACAACCGGATCGCCGATGTCACGCTGATCGGCAGCCTGATGCAGAGCGCCACCTTCTTCTCGTCGACCACGCTGCTGATCCTGGGTGGGCTGTTTGCGATCCTCGGCACGATCGAGAAGAGCGCCGAGGTGCTTCAGGGTCTGCCCTTCGCGTCCCGCACCACGCAGGAGCTTCTCGAGATCAAGGCCCTGGCCCTGACGCTGGTCTTCGTCTACGCCTTCCTGCGCTTCACGTGGTCGCTGCGGCAGTTCAACCTGGCGGGCATCGTCATCGGCGCCTATCCGACCCGGCTGGAGCATCAGGTCGCCGACGACCGACTCGTCGCGCAGGCGTCGAGTCTGAACGAACTGGCCGGCAGCAATTTCGCCCAGGGCCTCAGGGCGTACTACTACGCGATCCCGCTGCTCGTCTGGCTCATCAACCCGTGGCTGCTGCTGGCCGGCGCGGTAGTCATCACCGGCACGACCTACTACATGGAGTTCAGGTCGGCGACGGTACGGGCGCTGACCAGGCCGGACGCGCTCGGACCCTCGGCAGCCCACAGCGAGTAGCCCGCCCGCTCGAGGGGCGCGCTCCGGCCCCGTGGACATGCGCGCGGCCGTGCCGGATCCCGGGGGCGGCCTGGCGTCATCGGCGCTTGCCCGCCGCGGATCAGGAGGCGAGCAGTTCGCGCACCGCGGACTCGATGAACGCCGCGTCCTGCGGGCACTGCGAGGGATTGCCCGCGCGATGGCCCCAGACGGAGGGGATCGGCAGCAACGTGCCGTGACGCAGGTGTTCGAGTTCCCGGCGATTGTCTTCGACGCGGAAGTACAGGTCGTGATCGCCCGGCATCAGCAGCACCTTCGCCTGGATCGCCCGCAGCGCGGCAGGCAGGTCGCCGCCGAAGCGGTCGTTGGCGCTGATGTCGCCGTGCTGCCAGGTCCACAGCTGCGCGAGCAGGTCGGCGGCATCGCGGCGCGAAAAGTTCGCCTCCCAGTTTCGCACCAGATAGTCCTCCAGCGACGTGAAGCCGACCGTGCGCCACAGCTCCTCGCGATAGAACTCCTGCGACATCGCCCAGCCGGCATACAGCCGGCCCATCGCACGATAGCCGCGCACCGGCCGCGCGGTGAAGGCGCCGTCGAGGTAGGCCGGGTCGGCCGTCAGCGCCGCGCGAACCCCTTCGATGAACACCTGGTTGTGCGGCGAGCAGCGGGCCGATCCGCAGACCACCGCGATGCGTTCGACCTGATCCGGGAAGGCGCTCGCCCAGTGATAGGCCTGCATCGCACCCATCGACCAGCCGTAGACGAGCCGGATCCGATCGATCCCGAACACTTCCTGCAGCAGCCGCCGCTGCACCCGCACCGCATCGAGGTAGGTGATGTTCGGATAGCGGTCGCCGGTCAGGGGCCACGGCGTGTTCGACGGCGACGACGACAGCCCGTTGCCGAACAGGTTCGGGATCACGATGAAGAAGCGCTCGGGGTCGAGCGCGCCACCCGGTCGGATCAGCCACTGCGTGTCGTGGTGCTGTGCGCTGAACGAGGTCGGGTAGACGATCACGTTCGATCGGTCCGCGTTCAGCGCGCCCCAGGTCTTGTAGGCGATCTTCATCGACGGGAAGGTGCGCCCGGACTGCAGCACGACGTCTCCCGCGTCGAACATCGAATGGTCGGTGGTGCTCACGTTTCCCCCGTGTCGTGTCTCTGGTGATCCCGCACGATGTGCCTAGTCCGCATGATGCGCCCGTTCGGATGCCCCTTGCGCATGTCTGCGGCTCGCCGCTCCGGTAGACTGGCCGCTCGTCATTCCCGCTGGGAGCAAGTTGTGAGCAAACCCGAAATTGCTGCGCGGTCCCCGTTTCCCGTGGTGGTCGAGGCAGGCAAGGACTACTGGTGGTGCGCCTGCGGAAAGAGCAGCCGGCAGCCTTTTTGCGACGGCAGCCACAAGGGCGGGCCATTCTCGCCGGTGAAGTACACCGCCACGGCGAGCGGCACCGTCTACTTCTGCGGATGCAAGCAGTCGGGCAAGTCGCCGCTCTGCGACGGTACTCACAAGCAGCTGTAGCGCAGACCGGCTGCAGCGCGTCGCCCCGGCCTGGAGCGTGGGCCCCGACGGTGTATCGTCGCGGCCGAAGCGCCTGCGCGGCATTCGCGCCAGCGCCGCGCCGGCCCAAGAACACGCCCGAACCGGAATCCGCCGTGACCCAGCTGATCAACGACACCTTTCTGCGCGCGCTGCGCCGCGAACCCACCGATTACACGCCGGTCTGGCTGATGCGGCAGGCGGGCCGTTACCTGCCCGAGTACAACGCCACGCGCAAACGCGCGGGCAGCTTCCTTCAGCTGTGCAAGAACCCCGAGCTGGCCTGCGAGGTGACGCTGCAGCCGCTCGAGCGCTACCCGCTGGATGCGGCGATCCTGTTCTCCGACATCCTGACCGTGCCCGACGCGATGGGCCTGGGGCTCTATTTCGCAGAGGGCGAGGGGCCCAAGTTCGAGCGTCCCGTCCGTGACGAAGCCGCGGTGGCGGCGCTGGCGGTCCCCGATCCCGGCGCCGAGCTGCGCTACGTGACCGATGCCGTCCGGACGATCCGCAGCGCGCTCGGCGGCCGCGTGCCGCTGATCGGATTCTCGGGCAGCCCCTGGACGCTGGCCTGCTACATGGTCGAAGGTGGCGGCAGCGACGACTTCCGCCAGATCAAGACGATGCTGTACCGGCGGCCCGACCTGCTGCACCGCATCCTGGACGTGAACGCCCGCGCCGTCACCGCTTATCTCAATGCCCAGATCGAGGCGGGTGCCCAGGCGGTGATGATCTTCGATTCCTGGGGAGGCGTGCTGGCAGATGGCGCGTTCCAGCGCTTCTCGCTGGCCTATGTCAGGCGGGTGATCGACGGCCTCGTCCGTGTGCGGCGGGTCGCGGGCGGCCCCGGCCAGCCTCAGCGCGAGGAGCAGGTGCCTTGCATCGTCTTCACCAAGGGGGGTGGGCTCTGGCTGGAACAGATCGCGGCCGCGGGCTGTGATGCCGTCGGCGTCGACTGGACCGTCAATCTCGGGCAGGCGCGGGCCAGGGTGGGCGAGCGCTGCGCGCTGCAGGGCAACCTCGATCCGATGGCGCTGATGGCCGAGCCGCAGCAGATTCGGGCAGAGGTGCAGAAGGTGCTGGAGAGCTTCGGCGTGCCGCAGGCGGGTGCCGGTCACGTGTTCAACCTGGGGCATGGCATCTCCTTGCACACGCCACCGGACAGCGTTGCGGCTCTGGTCGATGCGGTCCACACCTATAGCCGGGAAATGCGCGCTCGCGGCGCTAGCGCGTCCTCACTCTGATCGTTTTCACGCATCTGCGCGCCTCGCCGAGGCGCACAAATGCTGGTCCCGGACGCAGGCAGGCACTGACTTATGCACACTTGTCAAGGCCTCCGTCGGACGGACGATACTCCCCCGCCACGATGGCGACAGAATTTGCAAGTCATTGAAAATCAATGGCTTTTTTCTGCACATTTCCCGGGCAAATGACCTTCCGTCCAGATTTGGCGCGGATTTCCGGGCGGTCGGGCAGAGTTGATCACAGTTTTATCCACAGGATCTGTGAACGAGTGGGAAATGTGTCGACTGCGCTTCGATTTAGTTACCGAACTTAAAGTGAATTCTCGCTGTGAATGAAGCGCGGGCCGGGCGATTCGCGCGTGTCGCCCTGGAAATCCCCAGTGGTGAGGGTTTCGATTACACCTTCGACGAGGCGCTGCGCGACCGTCTGGAACCCGGCGCCTGGGTGCTGGTGCCGTGGGGGCGGGGGCGGCGGATCGGTCTGGTGATCGAGCTCGTCGCCGACACACCGGTCGATCCGCAGCGGCTGCGGTCCGTGATCGGCCCCGTCGAGTCCGCGCCGCCGCTGCCGCATTCGTGGCTGACTCTGGTCCGGTTCGCCGCCCGCTACTACCACCGCGGATTTGGCGAGGTCGCTCTGCCCGCGATCCCCAAGCTGTTCCGCGCGGTGCCCGGGACACGGGCGCGCGGCTCGGCCTTCGACCGTGCGCGCCTGCGCAGCCCGGTCAACGCCGCCGCCAACGCCACTGCCGCCAACGCCGCCGCCAACGCCACTGCCGCCACTGCCGCCACTGCCGCCAACGCCGCCAACGCCGCCAACGCCGCCAACGCCGCCGCCGGCACCAACACGGCGATGTCCACGACGCCGGACCAACCCGGCGACGAACCCGCGCCGGTGCCCACCGATGCGCAGGCCGCCGCGCTGGCGGCGCTCGACGCCGCCGCGGGGTTCCGGGTGTTCCTGCTCCACGGTGTGACCGGCAGCGGCAAGACCGAGGTCTATCTGAATTGGATCGAGCGTCTGCTGGCATCCGGCCCCGACGCGCAGGCACTGCTGCTGGTGCCGGAGATCGCGCTGACGCCGCAGCTGCTCGGACAGGTGGCGGCGCGCTTCCCGGCGCATCCGGTGGCCGTGCTGCACAGCGACCTGCCCGACGGCGAGCGCGCCACGCAGTGGCTGGCGGCAGCCGAAGGACGGGTGCGCCTCGTCATCGGCACCCGCCTGGCGGTGTTCACGCCCTTGCCCGGGCTGGCCGGCATCGTCGTCGACGAGGAACACGACCCCTCCTACAAGCAGCAGGAAGGGGTGCGGTATTCGGCGCGCGATCTGGCGGTGGCGCTCGCGTCGCAGTGCAGTGTGCCGGTCGTGCTCGGCTCCGCCACGCCCTCGCTCGAGACCTGGTTCGCCTGCGAGCGCGGACGCTATACCCGCCTGTCGCTGCCCGGGCGTGTCAGCGGAGCGGAGCTGCCGCGGCTGCGGCTGGTCGACCCCCGCGGTCGCCGGCTGCAGCACAGCCTCGCGCCCGAGTCCGTCGAAGCGCTCGGCGCCGCCCTCGCGCGCGGCGAACAGTCGCTGGTCTTCATCAATCGGCGCGGGTACGCACCGGTGCTGAGCTGCGAGGCCTGCGGCTGGCTCAGCCGCTGCGAGACGCGTGCTCGTCGTTCCGCGTGCTGCACCGCGCCGCGGCCGAAGGTTCCGGGCGCGGTGCCGCCGCGCGCTACCGGCTCGTCTGTCCACCACTGCAGCGCGGAGCAGGCCGTGCCTCGGGCCTGTCCCGACTGCGGCAACGTCGACCTCACCCCGCTCGGTCGCGGAACACAGCGCCTCGAGGAGGGGCTGAAGCGAACTGTTTCCCGGCGCGCGCGTAGGCCGCTCGATCGCGACGTCGCGCGACGGCGCGACGCTGCCCGCGAGGTGATCGACGCCGCGCATGCCGGGGAGGTCGACCTCCTGGTGGGCACGCAGATGCTGGCCAAGGGGCACGACTTCCGGCGGCTGTCGCTGGTCGGCGGTCGTCGATCCCGACAGCGGGCTCTATTCGTCGGATTTCCGCGCGCCAGAGAGGCTGTTCTCGGTGTTGATGCAGGTGGCCGGCCGCGCCGGCCGCGGCGGCGGCGACAGCACAGGTGATCGTGCAGACGCGGTTTCCGGCGCATCCGCTGTTCGACGCACTCGGCCGCCACGACTACGCCGGCTTCGCGACGCTCGCAGCTCGACGAACGGCGGGTGCCGAGCTGCCACCGTTCGTGCACCAGGCGCTGCTGCGGGCGGAGGCGCGCACGCTGGACGCAGCGCTGGAGTTCCTCGCGCAGGCGAAGGCGCTCGCGAGCGGCCGTCGGGCCGGCGCGGCGGCGCCGGGCACGGAGCGGAGCCCTCGGAGGGCGAGCAGGCGCCCGGCGTGGCGGTCTACGACCCGGTGCCGATGCCGCTGATGCGCCTGGCAGGCAGGGAGCGCGCCCAGCTGCTGCTCGAGTCGGCCTCGCGGTCCGCACTGCACGCGTTCCTGGACCGCTGGCTCGCCCGGCTGGACGCGCTGCGCACGCCGGTGCGCTGGCAGCTGGAGGTCGACCCGCTGGAGATCTGAGCGGTCGCCTTTTGATTCGAGCGGCGCGCGCGCGAGCGAGTGGCTGCGTAACCTGTGCCAGGACCAGACCAGCGGCGGGCGGCGCGCAACGGACTACGCTCAGAAGCAGCTTGATCGCGCCGAGCAGGAGTGCGGTCTGCGCAGTGAGCGCCGCGAGCGCCCACTTGACGAGATCGGCCTTCGTTTCGGCGATCTGCGCGCTAAATTCGCCGTGCAGATGGGCAAGACGCCTCCGAGTCTGCCTTTCCTCCGGCAATTCGAGTCTGGGTCTCGCGAGCTCCGCCATCTCGCGGCCGATTTCCGCCACGTCCCGCTTTGTGGCCAGCACCTGGGCGTGCAGTCCGTAACGCTCGTCGACCGAGCGGTCGAACAGGTCTACGACCGCCCGGGCACGCTCGTGCGAGACGCCGGCGGACAGCAACGCTTCGAGCAAGGCAACGCTGAACGAACCCATGCGGCGAGAATAGCAGTCGTCCGGGCATCGCCAATCGTCGGGCGCAGCTCGATGGGCGTGAGCCGCGGGCGGGCAGGGCACGCGAAGCGTACGAGGCCGACGCTGACTAAACTCCGCGCCCCACGATGTCGCCACCCCTCTGAACCCGCCCAGCGCGAAGCCGTCCGCTACCTCGACGGCCCCTGCCTGGTCATCGCCGGCGCGGGCAGCGGCAAGACGCGGGTGATCACGCAGAAGATCGTGCACCTGTCGAATCGGGAATCCGCCCGAAGTCGATCGCCGCGATCACGTTCACCAACAAGGCCGCCACCGAGATGGCGGAGCGCCTCGCGAAGCTGGTGAGGCTGCCCGAGGGCGAGCGCCCGCTGGTCAGCACCTTCCACTCGCTCGGCGTGCAGATGCTGCGCCGCGACTGCAAGCGGCTCGGTCTGAAGGCGAGCTTCTCGATCCTCGACAGCGGACGACGCACTGGCCATCGTCCAGCAGTCTCTGGCGACCACCGACCGCAAGCTGCTGCGCGCCGCGCAGAGCGAGGATCTCGCTGTGGAAGAACGCGATGGTCGGCCCGACGAGGCCGCGGCGGCATCGGCGCGCCGACGCGACCGAGCACCAGTTCGCGCGCGCGTACCGCGACTACGCCGCGACGCTCTCCGCCTACCAGGCGGTCGACTTCGACGACCTGATCCGGCTGCCGGTCAAGCTGCTGCGCCGACGAGCCGGAGGTCGCGCAGGCCTGGCGCGAACGGCTGCGCTACCTGCTGGTCGACGAATACCAGGACACGAACACCTGCCAGTACGAGCTGCTGAAACTGCTCGCCGGCCCGCGCGCTGCGTTCACCGCGGTCGGCGACGACGACCAGTCGATCTACGGCTGGCGCGGCGCGACGCTGGAAAACCTCGCGCGCCTCGGCAGCGACTTCCCGGCGCTGAAGGTGATCAAGCTCGAACAGAACTACCGATCCAGCGTCACCATCCTGCACCGCCGCCAACCAGCTGATCGCGCACAACCCGAAGCTGCACGACAAGAAGCTGTGGTCCGAGCACGGCGTGGGCGACCCGATCACGGTGGTGGCCTGCGACTCCGACGAGCACGAGGCCGAGTCGGTCGCGATGCGGCTGCAGGCGCACAAGTTCGAGCGCCGCGGCAAGTTCTCCGACTACGCGGTGCTGTACCGCGGCAACCACCAGGCGCGCGTGCTCGAGCAGGCGCTGCGCAAGGAGAAGATCCCGTACGTGCTGTCGGGCGGGCAGTCGTTCTTCGAGCGCGCGGAGATCCGCGACCTGATGGCCTATCTGCGCCTGCTGGCCAACGACGACGACGATCCCGCCTTCATCCGCGCGATCACCACGCCCAAGCGCGGCGTCGGCACCGCGACCCTCGAGGTGCTCGGCCGCTACTCGGGCCAGCGGCACCAGTCGATGTTCGCCGCGCTGTTCGAGACCGGCATCGAGACGCAGCTCGCCGCGCGCCAGCTCGGAGCCGCTGCGCGAGTTCGGTGCGTTCGTCGTGCGGATCGCGAAGCGCGCAGCGCGCGAGCCGGCAGCGCAGGTCATCGACGATCTCGTCGCCGCGATCGGCTATCGCGCCTACCTGCTACGACACGCTCGACGACAAGGCCGCCGCCGCGCGCTGGCAGAACGTCTGCGACTTCGTCGACTGGATGAAGAAGCGCGCCGACGACGACGGCTCGACGCTGGCCGCAGCTCGCGCAGTCGGTCGCAATCCTGTCGCAGCTCGACCGCAACGACGAGGATCGCGACGCGGTCCGTCTCACGACGATCCACGCGTCCAAGGGGCTCGAGTTCCCGCACGTGTTCATCGTCGGCTGCGAAGAGGGACTGCTGCCGCACCAGGGCGACCAGAAGCTCGACGACGACGAGCCCGAAGCGCCTTCGCGCATCGAAGAGGAACGGCGTCTGATGTACGTGGCCGTCACGCGCGCGCAGCGCAGTCTCACGATCACCTGGTGCAAGCAGCGGCGCCGGGCTCGCGAGTCGTATCCGCGCGAGCCGTCGCGCTTCCTGGCCGAGATGAAGCTGGCCGCGGCGCCACCGTCGCGTTCGACCGACGGCGCGGACGCGCGCGCGCGCCTGGGGCAGCTGAAGGCGCTGCTGGCCGGCGGCAAGCCCGCCGTCTGAGCGACTGGGAGACTGGCGCCGTCGCGAGCACGCCTGCAGCCCGCCATGAGATTGCGCATGTTCGGCTCGGGGTTCTCGGGCAGAATCCCCGCGATAACGAACAAAGGGGGCAGCGATGCACGGACGCGATCCGTTGTACGACGAGTGCAGCATGGGCGAGCTGGTCGTGCGCGCGGTGCAGCGCGGCGGCGACCGCGTCGCATTCGTGCTCGACGACCGGTCGATCACCTACCGCGAATTCGGCGAGCAGCTCAGCTGCTTCGTGCAGGCGCTGAAGGCGCGCGGTCTGCGCCACGGCGACGCCATCGCCGTGCTGTCGTCGAACCGGCCCGAAGCCTTCATGGGCACCGCGGCCGCCTACCTGATGGGCCTGCGCATCACCTGGATGCACCCCCTGGGCTCGGAGGACGATCATGCCTACCTGCTCGAGGATTCCGAGGTGCGCACGCTGTTCTTCGATCCGGACACGTTCGGCGAGCGCGCGCAGGCGCTGGCTGCGCGCGTGCCGACCCTGGCCACGGTGCTGGGCCTGGGCCCCGGCGCGTTCGGCGACGACATTCTTGCGCAGGCCGCGCGCCTGCAGCCCCGGCCGCTGGTGGCCGAAGCCGCCGCCGACGACCTCTGCACGCTGGTGTACACCGGCGGCACCACCGGCAAGCCCAAGGGCGTGACCCACACGCAGCGCGTGCACGTGACGATGGTGATGGCCGAACTCTCCGAGTGGGACTGGCCGGTCGAGGTGCGCTTCCTGGCGATGACGCCGATCACGCACGCCGCTGGCGCGATGATCATGGCGGTGCTGTTGCGTTCGGGCACTTTCGTGATGAGCAAGGGCTTCGACGCCGACCGCTTCCTGGATCTCGTGGCGCGCCATCGCATCACCGCGACCTTCCTCGTGCCGACGATGATCTACGTGCTGCTGGACCATCCGCGGCTGGCGGGCGCGGACCTGTCGTCGCTGCAGCTGATCATCTACGGCGCCGCGCCGATGTCGCCCGCGCGGCTGAAGGAGGGCATGCGCGTGTTCGGTCCGGTGTTCATGCAGATCTACGCGCAGTCCGAGGCGCCCAATACGCTGACGGTGCTGCGCCGGATCGACCACGACCCCGAGCGTTATCCGCACCGGCTGGCTTCGTGCGGACGGCCGATCGCCAACAGCCAGGTGCGGCTGCTCGACGACGCCGGCAACGAGGTGCCGCTCGGCGAGGTCGGCGAGATCTGCGCGCGCGGTCCGCTGGTGATGAAGGGCTACTGGAACAAGCCCGACGAGACGGCCAAGGCCTTGCGCAACGGCTGGCTGTACACGGGAGATCTGGCGCGCGCCGACGCAGACGGCTTCCTGTACATCGTCGACCGATCCAAGGACATGATCATCAGCGGCGGCTTCAACGTCTATCCGCGCGAGGTCGAGGACGTGCTGACGCAGCACCCGGCGGTCGCGGCCGCCGCCGTGATCGGGGTGCCGGACCCGAAGTGGGGCGAGGCGGTCAAGGCGGTGGTCGTGCTGCGCGCCGGCGCCAGCGTGTCGCCCGAGGAACTGATCGCGCTGGTGCGCGAGCACAAGGGCGCGGTGCAGGCCCCGAAGTCGGTCGACTTCGCCGACAGCCTGCCGCTGACCGGGCTTGGCAAGCCGGACAAGAAGGCGCTGCGCGTGCGCTACTGGGGCGGTCAGGTCCGCTCGGTGCACTGAGTGGCCGACCCGCACGGGCAGGCGGACGCGCAGTCCGCCGGGGGCGCGGACGGACGCCCGCGCTGGACGCAGCGCCAGCGCTCGATCGCCGCGATTGCCGCGGCAACCGCGCTGAACCTGCCGTTCGGCACGATCTACGCGTTCAGCGTGTTTCTGAAGCCGATGGAGGCGATGCTCGCCATCGGCCGCACGCAGATGACCTTCGTGTTCGCGCTCGCGACGATCAGCCTGACGCTGGGCATGAACCTCGCGCCGGCGCTGTATCGCCGCCTGCCGCCTGCTGTCGTCACGCTGCTGGCCGGAGCGGGCAGTGCGCTCGGCCTGTACCTGACCGCGACCGCGAACGGCCTGGCGCAGCTGGCCGTCGGCTACGGCGTGCTGTTCGGGCTGGGCGGCGGCATCGGCTTCATCGTCGTGCAGCAGGGCGTCAACCAGACGCTGCGCTCGGGCAGCGGGCTGGTGAACGGTTATGTCGTCGGCCTCTATCCGCTTGGCGCGATGATCGGCGCGCCGCTGTTCGGCATCGCGATCGCGGCACACGGCCTGCGCACGACGCTGATTCTGCTGGCCCTGACGGTGCTCGTCGCGACGCTGGTGACGGCCTGGCTGCTGCGGCTGGCCGACATCCGCATGCACGACGCAGCCGCCGCCGGCGGCGACAGTCACGATCCGCGCTGGGGGCTGTTCGCGCGCATGTTCGCGGTGTTCTTCCTGGCCGCTGCCGCGGGGCTGACCGTGATGAGCCAGGCCGCCGGCATCGTCCAGGCCTACGGCGGCCGCACCGCACTGGCGCTGGGCGCCACCACCTTCATCACCGGAGCGATCGCCGCCGCGCGCATCGGCGGCGGCTGGCTGGTCGACCGGTTCTCCGTGCCGCGCGTCGCGACCTTCGCGCACCTTTGGTCGCTGGCGGGTGCGCTGGCGCTGACCTTCTGGCCAGGGCCGCTGGTGGCGGTGCCGGCGCTGGCGATGATCGGCATGGGCTACGGCTTCATGTCCGGGCTGACCGCGGGGGCGATCGCGCAGTACTGGCACCGCAACGCCTTCGGCCGCGTCGCGGGCCGGCTGTACATCGCCTGGTGCATCGCCGCCGTCAGCCTGCCGATCCTGGCAGGGTGGCTGTTCGACCGGACCCAGGGGTACGGCGCGGCGGTGCTGATCGCCGGCGGCGGCAACCTGCTCGGAGCGCTGGTGGCGTTGGGGCTGCCGGCGCGCCGTCGTTCCTGAGGGCGCTGCAACCCGCCCCGGACGACTCGCCCGAGGCGCACGGCACGGCGCGACGCGCGCGGCACGGGCACGCCACAGCACGGCAGGCCACAAGCACGGCACGCCCGACTCGATTCGCTGCCGCGGATATGGCACCATCGAAGCCCCTGCCCAGTGGTGCAGGAGGTTTTGCAAGTCGAAACTCTATCCGTGCGCCGGCTCGTCGAAACGACAGGCTCGACAGAGCAGACGCTCCGATTTCGTCGGACTAACATCCCGGCGGAGTTCCGGATGTTCCGGCAGGCAAAACCGTTGGCCGGTCTTCGGCCGATCGTCGATCAACCGACGGGACGCGCCGAGCGCGCCCATGCAGCAGGAGAGTCCGCGTGTCCACACAGTTCGACCTGATCATCCGCGGCGGCCAGGTGGCCGACGGTCTTGGCAATCCCCTGAAACAGGCCGACGTCGCGGTGTCCGACGGGCGAGTCGTGGCGGTGGGCGAGGTCGCCGGCAAGGGCGCGACCGAGATCGACGCGCGCGACCGGCTGGTGACGCCGGGCTTCGTCGACATCCACACCCACTACGACGGACAGGCGAGCTGGGACACGCGCATGCAGCCCTCGAGCGCGCACGGCGTCACCACCGCGGTGATGGGCAACTGCGGGGTCGGCTTCGCGCCGGTGCGCGCGCACGACCGCGACTGCCTGATCGAGCTGATGGAGGGTGTCGAGGACATTCCCGGTGCTGCGTTGCACGAGGGCATTCCTTGGCAGTGGGAATCGTTCCCGCAGTATCTCGACTTCCTCGAGCGCGGGCCGCGCGACATCGACGTCGCCGCACAGGTGCCGCACGGCGCGCTGCGCGTGTTCGTGATGGGCCAGCGTGCCGTCGACCTCGAGCCGGCCAACGCGCGCGACATCATGCAGATGCGCGCGCTGACGGCGGATGCGGTCCGCGCCGGCGCGCTGGGCTTCTCGACCTCGCGCTCGCTCAACCACCGCAGCATCAAGGGCGACCCGACGCCGTCGCTGAAGGCGACCGAGGACGAACTCACCGGCATCGCGCTGGGCCTGAGCGATGCCGGCACCGGTGTGCTGCAGTTCATCTCCGACTTCGCGCGCAGCCAGGGCGACGAGCTCGGCATGATCTTCCGCATTGCGCGCGCCTCGGGCCGCCCGCTGTCGATCTCGCTGGCGCAGAGCCATCGTGCGCCGGACGGCTGGCGCGACATGCTCGCGCGCATCCACGAGGCCTCCGAGGGCGGCCTGAAGATCGCCGCGCAGGTGCCGCCGCGACCGGTGGGGGTGCTGTTCGGATTGCAGACCAGCCGCAGCCCGCTGCACGGATCGCCGACCCTGCAGGCGCTGCGCGACCGGCCGCTTGCCGAGATGGTCGCCGCGATGCGCGACCCGGCCGTGCGCGCCCGCATCCTGCTCGAGGCCGAGCATCATCCGCATCTGCGCGTCGACCAGCGGCCCTACGATTACAGCTGCGTCTATCCGCTGGGCAGCACGCCGAACTACGAGCCGTCGCCCGACATGTCGATCGCGGCGATCGCTCAGCGCGAGGGCCGCTCGCCGCTCGAGGTCTGCTACGACCTGATGCTGGGCGACGAAGGCCGCGAGCTGCTGCTCGCGCCCTTCGCCAACTACGCCAAGGGCTCGCTGGACCACTGCCCCGAGATGCTGACGCATCCGAACGCGCTGCTCGGGCTCGGCGACGGCGGCGCCCACGTCGCGGCGATCTGCGACGCCAGCTTCACCACCTACCTGCTGACCCACTGGGGCCGCGACCGCGACCACGGCCGCCTCGAGCTGCCGCTGCTGGTGAACCTGCTGACGGCGCGCAACGCGCAGGCGGTCGGGCTCGCCGACCGGGGCGTGATCGCGCCGGGCTACAAGGCCGATCTGAACGTGATCGACATGGCGCGGCTGAAGATCGAGCGTCCGCGGCTGGCCTTCGACCTGCCCGCCGGCGGCCGGCGCTTCCTGCAGGGCGCGCAGGGCTACGAGGCGACCATCGTGTCCGGCCGGGTCGTGTACCGCAACGGCGAGGCGACCGGGGACCTGCCCGGACGCCTGGTGCGCGGCAGGGTGCCCGCGACGGTGCACTGAGCATCCGTCGTCGCTGCCGGGCGCCGCGACGGGGCGCAACTGTCGAGCCGCCCGCCGTCAGGCGCGCACCAGTTCGTCGATGCGCAGCAGGTTTGCGCGCATGCGCCGCCAGGTCCAGGTCAGCAGGGCCCCCGCCAGCACCGCCGCCAGTCCGATGACCCCGGTCGTTGCGACCTGCACCCACGCTCCGAGACGGCCGCGGGCCTGTCCTTCGACGGTCAGTCCGACCTGGCCGACCGGTGCGCCGTGGATGGCGCGGTCGATCGCGTGGACCACGTCGGCCCGGAAGTCGCCGACCTGTTCGGCGAGCACCATCTGCTCCGCCGGGTCTGCGTCGATCCGATAGACGAATCTGTCGACCAGCTCGAGCAGGGAGGTGCCGTGCTTGACGACCATCCTGCGATCGCCGACCCGAAGGCCGATCTGCGCCTTGACGTAGGCGGCGGCGACGCTTCTGTCCGGCTGCTCGTCGACCAGTCGTTCGACCTCCGTGAAGCGGCCCTCGTTGAACATGCGCTCGATCCCGCTTGGCAGGTGGAACAGGGGCTGGCGCATCGGTGTCGCGAACGCGACGTCGGCGATCGCGGTCGCCGCCATCAGCGCATACGCGACCAGGCAGTAGAGCCGGCGGATGCGGCCGGTCGACATTCCCCAGGTGCCGACGATCGCGAGTCCGACGCACAGCCATGGCAGGAGGTTCAGGCGTTCCGCGCGCAGCGCCGAGGGCAGATGGAAGGCCAGCTGCACATCGCCCGAGCCGCGGAAGGTCTCGCGGTACGCGTCGCCCAGCGCTGCTCCCAGGAGCAGCAGGCCAGCCAGCGCCGCGAGCGCGCCCACTATGCCGACCGCGATCGTGCGCCAGCGCAGCCGGCGGATCCGTCCCTCGAGCGCCGCGCCCTCCGCGGGCGTGGCGGCCGCGCCCGCGTTCATGCCCGTGCGTTGAACTGCTGTGTCATCGCCGTTCGCATCGTCTGCAGCTGCGCACTGATCGTCGCGCGCTGCTGCACGCCGTCGCGGTTGATCTGGATCACTTCCTGCATCGTCGCAAGCAGCGAATCGTGGACCTGGCGCAGCGTGTCGACGTCGATCACCAGCCGCTGGTTGGCCTTCGCGGTGGCGATCGTGTTGTCCTTCAGCAGCCGGGCGTTCTCCAGCAGGAACTGGTTGGTCGCGTCGTCGATCGAGGTCGCAAGCTGAACTGCGTTCTTCTGCTCGTTCAGCGACAGTGCCAGCATGAACTGACGCTTCCATGCCGGCACCGTCAGGTCCTTGATGGTGTGGAACTTCTCGATCAGCATGCGGTTGTTCGCCTGCACCATGCGGATCATCGGCAGCTGCTGCAGCGCCGCGTGCTGCAGCACGCGCATGTCGGCAATGCGTTTTTCGAGCGCCGTCAGCGCCGTCTGCAGGTCGTGGCGCGCCTGCAGCGCGAACGGATCGGTCGGTTCGGCGACCGGCGTCGCGATCCGCGTCTTCAGCCGCCCGACCGCTGCCTCGCCGGCCATCACGTGCAGGCCGAGCAGGTCGTGCTCCTGGCGCACCGATTCGAAGGATGCGTCCAGCGCGCCGTTGCGTTCGGACAGGCCGCGCTGCATCGTGTCGACCTCGTCGATCAACGTGTCGACCTGGGTGCGGACGTCCTGGAAGCGGCGCATGAATTCGCCACCCTTCAGGCGCACGCGATCGATCAGCGGACCCAGCAGCGGGATGCGCGAGCGCGTGTCCGACAGCGCGTTCAGGTTCATCGACTGCGCCGCGGTCACGATCTGGCCCAGCTTCGCGCCCATCGCGTCGAGGTCGGAGCCGCGCACGCGCTCGAGGATCGAATCGGTGTGCGCCGAAGTGTGCGCGCCGACCTCGCGCCCGAAGGCGTGGATCTGTTCGAGATTGGCGTTGGCCAGTTGCTCGGCCAGTGCGGCGACCTTCTGGTTCACCAGCGGCGATGCGATGGCACCGAGCATCGGGGCGTCGGCGGGCGCCGGCTGCGCCACAGCGACCGGCTGCGCCACAGTGAACGGCGGCGCCACAGCGGCCGGCGGCGCCGGTGCCGCGGCGGGCGTCTGCATCAGGAGCTGCGCGCCGAGATCGGCCAGTGCATCGGGGCTCGGCGAGAGGCTCGTCGCGGGGCTCTGTCGTTGCGGGGTCATGACATCCATCACGGGGTCCCTTTCCTTGGATCCTGGGAAATGCGGGCGGCGCGATCGGAGCCGCCGGCGTACGCCGTCTCCTCGAGGCGCCGTGCGAACAGCTTGAAGCCCATGCGCTGGTACCAGATCGGCATCAGCAGGGTCCGGATCTCGTCGAAGCGGTCGGCGACCGTGCGCGAGTGTTCGATCGCGACGCCATACTGAGCCTGCGTCAGTTGCAGCGCGGTGGCGATCGCCTGCAGGTTGCCGACGCGGCGCGAGAGCCGCTGCCAGGTGTCCTCGGGCTCGCCGGTGGCGACGCGAAGCCGGGCGTACTTGTCCGAAAGCAGCAGTTGGCCCAGTTCGATGTCGCGCTCGAGTTGCGCGACCTCGCGGTCGATGCGGGTGCGGTCGTCGAGCAGCGCCCGGATCAGGCGCTGCATCGTCTTCGTCTCCTCGACGCCACCCTCTGCGCAGGCCTCGATCTCGCGGCACACGTTCCCGAACGACAGTTCGCGCTGCAGCTCCTCGCCGGTGAACCATCGCCACCAGCGGTGTGCCTGGCCGGGCTCGCGGAAACGATCGATCAGCGGCAGCAGGCTCTGGTTCAGCTCGCTCAGGCGCCGGGTGCTCTGGCTGATCTCGTCGAGCAGCGCCAGCGTGTCGCGCCCGGCGCCGTCGATGCGGCCGAGCAGGTCGATCTGCTCGCGCGCGGCCAGCAGGAACGCGCGCGCCCGCACCGCGGCCGGCTGGGGCGGGGCGTCCGCGGCCGCATCGGTGCGTCCGGCCTGGGTGCGCACGCGCAGCGGCGCGCTCGCGACCGGCGGCGCGTCGAAGTCGAGAATGCGCAGCTCGACGCCCGAGTTCATCGGGGTCTCCGAGCCGGCCGCGGGTGCGCGTTCACAGCGCCCTGACCGGAAGCCCCGGTCGCAGCGATGCGGCCGGCTGCGCGATCACGCGCGCGCGTTCGCCGAGCAGGGTATTGCCGCCGCCCAGCGGCCGCAGCTCGAGCAGACGCTTGCGCTGCCAGGGCGACAGAGTCACCCAGTCGTCGCGGCGCAGGCCGCCCGAGCCCGGGTGCTCGATCTCGCCGACCAGCGCCCAGCCGTCGGAGACCGGGCCGACCCGTACCGGCACCGGCACCGCGAAATTCTCGACGACGGTCCAGACGATCGCCCGATCGCGGGCTGCGGCGGGGCTCGCCGCGGCCGCCCGCATCGGCCCACCGCTCGTATCGGCGGCGACCAGCGCAGTGGCCGGAACCCGTACCGCGAGGCCAGTCGAATGCCCCAGGCGCCGTGTCACCGACACCGACATCCGGTCGGGGAGCGGCGGCGCCCCGGTGCGGGTGGCGATGTCGAGCCACCCGCGGATCCAGTGCCGCCCTTCCTCCGTCATGCGTACCGTCAGCCGGGTTCCGCCCGAGCGATCGGCGTCGACCCGTTCGACGATCCCCGACGGGGAGTGCTCGTGGTCGTCGGACCGTCTGCCGAGTCTCAGTGCGACGCGGTCGCCGGTGCCGACCGCCTCGTCGTTCGGGCCCTCGAGGAGAAGGCTCAGCCGCTCGCCGATCGGCTGGAATTCGAATGTCAGCATACGGGGCGCGGGCCCGTCTTCGCTGGCCCCGTCCTGATTCTTCGATGTGAGTGCTTGCTCTTCTCGAAGCCGAGTCCGGCGCATCACATCGGCGATCTGGATAGGCGCCTCGTCGGGATCGGACGAGAACATACGGGTCACCAGGCCGGGGCCGTCGACCGGTGCCAGCGCCCAGCGCGAACCGGTCCTGTCGTTCGACCCGAAGCGCACCACCCACTGCGCCGGCAGATGCTCCTGCGCCTGGTCGACGGCGACCCATTCGCTGGCGGACCACGCGGGCATGGAGTTGCGGAACACGAAGCGGGCGGGTACCGGGTAGCGCTTCACCGGGTCCGGTTCCAGCCGGACCTGCACCGCCGCCGGGGCGGCCGGTGCCGGCGCGAAGGCCTCGAAACTGCAACCGTCGCTGCGGCACTGGCGCTTGTCGTCGGCCGTCTCCGCGACCGTCACGTCGCGCACCAGCAGGCCCTCGCTTACCCTGGACCAGCGCATGCGCTCGACGATCGCCGGGCCGAGCAGGAACGAGAACAGCAGCGTGAGCCAAAGAACGAAGCCCGGGCGGATGCCGTGATCGCCCGGCTCGCGCGCGGCGAACAGGGATCTCAGCGAGTCGAACTGGGCGAACGGACTGGTCACGGCAGGAGCGTCGAGCCTCGGGATCGTGGGGCGCCGGGATCGCGAGGCGTCGGGATCGTCCCTTCGCCGCGGGGCGGCACCCCGGATCCCAACGCTATTGCCCGCGCGGCCGGTGCGCGGCCCCGGGGAGACGGGTGGCGCACCTCGCCCGCCGGACGCGGCCGGGCGTCGCTGTGCGCGCGACGCCGGCGCCCCGGACTTCGCCCTCGACCGCACCCCGGTCTGCGCCCTGACTGCACCCCGGTTTGCGCCCGCCTCGCTGATCGGATCCGCCCGTCGCAAGGGATCGGCCGATGTTCCGATGCCGCGCCCCGCCCGCCGCGCTAGGATGCCGGTGCGACGCTGCATGCCCACCGGGGGAACGCCATGACACACGACCATCCAGACACCCACGAAGCCCCTCTTCACTGGCAGACGCTGTCGCAGCTGCGTGCGGCGCTCGATGCCGGCCTGCTGCGCAGCGCCGAGCTGGTCGATGCGCTGCTGCACCGCATCGACCGCGCGGACCCGCGCCTGAATGCCTTCGTCGACATCTACGCCGACGAGGCGCGGACGCTGGCGCGTGCCGCCGACAAGACACGCGCCGCACGGCTGCCGCTGGGCCCGCTGCACGGCCTGCCGGTCGTGCTGAAGGATCTGCTCGACATCGAAGGACGGGTCGGCACGCTCGGGTCGCGCCACTTCGCCGCGCGCGCCGCCACGCAGACCAGCGCAACGGTCGAGCGCCTGCTGGCGGCGGGCATGATCCCGCTGGGCAAGGTCCACATGACCGAATTCGCCTTCGGCGGCTGGGGCACGAATCCCCTGATGGGCACGCCGCACAACCCCTGGGACCGCGACGTGCACCGGGTGCCGGGGGGCTCGTCCAGCGGCACCGGGGTGGCAGTCGCGGCCGGTTTCGCGCCGGTCGGCATCGGCAGCGACACCGGCGGGTCGGTGCGCATTCCGTCGGCGTTCAACGGCCTGACGGGGCTGAAAGTGACGTTCGGTCGCATCAGCCTGCACGGCACCGGGCTGCTCAGCTGGACCCTCGACAGCATCGGACCGATGGCACGCTGTGTGCGCGACTGCGCGCTGTTGCTCGACGTGCTGGCCGGGCCCGATCCGCGCGATCCGGCCACGCTGCTCCAGCCGGTCGAGCGCTTCGCCGGCGAGCCGTGGTCGGCGCGTGGCATGCGTGTGGCCCTGCCCGATGCGGCCGAGCTGCCCCCCTTCATGCATCCCGGCGTCACCGCCGCGTGGCAGTCGGCCGCGAAAGTGTTCGAGTCGCTCGGCGCGCACGTGGTTCCGGTGCGGCTGCCCGCCGGCTTCTTCGATTACGCGGTGTCGGCCGGGCGGATCATGTCGAACGAGGCGTTCGCGCTGCACCGCGAGTACGTCGACGACGCGTCCGCGCCGCTCGGCGACGCGGTGCGCGGCCGCATCCAGGCCGCGCGCAATTCCGGCCCCGGCGACTACGCGCAGGAACTGCGCACGATGGCGCAGCGCCGCCGCGCCTTCGCCGACTGGTTCGAGCCCTACGACGCGCTGCTGCTGCCGACCGTCGCGATCCCGGCAATCGCGCTCGACCAGGTCGACGAGGCCTCACCGATCCCGGGCTATCTCACGCGTCCGGCCAACTACCTCGGCCTGTGCGCACTTGCCCAGCCCGCCGGCCTGGTCGACGGTCTGCCGGTCGGCATCCAGCTGGTCGGCAAGCCGTTTGCCGAGCGCACCGTCCTCGCTCTCGGCGCGGCCTTCGAGGCGGTCACGCCGTTCCACGCGATGCACGCGCCGTTCGCCTCGCAGGTGTCGACGTGAGCCTGCTGCCCGGGCACGCGCGGGCTCCCGCGCGGGCTCCCGTATGGGGCCCGAACGCGTATCCTTCGCGCCCAACATGAACCAGACCTCCGAAGCGGCCTTCGCGCAGGCGCGCGCGGTGCTGCGCGCCACATTCGGGCACCCCGACTTCCGCGGGCCGCAGGCCGACATCGTCACGCACGTCGCAGGCGGCGGCGATGCGCTCGTGCTGATGCCGACCGGCGGCGGCAAGTCGTTGTGCTACCAGGTGCCGGCGCTGCTGCGCAAGGCGCGCGGACTCGGCACCACCGTCGTCGTCTCGCCGCTGATCGCGCTGATGCAGGATCAGGTCGACGCGATGCGGCAGATCGGCGTGCGCGCGTCTTTCCTGAACTCGACCCTCGATGCGCGCAGCGTGCGCGCGACCGAGCAGGCGCTGCTCGCCGGCGAGCTCGACCTGCTGTACCTGGCCCCCGAGCGGCTCGCGATGCCCGGCTGCCAGGAGCTGCTCGAGCGCGCCACGGTGGCGCTGTTCGCGATCGACGAGGCGCACTGCGTGTCGCAGTGGGGCCACGACTTTCGTCCCGAGTACCTGCAGCTGTCGGTGCTGCACGAGCGCTTCCCGCAGGTGCCGCGGGTTGCGCTGACCGCCACCGCCGACCCGCTGACCCGCGACGAGATCATCGAACGCCTCGCGCTGCAGGGCGCGCGCGTCTTCGTCTCCAGCTTCGACCGGCCGAACATCCGCTACACGATCGTCGACCGCGGCGACGCGCGCGCGCAGCTGCTGCGCTTCATCCGCGACGAGCATCCCGGCGACGCGGGCATCGTCTACTGCCTGTCGCGGCGCAAGGTCGAGGAGACCGCGCAGTGGCTGCAGACGCAGGGCATCGACGCGATTCCCTATCACGCCGGCATGGACGCCGCGGCGCGCGCCGCGCACCAGGCGAGGTTCCAGCGCGAGGACGGCATCGTCGTGGTCGCGACGATCGCTTTCGGCATGGGCATCGACAAGCCCGACGTGCGTTTCGTCGCGCACCTCGACCTGCCGAAGAGCATCGAGGGCTACTACCAGGAGACCGGGCGCGCCGGACGAGACGGGCAGCCTGCCGACGCGTGGATGAGCTACGGCCTGGCCGACGTCGTGCAGCAGCGTCGGCTGATCGACGCGTCCGAGGCCAGCGACGAGTACAAGCGCATCTCCACGGCCAAGCTCGACGCGCTGCTCGGGCTGTGCGAGACCGCGGGCTGCCGTCGCGTGCGCCTGCTGACCTATTTCGGCGAGGAGTCCGGCCCCTGCGGCAACTGCGACAACTGCATCGACCCGCCGCAGACCTGGGACGCCACCGAGGCGGCGCGCAAGGCCTTGTCGTGCATCTACCGCACCGGGCAGCGCTTCGGCGTCGTGCACCTGATCGACGTGCTGCGGGGCCACGACAACGAGCGGGTGCGCCGCTGGCATCACCAGGAGCTGTCGGTCTACGGCATCGGCACCGACCTGGCGGACCAGGAGTGGCGCGTGGTGTTCCGGCAGCTGGTGGCGCTGGGCCTCGCGCAGGTCGAACACACGGCGCACGGCGCGCTGCAGCTGACCGAGGCGAGCCGTTCGGTGCTGCGCGGCGAGCGCAGCGTGCAGATGCGCCGGCTGGTCGTCCGCGCGCGCGCTGGCCGCGGCCAGCGGGGCGCGGGCGCGCGCGACGCGCCCGGTCGTGCCGCGCTCGCCGCCGGTCTGTCCGGCGCCCAGGCCGAGGTGTTCGCGCGGCTGCGCGCCTGGCGCGCCGACCAGGCCCGGACCCAGTCCGTGCCCGCCTACGTGATCCTGCACGACAGCACGCTGGCCGAGATCGCGCAGCGCGCACCCGACACGATCGACGCGCTGGCCGGCATCGGCGGCATGGGCGCGAAGAAGCTCGAGCGCTACGGCGGCGAACTGCTCGAACTGCTGCAGGCCGAAACCGAGGACTGAAGCCCGGGCCGGCGGCGATTCCGCCGACCGGGCTGCCGGGTGCGCCGCTAGCTGGCCCGCGCTGGCCGCCGCGCTGGCCGCCGCGCCGCGCTCAGTGCGCGCTCTCGAACAGCTTCACGAAGTCCTCGTACACGGTGTGCCGCGGGTTCCAGCGGTTGTAGCCGGCCTCGACGCACAGCCGGGCCATCTCGGGATACTGCGCGGCCACCCCGCCGATCTCGCGCAGCCGGGCCGGGATCCCCAGGTCGGCGCACAGCGCGTCGATCGCCTCGATCGCCGCCGCGGCGGCCTCGAGCACCGGCAGCCCGTCGACGTGGCAACCCATCGCCGCGGCCACGCGCGCGTAGCGCGCCGGGTTGGCCGGCAGGTTGAAGCGCGCGACGTGCGGCAGGCAGATCGCGTTGGACAGGCCGTGCGACACGTGGCAGTAGGCCCCGACGAAGCGCGCCATGCAGTGCACGTTGCCCAGGCCGGTGATGCCGAAGGTCATCCCGGCCAGCGTCGAGCCGCACAGCATCGCCAGCGCGGCATCGCCGTTGCGCCGGTTGGCGGCGAACTGGCGCAGGTTGCCCGCGATCAGCTCCAGCGCGTGCAGGTTCAGCGCGTCGGTGACCGGGTTCGCGTTCAGCGACAGGTACGACTCGAAGGCGTGCACGAACGCGTCCATGCCGGCGTGCGCCGCGACGTGCGCCGGCAGCGTCGCCACGGCCAGCGGGTCGAGCAGCGCGACGTCGGCCGGGTTCAGCGCCGCGTGCCGAACCGACATCTTCAGGCCGCGTTCGGCGTCGGTGATCACGCACGAGCCCGACACTTCCGAGCCGGTGCCCGCGGTCGTCGGGATCGCGATGCGCGGCAGCGGGCGCGCGGCGAACTTCTCGATGCCTTCGTAGTCGTGGATGCGCCCGCCGTTGGTCGCCAGGATCGCCACCGCCTTGGCGACGTCCATCGTGCTGCCGCCGCCGACGGCCAGCACCAGCTGCGCGTCGAACGCGCGGCAGACCTCGAAAGCGCGCTCGACGGTGCGTGCGCTCGGATCCGGCTCGACCTCGGTGAACGTGCGGCTGTCGGCGCCGCAGCGCTCGAGGATGCGGCGCACGCGCTGCATCAGCTCGCCGTCCGCGACCGCCGCGTCGGCGACGACGAACACGCGCGTGCAGCCGAAGCCGCGCAGCGCCTCGTCGAGTTTTTCGTGCGCGTTGCGACCCATGTGGATGCGGGTGGGGCAGAGAAAAGAGGACAGGGTGTCGTTCATCGTGTCGGTGTGCTTCGATGCGCGGTGGCGAGTGCGGCGAGGCCCGCCGCGGACGCCGGGTGGGCGTTCGTGGGGCGGCGCCCGATCGTCAGGGGTTGAAGGTGATCAGCCGTTCCTCGGTGACCTCGCGGATCGCGTAGCCGGGGCCCTCGTGGCCGAACCCGCTGTCCTTGACGCCGCCGAAGGGCATCGCGTCGGCGCGGCTGCTCGAGGTCTCGTTGATGTGGACGGCGCCGAAGCGCAGCGAGCGCGCAGCCTTCAGCGCCTTGTCGATGCTGCCGCTGAAGAAGCCGGCGGCGAGGCCGTACGGGCTGTCGTTGGCGCCGGCGATCGCCGCGTCCAGATCGCGGAACGGGATCACCGACACGATCGGCCCGAACGCCTCCTGGTCGATCACCTTCATGTGGCGCTTCGTGCCGGTCAGCACCGTCGGCGTGTAGACCGATTGATGGCGCGTGCCGCCGCAGGCGGTCGACGCGCCCTCCGCGCAGGCTTCGCCGACCCAGCGCTCGATGCGCTCGGCCGACTCCGGCGAGATCAGCGGCCCCACCCGCGTCTCCGGACGGCGCGGGTCGCCGGCGGGCAGCGCGGCGGCGGCCCCGGCCAGCCGCTCGACCATCTCGTCGGCGACCGACTCCTCGACGAACAGCCGCTGCACCGAGGTGCAGACCTGCCCGGCCTTGCGGAACGCTGCGTTGGCGATCTTCGGCACCGCGCGTTCGAGGTCGGCATCGGCGCAGACGACTACGCTGGCGATGCTGCCCAGCTCGAGCTGCGTCTTGCGCAGCCCCGCGCCCTGCTGGATCAGGCGGCCGACCCGGGTGCTGCCGGTGAAGGTGTAGAACGCCACCGCCGGCTCGGCGAGCAGCCAGGCGCCGACCGTGTCGCCGCCGCCGTGCACCAGCGCCAGCAGCTCGGGCGGCAGTCCCGCCTCGAGCAGCGCGCCGCACAGGAAGGCGGACGACAGCGGCGCCAGCGCCGACGGCTTGAGCACCACGCCGTTGCCGCCGGCCAGCGCCGGCGCGACCTTGTGGATCACCGTGTTCAGCGGCGAATTGAACGGCGTGATCGCGCAGACCACGCCCAGCGGCACGCGGATCGTGAAGCCCAGCCGGTTGTGCTGTCCGGCGCTGGCGCCGAAGCACACCGTGTCGCCGACCAGCCGCGTCGCTTCCTCGGCCGACAGTTGCAGCGTGACCTTCGCGCGGTCCAGCTCGTTTTGCGCGTCGGCCTGCGTGAAGCCGGCTTCGGCGATCATCAGCTCGACCAGTGCGGCGCGGTCGCGCTCCAGGATCCCGGCGGTGGCGCGCAGCACGCGCGCCCGATCGACCGGCGCCAGCAGATTGCGCTGCGACGCGGCGTGGGCCGTCGCGACGGCCTCGGCAACCTGCTCGCGGGTGGCCTGTTCGATGTGCGCGATCACGCGGCCGTCGTACTTGTCGTGCACCGGCAGGCGGTGCTCGCCGGTCAGCCAGCGGCCCGCGACCAGGGTGCCTGCGGGCGGCAGATGCATGTGGGGATGCGCTGCAGTCGTCGTCATCGGGGGGTCTCGTCGTGGGTGGGATCGGGTGGATGCGCCGGGCGGCCGCGGTCAGCGTGTTGCCGACGACGGCGAAGGCGATGGCGACGGCGATGGCGATGGCTGCAGCGGCTGCGACCCCGGCTGCGGCAGCGCCAGCGGCAGCGGCGCCGCGTCGAGACGCACCGCGAAGCCCGCGCCCGCTCCGCCCACCGGCGGATACATCCGCAGCACGGCCGGATCGTGGCCCGGCACCACGTGCGCCGGCGAGTCGGCGAGCGCGACCACGCGGCGCAGGGCCTTCAGGTAGTCGTCGACATGCACCACCACCGGAAACGGGTTGCCGGTCGCCGCGTTGGCGAAGTAGTGCATCGCGTCCGAGGCCAGCACCACCCGGCCGCGCGCCGTGTTCACCCGCACCACCTGCAGGCCGGGCGTATGTCCGCCCATGTGATGGACGGTGATGCCCGGCGCGACCGTGAAGTCGTCGTCGCAGAAGCGCACGCGCCCGCCGTAGAGCGCGCGCAGGATCGCGCACACCTGTTCGATGTCGTAGGGACGGCGCAGCACCGGTTCGCACATGCACGGGCCGGTCGCGTGCGACATCTCGCGCGGATGGACGTGCAGAGTCGCGTTCGGGAAACGATCGAAGTTGCCGGCGTGGTCCCAGTGCATGTGCGTGACGATCAGGTCGGTGACCGCCTCGGGCGACAGTCCGAGCGCCCGCAGGCCATCGGCCGGACAGCGCTCGAAGTCGTGGCCGCGTGCCCTGCAGGTGCCGGCGTTGGCGCCGCCGTCGATCAGGATCACGCGGCCGTCGCGCACCGCGGCCCAGACGAAGAAATCCAGCGGCATCGGGCCGTCGTGCAGGTCGTGCTGCACGAGGAAGCTGTCGCGCACGGTGCGCCGCGGGTTGGTCGCGTAGCGGATCGCGAAGAGTTCGTAGACGGGTTCGGTCATCGGGGCGTTCCTTGCGCCGCGTCCGGTGTCCGGGGGGCCCGGACGGGCGCGAGTGTCGGTGGTCGCGTGCGGGAATCCTAGTCCGAACCGAGTTGCAGCGGATTCGGCTGGCGCTTCTCGATCGCGTACTTCAGCAGCGCGGCGCAGCGGTACACCCCGTGCGCGAACTTTCCGTAGGGCAGGGTCGCGAACAGCGCCATCACGACGCCTAGGTGAACTGCGAGCAGCAGCGCCATCGCCGGTGTGTCGCGCCAGGCGAGCAACGCGAGGCCGGTGGCGCTGGTCAGCAGCAGCAGCGCGATGAAGCCGCGGTCCATCGGGCGCTGCGCGGCGTCGCCTTGCAGCGGATGGCGCCGCAGGTTCAGCCACAGCAGACCGGCCGGGCCGATCAGCAGCCCGATGCCGCCGACCGTGCCCAGCAGCACCGGCAGGCTCGTCGTCGGATAGGGCGCGGGCAGCCCGAGCAGGTAATGGTAGACGGTCGCCACCGAGGTCGCCGCGAAGCACAGCGCGAAGCCGTAGAAGGTCAGGTGATGGAAGCGCCGGCGCCACAGCGAGAACGCGTCGTCGGCGTCGTTGCAGCCGTCGCCGTGGCCGCCGTCGAGGTACTTCAGGCTCAGCGCGTTCGCGGTCGCCTCGAGGATCGCCTCGCGCTGGGTCTCGGCGTCCGTCTCCGGGGCCCGCGGGTTGGTCGGCAGCCCGCGCCAGAAGCGTGCGACGCCGATCGACAGCGCCAGCGCCGCGAAGCCGAACACGGCGCCGAACAGCCGCACCAGCGTGTCGTGGGGAAACACCGCATAGAAGTTGCCGGCCAGCGGCTCGTGCCACAGCGATCCCTTCGACGCGATCGCCAGCACCAGGAACAGGGCGAGCCCGAAGGCGACGGCCAGCGACAGGGTCAGGCCGTTGCGGCGGTACAGTCCGCCGAGCGCGGCGGGCCATGCGTGATCCGCGTAGGTGCGCCCGCGCACCCGCGCCATCGCCTGCGGCACGTTGACCGCGAACTCGTGCGGCGGCGCGTACTGGCAGGCGTGCAGGCAGGCACCGCAGTTGTGGCACAGGTTGGCCAGGTAGTGCGCTTCCGCGTGGCCGAACTCCAGCCGCCGCGTCATCGCCGGGAACACCGCGCAGAAGCCCTCGCAGTAGCGGCAGGCATTGCAGATCTGCAGCACGCGCGCGACCTCGGCGACTCGGCGACCTCGGCGCCGTGCGGGCGATGCTCGCCTGTCGGACGGGCGCCCGAGTCGCCGGCAGCGCTGGGTGACGGCAGGCGTGCGGCGCTCGCCGGATCGCCGGCCGCCAGCGCGGCGGCCTCGCGTGTCAGCGCGTCAAGCGTGGACATCGCGGGCCTCCTTCATCGCCGCATCGAAGGCGGATGCGCCGGCGCCCAGCGCGGCCGCGGCCGCCTGCGTCCCGGCAATGCGGCCGAAGGCGGTGCCGATCGACATGCCGACGCCGGCCGTGTAGCCCTTGCCGAGCACGTTGCCGGCCATCATCTCTCCCGCCACGAACAGGTTGGGGCTGGGCTGGCCGTCGAAGAACACCGACGCGCGCCCGTCGGTCTTCAGTCCCAGGTAGGTGAAGGTGACGCCGGGACGAAGCGGATAGCCGGTGAAGGGCGGCGTATCGATCGGCCGGGCCCAGTGCGTCTTCGGCGGCGTCAGCCCTTCGGTGCGGCAGTCGTCCAGCACGGTGTGGTCGAAGCTGCCGACGCGGCAGGCGGCGTTGAAGCGTTCGACCGTGCGCACGAAGACGGCCTCGTCGAGGCCGAGCTTGCGGGCCAGTTCCGGCAGCGAGGCGGCCGTGGTGCCGGGAAACACCGGCGGCATGAAGCGGCCGATCGCCTTCGCGTCGATGATCGAATAGCCGATCTGACCGGGCTGCAGGGCGACCAGCCGGCCCCAGATCGCGTAGCGCTTCGGCCAGAAGTCTTCGCCCTCGTCGTAGAAGCGCTCGGCGTTGCGGTTCACCACCAGCCCCAGGGACACGCTGTCGATGCGCGTGCAGATGCCACCGTCGTAGAGGGGCGCGCGCGCGTCGATCGCCACGCAGTGCGCCTGCGTCGGGTCGCCGATGTGGTCGGCGCCGGCGTCGATCATGAATTTCAGCACCGTGCCCATGTTGTAGCGCGTGCCGCGGATCAGGAAGTTGTCGACCGGCCATTCGCCGTCGGCGTTGCGCCCCCAGGCCTCGCGCATCCACGGGATGTTCGACTCGAAGCCGCCGGCGGCCAGCACGCAGCTGCGCGCCGCGATGCGCTCGTGCCGCACGCTGCCGTCGGCGCCGGTGCGGGCCACGCGTGCGGCGACGAAGCGCCCGGCGTCGAGCTCGATCGCATCGACCGGCGCATCGTAGTGCACCTGCACGCCGAGCCGCTCGGCGCTGCGGTAGTAGGCGTTGACGAGCGCCTTGCCTCCGCCCATGAAGAACGCGTTGGTGCGGGCCACGTGCAGCGCGCCCGACAGCGGCGGCTGGAATCGCACCCCGTGGCCGCGCATCCAGTCGCGGCAGTCCGACGACGCGCGGATCACCAGCCGCGCCAGGCGTTCGTCGGTGAGCCCGCCGGTCACTTTCAGCAGATCCTGCCAGTACTCCTCCTCGGGATAGGCGTCCACCAGCACGTCCTGCGGGGCGTCGTGCATGCAGCGCAGATTGCGCACGTGCTGCGAGTTGCCGCCGCGCCACTCGCGCGGCGCGGCCTCCAGCATCAGCACCGAGGCGCCGGCCTCGCGGGCCATCAGCGCGGCGCACAGCGCCGCGTTGCCGCCGCCGACCACCAGTACGTCGATCATCGTCTGTCCCGGGAAGTTCGCAGGACAGAAAGAGTAGGCGCCAGCGCCGCGCCGCGCCAGTCGCTCGTCTCGCAAGCGGCGTTCACGGCTCGCGAAGGTCGGCGCCTGCGGTCCCGGCCCGCGGGCGCGGCAGGCTGGCACGGCCCCCGCGACGCAGGACTAGCGTTTCGTCTCGCGGATGAAGTCGCCGTCGATCACTTCGCCTTCGTCCCCGCCGGGGCCGGCGCGACCCGGGCCGGTGCGACCCGGGCCGGTGCGACCCGGGCCGGTGCGATGCGGGCCGGTGCGATGCGGGCCGGATCCGCGCGGTTCGGCGCCACGCGACCCGGGCACCCCCGCTTCCATTTGCTGCATCTGCTGCATCCGTTCGCGCAGCTGACGCCGCAGCGCGCGTGTCTGCCACCACAGCCAGCCGCCGACCGCGGCGCCGACCACCAGCAGGACCGCGAACAGCGCGGCCGAAAACACCAGAGCGCCCGCCAGCGCGGCGGCGCCGACCACCCAGGTCAGCGCCTTCGTCAGGGGGCCCGGAGCGGGCCGGCGCGTGTCGTCGCCGGACAGGCGCAGGATCTTGTCGTCGATGGGCATGTTCATTTCCCTGCTTCGTCGCGGGCGGTGCCGTGTCCTGACGGCCACGCGCGTCGCGGCGGATCGCCGAGCGTAGTGCGGCGGCGCCGAGCGGTTATTCTGCGCCAGGGACGAGCTCGAACAATGAAGGGACACGAACGATGAAGATCACCCGCGTCACAGCGATCCCGCTTTCCTTCCGCCTGCCCGAGGGCAGCACGGTGCGGCTGGGCATCGGCGCGACTTCGAAGCGCGACGCGATCGTCGTGCGCGTCGAGACCGACGCCGGTGTCACCGGTTACGGCGAGGCGCATCCCGGCCGCAGCCCGGGAGCGGTCGTGAGCCTGGTCAACAACACGCTCAACCCGATGATCGCCGGCATGGATGCCTGCGACGTGGTCGGCGTGTTCGCGCGCGTGAACCGCATGCAGCTGTCCAGCCACGGGCTCGGCGCCGCCGCCGCGCTGGCGGTGTCGGGCATCGACATGGCGCTGTGGGACATCCGCGGCAAGGCCGCGAAGATGCCGCTGTACAAGCTGCTGGGCGGCAGCCGGCGGCGCGTGCCGGCCTACGCGGGCGGCATCTCGATGGGCTTCCAGGAACCGGCGAGTCCTGGTCGACGAGGCGCGCGACATACGTCGCGCGCGGCTACCGCGCGGTGAAGCTGCGTCTCGGCGACACTCCGCGCGACGACATCGCGCGGGTGCAGGCGGTTCGCGCCGCGCTCGGCGACGACATCGAGATCCTGACCGACGCGAACACCAACTACACGCTGGCCGACGCGCGCCGCGTGATCCCGGCGCTTGCCGAGGCGCGCGTCGCCTGGCTCGAGGAGCCCTTCGGCTGTAACGACTGGGGCGCCTACCGGGCGGGCGCGGCGATCTCGCCGCTGGTGCCGTTGGCGGCCGGCGAGAACCACTACACGCGCTTCGAATTCGCGCGCATCGTCGAGGAGCGTGCGGTACAGATCCTGCAGCCCGACCTGTCGAAGACCGGCGGCATCACCGAGGCGATGCGCATCGCGGCAATCGCGTCGGCCTGGGGCTTGCCGATCCACCCACACAGTTCGGCCACCGGCCTGAACCATGCGGTGTCGATCCACTTCCTGGCCGCGATCGACAACGGCGGCTACTTCGAGGCCTGCGTGTCGAAGTTCAATCCGCTGCGCGACATGTTCGGCGTCACCTTCGAGATCGGCGACGACGGCTGCGTCGAGCCGCTCGATCGGCCCGGCATCGGGCTGGAAGTGGACGAGCGCATCTTCGCGAAGTTCCCGGCAATCGACGGGCCGGGCTACGTCGTCAAGTTCTGAGCAACCGATTACTGATTGCCGCCGATGTGCATCTGGTAGGCGGCGCCATTGGAGAAGGTGCAGTTGCCGGCGCCCTGGTAGGGGGTGTTCATCTGGTACTCGCAGGACATGTACATGCCCTTCGGACTGAAGGCACTGGCCACGCCGCGGCGTTCCTCGTTCGAGACGCGGGTCGCCTCGCCGGTCAGCACCTCGCCCAGGTACGAGACGTTGAAGACGCCCTTGCCGGTCATCATGTTCGTGACCGTTCCCGTGACGACACCCGTCCGGGTCGCGACGTCGTTGGAAGGGTAGAGGCGAACGGGCAGGCTCGCGGGCGCGACCGCCGTGGCTGCCGGCGTAGGAACGCCGGACGGGCCCGGGTGCGTTTCCACCGGTGGCAGCGGATAGTACGAATAGAGCACCCGCCCGTCCGCCGTGCGCTCCGGCACGATGTAGCAGCCCGCCAGAACGGCTGTCGTCAGCGCGACACAGCCCATGCCAATTGCCCGACGCATCACACTCTCCTTGAACATCCCGGTCTCCCCGAAGGTCACGACGACCGCCGCCCCTCGACTGCCGCTGGCAGAACTTTAGATACTGACCACAGTACTTTAGCGCGATTCGATGCGATCCGCCGCAAATTCACGCGCGGCTTCGCGTCCGGGCGAACGACGTGGCGGCGGGTATCCTGGCGCAGTCGAAGCGTGGGGAGGATCCGGATGACTGTCACGACCCAGGACAAGGCGGCAGCCTTTGCCCGGATGCACGAGGGCCCCGGCGCGCTGCTGCTGGCCAACGCCTGGGATGCCGGCTCCGCGCGGATCCTGACTGGACTCGGCTATCGCGCGCTGGCGACCTCGAGCGGCGCGATCGCCGGCGTCTACGGACGGCGCGACGGCCGCCTGTCGCGCGACGAGGCGCTGGCGCAGGCGGGCCGCATCGCGGCCGCCACCGACCTGCCGGTGTCCGCCGATCTCGAGAACGGCTTCGGTGACACCCCCGGCGAAGTGGCGCGCACCGTCGGCCTGGCCGGCGAGGCCGGCCTGGTCGGTGCGTCGATCGAGGACGCGAGCGGCGACCCGCAGCGGCCGATCTACGCCTTCGACGAGGCGGTCGAACGGATCGCCGCCGCTGCCGAGGCCGCGCGCGCACTGCCCTTCCGCTTCATGCTCGCCGGCCGCGCCGAGAACTTCCTGCGCGGCAGGCCCGACCTGGACGACACGATCCGGCGCCTGCAGGCCTTCGAGAAGGCGGGCGCCGACCTGCTGTTCGCGCCCGGCCTGCCCGATCTCGACGCGGTGCGCACGGTCTGCGCGTCGCTGTCGAAGCCGTTCAACTTCATGGTCGGCATGCCCGGCAAGTCCTTCAGCGTCGTCGAACTCGAAGCCGCCGGCGTGCGGCGCATCAGCCTGGCGTCGACGCTCTACCGGGCGGCGATGAGCGGCCTGGTCGCGGCTGCCCGCGAGGCGCTGGAGTCCGGCACCTTCGGTTATCTGGACCATGGGGTGCCGGGCGCCGAGATCACGCGCTTCATGCGCACCTGACGTCACCTCATCGAAGCCCACACCATGACCGAACACACCCGGCAGACGCCCGCCGACGGCCCCGCCATGGAGCCGCTGCCCGCCTACCAGCGCCACGCGCCCGACGAGATGGTGCGGCGCGCGCAGGCTTTCCTGGCCGACATCCGGCGCCGGCGCACGGTTCGCGACTTTTCCGGCGAGCCGGCGCCCGACGAGGTGATCGAGGCCTGTCTGCTTGCGGCCGGCACTGCGCCGTCGGGCGCCAACCAGCAACCCTGGCACTTCTGCGTGGTGCGCGACCCGGCGGTGAAGAAGCGGATCCGCGAGGCCGCCGAGGAGGAGGAGCGCGCGTTCTACGGCGGCCGCGCCCCCGCCGAATGGCTCGAGGCCCTCGCGCCGCTCGGCACGGACGCCAGCAAACCCTTTCTCGAGGAGGCGCCGCTGCTGATCGTCGTGTTCGCGCTCAAATCCGGCGTGCGCCCCGACGGCCGCATGGTCAAGCACTACTACGTTCCCGAATCGGTCGGCATCGCGACCGGGTTCCTGATCGCGGCGCTGCATCACGCGGGCCTGGCGACGCTCACGCACACGCCCAGCCCGATGGGCTTCCTGAACGAACTGTGCGGGCGGCCGGAATGGGAGAAGCCCACGATCCTGCTGGTGGTCGGATATCCGAAGGACGGCTGCCGGGTGCCGGTGCACGGCGGCGTCAAGAAGCCGCTGGCCGAGATCGCGTCGTGGGTCGATCCGGCGCACGGAACCCTTCGGCCGTGACGGGCTACCTTTCGGGCGGGCGCCCGGCAGGCTAGGATGAGGCATTACTCTTCGCATCGAGAGCCATGCAAGCGCCCACCACGCCCGCTGCGTCCCCGCCTGCCGACGACCTCGGCGTCCCGGTTTCACAGAAGATCCGCGAGCGCCTGAAGGCCGCCCGCGAGCGCTTCCACGCCAACGACAACATCGCCGCGTTCATCGAGCCCGACGAACTGCCGCTGCTGCAGGCGGAGGTCGCGTCCAAGCTGCAGGAGGTGCTGACCAGCCTGGTCATCGACACCGACAGCGACCACAACACGCGCGAAACCGCCCAGCGGGTCGCCAAGATGTACCTGCAGGAAGTGTTCCGGGGGCGTTACACCGCGATGCCCGCGATCACCGAGTTCCCGAACGTCGAGCGTCTGAACGAACTGATGATCGTCGGGCCGATCACGGTGCGCAGCGCCTGCTCGCACCACATGTGCCCGATCATCGGGCGGGTGTGGGTCGGCATTCTGCCCAACGAGCACTCGAACCTGATCGGGCTGTCCAAGTACGCCCGGCTGGCCGACTGGGTGATGAGCCGGCCGCAGATCCAGGAGGAGGCGGTGGCGCGGCTGGCCGACCTGCTGCAGGATCGGGTCCAGCCCGACGGACTGGCCATCGTGATGGAGGCCGACCACTTCTGCATGCAGTGGCGCGGTGTCAAGGACACCGATTCGAAGATGATCAACAGCGTGATGCGCGGCTCGTTCCTGAAGGATCCGAACCTGCGCCGCGAGTTCCTCGCGCTGCTCAAGAGAAGACAACGCGTAAGGAGCGCGCCCCGATGCTCGTTCAGTTGCTCTATGCCAGCCGCGCCGCCTCCGAGGTGACGGCCGAGATGACCGAATCGATCCTGCAGCAGTCCCGCGCGAAGAACCCCGGCATGGGGATCACCGGGGTGCTGTGCCACGGCGGCGAGATGTTCATGCAGCTGCTCGAGGGCGGGCGCGGGCCGGTCAACGACCTGTACAACGTCATCGTGCGCGATCCGCGCCACCAGCGTGTGATGCTGCTGCACTACCGCGAGATTCCCGAGCGACGCTTCGCGAGCTGGACGATGGGGCACGTGCGGCTCGACAAGATCAACCCGTCGCTGCTGCTGAAGTACTCCGAGCGTGCCGTGCTCGATCCGTTCGCGGTGTCCGGCGAGGCGTCGATGGCGCTGCTCGACGAGCTGATCGCCACTGCGCAGATCATCGGCCGGGCCGGCTAAGGCGTGGCGATCCACGTTCTGTGGCCGGCCGTGCGCTGGCCCGACAACCTGCACATCGAGACCGAGGCCCTGGGACCCGGCGTCACGCCGCACTTCAGCCACGGCGTGCAGGACGTGAGCGACGAGCTCTGGGCGCTGGCCGACGGCATCGTCGGCGGCCCCGATCTGCCCGACGAGATCATCGCGAAGATGAAGCGCTGCCGCATCCACGTGCGCGCGGCGGTGGGCTTCGACAACATCGACATCGCCCGCTGGGGCCGCCACGGCATCCCGGTGTGCAACACGCCCGACTACGGCACCCTGGAGGTCGCCGATCACGCGATCGCGATGATGCTCACGCTGATGAAGGGCATCGCCTTCCACGACGAGCGGCTGCGCGAAGACCCGAAAGGCAACTGGATTCCGGCGCTGAACCCGTACGGCAAGCGGCTGTCGATCTGCACCTTCGGCATCGTCGGGCTCGGGCGCATCGGCACTGCGGCGGCGCTGCGCGCCAAGGCCTTCGGGATGGACGTGGTGTTCTACGACCCGTACAAGTCCAACGGGTCGGATCTGGCGCTGGGTGTCCGGCGCGCCGACTCGCTGGCCGAGCTGTTCGCGCAGAGCGACGTGGTCAGCATCCACGTGCCGTCGACCGAACAGACGCGCGGGCTGATCGGGCGCGACGCGCTGGCTTCGGCCAGGCCGGGGGTCATCCTGGTGAACACGGCGCGCGGCGGGATCGTCGACATCGACGCGCTGCACGACGCGATGAAGGCCGGCACCGTGCTGGCCGCAGGTCTCGACGTGCTGCCGCAGGAGCCGCCCGACCTCGGCGCGCCGCTGATCCGGGCCTGGCATGCGCAGGAGGACTGGCTCAGGCATCGTCTGCTGCTGACCCCGCATTCGGCGTTCTTCACCCCGGAGAGCGCCCGCGACATGCGGGCGATCGCGGCGCGCACGGCGGCCCGGTATCTGCGCGACGGCCGGCTCGAGAACTGCGTGAACGAGGCTTTCCTCAGCCACCGAAGGTGATGAGGCGCGCGCGCCAGTGTGATCCCGCGCGGCTCAGTGGATCTCCGCCGCCTTGCCCTGGGCTTCGCGCAGCTTGTCGATGTCGAAGCCCGGCCGACGTGCCGCCTCGATGATCACCCGTTCGCGGCGGATCACCTGGTCGGCCGCGCCCTTCACCTTGGCCGCCACCTCGTGGGGGATCACCACCGCGCCGTGCTGGTCGGCGTGGATCAGGTCGCCGTCCCGCACCCGCATGCCGGCGACGTTCACCGGCCGCGCGAAGTCGACCACGTGCACGAAGGCGTGCGACGGAATGATCCGCCCGGCCAGCATCTGGAAGCCCTCGGCGATCTCGGGCAGGTCGCGCACGCCGCCGTCGGTGATCAGGCCGACGCAGCCGAAGCCCTTGTGGATCGAACTGTTCACCTCGCCCCAGAACGCGCCGTAGCCGCGCTGCTCGTCGATGTCCTGGATGACGACGACGCTGGGCTTGGCGCCCTGGTCGATGTAGGCGTAGTAGGCGTCCGACAGCTGCCGCGCCTGCGGCGCGCTCAGGTCGCTGGGGTGAGCGCTGCGGATCGTCGCCGTGCGCGCGATCGCGACCATCGGCTTCAGTTCGGGGCGGGTGCACACCAGAGGCGAGGTGGTGTAGCCGTAGCCCCGCCGGCCCGGCACCAGCAGTTCCAGCGCATTGCACACCGTGGGCGTGTCCATCGACTGCAGTTCCGCAATCAGTTCCGGGGTCAGTTCGAACATCCGCATTCTCCTGGCGTGGTGTGTGTAGTGTCTCGAGAAGCGGATGTTGGAATCTCCCGGCGAATCCGTCCAATGCCGCCCTTCCATTCGCGGTTGTATTCTCTGCGGTCAGACCGCCCCGGCCGCCAGGATTCCGGACAGTCCCGGGCGCACCGGGCTGCCGCAGCGAGGCGGCGCCCACCACTGCAGGAAGCGATTCAGATGAGCACACAATCCCAGTCCCAGCCGGCATCCGCCCCGACGACGCAACCGGCCCGCAACGGGCCCTTGCACGGCATCCGCATCCTCGACCTGTCGCGGGTGCTGGCTGCGCCCTGGTGCATGCAGATCCTCGGCGACCTGGGCGCCGACATCGTCAAGATCGAGCGGCCGGGGCCCGGCGACGAATCGCGTCACTGGGGCCCGCCGTGGCTGAACGGCGCCGACGGCAAGGCCACGAAGGAGTCGGCCTACTTCCTGTCCACCAACCGCAACAAGCGTTCGGTGGCGGTCGATCTCGCGTCGCCCGAGGGCCAGGCGCTGATCCGCAAGCTCGCCGTCGATGCCGACATCTGCATCGAGAACTTCAAGGTCGGCGACCTCGCCCGCTATGGCCTCGACTATGCGTCGCTGTCGCAGGTGAATCCGCGCCTGATCTACTGCTCGGTGACCGGCTTCGGCCAGACCGGGCCGTGGGCGTCGCGCCCGGGCTACGACTACCTGTTCCAGGGCATGGGCGGGCCGATGAGCGTGACCGGCGAACGCGACGACCTGCCCGGCGGCGGGCCGCAGCGCTTCGGCCTGCCGATCGTCGACCTGTCGACCGGCATGTTCGCCGCGATCTCGATCCTGGCGGCCCTGCAGCACCGCAGCCAGACCGGCGAAGGCCAGCACATCGACATCTCGCTGATGAGCACGGTGCTCGCGATGAGCTCCGGCCATCTGTCGAACTTCATGTGCAGCGGCAAGGTGCCGGGCCGCACCGGCAACGCGTCGCCCAACATCACGCCCTACGGCGTGTACCCCGCGTCGGACGGGCTGTTCATCATCGCCAGCGCCAACCAGTCGCAGTTCGTCGCGCTGTGCAAGGCGCTCGGCCATCCGGAGTGGATCGAGGATCCGCGCTTCCTGAACAACGGCACGCGCATGGCGCACCAGAACGAACTGCACGAGCTGTTCTCGAAGATCCTGAGCACGCAGCCGCGGTCGCACTGGGAGGAGCTGTTCCTGAAAGTGGGCGTGCCGTCCGGGCCGATCAACAACTACGCCCAGGCGATGGAGCATCCGCAGGTGCAGCACCTGCAGACCCGCATCGGCCTGCCGCACGCCACCGGCGTCGAAGCCCCCGGCATCGCCAGCCCGATGCGGTTCTCGAAGTCGCCGGTGACCTATCGCCGCGCGCCGCCGATGCTCGGGCAGCACACGCGCGAGGTGCTGCGCGAGATGGGCCTGGACGACGCCGCCATCGAGCGGCTCGTGAAGGCCGGGACGATCCAGCTCGGCTGAAGCCGCGGCCGCACTTTTTCCGAGGAGACGCCATGCCCCTGCTCGATCGCGACGGAGTCCGCATCCACTACGAGGTCCGCGGACAGGGGCCGGTGGTCCTGTTGTCGCACGGCTACTCGGCCACCGCGCAGATGTGGCGCGGGCAGCTCGACGCGCTGTCGCGCGACCACACGCTGGTCACCTGGGACATGCGCGGCCACGGCCAGTCCGATTCGCCCGACGACCCAGCGGCCTACAGCGCCGAGGCGACGATCGACGACATGGCGGCGATCCTCGATGCGGTCGGCGCGCAGCAGGCGGTGATCGGCGGGTTGTCGCTGGGCGGCTACATGTCGCTGATGTTCCATGCGAAGTACCCGCAGCGCGTGCGCGCGCTGCTGATCCTCGACACCGGACCGGGCTTTCGCAAGGACGAGGCGCGTAACGGCTGGAACGAGCAGGCGTACCGCACCGCCGAGCGTTTCGAGCAGGAAGGCATGGCGAGGGTCCGGGCGCTGAAGGAATCGAACACCGGCGGCACGCACCGCTCCGCGCAGGGGCTCGCGCTGGCCGCGCGCGGCATGCTCGCGCAGCGCGATGCGCGCGTCATCGAATCGCTTCCGGGGATCCGCGTGCCGGCGCTGATCGTGGTCGGGGCCGACGACACGCCGTTCCTGCAGTCGGCCGAGGTGATGGCCGCGAAGATCCCGGGTGCGCAGAAAGTGGTGATTCCAGGCGCGGGGCACGTCGCGAACGTGGATCAGCCGGAGGCGTTCAACGCTGCGGTGCTGGGCTTCCTGGCTGGATTGCGCTGAGGTCTGCTCCGCGGGCCGTGCACAGCCCGTGCAGGCGCTGCGCCACCAGCGCCTGCATCCGGTGCAGGTAGCGGTCGCGCACCCCGATCCGCTCGGCGGTCTGCCAGGTGTTCAGCAGGTACTCGGCGGCCGAGCCGGCATAGCCGCAGGCGCAGGCCATCCGGTCCGCCACCTCCTCGTCGGGCAGCCGCCCGGCATAGCGCGGGCCGTCGTGCCGGATCACGAAGGCGATCGCGCGCACCGGTCCGGCCGCGGTCGCGACGTTGACCCAGCGGGCGTGGTAGCCGCGGCCGATCATCTCGCGCTTCCACAGCTGCGCGAGCTGATCGCGCAGCCCGCGCGACGACAGGCGCTGGACCACGCCCTGGCAGGAGCCGCCGCGGTCCAGCGCCAGCATCAGGTTGGGCTTCTCGCGCGTGCCACGGTGACGCCATTGCCACATGCAGAAGCGGCGATGCCAGCCGTGCAGCGTGCCGACGCGTTGCTCGGCGACCGGCAGTTCGGGCTTCCACATCAGCGAGCCGTAGGCGAACAGCCAGACCGGCCCGCGGTCCGGCCGCGTCAGCAGGAAGCAGCGCAGCGACTCGGCCAGCTCTTCGTCGGAGGCCAGTTCGATCGCCACGCCGGGATCGTCGATCGGGCCGGGGTGGACGGCTTCGATCAGGTCACGGGAGAGCATGTTCATCACGGGGATCGCGGGTGCGCCATGGCGGATCGGTGGCTGGAGCGGCTCAATCGGGCCGCGCGTTCACTCTGTCAACGCAGCGGCGGTGCCGCTCGTCGACACGGTTCGCGAACCATTCGGTGGTCAGCTGCCGTGTGATCTTCGGGCTCTTCAGCTTGATGCGCGGCACGATCGCCCGCGGCAGCGGCGCACCGTTCGCGCGGTCGGCCAGCGCGAACACCTTGCCGTACAGCGCCGTGCGCTCGAAGCGCGGCTCCTTCTCCAGTTCGAGCGCCGAACGGATCGCGCCGTGATCCATGCCGATCCGCGTCCCCAGCGAGCGCAGCGCCGCTTCGGTTGCGCCGACGCGCCCGCTCGCGTCGCTGCCCGGCGCGACCAGGTCGCCGTCCAGGTCCAGCGGAATGCCGGAGGCGATGCTGACGGCGTTCTGGAATGCGGCATTCCGGCTGGCGTGGTGGCCGGCATTGAAGTCCGCGAAGCGGTAGAGCGGGCGGTCGTAGCTGGCGGCGTAGTCGAGCAGGTGCGCGATGCCGAAGTACATGCCGCCGCGACGCGTGAACACCTCGGCCCGGATGTCGGTCGCCACCGGGTACGGGTAGGGACGGGCTTTCGCATGCTGTTCGGCGAACGCGATGCCGACCTGCATCGGCCCGCCGGTGCGCACCGGGTTCCAGCCGGCGAACAGTCGTTTGCCCATCGGCACGATGCCGACGAAGTCCTCGAAGATGTCGCTCAGTTCCTTCTCGGTGGTCGCGGCATCGATCCGCTCGGCGTAGCTGCGGCCGTTCGAGGACGGTAGTTTCAGGGCGGTGCGCACCACTGCGCTCGGCACGCCGGCGCGCTCGGACTTCGCGTCGATCTCGCGCCAGGCGATCGCCGCCAGCCCCGGCACGGTCGGATTGGCGCGGAACGACGACTCCTGCTCCGTGATTGCGATCGCCGCGCAGACGTTCGACGCGCTGACCGGGATCTGCATCGCGGTCAGCGCTGCGTGGATGTCGGTTGCCCAGCCCGGGCGGTCGCCGACTCCCGGCGGCAGTGCCTGCACGATCATCGCGCGCGCCTCGGCCGGGGTCATCGCGCCGCGCCCCGGCATCGGTTCGTCGGTGGCACAGGCGGCGAGCAGCACGGCGCATGCGGGCGCGAGCCAGCGCAGAGCGCTTGGGGCAGAGGCTGTAAGTGCGGCACGACCCGGGATCAAGGCTCGTCTCCGTCGGCGGATGCGCGAGTGCGGTCGGGAACCGGACAAGCATAAACCGCGCCGGGGGGCTGCGCGCGGCCCGGCAGCCGAACGGCGGTGCGGACCTCAGCCGTGCGCGCGAGATGCCGGAGCCCGGCCGGGCGGGGGCTGGGAACCTGCCAAAGAAAACGCCCCGTCCGGCCCTCAGGGCTCGAGACGGGGCGTTCGAGGAAGGAGAGCGCTTACTTCACGGATGCGACCATGTATTCGACCGCCGCCTTGATCTCGGCGTCGGGGGCACTGGAGCCGCCCTTCGGGGGCATCGCGCCCTTGCCCTTGATCACGCTGGCGGTCAGCGCGTCGACCCCGCCGCCCAGGCGCGACGCCCAGGCTGCCTTGTCGCCCAGCTTCGGTGCGCCGGCCACCCCCGATGCGTGGCAGGCCGCGCAGGCGGTGTCGTACAGAGCCTTGCCGCCGGCGGCTGCCGGAGCGGCAGCGGCGGGAGCGGCAGCAGCGGGAGCGGCAGCAGCGGGAGCGGCAGCAGCGGGAGCGGCAGCAGCGGGAGCCGCAGCCGCAGCCGGGGCAGCGGCGGCCGCAGGCGTCGCCGGCGCGGCAGCCCCCTTCGGCTCGTCGAACTTCGCACCGGCCGCATTCGCCATGTGCACCACCGCGCGACCGATTTCGGTGTCGTCGAACTCGCCGCCACCCTGGGCGACATCGCGCCCTTGCCCTTCAGCGCCGAGTTCAGCAGCGCCTCGTAGCCCGTCTTGATGCGTGCCGCCCAGGCACCGGCATCGCCGAGCTTCGGCGCACCGGCCGCGCCACTGTCGTGGCAGGCAGCGCACTGCGCCTTGTAGACGTCGCCGCCGGCGCGCAGCACCTTGGGACCGCTTGCGTCTTTCAGCTCGAAGCGCGCCACCGGCTGGATCCGCGACTCGATCGCCTCGGGGGTCATGCCGGTGCCGCCCGCGCCCTCGCGCGAGCCCGAGCTGACGAACTTGACCAGCAGAACGATGATCAGGATCGGCACCACGAAGGCCAGCACCACGACGGTGATCAGTTGCTGGGGGGTCTTGATGAAACTCTGGTGATCGTCGCTCATGCCCGTTTCCTGGTCCGTTTCCTGGTGGGTTCCTGAAGAACTGCAAGGCACTGCGCCGGTGCGGCTTTCGCTGCACGAATGCCCGTGCGCGGCTGCCGCGAAGGACGCATCGGCCGCCGCATTCCTCGGCGACCTGCCCAAAACCTTGAATTCTAACGGGAATCGAGGCTCCGCCAAGGGGGAACGCAACGTTGCGTTGCCGTGGCGGCCCGCCTCGCGGGTCCGGGGTGCCGGATCCGGGGTACACTCATAGGCTTCGCGCGCCCGTAGCTCAGTGGATAGAGTACTGGCCTCCGAAGCCAGGGGTCGCTGGTTCGATCCCAGCCGGGCGCGCCATTGTTCGGGATTTTCGTCAAAATCCCGGGCGGTTTTGGTCAAGAACCTGGTCAAAACCGCTGCTGTGGCGGCAGCCCGGTAACTGCGTTGGCTAGACGCGATTCCAACCTTCTTGGAGTCGCTGAGTGGCTACCGAAAGTTCATACCGCCGCCTGGAGCGGTACATCTACCTCGATCAGCGAGGCGGGTCCTACCGGTTCCGGGTCTACCTCCATCCACTGAAGGCGCCCACCCGTACGGGCGGGGGCCGGAATGGGCAGACGCCCGAGGCGCCTCCTCCCATACCCTGCAGTCCTTCCGAGACCGCTGGACAACCACCGATCGGTCCGACGCAATCAATGGGTGGCGCCCTTCCGCTCGAGTCCGGCGCCGACGCGGGCAACGATCCCGGTGCCTATCCAGTGGACGACATCCTCTTGTCGTATGAGAACGCCGAGGCAGCGAAGCTCGCGTGTCCGTCCGAGCCCATGTCGCGGCTACGAAGGCTCCGTGCATGGTTTGGCCAGTACTCACTCGGTGAGCTGACCGGCGAGGTAATCGATCGCTGGGTCGAGCGGCGCTTGGCGGGCGAAGTCGGTGCCTACCAAAGACCGGAGACGCCGGGCCCGAGAGGCCGGGCGGCCGGTGCCGGCGCTCTCGTACGCAGCTCCGGCGCCTGTGTCGTCGCAGACGGCGCGCCATGAGCTCGGATATCTGCGCCGAGAAGCCGACGCGCTAGAGGAACTGCGCCAGGTTCCGGGCCTCGCAATCGGTCAGCCTGCAAGACAGGTGTATGGATCTGGCTGTTTCGGTTACGGTGTCATGGCACATGCTTGATTGTCCTGGGTTGGAGTCCGCTGCCGATGGAACAAAGCGACGAGTACGCGATCCAGATGCGCTACATGAGCCTGGAATCGCTGGCGAGCATGAGCGAGAAACCGGCGGCTGCCGGCTGTGCCGGCGTTGCCCTGATACGGGAAGCCAACCCGAGCGGAAGAACCGAGCTCGAACTCAGCGGCTTCCTACACCAAGTCAGGAGGCGCGACCCGGCGCAGCTAATGGCGTCGTCAACTTGTCCATCGCATCGCATGCCGAGCTTGCAGGTGAAGCGCAACCCAGAGCCGGTGCCATCCGCGATCGTTCCGGCACCTCCAGCCCGCAAGTTGCGAATGCCAGATCCGCAAACCGCCGTGAAAGTTCATCCAAGCTCAGCGCACCCCTCGGGTTGTACCACTGCAGCGCCCAGCACATCGCACCGAATATGAACTGACCGGTGAGCCGCAGCTTCGCGCGGTCGCCGTCCGGAACCGCTTCGTCGAGCACCGTCTGCCAGCGTTGCTCGACGCCGTCGCGGACGCGCTGGACCCGCTTTGCCAGCCCCGGCGGCAGGCTCCGGAAGTCGTACAGCAGCACTGTCATGAAATCGCGGTACTCCGGGCTGAGCAGTCCGATAACGTAGTACCGGAAGCAGTACTCGAGCCGTTCGCGTGGCGTGCTCCCGCGCTCGATCGCCAGCGTGGCGTTGTTGGCGGCGAGCACGAGCCCGTGTTCCATGACCGCGGCAAGGATGTCCGCCTTCGTCGCGAAGTAGTGGAAGAGGCTCGCCGAGCGCAGGCCCACGGCCTCCCCCAGTTCGCGCACCGTGGTGCGTTCGTAGCCCTGCTGTGCGAACAGCCGGGCCGCGGCCCGCAGGACCGCATCGCGCTGAGGCGTCGAGGCCGGGCTGGGCGCGGCCGGGGATCCGGGATCCGGCGTGCTCATATCTTGGAGTTCGGTCATCTACGAAATTTCTATTGACACAGCCTTCCGGCGATCTCTAGCATCTTATCTACCGAGCGCTCGCTAGGCAAAGATTGCGCCCAAAAACGCGGACCCAGGTAGGGGCATCCGCAGCGTCGAACCACACCGAAGGGAGGCAGCATGAAAGAGTCGAGGACCGCTTCGTCGGCGCCGCTGGTCGAGACCGGCGCCACTCGCCGCGAGGTGCTCAAGGGCGCATCGGTGGCTGCGGCGTCGGTCGCGCTCGGGCTGGGCAAGCCAGCGTGGGCGCAGAGGGGCGTCGTGAAGTTCGGCTGCTCGCTGCCCCTGTCGGGGAGTTTCGAAAAGGTGGCCAAGCTCTATCGCAGCGGCTACGAGCTCTGGTCTGAAGCCGTGGGCAACAGGATCCGCGTCGGCGACCGGGAACTCGACGTCGAATGGGTGTTCTACGACGACGAATTCAATCCTGCCCGCACCGCGCAGCTCACCGAACGCATGATCACCACCGACAAGGTCGACTGCATCGTCGGTACCTACGGCACCGACACCATCCTGGCGCAGGGGGCCATTGCCCGGCGCTACAACAAGATCACCATCCAGGCCGGCGCCGCCACCCGCCGCGTGGACGACGAGATCGGGGGCAGCACCACCTTCACGCTGGTGCCATCGGGCGACTCCTACCCGAAGCTGGCCATCGAGTTCCTCGCGCAGATGAACCCGAAGCCCAGGCGCATGGCCACCATCACCTATGACGACGCCGCCTACAAGGAAATGACGGCGTCGATCAAGGAATCTGCGAAACGGCTCGGCATCGAGCACGTGCTCGACATCGAGTTGCCGATCAACACCGAGGACCTCAGACCGACCGCGCTCAAGCTCAAGCGCGAAGGCAACCTCGATCTCGTCTACAGCACCGGGCACGACCTGCCGATCATCAAACTCGTGCAGGAGATGAGCGCGCTGGACGTCAACGTCGGCGCCTTCGTGGGCGGGCACCTCACCACGTCGCCTACGGTGAAGACCACGCTCAAGGACAAACTCGACTACGTCTACGGCGTCACGCTCTGGCTGCCCCAGTTCAAGTATCGCGATCCGCACTTCGAGAGCTGCCAGGCCTTCGCCGACAAGCACAAAGCAAGCAAGGGCTTCGACCCGACCTACCACTCGGCGATGTCCGACACGATCCCGTTGCTCTACGAACTCGCACTGCGCGACCCGTCGGGTGGAAATCCGCTGGACAACCAGGTGATCCGAAAGAAGCTGCTGGCGATGAAGGGCGTGCAGACACTCTGGGGCCCGATCAGCTTCACCGAAAAGGGCCGCATCATCGGCTCGGGCCTGCCGGTGATCCAGTGGCAGGGCAAGGATCCGGCGCTGAAGGTCGTGTACCCGCGCGACCTCGCCAACGCGCAGGCGGCCTACCCGACGCCGCCGTGGGGCAAGCGCAACTGACGGCATACCCGGCGCGCGGGCCACGCCCGCGCGCGCGGCTCGTCTGCTCGAATCCACAGATGCTCGACGTCCTCGTCTACGGATTGCTGCGTGGCGCGACCTTCGCGGTCGTGGCTTTCGGCTTCTCGCTGGTAACCGGCGTGCTGGGCGTCGTGAACATGGCGCACGGCGTCTACGTGGTGTTCGGCGCGCTTGCCACCTATTCCCTCCACGCCGACCTCGGCCTGGGCCTGCCGCTGGCGGTGGTCTGCGCCGCGATCGCCACCGCAGCGCTCGCAGGCCTGTTCCAGGTGCTGTTCATCGCGCGGGTCCAGACCACGAATCCGCTGATGGTGCTGGTCCAGACCTTCGGCCTGGCGATCGTCTGCGCCAAGCTCTTCGACAAGAACTGGGGCGCCGGGGAGAAGATGATCCACGCGGAATTTCCCTACCTCCGGGTGATCGAGTGGGGCGACATGGTCGTGCCGACGATCGAGGTGGTGATCTTCCTGATCGCCATGGCTTCGGCGGCCGCATTGCTGGTGATGCTCAACTTCACCACCTTCGGTCGCTCGATCCGCGCCTGTCGCGACAATCCGCGGTCGGCGTCCCTGCTCGGCGTCGACCCCAAGGCGATCTACCTCCTCACCATGGTCGTCTGCGGGCTCTGGACCGGGCTGGCCGGCGCGCTGCTGATCATGATCAAGCCGATCGCGCCATACATGCAGTTGCAGTGGACGGTGGACGCCTTTTTGATCGTCGTCGCGGGCGGCATGGGCAGCATCGGCGGCGTGCTGATCGGCGGCTTCCTCTTCGGCGTGCTCGGCTATGCGGCATCCTATTACTACCCGGCGATCGCCCCCGCGCTGATCTTCGGTGCGCTGATCCTGCTGCTGGTGTTCCGGCCGAACGGCCTGTTCGGCCTTGGCGTCGTCACCCGGAAGTGAGGCCATGACCGCCATTGCCGTGCCCGTGACGGCCCGTGCCGTCGCCGTCGCGAACCCGGTCTACCGGCAGCTCGCGATCGTGCTGGCGCTCTGCGCGCTGACCGCGCTGCTGCCGCTCGTCGCCGACCCCTACTGGGTGCGCGTGTCGGTGTTCGTGTTCGTGAACATCGCGCTGGCCGCCACTTGGAACATCATCGGCGGCGTGGCGGGCTACCCGTCCTTCGGACATGGCGTCTTCTTCGGCATCGGCGCCTACACTGCCGCGATCCTGCTGGTGCGCTACGGCGTTTCGGTGTGGATCGCGGTGCCGGCGGGCGGGCTCTGCGCCGGGCTGCTGTCGCTGCTCTTCCTGCCGCTGCTGCGCCAGCGCGGCTTCTACTTCGCCCTGTCGACCTTCGCGGCCGCTCTGGCCGTGGAGACGATCGTGCGCAACTGGACCTGGGTGCGGGGCCTGAAGAGCAGCGAGCACGGCTGGAACCTTCCGGATCTCTATTCGCTCACCACCTACTTCTACGTCACGCTGCTGCTGCTGGCGGTATGCCTGACCACGGTTGCGATGCTGCTCAACTCGCGCGTGGGCATCGCGCTGCGCGCGATCCACAAGGACGAGGTCGTGGCCGCGTCGGCGGGCATCCACTGCGCGCGCTACAAGGCCATCGCCTTCGTCTTCTCGGCCGTGTGGCCGGGGATCTTCGGCGGCGTCTACGCGCTGTTCCTGGTCTACATCAGCGCCGAGACCGTGTTCGAGATGGGCATCACGCTGAACATGATCGTCTACACGGTCTTCGGCGGCATCGGAACCTTCCTCGGGCCCATCGTCGGTGGTGTCGTGCTGACGCTGATCGACCAGCTCGCCTGGTCGCACTTCCTCGACTGGCATTCGCTGGTGTTCGGCGCGCTGGTCGTGCTCATCGTCACCTTCAGCCCCGGGGGCGTGATGAGCTGGGCCGATCGCTTCAAGCGCCGACGGAGCCGCGCACCATGACGGCGTCGACCCCCGTCCTGCTGGAGTTGCGCCAGGTCACCAAGCAGTTCGGCGGCATCCTCGCGGTCGATCGCGTCGACCTGCAGGTACGCCAGGGCGAAGTGCTCGGCCTGATCGGGCCGAACGGCGCCGGCAAGACCACCGTCTTCAACCTCATCTCGGGAGTCATGGCGCCGTCCTCTGGCGAGATCCGGTTCCGCGGCCAGTCCATCGGCGGCTGGCGGCCTGACCAGGTCACCTGGGCCGGCATCGCACGGACCTTCCAGGCGGCGTCCTTCCTGCCGCGGCATGACGGTGCGCGAGAACGTGGAGATCGCCGCGCTCTTTCGCCGTCCGGCCGCGCGTCGCGCCAGACACGCGGCCACGGTCACCGAGTCCGCACTGGAGCGCACGGGGCTGCTCGCCTTCCAGGATCTGCCGGCCGAGGACCTCAACGTTTCCAGCAGAAGCGGCTGGAGATCGCCCGCGCCATCGCGACCGAGCCCGAACTGCTGATGACCGACGAGGTCGTCGCCGGCCTGACCCCCGCCGAGACCGACGAGATCCTGGCGATCCTGATGGGCCTGAACCGCGACGGCATGAGCCTCGTCTTCGTCGAGCACGACGTGCGCGCGGTGCTCTCGGTTTCGCAGCGGCTCGTCGTGCTCGCGCAGGGCGCGCTGCTCGCCGAGGGCGACCCGCAGGCGGTCGCCCGCTCGCCCGACGTGATCCGCGTCTACCTCGGGAATCGTTATGCTGCGGGTCGCTGATCTCTCGGCGGGGTATTTCCGCGGGCACGATGTGCTCAAGGGCGTCAGCCTCACGGCCGAGCGCGGCGCGATGATCAGCGTCGTCGGTGCGAACGGCGCGGGCAAGTCCACGCTGCTGTCGGCGTTGGTTGGTCTGGTGCCGTACGTGCGCGGCTCGGTCAGCGTCGACGGCCAGTCGCTGGTGGGGCGCGCGCCGCACCAGGTGGCGCGCAGCGGTGTGCGTCTCGTGCCGGAGAACCGCGGCACGCTGCCCTCGCTGTCGGTGCGCGAGAACCTTCAGCTCGGCGGCCTCGGGCTGCCCGCAAAGCTCATCGCCGAGCGCATCGAACGCGAGCTCGAGCGCTTCCCCCGGCTGCGCGAACGGCTCGATTCGCGCGCCGGCATGCTGTCGGGCGGCGAACAGCAAATGCTCGCGATCGGCCGCGCCATGATGGCGGCGCCGCGCCTGCTGCTGCTCGACGAGCCCTCGCAGGGGCTTGCGCCCGTGGTCGTCGAGCAGATCTTCGAACTGCTGCGCACGCTGCGCGGCGAGGACATGACCATCGTCCTGGTCGAGCAGGATGTCGGCCTGAGCCTCGAGGTCAGCGACTACGCCTACGTGATCGCCAAGGGCGTCATCGAGCTCGAAGGCGAGAGCCGCACGCTGATCGACAGTCCCTTCGTCCGCAACGCCTTCCTGGGGGTCGCATGAGCATCGCACTGTTCGACCTGCCCTTCGAGGACCGCACCGTACCCGTGATGCTCGCGCGCACCGTCGCGCGGGTACCCGACCGGGTCTTCATCACCTGCGGCGACGAAGCGCTGACCTTCCGGCAGTTCGACCTTCGCGTAAACCGCTACGCGCATTTCCTCGCCTCGCTCGCGCTCGGCCGAGGCAAGCTCGCGATCATGCTGCCGAACAGCCTCGAGTTCGTGTACGGGTGGTTCGGCTGCGCCAAGCTCGGCGCGGCCTACGTGCCGATCAACAACGAGTACCGGGGCGACATCCTGCGTCACCAGCTCGACAAGGCCGACGTCACGCACCTCCTGATCGACGCCGCGTACCTCGGCCGGCTCGCCGAGGTGGCCGACGCGCTGCCGAAGCTCGGCACCGTGATCGTCCATGGCACGCCCGACGGCGAGCAGGTTGCCGCACGCGAACGACTGGGCGGTAGGCTGAACCTCGTCGATGGGGCCGCCTACCGGGGGTTCCCGGACACCGCGCCGCAGTCCGCCGTGCGCTTCACCGACCAGCACAGCATCAGCTTCACGTCGGGCACCACCGGACCGTCGAAGGGCGTGCAGTCCACGCACTGCCACAGCGTCAGCTTCAGCTTCGACTGGATCGAGGTCACGCGTTTCACCGAGGACGACGTCATCTACGCGCCGATGCCGCTGTTCCACGCACTGGGCTCGGTGCTTGGGTGCTTCCGCGGTGATCTGCGGTGCGCGGATCGCCCTCGCGCAACGCTTCTCCGCCACCACTTACTGGGACGAGGTTCGGCGCTACGGCGCGACCATCGCGCACGGCATCTTCTCCGTGATCCCGGTGCTGATGAAGCTGCCGGAACGCCCGGACGACGCCGACAATCCGGCGCGCGTGTTCTACATCGGCCAGCGCGACCCGGCGTTCGAGAAGCGCTTCGGCGTCAAGGTGGTCAATGCCTTCGGCGCCACCGAAACCGGGGCGGTCACCTACGTGCCCTACGAGCAGCAGGCGCCCGAGGCCTCGTGCGGCCGGGCGAACACCGCCAAGTACGACGTGCGCATCGTGGACGACGACGACCGGGAGGTCGGCGTCGGCCAGGTGGGCGAGATCATCGTCCGCCCGAAGGAACCGTTCATGATGATGGACAGGGTACTACAACGACCCCGCGGCCACCGTCGAGGCCTTCCGCAACCTCTGGTTCCACACCGGCGACAACGCGAGGCGCGACGCCGACGGCTGGTTCTACTTCGTCGACCGCAAGAAAGACGCGATCCGCCGGCGCGGCGAGAACATCGCCTCGTTCGACATCGAGAGCGTGGTCAACCAGCATCCGGCGGTGCTCGAGTCGGCGGCGGTGGCGGTCCCCAGCGAGATGACCGAGGACGACGTCAAGGTCTACGTCGTGCGCAAGCCCGGTGCCGCGGTCACGCACGAGGAGCTGCACGCGTTCTGCGTGGCGCACATGCCCTATTTCTGGGTGCCGCGGGTCATCGAGTTCATCGATGCAATGCCGCGCACACCCACCCAGAAGATCATGAAGTACCGCCTGCGCGAGAACGCCGAGGGCGGAGAGCGGCGCGAGTTCGCGGCACAGCCGAAGCCGCGCTGACGCAACACCGGAGTCATCATGTCGCAAGCACATCGAACCCGCTGGGAGACCGCCTCCGGCCTTCCGCTCAAGCCGTTCTACACCGAGGAGGATGTTCCCGCGTGGCATCGCGCGCAGATGAACGTTCCGCCCGGCGCCGCGCCCTTCCAGCGCGGCGCGTTCCCGCAGGGCTATCGCTCCAAGCCCTGGCGCATCTTCCAGCTCAGCGGCTTCGGCAAGCCCGAGGACGAGAACGAGCGGATCAAGTTCCTGCTGGCGCACGGCGAGACCGGTTTCCTGATGGAGCACGACCGTAACACCGCGGACCACCTCTATGACGTCGATCACCCCGAGGTGCTTGCGCGCCGCGAGGACGTTGGCCTCACCGGCGCGGTGATGCAAAGCGTGCGCGACACCGAGATCTGCCTCGACGGCATCCCGATCGAGTCCACCTACGGACACGCCGGCGGCGGCGTGGTGCAGCACGCGCCCTTCGCGCTCGCCGCGTACTGGACGGTGGCGCGCCGGCGGGGCATCGACCTGGCGAAGCTCGGCGGCACCGGTCAGAGCGATTTCTTCCTGACCTACCTGGGGTGCATCAACAAGCAGCAGATCCCCACGCCGGCCGGCCTTCGCCTGAACGGCGACATCATGGAGTTCTGCGACCGGCACCTGCCGAAGTGGGTGCCCGTGTCGATCGCGGGCTACAACGGCGCCGACACCGGACTGAACGCTTACCAGGAACTCGGTGCGCTGTTCGCGAACGCCGTCGAGTACATGGACGAGATCAAGCGTCGCGGTTCGATGCCGGTGGAGCGCGCCGCGAAGGCCTGCGGCGGCGTGAGCTTCCGCCTGGCGATGGACCTCTTCGAGGAGGCCTCGAAGATGCGCGCCGCGCGGCTCATGTGGCGCGACCTGCTGAAGCGCCGGTACGGCATCACCGACGAGAAGGTGATGGGCATGCGGATCCACTGCGTGACCGCGGGCTCCGCCATGAACTACAACCAGCCGCTGAACAACATCGTGCGCGGCACGCTGATGGGGCTGGCAGGCATCCTGGGCGGCATCCAGTCGCTGGGCGTGTCGGGCTACGACGAGGCCTTGTCGATCCCGTCCGAGCATGCGCACCAGATGTCGGTGCGCATCCAGCAGATCCTGCAGCACGAGACGAACGTGGCCGCGGTCACCGATCCGCTCGGCGGCTCTTACTACGTCGAGGCGCTCACCGCGAACCTCGTCGAGAAGGCGTGGGAGTTCTTCGAGGCGATCCAGGCCCAGGGCGGCTTTCTGGCCGCACTCGATTCCGGCTGGCTGCATGCGCACGCGCACGAAAATCAGCAGGCCGAGTTCCTCGCACAGGCCGAGGGCGAGAAGGTCGTGGTCGGAACCACTCACTTCCGCGAGGACCACTCGCCGTTCCAGGTCGACGGCTTCATGGGCGTGTCCGACGCCTTCGAGGTCGCCCTGCAGCGGCTGCACGAGGTTCGCCGCACGCGCGACGGCGCGCGCGCGAGCGGCGCGCTGCGCGAGCTTGAACGGGTGTGCCGCAGCACCGAGAACATCATGCCCGCGATGCTGGAAGCGCTCGACGCCGAGGTCACGCTGGGCGAGATCGGCGACGTCTATCGGGGCGTGTTCGGCGACTGGGCGCCCCCCGCGATCACCACTGGCTGAGGAGCATCCGATGACTCAACACGACGCACGCATCTTGATCGCGAAGACCGGCCTGGACGGCCACTGGCGCGGCTCGTCGCTGGTGGCCCGGGCGCTGCGTGACGGAGGCTTCGAGGTGATCATGGTTGGCATGGCCAAGGTCGAGGAGATCGTCCAGGCCACCATCGACGAGGACGTGGATCTGCTCGGCCTGAGCATCGGCGGGCACATCGACGTGGTCGAGCGGGTGGTCGACGCCGTTCGCGCCCAGCGTCCCGAACTGCCCATCTTCGCCGGGGGCGTGGTGCCGCCCTGGGCCTGCCGGCGACTCGAGGCCAAAGGGGTCGAGGTGTACCCGCCGGGTTCGCAGCTGCAGGACATCGTCGCGGCGGCGCGCCGCCTCACCGGCGTCGACGCGTAGCCATCCACGGGGCTGGGCGTTAGGCCCTGCCACAAGAACGAGGGAGACCGCATGGAACCGAACATCGTCGTCGAGCAGGGCGTCGACACGCCATTCACCGCCGATCCGCGCATTCCGCCGCGGGACCACGTCGTGGTCCGTGACCTGATCGACCGCTGGGCGCGCGAATGCCCCGACAAGGTGTTCATCAAGTTCGACGACAACGGCGAGGAATGGACCTACCGCCAGCTGCGGCCGCTGACCGTGCAGACCGCGCTCGGCCTGCAGCAGCTCGGCGTGCGCCAGGGCGACCACGTGCTCGTGTGGATGCCGAACTCCCGCGAGCACATCCGGATCTTCCTGGGGCTGAACTACCTGGGCGCGGTGTACGTGCCGATCAACACGGCCTACAAGGGAGGGCTCCTGGCGCACGTGATCGAGAACTCCGACGCGCGGCTCGGCATCGTCCACCGCGACCTCGTCGACCGCCTGAAGGACGTGTCGACCGCGGCGCTCGAGACGATCCTGGTGGTCGGCGAGCACGACGGCGCGCTGCCCCTGCGCACCGTGCGCTACGCGGACACGATGCTGCCCGCCTCGGGGCGGCTGGCGCCGCCGGCGCGTCCGATCGAGCCCTGGGATCCGCAGTCGATCATCTACACCTCGGGAACCACCGGCCCGTCGAAGGGCGTGCTCTCGTCCTACCTGCACATCTTCAGCAACGCCGGGCCGGAGTCATGGCCCTTCGTCACCGGCGAGGACCGCTACGCCATCGCCAGCCCGATGTTCCACATCGGCGGCATGGGTCCTCTCTTCGTGATGCTCGTGCGCGGCGGTTCGGTGGCCTTCCTCGACCGCTTCGACACCGCGACCTTCTGGCAGTCGATGCGACGCACGCAGACGACCGTGACCTTCCTGCTCGGCGTGATGGCGAGCTTCCTCGAGAAGCAGCCGGCCGGGCCGCACGACCGCGAGCACGGCGTCAAGCGCGTGTTCATGGTGCCGCTGGCGGGCGACATCGCCGCGTTCAGCGCGCGTTTCGGCGTCGACGTGTACACGATCTTCAACATGACGGAGATCTCGTCGCCCATCGTCTCGGAGTCGAATCCCACCGTGCGGGGCACCTGCGGGACCAAGCGTAACGGCGTGGACGTCCGGCTCGTCGACGACAACGACTGCGAGGTGCCGAACGGCGTGGTCGGCGAGATGATCGTGCGCACCGACCGCCCGTGGGGCATGAACAGTGGCTACTACAAGAACCCGGAAGCCACCGCGAAGGCTTGGCGCAACGGCTGGTTCCATACCGGCGACGCGTTCAAGCGCGACGATCGCGGCTACTACTACTTCGTGGACCGCATGAAGGACGCGATCCGCCGTCGCGGCGAGAACATCTCGTCCTTCGAGGTGGAGGCCGAAGTCGTCGCCCACCCCGACGTGCAGGAAGTTGCCGCGATCGGCGTGCCGAACGAGATGAGCGAGGAAGACGTGCTCGTTGCCGTGACGCCGATTGAGGGCCGCACCATCGACCCGGCGCAGCTCGTTGAGTTCCTGCGCGGTCGCATGGCCCACTTCATGGTGCCGCGCTACGTGCGCATCTTCGAAGAGCTGCCGAAGACGCCGAGCAACAAGGTCAAGAAGCACGACATCCGGGCCGAAGGCATCACGCCCGACACCTGGGATCGCGAGACAGCGGGCGTGCAGGTCAAGGCCGACCGGTTCGGCGCGGACGCGACGGGCGCTGGCGCGCGCTGAGGGGCGTGTCATGGCCCGGATGTTCAGCGACGAGCAGCTTCGCGACATCGCCGAACCGCCGTCGGCGAAGGCATTGCGCGCGCTCGCCGACGGCGACACGGTGCGCCTCGCGGGCTTGTTGCAGGAGATGGCCAGCGGGCCTGCGGGCGTGGAAGGCCTCACCCTCCATGTGCTGAGCCGGTTCGTCGGCGAACTGCGCCAGGACTTCGGCGAGGATGGCGCGCGCGCGCTGCTCGACCGCATCGGTGTCGAAATGATGCGCTCGTTCGCCGAAGACTACGCCGCCGGCGACGAGCGGCGAGTCATCGCCGACCTGGTCTCGGTGTTCAAGCACCAGGGCGGCGGAAGCCTCGTCCCGGTGGAGGAGACGGACGACACCGTGGTCTTCGATCTCGCGCCCTGCGGCAGCGGCGGGCGCTTCATCGTCGATGGCACCGTGGACAAGTCGCCCGAGTGGTACGGCGCCTGGAGCGACGGCGTGCCCAGCTACTGCCAGGCGTGCAAGGCCTGCCAGCGCGGGTTGAACGCCGCCACCGGCGAGCCGACCTGGACGACGGAGCTCAGCGCTTCCACACCGGGGCGCTGCACGCTGCGCTTCCGGAAGCGGGCTACGCGCGGCGCCCGGCTCTTTCCGGGCGCGGAGCTGTACGCGGTCACGCGCACGAAGATCCGCGAGGCGATCGAGCGCGTGGCGCGGCACGATCTCCGGGTTGCGGACCTCCTGCAGGATCAGCAGCACGACTGGATGCCCTGGCACGACTTCGCGATTTCGCTGGCCGCCTACGTGTTCGGCGCCTGCGCCGCGGAGCGCGGACCGGAGTATCTCGGCGAGAAGCTGCGCCGGGCCTACGACAGTACCTTCAGCCTGTTCTACCCGGTGTTCCGCAAGCTCGGCGACGAGCCGCACCTGCGCTACCTGTGCAAGGCGCACCACTACCACATGATGCGCTTCACGCTCACCGAGGAGGACGACCGCTTCGTCTTCCGGCTGGATCCCTGCGGCAGCGGCGGGCGGCTGTATCGGGGTGAGATGTGGCGCAAGCTGTTCACCTATGGCGGCCCGCTCTCGCCCCTGATCGCAGACGCCAGCCCGCTAACCTTCCAGCGCACCGGCCTTCCGGTCTATTGCACGCACTGCGCCTCGCACAACAAGCACGAGTTCACGCACGACGTGCTGTACTTCGTCAACGACGGCCACGCGCAGCGCACGCCCGGCATGCCCTGCCTGCAGTTCACCTACAAGAAGGGGGTGGGCGTGGAGCGGGTGGACCGTCGGCTGCTGGCGCAGGTGGGAATGTGACGCACGTCTTCTGCGCCGACGCACGGCATCGTCCCGGACGCTGATGGCACGCATCCCCCGTACTGCCGAAGAGATCGACCGCCTCGTTGCACGGGCGCTGGATGGCGATCGACCGGCGCTTGCCCAGGTGCTCAGCGAGATCGAGCGCGACTCCGGCGGCGCGGAACGCATCGACGGCGCGCTGCGCCATGCATCGATCGCGGCGAGGTCGATCGGCATCACCGGGGCACCGGGCGCGGGCAAATCGACCCTGCTCGGCGCGCTCCTCGCGCATCTCGCGGATCGCGGTGAGCGCGCCGCCGCATTGATGGTCGATCCCAGCTCGCCGCTGTCCGGTGGCGCATTGCTCGGCGACCGGCTGAGGATGCCGGCCGTGGCCACGCGCCCCGAGGTCTACGTGCGCTCGATGGCGTCGCGCGGCCGCACCGGCGGGCTGTCGGACATGACGCGCCGCGCCGCGCGCTGTCTCGAAGCCTGCGGTTGGCCGACAGTGTTCATCGAGACCGTGGGCATCGGACAGGTGGACGTGGACGTCGCGAGCGTCGCCGACCTCGTCGTGGTTGTGCTGAATCCGGGTGGTGGCGACGAGGTGCAGATGTTCAAGGCGGGGCTGATGGAGGTTGCCGACCTCTTCGTGATCAACAAGGCCGACCATCCCGCGGTGACCGCGTTGCGGCAGGACCTCGCCGGCATGCTGGCGTCGATTCCGGCGGGGCGGCCGCGGCCGCCCGTGGTGGAGACCGTGGCGACGACGGGCGAGGGCATTGCGGCACTGGCCGAGGCAATTCACACAGCGCTTGACCTTGGCGAGCGCAGTGGCGCGCTTGCGCGCCGTCGGGAGGCGCGGCTCGCCAGGGAAGTGCTGGAGCTGGCGACCGGGATGCTGATGCGCCGACTGATGGCTGCGGCCGGCTCCGGTGCGTTCAGCGCAGTATGCGAGCGGGTTCTGGCGGGACAGGAGACGGTCGATGCCGCGGCTAGGCGGGTCATCGATTTAGTAGGGCGACCGAAGACCTGACCTTGCCCTCGAAAACCGGATCACTTGCCGAGTGGTTCCATACGGGCAAGGCCAGTTCGTCGCGCTGCAGCTCGAGCGCGGGGTATTGTCATCGACGCCGATGGGTGGGCCGCCGTCGCGTCTGCTCGAGCGGCTCTTCGCGAGGGCTAAGACGCTCTGTCATAGCAAGTCCCTCGCGCAGGGCTCGGCCCCCAGGCCCATCCCTGCGGCTTCGTGACTCGCGTGCCCGGCAGCGTTCCTGCCAGCGCAAGCGTCACCTGACCGTGCTTTCGTCGGAAGCGACGAGGAAGCGCCGGAGTGTCGAATCTACGATCCACATCGTAGATGGCCGACAACGCCCGGGATCGACCCGGCGTCGCGCTCCGCTGACACCCTTCGAGGGGAACCCCGCATGCCCCTGCCCGATTCCCTGGCTTCGCGACCTTGTCTGCCACTGACGGCTGCTGCCATGGCCCTGGGTGCCGACGCAGCCGACCACCTGATCGCATGGAGATGAATTCGATGGCAGTTCTCGAAGGCGTCCGCATCGTCGAGATTTCCGGCATCGGTCCGGGCCCGTTCTGCGGCATGCTGCTCGCCGACCTTGGCGCCGAAGTGATTGCCGTCGAACGCCCCGAAGACAAGGTGACGCGGCCGCGGGCTTCCGCCATCTTCAACAGGGGCAAACGCTCCATCGTCCTCGACCTGAAGGCGCCGGGCGCGGTCGACGCCGTCCTCCGGCTCCTGGACAGCGCCGACGCGCTGATCGAAGGAATGCGCCCCGGCGTGATGGAACGGCTCGGCCTCGGTCCCGACGTCTGCCTCGCACGCAACCCCCGCCTCGTCTACGGCCGCATGACCGGCTGGGGGCAGCACGGTCCGCTGGCGCACGCCGCCGGGCACGACAGCAACTACACCGGACTGGCTGGTGCGCTCTGGTTCGCCAGCCCGCCCGGCCAGCCGCAGCAGGCGCCGACGACGATGCTCGGTGACGTCGGCGGCGGGGCGCTCTACCTGGCGCTCGGCATCGTCTCGGGGGTGCTGCGCGCGCGCGCCGATGGCCGCGGACAGGTGGTCGACGCTGCGATCGTGGACGGTGTCGCGCACATGATGAACCTGCTGCTGAGCATGCATGCCTCCCGCGGCGGAGACTTCCGGCGTGGACAGTCTTCGGACGTCGCGCACTGGGCCGGGCGGTCCTACCGCTGTGCGGACGGCGGTTGGGTGAACGTCGCAGCGCTCGAGCCGCAGTTCTATGCCGAGCTGATCCGCCGGCTGGGTCTCGACAGCGACGACCGGTTCGTGAAGGGGCAGTGGGACCCGAAGCTCTGGCCCGAGCTGACCGGTGAGCTGGCGCGACTCTTCGCGACGCGCACCAGGGCCCGGTGGTGCGAGCTCCTCGAGGGCACCGACACCTGCTTCGCGCCAGTGCTCGATCCCTCCGAATCGGCACGGCATCCGCACATGGCGGCGCGGGGCGTGTACGCCACCGTCGACGGCGTGCTGCAGGCGGCGCCGGCACCACGGTTCTCAGCCACCCCATCGGCGCCGCCGAGGAGTGTGCCGGAGCGCGGTGCACACACGCGGGAGGTGCTCCGTGCGGCCGGCCTCTCGCAGACCGAGATCGAGGAACTCTGCGCCGCCGGACCGGTTCGAGGGCAGCGCTGACTTTGGTCGGAATCGACGACGAGCCGCACGACCGCAGCAGCCACGATGAAGCCCTGCCGTCCTTCGGAATCTTCAACCATCACCCCCTCACGGAGAACACATGCCCCACCTGATGACCGAGACCCGCGGGCCCGTCCTGATCGTGACGCTGAACCGTCCCGAGGCCCGCAACGCTTTTAATGCGGCGATGGCGGCAGAAATGGAAGCCATCGTCGATCGATACGAGGACGACGACGAGCTTCGGGTCGCGATCCTGCGCGCCGAGGGCAGCACCTTCTGCTCCGGGCAGGACCTGAAGGAAGCCGCCCAAGGCGGTCGGGCGGTCGCGCCGAAGCGCGGCGGCTTCGGCATCATGAGGAAGCCGCCGATCAAGCCTCTGATCGCGGCCGTCGACGGGCAGGCGCTCGCGGGCGGAATGGAGCTCACCCTGTGCTGCGATCTGGTCGTCGCTTCGACGCGTTCGGTCTTCGGGTTGGCGGAGGCCAAGCGCGGGCTCGTCGCCGTCGGTGGCGGATGCTTCCGGCTGCCGAAGCGCCTTCCGTGGGCGGTCGCGATGGAACTGATCCTGACCGCCGAGCCCAAATCGGCGCAGGAGATGAAGCACTTCGGCTTCGTCAACAGCGTGGTCGAGCCCGGCGCCGTGCTGGACGAAGCGCTGCGGCTCGCGGCGCTGATCGCACGCAACGCTCCGCTGGCCGTCAAGGCGTCCAAGGGTATCGCGCTCGCCAGCACGGCCGAGAACTGGAGCGACGAGGAGGCCTGGCAGAAGCAGCTGGGCATCGTCGCACCCGTGATGGCATCCGAGGACCTGAAGGAAGGCCTGGCCGCGTTCGCGCAGAAGCGGGATCCTGTCTGGAAGGCCCGCTGACCTGGCGCGCGAGCGGCAGGAACATCCCCGACGACATGCCGCCCCGCGCGGCCAAACAAGGAGAACACCATGAGTGACGACATCCTGAACCTGGGCGGGCGCGTGTCGCTCGTCACCGGCGCCGGGCAGGGCGTGGGCCGGCAGATCGCGCTGCACCTGGCGCGCCACGGCAGCGGCGGCGTGGCGGTCAACGACTTCCATCTCGATCGTGCCGAGTCGGTTGCCGAAGAGATCCGGGCACAGGGCGGCAAGGCCATCGCGGTGCAGGCCGACGTGACCGACCTGGCCGCCGTCAAGGCGATGAACGAGAAGATCCAGGCGGCGCTCGGGCCGGTGGGCGTGTTGGTCAACAACGCCGGCAACATGGGCGCCACCCCGACCGCAGACGTCCGCAAGCCCTTCTGGGAGACCGGCCCCGAGGTCTGGAACCAGGCGATCGGCGTGAACCTCTATGGCGTGATGAACTGCGCAGCGGCGGTCATCCCTGGCATGATCGGCCGGCAGGCGCCTGGCCGGATCATCACGATCATCTCCGATGCCGGCCGCTACGGTGATGCCGGCCTGGAAGCCTACGCGGCCGCCAAGGCAGGCGCCGCCGGCTTCACGCGGAGCGTCGCGCGCACGCTCGCGCGACACGGCATCACCGCCAACGCAGTGGCCATCGCGGCAACCCGCACGCCCACCACGGAAGCGGCCTTCCAGGACACAGAGCGCTTGAAGCGCATGCTCGAGAAGTACATCGTGCGCCGCCCGGGGGAACCGGGCGACATCGCGAACATGGTGCTGTTCCTGGCCTCGGACGCGAGTTCGTGGATCAGCGGCCAGACCTATCCGGTGAATGGAGGATTTACACTCGCGCTCTGACTTCCGCAACATCGGAAGAGGTGCTTCCATGGCAGGGGCCTCGACGCGCGTAGTCCCGATCCGGTTGCCGCACAGCGGCAACCCGGCCGCCCTCGAAGCCAAACTGCGCCCGCCCCTGGTCAATGCCTCGCAGGTTCCGAGGCGCAACATCCTCGATCTGGTCTGCTCGGGTCAGGCTGCCCGTCTGGTGCTGATCAGGGCGCCCGCCGGCTTTGGCAAGACCACTGCGATGCTGCAGTGTCGCAGCAGACTTCAGGAATCCGGTGTACGGACGGCGTGGCTGAACCTGGATCGTTCCGACAACGACGTCTCGCGCTTTCTCGGCGGCCTGACGGCCGCGTTGTCGGGGCTCGTCGAAGGGGGACTCCCGAAGACCGTCCAGGACGATACGCTCCTGGAACTCATCGCAGGACTGGCGGAGTCGGAGCGGCGGTTTGTGCTGTTCATCGACGAGTTCGAGGCGATCCGCGAACCGGGGGTCCTCGGCCTGCTCAGGGATCTCATCGCCAGCCTGCCTGCCGGCGGCCAGGTGATCGTCGCCACTCGCAGCGTGCCGGACCTCGCGCTCGGCAGGCTCCGGGCACGGGGAGATCTGCTGGAGATCGACACCCTGATCCTGCGCTTCTCGGAGGCAGAGAGCAGCGAGTTCCTGTCCACGGGACGCGGCGCCGCACTGGCCGATGGCGAACGGCGGCTGCTTCACCAGAAGACCGAAGGCTGGGCGGCCGGGCTCTGGCTGGCCGCGGTGGCGCTTGCGCGCCATGCGTCGCCCTCGGAGTTCATCGCGCGCTTCACGGGCTCGAACTTCGCGGTCGCGGAGTATCTCGCCGAGGACGTCCTGGACTTGCAGCCACCCGACGTCCGGTCCTTCCTGCTGCGCACCAGCATCCTGCGCGAGCTCGATCCTACGCTGTGCCAGGTGCTGGCTCCGAGCACCGACTGCGATGCCCTGCTGCGCCGCCTGGAAGCCGACAACGTCCTGGTCGTGCCCATCGAAGGCGAGCACAGGAGCTACCGATATCACGGTCTGTTCGCAGGCTTTCTGAAGGCGCAGTTGTACCGCGAAGCCCAGTCCGAGGTCCCCGGGTTGCATGTGACCGCCGCCCGCTGGTTCGAGCAGCAGGGCAGGCCCGTTCCCGCGATCGACCACGCGCTGCAGGGCGGCGACCACGTGCGCGCGTTACGGCTGCTGGAAGCGCACGCGACGGATCTGCTCAGTGCCGGTCGCCTGCGCCTGCTCTCGCGCTGGCTGGGGGAGATTCCCGGCGATTCGATGGCGACGCATCCGCGCCTGCGTGTGGTCCATCTCTGGGCGCTCGGCTTCACCCGTGGTCCCTGGGAGGCGCTGGCCGAACTCGACCGCAGCGGGTTGGACGCCTGCGAAGACCCGGATGTCCAGGCGCACCTGACGGCGATGCGCCCGGTGTTCCTGGCGACGATGGACCGAGAAGAGGGATACGAGCTAGGCGTTAACCACCTTGCGAGGCTGCCGACCGGCAACGCGTTCGCCGACAGTGCGTTGCTCTCCACCCTTGCCGCAGTCAGCGCGGATCGCCGCCGACCGGACGAGGCGTTGCGGCTGCTCGACTTCCGACGCAGGCTCCTCGGCGACATCTCCTCCGGCATGGGCGACATGCACGCAGAATGCATCCTGGGGACGGTCGCCATGACCGAAGGCCGCCTGGCGGAGGCAAGTGCGCACTTCCGGGCCGCCGTGACGACGACGCCTTCGCAGAGCCACGCATTCACCAAGGGCAATGCCTGGGCCGGAATCCTGTACGCGCTGGTCGTCTACGAAGGCGGTGCGCTGGAGGATGCGCGAAATCTCCTGCAGGTATACGTTCCGATCGCACGTGACGCCGGGATCCCGGACCACGTGACGCTCGGCTACCGGATGCTCTGCAGGCTCGCCTTCGTGCGCGGCGACGTCGACCAGGCCTTCAACGCCATTGCGGAGCTGGAGTCTTTCGGTTACCAGCGCCAGTACGCACGGGTCCTCGCAAGCGCGCGCCTCGAGCGGTCGCGCCTGCAGCTCGTCCAGGGCCACGTCCATGCGGCCCGGGAGGAACTCGAGCGCGCAAGCGACCCCGAGACCTGGGCGGCTGTCGCTCACCGCAACCTGATCGCTAGCGACGTCGAGTACCCGGAACTATGCCGCCTGCGCTGGGAGGCTTGTGCCGGCAACCCGGGCGCGGCTGCCCAGGGGCTCGAGCGCGAGATGTCGAACGCGCTGGCCGCGCGGCGCATGCACCGGGCATTGAAATTGCGCATCCTGCGGGCGGGCGCACTCCACAGGGCCGGCAATGCCCGGTGCGCAATCCAGCAGTTCCGCGAGATCGCGCGCAGTTGCTCCAGTGAAGGGTTCCTTCGCATTGCCGCGGACGAGTCGCAGCTGATCGGTCCGCTCGTGCAGATCGCATGCGACACGCAGGACGACCCGAAGCCCGACCCGAAGGTCTCGGGATGGCTCCACCGGCTGCATCACACGATGGGCGACGTCGGGCGTGAGGACGAGCTGCGGACGTGGCATCCCCTGGCCGCGGAAGGCCCGCTCGACGACGGGAGAGTCGACCGAGACGAACGTCGCCTCTGCATGGCCTACGAAGGCTATCGGCTCGATCCCCTGACCTCGAAGGAGCAGCGCGTTCTGAGACTGCTGGCAGAGGGCTACTCGAACGCGGCAATCTGCGAGAAGCTGTTCGTTTCCGACAGCACCGCACGGACCCATCTCCGAAACATCAACAGCAAGCTTGGCGTGCGCAGCCGCATGCAGGCCGTGCTCGCCGCACGACGCCTGGGCTTGCTGCGCTGACGCGGACGGTCGGCGCGCGGTCGGCGCCAAGCTCCAGGATCTCATCGGAATTCCCGGCGCGCGCTGCCCGGCGACCGTCCCCTCGAATCGTCGTTTCCGACGATCTACCGTGTGCCCCCACTTGCTCAAATGGCTCTCGCACCCCAGCGTCCGGAACGTGTCGACGTCTGCGAACGATGGGAACTGGCTCACCTACACGGGGGATAGCGCTATGGATTCGATCAGGCGGTTCTGGCTCGCGTGCGCGGCCGGCGTGGCGATGCTTTCCATGACCAGCGCACCGGCACAGAAGAAGTACGACACCGGCGCGAGCGACATCGAGATCCGGATCGGCACGACTCAGCCGCTGAGCGGACCCGCGTCTTCCTATGCGGGACTCGGAAAGGCCATGGCGGCGTACTTCCAGATGATCAACGACCGTGGCGGCATCAACGGCCGGAAGGTCAAATTCATCATGTACGACGACGGCTATGCGCCGCCGGTGACGGTCGACAGGACCCGCAAGCTCGTCGAGGGCGATGAAGTGCTGTTCACGCTCGGTGCGCTGGGCACGCCGACCCAGCTCGCAGTGCAGTCCTACATGAACGAGCGGAAGATCCCGCAGCTGTTCGTCGCTGCACCGGCCGGAAAGCTGGCGGACGCGGCCAGGTTCCCGTGGACGATCAACTACGCACCCGTCTACGAGACGGAGGGAGCGGCGTACGCCACCCATCTGCTGCAGACCATGCCGAAGGCCAGGATCGCCGTGCTCTATCAGGACGACGACGCGGGCAAGGCCATCCGCAAGGGTTTCCTCGAGCGTCTGGCTCGCGACGGCGTGAAGCCCGTGATCGAACAGACCTACTCGGTCACCGATCCCTCCATCGACTCCCAGATCATCGCAATGCAGGGCAGCGGTGCCGATGCCCTGGCCTTGTTCACGATCCCGCGGATGACCGCGATGGGTCTTCGCAAGATGGGCACACTGGGATGGAAGCCGCAGACCTACCTCTCGAACGCCGGCTCGTCGATCAAGAACGCCCTGGAACCCGCTGGCGTGGAGAACGCCATCGGGCTCCTGACCAGCGACGCCAGGAAGCGGCTCACCGACGCGCGCTGGAACGACGATCCCGAGATGAACGCGTACCGCGAGTTCCAGGCCAGGTACCTGCCGGGCGTCTCGGTTGCCGACGAGAACTACCAGGTCGGATACGATCTGGCCCACGCAGCGGTACAGGTCCTGAAGATGGCCGGCGACGACCTCACCCGCGCCAACCTGATGCGCGTCGTGCAGTCCCTGCAGGGATTCAGAACTCCCTTCCTGCTTCCCGGCATCAGCTTCAATGTGACACCCCGGGACTATTTCGGATTCAAGCAGCTGCAGATCGTCCGCTTCGACGGGAAGGCCTTCGCCCCGATCGGTTCACTGGTGGACGCGCGATGAACGCACGGGGGCACGCACTCAAACCGGCGCTCTACACGGTGCCGGCCGAGGGCGCCAACGACGTGCCGTCTCTGCGCGGTGGGCGCTGCATCTGCGGCCACCGGTTCTTCCCGATGCAGCGTCACGGGTGCGAACGATGCGGAAGACATGGTGACGCGATCGAGGAAGCGCTACTCGCGGGACACGGCACCCTGGTCGCGTCGGCGCGGGTGAAGCTGCACGCCAGCACGGAGCGGCGGGCCCCGTTCGTCGTCGTATCGGTCAAGCTCGACCAGGGTCCGGTGGTGCGCACATTGCTGGCGGAGGACACCGAGGAACTCCTCCCCATCGGGCAGTCGATGAGTGCCTGCATGGTGCGGGTCGGCAAGACAGAGGACGGTGAGTCCCTGGTCGATCTGCGCTTCGCGCGGTCCCGATAGGAATCAGGCGCCAGCAATGAAACCGACCCTGAGAGATCTTCGTCCGGTCCACGTGATCGGCGTTGGCTGGCATCGCTACCAGCCGAAGAGCGACCTGCCCTACGTTGCGCTCGGTTTGAATGCCGTGCGCAACGCGCTCGCGGATGCCGGAATCGAGTGGCCGGCGGTCGAATCGGCGTATTTCGCGACCGCGCTGCTGCCGATGGCGCCCGGCCGGCCGATGCTCCGCCATCTCGGCGACAGCGGCATCCAGGTGGTGCACATCGAGAACGCGTCGGCCTCGGGCTCCGCCGCCTTCAGACAGGCGTGCGTGGAGGTGGCCAGCGGCCTCTGCGACGTTGCGCTGGCGGTGGGCGTGGACAAGCCGGGACCGGCGCCACGCGGCGAGCAGTTCTGCGGGATCGGCGACCTCGCGGACGACGCAATCGTCCCGTTCACGCACTTCGCCCTGCTGGCCGACCAGTACGCTCAGCGATATGGGGTCTCGCACGAGGACATCGCACGCGTCGCCGTCAAGAACCACGGCAATGGCGCGAAGAACCCGAACGCGCACCGCCAGCAGCCGCGCTCCCTGGACGAAGTGCTCGGCGGCAGGCCGGTGTCGGGATACCTGACCACGCTGCAGTGCTGTCCGGTGGGCGAAGGCGCCGCGGCAGTCATCGTGGCGTCGGAACGGGCGATTCGCGAACTCGGCGTCGATGGCAGCAAGCCGGTGCGGGTGACCGGCTCCGCGGCACGAAGCCAGCACCTCTACGACGACCCGACGCAGTTCGACGCCAACCTGACCAGCGAGACCGTGCAGATCGCGTTGGCACAAGCCGGCCTGGATGCCCGTCGACTCGACATCGTCGAACTGCACGATGCCTTCACGATCGAGGAAGTGCAGTACGTCGAGGCGATGGGACTCTGCCAGCCGGGCCGGGCAGCACGACTGCTCGAGGACGGCGCATGGGACATCGGCGGGCGTTGCGCAGTCAATCCGTCCGGCGGACTGATCGCGATGGGTCACCCGATCGGCCCGACCGGTCTCGGGCAGGTCGGCGAGATCGCCCTGCAGCTTCGGGGCGACGCGGGTGCGCGGCAGCATCCGGGGGCAAGGGTCGGCCTGGCCCACATGGTCGGCGTCGGCGCTGTCTGCTACGTCCACACGCTGGAACGCGCGTGACTCCCGCCTGATGCTCGAGTGCCCGGAATCCCGGGACAAGGCCGCGGCGGCCCGGGAATCGAGCGCTCGAAGCGGCAACAAGAGCACTGATCAATGGAGACGACATGAGAATCTCGGACTACTTCGACGCGGCAGCCGGCCGATATCCGGATCGCGTCGCCCTGCTCGACCAGGGCGTCGCGATCGACTTCGCCCAGGCACAGCGAACCGTCCATGCCGCCGCCCACGCACTCGACGCGGAGCAGAACCTTCGACCAGGGGCGCACATTGCCATCTACGCGCCAAACGATTTCCGGGTGTCCCTGCTGCAACTGGCCATCAACCGTTCCGATCGCGCCTGGCTGTCCGCGCACACGCGAAATCCCGTCGACGTGAACATCGAAGTGCTGTCGTTCATGGACTGTGAGTTCATGTTCTTCCACAGCGCTTTCGAGCCGCTGGTCCCGAAGTTGCGGGCGGGTCTTCCGAGAACGAGCCGCTTCGTCTGCATCGATCGGGCTTCCGAGTTCGGGCCCTCCCTGGAGGAGTGGGCCCGCGCGTTCACAGCACCGTACCGGGCCGCTGCGGAGAACCCGCTCGACGCAGCCTTCTTCCAGCCCACCGGCGGCACCACGGGCCCGTCGAAGGCTGCCGTTCACACCCACCGCAGCCTGGAGATGATGTTCATCGCCAGCCGCGAGAGCTCCCGCTACACCCCCGAGTCCAGGACGCTCGCAGTGGCGCCGCTGACCCATGCCGGCGGCATCGGTGCGCTGGCGACGCTGTCTTGCGGGGGCAGCGTCGTCGTCATGAACATGACCTCGCCCGATCAGGTCCTCGACGTCATCGAAGAGTCGAAGATCACCCACGTCTTCCTGCCGCCGACCCTGCTCTACCTGCTGATCGACGCGATGCAGAGGCATCCGCGCGACATGTCGAGCCTGGTTCAGTTCACCACCGGCGCGGCTCCGGTCGCGCCGGAGAAGATCAAGCAGGCCACGCGCGTATTTGGTCCGGTGATGGCGGAAGGCTTCGGACAGACCGAATGCGGAATGCCGCTGCTCTGGAAGCAGCCCCAGGATTATCTCGCTCCGGATGGCAGCTTCGACGATGCGGCGTTGGCGTCCACCGGGCGCGCCGTCGCCTTCGCCCGGGTCGAGATCATGGACGACGAAGGCCGGATCCTGCCGCCTGGCCAGCGAGGCGAGATCGTGGTTCAGTCGAGCACGATGATGCGCGAGTACTACAAGAACCCGCAGGAAGCCGAGGCATTCCGAAGGTTCGGATGGGGCCACACCGGAGACGTGGGCATCAAGGACGAGCGCGGATTCGTGACGATCGTCGATCGCCTCAAGGACATGATCGTCACCGGAGGATTCAATGTGTTCCCCGCTCAGATCGAGGCCGTGATCCTCGAGCACGACGCGGTGCTCGAATGCGCGGTCGTCGGGGTGCCGGACGAGAAGTGGGGTGAGGCGGTCAAGGCCGTCGTCCAGCTCAAGCCCGGCCAGGCCGTCGCAGCCGAGGAATTGATCGCGCGCGTGCACGATCGGCTCGGCGGCGTCTACGCACCCAAGAGCGTCGAGTTTTGGCCGGAACTCCCGCGCAGCGCGGTGGGCAAGCTGCTTCGGCGCGAGGTTCGGGCGAAGTACTGGTCGACCCAGTGGCGCGCGGTCTGAGCGCCCGCAGACATCGCAGAACCCTCATCTCTCGACCTCGGACAGGAGGATTGACTTGTACACGCTTCCGGAGCAGACACGGGCCATCGTCGAGACGGTGCGCCGCCTGGTGACGGACTACCAGATGCCGCTCGAAACGCGCGTCCTTCGCGGCGAGACGCTGACCCGCGACGACAAGCGGCCCGGCGTCATGGCGGCCAGGGAGGTGGGACTCTGGAGCCTGGGTTGTCCGCCCGAACTCGGCGGGCCCGGCCTTTCGGTCGTCGACCGGATGGCGATCACCGAAGAGAACTTTCAATGCCTGGTCCCCATCTGGTTCGGAGGCGAGGCCCTGCCGCCGACCTTCGCCCTCGAGGGGGAGCAGCGTCGCCGCTATCTCGACCCCTTCCTTCGCGGTGAGCAGACCCTCTGCATGGCGCAGACCGAACCGGGGGGAGGCGCCGATCCGGCGCGCGCGGTGAGCACCACGGCACGCAAGACCGGGCGCGGATGGGTCATCAACGGATCGAAGATCTGGATCAGCGGCTTCGACGATGCGGACACCGTCTTCGTTCTCGCCCGCACCGACAAGGCCAAGGCAGCCGCCGGGATCTCTATGTTCGCGGTCTCGAAGGACAACGCGGGCATGAGCGCCCGTCTCGTCCCGATGCTGGGCTCCTTCCGTACGCACCAGCTGACGTTCTCGGATTGCGAAGTCGACGATCTCGCGATGATCGGCATGGAAGGGAGCGGCTTCAAGGGGGCCCAGAAGGCGCTCTCCGCGGCGCGGTTCGACGTGGCGGCGCGGGCCCTGGGGATCGCGCAACGGGCCTACGACATGATGGTCCGACACGCCAGGGAGCGCATCGTCTTCGATGGACCGCTGAGCGAAAAGCAGGCGGTGCAGTCGATGATCGTGGACTCTTGGATCGAGATCCAGCAGACGCGGCTGATGCTGTACACCTGCGCGCAGAAGGAGGACCAGGGTGCCGACACGCGCGTGGAGGCGAGCTTGATGAAGATGCTTGCCACGGAGATGGTCGACCGCGTTCTCGACCGTGCCATCCAGATCCACGGAGCCGCGGGGTGCACCTACGAATCACCGCTCGCGCACTGGTATGACCATCAGCGCATGGCCCGCATCTACGAGGGCCCCACCGAGGTGCACAAGTACCGGGTGCTCGCGCGACACCTGCTTGCCTGAATCGGGGGCCTGCTCACCCCCCGGTCAATCTCGGCGCCCGCCGTTCCGCGAACGCAGCCCGCCCCTCCATCAGGCGCTCGTCGTCGAACACCTCGCGCACGATGCCCCAGGCCTGCGCCTGCTCGGCCGGCACCGGTTCGGCCCGGGAGAACGCATGGCAGACAAACTGCAGGTGACGCGCGACGGTCCGATCACGACCATCGCCATCGACCGGATCGAGCCGCCGTCCGGAGCGCACGCCTTATGCGCGCCGTCATCTGCCGCACCTTCGACGAGATGCCGCAGTGGTGCGCCGATGGCCGGTTGAAGCCGGAGACCTGGAAGACGTTTCCGCTGGACGGCTTTCGCGAGGCGCTCGCGGCGATCGAGTCGCGCGAAGTCATCGGCCGGGTTGCGCCGACGATGCGGAGGTTCTCATGGGCGATATGCGTCTGCTGACACCCCGCGAAGCGGAAGCGGTGATCGAGGACCGCATCGAAAGGTTCGGCCTCGGCGCCTTGCCACGGGTCAGCGTGACCGGACTTGCGGATGGGACGTGGCAGGTGCGCTGGGAGCAGCGCGATCGCACGGTCGCGCCAATGACGCAGGACGCGTGGCACAAGTGGCTCGAACGACACGTGGGGCCCCTCTGGACGCCGCGGATCTGGAGACCACCGAGAGTTGAGGTCGCGAGATTCGTGGCAGCCCGGGATCGGGCGAGGTCACTCCTCTGTTCGCGCAACCATCTCCAGGACGTTCCTGCCCCCTCGTCTGGCGTAGCGGCATTCGTCCATGAAGTTCCTGATCAGGTCGACGCCCAGACCCCCGATCTGGGCGTCCTCGAGGCTTGCGGGGCGGTCGTGTTCCGGCCGTTCCAGCGGGTTGAAGGGTATCCCGTCGTCCTCGATTTCCAGGCAGAGCGCGCCTTGCAGCCGGGACGAGGCGCAGGACGATTTCGTGCGCGCCATCCTCGGGGTAGGCGTAGCTGATGATGTTGGCCACCGCTTCGTTGGCACAGAGATCGAAAGCGAACAGCAGTCGCTCCGGCATCTCGAGTCGCCGAATCGTCGCGTCCAGCCAGTTGCTCATCTCGCGCAGAGCCGAAAGCTGGTTCCGGATCACCAGTTGCGACGCGGCCGGCGGCCGCGCAACGATGGGCTCGGACACGTGAGCAGCCCGCTACGCCCTTACGGCGCCACCTTCGCCACCGCCTCGTCCAATCCGCCGCAGATCGGAATCAGCTGGTCGATAGCCGCGCTCACCAGCACGCTGCGGACGTTCTCGTTGGGGTTGAGCACCACGAACTTCCCGCCCCGCCTGCCGACGGCCTTCGCGTTCATCAGCAGCGAGCGGATGCCTATCGACGACATGAACGGCACCGCGGACATGTCGACGATGATCGCCAGGCGCGGCGCCGCGGTCATGCCGGCGAACCTGGTTTCGATGCTGCCCACCCCATCGATGTCCATCCGGCCCGACAGGTTGATCTTGTAGACGTCGCCGCCCAGCAATTCTTCGGTGATTTCCATTTTGCCGCCTGTTTGGGATACCGCGATTCGATGGTCCCTGCCGAGACCAAGACACGGAGTATCCGGCCGCAATTGTTGCAACTCGATTACGGTGTCCACCGCAAGACCAGAATCGTCAGATCGTCCGACGGTTCGGCGCCCGCCGCAAACGCATGGACACTCGAACAGACCGAGTCGAGGATATCCCGGGAAGTGGCATTTCCGACGGCCTGCGTCAGTTCCGAGTGCAACCGGTCCTTGCCGTACAGCTGCTGCGTCGGACTGAACGCCTCGGTCACCCCGTCGGTGAACAGGCAAAGGAACTCGCCCGCCGCCAGCTGTTGTCGGTGCGTCCGATACTCGAAGCCTTCGACGATGCAGATCGGCGGGCCGTTCACGCCTTCGAGCTCCCGCGGCGGCGAACCCGGCGCGAACAGCAGCGGCCTGTCGTGTCCCGCATTGCAGTAGCTCAGCTCGCCGGTGCGCAGGTCGAGCACGCCGATGAACGCTGTCACGAAGAACATCTCCGGATTGTCGCGAGAGATCTCCAGGTTTGCCTGACACATCAGGACCCTGGGATCCAGCTGCGCGAGCTCGCCGCGCAGCGCCAGGCTCTTGCACAGCGGCTCGATCGGCGTGCTGTTCGACGACGACTCCCGGTTGTCCCTCGGACCGAATTCCAGCATCGCGCTGGATAGGTTCGACTTCGATTTCGCGACACACGACGGCGCGTTCGATGTGTCGATGAAGAAGGGCACCTTGTCGATGATCTCGGGCAAGCTGACCAGGAAGACACCCGGCGCGCTGAAGGTCAGAACGCCTGCCTCCATCCTCGCCGTTCGCGGCACCGAGTTCTCGGTCCAGGTGGACGATCCGGCCGCGGAGGAGCGGGCGCAGTAATGGGCAAGCCAGTCTGGGCGACGGTCTCGGCCATCGTGCTCGTCGCCGTGTCCGGATGTGCCAGCCGCCCGCCGCGCGAGGTCTACGTGGTGCTGCCGAAAGCCGGGGGCGAGGCCGGCACGGTCGCCGTCACCTTGAAGGATGGCCGGGAGGAGATCCTCCACGGCGACTACCGGGCCATGACCCTGGTAGGAGACAAGGCGGAAACCTACGTTGCGGACCCCGTACAGACCGACAAGACCTTCGGGCGGTCGCTGGCCGCGATGCCCAGGCCGCCGATGTCGGCCTCGCTGTTCTTCGTGAAAGGCAGGGACGAACTGACCGCCGAATCGAGGATCGCGGCCGAGCAGGTCTATCGCGACTTCCTCGCTCGTCAGTCGCACGAGGTCTGGATCGTCGGCCACACCGACACGGTCGGTTCGGACGCCTACAACGAAGCGCTGTCGCTCAAGCGCGCCGAAAGGGTGCGACAGACGCTGGTCAGGCTCGGCATCCCGGCCGAGAACATCGTCGCCAAGGGCAAGGGCAAGCGCGAACTCCTGATCAAGACCCCGGACAACACCGACGAGCCCCGGAACCGCCGGGTCGACATCAGCGTGCGCTGATTTCAAGCCCCGGGATGGCGCGCCAATCGGGGATCCTGCGCCCGCTCACCGCCCCGTGAAGCGCGGCGCCCGCCGCTGCACGAACGCCGCGCGCCCCTCCAGCGCATCCTCGGTCGTCCGAACCTCCGATTGCACCTCCAGCTCGCGCCGGAACTGCGCCTCGTAGGTGGCGTGCTCGCCTTCGTCGACCAGCTGCCGCGTGGCGACCAGCGCGCGCGTCGGCCCCTCGGCGAGCCGCGACGCCAGCGCCATCGCGCCCGTCATCAGGCGCTCGTCGTCGAACACCTCGCGCACGATGCCCCAGGCCTGCGCCTGCTCGGCCGACACCGGCTCGTTGAGCAGCATCATGTCCAGCGCGCGCTGGCGCCCCACCAGGCGCGGCAGCAGCCAGGTCGAGCCGAGATCGGGCACCAGCGCAATGCGGCTGAACACCTGGATGAAGCGCGCCGACCGCGCGGCGACCACCATGTCGCCGGCCAGCGCCAGGCTGCAGCCGCCGCCGGCCGCGACACCGTTGACCGCCACCACCACCGGCACGCTGCACGTCCGGATCGCCCGAAACGCCGGCCAGTAGTGCGCCATCACGCCCTCCACCACGCCTTCGGGGAACACGTCACCCGCCTTCAGGTTCTGCCCGGAGCAGAAACCGCGCCCCGCGCCGGTCAGCAACAGGCAGCGGATCGAGGGATCCGCCGTCATGTCGCCGATCGCGCGCGCCAGTTCGCCGAGCAGCAGCGGGGTCATCGCGTTCAGCGTCGCCGGGTCGTCCAGCGTCAGGATGCCCACCGCGCCGTCGCGTTCGCGTCTCACTTGCGCCATCGTCGTCTCCTTCCCTGTGTGTCGGTGTTCGCCGGGCCCCGAGTGCGCGGGACCGGATGCGTGACTCGCATCGTATGCGCACGCCTCCGTTGCGCGCCGAATTCTTTGACCCGCCGCCGGCTCGTCCGTACATTGGCTCGACAACAACAGTTCACGATGGAGACAGACATGCGCGCCGTCGTCTGCCGCTCGTTCGACGACCCCGCCGCGACGCGGGTCGAAGACCTGCCGCCGCCGCTCCTGAGCGCGGGCGGCGTTCGCATTCGCGTGCACGCCGTCGGCGTCAGCTTCGCCAACCTGCTGGCGCTGCAGGGCCGGCACCAGAACCGCTCCGAGCCGCCGTTCACGCCCGGCACCGAACTGGCCGGCGTCGTCGCCGAATGCGCGCCCGGCGTCACCCGCCTGCGGGTCGGTCAGCGGGTCGCGGCGGGCGTGCGCAACGGCGGCTACGCCGAAGAGGTGGTCGCGCCCGAGCGCACCGTCTACCCGCTGCCCGACGCGGTCGACTTCCTGCAGGCGGTGCACTTCCCGACGATCTACGCGACCGCGTACGCCGGCCTGAAGTGGCGCGCGCACCTGCAGCCCGGCGAGACGGTGCTGGTGCACGGCGCGGCCGGCGGCAGCGGGCTGGCGGCGATCGAGATCGCGAAGTGCCTGGGCGGGCGCGTGATCGCGGTCGCCGGCGCCGACGCCAAGTTGGCGGCGGCGGCGCGCCACGGCGCGGACGTGCTGGTCGACCGCCGCGCCGGTCCGGTGTCGGCGGCGGTGCTCGCCGCCACCGGCGGGCGCGGCGCCGACGTGGTGTTCGACCCGGTCGGCGGCGACGCGTTCAGGGAGTCGATGCGCTGCGTCGCACCCGACGGCCGCCTGCTGCCGATCGGCTTCGCCAGCGGCGAGATCCCGACCGTGCCGGCCAACATCGCGCTGGTGAAGAACGTGACGGTGATCGGGCTCTACTGGGGCTACTACGTCGGCTGGGGACGGATCCCGCCCCCAGACGGCATGGACCGCAAGGTGTACGCGGCCTTCGACGAGATGCTGCAGTGGTGTGCCGACGGCCGGTTGCGGCCGGAGACCTGGAAGACCTATCCGCTGGAAGGCTTTCGCGAGGCGCTCGCGGCGATCGAGTCGCGCGACGTCATCGGCCGGGTGGCGCTGACGACGGAGCGGGCGACGGGCTGAGCTGCTGGCCGTCCGGTCAGGCGCGGGCCGACCAGGGGTCGACCAGCTTCAGTCCGCAGCCCTCGAAATCCGCCGTGTTGCGGGTGGCCAGGCGCAGGCCATGCTGCGGCGCGATTGCCGCAATCTGGGCGTCGAACTGCGAGATTGGCCGGCCGGCGTGCCGATGTCGAACGCCGGCGGCTCCCGGACCGGCTCGCGCCCGGGCATCGCCAGAGCGACGTCGCCGAACTCCGCGAACCGGGCGCGGATGCGCGAGACGAGGTCTTCGGTCGGCGTGACCGGTCCCTGAAGGGCGGCGCGCAGGATCTGCCGCGCTTCCTCCTCCATCGAGTGATTCCGGGACGCGGCACGGACGCGCAGGCGGCGCTTCAGCGACTCGTCGAGATCGCGTATCGTCAGGGTCGCCACGTTCGGTTCCTGCGTCTGTTCCTGGTGCAGTCATTGTAAGCAATGCAGTCGTTGCCTGCACGACATCCAACGTCGAGACCCGCAGCCTGTCCGATCCGGCAGGCGGAACAATCCGCGCGAACCGTTGACCCGGCCCGGTCGCTGACCAACCATTCCGGTCCGCCGACCGCGATGGCCGCACCGCCAAGGTGCCCGGGCCGACCGTTCGCGCAACCCTGAGGAACTCGAATGACCGACTTCAAGGCATTGTCCGAACAGCACTGGCGCGGCGACGCCGACCTCGTGCACGCGCACCATCCGGTGTCGGCGGGGTTCCCGGGATCGCAGGAGATCGTGCCCGGCCTGCTGTACTTCAAGGGCGTCGCGGCGATCTCGGTGGTGGACACCGGCGCCGGGCTGGTGATGATCGACGCGGGCACCAAGCGCGACGTCGAACGCGTGCACCAGGACGTGCGCGCGTGGCGGCCGGATGCGCCGCTGGTTGCGGCGACCTACTCGCATCATCACATGGACCACATCTGGGCGACCGGTCCCTTCGAGGCAGAGGCGGCCCGGCGCGGCTGGGCGCGGCCGGTGGTGTACGCGCACGCACTGCTGCCCGATCACTTCGACCGCTACCGCAAGACGCAGGCCTGGAATCGTGCGATCAACCGCCGCCAGTTCCTGCGCTACAGCGGCACGATGCAGTGGCCGGTCGATTTTCGCTATCCGGACGTCACCTTCGACCGCGACCTGACACTGAAGGTCGGCGGCCTGACTTTCGAGCTGCATCACGCGCGCGGCGAGACGGACGACCACCTCTGGGTCTGGGTGCCCGAACGTCGCTGGCTGTTCCCGGGCGACCTGTTCATCTGGGCTGTGCCGAACGCCGGCAACCCGCAGAAGGTGCAGCGCTACTGCGCCGACTGGGGCGCCGCGCTGCGCGCGATGGCGGCGCGCGAACCCGAGGTGCTGGTGTGCGGGCACGGGCTGCCGATCTTCGGTGCGGACCGCTGCCGGCAGGCGCTGCTCGACACGGCCGAGTACCTCGAGTCGATCGAGGCGCAGACGCTGGCGCTGATGAACCGCGCGCTGCCGCTCGACGAGATCCTGCAGCGCGTGACGCCGCCGGCGCACCTCGCCGATCGCCCGTACCTGCAGCCGATCTACGACGACCCACAGTTCCTGGTGCGCAACATCTGGCGCCGCTACGGCGGCTGGTGGGACGGCGAGGCGGACTCGCTGCTGCCCGCGCCGCGCGCGCAACAGGCGCGGGAATGGGTTGCGCTCGCCGGCGGCGTCGAGCGGGTGCTGGAACGGGTCGTGCAGCTCGAGCAGGCCGGGGACCTGCGCATGGCCAGTCATCTGGTCGAGATGGCGGTGCTCGCCGAGCCGGACTCCGCGCCCGCCTTCGAAGTGCGTGCGCGGGTCTACGCGGCGCGCTCCGCCGCGCAGATGTCGACGATGGCGCGCGGCATCTTCGACCACTTCGCCGAGTCCAGCCGCGAGCGGCGGCGCGATCGGCTGGCGGAGGACGACGCGGGCGCCGCCGATGCGTCGCGCGACGCCGGGCTGGTTCGGCGCGCTACGTAGAATCGATCGACGAAACGACCGCCGAAGAGATCGCCGGCCGGGTGCTCGGCGTCATCGACCCGGCTCCGTGATCGGCCGCGTTCGCGTTCCCTTCAACAACACAGGAGACTTCCCATGACCGAAAAAGTGATCGTCGGCGGCGTCGGCATGATCCCGTTCTCGAAGCCGGGCGCCAGCCCCAGCTACACCGACATGGGCGCGGACGCGACGCGGCGCGCGCTGGCCGACGCCGGCATCGACTACGGGCTGGTGCAGCAGGCGTTCGTCGGCTACGTCTACGGCGACTCGACCTGCGGCCAGACCGCGCTGTACGAGGTCGGCCTGACCGGCATCCCGATCGTCAACGTCAACAACAACTGTTCCACCGGCTCGACCGCGCTGTACCTGGCGCGCCAGGCGGTGGCGCTGGGCGATGCCGACTGCGTGCTGGCGCTGGGCTTCGAGCAGATGCAGGCGGGCGCGCTGAAGTCGCACTGGGACGACCGGCCGCGCACGCGCGCCCGCTTTCAGCCGATCATGCTCGGTCTCACCGCCGACGTTCCCGACATGCCGCAGGCGCTGCGCACCTTCGGCGGCGCCGGGCGCGAGCACATGCAGCGCTACGGCACGAAGCTGGAGACCTTCGCGGCGATCCGCGCCAAGGCCAGCCGTCACGCCGCCAACAATCCGCTGGCACTGTTTCGCAACGTCGTCACCACCGAGGAGGTGATGAACGACAAAGTGATGTGGCCCGGCGTGATGACGCGGCTGATGGCCTGCCCGCCGACCTGCGGCGCGGCCGCCGCGCTGATCGTGTCGGAGCGCTTCGCGAAGAAGCACGGCATCCGCACCGACGTGCAGATCCTCGCGCAGGCGATGACCACCGACCCCGCCGAGTCCTTCGACCCGCCGTCGCTGATCAGCTATGCGGGCGCGCCGATGGCGCGTCTGGCGGCGAAGCAGGTGTACGAGAAGGCCGGTGTCGGTCCCGAGGACATCGCGGTCTGCGAGCTGCACGACTGCTTCGCGCAGAACGAACTGCTGAGCTACGAGGCCCTGGGCTTCTGCCCCACCGGCGAAGGCGAGAAGTTCGTGATCGACGGCGACAACACCTATGGCGGCAAGGTCGTCACCAACCCGTCCGGCGGTCTGCTGTCCAAGGGCCATCCGCTGGGCGCGACGGGTCTGGCGCAGTGCTACGAGCTGACGCAGCAACTGCGCGGCAACGCCGACAAGCGTCAGGTCGAGGGCGTGCAGATGGCGCTGCAGCACAACCTGGGCCTGGGCGGCGCCTGCGTGGTGACGCTGTACGGCAGGAACTGAGGCCGGGCACGCTCTTTCGGCCCCTGGGGCGGTCGGCGCACAGCCGCCCGCCGCTGTCACATGCCTGCCACATCCGTGCTCCAACATCCGGGCTCCCTCCCGTTAAGAGGCCCGGCATGCACGAAGCACTGCCACGCCCGGGTGCCGGCGACGCCTGGGATCCGGCCGTCTGCGACTCGCTGATCGACGAACTCCAGGCGCTGCGCGCGGCGATGGTCGAATACGAACTTCGGCTCGAGCCGTGGCAGCGCGACATCGCCCCGCCGCATCGCGACAGCGCGCGCAACCTCGCGCACTACCTGGCCCTGCGGCGCGTCGACCTGCGCCGGCTGCAGGAGCGGCTCGCGTGGATCGGCCTGTCTTCTTTGGGGCGCTCCGAGTCGCACGTGCTCGCCAACCTCGACAAGGTGCTGGGCATCCTGCACGTTCTCACCGGTCGCGGCTGGACACCGCACACCGCGGACGAACCGCTCGGCTATCGACGTGGCGCGGCGATGCTCGCGCGCAATGCGGAGACGCTGTTCGGCACCGCCCCCGCGGGGCGCTCGGTCCGCGTCATGGTGACGCTGCCGACCGAGGCGGCGTTCGACGACGCGCTGATCCTGGGGCTGATCGCCGCCGGCATGGACATCGCGCGCATCAACTGCGCGCACGACGACGCGCGGCACTGGGTCGCGATGAGCGAACGCGTGCGCGCCGCGGCGCGCAGCGCCGGGCGCAACGTGCGCGTGCTGATGGACCTTGCCGGGCCGAAGCTGCGCACCGGGTCGCTGCCGGACGGTCCGGCGGTTCTGAAGATCAAGCCGGCGCGAGACGCGCTCGGCATGGTGACGGCGCCGGCGCGCATCGGGCTGCGCGCGCGCGGCGCGTGCGTGCCGGTGCCGGGCGCTGCGCTGCACCTCGAAGTCGACGCCGCCTGGCTTGCGCAGCTGCGCGCAGGCGACCGCATCGACCTGAGCGACGCCCGCGACGCGGAGCGCACGCTGACCGTGGTGCAGTGCTCCGAAGCGGGAGCGCTGGTCGAAGCCGTGCGCACGACCTACGTCACGCCGGACACCGCGCTGCGCATCCGCAGACGCAAGGCGGCGATCCGCGACAGCCTGGTGCACGGGCTCGAACCGGTTCCCGGTGCCCTGACGGTGCACCGGGGCGAACGCGTGCGGCTGGTGCGCGACGGGACCGGGCACCCGGCACGCGCCGCCGGCCGTCGCCGCAAGGGCGAGCCGGCCACGATCGCCTGCACGCTGCCGCAGGCGCTCGATGCGGTCGCGCAAGGGGGACCGGATCTGGTTCGACGACGGGCGCATCGGCGGCGTCGTGCGCCGTCGCATCAGGGACGGCGCCGAGGTCGAGATCACCGTCGCACGCGACGGCGGCGAGCGCCTTGCGGGCCGACAAGGGGATCAACCTGCCGGACACGCGATCTGCGGCTGCCTTCCCTGACCGACAAGGACGTCGACGATCTCGGGCGTGGTCGCGCGGCACGCCGACCTCGTCGGCCTGTCGTTCGCGCAGTCGGCGGCCGACGTGCGCGCGGCTGCGCCGGCGCCTGCGCGACCTCGGCGCGCCGCACCTCGGCCTGATGCTGAAGATCGAGACGCAGCGCGGCTTCGAGCGCCTGCCGGAGATGCTGTTCGCGGCGATGGCCGCGCGCGCCGCCGGCGTGATGATCGCGCGCGGCGACCTGGCGGTGGAGTGCGGCTACGAGCGCATGGCCGAGGTGCAGGAGGAGATCCTGTGGGCCTGCGAGGCCGCCCACATGCCGGTGGTCTGGGCGACGCAGGTGCTCGAGACCCTGGCGAAGACCGGGCTGCCTTCGCGCGCCGAGATCACCGACGCGGCGATGGGCGAGCGCGCGGAGTGCGTGATGCTGAACAAGGGGCCGCACATTCTCGATGCGCTGCGCATGCTCGACGACATCCTGAAGCGCATGCAGGCGCACCAGACGAAGAAGCGCCCGCTGCTGCGCGCGCTGAAAGCGTGGCAGCCGCCGGTCGGAATCGCGGATTCGGCGCTGTCGATTCACCACTGAGCAATTGCGCAATCGCGCAATCGCGCAATCGGCCGGACGCGGCGCCGTCCGGCCGAGGCCTTTCGGCATGGACGGAGGGATGATTGGCGCCCTCGAGGGGCGCTGCTATCCTGCCGGCATGGGATCATTCAACATCGCACTCTTGGAAGCGTTGCTGTCCGCGGGTGTGCCGCACGAGCGCGCCCGCGCCGTCGTCGAATTGTTCGACAAGTCGGTCGACGAACGGTACAGCCTGCACGGACAGGTGCTCGCCACGAAGCGCGATGTCGCCGAACTGGAGACGCGGTTGGCGCGTGAGATCGTGGAAAGCCGCGGGCGCTTCGACGCGAGGATCGCCGAGACCAAGTCCGATCTGATCAAGTGGATGCTTGCGGCACTGACCGCGCAGACGGCCTTGCTGCTGAGCGCGCTCAGGGTGTTCTGACCCATTCCGTCCGGGCGCCCGCTTCGTCCGGAGCGTTCCCGTCCGCCGCACCCGCTGCGCCCCGCCGCACCCGTCGCACCTGCCGCGCTCGTCGCACCCGCCGCACCCGGCGGCAAGTCCAGCAGCCGCGCGCCGGCGCGGATCCGCGCTCCCGCAGCGATGCCTTCGCAGAGCGCGAAGCCGGCCGGGGCGAACACGATGATCGTCGAGCCGTGCTCGAACCAGCCCATCTCGTCGCCCTTGGCCAGAGTCGCATCGGCAGGGAATGCGGTTCGGGCCCTTGTAGCGCAGGTGCAGGCGGACATCGGCGAAGCGCAGGCGGATGCTCGCGACCAGGATCGCCGCGACCGGCACCAGCGTCACCCGGTGTCCGCTGTCGCGCAGCCGCGCGCGGATCAGCGCGCGTTCGTTGCGGCAGAACAGGCGCTCGATGCGCGCCAGCGCGATCGGGTTGACGTTCCAGGTGTCGCCCGAGATGTAGGTGACGTGCGTCGACGACGCAGGTCGTGCGGCGCGTGGAACCGGTGGTACATCGCCGACGTCAGCCGCAGCGTGACGTAGCAGCCGTCGCGATACCCGGCTGCGAGCGCGTCGTCGCCGCCGAACAGCTCGCGCAGCGTGTACGGCAGCCCTTTCGCCTGCAGCACCTGTCCGTCGAGCGACCGGTCCGCAGGCGCCGACGATCGCGTCGCAGGGGCTGACCAGCACCGCCGGGTCCGGGTCGGCCGGTCGCGCGCCGTCGACGAGTTCGCGCGTGAAGCAGTCGTGCAGGCTGCGGAAGTCGGTGCGCCGCGCATCGCGCAGGTCGAGGTCGGTGAACAGCCGCCAGACGGCGATCGAGAGCCTGCGCACCAGCGGCTGCTCGATCCTGCTGAACCAGCCGATGAACCGCGTCGCCGCGGGCGCGGAATGCGATTGGTCAGCAGGAAGTTCAGGTCTTCCTGCTGAGCGCGACCCGGCGCAGCAGCCGGACGGCGCACGCAGCGGGAGTCGTCGCAATCTTCGTCGGCGAAATCGGCGGCATGTTCATCGGCCCGTAAGAGGAGACCGTTAGACAGAGGGGATCGACAACCCTGGAACCCCATGAGTGCATCCGTCGTGACCCTCTACGCGGCTGGCGCGGGCGCGCTCGCCGCGCTGCTGCCGGCGCTGAAGCGGCGCGTCGAGCTCTCGCGCGCCAAGCATCCCTCGCTGGCCGGTCATTCGCGCGTGGCGCAAGCGCATCGCCGCGCTGGTTCCGGCGTACGCCTACGACGAGGACAGGTTCTTCGACTCCGACGGCGCGCCGGCGGATGTCGTCGCCTGCCGGCGCGAAGGCTTCATGCGCCTGTCGACGCTGTACGGCGAGCGCTTCGCGCGCACCGCCGCGGCGACCGCCGAAGCGCAGGAAGGCCTCTCGGACCTGCAGTTCACCAGCGCCTACCGCGTGCCGTTCCAGTACAGCCGCTTCGTGCGCGCGCACCTGCAAGGGCGGCGGCTTCCTGCAGTCGTCCGCCGGCGTGCACGCTGACCGATCTCGACGGCAACGTGTTCTACGACCTCACCGGCTCGTACGGCGTCAACGTGTTCGGCTACGACTTCTACAAGGACTGCATCGCGCGAGGGCAGCGCGCAGGTCGGCCGACTCGGGCCCGGTGCTCGGCGCGCTATCACCCGGTCGTCGCGATCGAACGTCGCGGCGCCTGCGCGCGATCTCCGGGCTCGACGAGGTGTCGTTCCACATGTCCGGCACCGAGGCCGTGATGCAGGCGGTGCGGCTCGCGCGCTACCACACGCGGCGCTCGCATCTGGTGCGCTTCTGCGGCGCCTATCACGGCTGGTGGGGCGACGTGCAGCCCGGCATCGGCAACCCGCTGCCGCCGCGCGAGACCTACACGCTGCGCGACATGGACGATGCGTCGCTGCAGGTGCTGCGCACGCGCCGCGACATCGCCTGCGTGCTGGTCAATCCGCTGCAGGCGCTGCACCCGAACGCCGACGCGCCCGCCGACTCGTCGCTGGTCGACAGCCGGCGCGCCGCGCGCTTCGACCGCGCCGCCTACACCGGCTGGCTGCAGCCGCCTGCGCGCGGTCTGCAGCGAGCGCGGCATCGTGCTGATCTTCGACGAGGTGTTCGTCGGCTTCCGCCTCGCGCCGGGCGGCGCGCAGGAGTACTTCGGCGTCGCGGCCGACATGGTCACCTACGGCAAGACGCTGGGCGGCGGACTGCCGGTCGGCGTGGTCTGCGGGCGCGGCCGACCTGATGAAGCGCTTTCGCGACGACCGGCCCGCCGACATCTGCTTCGCGCGCGGCACCTTCAACGCGCATCCCTACGTGCATGGGCGCGATGCACGAGTTCCTCGAGCGCCTCGAGAAGCCGCAGGTTCGCGCGCTGTACGACGACCTCGATGCGCGCTGGAACGCGCGCGCGCGCCGGCTGAACCGGGCGCTCGCAGGATCGGAGCCTGCCGGTGCGGGTCGCGAACCTGTCGACGATCTGGACCGTGTGGTATCCGCAGGCCGTCGCGCTACCACTGGATGCTGCAGTACTACCTGCGGGCCGAAGGTCTCGCGCTCAGCTGGGTCGGGACCGGCCGGCTGGTCTTCAGCCTGAACTACCGGGATGCGGACTTCGACGCGGTGGCCGGACGCTTCGTCGCCGCGGCCAGCGCGATGCAGCGTGACGGCTGGTGGTGGAACGACGGCGGCGTCACCGGCAAGGCGATCCGCCGGCGCATCCTGCGCGAGATGCTGGCGCGCCGCGGCTGAGGCACCGGCGGCGCGCGCCGCCTGGGCGGGGTACGAGAGGGGCGCAGGCACGGGCGGCGACGCGACCGATCCTTCGCGTCGCGCTCGGATCCGTGCCCGGTGCGATCGGGTCCGGTCCCGGCGCGCTCAGATCCGTTCCCGATGCGCCATCGGGTCGATCAGCTGGCCGCGCAGCAGATGGAGCGGCGCGCGGTGGTACAGCTTGATGTCGTGGAACGGATCGGTCACGATCTTGGTCATCCACACCAGGCCCGTCTGCGCGTCGCGGATCAGGCACAGCTGGATCGTGCGGAACAGCAGGCCGCCGATGCCGATGAACAGCCACAGCAGCCCGACCTGGCGCGCGAAGCCCATCGGTCCGTCGCCGCCCGCGTACTGCTGCAGCAGCGTCGGATCCAGCAGCAGCAAGCAGCGGCGCGCCCGCCCAGATCGCCAGCAGCACCACCTTGCGGCGCAGGTTGTAGCCGACCTTGATCTCTTCCTTGTATTCGTGGGTCGCCTGGTTGACCTCGTCGTAGCCCCTCGGTTCGAAGAAGAAGTGGCCGATCTGGCGGCTGGTCATCGCGACCAGCCAGCCGACCAGCGAGGCGAGCACGGGATCGGTGAACAGCAAGCACATAGGCGCACAGGAAGCTCAGTGCGCTCAGCAGGTGCAGCGACTGGTTGATGCGGCTGTGGTGGTAGTAGCGGTGATCGTCCCAGCGCTGGATGTGCAGGGTGCGGATGAAGTCTCTCAAGATGCCTCCTCGTTGCGGCGCGTCTCGCGCCTCGGCGCCGATTGTCGCGACCGTCCGATGACGGTGCGCTGAACGCGCGATGAAGGTTCGACGACAGCGAGGCGAAATCGCTGCGGCGCGCGCGTGTGTTCACATGCGAGCGCTCGCGTTCATCGAACTGTCGCGCATGGCGTGCAGCATCGGCGCATGGAAGACGCGCTTTTGCCCGTGGTCGAGCTGCATCCCCCGACGCGCAAGCTGCTGCGGATCGCGGTGGTCACGGAGACCTATCCGCCCGAAGTCAATGGCGTTGCGACGACGGTGGCGCGCTTCGTGCGCGGCCTGTGCGAACGTCACCACGAAGTGCAGCTGGTGCGGCCCCGGCAGGGCGACAGCGACCGTGCCGACGATCGCGGCCGGTTTCACGAGATCCTGCAGCGCGGGATGGCGATCCCGCGCTATCCCGATCTCAGGATGGGGCTGCCGGCACGTCGCGCGCTGCAGCGGCTGTGGATCGCCAGCCGGCCGGACGTCGTCCACATCGTGACCGAGGGACCGCTGGGCTGGTCGGCGCTGCAGGCGGCGACGCAGGCTGCGGCTGCCGGTGACGTCCGACTTCCGCACCAACTTCCACGCCTACAGCAGCCACTACGGGGCAGGCTGGCTGCGCAAGCCGATCGCCGCGCTATCTGCGCAAGTTCCACAACCGCACGGCGCTCACGCTGGTGCCGACCGATGCGCTGGCGCACGATCTGTCGTCGCGGGGCTTCCACAATCTGCGCGTGGTCGCGCGCGGCGTCGACACCCGGACTGTTCGATCCGGCGCGCCGCGACGAACGCCTGCGCCGACAGTGGGGCGCAACCGCCGACACGCCGGTGGCGATCTACGTCGGCCGGCTCGCGCCCGAGAAGAACCTGCCGGCTCTGCTGGCCGCTTTCGACGCGATCCGCCGCAGGGTGCCCGCGGCACGGCTGGTCGTGGTCGGCGACGGTCCGGCAGCGAAGAGCCTGCGCGCGCAGTGCCCCGACGTGCACTTCGCCGGCATTCGCACCGGCGAGGAGCTGGCGGCGCACTACGCCTCGGCCGACGTCTTTCTGTTCCCGAGCCTGACCGAGACCTTCGGCAACGTCACGCTCGAGGCGATGGCCAGCGGGCTGGCGGTGGTGGCGTACGACTACGCGGCAGCCGCCCAGCACATCCGGCACGGCCACGAGCGGCCTGCTCGCCGATTGCGACGGCGCGGGCGACGCCGAAGGCTTCGCGCGGCTGGCAGCCGACGTCGTCGCGCACCCGCGACGGGTACGCCGCCTTGGCGCGCGGGCGCGGGCGATTGCCGAGAGCCTGGACTGGGGGCGCGTCGTCGAGCAGTTCGAGGCGTTGCTGATGTCGGTCGCGCGAACCGACCCGCGGTTCGCAGGCGGGGACGGCGGGCGTGCGCGGCCGGCCGACGCCGGTGAGCCGCGCTGACCGCAGCGACTCGCCGGGGAATTCCGCTGCTCTTTCAGGGACCGTCCGCCAGTATCCTGCCGATCATGCCGCGCACCGTTTCCGGCTGGCGGGCGGGCTCGCTGCGTTCGGGTCCGGACGACGCCTGCGGTAGTGCCGGCCGGTGCGGAGTCGTCGCGGCGTCAGAGCCCACCGGACCATGCCAGTGCACGAGTTCCAGGCGGCCGTCCTGATGTTCGACGATGGCCGTGCAGGAATCGACCCAGTCGCCGCAGTTGGCGTACGTCAGCCCGCCGGCGTCGCGGATCGCCGCCCAGTGGATGTGTCCGCAGACGACGCCGTCGAGGCCGCGATCGCGCGCCGCCCGGATCACCGATTCCTCGAAGTCGAAGATGAACTGCAGCGCGCTCTTGACCTTGCGTTTCGCGTAGCCGGCCAGCGACCAGTACCCGGGCCGACCCAGCTGCCGCCGCACCCAGGACAGCCAGATGTTCTGCCGGACCAGGAAGGTGTACGCGAAGTCCCCGAGCAGCGCCACCCAGCGGTGGTAGCGCGTCACCGCGTCGAACTCGTCGCCATGGGTGAGCAGGAAGCGCCGCCGGTCCGCGAGCGTGTGCACGTGCTCGCGCAGCAGGCGGATGCCGCCGAACTGGCTGTCGACGTAGTCGCGCAGCGCCTCGTCGTGATTGCCGGGAATCACCGTCACCTGTTCGCCGTGTCGCGCGCGCCGAAGGATCTTCTGCACGACCGTGTTCTGCGAGGGGGTCCAGTACACGCCGCGCGACATGCCCCAGAAGTCGACGATGTCGCCGATCAGGAACATGTGGTCGGACGAGTATTCCTTCAGGAATTCGAGCAGGCGATCCGCCTGACAGGCGCGGGTGCCGAGGTGGATGTCGGACAGGAAGATCGTTCGGACGTGCGGCATGACGTGCGGGCGGCAGGGATGAACACACGATGCCGTGCCCGCGTGAACGTGGCGTGAACCGCACATGACCGTTCGATGACCGGCGGATCGGCGCACACGAGGGCGTTCGCGGGATGCCCGCGCCGCGCCACCGCGACGATGAAGCCGCGCCGATGCCCCGCAGGTCCTATGATTGCCGCATGGCCGTCAAGAACCGACCCGCGCGCCGCGCCGACCCGCCGGCGCCGAAGCCTGCCGCCGAACCGCCGGCGCCGCCCGCCGCCGATCTCGACGCGCGCGTGCTGCGTCGTTTCCGCGTCGTCTTCAACGCCGTCAAGACGCACTTCCAGCAGGTCGAGAAGCGCGTCGGCCTCGGGGGCTCGCAGGTCTGGGCGCTGAGCGTGATCCGCGACCGGCCGGGCATCGGGGTCAACGGCCTGGCGGGGGCGATGGACATCCACCAGACGACGGCGAGCAATCTGGTGAAGGCGCTCGTTCTGGCCGGGCTGGCCGAGACGGTGCGTGCGCCCGAGGATCGCCGCGTCGTGCGGCTGCGGCTGCTGCCGCCGGGCGAGGCCGTGCTGCGCAAGGCGCCCGGCCCGTTCTCGGGCGTGCTGCCGCAGGCGCTGGCGCAGCTCGATCCGGCAACCCTCGAGCGGCTCGATCGCGATCTGGGTGTCCTGATATCGCTGCTCGAGGCCGACCGCCGGGCCGAGCGCGTCCCACTCGCCGACAGCTTCTAGGCTGGCCGGCGGACTGCGCGACGAACGTGTCGGCTGACGGCGACCCATCCCCCGGCGATCCCGCCCCCGGCGCACACGGCCCGTTGGCGCGCCTGCGCAGTGCGCTGCGCCGCGTGCACGTGCGGTTGCTGCGCGCGGTCCACGAGGTCGAACCCCAGTTCTGGCGCAACGTGTCGGATCACCTGGTCGCCGGCAGGCCGTGGGTCGATCGCACGATCGTCATCGCCTATGCCGCGCTGACCGGCCTGGTCGTGGTCGGCTTCACGCTGCTTGCCGAAGCGGCCAGCCATGCCTTCGGCCGGATGCGCGAAGCCGGTCCGTGGGCCGCGTACGCGACGCTGCTGTGGACGCCGGCACTGACCGTCGCGATCCTGTGGTGGACGCGGCGCTTCGCTCCCGGAACGGCGGGATCGGGCATCCCCCAGGTGGTGCGCGCGCTGGACGACGACCTGCAGCCCGCGCAGCGCGCCTGGCTGGTGTCGCTGCGCCTGTCGCTGCACAAGGTCGGGCTGGTGTCGGCGGGCATGTTCGCCGGCCTGTCGATCGGCCGGGAGGGGCCGACCGTGCAGGTCGGTGCCGGGGTGATGCACCACGCGCGCCGTTGGCTGTCGCCGCGCTCCGGGATCGACGGACACGACCTGATGGTCGCCGGCGCGGCCGCCGGCATCGCCGCCGCCTTCAATACCCCGCTGGGCGGCGTGATCTTCGCGCTGGAGCAGCTGTCGCGCCGCCGCGGCATGTCGCACAGCGGTCTGGTGATCGTCAGCATCGTGGTCGCCGGCCTGGTGGCGGTGTCGGTGTTCGGCAACGTCACCTACTTCGGCCGCCTGCGCGTGCAGGAGCTGTCCACCGCGCTGCTGGTGCCCGGGCTGGTGGTGGCCCTGGTCGCCGGCCTTGCCGGTGGCCTGTTCGCGCGCCTGATCGTGGTGTCGGTGCGCGGCCTGCCGGATCGTGTTCAGTCGCTGGCGCCGGGACTATCCGCTGCGTTTCGGCGCGGCCTGCGCGCTTGGCGGTGGCGGTGATCGGCGCTGGCCACGGGCGGTACGACCGCCGGGGCCGGCTACGCGCCGACCCGCGCGATGCTCGAGGGCAATGCCGAGCTGCCGGGCGTGTTCACGCTGCTGAAGTTCGCGCGACCTGGCTGTCGGCCTGGAGCGGCGTGCCGGCCGGCGTGTTCGCGCCGTCGCTGACGATCGGCGCCGGCATCGGGCACGACGTCGCGCTGATGTTCGAACTGGTCGGCGCGATGCGGCGATCCCGCTGATCGCGCTGGGGATGGTCGGGTTCCTCGCCGCGACGACGCAGGGTCCGATCACCGCCTTCATCATCGTGATGGAGATGGTCGCCGGCCACACGATGGTGCTGAGCCTGATGGCCTGCGCGCTGCTGGCGGCCGCGCTGGCGCGGCTGGTGTCGGCGCCGATGTATACCGAACTGGCGGCGATGCTGCCGGTGCCCCCGCCGGTCGCGCCGACCGCGCCGGCGCCTGCGGGCGACGGGGCCGGTCCCGCCGGCCCGCGTGCCGCCCCTTAGCGGGCCCCTTAGCCGGCCCCTCGTCCGGCCCTGCGCCGGGCCTGCGACAGACCCTGCACCTGGTTCGGCCCTACTCTTGGTCCGGCCCCGCTCCGAGCAGTCCCAGCATGCGGTCGAGCAGCATCGCGACCTCGCGCTGGCCGTCGAGGAAGAACCGTGCGCGCGAGTCCGGGTCGTCGCGTCCGATGCGCACCGTCAGCCAGTTCGCGGGGGCCGACGCGAACACCGGCTCGTCGTTGACGTCGTCTCCCGCGAAGAAGACGTCGCGGGCGCCGCAGCGGTGCGCGATCGCGTGCACCGCCTGCGCCTTGTCGGGCGCATCGCGGTCGATTGCATTGACCACCATCTTGCCGCCGAACTCGCGCACCGCGGGGGCCGCGGCTGCGCACACGGAGCGCGCGAGTTCGGCCGCGCGCGCGCGGTTTCGCGCCAGGCGGTAGTGCAGCGCGATCGATTGCGCCTTGTCCTCGACCAGCAGCCCGGCCTCGCGCAGCTCCGCTGCATGCTCGCGCAGCAGGGCCCGCAGCGGGTCCAGCACGCGCGCGTGCCGGGCGGCGGCGTCGGGGTGCGCGTCGTCCTCGGCGCCGTGGTTGCCGGTCACGAAGTGCGGCTCGAAGCCGAGGCGGGTGCGCACGTCGGCAACGCTTCGCCCGGTGACGATCGCCGTCGGCAGCTGCCGCGCGAGTCGCGCCAGGCGTTCCGAAACGGCCGGCGAGACCAGCACCGAGCCAGGGCGCGGTGACGATCGGCGCGAGCGTCCCGTCGAAGTCGAACGCCAGCAGCGGGCGGCGGCACAGCAGCGCTTCGAGCGCTTCGAGTCCCGGTCGGGTGAACAGGTGTTGCATCGCGACAGTCTCTTGCCGGCCCCCGGGTCAGCCGGGAGGTGCGACGCACGCGGGCCTCGATGCGTGCGCGCAGCCGCCAGCGGCTCGCGTCGGCCAGCATCCGCCCGGCCCAGCGGTAGACGTTGAACTCGCGCACGGTGCTGCGCAGGCTGGCCATGCGCTCGCGCTGCTCGGCGGCGGGCATCGATGCCGCCCGGTGCAGCGCGTCGGCGGTCTCTTCGACGTGGTACGGGTTCACGATCAGCGCCTCGTTCAACTCGCGGGCGGCACCCGCGAAGCGGCTGAGGATCAGCACACCCTGCAGGTCGTCGCGCGCGGCGACGAATTCCTTGCAGACCAGGTTCATGCCGTCGTGCAGGCTCGTGACGACGCAGATGTCGGCAGCGCGCAGGATCTCGTTGACCGCTTCGTGCTCGTGGTGCTGGGCCAGCAGGTGCACCGGGTGGTAGCCCGGGCGACCGAAGCGCGGGTTGATCCGCTCGGTGACCCGGTGCACGCGTTCCTGGAAGTTCTGGTACTCGTCGAGCGCGCTGCGGGTCGGTGCGGCCACCTGCACGAGGACGAACCGGCCGATCCAGGACGGGTGCTTCTCGAGCAGGCGCTCGACGGCGTTGAGCCGCTCGAGGATGCCCTTGGTGTAGTCGAAGCGGTCGACCCCGACCGCCAGGCAGACGTCGGGCGGCAGGCCGAGCCGCTCGACGACGCGCTGGCGACACTCGGCCACCGGGGGCCAGTGCTCGACCTCGGCCGGCGCGGCCATTCGATCGAGATCGGGTAGCTCTCGACCAGGGTTTCCTTCTCCTCGTAGGCGATGGTGGAGTGCTCGTGCTCGATGCGCGCCTCGAGGTAGCGGTCGACGGTCTCGATGAAGTTCTTGCAGTGATAGCGCGTGTGGAAGCCCAGGATCGTGCTGCCGAGCATGCCGCGCAGGATCTCCTGCCGCCAGGGGCAGATGCCGAAGGACTCGGGGTTCGGCCAGGGGATGTGCCAGAAGGTCAGGATCGTGGCCTGCGGCAGCCGGGCGCGGATCATCGCGGGCAGCAGCGCGAAGTGGTAGTCCTGCACCAGCACGATCGGATCCTCGCTGCGCGCCTCGGCGACCACCGCATCCGCGAAGCGCTGGTTGACCGCGCGGTAGGCCTCCCAGTCGGACTCGCGGAAGACCGGCCGCACGTGAGCGACGTGGCACAGCGGCCACATCCCTTCGTTGGCGAAGCCGTAGTAGTAGCCCTGCTCCTCCTCCGCTGTCAGCCAGACGCGGCGCAGCCGGTAGTCGTCGTGGCCCGGCGGCACCGGCACACGATCGTGGGCATCGACGACGTCCCGGTCGGCGCTGCCGCTGCCGTGCGCGATCCAGGTGCCCGAACATGCCCGCATCACCGGCTCGACGGCGGTGACCAGTCCGCTGGCCGGTCGCCGCACGACGATCCCGTCATCGCCGCGCTCGTGGATGTAGGGCTCGCGGTTCGACACGACGATGACCTGATCGCCGCTCAGCTGCGTGCGCAGCAGCGAGCGCAGCCGGTCGGCAGTCCACTCGGCCTCCGGCCCCTGCGAGCGCCGGTACTCGTCCTCGAGGTCGCGCAGCCGCGCGCGCAGTTCGGCGGCGAGCGGCGCCAGCTCCGGCGCGGGCACCAGCGGCGTCAGCAGTCCCTCGCCGCGCATGAGCGCGCGGGCGCCCTCCAGCCAGCCCCGCCAGCTCAGCTGCGCAACGACCATCGTGATCAGCGCGATCGCCAGACCAAGCGCCGTGATCAGACCGATCAGGTAGCGCCGCGTGTCCTGGCTGCGGCGCTCGACGAAGCTCAGGTCGTGCAGCAGCACGAGACGGCCGACCAGGACGGGCGACGCAGCCTCGGCGGGCGCGGCCGGTGCGGCGGCTGGCACGGGTGCGGCGGCTGGCACGGGTGGGGCGGCTGCCACGGATGCGGCCGGTTCGCCTGCCGCCGCGGGTTCGGCCGGTTCGACCGGCACGACGGCACCCGACGCCGGGGCAGGTGCTGGCAGGGGAACGGGAATGGTCGCGCGCTGCCCCATGACGTCGTGGATGCCGACGTGCACCGAGCCGCCTTCGATGTTCATCCGGGGCTCGGTGCGCAGCGCGACCTCGGTCGCCGTCGCGCACGTCAGGTTTGCCGGAAAGCTCTCGGTGCTGTAGAGCAGGGCACCATCCGGGCTGCACAGTCCGATCGCGACCAGCCGCTCGTCCTGGACCGTGCGCTCGAACAGCGGCCGCAGGCGCCACAGCCGGTCGGCGACCACCGCCTCGGCGACCGAGTCGGACAGGGCGTTCGCCACCAGCACGCCGCGGCTGTTCAGGTCGCGGCTGAACCAGCGCAGCGTGACTTGGTCGAGCAGGGGCACCGACAGGGACGCCGCCACGACGAGGGTCGCGAGCAGGGGCAGCAGGAAGCGCAGCTGCAGCCGGAAGGTCTTGAGCGTCAAGGGGGGTCGGATGCGCGCCGGGGCACGCCTTCATTCGTCTGGTCGGGGACGCACAGTATATATTGATGCAAATACAAACACTTCGCGCAGGCCGATTGCGCCGTCCCTGCGCGCAGCGGTGCGAACGCGCCACGACTCCCGTACGACCGAGGACGACGATGACTCCAGCCCCCACGCTCTCCATGCCCGGCTCCGGCTCCGGCTCCGGCGCGGCGCCCGGCGCACGCCTGGCCACGCTGGACCTCGCGCTGATCGGCAACTGCACGGTCGGCGCGCTGATCGACCGGTTCGGGGATTTCGTCTGGTGCTGCATGCCGCGCTTCGACAGCCCGCCCGTCTTCGATGCGCTGCTCGACGGCGCCGCCGATGCCTCCCGCGCCGGAGCGATGCGGGTCGAGCTCGACGGGCTGGCACGCGTCGAGCAGGACTACGAGCCCGGCACGGCGATCGTGCGCACGCGGCTCTGGGACGGCCAGGGCCAGGGCATCGAGCTGACCGACTTCGCACCCCGCTTCGTCGACCGCGACCGGGTGTTCCGCCCGGCCCAGCTGGTGCGCCGCGTGCGCCCGCTGGCGGGCCATCCGCGCGTGCGCCTCTCGTCGCACCGCGGGGCGACTGGGGGGCGAGCGCGCCGATCGTGACCCGTGGCAGCCATCACCTCCGTTACGTGCTGCCGCATTGCACGCTGCGCCTGAACACGACCGCGCCGCTCACCTACATCGTCGACGGCACCTGGTTCACGCTGGACCGCGCCGTGAGCCTGCTGCTCGGTCCGGACGAGACGCTGATCGGCGACGTCGAAGAAACGGCGCGCGAGTTCGAGGAGCAGACCTGCCTGTACTGGCGCCACTGGACGCGCCGGCTCGCGCTGCCGCTGGAATGGCAGGACGCGGTGATCCGCGCCGCGATCACGCTGAAGCTGTGCCAGTACGAGGACACCGGCGCGATCGTCGCGGCGATGACCACCAGCATCCCCGAGGCGCCGCGACAGCGGGCGCAACTGGGACTACCGCTACTGCTGGCTGCGCGATGCCTTCTTCGTCGTGCGCGCGCTCAACAGCCTGTCGGAAGTCGGCACCATGGAGGGCTACCTGCGAATGGCTGTACAACGTCGTGCGCGGCTCGCCGACGGCCACGTGCAGCCGCTGTACGGCATCGGCCTCGAGCGCGCGCTGCCCGAGATCGATCGTCGACGCACCTTGCCGGATACCGCGGCATGGGACCGGTGCGCGTCGGCAACCAGGCGCACGAGCACGCCCAGCACGACGTGTACGGCAACATCGTGCTCGGCGCGGCGCAGGCCTTCCACGACCATCGGCTGTTCCGCCGCGGCGATCGCGACGACTTCGCCGCGCTCGAAGCGATGGGCGAGCAGCGCCTGGCGCGCTGCACGATCAGCCCGACGCCGGCATCTGGGAACTGCGCACGCGTGCGCGCGTGCACACGTCGTCGGCGCTGATGTGCTGGGCGGCCTGCGACCGGCTGGCGCGCATCGCCTCGGCGCTTGGACTGCAGGCGCGCGCCCAGGTCTGGGGCACGCGGGCGGCGGTGATCCGCGAGACCCTGATGCGCCGGGCATGGAATCCGCAGCGGCAGGCCTTCGTCGAAAGCCTCGACGGCCGCGACCTCGACGCCAGCGTGCTGCTGATGGGCGAGGTCGGCTTCCTGCCGCCGGGCGATCCGCGCTTCGCCGCCACCGTCGATGCGATGGAGCGCACGCTGTGCGACGGGCCGTTCATGCGCCGCTACGAGGCCGAGGACGATTTCGGGCTGCCGCAGACGTCGTTCAACGTGTGCTCGTTCTGGCGTGTCGACGCGCTGGCGCGCATCGGCCGGCGGGACGAGGCGCGCGAAGCGTTCGAGGCACTGCTGGCGCGTCGCAATCCGTGGGCCTGCTGAGCGAAGACCTCGACCCGGTCGGCGGCGAACTGTGGGGCAACTTTCCGCAGACATACTCGATGGTCGGCATCATCAACGGCGCGGTCCGCCTGTCGGCGCCGTGGGACAGCGTAATCTAGGACGCCGAGCACGCGACGACGAAACCCGGCGCGCGCCGGAGGTGTCGACCGAGCACCGCCGCCGAACGAACAGCGAGAAGTCCGATGACCTGGAGTCCCGACCAGTACCTGAAGTTCGCCGAGCCGCGTCTGCGGCCGGCGCTCGACCTGCTGGCGCGCGTCGATCTCGACGCGCCCGCCTGCGTGTGCGACCTCGGCTGCGGCACCGGCTCGGTGACGCGACTGATCGCGGCGCGCTGGCCGCAGGCACGCGTCACCGGCGTCGACAGCGCCGCCACCATGCTGGCGCGCAGCGGACCGGCCGAGCCGAACATCCGCTGGGAGCAGGCCGACCTGGCGCGCTGGTCCCCGGACCGGACGCCCGACCTGGTGTACTCCAATGCGGCGCTGCACTGGCTGGGGGAGCACGCGACGCTGTTTCCGCGCCTGCTGTCGCTGCTCGCGCCCGGCGGCGTGCTGGCCGTGCAGATGCCGCGCAATTTCGGCGCGCCCTCGCACACGGCGATCGCCGACACGGTCCGCGACGGTCCCTGGCGCGCGCGTCTCGAGCCGATGCTGCGCCCTGTGCCGGTCGCCGAGCCGGCCTGGTACTTCGATCTGCTGGCGCCGGGCGCGGCGTCCGTCGACATCTGGGAAACCGAGTACCTGCAGGTGCTGACCGGGGCCGATCCGGTCAAGGAATGGACGAAAGGGACCTGGCTCGCCCCGTTTCTCGCGGCGCTGGAGGAACCGGCGCGTTCGGACTTCGAGCGCGCCTACGCGGCCCGGGTGCGGGACGCGTACCCGGCGCGCGCCGACGGCCGCACGCTGTTCCCGTTCCGGCGCCTGTTCATCGTCGCGCGCGCAGGCTGAGGCCGGGCCGGACCGGTGTCGCGCGGCGGCCCGGGCGCGGCGTCGGGCAGCGCTCGATGGCCGCCCCCGGCGGCGTTTGCGCTCAGCGCAGCAACTCGACTTCGACCGCGTCGTGCAGTCGCCGCGCCCGGGCGGCGAGCCGCCGGTCGAAGGTCGCAAACGCCGCGCAGCGCCGCCCCGCGTTCAGATGCAGAGCGTCCGCGAGATCCATGCCGGAACGGTAGGCGTTGATCGCGTCGATCACCCGGGGACGGTCCGGAAGCGTCACCGTGGGCAGGCCGACCAGTGCATCCGAGGAGGCGCAGGATCTGCCCGCGCGGGAACGCGTAGAAGCCTCGCAGCACCCACTCGAATTCGAGCAGGACGGTTTCGCACACGAACACGCGCTGGCGCATCGTGCTCAGCGCGGCCGGCCGTTGCACCGCTGCCTGCGGGTCGTCAGGATCGTCGACGAAGTACCGTGCGAGGACGTTCGCGTCGACCGCCTTCACTTCGCGCCCCTGCGCAGCGTCGACGCCGCATCGAATTCGTCGAGACTGCGCGGACGGCCTCTGCGCGGCGCCACGAGCATGCCCGCGCAGGCGTCGACGGCGCGCGGCTCGACGGGACGTTCGACCTGCAGCCTGATGCCGTCGGGTTCCTCGACGACTGCAAGCCGCGATCCCGCGCCGAGACCGAGGCGGGCACGAATCGCGGCGGGAAGCACGAGCTGACCTTTGGACGACAGAGACACGATGATGGCCATATGGCGGTCCGATGCGGTCTGTTGGTCACTGAGGCTTACATTGTAAGTCACAACCCCGTGATGGCATTCGGCGGATTGGCCGACCCGCACGGCAACAGCCGCCGCGGGTCGCTACTTCCAGGCGAACTGTGGCTGCTCGTAATGGGCGACCCGCGTCGCACGGCCCGCGATGCAGACTTCGCGGAACTGGTACACGATCGCCGCGGTCGGCGCAGCGATCCAGTCCTCGCCGATCGGCATGCGCAGCACCGGGTGCTCGTGCTCTTCGAGGTGCTCGAGCAGCGGCGCATCCTCGCGCATGAATTCGCGAACCGGGATGCGATGGATGCTGGCGACTTCGTCGGGGTTCGGCGTCAGCGAGCGGGCGGCGCCGGCCCAGACGACCACCGGTGTCATCACGTAGCCCGAGCGCGTCACGAAGTCGTCGAGACGGCCGATCACCGCGCTCTCGTCGAGTTCGAGCCCGACCTCCTCGGCCAGCTCGCGCAGCGCGGTCTGCTCGGGCGTCTCGCCCTCGTCGATGCGACCACCCGGCAGGGCCCACTGGCCGGCGTGGTTGCGCAGTCGCTTCGAGCGGCGGGTCAGCACGAGCGCGGCGGCCGGGCTCCAGGTCGCGTGCCTCGCCAGGTCCGGCAGGTCGGCACCGTGCCCTTCCTCGGCGACCACGACGGCGACGGCCGCGGTGCGGTGATGCGGCTCGCCCAGTCGCAGGCGGTCGAAGCGCTGCAGGTTGGCGCGGATGCGCTCGAGGAGTTGCGGGTCGCACAACATGCCGGTTTCCTTCGATGACCCTGCCGGGCCGGGTGACGGTTGGCCGATGTTAGCCTGATCCGGGCCGGCGCGTGGCGCCGGAGCCGGCGAAGGGTGTGCAGGATGAAATCGGCTGTGCTGACGAGGACCCTGTAACGAACCTCGATGGTTGGGCCCGACGAAATTCTCTTGCCAGCCGCGGCCGGCATCTGCCGACCCGGCCCGGATTGCTTAATAATCGCAATTCGCCAAACGCCCAGAGGCAACCGGACCACCATGACTCCCGAACTCCAGATCCAGGATCACGTCGCGACGATCACGCTGCGCCGTCCCGAAGTGGCCAATCGACTCGCGCCGGAGGACCTCGCGGTTCTGGTCGACCACGTCGCGGCGGTGAACGCCACCGAGCAGGTGCTGGTGCTGCGGGTGCGGGGGCAGGGCAAGTATTTCTGCAGCGGATACGACATCGGCAAGATCGGCGCCGGCGGTCGGTCGGTGTCCTTCGAGGCGATGGTCGATGCTTTCGAGGACGCGCGGCCGGTGACGATCGCGGCGCTGCACGGCGGGGTCTACGGCGGCGGCACCGACCTGGCGCTGTCGTGCGATTTCCGCATCGGCGCGCGCGGTATCGACATGTTCATGCCCGCCGCGCGGCTCGGACTGCACTTCTACCAGCGCGGCCTCGAGCGCTACGTCGCGCGCCTGGGGCTCGACACCGCGAAGAAGCTGTTCCTGACGGCGCAGCGCATCGACGCGGAGGAGATGCGCGCCTGCGGATTCCTGACCGACCTGGTCGCGCCCGAGGCGCTGGACGAAGCGGTCGAGCGGCTGAGCGGCCAGCTCGCGGCGATGGCGCCGATCGCGCTGCTCGGCATGAAGAAGCACTTGAACCGGATCGCGCGCGGCACGCTCGACGTCGCAGACCTGAACCGGGACATGGTGCGCGCGCGCGACTCGGAGGACATTCGCGAAGGCGCGAAGGCCTGGGCCGAGAAGCGCGTGCCGCGATTCACCGGGCGCTAGCGCCTCTGTTCGCGGCCCGCGGCTACTGCGCCGGCTTCGGCATCAGCCAGAGCTGCTGCGTGCAGGCCAGCAGCCGGCCGTCGCGATCGAACAGCGCGGTCCCCGCGTGCAGCTTGCGGCCCTCGCGCGCGATCGGCCAGCCGGTGACGATCAGGGGTGCGCCGGCCGGCACCCGCGCGTCGATGCGCGCGGTCATGCGCCCGGTCACCAGCGACGGGTTGCCTTCCAGCTGCGCCACCCACGCCATGCCGGCCGGGCAGTCGAGGGCCGCCCACAGCACTTCGTCCGGCACGTGCCCGTCGGGGCCGGCCAGTGCCGGATGCGGTGTCCAGTCGCTGGCGACGACCCCCGCATCACCGACGGCCGAGGCCAGGATGCGCAGGCCGTCCGTCTCGTGGCGCTCGATGCCGCAGCCGAAGCAGACGGCGTAGGGATTGCCCAGCCCGCGTTGCGCGCGCATACGCCGACCACCCCGGCGGCGATGGCCTCGTCCAGCGTCGGCGGCGGCGGCACCTCGAGCTCGAGTGCGACGGCCCTCGCCTCGGCGAGCAGCACGTCGCCATCGTGCAGCGACGCGGCGTCCCGCGCCGGCCGCTCGACACGCAGCGGCCGGTCCAGCGGCAACGGCGCGCGCAGGGTCACCTCGACTGCCGTTGCCGCGCGGCCCGGTGCGCGGGCGCCCATGGCGTCGAGCAGGCGCATCGCGAGCAGGCCGGCCGAATATCCCCCGTTGCCCGACGCCGGCGGGCCGTTGAAGCGGCGCCCGATCGACAGGGTGTCGGTGCGATCCATGCCGGCTCGATCCGTCACGCTTTCGGCAGGGTCGCCTGCATCGACGGCCGCGTGTTGAAGCGTTCGAACCACGCGGCGGCACGCCCGTTGCCCTCGCGCCAGTTCAGGTCCGCGAAGCGGAAGTCGATGTAGCCGAGCACGCACCCGAAGGTGATGGTGCCGATGTCGACGCGGTCGCCGAAGCCGTCGGCCCGTGCGTCGATCGCCGCTACGCCGGTGCGGATCTTGTCGATCTGGCCGGCGCTCCAGTCCGGCCAGCGCAGCGCCTCTGGACGCATCGCCACTTCGTAGCGGGCGAGCAGCGCCGCGTCCAGGATGCCGTCGCCGAGGGCCTGCTCGGTGAGTGTGGTCCAGCGCCGTGCCGCGTCAGCGGGGAAGAAGCTTGCCGCCGCCCAGTGCGTTCAGGTACTCGCAGATCACGCGGCTGTCGTACAGCACCGTGCCATCGTCGGTGAACAGCGTCGGCACCTTGCCCAGCGGATTGGCGCGCACGATGTTCTGGTCGCGGTTCACCGGGTTGGCGGCGGCCGCCAGGCGTTCGATGCGGTCGGCCAGCCCCAGCTCGTGGGCGACGACCATGCACTTGCGCACGTACGGCGACGCGCCGGAATAGAAGATCTTCATGACTGTCCTCGATCGGTGGGGGGAGTTAGTCTCGCACGCGGATCCGTCCGCGCGTGAACTGCCCGGTTCCGGGTCGCTCGGTTCGGGACGTTCGCCCGGTTCGGGGCCGCCCGATTCCGGCGCGCTCAGCTCCGCGCTGCGGTGCCCTGTAACGCAGCTGCGACGATTCCGTTCGCCCGCTGCGCCGCTGCCACGTACTCGCGGTGCGTCTGGGCGACCAAGTCCGCCACGCTGCGCACGCGGTCCACCCCGGAGACCGAGTGCCCGGCGCTCCAGATGTCCTTCCAGCGCTTGATGCCCGAACTGCCGCCGCTGCCGTACAGCGCGTCGGCGCGCTCGGCCGACATGTCGCCGGGCAGGTTGGCGGGGTCGAGCCCGGCCGCGACGATCGACGGTTTCAGCGTGTTCGTTTCCAGGCCGGTGAAGGCGCGCGACAGCAGCACGTCGTCGAGCCGGCTGTCGACCAGCATCTGCCGGTACGCGGGCTCGGCCATGCTCTCCTCGGTGGCGATGAACTTCGTGCCCATGTAGGCGAGATCGCAGCCGAGCACCTGCGCCGACAGGATCGCCGCGCCGTCGCTGACGCCGCCCGCCAGCACGATCGGACCGTCGAAGAATTGCCGCACCGCGCGCACGAAGGCGAAGCCGTTGGCCCAGCCGGTTTGCCCGCCGGCACCCGCGGTCAGCAGGATCAGACCGTCGACCCCCGAGGCGACCGCCTTCTCGGCATGGCGCACGGAGGCCACGTCGGCCAGCACCTTGCAGCCGATGTCGTGCAGCGGTGCCACCACCGGGTCGGGCGCGCCGACGCTGGTGATCACCAGCTCGACCCGGTGCTTCAGCAGCACCGCGAGCTCCTGTTTCAGGTCGACTCGACGCATGATCAGGTTCGGGCAGAACGGAGCGTCCCGCGCCGTGAGGGCGCCTGCGATCCGCGTGATCCAGACGTCGAACTCGTCGACGCTGCGGCAGTTCGCGGTCGGGAAGGCGCCGATCACGCCGGCGCGGCAGGCGGCGATCACCAGTTCCGGCCCGGAGACCCGGAACATCGGCGCGGCGATCAGCGGCAACGTCAGGCGCGGGAGGATCGTGGCCAGCGCGCTGGCTCCCTGGGAGGCGGGTGCGGTCATCGGGTGTTCCTTGCAGGGCCGTGGAGTGGAATCGCGGGGTGGCGCACACCGCGGGGCGGCGCACACTATAGCCGCGCGCTCGCGGACTCGCCGCGGCGCCTCCGGGTGGTCGGCTCCAGCGAATTCGTGCAGGTGGTGGCGTGCGCGGAGACATGGCGGCGCATCCGGGCACCGCTGTTTATGTCCATTAAAGTAAAAGCTGAATGAACTTTCGCTCGCTTTTATGTGGGTCAAATAGCGCTTATCCTCGCGGCGATCCTCGAACCACATCGTCCGCCGCTGCCGGCTTCGCCGCGACGGCCGGTCTGTCGTCACCGTCTTCGCAAGGACTTCTCCCATGACCGAACGCATCGAACAATTCGGCCTGCAGGTGGCCAGCCCCCTGTACCAGATGATCGAGAGCGAGGCGCTGCCCGGCACCGGCGTCTCGTCGCAGCAGTTCTGGAAGGGGCTGTCGGAGCTGATCCACGACCTCGGCCCGGTGAACCGCGACGCTGCTCGCGCGCCGCGACGCGCTGCAGGCGCAGATCGACGCCTGGCACCGCGAGCGCCGCGGCCAGCCGCACGACGCCGGCGCGTACAAGGCGTTCCTCGAGCGAGATCGGCTACCTGGTGCCCGAGGGGCCCGGACTTCAGCGTCGAGACCGCGAACGTCGACCCGGAGATCGCCAGCATCCCGGGCCCGCAGCTGGTGGTGCCGGTGATGAACGCGCGCTACGCGCTGAACGCCGCGAACGCCCGCTGGGGCAGCCTCTACGACGCGCTCTACGGCACCGACGCGATGGGCGACGCGCCCGCGGCCGGCGGCTACGACCCGGCGCGCGGCGCGCGCGTGATCGCCTGGGCGCGGACGTTCCTCGACGAGGCGCTGCCGCTCGCCGCGCGGCAGCCACGCCGACGTCACGCCTATCGCGTCGTCGCCGGCGCGCTGCGTGGCCGACGACGCCGGACGGCGCGGTCGGTCTGGCGATCCGGCGCAGTTCGCCGGCTACCGCGGCGACGCCGCGCGCGCCCGCCGCCATGCTGCTGCGCCACAACGGCCTGCACATCGAGATCCTGATCGACCGCACGCACGCGATCGGCCGCCGCGACCCGGCCGGCGTCACCGACGTGCTGCTCGAGTCGGCGATCACCACGATCATGGACTGCGAGGACTCGGTCGCGGCGGTCGACGCCGAGGACAAGGCGCTCGCCTACCGCAACTGGCTCGGCCTGATGAAGGGCGACCTGATCGAGACGGTCGCACAAGGGCGGCAAGCCGCTTCGACCCGCACGCTCAGCCGCCGACCGCCAGCTACACCGCGCCCCGACGGCGCCGACGTCACGCCTGAAGGGCCGCTCGCTGATGCTGGTGCGCAACGTCGGCCACCTGATGACCAACCCGGCGGTGCTCGACCGCGACGGCAACGAGGTCTCCGAGGGCCTGCTCGACGCGATGTGCACGGTGCTGATCGCGATGCACGACCTGCGCAAGCAGTCCGGCGCGCGCAACTCGACCAACGGCTCGATCTACATCGTCAAGCCCAAGATGCACGGCCCCGACGAGGTCGCCTTCACCGACGAGATCTTCCGCCGCGTCGAGCAGGTGCTCGGCCTGCCGCCGAACACGGTCAAGATCGGCATCATGGACGAGGAGCGGCGCACCACGCGTCAACCTCAAGGAGTGCATCCGCGCCGCGAAGCAGCCGCGTCGTCTTCATCAACACCGGCTTCCTCGACCGCACCGGCGACGAGATCCACACCTCGATGGAGGCCGGCCCGATGGTGCGCAAGGCCGACATGAAGTCGCAGCCCTGGATCAGCGCCTACGAGACTGCGAACGTCGACATCGGCCTGGCCTGCGGGCTGGTCGGGCCGCGCGCAGATCGGCAAGGGCATGTGGGCGATGCCCGACCTGATGGCGGAGATGCTCGAGCAGAAGATCGGCCACCCGCAAGGCCGGCGCGAACTGCGCCTGGGTGCCGTGCCCGACCGCGGCGACGCTGCACGCCATGCACTACCACCAGGTCGACGTGCTGCGCGCGCGCAGGCCGGCGATCGCGCAGCGGCGGCCGCCGCGGCGAGCTGTCGACGACATCCTGACGATCCCGGTCGCGAAGCGACGCGAACTGGTCCGACGACGCAGATCACCGCCGAGCTCGAGAACAACGCGCAGGGCATCCTCGGCTACGTGGTGCGCTGGGTCGACCAGGGCGTCGGCTGCTCGAAGGTGCCCGACATCAACGACGTCGGCCTGATGGAGGACCGCGCCACCTGCCGCATCTCGTCGCAGCACATGGCCAACTGGCTGCACCACGGCATCGTCGACGCGAGCAGCAGGTGATGGACGATGATGCAGCGCATGGCCGCGGTGGTCGACCGGCAGAACGCCGGCGACCCGGCGCTACCGGCCGATGGCGCCGGGCTTCGACGGCATCGCGTTCAAGGCCGCCTGCGACCTGGTGTTCGAGGGCACTGAGCAGCCCTCGGGCTACACCGAGCCGATCCTGCACGCGCGCCGGCTGGAGCTGAAGGCGGCGGGGTGAGTCGGCGAAGGTGGCGGCCCGACGACACGAGGGCCGCTGCCTGATCGCACGAGGGCGGCGGGTAGCGGTTGCCGGTCTGCTGGATGACAGGCGGCGAGATGTACATTCAGAATGACAGGCGAATGTGCATCCGGTGGCATGCATGAAACAGATCACGTTTACAGAATTGCGTAACCACGCCAAGGCGTACTTCGACCTCGTCGAGTCGGGAGAGTCGGTGCGTGTCCTGCGCAATGGCAAAGCTATCGCCGATATCGTGCCGCTCTTGCCGGATCTGCCTTCGCGGAAGCGCCGGAAGGTGCAGCCACTGCTCCTGGATGGCGTATCGGTGAGTCGACTGATCCTGGCGGAGCGCGACGCCGCCGGTTGACAGGGCGTCCGTCCGGCATCGGCCGTATCCGCGGGGCAGCGAGCCGTGAATCAGGCCTCCGCACGCAGGCACACGATCGACCCGCGGATCTCCCGCTGCTCCTCCTCGCGCAGCACGCTCGGCCGCATGTCCACGACGGCCAGCCCGTGCTGCTGCGCCAGCGCGCGCAGGTAGCGCTCGGAGTGCGCATAACGCAGGCTCGGCTGCAGCACGAAGCCGGCCGGATCGTCGCTCGACTCGACCGAGAACGCGAACACCCCGCCGGGCTCGAGCACGCGCCGCGCGCCCGCGAACACCGGCGCGAGGTCGCCGACGTAGATGAACACGTCGGCCGCGACGATCAGGTCGTGGCGCCGCGGCGTGTCGCGCAGGTGCTCGGCGATGTCGGCCTGCACCAGCGCGTCGTAGGCGCCGCCGGCCTGCGCGCGGGCGAGCATCGCCGGCGACAGGTCGACGCCTTCCAGGCGATCGGCGAGCGGCCCCAGCAGCGGGCCGCACAGGCCGGTGCCGCAGCCGAGATCGAGCGCCGAACGCCATCGCCGATGGCCGTTGGCGGCCGCGGCCGCCTGCACCACGGCCTCGTGGCCGCGGTAGTGCAGTGCCTGCACCAGGTGCGCCTCGAAGTCATCGGCATAGGGATCGAACAGGCTGCGCACATAGGCCGCAGGGGCAGCCGGCGGCGCGTCGCGGCCCCGCAGCGCGGCCAGCAGGTAGCGGTTGAGCTCGACGTCGTTGCCGGCCGCGATCGCGCGTTCGAAGGCCGCAGCGGCCTCGGCCGGGCGCCCGAGGCTCTGCAGCAGCTGGCCCAGCAGCGCCCCGGCGCGGCCGAGCGTCGGCGCGAGCGCGAGAGCGCGTTCGTAGGGCGCGACCGCCTCGGCGTGCCGGCCGAGCGACTGCAGCGTCTGGCCGAACAGCATCCAGGCGCCCGCGGCCCGCGGGTCGGCCGGATCGAGCAGCGGTTGCAGCGCCTGCAGCGCGTCGGCATGGCGGCGCATGCGGTTCAGCGTCAGCGCCCGCTGGTAGCTCGCCGCGGGGTTGCCCGGTTCGAGTGCCAGCGCACGCTCGAAGCTCGCCAGCGCCTGCGCATCGCGGCCCAGTTCCGTGCAGGCGAGGCCGCGCTTGAGCAGGGCATCGACGTCGTCGGGCGCGGCCGCGAGCACCGCGTCGAAGGCCTCGAGGGCCTCGGCCGGGCGCCCGAGCGCCAGCCGGGTGGCGCCGAGGTTCAGCAGCGTCGACGGCCGGCCCGGCAGCAGCGCGAGCGACGCCTGCAGGCGCTGCTCGGCCTCGGTGAACCGTCCCGCCTCGTACAGGCGCGTGCCTTCGAGGAACAGGTCGCGTGCCGATTCGAAGCTGGTGTCGCCGTTGTTCATGCCGGGGCTGCCGTGGTGGTGGGTCGAACGTCTATCATCTCCGATCGCCCGACTTCATCGCCAGGACCCGCCCCGTGAACCCCGCCCGTCGAGCCTGCGTAGACGCCGCCCGCGCCCTCTGGCACGACCAGCCCAGCCTCGGCATGCTCGAAACCGCCAACGAGGTGCGCGTGCGGGTCCGAGCCGATGCGGACCGCGATGTGTCGCGCCGCGTGCCGGGGGTCGACGCGATCCGGACCTGGCTGGAGGAGGCGATCGCGGCGGGGGAACTGCCGGGGCCGGTCGAATCGGGGCGGCGGGGACGATCGGGAAAGGTGCGGCGCTGAGGATGCGCGGCCCTCAACCAGGAGCCGGTCCTCCGTCCACCAGTCCCCGCGCCCAGGCGAGAAGTTCGCGCTCTGCCTGCAGTGCCCGGCGCCGGTCGAGGCGTCCAGGGTGCACGAGACCGTATCGTGCCTCCACCGCATAGGGATTCAACTCGTCGATCCACGACCACGCATCCGGGACCGGGCTGCCGTGATCGGCAAGCAGGTCCATCAGCGCAGCAAGGTCATGCGTACGAGGAAATTCGATCGCTCTGTGGCTGAGGACCGCCTTCAAGGACTTTTCGATCGTCTGTTGCGCGTGGAATCCCACGATCACATCGGCGATGTCCGGGGCGGCGGCCAGGACTCGGCAGGCATCCACGTCTCTCTGCTCGGACGTCAGCATCAATCGGGCGATCGACGGTTCATCCATAGAGGGTCCGCCCCTCTTTCAATGCCCAGTACAAGGCGCTGCCGGGCTGTCGGCCCCACCGATCGACTTCGTCCTGGGAGTAGACGAGCAGGTCGATCGGTATGCGCAGGGGGCGCAGCAGCCGCCTCAGGCGGACCATCTCGTCGGCTCGATCCTTGACATCGGCCTCGATCACTAGCAGATCGAGGTCCGAGCGATGATCGGCGTCGCCGCGCGCGTGTGATCCGAACAGCAGAATCTTCCGAGGGCGCGCGGCTTCGACAAGGACTGCGACCGCTTTGGAGATGTCCGGTTCGGTGATCATGGATTGCCCTCCGGTTCCATCAGTCCGTCCGCCCGACGCGCGTCCGATTCAGACCTTGTCGAGCGCCGCCCGATGCTCGGTCAGCGTGAAGCCCGCATCCTTCGGGATGCACACGTAGCGGCCGTCGGGGCGCGTCTCCATCCAGGGCAGGATCGGCACGATCGTCGAGCGCTGCGTGCCGGCGAACGCTTCGTCGACGCTGTCCCACTGCGCCAGGCGCACGACGTTGGACAGCGTCGGGAAGATCACCGTGCGTTTCCTGCTGGCGGCATCCTCGATCACCTGTTTCGGCCGGATCCACACCGAGTCGACGTTCTCGTGGCCGTCGTGCGCGGCGATCTGGTCGGCCGGCACCCGCGCCAGGTAGAAGTGGGTGTCGAAGCGCTTGGGCATGAACTCGGGCGTGATCCAGTGCGAGAAGTGCGCGAGGTCGTCGCAGGCCAGCTGCAGGTCGCCCTCGACGAGCATGTCGCCGAGCTTCAGCGTGCCAGCGTTCAGGCCCTGCCGCCAGCGTTCGAGCACGTCGTCGGCGACCGGCGCGGCGCCGGTGCCGTTGCCGTGCCGCGCCAGCAGGATCCCCGACTCCTCGAAGGCCTCGCGGATCGCGGCCGCGCGCAGTTCCGACTGCTCCGGCGTCGCGTTCGGATACGGGGCGATCCGTTCCAGAACGCGCGCGTCGGTGTCCTGCGGGTCGACCTTGCCGCCGGGAAACACCAGCGCGCCGGAGGCGAAGTCGATCTGGTGGTGGCGCACCACCATGAACACTTCCAGGCCTTGCGGGCCGTCGCGCAGCAGCATGATGGTTGCCGCGGCTACGGGGGTGGCGACTTTCTCGGACATCGTTCGGCTCCGTCTCTTCTCGGGGCCGTCCCGGGCGCCTGTCGGGGGCTTGTCGGGCGCTTGTCGGACCGCGCCCGGATGAGCAGGCGGCGACGAGCGGGACGGCAGTGGGTATAGGATCGAAAGTAGCACGCTCCGGGCGGCGCGCCCGCTGCATCTGCGCGCCGTGCGCGGCGCGGGAACGCGCCCTTCGCCTCGGCGCCGGTCAGCCCCGCGCCGTGAAGCGCACCGGCAGCGAGCGCGGTCCCTGGAAGCCGAGCGGCGCGGCCCAGGTCACCGGCCCGTCGATCTCGATGCGGGTCAGCCGGCGCACCAGACAGCCGAGCCCTTCCTGCAGTTCGGCGCGTGCCATGTGCATGCCCAGGCACAGATGCCGTCCGCCGCCGAAGGTCATGTGGCCGCGCTGTGGCGTGCGCGTGACGTCGAAGCGCTCCGGCTCCGGGAACAGGTCGGGATCGCGGTTCACGGTGGCCAGCGCCAGCACGACGTGGGTGTCCTTCGGAATCCGCAGGCCGTCGATCTCCGCATCCTCGGTCGCGATCCGCTCCAGCGTCGGGCCGACCGGCGCGAAGCGCAGGATCTCCTCGACCGCCGACGGGATCAGCGACGGGTCGCGGGCCAGCAGCTCCCACTGCTCCGGGTGTTGGGCGAACAGATACAGGCCCGAGCCCAGCGTCGAGTAGGTGGTCTCCAGACCGGGCACGATCAGGGACGCTGCCGTGTGGATCACTTCGGCGCGCGTCAGCCGGTCGCCTTCGAGCTCGGCCCGGATCAGCCCGCTGATCACGTCGTCGCCGAGCGCGGTCTCGCGCCGGGCGATCAGCGCGGTCATGTAGGCATCCATCGCGTCGTGGGCCGCGAGCGCCGCGGGCACTGCCGCCGGCCCGCCCCACATCCAGCGCACCCAGTCCTCGGCGGTCCGGGCGAAGAACGGGATGTCCTCGTCGGGCACGCCGAGCACGCCGCAGATCACCGGCAGCGGGTAGTGCCGGATCACGTCGTTCACCGCATCCATGCGGCCGGCGTCGATCACCGGATCGATCAGCCGGTCCATGATCGAGCGCATGCGCGCGCGCTGCGCGTTCATCGCCGCCGGCGTCAGCGCCACCATTGCGAGCCGGCGCAGGCGCAGGTGGTCGATCCCCTCCATGCTCAGGAACGCCTGCCGCCGGCGCGCCACGAAACGCGGGTCGATCTGCGGGTTGCGCTCGACCTGCGCCATGTTCCACTGCGTGAAGCGCGCATCGCGCAGGACCGCGCTGCAATCGTCGTGCCGCAGCAGGATCAGCGCGCTGCCGGTGTCGAGCGTGCGGCGTGCGCCGGTGTCGGGCAGGCGCAGCCAGAAGGGCTCGTCGCCGCTGGCCAGGTAGGCGGACCGGCCGGAGTCGACCGGTGCGGCGCGAGGCGCCCCGGCCGGGGGAGTCGAATGCGGGCTGCCGGCGGCCATGAGATCTCCCGATGGGTTCGTCGCCGCACGATAGCAGCGCCGCCCGCGACCAACCAGACCTCTGCGCCGAGGCGCTCCGGTCAGCGGGTCGCGCCCGAGCAGTGCCCCGCGCCCGCCGCCTTGCCGCTGCCAAGCGCCAGCATCGGCGGCTCGTCGAAACGGTCGCGCGGTGCGGACACCGCCAGGTCCAGCGCGATGAAACCGACGAGTCCGAGCCAGAAGGCCAGGGCGGTCGCGCGGCCGAGCCTGCGCGGGTCCCCGCGCCTGCGTGTGTCATCGCTCATCGCTCACCCCCGCATTCCGATGCGCTCGCGCAGGCGGACCCCGTACACCGAGCCGGCGAATGCACAGGCGAACCAGACCCAGCCGTGCAAACTGCCGCTTGCGATTCCAGAGAAGTAGGCGCCCACATTGCAACCAAAGGCCAGGCGCGCGCTGTAGCCGAGAACGAGGCCGGCGCCCACCACCCAGAACCACTGGGTGCGAGTCACGCTGCCCGCAGAGGGGCAGGCGGCGCGCCGCCGCCAGGCGATCAGGAAGCTGCCCAGCAGCAGGCCCAGGTTGGTCACGGACGTGACGTCGTCGAGCAGCGAGCCCGCGATCTGCGCCTGCTGCGCCTCGCGCCCCCAGAACGCGTTCGCGCTCAGGTCGACCCCGACCCAGCTGACGATCTTGGCGCCCCACAGGCCCAGCCCGTAGACGATGCCCCAGGGCTGGCCCGCGACCACCAGGTTGGCGACCGCGAACACGGCCAGCAGCAACGCACCGACGTAGACGCCGCGGTCCCTGCCAGCGGCTGGTGGTGGTGCGGCGTTTCGACCAAAGCAGCGCGCCGAGCACGGCCAGAACGGCGAGTTGCGCGATCACCGTCACGTTCGCGCCCGCGACGTCGATCAGCGACACCGGCGGCAGCGCGCCCAGCGACAGCCACGCATCCTGGTGCGCGGCGCCGAGGAAGCTGCCGGCGACGAACGCCGGGAACACGGCCAGGCTGACCGGGTGGCCGAGGCCGGCCTTGTACAGCGTGCCGGAGCCGCAGCCGTCGGCCAGCTGCATCGCGGCGCCGAATACGAAGGCGCCGATCAGCAGGCTCACCGACAGCGGCGCGGCCGCGCCCGACAGCTCGCCGTGCGCGGCCAGCAGCGGGATCGATACGACGCTGGTCAGACCGATCGCGAGGAACTGCGCGAGGAAGCCGGTCGGGTCGCGGTGCTTCAGCCAGACGCGCCAGCCGGTCGTGAAGCCGAAGGCGGCACCGGACAGCACGGCGCCGAAGCCGGCGCCGATGACGAACAGCAGGCCCTGGCGCAGGCCGGCGATCCACGTCACGGCGAACCAGCCGATCGCGATCGCGACCAGCGACAGCAGGCTGCGCGCGATGCTCGCGCGGCCCGCCGCTGCGGCCTGTGCGGCCTGCGCCGGTGGTGGCGTGGCCGCGGCCGACGACCGCGCCGCGGCGTCGGCCGGCCCGCGCTGCGGCGCGCCCGGCAAGTCGACGGAGGCGGAGCTCATTTCGCCGACGACAGCTTCATGTCGATCAACAGCTGCTTCATGCGGTTCGGCACGTTGCTCATCGGCAGCCCGGCGCGCGACCACTCGACCATCGACTCGGGATACATCTTCGACTTGCGGTCACCGAGAACCTCCGACAGCACGAACCAGTTGGTCGCCGCCCAGTGGCCGGTGTTGCAGAAGGACACGGTCTCGGGGCCGTCGGCCGCGGCCGGCGCGATGCCGTTCTGCTGCGCGACGCGCTTGACCTCGGCGGCCGGCAGCAGCGCGCTGCCGCCCTTGGCGAACCAGACCGCGTTGTCGACGTTCTTCGCGCCCTTGATCGTGCCGGGAACCTTGGCAGCCGCATGACGGGTTTCCCCCTCGAAGAAGTCGGCCGGCCGCGCGTCGACGAGCTGCGCCGAACCGCCTGCGACGGCACGCTCGACTTCCTCGCGCGTCGCGATCAGGCGCGTGTCCAGGGTCGGCACGTAGGACGATGCCGCAATCGCCGGCACGTCGGTGGTGATGGCGCCGCCCGCTGCGCGCCAGGCCTTCATGCCGCCGTTCAGGATCGACAGCTTCGTCAGTCCCGCGGTCTTCAGCGTCCAGTAGACCCGCGCCGCACTGCCGAAGTCGGTCGCGTCCCTGCCTTCGTAGACGATGATCACTTCGGTGTCGCGGTCCAGCCCCAGGCGCTGGATCAGTTGCGTCAGTTGCGGCAGTTCGGGCAGCTTGCCGGGGTTCTCCTTCGCGCCGCGCCACTGCGAGTAGGGCGCGTGCACCGCGCCGGGCAGGTGGCCCAGTTCGTACGGGGTCTTGCCGGCTTCGTTCCGACCGTCGCGGATGTCGACGATGCGCGTGCCGGCCGCCGGCGTTTGCGCGCCCGCGCGGGTCTGCAGTTCCTGGGCCTCGACGAGCGGACCGGCGTGGGCTGCGGGCAGTGCGAGGAAGGCCGCTGCGGCGACGAAAGCCGCGACGGTCCTGGAGCGGAGGGTGGAAGAGAACTTGCGCATGGGTCGTCCTGCCTGGAATCGTTCGAAAGGCGCGCAGTCTCTCGGCCGGGCGGCGATGCGTCGAGTTCATGCGGCCGCGCCCGCCGGCTTATGCCGAAACCGCATATGCCGCGGGAGTCCCCGATCGCGCGTTTCGGCGAATTCGGGCTAAGCTCGACGGCCAGAGATCGGCGCGAATCGACCAGACAGGACACGGGAACGACCATGACCCAGGAGAAACCGGACCGCCCCGCGGCGCGGCGGCGCAAGACGCCCGAGGAGCTGCGCAGCCACCGCTGGTACGGCGTGAAGGACATGCGCTCGTTCGGCCACCGCTCGCGCACCGCGCAGATGGGCTATCACCGCAGCGACTACGCCGGCAAGCCGGTGATCGCGATCATCAACACCTGGAGCGACATCAACCCCTGCCACACGCACTTCAAGCAGCGCGCCGAGGAGGTCAAGCGCGGCGTCTGGCAGGCCGGCGGCTTCCCGGTCGAGATGCCGGCGATCTCGCTGTCCGAGCCGTTCCAGAAGCCGACGACGATGCTCTACCGCAACCTGCTGGCGATGGAGACCGAGGAGCTGCTGCGCTCCTATCCGGTCGACGGCTGCGTGCTGATGGGCGGCTGCGACAAGACCACGCCGGCGCTGATCATGGGCGCGGTCGTCGATGAACCTGCCGGCGATCTTCATGCCGGCCGGGCCGATGCTGCGCGGCGACTGCCGCGGCCAGTTCCTCGGCAGCGGCAGCGACACCTGGAAGTACTGGGCCGAGCTGCGCGCCGGCAACATCACCGAGGACGACTGGCGCGAGGTCGAGGACGGCATCGCGCGCTCGCCCGGCCACTGCATGACCATGGGCACCGCGTCGACGATGACGAGCGCGACCGAGGCGCTGGGCCTGACGCTGCCCGGCGCGCGTCGATCCCGGCGCCCGACTCGCGCCACGCGCAGATGGCCGACGCTGACCGGCAAGCGCATCGTCGACATGGTCTGGGAGGACCTGAAGCCGTCGCGACATCCTCGACGCGCCGCTGCCTTCGACAACGCCGTCACGACGGTGCTGGCGCTGGGCGGCTCGACCAACGCGATCGTCCACCTGATCGCGATGGCGCGGCGCGCCGGCGTCGACGCTCGACCTCGACCGCTTCGACGCGCTCGCGCGCCGCACGCCGGTGCTCGCCAACCTGCGCCCGGCGGGCAAGTACCTGATGGAGGACTTCTACTACGCCGGCGGCCTGCGCGGCGCTGCTGGCGCAGCTGGGCGACCTGCTCGACACGACGCAGCTGACCGTCAACGGCCGCACGCTCGGCGAGAACATCGCCGGCGCGCGCGTGCTACAACGACGACGTGATCCGCCGCCGCGACCGCGCGCTGGTCGCCGGCGACGGCCTGGCGGTGCTGCGCGGCAACCTCGCGCCCGACGGCGCGGTGATCAAGCCGCCGGCGGCCGAGGCGCGGCTGCTGCACGCACACCGGCCCGGCGGTGGTGTTCGACGACTACAACGACATGGCGGCGCGCATCGACGACCCGGCGCTCGACATCGACGCCGACACCGTGATCGTGCTGCGCAACGCCGGGCCGCAGGGCGCGCCCGGGCATGCCCGAGTGGGGCCAGCTGCCGATCCCGAAGAAGCTGCTCGAGCACGGCGTGCGCGACATGGTGCGCATCTCGGACGCGCGCATGAGCGGCACCAGCTACGGCGCCTGCGTGCTGCACGTCGCGCCCGAGTCGCACGTCGGCGGCCCGCTGGCGCTGGTGCGCGACGGCGACCTCATCGAGCTCGACGTGCCCAGCGCGGCGCCTGAACCTGCTGGTCGACGACGCCGAGCTGGCGCGCCGCCGCGCCGCCTGGACGCCGCCCGCGCCGCAGTTCGAGCGCGGCTACGGCACGCTGTACCTCAAGCACGTCACGCCAGGCCGACAAGGGCTGCGACTTCGACTTCCTCGAGACCGTGCCCGCGCGGCCGGCCGGTGCGGGTGGCGGAGAACCCGAGATCCACTGAGCTGCACCGACGAGCGTGCACAGGCGAACGAGCATCCAGCAACGAGGACCCCCATGAGCGCAACCGATTCCCCCCTGCCGAACCGCTTCCGACAGCGCCTGCGCGCCGGCGAGCGGCTGATCGGCTGCTGGGCCTCGCTGTCGAACCCGATCAGCACCGAGGTGCTGGGCACCGCCGGCTTCGACTGGCTGCTGATCGACGGCGAGCATTCGCCCAACGACCTGCAGACCTTCGTCGCGCAGCTGATGGCGCTGAAGGACAGCGCGAGCGCGCCGGTGTGCAGGCCCGAGTCGCTGAACCCGGTGCTGATGAAGCGGCTGCTCGACATCGGCTTCTACAACTTCCTGATCCCGTTCGTCGAGTCGCGCGAGCAGGCGCAGCTCGCGGTCGCGGCGACGCGCTATCCGCCGGCCGGCATCCGCGGCGTGTCGCTGGCTCAGCGCAGCAACCGCTACGGCACCGTGCCCGGCTACCTCGAGACGATCAACGACAACATCTGCCTGATCCTGCAGATCGAGAGCCGCGCGGGTGTCGCGGCGGTCGACGACATCGCGTCGGTCGACGGCGTCGATGCGGTGTTCATCGGACCGGCGGACCTGTCGGCCGCCTACGGCCACCTCGGCAACCCCGCGCATCCGGAGGTGCAGCAGGTGATCCGTCACATCGCCGAGCGCGTGCGCGCGCACGGCAAGGCGGTCAGCATCCTGACGCCGGTTCGAGCGGACGCGCAGCGCTATATCGAGATGGGCATCCAGGTGGTGGCCGTGGGCAGCGACCTGAACCTGTTGCGCGATTCGGCGCGCGGCCTGCGCGAGGCGTTCGCGCCGGCGCAACGATGAATGCTCTTCCCCATCGCATCGACCGGAATCCGCCGATGAGTGCCCAGGCCCCCGACCTGCAGTCCCTTCGCGCCGTCTTCGCCGGACGGCTGCTGACCGCGCCCGACGACATGGCGCCCTTCCTGACCGACTGGCGCAAGCGCTGGACCGGCCGCGCGCTGGCGGTCGCGCAGCCCGACGCCACCGAGGGTGTCGCACAGATCGTCGCCTGGTGCGCCCGGCACCGCGTGCCGGTCGTGCCGCAAGGCGGCAACACCGGCATGGTCGGCGGCAGCGTGCCCGACGAGAGCGGCCGCGCGCTGGTGCTGTCGCTGGCGCGCATGAACCGCATCCGCGCGGTGGACCCGATCAACAACACGCTGACCGCCGAAGCCGGATGCATCCTGACCGAGGTGCAGCAGGCCGCGCAGAAGGCCGACCGCCTGTTCCCGCTGAGCCTCGCCGCGGAGGGCAGCTGCACGATCGGTGGCAACCTGGCGACCAATGCCGGCGGCGTCGGCGTGCTGCGCTTCGGCAATGCTCGCGATCTGTGCCTGGGCGTCGAGGTCGTCACCGCCGACGGCCGGATCTGGAACGGCCTGCGCGGCCTGCGCAAGGACAACACGGGCTACGACCTGCGCGACCTGTTCATCGGCTCCGAGGGCACGCTGGGCGTGATCACCGCCGCCACCGTCAAGCTCTACCCGCAGCCGGCGGCGCGCATGACCGCGCTGGCCGCGGTCGCGTCGCCGCACGCGGCGCTGCGCCTGCTCGAGCTCGCGCAGCGCCGGCTGGCGGCGACGCTGACCGGCTTCGAGATGATGAGCCGCATCTGCGGCGAGCTGGTCGCGAAGCACGTCCCTTCGGCCGCCGTGCCGCTGGCCTCGGCCAGCCCGTACTGCGTGCTGCTCGAGAGCAGCGACCCGCACAGCGAGGCCAGCGCGGCGCAGGCATTCGAGCGCCTGCTCGAGGAAGCCTTCGAGGCCGGCATCATCGGCGATGCCGCGGTCGCCGCGTCGATCGCGCAATCGAAGGCCTTCTGGGCGCTGCGCGAGAACATCCCGCTGGCGCAGGCCACCGAGGGCGACAACATCAAGCACGACATCTCGGTGCCGATCTCGGCGATCGGCGACTTCGTCGAGCAGACCAATGCGCGGCTCGAGCAGGCGTTTCCTGGCATCCGCATGGTGGTCTTCGGGCATCTGGGCGACGGCAACCTGCACTACAACGTGAACTGCCCGGTGGGGGTGCCCGGCGCACGCTTCATGGCCGACGAACCTGCGATCAACCAGCTGGTCTACGACGCGGTCGCGCAGGCGGGCGGCTCGATCTCGGCCGAGCACGGCCTCGGCCAGCTGAAGGTCGCCGAGAACCAGCACTACAAGACACCGGTCGAACTTTCGCTGATGGCGAGCGTCAAGGCTGCGCTCGACCCGCTCGGCATCATGAACCCGGGCAAGGTGATGCCGGCGTCGTGACAGGCCGGGTCGAACAACGAAACCGAGGAGACTGACCATGAAGCGCAGAGAGATGTTCCCGCTGGGCATTGCCGCGGCCGCGGCACTCGTCGTGTCGCCCGCCGCCGTGCGGGCGCAGGCGTATCCGAGCAGGCCGATCCGCATCGTCGTGCCCTTCGTCGCCGGCGGGTCCTCCGACATCGTGGCCCGCACGGTCGCGCCGAAGCTGCAGGCCGCCCTCGGCCAGAACATCGTCGTCGAGAACAAGCCGGGCGCCAACGGCGCGCTCGCCGCCGAATTCGTGATGCGCTCGCCGCCCGACGGCTATACCTTCATGGTCGGCTCGATCGGCACCTTCGCGATCAACGCGGCGCTGTACGCGAAGCTGCCGTACGACCCGCTCAAGGACCTCGAGCCGCTGACGCTGGCCGTGACCACGCCCAACGTGCTGGTCGCGCATCCCTCCTTCCCGGCGAACAGCGTGAAGGAACTGATCGCCTACGCGAAGAAGAACCCGGGCAAGGTCAGCTACGCGTCCTCGGGCACCGGTTCGTCCGATCACCTGTCGGCCGAGCTGTTCAAGCTGCAGACCAATACCTTCGGCGTGCACGTGCCGTATCGCGGCGGCGCCGCCGCGATGACCGACCTGATGGGCGGCAACGTCGACGCGTCCTTCCAGAACCTCGGGGCGGCGATCGGCCACATCCGCGCGGGCCGGCTGAAGGCGCTCGGCGTGACCAGCACCGAGCGCGTGCGCCAGCTGCCCGACGTGCCGACCGTTTCGGAGCAGGGGCTGCCCGGCTTCGTCGTCACCTCCTGGCAGGCGTTCATGGCGCCGCGCGGACTGCCGCGCGACGTGCTGACGCGCCTGAATGCCGAGCTCGTCGCCGCGCTGAACGCGGCCGACGTGCGCGAGCGCTTCGCGCAGATGGCCTTCGACGTCGTGGCCAACAAGCCCGAGGAGTTCGCCGACTTCCAGCGCAAGGAGATCGAGCGCTGGCGCGAAGTGGTCAAGCAGAAGGGGCTGGCGCTCGCGTAGCGCTGCCCGTCCCCGCCTACTCACCCGTCACCTACCCGCCATGTCCCAGCCCGAATCCTCCCGCCTGACCGGCGCAGCTCTCGCGACCGCCGTCACCGAGATCGGCCGGCGGTTCGACGATCGCATCGTCACCGCCAACCTGCCGGTCTACCGCGCATCCACTGTCCTGTTCGACACGCTCGAGCAGGCCGCCGCCGTGGGGCGCGCGGTCGGCGAGGGTGTCCGGCACGCCAGCACCTACGGCACCGCCGGCACCCCGACCACCTACGCGCTGATGGACGCGCTGGCCGAGATCGAAGGCGGTGGCCACGCGTGCCGCGCCGCGCTGATGCCCTCGGGGCTGACCGCGATCTCGGTCGCGCTGCTGGCGGTCGCGAAGACCGGCGACCACGTGCTGATGAGCGATTCGGTCTACGGACCGGCGCGCAATTTCGCGCAGGGGATGCTGAAGGGGCTGGGTGTCGAGACGACGTTCTACGATCCGGCGCTAGACGCCGCCGGCATCGCGCCGCTGATCCGTCCGAACACGCGCGTGATCTATCTCGAGAGCCCGGGCAGCTACACCTTCGAGATCCAGGACGTGCCGGCGATCTGCCGGGTCGCCCGCGAACGCGGCGTGGTCACGATGATCGACAACGCCTGGGCGTCGCCGGTGTTCGCGCGACCCTTCGACTGGGGCGTCGACATGTCGATCCTGCCGCTGACCAAGTACTGGAGTGGGCACGCCGACGTGCTGATGGGCGCGGTCGTCGCGCGCGAGCCGCTGTGGCCGGCGCTGTGGTCGGCCGTTCGCGCGCTGGGCATCTGCGTCGGCGGCGACGACGCCTTCCTGATCCTGCGCGGGCTGCGCACCATCGACGTCCGCATGCGGCGGCACGAGCAGTCGGCCTTCGAGGTTGCGCGCTGGCTCGAGGCCCGGCCCGAGGTGCGGCGCGTGCTGCACCCGGGGCTCGAATCGCATCCCGGCCATGCGCTCTGGAAGCGCGACTTCCTGGGCGCGAGCGGATTGTTCTCGTTCGAACTCGATGGCGCCGCGTTTCGCGACCGCACGCCGGCGGGCATCGAGCGCGGTCTCGCCGCGCTGTGCGAGCGCCGCAGGCTGTTCAGGATCGGCTATTCGTGGGGCGGCTACGAGAGCCTGATGATCCCCGGACGCATCGGCAGCCTGCGCACCGTGTCTGCGTGGGCCGGAGGCCCTCTGGTGCGCCTGCACGTCGGCCTGGAGTCGCCCGGCGACCTGATCGCCGACCTCGAAGCCGGACTCGACGCGTTGCGCGCCAGCTGACAAAGCGCCCGGCCCCGAAAAGACAACGGGCCCGCCTCGGTGAGGCGGGCCCGTCCGTGTCGGGGCCGCAGCGGGGGTGCCTGCGCACCCCCGCGCCGGGATCAGCCCCGGCGGCTCGACATGTAGTTGTCGAACGAGCCTTCGGCGATGCGGAACCACTGCGTCAGTTCGGCCTGCGCCTTCGAGTGCGACGCGTACAGCGTCTTGAACTCGGGGTGCTTGTCGGACCACTCCGCATACTGCGCCTGCGACGCCTTGTAGCACGCGTCCATCACGCCCCGGCTGAACGAGCGCAACTGCGCTCCGCCCGCGACCAGCTTGCGCAGCGCGATCGGGTTCAGGTGGTCGTACTTGGCCATCGTGTAGCCGGTGCAGTCACCACAGGCCGCCTGGTAGGCCGCCTGGTACTCCTTGGGCAACGCGTCCCAGGCCTTCTGGTTGACGATCATGTGGCCCATCGAGTTGGGTTCCCACCAGCCGGGCGCGTAGTAGAACTTGGCGACCTTCGCGAAGCCGAGTTTCTCGTCGTCGTGCGGACCGATCCATTCGGCCGCGTCGATCGCACCCTTCTCGAGCGCGGGATAGATGTCACCGGCCGCGATCTGCTGCGGCACCGCCCCGAGGCGCGACAGGACCACGCCGGCGACGCCGCCGACCCGCAGCTTCAGGCCCTTCAGGTCCTCGGCGGTCTTGATCTCCTTGCGGAACCACCCGCCCATCTGCGTGCCGGTGTTGCCGTAGGTGATGGCGACGCAGTTGTAGGGTTTCAGGAACTCGTTGAAGGCCTGCTCGCCGCCGCCGTGATACCACCACGCGTTCTGCTGGCGCATGTTCATGCCGAAGGGCAGGCAGGTGCCGAACGCGAATGCCGGGTTCTTGCCGAAGTAGTAGTACATCGCGGTCTGGCCGCACTCGACCGTGCCGGCCTGCACGGCGTCGAGCACCTGCAGCCCGGGAACCACCTCGCCCGCGGCGAAGTTCGAGATCTTGAACTTGCCGCCGGTGATGTCGCTGACCCGCTTCGAGACGAACTCGGCGGCGCCCCATAGGGTGTCCAGGCTCTTGGGGAAGCTGGACGCCATGCGCCAGCGGACCTCGGGCTGGGTCTGTGCGATGGCTGGGCCTGTGCCCGCGGCCAGGATGCCGGCGATTCCACCGTGCCTGACGAACTCTCGACGCTTCATGAAGTCTCCTCTGATTGGTGAGCGCAGCGGCGCGGCCGCTGGAATGCGCTACCCGGAAAATGCATTGGTGAAAACGTTAAGTCAATGCGGGTACACACTGAGGCGGGTATGCGCACGGCGCGGAGGCGGTTCGGAATCGGCCGATCGGCGGAAAGGACTGCGCGGGTACGGGTGCGGGCGCCACTCAATGCGCCGGTCCGTCGCCCCCCGGGTCGCTCTCGTAGGGAACGGCATTGCGCTTGATCTCGGCCATGTCCAGCGTCCGCACCTTGCCGAGGAGGTCGTCGACCGCGCCCTTGGGCAGCGCGCCGGGCTGCTGGAATACGATCACCTGTTCGCGGAACACCATCAGCGTCGGGATCGAGCGGATGCCGAAATGACCGGCGAGCGCCTGCTCCTCGTCGGTGTTGATCTTCACGAATTTGATGTCCGGGTTCTCTTCGGCGACCTTTTCGAACACCGGCGCAAAACCTCGGCACGGGCCGCACCAGGGGGCCCAGAAATCGACCACGACGATGTCGTTGCCGGTCACGGTGCTCATCGAAATTCTCGGCGGTCAGGGTGTCGACGGCCATCGCGGGTCTCCTGTGGCAGGGGGCGTGCGCGTCGGCGACGCGCGTCGGGACCGGTGCCGGTCCGTGGCGAATAGTAGGGCGGGAACGCGGTCGGCGCACGGGCCCGGCCCTACAATGGGTCGACACGCCGCTACGCGTGCCGAAGGAGTCCCCGATGCCGACCTATCCCAACCCCTATCGTCAGGGCCTCGATCGCAATGCCGCCAATCACGTGCCGCTCACGCCGATGAGCCTGGTCGACTGGGTCGCCGACGTCTACCCGGAGCGCTGCGCGGTGATCCACGGGCGCTGCGCCGCAACTGGCGAGAGGTGCGCGAGCGGGCGCGCCGGCTGGCCAGCGCGCTGGTCGCGCTGCGACATCGGCGACGGCGACACGGTGGCGGTGGTGCTGCCGAACACGCCGCCGATGATCGAGGCGCACTTCGGCGTGCCGATGACGCGGCGCGGTGCTGAACTGCATCAACACCCGGCTCGATGCGGCGATGGTCGCGTTCATCCTGAAGCACTCCGATTCCAAGGTGCTGATCATCGACCGCGAGTTCTCGCCGGTCGTCGGCGAGGCGCTGGACGCAGCTGCGCGCCGAGGGCGCGACCGGTGCCGTTCGTGATCGACGTCGACGATCCCGAGTACGACCGGCCCCGGCGAGCGCGTCGGCACCGATCGAGTACGAGGCCTTCCTCGCCGCGCGGCGACCCCGACTTGCGTCGCGCGCTATCCGGAGGACGAGTGGGACGCGATCGGCCTGAACTACACCTCGGGCACCACCGGCAACCCGAAGGGCGTGGTCGTGCACCACCGCGGCGCCTACCTGAACGCGATCGCCAACGTGCGTCGCCTGGAACCTGCCGCGGCACCCGGTCTACCTGTGGACGCTGCCGATGTTCCACTGCAACGGCTGGTGCTTCCCGTGGACGCTGCCGGCGGTGGCGGGCACCAACGTCTGCCTGCGCAAGGTCGACGCCGGCGCTGATCTTCGCGCTGGTTCGCGAGCACCGCGTGACCCACTACTGCGGCGCGCCGATCGTGCACAGCACGCTGATCAACGCGCCGATCCGACGCTGAGAGCAGGGCATCGACTGGCCGGTCAAGGCGATGGTCGCCGGCGCGGCGCCGCCGGCGTCGATGATCGAGGGCATGGAGCGGATGGGCTGGGAGGTCACCCACGTCTACGGGCTGACCGAGGTCTACGGGCCGGCGTCGGTGTGCGCGAAGCACGACGACTGGGAGGAGCTGACGCTCGCCGAGCGCGTCGACCGCAACGGCCGCCAGGGCGTGCGCTACCAGTTGCAGCAGGGGCTCACCGTGGTCGACCCGAACGACGATGCAGGAGGTGCCGCGCGACGGCGAGACGATGGGCGAGGTGATGTTCCGCGGCAACATCGTGATGAAGGGCTACCTGAAGAACCCGAACGGCCACGCAGCGAGGCGTTCCGCGACGGCTGGTTCCACACCGGCGACCTCGGCGTGCTGCACCCGGACGGCTACGTGAAGCTGAAGGACCGCGCCAAGGACATCATCATCTCGGGCGGCGAGAACATCAGCTCGATCGAGGTCGAGGACGCGCTCTACAAGCACCCGGCGGTGCTGGCCTGCGCGGTGGTGGCGCGAAGCCCGACGAGAAGTGGGGCGAGACGCCGCTGGCCTTCGTCGAAGTCAAGCCGGAACGCGTGCCGGCCACGCCGCAGGCCGAGCAGGCGCTGGCCGACGGAGCTGATCGAGCACTGCCGCGCGCACCTCGCGCGCTTCAAGTGTCCGCGCGAGGTGCGCTTCGCGGTCGTGCCCAAGACCAGCACCGGCAAGATCCAGAAGCACGTGCTGCGCGAGCAGCATCGGTTCGGCGGGCGCGATCGGCTGAGCACCGTCGGCCGGTCGGCGGCGCCGACCCGGGTGCTCAGCCGGGTGGCCGGCCGCCACGGGGTCCCTGTTCCCCTGCATCGCCGCGGCCCCCGCGCCCCCCACCGCTGCCACCGCCACCGCCGCTTCCGCGGCCCCGGTCCGGGGTTTGCGGCATCGGGCCCATGCCCGGCTTCTCGATGATGCGAAGATTCGGGGTCGCGGCATTGCCCTGCGGGCGGGCGCCGGGCGACGTCATCGCGGCGCCCGTGCCGGCGGGTTGCCCCGGGTTCGGCCGGGGACCGGCCCATCCGCCGCTTGCGCCCGGTGCGGCCGGAACGCCGTAGCGTGTCGGCCCGTCGCGCGGCGACTCGTGACGCCGCGACCCGTCACGCGGCGAGCCGCCGTGCGGTGATCCGTAGCCCTGCGGCATCGGGTGGGCCGGTGCTGCGTGCCCGGTGAACCCTTGCCGTGGCGGCGTCGGGTAGAGTGGCCGAGGCGGGGGCAGCACGGCGCCTGGCCTGACGACCACGGGCCGCGGCGGCACGATCACGCTGCCACCGTAGATCGGCGAGCCGTAGTACCCGCTGCCGTAATACCCGCTGCCGTAGAGCGAACCGCTAGGGAGCGGGCTGCCGTAGACCGGCCCGCCATAGACGGCACCGCCGTAGATCTCGGTCGTGCCGTACACCGGGCTGCCGTAGACGCCCGAGCCGGAGTCGTAGACGCCCGGATACACGCCGCCGACCGGCTGCTCGGGCGCGACGACGCAGCCCGCCAATGCGAGCGCCACTGCCGCGCCTGCAGTACCGCCGAGCCATCTGATCATCGCTGCGCCTTCCGCATCCGTCCGCACACATCCATCAACGCCCCCCGCATGGGTTCGGCTGACGCAGCGGCGCACGCGTGGGTGTGCGAATGTGTTTCGAAACGTAAGCCGGCTGCCGACGCCCGGCGCGAGGCGGTGTCGCCGGGACCCAGCCGCGGGGCCCGGGATGCCGTCGTTATCGCGCCGACGGCGGGTGCGCCGACGATGGGTGCACCGCTGATGGCTGCGTCGACGGCGTGCGCAGTGCCGTCGCAGCTGCCGAGATGATCAGCGCGAATCCTGCGAGGTCCGCGGCGCCGGGGCGTTCACCGAGCAGCAGCATCGCGCCCGAGACGCCCACCACCGGGACCATCAGCGTGCCCAGAGAAGCGACGCCTGCCGGCAGCCGGGCCACCACCTCGAACCACAGGAAATAGGCCAGCGCCGTCGCAAGCACGACGTGGAACGCGAGCGCCAGCGTCGCCTGCACGCTCAGCGCCTTCGGCACCGGAACACCCTCGACGACCAGCATGCCGATGCCGGCGGCGCAGGCGCCGGCGCACAGCTGCCATGCGGTCGTCGGCATCGGCGCCGCATCGATCGGGAATCGCTTCGTGAACACCGTGCCCGCGGCCCAGCTGAGCCCCGCCCCCAGCGAGAACAGGATTCCGGCCGTGACCCCGCCGGCGCGCAGCACCGGCAGCGCGAGCACCGCCAGTCCCGAGATGCCGAGCAGCAGCGCGGTGACCCGCCGTGCATCGAGCCGCTCGCCGAGCACCAGCCGCGCCAGCAGAACGGCCCACACCGGCATCGTGAAGGTGACGATCGCAGCGCGCGACGTGCTGCCGGCCAGCTGCGCGAAAGCAACCAGCACGTTGAACCCGGCAACGGACAGCAGACCGGCGACGATCAGCCGGGGCCAGTGGCCGCGTCGCACCCGCAGCGACTGCCCGCGCGCGAGCGCGACCACGACCAGCAGGGCGGCGCCCAGCCCCATGCCCATCGTGCGCAGCGTCCACGGCGCAACTTCGCCCAGCACGGTCCGCACCGCCGGCCAGTTCAGGCCCCACAGCACGGCCAGCACCGGCACCGCGAGGACCGACCTCAGGCGGGCGGCTCCGGCCGAACCTGCAGTCGCCGCAGGCGCGGTGTTCGCGGCAGGTGGAGCGCCCGCGTTGGGCGGAGCGCCCGCGGTGGGTGGCGAGTCCGCGGCAGCCGGGGCCGCTCGCGCGAGCGCGGGGCTCGGGTTCGTTTCGTTGCGCGGCGTGTCGTCGATCATCGGGCGTTGCGTCGGAGTCGGGGCCAAGCGGCGTCGTGTCGTCTGCCCGCCGGCGCGCCACACCCGGATGATCGCATTCCGCGCGGTGCGTTAAGGTTCCGTCACGGCGCGCGCCGCGCCGCATGCATACGCAGGAGAGCCCGATGGCCGCGATCGCGATCCGCCCGTTCACCGCTGCCGACTTCGACGCCTGGTATCCGCTGTGGCGCGGCTACCAGGCGTTCTACGAAGTCGACATCCCGCGGGCCACCAGCGAGGTCACCTGGCAGCGCCTGCTCGACCCATCCGAGCCGATGCACGGCGTGTTCGCGCTGGAAGGTGGACGTCCTGTCGGCATCGTCCACTTCATCGAGCATCGCAGCTGCTGGACGACCGGCGACTACTGCTACCTGCAGGACCTGTTCGTCGAGCCCGGCCTGCGCGGCAAGGGTCACGGCCGCGCGCTGATCGAGCACGTCTACGCCGAGGCGGCTCGGCTCGGTTGCTCGCGCGTCTGGTGGCTCACGCACGAGACCAACACCGACGCGATGCTGCTGTACGACCGAATCGCCGACCGGTCGGGCTTCGTGCAGTACCGCAAGGTGCTGTGATGCCGGGCCGGACCTGGGCCCACGATGCGGTCCGTTGCATCGAGGCCGATTTTCAGCGCTCGAGCGACACCCACCTGATTCCGCTCGCGCTGCCGGGCTTTGCCGGCGTCGACCTGTACCTGAAGGACGAATCGAGCCATCCCACCGGCAGCCTGAAGCATCGCCTGGCGCGTTCGCTGTTCCTCTATGCGCTGTGCAACGGCTGGCTGCGCGAGGGCAGCACGGTGGTCGAGGCCTCGAGCGGCTCGACCGCGATCTCGGAGGCGTACTTCGCGCGGCTGATCGGGCTGCCGTTCGTTGCGGTGATGCCGCGCACGACGTCGCGCGAGAAAGTCGCGGCGATCGAGTTCCAGGGCGGCCGATGCGAGCTCGTCGACGATCCCAAGGACGTCTACGCACGCGCCGCGGCGATCGCGCGCGACAGCGGCGGACACTACATGGACCAGTTCACCTTCGCCGAACGGGCCACCGACTGGCGCGCCAACAACAACATCGCCGAATCGATCTTCAGCCAGATGCGCCTGGAACGTCATCCCGTGCCGCGCTGGCTGGTGTCGAGCGCCGGCACCGGCGGCACGGTCGCCACGCTGGGCCGCTACGTTCGCTACTGCCGGCACGACACGCGCGTGCTGTGTGCCGACGCCGAGCGCTCGGTGTTCTTCGACTTCCACCGCGACCGTGACGCGTCGGCCACCTGCGATCAGGGCTCGCGCATCGAGGGCATCGGCCGGCCGCGCGTCGAGGCCTCCTTCCTGCCGGACGTGATCGACGCGATGGTGCGGGTCCCGGACCGCTGGTCGCTGGGCGCGATGCACGCGCTTTCGGAGCGCCTGGGCCGGCGTGTCGGCGGCTCGACCGGCACCAACCTGGTGGCGGCGCTGTGGGCTGCGCAGGCGATGAAGCGGCGCGGCGAACCGGGATCGATCGTGATGATCCTGTGCGACGCGGGCGAGCGTTATCGGCAGACCTATTTCGACGCCGAATGGCTGCGCGCCCAGGGCCTCGAGTGCGATGCCGAGCGGCGCGCGGTGCTGGACTGGCTGGACACGGGCGAGGCACCCGTCGCCGGCGGGGGCTTCGCGTTCGCCGGCGACGGCCTCGGCGTCGGCGCGTGAGGGCTTGCACGGTCGCATTGCCGTTCGTTCCGGCTTTCCGATCCGCGCGGCGTCGCCCGGCACGTCGTCGGGCCGCGCAGGGCGCGCGGCTCAGTCGCGCGTGATGCTCAGCGGGCGGGGCGCTTCGCCCCGCTCGTCCGTCATCGTGGCCGCGATCTGGCCGTCGCGCACGGCGCCGTCGATGCGCAGCGGCGGCCCGCCGTCTACCGCCAGCAGACGCAGCTGCCGCCCCGTCACGGTGCCCGCCAGTTGCCGCGACGGCATCCGGTCCTGGTGCAGTTCGGCCCGAACGTCCTGGAAGGTCTGCGTCATCCGCAACTGCAGCCGCGGGGTCTGCGCCACCCAGTTGCCGTCGATGCGCGCCGGCACGATCCACAGTCTCAGCGTGCTCGTTCGCTCCAGTCCGACCGGCTTGTTCGGCGCCGGCACCACCACGCTGCGGTCCGCGCGCCACTCGCCCATGTCCCAGTCGTGCGACACGACGCGCGTGCCCGGCGCCAGCGTGGCGAGCAACTTCGGGCGCAGCGCGAGGTTGACGTCCGGCAGCAGGTACATCGTGACGACCGTGGCGCCCGACAGGTCGGTCTCGAACAGGTCCTGCGCCAGGAAGCGCGCCCGATCCTCGACGCCGGCCTCGCGCGCGAGCTTCGTCGACAGCTCGATCAGGTGGGGGGCGAGCTCGATGCCGAGCGCCTGCGCGCCGTGCCGGCGGGCGGCCGTGATCACGATCCGGCCGTCGCCCGAGCCGAGATCGATCAGCCGGTCGCCGGCGCCGACCTCGGCCAGCGCGAGGATCGCGTCGACGACGGTCTGCGGCGTCTGAACGTACGGCACTTCTTCGAGGGGGCTGGCGGGGATCGGCACCGGCGCCGCCGGGGCTGCGGCCGCCGGGGTGACGACGGCGCAGCCGGCCGCGACGAGGCACGCGGCGAGGACGGCGCGCACATGCGCGCGCAGGGCATGCACTGGGGCGGGCACGCGCCGCTCGGGCGGGCGGGGTCGGCTGGTCGGGACGGGCGGGCATGGCGGTCGACGCGGGCAGCGCGGCGGCGGTTCGAAGGGGCCGCATCATGGCACCATTGCGACCGTACTCAAAGCTCCCCGGAACGCGACCATGATCGAAACCACTCTCGAAAGCTTCCAGGCCGACGTCGTCGACGCGTCGATGCAGGTTCCCGTATTGCTCGATTTCTGGGCGCCCTGGTGTGGCCCCTGCAAGACCCTGGGACCGATGCTCGAGAAGCTCGAGACCCAGTACGGTGGCCGGTTCAGACTCGTGAAGGTGAACACCGAAGAGAACCAGCAGCTGGCGCAGCACTTCCGCATCCGCTCGATCCCGACGGTATACGCGTTCGTCGGCGGCCGTCCGGTCGACCAGTTCCAGGGCGCGCTGCCGGAGGCGCAGCTGCGCGAGTTCATCGACCGGCTGATGCCGAACCCCAGCGACATCGAACTGGACGCCGCGCTGCAGCTCATCGAGAAGGGCGATCTCGCCAACGCCGCGCAGCACCTGCGCCAGGCGCTGGCGCTCGATCCCGCGAACGACACGGCGCGCATGACCTACGCGCAGGTGTTGCTAGACGCAGACGATGCCGCCGCCGCGAAGGAGCAGGTCGACGCGCTGTCGGCCGCCGCGCGCCAGGATCCGCACGCCCAGGCGCTGATCGCGCGGATCGAGGCGATCCTGAAGGAGAACACGCTGCCGCCCGCGCCCGAACTCGAGGCGCGCGTGCAGGCCAACGGCGGCGACCTGCAGGCCCGGCTGGAGCTGGCCCAGCACTTCATCGCGCACAAGGCCTGGGAGCCGGCGCTCGAGCAGCTGATCGAGATCGTGAAGCGCGACCGCGCCTTCGGGGACGACGTCGGTCGCAAGACGATGGTCCAGGTCTTCGACCTGGCGTCGGCCCAGCCGCAGCTGGTCGACGACCTGGCGCCGTCGCCTCAGTTCGGCGCTGAACTAGCGTCGCGGGCAAAAAAAAGCCCGAACCTGTGCGGTTCGGGCTGAATCCACCTTTTGGAGGAGGGTGGAGGAGACAGGTGCAACTCTACCTGTTTGATTGTTGCGACGCAACAATGACTTTAGAGTCTGTCCTCGAAAAACCACTCCCGTACAATCCGCCGCCATGTTGACCGAGCAAAAACAGACCCTGGCCGCCTGGTTCCGTACCGCGGCCGGCGAACTGATCCACGCCCGCGCCGGTACGCTTGGCGACGCCACGCTGGCCGTGCCCGAAATCCTGCTGGATCGCCCGAAACAGGCGTCGCACGGCGATCTTGCGTGCAATCTCGCGCTCCAGATGGCCAAGCCGCTGCGCATGAGTCCGCGCGAGGTGGCGCAGTTTCTGGCCGACCGCGTCGCCCAGCTGGACGCAGGGGCGGGCGCTTCCACCAGCGGTTCGGCCGAAGCGGCGGAGGGTTCGGATTCGCGCTTGTGCGGTGCCGCAACGCCGATGATCGAGGCGCTCGAGATCGCCGGCCCCGGCTTCATCAACATCCGCCTGCGCGCACGCTGCGCGGCTCGCGGCGGTGCCGCGGTACTGCGCGACGGCGCCGCCTTCGGACGCAACCGCGCGCGGCGACGAGCGGCCGGTGATGGTCGAGTTCGTGTCGGCCAACCCGACCGGCCCGCTGCACGTCGGCCACGGCCGGCAGGGCGCGCTCGGCGACGCGCTTGTCCGCGCTGCTCGAGGCCGAACGGCTGGCAGCGTGACGCGCGAGTTCTACTACAACGACGCCGGCGCGCAGATCGCGAACCTCGCGCTGTCGGTGCAGGCGCGCGCGCGCGGCATCGCCGCCCGACGACGAGCGCTTCCCGGCCGACGGCTATCGCGGCGACTACATCCGCGACATCGCCGCCGACTACCTGGCGCGGGCAAGACCGTCGGCGGCCGAGCGGGTCGAGCCCGGTGACCGCGGCGGGCGACGTCGACGATCTCGACGCCGATCCGCCGCTTCGCGGTCGCCTACCTGCGCCACGAGCAGGACATCGACCTGCGCGCGTTCGGCGTGCGCTTCGACCACTACTACCTCGAGTCGTCGCTGTACGCGGACGGCCGGGTGCAGGCGACGGTGGACGCGCTGGTGCGCGCCGGCAAGACCTTCGAGGAAGGCGGCGCGCTGTGGCTGCGCACCACCGACTACGGCGACGACAAGGACCGCGTGATGCGCAAGTCCGACGGCGGCTACACCTACTTCGTGCCCGACGTCGCCTACCACGTCACCAAGTGGCAGCGCGGTTTCCAGCGCGCGATCAACGTGCAGGGCTCCGACCACCACGGCACCGATCGCGCGGGTGCGCGCCGGCCTGCAGGCGCTCGGCGCCGGGCATCCCGGCCGGCTATCCCGACTACGTGCTGCACAAGATGGTGACGGTGATGCGCGGCGGCGAGGAGGTGAAGATCTCCAAGCGCGCCGGTTCGTACGTCACGCTGCGCGACCTGATCGAGTGGAGCGGCGGCGGCGACGCGGCGCGTCGGCGACGGCCGGCGGCGGCGGCCGACGACGCTGCGCGGGGCGCGACGCGGTGCGCTTCTTCCTGATCTCGCGCAAGGCCGACACCGAGTTCGTGTTCGACGTCGATCTTGCGCTGGCGCAGACCGACGAGAACCCGGTCTACTACATCCAGTACGCGCATGCGCGCATCTGCTCGGTGCTTGCCCAGGCGCGCGCGCAGGACGGCGACGACGAGACGCAGCTGCTGGCCCTGGCGTCGGCCGACGGTCCGGAACTCGCGGCGCTGCTGGCGCGCTCGCAGTGCCACGCGAGTTCGCGCTGGCGGCGCGGCTGGCGCAGTTCCCGGAACTGGTCGCCAGCGCCGCCGACGAACTCGCACCGCACGCTGTCGCGTTCTATCTCAAGGACTTAGCGGCTGATCTTCACAGTTACTATAATGCCGAACGATTCCTCGTCGACGACCCGTCGCTGCGCCAGGCACGACTGGCGCTGCTGCTCGCGACCCGTCAGGTGCTGCGCAACGGCCTTGCGCTGATCGGCGTGTCGGCACCGGAAAGGATGTGATGGCTCGCCGCTCCGCGCCACTCGCCTGCGTCCGTGCGCGCCGCGCATGCGCGGCGGCACGCTGCTCGGTTTCATGATCGGCCTGATGCTCGGCCTGTCGATCGCAGTCGTCGTTGCGGTGTTCGTCACGCAGGCCCCGGTGCCGTTCGTGAACAAGGCGAACCGCGCGCCCGATCGCGTGGTCGAGCCGAAATCGCCTGCCGAAGCGCCGGACCCGAACCGGCCGCTGAACTCGCGGGCTGCGTCCGGCGACGGCCAGCCCGGCGCGGCGGTGCCTGCCGCGGCGCCGGCAGCGGCGGAAGCCGCTGGCGCGGCCCCGCCCAACACGATCGAGGACAAGGCGAGCATGCTCGACCGGCTGTTCGGCAAGGGCGCGGCGGAATCGGCCGGGATCGTCTCGCCGGGCGCGGCTCCCGCGGGCCAGCCTGGCGCGCCGGCACCACGGCGGCCTTGAAAGGCGATGGGCGCGGCGTCGACGCAACCAGGCCGGATGCCGCTGCCGGCCGGTCCGAGCCGGCCAGGGAAGACCGCACGAGTTACCTGCTGCAGGCCGGCGCGTTCCGGTCCCAGGACGACGCCGAGGCGATGAAGGCCAAGCTCGCGTTCATCGGCTTCGAGGCGCGGATGTGGTCGCCGAGGTCAACGGGCAGACCATGTACCGCGTTCGAATAGGCCCGTATGCGCAGCTCGACGACATGAACAAGGCGCGCAGCCGGCTGGCCGAGAACGGCATCGAAGCCTCGGTCGTGCGCGCAGCGATGAACCGGAGTCCCGATGGCCGAGTACGATCGATCGCAGTCACCCGTGCGCTGCCTCAAGGCGGCGATGTCGTCGCCGCTGGCTGCTGCCGGCACTGCGTTTGCGCAGGGGGCCGCGCTGCAGGAAGGCGCGGCGTTTCGCGCGGTCAAGCCGCCGCAGCCGATCGACGCGCCAGCGGCAAGATCGAGGTGCTCGAGTTCTTCTGGTACGGCTGCCCGCACTGCAATTCGCTCGAGCCCGCTGCTGAAGGACTGGGTCGCAAGCTCCTGCCGACGTGGCGTTCCGCAAGGTGCACGTCGGGCTCGGCCCCAACTGGGTGCCGCACCAGCAGCTGTTCTACACGCTGCGGGCGATGGGCAAGTCGCCCGAGCCTGGACGACCGCGTGTTCCGCGCCATCCACGTCGAACGCCAGCCGCTGTCGAAGCCGCGAGCAGATGGCCGAGTTCGTGTCGCAGCAACGGCGTCGACCGCAAGCAGTTCACCGACACCTTCGAGTCGTTCGCGGTGCGCACCAACATGCGCAAGGCGCAGCAGCAGGCCGAGGCCTATCGCGTCGACGGCGTGCCGGCGATGGCGGTCAACGGCAAGTGGTACACCTCGCCGTCGATGGCCGGCGGCAACGCACAGGTGCTGCGCGCGCTCGACCACCTGATCGAGCTGGAGCGCAAGGGCGGCAAGTAGCCCGTGGCCCGGTCTCGCAGGCGATGAAGGTCTTCATCACCGGCGCATCGAGCGGCATCGGCGAGGCGCTGGCGCGCGAGTTCCGGCGCCGCGATCCGCAGGCGGCGATCGGCCTGGTGGCGCGCCGGCGCGCGATGCTCGAAGAGCTGGTCGCCGAGCTCGGCGCTGCCCATACCCAGGCCCTGCCCGCGGACGTCGGCGAGCGCGGAGCGCTGACCCGCGCGGCCGAAGAGTTCCTGGAGCGTTTCGGCACGCCCGACGTCGTGATCTCGAATGCCGGCATCAGCGCCGGGACGGTGACCGGTTCGCCGGGCGATGCCGAGGTCTTCGAGCGCATCGTTCGCACCAACGTGATCGGGATGTTCGACACGTTTGCGCCCTTCGTGCCGCCGATGCGACAGGCGCGCAGCGGCTGCCTGGTCGGCATCGCCAGTGTCGCGGGTGTTCGTGGTCTGCCGGGCGCGGGCGGCTACAGTGCTTCGAAGGCGGCAGCGATCAGCTACCTCGAGAGCCTGCGGGTCGAACTGCGCGGCAGCGGCGTCGACGTCGTGACGATCGCACCCGGCTACATCCGCACTGCGATGACCGCATCCAACCGTTACCCGATGCCTTTTCTCACCGATGCCGACGTGTTCGCGCGCAAGGCGGTGTCGGCGATCGCCGCGCGCCGTTCCTTCGTCGTGATCCCCTGGCAGATGGGTGTCGTGGCGCGCGTGCTGCGCGCGCTGCCCAACCCGCTGTTCGATGCGCTGTTCGCGCGCGCCCCGCGCAAGGCGCGCGTGACGGCGCGCGACCGATGAACGCGACCGACCTCCTGGTCGATGCCGCAGGCCAGCGGCACGCGCCGGCGTCCGGCGAGGTGCGCATCGTGTCGCTGGTGCCGAGCCTGACCGAGATGCTGTGCGCGCTCGATCTGACCGGGCAGCTCGTCGGGCGCACCGGCTTTTGCATCCATCCCGAGCCGATCGTTCGCGGCATCGCCAAGGTCGGCGGCACCAAGGACGTCGACGTCGACAAGGTCCGCGCGCTCGCGCCGACGCACCTGGTGGTCAACATCGACGAGAACGAGAAGCCCGTGGTCGATGCCTTGCGCGAATTCGTGCCGCACGTGCTGGTCACCCATCCGGTCGAGGTCGCCGACAACCTCGGCCTGCTGCGGTTCTTCGGCGCGGTGTTCGGCCGCGAGGCGCAGGCCGCGGCCTGGTGTCGCCGGCTCGACGCGGAACTCGCGGCCAACCGCGCTGCGGGATTCGCGCCGCTGCGCGCCCTGTACCTGATCTGGAAGCGGCCGTGGATGACGGTCGGCGCCGACACCTTCATCGCGAAGATGCTGCAGACAGTCGGCCTGCAGGCCGTGGCGCCGGAGGGCGGCGGCCGCTACCCGCAGGTGGAGTTCGAGCGCTTCGGCGCGGATCGCTTCGACCTCGTGCTGCTGTCCACCGAGCCGTACCGCTTCGACCAGCGTCACGTCGAGGCGCTGCGCGCCGATCCCCTGCTCGGTGGCCGGCCGGTGCGGCTGGTCGACGGCGAGATGACGTCCTGGTACGGCGTGCGAGCGGTCGAAGGGCTTTCGTGGTTGCGTTCGTTCCGGCGCGAGTTCGATCGGGAGCAGACGGCATGACGACGATGCGCAGGCAGTTCCCCGCAGTGCTTCGGGCCGGTGGGCGGTGGTCGGGATTCCTGCCGATGGCCGCGTTGTGCGCCGCGCTTGCAGCGTGCTCGTCGCCGGCCCCGCGATCCGGCAGCCAGGCGTCCGGCGCGACACGACCGGACGCGACGGTGCGACCGGGTCCTGCACGGGGCGGCGGCTATTACCTCGACGACGGTCCCGGCGACAATCCGCCGGCCGACCTGATGGCGATCCCGGATGCCGTGCCGCGACCGGAACCGCTGCTGCCACGCGCGAACCGCCCGTACGTCGTCTTCGACCGGCAGTACCAGCCGATGACCGATCTGGTGCCGTTCCGCCAGCGCGGGCTCGGCTCCTGGTACGGGCGCAAGTACCACGGGCGCAAGACCTCCAGCGGCGAGGTCTACGACATGTATGCGATGACCGCGGCGCATCCGACCCTGCCGATCCCGAGCTACGCGCGGGTCACGCACCTGCCCAGCGGGCGCAGCGTGGTCGTGCGGGTCAACGACCGTGGACCCTTCCTGCACGACCGGGTGATCGATCTGTCCTACACGGCGGCCACGCGTCTCGGGTACGCCAATGCCGGCAGCGCGCCGGTCGAGGTCGAGCTGATCACGCGCTTCGACGCACCGGTGACCGGTGCGGCGGCGAGCGCGGGTCCGGCGCCCGTGATGCTGGCTGCCGCCGGATGGCAGACGGCGCAGGTGTCGGCATCGAGCACCGGTGCCGGGGCGCCGCGCGCCGAATCGGCAAGCGCGCGCTCGCCGACCGAGGCGCCGATGCCCGAGCGGCTCGACATGGAGACGGTGGTGTCTCCGGGGCAGGCGTCGCCGTCCACGGCGCCGGCGGGGCAGCCGCCGGATCGCCGTTCCCCGTCTGCGGCCCCGCCGGCCGCCGCGGCGGCGCCGTCGGCCGCGCCGGACGCGCGCACCGAATCGGGCCTGTTCCTGCAGCTCGGCGCGTTCTCGTCGCGCGACAACGCGGAAGCCGCGCGCGAGCGTCTGGAGCCGCAACTCGACGGCGGCGCGCCGTTGCGGGTGCGCCCCGACGGCGGCCGGTTCAAGCTGCTGATGGGCCCCTACGCGAGTCGTGCCGACGCCTTGGCCGCTGCCGATCGCGTCGCCCAGCGCAGCGGCTCGCGACCGTTCGTGGTCGCGCGCTGACGCTGTGTACCGCTCCTTCCGGTGCGGATCCTGCCGGTTTGCCAATTCGCCCACGAGTGTCTATTGTTGACGCCGCCGCGCCGAGGAAAGCTCGGCCAATAAAACATCAGCCGGGACAGACTGGCGTTTGGTTCTAAAGCTGCGTTCGCGGACTGCAACTTCGCACCGACGCAGCCCCATGGACCGGCCCTGAAAACGGCGTGCAAGGACGAGGAGACGGGATGATCGGCATTCGGAGCCTGTGCCAACGGGCCGCCCATGGCACGCGCACGCGCGGAGCCCGGCAATGAGCGGGCAGCGCACATCGCCTCTTTCCGGGGTGAGGGTCCTCGAGATCGGGACGCTGCCTGCCGCCGCCTATTGCGCGCGGTTCTTCGCCGATTTCGGCGCCGAAGTGATCAAAGTCGAGCCGACGGGAGGCGACCCCGCGCGCAGCACCGCGCCGATGATCGACGACGGCCGCGGCGGCCGGTGCAGCGGCTGGTTTTCGTACCTGAACTTCGGCAAGCGCAGCCTTGTCGTCGATGCGGCCGATCCGCGCGCCGCGGCGCGCGTCGCCGAGCTGCTGGCCGACGCCGACGTGCTGATCGATTCGACCGGGGCCGGCGACGGCGCTCGCTACGGTCTCGACCACGCGCGCCTGCGCGAACGCCATCCCCGCCTGGTCGTGATCGGCCTGAGCTGGTTCGGGCCCGGCGGACCGTACTCCGGCTTCCGGGGCGCAGACGCGGTATGCCGTGCGCTGGCCGGCAAGGTGCAGCCGATCGGCCCGATCGAAGGCCCGCCTCTGGCGCTGCCCGACTATCACGCCGCGATCGTCGGCGGCCTGTCCGCCTTCATCCCGCTGATGGCCTCGCTGCACGCGCGTGCACGCAACGGCGCCGGCGGCGCGTGGCAGTCGAGCGTGCTCGAATCCGAAGTCGCGCTGGCCGAGTTCCAGGCCACCGAAGGCCATGCCGCCGGCGTGCGTCAGCCGCGTGGCGGCATCAACCGCTTCTCCCCGACCTACCCGCTGGGCATCTATCGCTGCCGCAGCGGCTGGCTCGGCATCACCGTCGTGACGCCCCACCAGTGGGCCAGCCTGTGCGAGCTGCTCGGCATGGACGAACTGGCGCACGATCCCGGCTATGCGATGGGTCCCGAGCGCCTCGAGCATGCGGAGACGCTCGAGCCGCGGCTGATCGCCGCGTTCCGCGAGCGCAGCGCCGCCGAGTGGTTCGAAGAGGGGCTGCGCATGAAGCTGCCGTTCGCGATCGTTCCCGAGATGCGCGAGCTGCTCGCCACGCCGGTGTTCCGCGATCGCGGCACGATCGTGCCGATTCGCGTCGGCGCCCGCACGGTCGAGGCGCCGGGTTCGCCGCTGCACCTGACGCGCACGCCGCCGCTGGCAGGCGGGACCGTGCCGGAGCTCGACGAGTGCTCGGGCACCGGCGGCGGTTGGCAAACGGTGGCCGCGGGTCGTGACGCCGCGCCGCGCGCGCTGACGCTCGCCACCGGCGCCGACATCCGCAGCGCCGTGCCCGGTCCGCTGGCCGGTGTGCGCATCGTCGATCTGGCAATGGGCTGGGCGGGGCCGATCTGCACGCGCAACATGGCCGACCTCGGTGCCGACGTGATCAAGGTGGAGGCCTGCGGCTATCACGACTGGTGGCGCGGCACGAGCACGCGGATGTCCGACTTCGAGCAGCAGCTGTACGAGAAGCAGCCGCGCTTCATCGCGCTGAACCACAACAAGCGCGCGATCACCCTCGACCTCACCTCGGCCGAAGGGGCGCGCCTGCTGAAGGAGCTGGTGCGCGGCGCCGATGCGGTCGTCGAGAACTACTCGAGCGAGGTGCTGCCCAAGCTCGGGCTCGACTACGCACGGCTGCGCGAGGTCAACCCGCAGCTGGTGATGGTCTCGATGGCCGCGTTCGGCGCGACCGGGCCCTGGAGCGCGTGCCGCGCCTATGGCTCGACTCTGGAGCAGGGCTCCGGCCTGCCGACGGTGGCCGGCCGCGAAGGCGATCCGCCGCTGATGACGCACATCGCCCACGGCGACGCCGTCGGCGGGCTGAATGCGGCGTCGGCGCTGATGGTCGGGCTGTGGCACCGGCTGCTCACCGGCGAAGGCCAGCACATCGACCTGTCGCAGGTGGAATGCATGATGCCCTTCACCGCGCCCTGGGCGATCGAGCAGTCCGCCAGCGGCCGGGTGTCGCCGCGCCTGGGCAACCGTCATCCCGATCACGCACCGCAAGGCGTCTACCCGTGCGCGGGGCACGACGCCTGGGTGCTGGTGACGGTCGCCGACGACGGCATGTGGCGCGCGTTGTGCGGCGTGCTCGGTGATGCCGCGCTCGCCGGGGATGCATCGCTGGCGGATGCCGCCGGGCGCCGGCGTGCCCACGACCGGATCGACGCCTCGATCGCGGCCTGGACCCGCACGCGCTCGCCCGACGAAGCGATGAACACGCTGCAGGCTGCCGGCGTCGCAGCCGGCGCGGTGCGCGCGCCGGTCGAACTGATCGTCGATCCTCACCTGCAGGCGCGCGGCTTCTGGCAGATGGCCGACCGGCCTTTCGTCGGCAGGCATCCGCAGCCTTCGCCGCCGTATCGCGCGGCGGCCGGCTCCTCGGGTTCCGCACCGGCTGCACCGCCGGCCGGCAGCGCGCTGCCGGCGGCCGCCGCACCGCCGCCGATCCCGATCGCCTGGCCGGGCGCCACGCTCGGCCAGTTCAATGCCGAGGTGCTGAAGGGTGTGCTCGGGATGAGCGATGCGGACCTTGCCCGGCTCGAGTCCGCGGGTGTGATCGGCACCGTGCCGCTGTCGCCGATGCACCGCAAGCGCGGCGCGTCCAAGACCGCGCAGGCCTGACCGGGCGCGAGAGACGAGCCATGAGCTTCGAGAGACTGCTGATCGCCAATCGCGGCGAGATCGCCATCCGCATCGCCCGCGCGGCGTCCGCCCTCGGCATCGAAACGGTGTCGGTGTACCCGCAGGACGATGCGGCCTCGCTGCACGTCCGCAAGACCGACCGCAGCGCCGCGCTGGACGGCACCGGCGTCGCCGCCTACCTCGACATCGAGCAGATTCTGCGGGTGGCGCGCGCGCAGGGCTGCGATGCGATCCACCCCGGCTACGGCTTCCTGAGCGAAAACGCGCGCTTCGCCCAGCGCTGCGCCGAACAGGGCCTGGTGTTCGTCGGGCCGAGTCCGGAGACACTGGACCTGTTCGGCGACAAGGCGAAGGCGCGCGCGCTGGCGGCTCAGCGCGGCGTTCCGGTGATGCCCGGCACCTCGGGACCGACCACGCTCGAGCAGGCGCAGATCTTCTTCCGCTCGCTGAACAGCGGCTCGGCCGCAGCGGGCGCGGGCACCGCGATCATGATCAAGGCGGTTGCCGGCGGCGGCGGGCGCGGCATGCGCATCGTGCAGCGCGAGGAGGACATCGCCGCCGCGTACGAGCGCTGCCGATCCGAGGCGCTGGGCGCGTTCGGCAATGGCGACGTCTACGTCGAGCAGCTGTTCACGTCGGCCCGGCACATCGAGGTGCAGATCGTCGGTGACGGCTCGGGCGCCGTCACGCACCTGTGGGAACGCGAATGCAGCCTGCAGCGCGAGCGCCAGAAGGTGGTCGAGATCGCGCCGGCGCCGGCGCTCGACTCCGGCCTGCGCGACCGGTTGCTGCAGGCGGCCCTCGACATGGCCGCCGCGGTCCACTACCGCAACGTCGGCACGTTCGAGTTCCTGGTCGACGCGGCCGCCGGCGGGCACGCGAAGTTCGCGTTCATCGAGGCCAATCCGCGCCTGCAGGTCGAGCACACCGTGACCGAGGAGGTCACCGGTGTCGACCTCGTGCAGGTGCAGCTGCAGATCGCCGCGGGGGCGAGCCTGTCCGAGGTCGGGCTGTCGCTGGGCAGTCCGCCGACGCCGCTGGGCATCGCGATCCAGCTGCGCATCAACACCGAGACGCTGACCGCCGAAGGCACGGTGAAGCCGGCCGGGGGCACGCTGACCGCATTCGAGCCGCCGCTCGGGCCCGGCGTTCGTGTCGACACCTTCGGTTATGCCGGTTACCGCACCAGTCCGCGCTTCGACTCGCTGCTGGCCAAGCTGATCGTGCATGCGCGCTCCGGCTCGCTGAGGGACGTCGGTGCGCGCGCCTATCGCGCGCTGTGCGAGTTCTCGATCGCCGGCGTGCAGACCAACATCCCGATGCTGCAGAACCTGTTGCGGCATCCAGAATTCCTCGCCGCGAAGCTCGACACCCGCTTCATCGAACGGCACGCGGCGTCGATCGTCGCCGAAGGCGCGGCCCATCAGCGCCTGTTCCACGAGCCGGCACCGGCGGCCGCGGCGGCGCCCTCAGCCGCGGCCGCGGCCGCGGGCACCGCCCCGCGCCGCGGTGCCGGCGCGGGCGCGCACATCGATCGCAGCGATCCGCTGGCCGTGCTGACGCACGGCAAGAGCGGCACGGCCGCTCAGGCCGGTGCCGGCGCGCCGCCTGCCGCGCCGGGTGAAGCGCCTGCGGGGGGCGCGGGCGCGGCCTTCGCCGGCGCACAAGGAGGGCCCGCATCGGCCGGTCCCGAGGGCACCGTCGCGCTGGCCGCGCCGATCCAGGGCACGATCGTCGGCATCACTGCCGCGGTCGGCGACGCGGTGCGTGCCGGCCAGCCGGTATTGGTGATGGAAGCGATGAAGATGGAGCACGTGATCGAAGCCACGACCGGCGGCATCGTGCGCGCGATCGGCGCGCCCGTCGGCGAGACCGTCTTCGAGGGCGATCCGCTGCTGTTCATCGAGCCGTCCGACGCGCTCGGCGCGGCCGAGCAGGTCGAGGAGGAGGTCGACCTCGACCACATCCGGCCGGATCTTGCCGAGTCGATCGCCCGGCACTCGTTCACGCTCGACGAGAACCGCCCCGACGCGGTGGCGAGACGGCGCAAGACGAAGCAGCGCACCGCGCGCGAGAACATCGAGGATCTCTGCGACGAGGGCAGCTTCGTCGAGTACGGCGCGCTGGTGTTCGCCGCGCGCCGGCAGCGCAACACCATCGACGAGCTGATCCGCACCACGCCCGCCGACGGACTGGTGATGGGGCTGGGCCACGTCAACGGTCACCTGTTCGGAGACGAGAAGTCGCGCGTGGTGGCGATGTCCTACGACTACACCGTTCTCGCCGGCACGCAAGGCAAGAAGAACCATGCGAAGAAGGACCGCATGTTCGAGATCGCCGAGCGCTGGAAGCTGCCCCTGGTGCTGTTCGCGGAGGGCGGCGGCGGGCGGCCGGGCGACACCGACCAGGTGTTCGCGGCCAACCTGATCACGTCCGCCTTCTACCTGTTCGCGCGGCTGTCGGGCGCGGTGCCGCTGGTGGGCATCGCATCGGGCCGCTGCTTCGCCGGCAACGCCGTGCTGCTGGGCTGCTGCGACGTGGTCATCGCGACCGAGAATTCGACGATCGGCATGGGCGGCCCGGCGATGATCGAGGGCGGTGGCCTGGGCGTCTACAAGCCGGAGGAGGTCGGGCCGATCGACGTGCAGACGCGCAGCGGCGTGGTCGACATCGCGGTGCCCGACGAGGCCGCCGCGGTGCGCGCCGCCAAGCAGTACCTGTCGTACTTCCAGGGCCCGGTCGAGGAGTGGACCTGCGCCGACCAGCGCCTGCTGCGCCGTGCGATCCCCGAGAACCGGCTGCGCGTCTACGACGTCCGCCAGGTGATCGAGACGCTGGCCGACACCGGGTCGGTGCTCGAATTGCGGCACAAGTTCGGGCTGGCGATGATCACCGCCTTCATCCGCATCGAGGGCCGGCCGATCGGCCTGATCGCGAACAACCCGATGCATCTGGGCGGCGCGATCGACAGCGAGGCCGCCGACAAGGCCGCGCGCTTCATGCAATTGTGCGAGGCCTTCGACATCCCGCTGCTGTCGCTGTGCGACACCCCGGGCAACATGGTCGGACCCGACTTCGAGAAGACCGGCCTGGTGCGGCACTGCTGCCGTCCCTTCGTGATCGGCGCGAACCTCACGGTGCCGCTGTTCACCGTGGTGCTGCGCAAAGGCTACGGCCTGGGCGCGCAGGGCATGGCCGGCGGCGGCTTCCACGCGCCGTTCTTCGCGGTGGCCTGGCCCACCGGCGAGTTCGGCGGAATGGGCCTCGAAGGCGCGGTCAAGCTCGGCTACCGCAACGAGCTGGCCGCGATCGAGGATCCGGCGGCGCGCAAGGCCGAGTTCGACCGGCGTGTCGCCGGCATGTACGAGCAGGGCAAGGCGCTCAGCGCCGCGGCGCTGTTCGAGCTCGACGACGTGATCGACCCGGTCGACACCCGGCGCTGGATCGTGGCCGGGCTGCGCTCGCTGCCGCCGAAGGTGCCGAAGGAGGGCAAGCGGCGGCAGTGGGTCGACACCTGGTGAGAATCAACCGCGCGCGCGCAGCGCGAGCGCCTGGGCGTACAGCGTCTTGTGCGGCGCTCCGGTCAGTTCCTGCGCCAGCTTGACCGCCCGGCTCAAGGGCAGGTCCTGCAGCAGGCGTGCCAGCAGCCGGTCGTGGTCGTCGACCCACGCGGCGTGTCCGGTGGTGCGCGCCGCTTCGGCGTCCGCGACCTGCGCGGGCCGGTCGATCGCGACGACGAACTCGCCGCGCACGCGCTCGGGCTTCTCGGCCAGCCAGGCGACGGCCTGCGCGGCCGGGCCGCGGAAGATCTCCTCGTAGGTCTTGGTCAGTTCGCGGCCGACCGCGACGCGCCGGTCGCCGCCGAACTGCGCCGCCAGCGCCTGCAGAGTCTGCGCGATGCGGTGCGGAGCCTCGTACAGCACCAGCACGGCGCCCGCAGCCTGCGCCGCTGCCGCAACGCTCGCCAGTCGTTCGTCGCGCACCTTCGGGCGCGCCGGCAGGAAGCCCTCGAACAGGAAGGGGCCGTCGGACAATCCGGCGGCCGACAGCAGGGTGGTCACGGCACTCGGGCCCGGGATCGGGGTCACGACGAAGCCCGCCTCGTGTGCGGCCGCGACCACGGCATTGCCCGGGTCGCTGATCGCCGGCGTGCCCGCGTCGCTGACCAGCGCCACCGAGCGGCCGGCCCGCAGGTGCGCCAGCACCGCCTCGCTCGCGCGCTCCTGGTTGTGCGCGTGCGCGCTGATCGTCTGCGCGCCCGAGCCGGCATGGCGCAGCAGCACCCGCGTCACGCGGGTGTCCTCGGCCGCGACCACGTCGACCGAACGCAGGGTCTCGGCAGCCCTCGGGCTTAGGTCCGACAGATGCCCGATCGGGGTGGCCACTACATACAATCGTCCGGTCATTGTCTCAGGCGGCTCCAGTCCGGTCGGCACTTCGATGAATACGTCCCGCGCGCGTCGCACCCGGCCTTCGCCGGGCACCTTCGCCCCGGTCTCCGCGACGCAGCGCGCAGGCGGCCAGGCGGAGGAACGGGCGCTCGATTATCTGCTCGCCCGCGGGCTGCGCCTGGTCGAGCGCAACTTTCGCCTGCCGATCGGCGAACTCGATCTGGTGATGGCCGATGCCGACGAACTGGTTTTCGTCGAGGTGCGGCAGCGCGCCTCCGCCCGCTACGGCGGCGCGGCCGCCAGCGTCACGCCGGCCAAGCAGGGGCGCATGCGCCGCACGGCCCAGGTGTTCCTCGCGCTGCGCTGGGGTGCGCAGCGCTGGCCGGCGATGCGCTTCGACGTCGTCGCGATCGACGGCCCTGCGGGCGCAGGTCGCAGCGCTTCGGGCATCGAGCCATCGGGCATCGACTGGATTCGCGGCGCGTTCTGACGAGTCCTGCCCGGCGTCCGGGTCGAAGTGACCCCGCGCAGCGAGCTCCGGACGCCCGAAGGCTATACTTCGCGACCATGAGCCTGATCGCACGCATCAGTCGTCATTTCGAGGAAAGCGCGCAGCTCAAGCTGGCTGCCAACGAGAAGCTGGCCGGGCCGATCGCGCAGGCGATCGAGTTGATGGTCACCGCGCTGGCCGCCGACCGCAAGATCCTCGCCTGCGGCAACGGTGGCTCGGCGGGCGACGCGCAGCATCTGGCCGCCGAACTGATCGGCCGCTTCGAGCGCGAGCGTCCCGAGCTGGCCGCGCTGTCGCTCGCCACCGACACCTCCATCCTGACGGCGGTGGCCAACGACTATCGCTTCGAGGAAGTGTTCGCCAGGCAGGTGCGGGGGCTGGGTCAGGCCGGCGACGTGCTGGTGGCGATCTCGACCAGCGGCAATTCGGCCAACGTCGTCGCCGCCATCCACGCGGCGCACGAGCGCGGCCTGCACGTGGTGGCGCTGACCGGCAAGGGTGGCGGCCGCATCGCCACGATGCTCGAGGACGGCGACGTGCACCTGTGCGTGCCGCACGAGCGCACCGCCCGCATCCAGGAAGTCCACCTCCTGATCATCCACTGTCTGTGCGACGGCATCGATGCCGCGCTGCTCGGCGAGGACGAGTAGCGCGCGCAGCGGGGCTTCGGACTGACCCGAGGCAAATCGACCTGCCCGCGCGGCCCGGACCGTCGCCGCCACCCAACAAAAGGGAACCAAGCATGAGCGCCAACCGCACCGCACGATCACTTTCGCGGAGCTTCGCGACGGCCGCCGTCCTATCGTCGCTCGTCGCCGCCAACCTGTCGCTGACGGGATGCGTCGGGCTCGCGGCCGCCGGGTTCGCGGTCGGCGCGATGGCGGTCGCCGACCGTCGCACCGTCGGCACGCAGACCGAGGACACTGGCATCGAAGTGAAAGCCAACACCCGCCTGGAGCAGGAGCTGAAGAACGCGGGCGGCATCGCGATCACCAGCTTCAACCGCAAGGTGCTGCTCACCGGCCAGGTGCTCGACGAGGCCACGCGGCAGTCCGCCGAGCGCATCGTGCGCAGCGTCGAGAACGTGCGCTCGGTGCACAACGAGCTGCGGGTGTCGGGGCGCGTGTCGTTCAGCACCACGGCCAACGACGCCGGCATCACCACCCGGGTCAAGGGGGCGTTCGTCGACGCCAAGGACCTGCAATCGAACACGCTCAAGGTCGTCACCGAGGCCGGGGTGGTCTACCTGATGGGCATCGTCACCCAGGCCGAGGGCGATCGCGCGGCGCAGGTGGCCAGCCGCGTGTCGGGCGTTTCGCGGGTCGTGACGGTGTTCGAGTACGCCACGCCCGACGAGATCGCGCGCATCGAGCGTCGCGCGGCAGAGTCGGCGTCGCAGCCGTCCTCCGAGGCGCCGGTCCAGCCGAAGTAGGGGCGCGGCGCGACCGGCGAGGTGGCCCTGGCGGCACGATCGTCAGTACACCGCCGGCCAGCCGAATCGACGGCACACCTCCTCGAAGCGCTGCCGCAGCGCCGCTTCGTCGTCGCCGTGCAGGTGCAGCACCGCGTATCGGTGGCTGGCCAGCCACTTGAGGTCCCGCGCCAGCGCGCGGCCCCGCTTGCGGAATTCGAAGAGCAGCGCGGACGGGTGCTCGGCGGCCAGCCACGCGCGCGCGCCCGCGCCCGGGTCGGGCGGCGGCGGCGCGCCGAAACTGCGGAACACGAAGCTCGCCGCGGCACCGCCGACAGGCGCCACCAGCGGCACCTGCTGCGGGTCGTCACCGCAGGCCAGCGCCGCGCACATCGCGTAGACGTCGCGTCCGTCCACGCGCCGGTACAGGTCGGCCAGTTGCGAGGCCAGGCGGGGATTGAACTCGATCACTTTCAGTTCGCCGGTCGCCTCGTCGTGGAAGAACTCCATGTTGAAGAAGCCGTGGCTGAAGCCGGCTGCCGCGAGGAAGCGCTGCGCAACGTCGAACGCGCGTTGCTGCACCGGCGCAGGCAGTCGTGACGGGTAGGCGAAGCGCAGGAAGGCCTGCGTACCCGGGTACATGATCGAATCGACGACCCCCAGCATCCGCGCGCTGCCCTGGTGGACCCAGCCGTCGACGTTGAACTGCGCGGCCTGCACCGGCTGCTCGGCGAGCATGCGATGCGCGCTTACCTGGAAACCCGCGCGACGTCGCGCGATGTCGTCGAAGGGCTTGACGAGGCGGTGGATGATCCAGGTTTCGAACGGACCGAATCGTGTCAGCCGGTCGAGCTCGTCGCGATTCGCCACGCGTCGCGCGAGCACCGAGAACGCCGCCTTCACCGGCTTCGCGAACAGGGGGTATTCGAGGTCCGTCGGTGGCGCCTGCCCGTACTCGTACTCGAGCAGGCGGAACGGCAGATTGGCCTCGGGCGCGACCTGCTGCAGCAGTCGCCGCATCTCGAACTTGTGCTGGCAGCGCAGGATCGCGTCCGGCGGCGTGCCGGGCAGACCCAGGCGTTCAGCCAGGAGGGCAGCGGCCAGCGCACCGAACTGCTCGTTGTTCGAGGCGACGCCCTGCAGGGCCGGTCGGCCGGGCGCGGCATGCCGGCGCGCCAGTCGCTCGACCCAGCGCTCGATGTCGAACACCAGCAGCCGGGCATTGTCCGGAAACGAGAACAGGTCGAAGCCTGCCGAATACAGCCGGTAGCGGTCGGACAGTTCGCGAAAGCCGATCGCGTCCCAGTCGTAGTCGAACAGGGACAGCAGCGCCCGCCGCACCGGCGCGTGTCCGTGTCAGGCGGCGACGTATTCCGAGACCTCGACCAGGTTTCCGTCGGGGTCGCGCAGGTAGATCGAGCGCAGCGGTCCGAGCGCGCCGCGGCGCGAAACCGGGCCGGTGTCGATCGCGATGCCTTCGGCCTTCAGGTGCGCGATCACGTCGTCCAGCGGGACGCCGGCGATCAGGCAGAAGTCGCCCGAGCCGATCGTCGGCACGCGCGCCTTGGTCGGCGTCTCGGTCGCCCGATCCTGCAGGTTGATCTTCTGGCTGCCGAACAGCAGCGCATGGCGCGGCTGGCCCTCCGGGCCGCGGAAGAACTCGCGCTGCATGCCCAGCGCGCGCTCGTAGAAGCGCGTGGTGGCTTCGATGTCGGTGACGGTCAGGACCAGGTGGTCGACGCGATCGATCAGGGGCTTGGTGGACACGGGAAACGGCTCCGGAAAGGGAAGTCGGATGCATGCTCGCGCCCCGGATCGGCCGGGCACGCGCGCGGCGCCCCGCCACACCGGCGGCGCGCCGCGCATTCTCTCATTCGGGTTCGACGCCCAGGGCGACCAGGAAGCGAGAAACCATGTTGTAGGTCGCGATCACGCCGACCAGTTCGACGCAGTGCTTGTCCGACAGCCGCGCGCGCGCCGCTTCGAAAGTGGCGTCGCTCACTTTGACCGTGCGAGTCATTTCGATCGTCAGGCCCAATGCCGCGCGCTCGGTGTCGTCGAACAGCCGCGTATCGCGCAGCGCTGCGTCGGGATCGCGCATCGCTGCGACCTGCGCCTGCGAGCCGCCGGCGTTCACGAAGTGCGGCGCGTGCTGGGTGAACTCGTATTCGGCGCCGTTGATCACCGCCACCACGCACATCGCCAGTTCGCGCAGCTTCGGGTCGAGGCTCAGGTCGCCGCGCACCGCGCGCAGGTAGCCGTTCCAGCCGGCCGCCAGCGCGGGGCTGTTGAGCAGCATGCGATCGAGGTTCAGCAGATGGCCGCCACGCCGGGCGCGGATCGCGGCGACGAGCTCGGCCGGCTCGGACAGGTCGGCCGGGACATAGGGGATTCGGGACATGGGGACTCCAGTCGGGGTCGTGGACATCGGTCGGGCCGGCGACGGCAGCGCCCGCCGCCAGGGTGCGCCAGCAGCGCGGGAGCAGCGCGCCGGGGCCGGCAGGCTCAGGTCGCCCAGCCCCCCGAGAACGGGATGCTCTGGCCGGCGAAGAAGCCGACTTCGCTGCTCGCCAGGAACACCGCGAACAGCGCGTCCTCCAGCGGCGTCCCCAGGCGCCCCACCGGCACCTCGCGCTTGAGGCGCTCCTGGAAGGCCGGCAGCGCCTGCACCTCGGGGCCGTAGTACATCGGGTTCTCGACGAAATTCTGCGCGATCAGGTTCACGTGCACGTTGTTCGGTGCGACTTCGGTGCCGACCGCCCGCACGAAGCCGACCTGCGCGCTGCGTGCCGCACTGTAGGTGGCGGTGCGCTTCTGGCCGCGGAACGCGGTCGAGCTGCCCATCACGACGATCTTGCCGCTGCGTCGCGCCAGCATCTGCGGCAACGCGGCGCGCGCCAGGCCGGGCAGCGGGTCGACCACGTGCGCGAACACGTGCCGCCACTCGGCGTCGCCGATTTCGTGCGCCCGCGTCGACGGGGCGGGCACGCCGAGGTTCGCGATCAGCACGTCGACCGTGCCCGCGTCGCGCACCGCCGCTTCGCCGGCCGCGCCGGAGTCCAGCACACGCTCGTCGGCGATCACCACCGCGCCGTGCGCGCGGAAGGTGTCGGCAAGCACCGGTCCCATGAACTCGCCGGCCTGGGTGATCAGGACCCGCTTTCCGGACAGACTGTCTCCGATTCTCATGCATCGTCTCCTGTTCCGATCGGGGGGCAGCGGTGCGCGCGACCGCGTGCCGGGGGCGCGCCGCGGCTCTGATGCCGCGCGCGGCAGCGGCGAGTATCGCACCGTGCGCACCTGCGGCGCTCGCCGGGTAGCGCACCCGCGGCGTCCGTGAAGCAGCGCACCCATGGTGTCCGCGATGCAGCGCACCAGCGGCGCTATGGCAGACTTCCGCGATGACCTCCAGCGCCCGTGCCGCCGCCGACATCTACCTGATCTCTCCGTCCGGTGCGGTCGAGCCCGGCGCACCCGTACAGCGCGCGATCGACAACCTCGCCCGTGCCGGCCTCACCGCGCGGCTCGATCCGGCTGCGCTGCGCGTGCGGCAGCGTTTCGCGGGCAGCGACGCCGACCGCGCCGGCGCGTTCGCGCGGGCCGCCGCTCAGCCGGCGCCGATCGTGATGATCACGCGCGGCGGCTACGGCCTGACCCGCTATCTCGACGCGCTCGACTACAAGGCCTTGGCCCGCGCGCGCAAGCGCTGGGTCGGACTGTCGGATTTCACCGCCTTCCAGCTGGCGATGCTGGCGAAGGCGCGAGCCGTGCACCTGGGCGGGGCCCGCGCTGCTGGGCGACTTCGGCGCCGAGCGCTTCGAGGACATCGACGAGATGACGCTCGGCACCTTCCAGGAGGCGATGTCCGGAGCCCTCGAGATCGTCGGGTTCCGCTACGGCGGCCCGGCCGGCGTCGAGGCGCGCGGCACCCTGTGGGGCGGCAACCTGGCGATCGTCTACGCACTGCTCGGCACGCCCTGGTTTCCGAAGGTCGACGGCGGCATCCTGTTCCTCGAGGATGTCAACGAGCACCCGTTCCGCATCGAACGCATGCTCACGCAGCTGCTGCATGCCGGCGTGCTCGACCGGCAGAAGGCGATCCTGCTGGGCCGGTTCAGCCGTTACCGGCTCGCCGACAACGATCGCGGCTTCGACCTGCCGGCGGTGGTCCGCTGGCTGCGCGCGCGCACGCGCACGCCGGTGCTGACCGGGCTGCCCTTCGGGCACGAGAGCCCGAAGCTCACGCTGCCGCACGGTGCGCAGGTGGCGCTGGCCACCGAGGGCCGCACCTGCTATCTGATCCTGCAGGAACACGAACACGAACACGAAACGAACACGGGCACGGGCACGGGCACGGGCACTGACGCGCGGGCGCGTCCACTGACGCGGGCGCCGCGCCGATGCCGATGCCGATGCCGATGCCGCGGCCCACGACGAAGATGGAACGAAGGAGACGAAAGGCATGAGCGCCGACCCCAAGCCGATCTGGACCCCCAGCGCCGAACGCATCGAGCATTGCGGACTCACCCGCTACCTGCGCTGGCTGGACGACACGCACGGCCGCCGCTTCGAAGGCTACGAGTCGTTGTGGCAGTGGTCGGTCACCGATCTCGAGGGGTTCTGGTCCTCGGTCTGGGACTTCTGCGGCATGAAGGCGCACAGCGCCTACACGAAGGTGCTCGGCCGAAGCGAGATGCCCGGCGCCGAGTGGTTCCCCGGGGCGACGCTGAACTATGCGGAGCACCTGCTCGCGCAGGCCTCGCATCCCGATGCGGCGGCGCGTCCCGCAATCGTCTTCCAGTCCGAACTGGTCGACCGGCAGGAGATCGGCTGGCACGAACTCGCCGCGCAGGCGGGCGCGCTGGCAGCGACGCTGCGGCGTCTGGGCGTGCGCAAGGGGGATCGCGTGGTGGCCTACATGCCGAACATCCCGCAGGCGGTCGTGGCGCTGCTGGCGGTGACGAGCATCGGCGCCGTCTGGTCCAGCAGCTCGCCCGACATGGGACCGGTGAGCGTCCTCGACCGCTTTCGCCAGATCGAGCCGAAGGTGCTGATCACGGTCGACGGTTATCGCTATTCGGGCAAGGATTTCGCCAGGCTCGATCACGTGCGCGAACTGGTCGGCGAGCTGCCCAGCGTGGAACACGTGATCCTCGCGCCCTACCTCGACCCTCGGGCTTCGCTGGCGGAACTGTCGTTCACCGCCAGCTCGGCGCACGCGGGCGCGGATGCCGGCGCCGATGCGGCCGGGAGGCCGGGTGCCGTCGCCGGGCCGGGCAGCGCGGCGCGCAGCGTGCCGGTCACTCTCTGGGCGCAGGCGCTCGCCGAGGCCGCCACGCCCGAGTTCACCGCGGTGCCCTTCGACCACCCGCTGTGGATCGTCTATTCGTCCGGCACCACCGGCATGCCCAAGCCGATCGTGCACGGCCATGGCGGCGCCGTCATCGAGGCGCTGAAGGACCGGATCCTGGCGATGGACCTGCGGCCCGAGGACCGTGTGTTCTGGTTCTCGTCGACCAACTGGATCATGTGGAACTGGCTGGCGTCGAACCTGGTGGTGGGGTGCACGATTCTGCAGTTCGACGGCAACCCCGGCTGGCCCGATCTCGACACGTTGTGGCGCTTCGCCGAGCGTGAGCAGGCGACGTTCTTCGGCACCAGTCCAGCCTTCATCGCGCTGAACATGAAGGCCGGCATGAGGCCGCGCGAGCGCTTCGACCTGTCGCGCCTGCGCACCGTCGGCGTGACCGGCTCGCCGCTGACCGAGGAGGGATACCTCTGGGTCTACGACGCGGTGCATCCGGACATGATGCTGGCCTCGATCTCGGGCGGCACCGATCCCGGCACCTCGTTCCTGGGCGGCAGCCCGATCCTGCCCATCTACGCGGGCGAGATGTCGTGCCGGGGGCTCGGCGTCGCGGTCCATGCCTACGACGACGCGGGCAAGCCGGTGCTGGGGCAGGTCGGCGAACTGGTCTGCGCGCGCACGATCCCGTCGATGCCGCTGTACTTCTGGAACGATGCCGGCGGGCGCCGCTACTTCGAGAGCTATTTCGACACCTTCCCCGGGCCGCCCAACGTGTGGCGGCACGGCGACTGGCTGAAGCTGATTGCGCGCCGCGAATCGGTGACCGGCGTGATCTACGGCCGCTCCGACTCGACGATCAACCGCCACGGCATCCGCATGGGCACCAGCGAGCTGTACCGCGTGATCGAGGACTTCCCGCAGGTGGCCGACTCCCTGGTGATCGACCTCGAGTACCTCGGGCGCGAGTCGTACATGGCGCTGTTCGTCGTGCTGCGCGATGCGTCCGGCGCAGCCACGGTGCCGGGGGCGCCTGGCCCGGCGCTGTCCGGCGACGCGGCCGGGCGGGCCGCGGCGGCCAACGCGCGGCCCGGTGCGGGTGCGCTGGCCTCGGGGGCCGTCGACACCGGCGTTCCGCCGGCGCTGAAGAAGGCGCTGCTCGATGCGATCCGCACCAAGCTGTCGGCGCGCCACGTCCCCAACGACGTGTTCGCGATCCCCGAGGTGCCGCGCACGATCTCCGGCAAGAAGATGGAGGTGCCGATCAAGAAGATCCTGCTCGGCCAGCCGCCGGAGAAGTCGGCCAATCGCGATTCGATGGGCAACCCGGGCTCGATCGACTGGTTCGTCGGGTTCGCGGCCGGGCGCGGCGTCGACGCCTAGACGCTGCCGCAGGGCGAGCTTCGGCGCCCGGCAGCGCGGCTTCAGGGGGGGGCGCCGCGGTTCAGATGCGCCGGACCTTGACGGTCTTGCCCTTGACCTTCCCCGCGTCGAGCGCCCGCGCGGCATCCCGCGCGATGCCGCGTTCCACGGCGACGTAGGTCGAGAACTCGTTGACGTTGATCTTGCCGATCTGCTCGGCGCGATAGCCCAGATCCTTGGTCAGCGCCCCCAGCACGTCGCCGGGACGGATCTTGTCCTTGCGTCCGCCGAGAATCTGCAGCGTGACCATCGGCGGGCGCAGCGGCTCGACGGCGCCGCCGCCTTCGCCGCCGGTGCGCGCGGTCAGCTCGCTCAGCGCGTGCCATTCGCTGTCGCTGCCCTGCATCCGGTCGATGCGGCCGACGCGGTCCATCTCGTTGCGGCTGGCCAGCGTGAACGCCCAGCCCGCCTCGCCCGCGCGGCCGGTGCGTCCGATGCGGTGGGTGTGGGTCTCGGCGTCCGGGGACACGTCGACGTTGATCACGGCTTCCAGCTGCGCGATGTCCAGTCCGCGCGCGGCCACGTCGGTGGCCACCAGCACGCTGCAGCTGCGGTTGGCGAACTGCACCAGGACCTGGTCGCGGTCGCGCTGCTCGAGGTCGCCGTGCAGTTCCAGCGCCACGATCCCCTGCGCCTGCAGCAGGGCGGCGAGTTCGCTGCAGCGCTGCTTGGTGTTGCAGAAGGCCAGCGTGCTCACCGGCCGGTAGTGCTCGAGCAGCAGGCCGACGGCGCGCAGACGCTCGTCCTCGGTCACCTCGTAGAAGCGCTGGCGGATCATGCCTGGCGGCATGGCGCTCGTCGAGCTTCACCTGCTGCGGCTCGCGCATGTAAGCGCTCGGCCAGCCTGGTCACGCCGGGCGGGTAGGTGGCCGAGAACAGCAGGGTCTGGCGCTGCCGGCGGGCAGCGCTCGATCACGCCGGCGATCTCGTCGGCGAAGCCCATGTCCAGCATGCGGTCGGCCTCGTCCAGCACCAGCGATGTGCAGCGCGTCCAGCGACAGGGTCTCGCGCGAGCAGGTGGTCCAGCACGCGGCCCGGCGTGCCCACCACGATGTGCGCGCCGTGCGCCAGGCTGGCGATCTGCGGGCGCATGGTGGCGCCGCCGCACAGGGTCAGGACCTTGATGTTGTCCTCGGCGCGCGCCAGGCGGCGGATCTCCTGCGTCACCTGGTCGGCCAGCTCGCGCGTGGGGCACAGCACCAGCGCCTGCACCGCGAAGCGCCGTGCGTCCAGGTTGGCCAGCAGCGGCAGCGCGAACGCGGCGGTCTTGCCGCTGCCGGTCTTGGCCTGCGCGATCAGGTCCTTGCCGGCCAGCGCCAGCGGCAGGCTGGCGGCCTGGATCGGCGTCATGCGCTGGTAGCCCAGGCGCTGCAGGTTGGCCAGCACGGCCGGTGCGAGGGGCAGGGCGGCGAAGTCGTCGCCGGCGGGTGTGGTGGGGTCGGCTGCGGTCATGGCGGATTGTGACAGAGGCAGGGGGACGACGATCGCCACGCGGCCGTAAGATCACGTCATGTCTGCGCCCGCCGCGCCACCCGAATCGGATCCGCCGCGTCCGACGGTCCAGCCGCGCAACCCGCTGCACGGGGTGACGCTGGAGGCGCTCGTCACGGCGCTCGTCGCGCACCATGGCTGGGACGGCCTGGCGCGGCGCATACCGGTGCGCTGTTTCACGCACGACCCGAGCGTCGCCTCCAGTCTGAAGTTCCTGCGCCGCACGCCCTGGGCCCGCGAGAAGGTCGAAGCCCTCTACCTGTCGATGCCGCGCGACGAATAGGTCCGGCCCGGCCGGGCGCCCGCGGGGGCTCGCCGCCGCGAGCCGTTCAGCGCCCGAAGATGCCCCGCAGCGACTCGATCGCGCGGCCGGCGCCGGGCAGTCCCGGAATCGAAGGCATCGTCGACTTCTGCTCGTCGGACTTGCCCTGCGGCTGGTCGCCGGTGGAGCCTGCGGCATCGCCCTGCGCCGCGCCGCCCGCGCCCGACGCCGCCATGTCGGTGCCGAGCATCGCCATCGTCGTCGACTTGACGCGCACACGCGCCGACCAGTCGGGCTCCCACGGCGTGCGGGGATCGGCGGGCCGCGGCGGGTGAACCAGGTTCAGTTCGCTGCCGTAAGCGATCATCCGCAGCATCGCGCCGTCGTCGCGGCCGCCCGCGAAGATCCCCTTGGGCACCGCGCAGCGCGTCTGCGACGCCGGCAGCAGCACCTTCTCGCGCACCCAGCGATCGATCGTGGCATTCGGCAGGTAGTCGACCAGCCCCATGCCGGTGTCCGGCGTCTCGGCCGAGCTCCACAGCACCATGTCGGCGCCGATGCTCGCCATCGCGTGCAGGTAGTAGCCGCGCGCGGTGGGCAGCGCCGGCCACTGCAGCGCGATGCTGTCCGCCAGTGTGCCTCTCGATTCGAGCTGGATCGCGGGCATGAAGTCCTGTGCCTGCCCGATCGCGAACTTCAGGCTGGCCGGAACGCCCTCGCCGGCGACCGCGTGATCGCCGGCGAGCGACGCCTCGCGAGGCACCATCGCGCGGCTCTTCTCGTTCGGCCACAGCGAATAGCCGGGCGCCACGCGGGCTCCGCGTTCGGGCACGTACCGTCCCCCGAAGGCGCGGCCGAACTCGGCCGTCCCGGCGCTCGCCAGATCGATCACCCGCGGCTGGCCCGCCCGCACCGTCTCGCCGCATCCCCAGTAGATCAGCACGCGGCCGGTGGGGCGCTCGCGCATCTCCTCGGGAGGATCCTCGGGCTCGCGCCCGGGCTTCGGTGCGGGTTGCTGCGGCAGCAGCGGCAGCAGCGGCAGGTTCGGCCCCATCCGCATCCCCGCGGGGATCGCGTGAGTCGCTTCCGTGCCCGCGGGTTTGCTGCGCGTGTACAGCGCGAGGTCGAGCCAACGGCCCATCGACATCCCGCGCGCGTTGCCGTAGGTGTTCGATCCGCCGCCGCCCATGAACGACGGCAGCCCGGGCATCGACGGCATCTCGGGCATGCCGGCCATCGTGTGCGTCGCGACGTCCATCCAGTACTGCGCGATCGGCGGCTTGACGATCTGCTGCTGCGCTGGCGCTTCGACTGCGGCCAGCGTGAACAGCACGGACGCGCTTGCGGCAACTGTGCGGCGGCATGATGGCATGTGCGGTCTCCCGGAGCGAGGCAGGTGCTGTCATCATAGCTCCGCGGACGCCGGGCAAGCGCGTCGGGGTCGGCCGCATGCGACCGCTTCGCCGGCCGTGGCGCCGGGTACGGCTATTCGAGGGGAGCACGATGGACAAGGAACGCTCGCAGCTCTTCATGACGCGGCTGGTCGGCGATCTGGGCACCGCGATGGCGGCGGCACTGGTCTTCGTCGGTGATCGCACCGGCCTGTTCAAGGCGATGGCCGGCGCGGGGCCGCTCAGCGGCGCCGAGCTGGCCGAACGCACCGGCATTCACCCGCGCTACGTCGAGGAGTGGCTCGCCGCCATGGCCGGCGCCGGCTATGTCGAGCACGACGCGGCCGGCGATCTTTTCGAGCTCCCCGACGAACACGCGCTGTTCCTGACCGATCCGTCGTCGGAGTACTACCTGGGCGGCCTGTTCAAGGGCCTGCCGGCGCTGATGGCGATGGCGCCCCGCATCGCAGCGGCCTTCGAGCACGGCGGCGGCGTGTCGTTCAGCGACTTCGGCGCCGAAATGCCGGTGGCGCTCGAGCAGATGAACCGGCCGGTCTACGAAAGCCGCCTCGTGCGCAGCTGGCTGCCGGCGCTGCCGGAGGTGGTCGCCAAGCTGCAGGCGGGGGGGCGTGCGATCGACATCGGCTGCGGCACCGGTGTGGTGCCGGTCACGCTGGCCAAGGCGTATCCGGCATCGCGCTTCGTCGGGCTGGACCTGGACGAGCGCTCGATCGCGATCGCCCGCGGCTATGCGCGGGAAGCCGCGGTGAGCGACCGCGTCGAGTTCGTCTCCGCGCCGGTCGAGGCGATGCCGACTCGGCCGGGCTGGGATTTCGTCAGCACCTTCGACGTCGTCCACGACCTGCCCGATCCGGTCGGCGCCCTGACGAAGATCCGCTCGGCGCTGGCCGACGGCGGCACCTACCTGATGGTCGAACCGAAGGTCGCCGACCGGCTGGAGGACAACCGCGACAACCCGTTCGCGCGGATGCTCTACGGCATCAGCTGCCTGCACTGCGTGCCGCAGTCGCTGGCGCAGGGCGGGCCGGGTCTCGGCGCCTGCTGGGGCCGGTCCCGTGCCGCCGATCTGGCGAAGCAGGCCGGGTTCAGCCGTTTCGAACAGCTCGACATCCGCAGCCCGGCGCTGGCCTTCTACGCGCTGCGGGCCTGAGCGAAGGCTTCGCGCGCGAAGAAGGCGTGCGCGACGTGCGCGCCAGCCGGGCCGGCCGCAGAGAAGAAGGCGCGCGCCGCGCGCGTCCGGCCCGGTCCGGCGTCAGGCCAGCGCGAAGCCCTCGTAGCCCCGGGCGGCGACCTCGTCGCACTTCTCGCGGTACATCGGCGCGCCGCCGGAATAGAGCAGGAACGTGCGCTTCTGCTTGCCCGCGACGTTGCTGTTGATGCCCATGAACCAGGAATCGACCTTCGTGAACAGCATCTTCGCGCCCAGTTCGATGACGTGCGCGGTCCACGCGTTCTCGGCTTCGATCGACGGCTCGACCCGGGTCTGGCCCTTGTCGCGCATGGTGCGCAGCAGGTCCGTCACCCAGTCGACGTTCTGCTCGATGCAGCGCGGGATGTTGCAGAACGTCGCGGAGTTGTGCGGCCCGACCAGCGTCAGCATGTTCGGGAAGCCGGCGGTCATCAGGCCGAGGCAGGTGCGCGGGCCATCGGCCCACTTGTCCTTCAGGCTTTGTCCGCCCAGCGCCGCGGATGTCGATGCGGTCGAGCGCGCCGGTCACCGCATCGAAGCCGGTGGCGTAGATGATGACGTCGAACTCGAAGTCGCGATCGCTGGTGCGGATGCCGTTCCCGGTGATCCGCTCGATCGGCGTCTCGCGCAGGTCGACGAGTTCGACGTTGTCCTGGTTGTAGACCTCGTAGTAGCCGGTTTCGAGCGGCACGCGGCGCGTGCCGAAACCGTGGTCCTTCGGGATCAGCTTGTCGGCGACGCGCGGATCCTTCACGCGCGCGCGGATCTTGCGCGCGATGAATTCGGTCAGCGTCGCGTTCGCAGCCTCGTCGCTCAGCACGTCGCGGAAGTTGCCGATCCAGATGCCGAAGCCGGGCTCGGCATACAGCTTCTCGTAGAACGCTTCGCGCTCCTCGGCCGACACTTCCATCGCCTTGCGCGGATCGGCCTTGTGGATGAAGCAGCCGTGCGTCTCGCGGCAGCGCGCGAAGATCTCGTCGTAGCTGGCCTTGATGCGGCGCTGCTCTTCGGGCGTGATCTTCGCGTTGTGCAGCGGCGCGCACCAGTTGGGCGTGCGCTGGAAGACCGTGAGCCGGCCGGCGACCTTCGCGACTTCCTGGATGGTCTGCACGCCGCTGGCGCCGGTGCCGATGACGGCCACGCGCTTGCCGGCGAAGTCGACCGGGTCATGCGGCCACAGGCCGGTGTGGTACGACTCGCCCTCGAAGCGCGTCGATGCCGGGGACGTTCGGCATCGTCGGCGCCGACAGCGGTCCGATCGCGGTGATCAGGAAGCGGGCGGATGCGCGTGCGACCGTCGGTGGTCTCGATGCGCCACAGGTTCGCCGCGTCGTCGAACGATGCCGACTTCACGCGCGTGTCGAAGCTGATGTCGCGGCGCAGGTCGAGCTTGTCGGCCACGAACTCGAGGTAGCGCAGCGTCTCGGGCTGGGGCGCGAAGTGCTCGCTCCATTCCCATTCCTTCAGGATCTCCTGCGAGAAGGAGTAGCCGTAGGACCAGCTCTCGGAGTCGAAGCGCGCGCCGGGATAGCGGTTCCAGTACCAGGTGCCGCCGACGCCGCTGCCGGCCTCCAGCACGCGCACGGTCATGCCGAGCGCGCGCAGTCGGTGCAGCTGGTACATGCCGGACATGCCGGCGCCGATGATCAGCACGTCGTAGTTCGACGCGCCGCCACCCCCGTCCTGGCCGGAATCCGGCTTCTTCGCCTGCGCCTGCCGCATCGCGTTCTCCCTTCCAATCGGTACCAGCCCGAGCGCCGCCCGGGTCTTGCTCGCAGCCGCCATCGCCCGCGCCCGCGCCCGCGCCCGCGCCCAGTGCGGCTACGCTCCCGTCCGAAGCGCAGACGCCAGGCGCCGCAGCCCTTCGTCGGTCGTCTCGGGGTCGTGCACGAGCGCGACCCGGATGAACTGCCGGCCGTCGTTGCTGCCGTCGGCCTCGGGCTGGGTCAGGAACTCGCCCGGCAGCACGCGCAGCGCCTGCTCCGACCACAACCGGCGCGTCAGGGCCGCGCCGTCCGGCACTTTCAGCCAAAGGAAGAAGCCGCAGGGCGGCCGGTAGTACCCGTCGTATCCGCCGAGGTGGCGGTCGGCGATGTCGAAGCGCGCGCGCAGGCGTGTGCGCATCGCGTCGACGTGGGCATCGTCCGACCACAGCGCGGTCGCCGCCGCCAGCAGGGGCATCGGCGTGCACGCGGTGCCGTTCAGCCTCAGCCGGTTCAAGGCGGTGATCACCGCGGGCGAGCCGACGGCGAACCCGGAGCGCAGGCCGGCGGCGCTCGAGCGCTTCGACAGCGAGTGCAGCACCAGCACGTTGTCGAGCCAGGCCTGCGACGGGTCCGCCTGCGCCAGGACTTGCAGTGCGCCGGGTGCGGGATCCCGGTCGTAGAGCTCGGCGTAGCACTCGTCGAACACGACCAGGAAGCCGTGCCGGCGCGCCAGTGCAACGGCCTGCAGGATCTGCCCGGCCGGCATCACGCGGCCGTCCGGATTCGACGGCGAGCACAGGTAGAGGATGGCGGTCCGCGCCAGCGTCGCGTCGTCGAGCGCGTCGAGGTCGATCCGGAACATCGGAAAGCCGCTGTGGCGCAGGTACTGCGGCTCGGCGCCGGCCATGATCGCGGCGACGCGATAGGTCTGGTAGAAGGGGTTCGGCATCAGCGCCAGGGGTGCCGGACGCGACGGGCTGACCGCGAGCGAGGCAGCCAGGTACAGCGCCTCGCGGGTGCTCGCCACCGACGACACGTTGCCTTCGGGGCTCACCCGGCCGTGCGCGGCCGGATAGCGCCGGCCGATGTATCCCGTCACCGCCGCGAGGAACTCGGGCGTGCCGAGCGAGGGCGGATAGCGGTTCCACTGGCCGGCATGCGCCGCCACCGCGCCGGCCAGCATCGCGGGCGGGCTGTCCTGCGGCTCGCCGACGTGCATCGTGACCGGTTGCAGCTGCGGGTTCGGCACGACGTCGGCCAGCAGCAGGTCGAGCTTGCGGAACGGGGACTCGAAACGGTCGAGTCGCTCGTTGAGGCGAAGGTTCATGGCGAGGAGTCCAAGGGTCCGGATCAGCGGCGATCCTACCCGTTCTGCTTCGCGGCGAGCACGTCCGATGCGAGATTTCCGGTCAAGCGGCGGTGAACCCGCCGTCGACCAGGTGCACCGCGGCGGTCAGGAATTTCGCGTCGTCCGAGCCCAGGAACGCGATCATCGCAGCCACGTCCTCGGGCGCCCCGCAATGACGGAACGCGTGCTGCGCCGACAGCGCCGCCCAGGTCGCCGCGTCGATGCGCGGCTCGGTCATCGGCGTCGCGATGTAGCTGGGCGCGACGGCGTTGACACGCACATTGCGGGTGCCCCACTCCAGCGCCGCCGCCTTTGTCAGGCCGACCACCGCATGCTTGGTCGCGACGTAGGCTGCGGCGTTCGCGCGGCCGACCACCCCCAGGATCGACGCGATGTTGACGATCGCACCGCCGCCCTGCGCCGCCATCAGCGGCAGTTGCGCCTGCATGCCGAAGAACACGCCGTTCAGGTTGATCGCGACGACGCGATTCCAGTCGTCCTCCGTCACGTCGGGGATCTCGGCGCGCTGGCCGGTGACGCCGGCGCCGTTGACCGCCACATCGAGCCGTCCGAAGCGCTTGTGCGCGGCGCCGACCGCCTCGCGCACCGAGGCGCTGCTGCCGACGTCGACGCGCTGGAACTCCGCCGTGCCGCCCGCGGCGCGGATCGCGCGCACCGCCTCGTGGCCGCCGGTCTCGTCGACGTCCAGCACGGCGACCGCGGCACCCTCGCCCGCGACGCGCAGTGCGGTCGTCCTGCCCAGTCCCGAGCCACCGCCGGTGATCAGAACCACTTTGCCGGCATAGCGTCGATTCGTCGTGTTCACAGGATCAGTCCTCCGTCGACAGGTATGGTCTGGCCGACCACGTAGGCGGCCAGCGGTGAAGCGAGGAACAGCGCGACGCCCGCCATGTCCTGCGGCGTGCCCAGGCGCCCCATCGGGATGCCCTTCAGCGAAGCCTCGAGGCGCTGCGGGTTCGCGGTCGTGACTTTCGTCAGCTTGGTGTCGACCAGGCCGGGCGCGATGCCGTTGACGCGAACGCCGGCGCGCGACCAGGCATCGCCCAGCGTGCGGGTCAGCCCGACGACGCCGGCCTTCGATGCGTTGTAGGCCGGATTGCCGCGCGTGGAATGGAAGGCCGCGGTCGAGCTGACGGTGATCAGCGAACCCTTCGACGCCTTGAGCATCGCTTCGAACTTCAGCGCGCAGGCCATCACGCTGTTCAGGTTCACGTCGACGACGCGCGCAAAGCCCTTGTTGGCATATTCGCCGCGGTCGTAGAGCACTGTGCCCTGCGACAGCACCAGCACGTCGAGCCCCGCGAACGGCGGCTGCCAGCCCTCGACCGCCGCGGTGTCCGAGGCGTCGAGCTGCGCGTAGTGCAGGCCGGCCAGATCCGATCCGTCGGCCGCGGAGTAGTCGCCCGCCTTCGCCCGCGTGCCGGTGACGAACACGCTGCCGCCGTGCGCGCGAAATGCCTGCGCGATCCCGTTGCCGATGCCGCTCGAGCCGCCCACCACCAGGATGGTGCGGCCGGTGAAATCCAGTTCGTTCATCGCAGAAGCCGTCTCCGTCGTCGCTGTCGAATCGTCCGCGCCGGCCTTCGCCGGTGCGGACCTCCGGTGTCAGGGCTCCTGGTGCACGCGGTGCGACGCCGCCGGTGCCGGCCAGCCGGCCTCCTTCGCGACACGCGCGATCGCCTCGTTGGTGTCGAAATACACCTGCCAGTAGTGGTCGGTGTGGGTGTAGGGACGCACCGCGATCTGCGGCCCCTCGAGCTTGAAGTCGAGCAGGGTGATCTCGGGTGCCGGGTCGGCGGCTATGTTGGGGATCGTCGACACCTCGGCGCGCAACAGGCGGATCGCGTCGAGCGGGTCGACGCCGTTGGCCAGCTGCGCGATGCGCTCGACGCGCCGCACCGGCAGCGCCGAGAAGTTCTGGATGTTGTCCGCGAACAGCTTGTTGTTGCCGACCACCGTGTACACGTTGTCGGGAGTGACGATCGTGGTGGCGAACAGACCGATCTCGCGCACCGTGCCGACCACGCCGCCGCCGGAGATGAAGTCGCCGACCTTGAACGGGCGCAGGATCAGCAGGAAGGCCCCGGCCGCGAAGTGCGCCAGCAGTCCGCTCCAGGCCACGCCCACGGCGACACCCGCGCCGGCCAGCATCGCCGCGATCGACGTCGTCTGGATGCCGAAGTAGCCGAGGATGCCGAGCACCAGCGCGATGTTCAGCGCCACCGCGACGATCGAGCCCATGTACTTGGTCAGCGTCGGGTCGACGTTGTTGCGGCCCATCGCCGCCTGCATCAGCTGCACCACCTTGCCGATCAGCCATCGGCCGACGATCCAGAAGGCCAGTGCTGCAAGCACCTTGACCACCAGGTCGGTGCCGGTGGTCATCAGGAAATCCCGGAATTGTTCGACGTTCATGCACCGCTCCCTTTGGGTTCCGATCGCGGACAGCCGGATCGTGTCCGCAGGGTACGGCGAAGGAATGACGGGAGCAAGAAGTGCAGAAGCGCAGATCCCGGGGTGTGACGACGTGTTGCGTGCGACGCGAGAGGGCACAATAGGTGACGGCGCCACGCAGGGCGTGGCGCGACGCGGGCACCGCCGGGTCGGGATCGCGCCGGGCGATGCGGGCGGCGCTCGCGGCCGTGTCTGTCGGCGCGCGCGCCGATCACCAGAGGAGCGGACATGAGCTATGTGTGGATGGCAATCGTGGGATTCGTCGTGGGCCTGATCGCGCGCGCGATCCTTCCGGGGACGCAGAACATAGGCATCGTGCTCACCACGGTGCTCGGCATTGCCGGATCGTTCGCTGCCGGCTTCGTCGGCCAGTCGCTCGGCCTCTACTCGGCCGGGCAGGGCGCGGGGTTCATCGGCTCGGTGATCGGTGCGATCGTCGTGCTGTTCGTATGGGGCAAGTTGAAGAGCAGCCAGGGCGCGGGCTGACCGCAACGGTCAGATGAAGATCTCCATATCGATCGGGTTGCCGGCGGTGTCGTAGGCCTTGCGCCCTTCGTTCGCGCCGTAGATGACGAAGTGCGCGATCGCGCCGTTGGTGCGGCTGCCCAGGAAATCGTCGACGTAGGCGTCGACGTAGGCTGCGACGTCGGGGTTGTCGCGCAGGTAGCGATTGCCGTCGTAGGCGTCGAAGATCGGTCCGGCGCTGCGGCCTTCCCACACGCCGAACAGGTTGTAGTGGACAAACAGCGTGGCGTCGTCGAGGTCCAGGCGCCGGAGGTCGTCCCAGCGGTTGCCGTAGTACTGGGCGTCGAACCACGTGCTGGGAGACCTCCCCTGCGCCGCTCCGGTATCGAGGTAGTGCTGTGCCGCGTCCGCCATGCCCACGGCGGGGACCAGATCGGGGTTGCTCAGCAGGTAGTACGACGCGTCGAACAGGAAAGTGCGCGAATTCCCGTAGGTGGGGGCTTCGACGCGCGGCGCGTTGAAGAGTTCGAAGACCTGATTGCCGAACACCAGCCGTTCGACGTTGTCGAGCACGTCGCTTCCGTCACGCTCGGGGAGGGAGTCGACGACCTCGGCCGTCGCGCGTGGAGACGGCGGCGTTGCGCAGCATGTCGTTGTCGTTGCCGTCGCCGGTGCGCAGCAGCAGGCGTTCGACGTTGCTGATCCGCGAGCCGTCGACCGACTGCACCGTCGCGTTCGCGAGGGTCTCCCACACGATCGGCGCCGAGGCTGCGCTCCAGTCGGCATACAACGCGTCGTTCGGACCCGGGCCGCCGTCGTAGCGCCCGTCGTAGACCCAGTCCGACCATTCGAAGTCATGGGCGAACGTGAGCCGGATCTCGTCGTTGCCGTCGCGCGCCTCTACGCGGTCGACGCCGGTGCTTGCGACGATCGTGTCGTCGCCCTCGGTGCCGAAGAGTTAGTCGGCGACGGGAGTGCCTTGGATGAGCATGAATACGGTTCCTGTATTGGCCGATCAGCGCGGCGGCACCCGCCCGGCGCCCGGGCGATCGTCGCCTGCTACTGTCGACTGGACGCGCACCGCGTGCGACGCGGCAATGACCGATATCAATTCGGACGCGGCGCGCACCGTTCACGGCATCATGGTCGACCGGATCTGTGCCGCTGCGCGGCGCAGCGGTGCTAGAAACCGCGTCCTCGCCTTTCGCTCTGTCCATTCGCCCGCGGTCAGGCTGACGTTCACCGCGGCCACCACGTGGCCGGTGCCATCGCGCACCGGCACCGCGATGCCGCAGATCGACTCGTCCAGTTCGCCGTCCACCCACGCGTAGCCGAGCATATGCACCGCCTCGATCGCGCGGCGCAGCTTAGTGCGCGAGGTCTCGGTGCGCGGTGTCAGGCGGACGAGGCCTGCGCTGGTCAGATAGCGCGCCAGCGACTCGCCCGGCAGCCCGGACAGCAGAGCACGCCCAAGAGACACCACGTGTGCGGGCAGGCGGCTGCCCACCGACAGGTTCATCGACAGGATGCGCCGGGCGGGCACGCGGATCACGTAGACCAGCTCGGCGCCGTCGAGCACCGCCATCGAACACGATTCCTGCACCTCGATGCGCAGGTCCTCGAGGGTGCGCTGCGCCTGACGCCACATCGGCTGGGCGTACAGGTATGCGAGCCCGAGCTTCATCACGCGCGGCGTCAGCCAGTACAGGCGTCCGTCGGTGCCCGCGTACGAAAGCTCGCACAGGGTCATCAGCAGACGGCGCGCCACACTGCGCGGCAGCCGTGATGCGTCGGCGATCTGCGCGAGCGTCTGGCGTTCGGGCCCCCGCCCCATCGCCTCGATCACGCCGAGACCGCGTGCGAACGCCCGCACGAAGAGCTCGCTGTCGGGAGCCTGCGTCATCCGGGGTCCATCCTCCGTGACCGATTTCGATCGGATCGGTGCCTCCATCGGGGGGCGCATTCCAGTCGAAGCAAGGCGCTCGCCGCCGTTCGCCTGGCGGTCAGCCATTGACGCCGTCGAGGTTGGCAAATCAAATGACCGTCAGACGTCTGGAAGGTTCGCCAGGCGGTCATCATCTCACGCAAGAGGATTCGCGCATGACCGGGTTCGAAACCGATTTCTGGAAGGATGCAGCGCGGCGCAAGGTCTGGGACCAGCTGATCCCGGGCGAGCCGCGCGCGACAGTGCCCTACCTGCTTACGCTCGATGCGATCCGGAAGTACTGCCTCTGCGTCGGCGAGACCGACCCCCTGTACTTCGACGAGACGTACGCGAAGTCCACGCCCTACGGCGGCATCGTTGCGCCGCCGTCGATCCACATCCTGCTGATGTTCGCGTGCACGCCGGCCGACGACTGGATGCGCAGCCCCGGCACCATCAACGCCGGCCAGTCGTGGAGCTACGTGCGTCCGGCGCGCCCCGGTGACACGATCACGCTGCAGGCGCGCTGCCTGGACAAGTTCATCCGCAAGGATCGCCTGTTCGCGGTTCACGACAACGTGTTCTTCAACCAGCACGGCAAGGTGATCTGCGCGGGGCGCGGCCAGACCATCCGTCCGATGTGAGGCAGCGATGAGCCAAGGCTTCGATTCCATCCAGCCCGGCGACGTCGTCGAGGGCCCGAAGTTCGCCGTCACGCGCGAAACGATCCGGGACTTCTGCGACGCCTCGCTCGACTACAACCCGCTGCACCTCGACGACAAGTACATGGAGGGCAGCTTCGGCAAGACCAGTTTCGGCGGCGTGATCATGCACGGCATGACCAACTTCGGGCTGCTCACGCGCATGCTGACCGACTGGGCCTACCCGCAGGCAGCCATCCAGCGCAGGCTCGAGACGCGCTGGCGCGCGCCGGTGCGTCCGGGCGACGTGATCCAGCCGATGGCGCGGGTCACGCAGAAGAAGTCGACTCACCAGAGCCGCTGGGTGCTGCTCGACGTCGACATCCGCAACCAGGCCGGGGTGCTGATCGCCACCGGCGAGGCGATGGTCGAGTTTCCGCATGACCTCGCCTCGGCGCTCTCGATCTGAGACTTGACCGCGGCACAGCGCGTACGCGCGCGGACCAACCCGATCCTCGACCCGGCCGACGGGTCGACAGCGAGGCTCCTGTGACGAAGACCGTTCTTCGCGGCGTGATCGCCGCGCTGTGTCTCGCGGCCAGTGCCGCAACCGCCAACGCCCAAGGGTTCCCGGGCAGGCCGGTGCGCCTGATCGTGCCGTTCCCGCCCGGCGGCACCACCGACATCCTGGCGCGCGAAGTGGGCGCTCAGCTGTCCCAGAAATGGGGTGTGCCGGTCAACGTCGAGAACAAGGCAGGCGCCAGCGGCACGATCGGTTCGCAGGACCTGCAGCGCAGTCCGCCCGACGGCCACACGCTGATGATCACGGCCACGCACCACGTGATCAACCCGAGCATGCGCAAGACCCTGCCGTACGACACCAAGACCGACTTCACACCGCTGGCCCTGATCGCCGCGGTGCCGAACGTTCTGGTCGTGTCGCCCGGCTTCGCGCCGGCATCGGTTGCGGACCTGATCCGCGCGGCGAAGGAGAAACCCGGCTCGATCAGTTTCGGCTCGACCGGCATCGGCGGGGCCAATCACTTGTCGGGCGAACTGTTCAAGGCGATGACGGGAGTCGACATGGTGCACGTGCCGTACAAGGGTGCCGCACCCGCGCTGAACGACCTGCTCGGCGGTCAGATCCCGGTGATGTTCGATTCCGTTCCCGGCGTGCTGCAGCACATCCGTTCGGGGAAGCTGCGCGCGCTGGGCGTGACGACCAGGACGCGCGTCGCCTCGCTGCCCGATGTGCCGACGATCGACGAGGCAGGCGTCAAGGGCTTCGAGTCCACCGCCTGGTTCGGGCTGTATGGCCCGCGCGCAATGCCGGCGGAGCTGTCGGCGCGCATCAATCGCGACACCAACGAAGCTCTGGCGCAAGCCGTCATCCGCGAGAAGTTTTCGAAATTCGGCGCCGACCCGGGGGCGCTGCCACAGCCGGCGTTCGCGCAATTCGTCGATGCGGAGATCGACAAATGGGGCGGCGTGGTCAGGCGGGCAGGGATTCAGCCGGAGTAGCGGCGCCGGCCGGCCGGCGCAGCGGCCGCTGCGCCGTGCCCGGCGACGCGTCCCACTAACCCGACATGGCTCGCGTGTACGTCGCCAGATCGAAGTAGTCGCGCCACGCGCGGATCTTGCCGCCGTCGATCTCGAACACGCCCACCAGCGGCAGGTCGACGTGCTTGTCGCCGATGTCGGTGCGGTCGACGCGTTCGCAGAACACCAGGTTGCCGTCGGCGACGACGTTGCGAATCTCCCAGCTGGTGCGCGTCCAGCCCTTCAGAAAGCGCTCGATGGTCGCGCGCACGGCGGCGCGTCCGGTCGCCGGCGGCCCCGGCATGTTGTGATAGACCGCGTCGTCGGTGAAGTAGGCCATCAGTTCGTCGACGTTCAGGCGACTCCAGGCGGCGCAGAAGGACCTGACGACCTCGCTCGGTGACTGGGACATGTCGTTCTCCTCGTGGAATGGCCTCGTGTGATGGCCTCTTGGGGTGAAATTCAGCGGATCCGGTCCAGCACCGGCAATAGGTGCGACAGGAAGCGCTGCGGATCTTCGCTCATCGGAAAGTGCCCGAGCCCCGGCATGATCGTCGCCTGCGCGCCCTTCACGCGGCGCGCGACGTCCAGCGTCTCCTCGGGCGTGCACGAGTAGTCGTACTCGCCGGACAGCAGATAGAGCGGGCACAGCGAGGTGTCGATCGCCGCGATGCGCTCGCGGATGTCGCCGTCGATCTTGTAGAAGTACAGGTCGCCTTTGAAGATTCCCGGCCCGCCCTGCATGTAGTGCCACAAGGTCTCCCAGCGGTCGGCCTCGGGGGCGTTCGGGCCGACCAGGCCGGAGACGACGGCGGCGCAGACTTCGCCGTGCACGTCGGGCCGGTGCAGCCAGGCGACGTCGTAGTAGGGATCGACATGCGCGCCCGCCTGCAGGCCGATCGCGGCGCGGAACCGGCGCGGGTGCTCGAGCGCCAGCTGCAGCACGATGCGCCCACCGATCGAGCAGCCCATCACCACCGGGCGATCGAGCCCGAGCGCGTCGCAGACCGCCAGCACCTGGTTGGCGTAACTCTTCGACGTCAGGCGGTATTCCTCGCTGTGCCAGCCGGCCGGCGGCGACGACTTGCCGTGCCAGGGCATGTCGAAGGCGATCACCCGGAAGCGCTCCAGTACGCGCGGGTCGTTCATCACCCCGCGGTACTGGCGCGTGTCCGAGCCGGCTGTGTGCAGGCACAGCAGCGGAATCCCGCTGCCCGCCTCTTCGACGTAGACGCGATGCGGGCGCCCCTCGATGTCCATGCGCAGGTAGCGCCCGGTGATCGGTTCGATCTCGACCTTCATTGCGGCTCCCGTGTCAGTGCGCATCGGCGCGCGGCGCCGCCAGCACGCCTTTGAAATAGAACAGGTTCGACATGAACGGATGCAGGTCGCCCTCGACCCGCAGCGTGCGCCGCTTGATCAGCGCGAACAGGTCGTGGTGTCCGGGCGGCGGGGATGGCTGCCAGAAGGCGCGCCATTCGTCCGCCGAAGCGCGCAGCGCGAAATCCCAGCGCGGCATCACGAACAGGCCGCGCGTCACGGATTCGATGCGGCCGCGGCGGATGTCGATCAGGTAGCTCGTGTCGCCCGCCTCCAGCAGGACGACCGCGTCGACGAAGCGGCCCCGGTTCAGCAGCCACGGGTCGGCGTTGACCCGCCGCGCGAGCGTCGCGCACAGGTCGGGAAGTTCGGGCATGGCTGGCACGGGGTCTCCTCCTTGTGGTCGGTAAGGGTATGTTAAAACCTGCGGAGTAATCGATCGGGACCGACATGAGCACGCTGACGCATCTGCTGGACAACAACCGCGCGTGGGCAGATCGCATCCTCGCCACCGACCCGCAGTTCTTCGAGCGGCTGTCGAAGCAGCAGTCACCGCGTTATCTGTGGATCGGCTGCTCGGACAGCCGCGTGCCCGCCAACGAGATCATCGGCCTGCCGCCCGGCGAAGTGTTCGTGCACAGGAACATCGCCAACGTGGTCGTGCACACCGACCTGAACTGCCTGTCGGTGATGCAGTTCGCGATCGACGTGCTGAAGATCGAGCACATCATCGTCTGCGGTCACTACGGCTGCAGCGGTGTGCGCGCGGCCTTGCGACACGACCGCATCGGCCTGTCGGACAACTGGCTGCGGCACGTGCAGGACGTGCGCGAACGGCACCCGGCGCGGATCGCGCCCCTGTACCACGAGGCGCACCAGATCGACCGCTTGTGCGAACTGAACGTGATCGAGCAGGTGCGCAACGTGTGCCAGACGACGATCGTGCGCGACGCCTGGGAGCGCGGCCAAAGCCTGGCAGTGCACGGCTGGATCTACGGTCTGAAGGACGGCCTGGTCCGCGACCTGGGGGTGACCTCGACCTCGCCGCGCGAGACCGAGGACCGGCACGCGGCCGCGATCGCCGCGCTGGGATAGGCGGGCCGCCGTCGCGACCGGCAGCTCACTCCATCGCCAGGTGATCGGCCAGTTCCTCCAGCAGCGATCCGTACTTCGCGGCGGCCGCGGCGTCCACGCGCGGCAGGTGGTACTCGGGGAACAGGTCCTTGGTGCCCTTGTAGTCGCCCAGCACCTGCTCGGCCAGCGTGACCTTGTGCACCTCGGTCGGGCCGTCGGCCAGGCCGAGGAAGAACGACGCCAGCACCTGCTCGGCGAACGGCATCTCGTTCGAGATGCCGAGCGCGCCGTGCAGGTGCAGCGCGCGCGCGGCGATGTCGTGCAGCACCTGCGGCATCGCCACCTTGACCGCGGCGATGTCCTTGCGCACCAGCTTGTAGTCGTTGTGCTTGTCGATCAGCCACGCGGTGCGCAGCACCAGCAGCCGGAACTGCTCGAGCTCGATCCAGGAGTCGGCGATCTTCTCCTGCACCATCTGCTTCTTCGCGAGCAGCTCGCCCTGCGTGACGCGCGACAGCGCGCGCTCGCACATCATGTCGAATGCGCGCTTGCGCGCCTGCCCGATGGTGCGCATCGCGTGGTGGATGCGGCCGCCGCCGAGCCGGGTCTGGGCGACGACGAAGGCCTGCCCGCGACGGCCGAGCATGTTGTCGGCGGGCACGCGCACGTCGTCGTAGCGGAGGTAGCGCGTGCGGTCGGCATCCGGTCGCGCGCCCCAGCCGACGTTGCGGATGATCTCGATGCCCGGGGTGTCGGCCGGGCACGATGAACATCGACATGCTCTGGTAGGGCGGCGCCTCGGGATCGGTCACCGCCATCGACGATGAGGAACGACGCGAAGCGGGCGTTCGACGAGAACCACTTCTCGCCGTTGATCACCCAGTCGTCGCCGTCGCGCACGGCGCTCGTGGTGAACACCTTCGGGTCGGCGCCGCCCTGCGGCTCGGTCATCGAGAAGCAGGAGACGATCTCGTCGTCGAGCAGCGGCTCGAGGTAGCGCTCCTTCTGCTCGGGCGTGCCGTAGTGCGCGAGGATCTCGGCGTTGCCGGAGTCGGGCGCCTGGCAGCCGAAGACGATCGGCGCCGAAGGCCGAGCGGCCGAGGATCTCGTTCAGCAGCGCCAGCTTCACCTGGCCGTAGCCCTGACCGCCGAGTTCGGGGCCGAGGTGGCAGGCCCACAGCCTGCGCTCGCTTCACCTGCTGCTGCAGCGGGCGCACCATGCGAACGAACGCCGGGTTGGTCACGTCGTACGGGCTGCCGAGCACGCGGTCGAGCGGCTCGACCTCCTCGCGCACGAATGCGTCGACCCAGTCGAGCTCCTTCTGGAACTCGGGGTCGGTTTCGAAGTCCCAGGCCATGTCGATCTCCTCAAAATGATGTGGGCCGTTCAGCGGATCAGTCCGAGGCGGCGCCCGATCGCGACCGCCTGGGTGCGGCTGCGCGCACCGAGCTTGGTATTGATGTTGCGCAGGTGCGTGCGCACGGTGCTGTCGGACACGAACAGCTTCTCGGCCATCGCGGTGTTCGAGTAGCCCTCGGCGAGCAGTTGCAGCACGCGGATCTCCTTGCGCGTCAGGGGCTCGAGCGGGGCATTCGACGTCCCCGCGCCGGCGGACTCCGGTTCGCCGCCGGCCGCACCGGGGCCGAGTGCGCGCAGCAGGCGGTGCAGGTACTCGGTGAAGATCGGGTCGCGCAGCGTGTCGCCGTCCTTGCGTCGACGCGGCTTCGATGCGTCGCACGAGCAGGTTCGCCGGCTCGCCCTCGTCCGCGATGATGCGGATCATCCCTTCGCTGCAGGTCGTGGCCAGCACCTCGCCCATCGCATCCATCGCCGCGCCCACCTCGCCGTGACCCTGCAGCGCGAGACTGCGCAGGATTCGCAGCTTCAGCGCGCGCCGGTGCAGCGACGCGGCCGCCGTTTCGGCGATCGCGCGGTCGAGCTCCGGCAGCGCGCGCGCGGGGTCGCCGAAGAAGATGGTCCAGCGCCAGCGCGCCAGCTCGAGGTAGTCGAGGTCCTGCGCAGACTGCTGCAGCCGGCGCGCGCGCTCCCACACCTCGGGGTCGTCGGCGCGCGCGAGTTCCTGGCTCGAAGCCTGGGCGTTGCCCTGCAGCAGCAGCAGGCGCGAGCGCTCGAGCTTCGCGCTGGCGACGATGCGGGGCAGCTGGCGCTGGTGGCCGATGTACTCGAGCTCGGTCAGGACCTGGAAGGCCTGATCGATGTCGCCGCGGCAGAACGCGATGCGCGACAGCATCACGTAGCCCAGGATCATGTGGTCGGGCAGGCCGACGTCGCGTGCCAGCGGCACGTAGACATTGAGCAGCTGTTCGGCCTGCTCCAGTTCGTTGGCCTCGTACATCGCGCCGGCGTACAGCACGCCGGCCCAGGCATTGCCGTTGGTGTGCGTGTACGAAACCGAGCGGGTGGCGCTGACCGCGATGCGGAAGCGCGCGGTCGCCTGGCGGATGCGCCCCTCGCGCAGGTCGAGCATGCCTTCGACCGACTCCGAATACATCCGGTTGAACATGCTGGCGTGTGTGCCCTGCGTGCGGCGCGCCGCATCGAGCAGGCGCTGCGCCTCGCCGTGTTCGCCCATCGTCGCGACCACCAGCGCCATCGCGTTGGCCAGCGTGCTGTCGGCGAACGGCTGGCTGGTCGGCAGGCGCAGCAGGCGCTCGCGGCCTGCCGCATAGGCCTGTTCCGGTCGGTCGGTCATCGCCAGCAGCACCGGCCGCAGCGCGCTGACGTGCGCCTGCACGTCGGGGTCGTCGCTCCGGTCGCAGCCGGAGCGCTCGAGCATCGCCATCGCGTCGGCGGCGCCGCGCGTGAAGTTGACCGCCCAGATCGCCAGCACCTGCAGCAGCGGGCGCTCGCGCAGCACGGGCTCGGGCAGCGCCGAGAACCAGCGTGTCAGCAGCCGCATCCTGCCCTGCGCCAGCAGGTTCTCGGCGTGGGTCGACAGCAGGTCGACGGCGCGATCGAGCGCACCGCTGTCGATCGCATGGTCGATGGCCGGCACGGGACGCCCTTGCGCCGCGTACCAGGCCGACGCCGCCAGGTGCAGCTGGGGGAGCTCCGACGGATACTCGCGCGCGCACTGCGCACGCAGGAAGTCGGCGAACAGGCTGTGGTAGCGGTAGACGCCCGGCTCGCCGTCGATCGGCGTGAGGAACAGGTTGGAAGCATCCAGCCGTGCCAGCATCGCCGCGCTGTCGGTGCCCGGCACCAGCGCGTCGCACAGCGGCGCGTTCAGCTGGCGCAGGATGCTGGTGCGCAGCAGGAACGAGCGCACGGCCGGCGGCTGAGCGGCCAGCACGTCCTCGGCGAGGTAGTCGGCGATTCCCTGTTCCGAGCCCGAGAAGCGCTCGATGAAGTCGGTCGCCGTGTCGCGCCGTTCCAGTGCCACCGATGCCAGCCAGAGCGCGGCCACCCAGCCCTCGGTCTTGCGGTACAGGCGCGACAGGTCGTCGTGCTGGATCGCCAGGTGTCGACGGTGGCTGAGGAACTCGCCGGCCTCGTCGAGCGAGAAGCGCAGCCGGCCGGTGTCGATCTCGAGGAGCTGGCCGCGCGCGCGCAGCCGGCCCAGGCCCAGGTCGGGCATGCTGCGCGAACCGATCACCAGCTGGCCCCCGCGCGGCAGGTGATCGATGATCTGCCGCACCAGGCCCAGCACGGCCGGCTCCTGGATCACCTCGAAGTCGTCGAGGAACAGCGCGAAGGGCGAGGCGCGCGTCGCCAGCGACTCGACGATCCCCAGGGCGATATCGGCCGGGCCCGGGTCGCCGCCGAGGCCCGCATCGCCCGCCATGCCGGCATCGCGGCGGGGCCCGGGATCCTGCCCTGACAGCACCGACACGGCTTGCGCGAGGCAGTCGAGGAAGCGGGTCGAATCGTTGTCGGATCGGTCCAGCGTCAGCCAGGAAGTGTCGACGCCGCGTTCTTCGAGCAGCGCACGACACTGCATCATCGTGGTCGTCTTGCCGAAACCGGCCGGCGCGCGCACCAGCACGAGACGGGCCGACTGCGCGCCGCAGACGCTGTCCCGGATCTCCGTGCGCACGACCTGCGAGGACGACGTCGACGGCGGGTTGAGCTTCGCCGACATCAGCGGGCCGGCGAGCACGTGCCGCGACATCGCAACGTCGCGGGAGGCTGGTTCCGCAGCGCGGCCCGGGCCGATACCCGAGGTGGTTCCGATCGGCTGCGTCGGTGTCGCTGGCATGCCGGGATTCTATTCCGCGGCACCGCACGAAGGCGCCCCGGCAGCGCCGGCGGGCGGCGGCAGAATCGTCAGTTCGGACGATGCCCCGGGCGCAGCGATCCGCCAAGATCTCCCGCTCCCCGGAGCGGTCGCGCGCCGGGCGCCCCGGGCGCACGTTCGCGGATGCGCGCGCGACGCGCAGCGCCGGCTCGCCGCATCCGGTCCACACCTCGAACCCAGGAGATTCGCTCAATGAAACTCGATTCGTCCATTTCCGCGGTCATCACGGGCGGCGCCTCCGGTCTCGGTGCCGCCACCGCCCGCCGCCTCGCCGCGCAGGGCGTGAAGGTCGCGATCTTCGACTTGAACGAGGCCGCCGGTCAGGCGCTGGCCAAGGAACTCGGCGGCGTGTTCTGCAAGGTCAACGTCACGTCCGAAGCCGACGTCGACGCGGGCTTCGCCGCCGCGCGCGCCGCGATCGGGCAGGAGCGCATCCTGGTGAACTGCGCCGGCACCGGCAACGCGGTGAAGACCGCCAGCCGCGACCGGCAGACGGGCGAGACGAAGCACTTCCCGATCGACCAGTTCGACCGGATCATCCAGATCAACCTGGTCGGCACCTTCCGCTGCATCGCGAAGTCGGCCAAGGGCATGCTGGATCTGCCGCCGATGAAGGACGGCGAGCGCGGCGTGATCGTCAACACCGCGTCGGTCGCCGCCGAGGACGGCCAGATCGGTCAGGCCTCGTACTCCGCGTCGAAGGCCGGCGTGGTCGGCATGACCCTGCCGATCGCGCGCGACCTGATGGGCGATGGCATCCGCGTGAACACGATCATGCCCGGCATCTTCAGCACGCCGCTGCTGCATGGCGCGCCCGAGAACGTGAAGGCTTCGCTGGCCGCGTCGGTGCCGTTCCCGAAGCGCCTGGGCGAACCGGACGAGTTCGCCGCGCTGGTCGAGCTGATGGTCACCAACGGCTACTTCAACGGCGAGAGCGTGCGGCTGGACGGCGCGATCCGCATGGCGCCGCGCTGATCCGATGAGCGCCGCACTGCAGAATCGCCGCTGGCGGCTGGCGCGCCGGCCGCAGGGCGAGATCGCCGCGGGCGATCTCGAGTTCGTCACCGCACCGGTGCCCGCGCTGGCGGCGGGCGAGGTGCTGGTGCGCAACGTCTACCTGTCGCTCGATCCGACCAACCGGATCTGGATGAGCGACCAGGACCAGTACCTGCCGCCGGTGGAAATCGGGGCGGTCATGCGGGGCGGCGCGATCGGGGTGGTGGAGGACTCCCGCTCCGATCGCTTCGCGAAGGGCGACGTCGTCACCGTCGGGCTCGGCGGCTGGGAGGACTTCGCGGTCGCCCCGGAGCGACAGATCAACCGCGTCCGCCGCATCGACGGCGTGCCGCTGACCGCGCACCTCAGCGTGCTCGGCAGCACCGGCCTGACGGCGTGGTACGGCATGGTCGACATCGGCAAGCCGCAGGCGGGCGAGACGGTCGTCGTGTCGGCGGCCGCCGGCGCGGTCGGCTCGATCGCGGGCCAGCTGGCCAGACGGCGCGGCGCGCGCGTGGTCGGCATCGCCGGGGGCGCGGCGAAGTGCCGCTGGCTGGTCGACGAGCTCGGCTTCGATGCGGCGATCGACTATCGCGCCGAGGACGTCGGCGCAGCGCTCGACCGCCATTGCCCGAACGGCATCGACGTGAATTTCGAGAATGTCGGCGGCGCGATCATGGACGCGGTGATCGCGCGCATGAACACGTTCGGCCGCGTTGCGCTGTGCGGCATGATCTCCACGTACAACGTCGACGGCCCGGTGCCGGGCCCGGCGGATTTCGCTCGCGTGCTGATGCGCCGGATCACGATCCGCGGCTTCATCGTGATCGACTTCCTGCCGCGGGCACGCGAGGCGCTGGCCGAACTGACGCCGCTGGTCGCCAGCGGCGAGCTGAAGTGGAAGGCGCACGTGGTCGACGGCCTGGAGAACGCGCCCGATGCGCTGCAGCTGCTGTTCACGGGCGCGCACGACGGCAAGCTGATGGTGCGGATCTCGCCCGAACCCTGATCACGACCCGCGCGCGCATCGACCTTGCGGGCGGCGCGGCCGCACCGGCCCGCGCGCGACGTGGCCGGCGCGCATTCGATCCGAAGGAGCAAGCACCCGTGGTCAAGCTGATCTTCTGCCTGCACCGCCTTCCTCGGCTCAGCCGCGAGGAGTTCCAGCGTCACTGGCGCGAACTTCACGCACCGCTGGTCGCGTCGCACGCCGCCACGCTCGGCATCCGGCGCTACGTGCAGTGCCACACGCTCGAAGAGTCCTCGTTCGCGGCAATGACCGCGGCGCGCGGCGGTCTCGCGGGCTACGACGGCGTCGCCGAGCTGTGGTTCGACAGCCTCGAACAGTGCCTGGCCGCACGCGGGCCGGCGGCGCGCGAGGCGGGGCGTGCCCTGCTCGAGGACGAGAAGCGCTTCATCGACCTCGCCCGCTCGCCGCTGTTCTTCGCGCAGGAGCACGAGATCGTCTCCCCATCCACCGGCGCCGCCGCGCGCTGAACAAAGGACTCCGACATGGACTTCTCACTACCCGCCGACCTGGTCGCCTACCTGGGCGAGCTGGACGCGTTCATCGAGCGCGAGATCAAGCCGCTGCAGGCGCAGGACGACAACGAGCGCTTCTTCGACCACCGCCGCGAGTGGGCCCGCACCGATTTCGACAACGGCGGCCTGCCGCGTCACGAATGGGAGGCTCTGCTCGCCGAGGCCAAGCGCCGGGCCGACCGCGCCGGGCACCTGCGCTTTCCGCTGCCGAAGGAATACGGCGGCAAGGACGGCAGCAACCTGTGGATGGCGGTGATCCGCGAACACCTCGCGACCAAGGGCCTGGGCCTGCACAACGATCTCCAGAACGAGCACTCGATCGTCGCGAACTACCCGTTCGTGCTGATCTTCCGCGACTTCGGCACGAAGGAGCAGCAGGCCGACTTCATCCCCGGCATGCTCGAGGCACGGTATCGCGTGACCTTCGGCCTGACCGAGCCGGATCACGGCTCGGACGCCACGCACATGGAGACCCGCGCGGTGCGCGAGAGCCGCAATGGCGTCGCCGGCTGGCGCATCGACGGCGAGAAGATGTGGACCACCGGCATGCACGTGGCCAGCCACTGCGCGGTGTTCGCGCGCACCAGCGGCAAGGACGGCGACGCGAAGGGCATCACCTGCTTTCTGGTGCCTGCCGACACCCCGGGGTGAAAGTCGAGGAGTACCTCTGGACCTTCAACATGCCGACCGACCATCCGCGCGTGAGCTTCAGCAACGTGTGGGTGCCCGATTCGGTGATCCTCGGTCCGGTCGAAGGCGGCCTGGCGATCGCGCAGCACTTCGTGCACGAGAACCGGATCCGGCAGGCGGCCAGCTCGCTGGGGGCGGCGACCTTCTGCGTCGACGAGAGCGTGAAGTACGCGCGCGAGCGCAAGCCGTTCGGCAAGGCGCTGGCGTGCAACCAGGGGATCCAGTTCCCGCTGGTCGAGCTGGCCACGCAGTGCGAGATGCTGCGCCTGCTGATCCGCAAGACCGCCTGGGAAATGGACCAGATGCCCAAGCCCGAGGTCGAGAAGCGATTGTCGGACAAGGTGTCGATGTGCAACTACTGGGCCAACCGCCTGGTCTGCGAGGCGGCCGACCGCGCGATGCAGGTGCACGGCGGCATCGGCTACTCGCGGCACAAGCCCTTCGAGCACATCTACCGCCACCACCGCCGCTACCGGATCACCGAGGGCTCGGAAGAGATCCAGATGCGCAAGGTGGCCGGGCACCTGTTCGGCTTCATGGGCCCGAACAAGCGATGACCGCGATGAACGAGCCCGAAGTTCTCTGCGAGATCGATGCGCGCGGCGTGGCCACCGTCCGGCTGAACCGGCCGCATCGCAACAATGCCTACAACGGCGCGATGCTGCAGGGCCTGCTCGACGGCGTCGCGGCACTGGCCGCCGACGCGTCGGTGCGCGTGATCGTGCTGCGCGGCAACGGCCCCCACTTCCAGGCGGGGGCCGACCTGGGCTGGGTGCGCGAGATCAGCCGCGGCGACGCCGCGGCCAATCTCGCCGCCTCGCGCCTGACTGCGCGGGCAGTGTGCGCGCTCAACGAGGTGGCCAAGCCCACCGTCGCCCTGGTGCACGGTTCGTGCGTCGGCGGCGGCACCGGCGTGGTCGCGGCCTGCGACGTCGTGATCGCGCAGGAGGACGCCAGCTTCGCGATCAGCGAGGCGCGCTGGGGGTTGGCGGCCACGATCATCTTTCCCCACCTGAACGACGCGATCGGACTGCGCCAGGTCCGCCGCTATGCGCTGACCTGCGAACGCTTCGGCGCCGCGCAGGCGCGGGCGATGGGCCTGGTTCACGAGGTCTGCGCACCGGGCGGCCTGGACGCCGCCGCCGCCCCGGTCATCGACGGACTGCTGCAGTCGGCGCCGGATGCCGTCGCGGTCAGCAAGCGCAGCGCGATGACCTGCGCCGGGGCGTTCGTCGGCGACGCGCTGTTCGAGCAGCTGGTGGCCGAACACGCAGCGCGGCGCCAGACCGCCGAGGCCCGCGAAGGCGTGGCGAGCTTCATCGAGAAACGGCCGGCAGCCTGGGTGCCGGCGCGGGGCTGATCGCGGTCGGACTACGCGGGGCCGGCGGGCAGCGGGAAGCGCTGCAGGTACGGCAGGTAATCCGGCTCGACGTCGATCTCGAGGCTGCCCAGCACGCGGACGACCGCGTTGTAGAACGCGATCGTCACGATCAGGTCGACCACCTGCTCGTTGCCGAGATGCGCCTGCAGCGAGGCGAAGGTGCCGGCGGACATCGCGCCGGCAGCGGTCATTTCGCGTGCGCCCTTCAGCACCAGCGACGCCGGTGCATCGAGCGTCGCCGGCCGGCCTTCGGTGTCGGCGATCAGCGCCTCGATGTCGGCGTCGCTGACGCCGAAGTCGTGGCCGATCTTGATGTGGTGCGACCACTCGTACGGCGCGCGCGCCAGGTAGCCCACCTGCAGGATCGCCAGTTCGCGCAGCCGGCCGTCCACCTTGCTGCCGAAACGGATGTACCCGCCCAGGCCCTGGAAGGCGCGCAGCGCGCCCGGGCTGTGCGCCAGCTGCCTGTAGAGCGCGATGTCGCGCTTCATCAGGTCCTGGTGTTCGGGCGCGAGGGCGGACTTCTCGAGGTAGGGCAGGCGCGCCATGGCGAAGGCTCCTGCGATCAGGAGTCGGCGCTGAAACCGATCGTCTTCACGATCGGGCCCCAGCGGTCGTGGTCGGCCTTCAGCTGGGCGCGGAGCTCCTCGGAAGTGGACGAGGTTGCCTCCAGCCCCATGATCGCGAGCCCTTCGACCACGTCCGGTGCCGCGAGGGCGGCGCGCAGTGCGGCATTCGCCCGCGTCACGACGTCGGCGGCCGGCTTACCGGGCAGGAAGAAGCCGAACCACTCGCGGAACACCAGGTCCTTGTAGCCCTGTTCGGCATACGTCGGCACGTCCGGCGCGAAGCGCGAGCGCTGCGCGGCCGAGGTGGCGATCAGGCGGCACTTGCCGGCCGCGACGTGCTGCGTGAATTCGCCGACCGGGCCCGACACGGCCGCGATCTGCCCGCCGATCATGTCGAGGATCGCCGGCTGGGTGCCGCGGAAAGCGACGTGCTTGATGGCGACGCCGCTTGCGCGCTCGAGCAGCGCTCCGATGAAGTGAGGCACCGACCCGGCCGCGGGCGAACCGAAGTTGGCCTGCGCGGGGTTCGCCTTGCACCAGGCGATGAAGTCGGCGAGCGAGCGCACCGAGGCTGGCACCATCGGACCGACTGCGAAGCCGAACTCGAACGTGCAGCCGAGCGACACCGGGGTGACGTCCTCGAACGGGTTGTACGACAGCTTCTTGTAGATGTGCGGGTAGATCATCAGCATCGACGCGGGGGTCTGCAAGATGACGCTGCCGTCGCGCGGCGCTGCGCGCATCAGGTCGATCGCGACCTGGCCGCCCGCGCCGGTGCGGTTCTCGACCACCGCGTTCCTGGCGTAGCTGCCGCGCAGCCGATCGGCGACGCGGCGGCAGATCGTGTCGGACGTGCCGCCGGGCGGAAACCCGGTGACGACCCGGACCGTGTCGATCGCCGGCGCCTGGGCGCGCAGTGCGCCAGGCAGTGCGGCGACCGCAGCGGCGCTCGCCGCCAGACGAAGCGCGCCGCGCCGGGACGGACGTGCGACCGGCTTGGTCGGTTGAGTGCTGGACATGAAGCGTTCTCCTCGCGATGTTCGAAATCCCGATGACGCGATGCGTGCGCCGGGCGGTGCCGCCGGGCGCGGTGCGCCGGCGGTTCGTTCGATGATGATACCGGCGCGCGGGCCGGCGCGTCGGCGCCGCTTCGGCTCAGATGCCGCGGAAGTGCGCGAACTCGTGCAGCGGCGCGCGCCGCGTGACCAGCTCGTTGATCTTGTGCTTCGGGTCGGCGTAGCCGATCGCCATGCCGGTGAACAGCATGCGTTCCGGCGGCGTGCCGAGGAACGAGGCGATCGTCTGCGGGTAGGTCGACCAGCACTCCTGCGCGCAGCTGTCCAGGCCCTCGGCGCGCAGCAGCAGCATCACGGTCTGCAGGAACATGCCCAGGTCCGACCACTGGGGAGGCCCCATGCGGCGATCGACGGTGCAGAACAGCGCCAGCGGCGCGTCGAAGAACTGGTAGTTGCGGGCGAACCAGCCGAGCCGGGCGGCCTTGTCCTCGCGCGGGATGCCGAGCAGCCGGTACATGTCCTCGCCGACCTGGAAGCGGTAGTCGCGGTACGGCGCCACCAGCTCCTTCGGGTAGATGTCGTACTCCTTGTGCTCGCCGCCGGGGGCTTCGACGACGCGCGTGCGCATGATCTCCTTGAGCTTCGCCAGTTCCGCGCCGCCGACCACGTCGATGTGCCAGGGCTGCAGGTTGCCGCCGGAGGGCGCGCGCGCAGCGGCCTCCAGCACGCGCCGGATCGCGTCCGCCGGCACCGGGCGGTCGAGGTAGGCGCGGATCGAGTGTCGCGAGGCGACCGCTTCGTAGACGTCCATGGAGGGCTCCGTTCGGGATTTCGTGGTTGATGGGCGGCAGTGAGCGCGGACTCTACCGCGCGGGCGCGCCGGGATCTTCGTCGGTTTCGACGATGCGCCGCCGGGGGCGCTTTGGGATCATCGCCGCGACACCTGTGAACCGATCCATCGTGCGGGCACGCTGGACTGCTGCGCGGGTGCCGAGACCACGGCCCGACGGGCCGGTTTTTTTCGTCGACGGGAGAAGAGCGATGGCGGGTCCGCTGCAGGGTCTGAAGGTGATCGAGATGGTGGGCATCGGGCCGGCGCCGTTCTGCGCGATGATGCTCGCCGACCTCGGGGCGGAGGTGATCCGCGTCGACCGTCCGAAGCCCGACGCGTCGCCGGCGCAGGCGCGTTTCGACGTCACCGCGCGCGGCCGGCGCTCGGTGTCGATCGACATGCGCAAGCCGGGCGCGGTCGATACCGTTCTCGGTCTCGTCGAGAAGGCGGACATTCTGATCGAGGGATTCCGGCCCGGCGTGATGGAACGCATCGGGCTCGGCCCCGACGTGTGCCTCGCGCGCAATCCGAAGCTGGTGTTCGGCCGGATGACCGGCTGGGGCCAGGACGGCCCGCTCGCGCAGGCCGCCGGTCACGACATCAACTACATCGCGCTGGCGGGCGCGCTGCATGCGATCGGCCGTTCCGGCGAGGCGCCGGTGGTGCCGCTGAACTATATCGGCGACTTCGGCGGCGGCGGCATGCTTCTGGCGTTCGGCGTGATGTGCGCGCTGCACGAGGCCCGCCAGTCGGGCAAGGGGCAGGTGGTCGACGCCGCGATGACCGACGGCACTGCCGCGCTGTCGGCGATGATGTTCGGGTTCAAGGCCTCGGGCCTGGTCAGCAACCAGCGCGGCGAGAACCTGCTCGACGGCGGCGCGCACTTCTACGACACCTATGCCTGCGCCGACGGCAAGTACGTCGCGATCGGCGCGATCGAGCCGCAGTTCTACGCCGAGCTGCGCGAGCTGTGCGGCATCGACGATCCGGCCTTCGACGCGCAGCGCGACGCCACCCGCTGGCCGGTGCTCAAGCACGCGCCTTGCCGACGTGTTCCGCACGCGCACGCGCGACGAGTGGTGCGCGCTGCTCGAGGGAACCGACGCCTGCTTCGCGCCGGTGCTCGACTGGGACGAGGCGCCCCAGCACCCGCACAACAAGGCGCGCGGCACCTTCGTCGAAGTCGATGGCGTGATGCAGCCGGCGCCGGCGCCGCGCTTCAGCCGCACCCCCGCCGCAACGCCCGGCGTGCCGCACGTCGCCGGTGCCGACACCGAGGCGGTGCTGCGCGAATGGGGCGTGCCCGCGGCGAACATCGAGCAGTTGCGTCGCGACGCGGCGATTCGCTGAGCGCGGTCGACGCGATGATGTATCTCACCCAGCCGCTTCACAAGGCGTTGCGCGAGCGGCCGCAGACCACGGCCACCATCTGCGGCGCCCGCCGGCACAGCTTCGCGGTGTTCGTCGATCGCGTCGCGCGGCTCGCCGCGGCCCTGCGCGAACTGGGTGTGCAGCGCGGCGACCGGGTCGGCATGATGGCGCTGAACTCCGACCGCTACCTCGAATACTTCTTCGGCACCTGGTGGGCCGGCGCGGTCGTCAACCCGGTGAACATCCGCTGGAATGCCAAGGAGGTCGCGTACTCGCTCGACGACTGCGACACGCGCGTGCTGCTGGTCGACGACCAGTTCGTGCCGGTGGCGCAGTCTCTGAAGGGCCTGTCGACGTCGCTGCGCACGCTCGTGCACGCTGGCGACGCCGCGACGCCCGAAGGCATGGTCGGCTACGAGTCGATGCTGTCGGCGGCCGTGCCGGCGCAGGACGTCTTCGCCGGCGGCGACGACGTCGCCGCGGTGATGTACACGGGTGGCACCACCGGCCTGCCGAAAGGCGTGATGCTGACCCACACGAACCTGTACACCAACGCGCTGTGCTCGGTCGCGACGATGCCGCGCCCGGAAGACTCGGTCGGCATCCAGGCGGCGCCGATGTTCCACGTCGGCGGTTTCAGCCTGTCGATGCAGCTGATGCTGCGCCTGTGCCCGCAGGTGATCCTGCCGGGATTCGACGAATTGCCGATGCTCGAGGCGATCGCGCGCGAGAAGGGCCGCGAGACCTTCCTCGTGCCGACGATGATCAAGCGCCTGATCGAGCACCCGCGCTTCTCCGAGTTCGACGTCTCGACGCTGAACCTGATCATCTACGGCGCCTCGCCGATCGACGCGACGCTGCTCGACGACGCGTTGCGTTCGCTGCCGGCGGCGCAGTTCTGCCAGGCCTACGGCATGACCGAGCTGTCGCCGGTGGTCACGGTGCTGCCGCCTGCGGCGCATCGCGCGGTCGACGGCAAGCGCGACAAGCTGCGCTCGGCGGGCCGCGCCGGTGCCGATCGCCGAGGTCCGCATCGTCGACGAGGACGACAACGAGGTGCCGCGCGGCACCGTCGGCGAGATCGTCGCCCGCGGTCCGATGGTGATGCGCGGCTACTGGAACAAGCCCGAGCAGACCGCGCAGGCGCTGCGCGACGGCTGGATGCACACCGGCGACGGCGGCTACATGGACGACGACGGCTACGTCTACGTCGTCGACCGGATCAAGGACATGATCGTCACCGGCGGCGAGAACGTGTACTCCGCCGAGGTCGAGAACGCGATCTGCAGTGCACCCAGCCGTGGCGATGTGCGCGGTGATCGGCGTGCCCGACGACGCGTTGGGGCGAGCGCGTGCACGCGGTGGTCGTGCTGCCAGGCCGGGCCAGTCGCTGGACGCCGACGCGCTGATCGCGCACTGCCGCGACGCAGATCGCCGGCTACAAGTGCCCGCGCAGCGTCGAGTTCCGCGACGCGCTGCCGCTGTCGGCGGCCGGCAAGATCCAGAAGTTCGAGCTGCGCGAGCCGTTCTGGAAGGGGCGCGCGCGGCGCGTCGAACTGAGCCCGCTTCGGCGCAGCGCTCGCGCGCGGCGCGCCCGAGCTGGCGGCGCCGGAGGGCCGGAATTCGAAAGAGGAGACGAGGCGATGGGCTACGAGCACCTCGAGGTGCGCACCGAAGGTCTGGTCGACTGGGTGACGATGAACCGGCCCGACCAGCTGAACGCGCTGAACCGCAAGCTGATCGACGAGTTGCGCGGCTATTTCCTGCAGGTTTACGACCGGCGCGACGTGCGGGTCGTGATCCTGCAGGGCGCGGGACGCGCCTTCTGCGCCGGCCTCGATCTGAAGGAGCACGCCGGGCGCAAGCATCGCCGCACTCCGGCAGAGGTGCTCGACAGCCAGCGCGGCATCCGCGACATCGTGATCGCGATGCGCCGCTGCCCCCAGCCGATCATCAGCATCGTCAACGGCGCGGCCAGCGGCGGCGGCTTCGCGCTCGCGCTCGCCTCCGACGTTCGGCTGGCGACGCCTCAGGGTCGCATGAACGCCGCCTTCGTTCGCATCGGACTGTCCGCCTGCGACATCGGCGTCAGCTATTTCCTGCCGCGCATGGTCGGCAGCTCGGTGGCGGCCGAGTACATGCTGACCGGCCGCTTCATCGACCCGCAGCGCGCCTGCGCGCTCGGCCTGGTGAGCAGGGTCGGCGATCTCGAGGAATTGCGCGCCGAGGCGCGCGCGCTCGCCGACGACATGCTGCACGCGTCGCCGCTCGGACTGCGCCTGACCAAGGATGCGCTCGGGCACGCGATCGACGTGTCCAGCCTGGAAGCGGCGATCGCGCTCGAGGATCGCAACCAGGCGCTGTGCACGCAGGACGACGATTTCCGCGAGGGCGTCGCCGCCTTCCTTGAAAAGCGCCGTCCGAAGTACGCGGGCAGCTGACGATTTGACGCCGGCGCCGCCGGCCGCGTAAGGTCGCCGGCTGGTCCGCGATCAAGCAGATCCCATTCAACCCTTCCAACGGACGCCGAGCACGACATGAGCCTGCCCCCGATCCTCCGTGACCGCCTGCGCCTGCCGGTGGTCGCTTCGCCGCTGTTCATCATCTCCAATCCCGATCTGGTGATCGCCCAGTGCAAGGCCGGCGTCGTCGGCTCGTTTCCGTCGCTGAACGCGCGGCCCGACGGAGCTGCTCGAGGAGTGGCTGCAGACGATCACCAGCGAACTGGCGGCATACGACCGGCAGCATCCCGAGGCGCCGTCGGCGCCGTTCGCGGTGAACCAGATCGTGCACAAGTCGAACGACCGGCTCGAGCACGACCTCGAGCTGTGCGTGAAGTACAAGGTGCCGATCATCATCACGTCGCTCGGCGCGCGCACCGACGTGAACGACGCGGTGCACTCGTACGGCGGCATCACCCTGCACGACATCATCAACAACAAGTTCGCGAAGAAGGCGATCGAGAAGGGCGCCGACGGGCTGATCGCGGTGGCCGCCGGCGCCGGCGGCCATGCCGGCACGCTGTCGCCGTTCGCGCTGATCCAGGAGATCCGCGAGTGGTTCGACGGGCCCGCTGCTGCTGTCGGGCTCGATCGCCAACGGCGGCGCGATCCTGGCCGCGCAGGCGATGGGTGCCGACCTCGCCTACATCGGCTCGGCCTTCATCGCGACCAAGGAAGCGAACGCGGTCGAGGCCTACAAGCAGATGATCGTCGACAGCAGCGGCGAGCGACATCGTCTACACCAACCTGTTCACCGGCGTGCACGGCAACTACCTGAAGCCGTCGATCGTCGCGGCCGGCCTCGACCCCGACAAGCTGCCGGTCAGCGATCCGTCGACGATGAACTTCGGCTCGCGACCGCGAGAAGCCGAAGGCGTGGAAGGACGATCTGGGGCTGCGGCCAGGGGATCGCGGCAGTCAAGTCGATCGGCACTGCCGGCGAGCTGGTCGCGCGTCTGAAGCGCGAATACAACGAGGCCCGCCACGGTCTGATCCAGAACACGAAGGACGCGGTTTGATCCGATGAAGCCCGGCGGCCGGGCTGCGCGTCGCCGCTGCGGGGTGCGCGGCCGGCGGCCCGGGTGCTTGCCCGCGCTGCGCGCGGGTGCCCTGTGGTGCTCGGGTTCCTGGCCGGGCGGCGCAACTCGCTGCGCGCCCTGCGGGCGCTACGCTCGAACAGGGCGCCGCAAATCAGATGAACGATGCGCGCTGCGCGCGCCGGCCAGGAACCCTGCGCTCCTCGGCTGCGCACACGGGCCGCCGGCCGCGCACCCCGCAGCGGCTCTTGTGGCATCGAGGCGGATGCGCGCGCGATCGGCCTTGCAGGATCAGGTCGAATCGAGCGCCCGGTCTGTGCTGTCGCCGGATCGGTCGCATCGTGGGCTCTGGAGATCTCGCGCGTCCCTCGGTGATTCAGGCAAGCAACGGCGCTGGCGCGGCGGGGGCGCTTCGACGACGCCGAGAAGCGCAGCGGACCGAGGTTGCCCCGCGCAGCGGGGTCGGGCGCGCGCTGTCTGAGGCCCGTAGGGCCGAGTTCGCGCGCCCGCCTCGGGCCGGGAGCATCGCAGGGAACCCGGCACGCAGTGCCGGGCGTCGGCGTCAAAGCCCCCGCCGCGCCAGCGCCGTTGCTTGCCCGCGCCGCGCCGCGCCGCCGAAGCCAGCGTCGACCCGCGCTAGGCGTATTCGGGGACCGCGCAGCCCGTCTGGCGCAGAACGTACTCGCGGTCGCGGGCTGTCAGCCCCTTGTACCAGGCCGCGAGTTCCTTGACCGGCAGCCCTGCCTTCGCATAGGGGGGCGGCGGCTCGCCGATCGCGTGGTAGATGTTCGCCCAGGTGCACAGGTAGTAGACCGTCTTCTGGTTGGTTCCGCGCTCGATCAGGCCCTCGCTGCGCAGCGAGGCCAGGAAGAACCGGTCGCACCACATCGCCATCGGTCGCGGCATCAGGCTCCAGCGCGGGATCGAGTGGAAGGCGCCGCGCAGCAGAAAGAAGCAGTTGGTGTCGACGTGCGAACCGTCCAGGTCCTCGTCGATGCGCACGTCCATCACCGATCCGTCCGCGCGCGCCCAGTGCCGCATCGCCGTGACGTAGTCGGCGCGGCCGTCGGCCGCGGCTTCGACGCACAGCTCGACGTGCTCGGGCGCGAACCAGTTGTCCGCATCCAGGAACGCGACCGCGTCGAACCCATCGCTGACGGCGAGCAGGCCGCCGATCGTGCGCGGCGTGTTGCCGTAGTCGGCGTGCGCGCGGTCGAGCCGGATGTGGCGCACGCCGGTGTCGTCGAGCCAGTCCTGAGGGTGGCCGTCGGACACCAGGAAGTGCGTCGCCTCGTGGGTCTGGTCGCGCACGCTCTGGATGCAGCGGCCCAGCCAGTCGGCCGGTTCCTTGTAGTACGGGGTGACGACGGCGACGCGCATGCTCGAACTCTCCGTTGGGGGCCGGCGGCTCTCTCGTCCGGCCGAAAGCCGTGCCGGCGGATGGTGAAGGGGACTATACGGACGGTGAACGGCGCGGATGCCGGGAAATGCTGCGCCAACCTTTCGCTATTCGCGCCTTGCCGCGCATCGGATCCGCCTAAAGTCGGCGCAAGTCCATCAAAGGAGTTCTCGCGATGTCCAGCAGCCGACGGTTTCTCGTCATTGTCCGGGCCGGTGACGACTCGCTGCACGAGCGCTGGCTCGGCGCCGGCGAGCGCAACTGGGACCTGGTCGTCAGCTACGGCGGAGAACACCCCGACCGCTTCTGCCGCCCCGATGCCATCCGCATCGACACGACCGGTTCGAAGTGGCCGGCGCTGCGCGAGCTGCTGGGCTCCGACGTGCTCGACTGGCGTGCCTACGACTACGTTTGGCTGGCTCAGGGCGACGTGATCACGAACGCCGACGACGTGTCGCGCATGTTCGGGATCTGCAGCGGACTCGACCTGTGGCTGGCGCATCCGGCCCTGACGCGCGACAGCCCGACACCGCACCCGATCACCCTGCGCAACGAGCATTTCGGGCTGCGCTTCACCAACTTCGTCGAGAACACCGCGCCGGTGTTCCAGACCCGCTTCCTGCAGGCGGTGCTGCCCTCGTTGCAGCTCAACGACAGCGGCGGCGGCTTCGACTACCTGTGGCCGCGGCTGGTCGACGACACGTCGCGCCGCTGCGCGGTGATCGACTCGGTTCCGATGCAGCGCATGCGTCCGATGTCGGGGGCGGTGCGCTTCGAAGGCGCACCGATGACCGCCGAGATCGAGGATGCCGCACAGCTGATGTCCGCGTTCGGGATCGGCGAGGCGAGCGAGATCAATCTCGGCGCGCTGATGCGCTCGGGCGAACGCTATTCGCTGTTCGACGACAGCGCCGACGCGTTCGTGGGCCGGATCCTTCGCGGCATGGTCGGCGTCGCCGCCGGCCCGGCCGCGCTCGGGCAGGTGTTCCTGATGCACGAGCGCGCGCGCAGGGCCGGGCCGCTGTCCGTGCAGTCGCTGGCGCCGGCGCAGTCGTCGCAGCCGGTGCAGTCGTCGCAGCCGGTGCAGTCGTCGGGCGCGGCCCAGACGAAGGTGCGGCTGCAACAGGCGGAGATGGAAACCTTCGAGCCGACCTCGGCGGCACCCGGGCAACTCAGCGCCGCGGACATGGAGAGTCTGGCCGCGGTGCGCAGGCTGGCCATGTCGCTGCGCAGGACGAACCTGCGGCAGCCCGCCTGAGGGCGGGCGTGCGTCTCGCGTGCGCACGCCGCGTGGCCCCGGCAGGGGCCGCGTTCCACGTCGCCAACGAACTAAAGCCGCGTGATCCGCGGCATTTCTTCGGCCGGCCCTTTCGCCGGCAGCGCCGGGGTGTCACGCGCTCATGCGCAGCTTCGCAATCCTGGAGTTCTCAGCCTTGCCGCGGCGGATCATCTCGGCGGGCGCCGCACAGGGGATCTCGCCGGCCTTGACCACCGCCCAGCTCGGGTACTTGCAGTACGGATTGCCCTTCTCGACACGCTCCGTGATCAGCAGTTCGCAGCCGAGCTGACGCACGAACTCGTTGACCGCGTCCATCACCAGCGGCCAGTCGGGGTGGTAGTCGTCGCCGGCCATCACACCACCGGTCTTGAGCTTGCGGAACCACTCGAAGATCGTCTCGCCACCCTCCTCGCCGCCGTGCGCGTAGCCGTCGACGTAGATGAAATCGAGCGAGCCGTCGTCGAAGAGGTCGATCGCTTCATCGAACCGCATCCTAAGAAGCTTGTAGCTCGACTGCAATCCGACCCGGCGCAGCGCGCGCTTGTATTCCGCGGTGTCGTGCATGTCCGCGTACATGTCGACGCCGATGAACGTCGCGAAGCGGCCCGAGTGCACCATGCGCTCCGAGAACACGCCTTCGGCGACACCCAGTTCCACGCCGACGTTGTCGTGGCCCTCGAGCAGATGCACCACGTCGTGTCGGTGGCAGTTCCTCAGGATCCGGAAGGGGACGGGCACGATCACAGATGGTCTCCGGTGATGTCTGGCGCACTTAGGCGCGGCGGGTGTTCGCCAGCAGCAGCCCGGTCTGGGCGAGGTAGGTGGCGCCATCGACGGCTGCCAGTCTGCGGATCCGCCTGGTGTCCTCGACCATCACCTGGCAGCCGCGCTCGGCGAGGTGGTGGATCCAGTATTCGGTCGGCTGCTCGTTGACATGATGGTGTCCACCCTGGCCCGGCAGCGCGTTCGTCATCAGAATGAAGCGGCCGGCGCACATCGACGCGAGCAGATTGTCGAGATGGCGTTCCTCGATGTGCTCGACGACTTCCTGACAGTGCACCAGGTCGACGCGGGCCTGCACGCTGCCGCGCGTCAGATCGAAATGCAGCGCCGGATACAGCGAGTTCGCGACGTTCGATGGCTCGCCCTCGACCGCGAGCACCCGAAGGCCCCGGCAGAAGAAGTACTCGCTCGCATGGCCGAGACCCGAGCCGAGGTCGAGCACCGATTTCAGACAGAGGCGCTCGATCAGGTAGCTCCACACCGACGGGGCGAAGGTGAACGGGTCGCCTTCCTTGATGTTGCCGCCCAGGTGCGGCGTGTCGCGGTTCGACAGGTTGGTCAGGCCGACGTAGCTCATGCGATCTCCAGAATTGTTTCGCGCCGGGGTGCGGTGCACCGCGGGTGACGCTGCAGCAGGGCGGCGGCACGATCGTGATCTCCGGCGCGCAGGTGACAGACCAATGCGCCTTCGAGCGCCTCGGCATCGTCACGGTCCATTTCGAGCAGGGTCGCGTACAGCGCGCCCGCTTCCGCGAGCCAGCCGTGGTCGAGCTGCAGTCGGGCCAGCAGTCGCAGCGCGTCCGGATGCCGCGCATCCAGATCGAGGGTGCGGGCCAGTGCATTCTCGAAGACTTCGATGCGTTCGAGCCGCAGCGCGGCCCGGGCGACCCGGAAATGCGCGTCGGCGTCGTCGGGCGTGAGCCGGGCCGCGCGCCGCGCGGATGCCAGGCTGCCAGCGAGGTCGCCCGCCGTGTAACGCAGGTCCGCGGCGGTGCCGGCGATCGCCGGGTCGCGCGGATGCATGCGCTCGAGCAACGAGGCCTCGTCCAGGGCGGTCTGTTCCATCTGTCCGGCTGCGCCTCGCTGCCGGCGTTCGTGGTCGCCCGAGTGGTGCAGGTGCCCGTGTGGATGCGATCTCCCGTGCAGCGTGATGCCGGGAAGCGCGAGCAGCACGTTCAGCTCGTTGGCGGAGTGAACCGTCGAGAATGTCGGGTCGGGTTGCCAGTAGTGACCCGTGCGGAAACCGTCGAACCCGAACGCAGCGACCGGAATGCCCAGGTGCGAAAAGAGCGCCAGCAGCGACAGGCCCGTCGAAGGTTTCGGCAGGTCCGGCAGCAGTTCGTGGACATCGGTGCGTGCCGTCAGGATCGGCACTGCGTTGTCGGCACGGTACCTCGCCAGGTTCAGCGACTCGTGCGCGCCCTCGGTGAACGGCGAGAGTTCCAGGTGCTGGTCGTAGTGCCGTATGTCTTCCCACCCGCTTGTCACGCGGATCGACGTGCGTTGCCCCACGATCGTTTCGTGACCGGAGATCGCGAAATTGTTCAGGCGGATGATCGTCGCGTGGCGGTCGATCAGGCCGCCCATCGGCCGATCGGGCTGGCCGTTGCCGACGACGGCGATGGGCCGGCGCAGCGCGCGCAGCACGTCTTCCGTGCAGAGCGCTGCTTCGCTGGAAATCGCAGGAGGATTCATCCGGGCTCCACGTGTTCGGGACGGTTCCCGCAGACACTGTAGGGCTCGGAGTCGCGTTCGATGTCGCGAAAAACGGGGACTTGCCCCGTCAAAGGTCGGCCGTCGCCGATCGTCAGGCGTCCGCCGCCGGCGCCGCCGCCACCCGGATCGTGATCCCGCCGACCTCGACCCGCTGACCCGGCCGGATCTTCGCGGTCTTGCGGGTTTCCGGCAGGCCGTCGACGGTCACCATCCCCTGCGCGACCATGACTTTGGCCGCGCCGCCGCTGTCGGCGACGCCGGCCACTTTCAGCAGCGAGTCCAGCGTGATGAACTCGCCGCGCAGCTGAACGGCCGGAAGTTCCTGCGCTTGCGGCCGTCCGGTTGCGCTCTTGCGGCGCGACCGGACCGGCTTCGCGGTGGTCGGCCGCGGGGGCGGTCCGGACGGTCTTTGCGGCTTGCCCGCGCCCGCGCTTTCGCCCGCGCTTCCGGCCGAGGCCGGCTTGCGCCGCGGCGGCCGCTTCACCCGCCCGCCGCCCGGATCACTTGCCATCGTCCGCTCCGTCCTTCGCCAGCCCGAATTCGCGGGCGATCAGCGCATAGGACTTGCGCCGCACGGCCGGATCGAAGGCCCAGGTGTTGATCACCAGGTGGTCCAGCTGCAATGCCTGCGCGGTGGCGCGCATCTTGTCCGCAACTTCGGCGGCGCTGCCGACGAAGGACTTCCTGCGCATCGCGTCGACCGTCGGCCACTCTTCCGGCGCGAAACCGCGCGCCGCGATCGCGTCGGGCGACTGCAGCGGACCGGGCCGGCCGCGGTTGCGGTCGACCCGCCAGCGCTCGCGGCTCAGCGCGTGGTGCGCTGCTTCGGCGCTGGTGTCGGCCGCCAGCGCCCAGATGCAGATCGTCGCCTTCGGTTCGGGATGGCGTTCGCTCGGGCGGTAGCGCGAGCGGTACAGGTGCAGCGCCGTCTCGACCCCCTGGCCGTCCATGAAGAAATACGCGAACGCATAGGGCAGCCCGAAGTGCGCCGCCAGTTGCGCGCCGTAGTCGGAGCTGCCCAGCACCCAGATCTCGGGGCTGCGTGCCACCGTGCCGACCTCGTTCGCCGGTGGCCGCGGGTGGGCAACCACGCCCTCGTGCGCGCGGCCGCTCGTCCATGCCTGCAGGTCGAGGATCTGTTCGGGGAAGTGCTCGGCGGCCGCATACGCGTTCGGATTGAGCAGCTGCGCCGTGCGCATGTCGCTGCCGGGCGCGCGGCCCACGCCGAGGTCGATGCGTCCGGGCGCCAGAGCGTCGAGCACGCGGAACTGCTCCGACACCTTCAGTGCCGAGTAATGCGGCAGCATCACGCCGGCGCTGCCGATGCGGATGCGGCGCGTGCGCGCGGCGATCGCCGCCATCAGGATCTCGGGCGCGGTGCCGACGATCGTCGACAGGCTGTGGTGTTCGCTGAGCCAGAAGCGTTCGTAGCCGAGGGTCTCGCAGTGCACCGCGAGGTCGAGCGTGTCGCGTATCGCCTCGTCCTCGCCGTGTCCCGCCAGCGAGATCGACTGGTCCAGCACTGAAAGCTTCATCGGCCGGCCTCGCGCTCGGGGTTCGATGCGGGCCCGCGGCGCGGATCGGTGCCGGCGGTCATGCTCAGGCCGGCTTGTAGGTGTGCAGCTGCAGGCCTTCGCGCTGCAGTGCCGCCGCCACCGGCGCCTGCGCGGCGACGCGCTCCGCGTAGGCGGTGTAGGCGGGAATCGTCGCGGGGTCGATGCCGGCCATGCCGCCCCAGCGGAACAGCGTCACCGCATAGGCGTCGAGCGGGGACAGTTTTGCGCCGGTCGCGAAACCGGCAGCGGGGACCAGCGACTGGATGCGTTCGAGATGGCCGCGGAACTTCGCCACCGCCATCTTCCTGATCTCGGCCTGCGCCGCCTCGCTCTCGGCGAAGTTGCCCGGGCGGAACACGTGCGTGAAGGTCGGGTGCACGGTGTTGTTCATCCAGGCAAGCGTCGACAGCGCCTGCGAGCGCGCCCACGAATCCGACGGCAGCAGCCCGGCCTGCGGGAAACTGCGGTCGAGCCAGTCGCAGATCGCGACGATCTGGGCAAGCGGCTTGCCGTCGACGACCAGCAGCGGCACCTGGCCATTCGGGTTCAGCGCCAGGTACTCGGGCGTCTTGTGCTCGCCCTTGGCCATCTTGAGCATCTTCGGCTCGAACGCCGTGCCGGTGGCCGCCTGGACGATCTCGAGTGCGACGTGCGGCACGAACGAGCAGGCGCCCGGGGCGAAATACAGCTGGATCATGGTGTCTCCGTGTGATCTGGCGTCGTGGGCGTGCCGCCGGCTTCAGCCCGCGGCATCGCGCTTCAGGTGGTCCAGGCCGGTGGCGTGCGCCTGCTGGTCGGCATGGTACGAGGATCGTACCAGCGCGCCGACCGCCGCGTGGGCGAAGCCCAGTTCGTTCGCGATCTCCTCGAAACGCCGGAACTGGTCGGGGTGGACGTAGCGCCGCACCGGCAGGTGCGCGTTCGACGGCGCGAGGTACTGGCCCATCGTCAGCATGTCGATGTCGTGGGCGCGCATGTCGCGCATCACCGCGACGATCTCGTCGTCGGTCTCGCCCAGCCCCACCATCAGCCCGGACTTGGTCGGCACGCCGGGCACGCGCTTCTTGAACTCGGCGAGCAGCTTCAGCGAGTGATGGTAGTCCGACCCCGGGCGCGCCTCCTGTACAGGCGCGGCACCGTCTCGAGGTTGTGGTTCATCACGTCGGGCGGCGCGGCTTCGAGGATCGCCAGCGCACGGTCGAGGCGGCCGCGGAAATCGGGCACCAGCACCTCGATGCGGGTCTGCGGCGACAGCTCGCGCACGCGACGGATGCAGTCGACGAAGTGCTGGGCGCCGCCGTCGCGCAGGTCGTCGCGGTCGACGCTGGTGATGACCACGTACGACAGCCCGAGTGCCGCGATCGTCTTCGCGAGGTTCTCGGGTTCGTCCGCATCGAGCGGGTCGGGGCGTCCGTGGCCGACGTCGCAGAACGGGCAGCGACGGGTGCACTTGTCGCCCATGATCATGAACGTCGCGGTGCCCTTGCCGAAGCACTCGCCGATGTTCGGGCAGGAGGCCTCTTCGCAGACCGTGTGCAGCTGGTGCTCGCGCAGGATCGACTTGATCTCGTAGAAGCGGGTGTTGTGCGAGCCGGCGCGCACGCGGATCCACTCGGGCTTCTTCAGCACCTCGGCGTGCGGCACGACCTTGATCGGAATGCGCGAGGTCTTGGCCGCCGCCTTCTGCTTCGCTGCAGGGTCGTAGGCCGCGCCGGCGGGCGTTGCCGGGTCGGTTCTGTGTTCGGATCCGGACATGTCAGCTGCCTTCGAGCGTGTTGGCCAGCGTCTGGCCGAAGCGGTCCGCGACGGCGGCCGGGTCGATGTCGCCGACGCAGCGATCGCAGGTCGGTCACCGCAAGCCCCGGAAACCCGCAGGGATTGATCCGCAGGAACGGCTCGAGATCCATCGCGACGTTCAGCGCCACGCCGTGGTAGCTGCAGCCGCGACTGATCCGGATGCCGAGCGACGCGATTTTAGCGCCGGCACCCGCGCGCCCTCGACGTAGACGCCCGGTGCGCCGGCACGGCGCGACGCCGCACGCCGTACGCGGCCAGCGTGTCGATGACGGCCTGCTCGAGCCGTTCGACGAAGCCGCGCACCGTCAGGCCGGCGCGGCGCAGGTCCAGGAGCACGTAGGCGACGATCTGCCCGGGACCGTGATAGGTGACCTGGCCGCCCCGTTCGGTGTGCACCACCGGAATGTCGCCGGGCGCAAGCAGGTGCTCGTCCTGCGACGGCCAGACCCATGCGTGAACACCGGCGGATGCTCGACCAGCCAGATCTCGTCGGCCGTCTCGGCGCCGCGTTCGCGCGTGAACGCTCTCATCGCTTGCGAGCGCGCGTGCGTAGTCCATCGGGCTGAAGGGCCCGGACCAGGGGGCGGGCGCGGCGAGCCGTCAGAGCACGACCCTGACCATCGGGTGCGCCGGCCAGAGCGCGATAGAGCGCCTCGAGCTGGGTCGCGCGATTCGCATGCGCAGCGGCAGCGTGATGCTGAGGAATGAACCCTGTGGACGACAGGCGCAGCTCGATCGATGCCGGGATCGAAGTCGGGCACGTGTTCGCGCACGAGGTCGCAGATCGACTGGGCGAAGCCCGTCGACCCGGCGCCCCATCACCTTGATCGGAAAGTCGGCCGGGAACTCCAGCAGCTGCTCGAGCGGTCGGCGGTCGAGACGCCGCGGTCACGCGTACGACCGGCGTCGCTCGTGCGGTCCTTCGCCGCCTGGTAGGCGGCGTAGCAGCTGCGCGAACACCGGCCCAGGCGCGCCGCTGCCGACCGGACGGCCGTCGAGCGCGGTGATCGGCAGCACTTCCTTGGTGGCCGAGCTCAGCAGCAGCTCGTCGGCGGCGAACACTTCTTCGCGCTGTGATGCGGCGCGATCTCGAAGCTCGAGGCCGCAGGCCGCGCACAGTTCGTGGATCAGGCCGTAGCGAATGCCTTCGAGGATCAGGTTGTCGCGCGGCGCGCCAAGCACCTTGCCGCCGCGCACCACCCAGATGTTGCTGGCCGACCCTTCGGTCATGATAGCCGTTGCGGAACATCACGCACTCCGCGGCGCCCGCGTCGACGGCGGCCTGGCGCGCCAGGACGTTGCCCAGCAGCGAGGTCGACTTGATGTCGCAGTGCAGCCAGCGTTCGTCCGGCAGCGTGATCGCCGCGACGCCGTGCAGGCGCTGCTGTTGCGGCACGGGCACGAGTTCGTTCGACATCGCGAACACGGTCGGCGCGACCCCGGCCGGAAACGCGTGGTCGCGCCGCGCGACGCCGCGCGTGACCTGCAGGTACACGAACTGGTCCGGCCAGTCGTGGCAGGCTCACCAGCTCGGTCGACCAGTGGCGGTCCAGCCTGCGTCGTCGCGCGGATTGTCGATGCGCACCTTGGCCAGGCTGCGCTCGAGGCGCGCCAGGTGATGCGGCCAGCGGAACGGACGGCCGCCGTAGACCGGCACGACCTCGTAGATGCCGTCGCCGAAGATGAAGCCGCGGTCGAGCACCGGCACGCGGGCCTCTTCGATCGGCAGGAACTCGCCGTTCAGGAAGACGGTCTGCGCCGTCATGTCGCGTCCTTCGGGAGCGTGCCGCGCACGCACCGATCGGGCGCGGCCGGATCACTTCTTGATCCACAGGCGGATCGTATCCCAGGCACGGCCGAAGCATGCCCGCCGGTCGACCGCCGCCAGCGCCAGCAGCGGCCGTTCGGCGCAGCACCTGGTCGCCGAGCTTCACGCGCAGCGTGCCGATCCGCTGACCCTGGCGATCGGCGCGACCAGCGGCTGCACGCGCTCGATCTCGGCCTTGATCGCGCCCGCCTGGCCCGTGGCGACGCGTGACGAACACGTCCTGCGACGAAGCCGGCCGGCGACCTCGTTCGCCGCGCCCTTCCAGACCTCGTAGCTTGCCGATCGGCTGGCCGGCCGCCAGCACGCTTCACCGCGTCGAAGTTCTGGAAGCCGTAGTTCAGCAGCTTCTGCGACTCGATCGCGCGCGCCGACTCCGAAGCCGTGCCGATGCACGACCGACAGCAGCCGTCGCTGGAAGCCGGCGCCCGGCTGCTCGCGGCGGCCGAGGCGATCAGGCAGTAGCCGGCTGCGTCGGTGTGGCCGGTCTTCACGCCGTCGACGCGTCGGGTCGATGAACAGCAGCCGGTTGCGGTTCGGCTGCCGGATGTTGTTGTACGTGTACTCCTTCTGCGAGTACAGCCGTAGTAGTCTGCGGGAAGTCCTCGATCAGCCGGGCCGCCAGCAGTCGACGAGGTCGCGCGCGGTCGAGTAGTGCTGCGGGTCGGGCAGGCCGGTGGCATTGCGGAAGCTGCGTGTTGCTCATGCCCATGCCGCTGCGGCTTCGCGGTTCATCAGCTGCGGCGAACGCCGCCTCGCTGCCGGCCAGCGCCTCGGCGAGGACGATCGATGCGTCGTTGCCCGACTGGACGATCATGCCGTGCAGCAGCTCGTCGACGGTGGCCGGCTTGGCCGGATCGACGAACATGCGCGAGCCGATCGCCTTGTAGGCGGCCTGGCGATACCGGCGGGCGCTGGTCGAGCGTGAGCCGCTTCTCGCTGCAGCGCCGTTGAACACCAGGTAGGCGGTCATCAGCTTGGTCAGCGACGCCGGTTCGATCTTCAGTGTCGGGCTCGGCGCTCGCCAGCACCTGGCCGGTGGTCACGTCGAGCAGCAGCCATGACCGCGCCGCAAGCGTCGGCGGCGGCAACTGCGACCAGGCAGCATGGGACGCAGCGTCAGTGCCGCCGGCGAAGAGGGAGTCGCGAAGTGCGTTCGATCGGAGCATCGTCCGGGAGGTCCCGGCGCGCGACCGGGCCCGGCAGATCGACGAGGCCACCGGACGACAGCCGCAGGATTGGGCAGGCGCGGATTATAGTCGCCACCCGCGCCGACCCTGCCACCGGTCAGGGCGCGGCGAGTTCGGCGTAGACCGGCCGCACGCGCTCGAGGATGCGCTCGGCGGCCTCGCGCCGCCGCATCCGCTCGACCTGGTCGATGGCGTCGCGCAGCACCCGGCGCATCACCTCGAGGTTGTGGCAGTCGCGCAGACGTGCCTCGAAGATCAGGCCGGCGGCGCCGATCTCGCGCTCGAACGCGCCGTCGAGGACGGCCTGGATCCGCGACTGGACCGCGCCGTTCGCGTTGCCGCCGGGCTTCGGCGTCGCTTGCTGCCGGCTCGTCGGCGATGCCGGCCAGCGCGATCAGACCGGCCGCTTCGAGGCGGTCGACGATCGGGTCGAGTTCGCCGGGACGTGCGAAAGACGGCAGGTCGGCCAGACGCCGTCGCCCGTCCAGCAGGATCAGGATGCGCCGCTCGGAGGTGGTCAGATTCAGCGCGCGTGCGGCGACCTCGGCCGCGCCGGCCTCGGTTTTCGCGAATACGAGGCGAGGGTCGAGGTCACGTGACATCTGGGGGTTCAGAGCCTCGCCACGCGTTCAAGGAAGCTGGCGCTGGCACCGCGACCCGCCACCGCTTCGACCACCGAAGCAGCCGCGGGAATCAGCGCACGCAGTTCGTCCAGGCTGCGGCTGCGCTCCAGCCGCAGCGCCAGTTCGTCGCCGTGCGGACCGATCGCATCGAGCAGAAGTCGAACGACCCGGCGCCGCAGGGCCGGCAGGTCCGGTTGCGGCGCCGCGGCGGCGGGGGCGATGGCTGCAGAGGGCGGCGCGGCCGGCGTCGCCGCCCCGGCCGGTTGCGCGCCCACCTGTGGCGCGCGCCGCACGAAGCCCTGTTCCTCGAGCATGCGCCACGCAGCGGGCGAGCTCGTCGCCCGGCATCATCCGGGCGAGCTCCTGATACGCGCGACGGCCATCGATCAGGATCAGGATCTGACGCACGCGCGGGTTCAGCCCGAACGTCCGCTGGCGCAACTCCTGAAAGGCCTTCTCGGTCTTGTGCAGGACCAGTTGCGCGTCGCATTCCATCGCGCCGGTTCATTCCGAATCCGGCCCGCCTGCGCCAGCGACGAACGCGAGCACGAGCCGCTTGATGACGGGGAGCTTCCGATGGAAGAAATGATCGGCGCCGGGAATCACGACGATCGGCAGTTCCTGCGGGCGCGCCCAGTCGAACACGGACGCCAGCGGCACGACGTCGTCGACCTCGCCGTGGATCACCAGCGTGTCGGCCGGAACGCGCTCGAGTGCGAAGCGCGAGGCCGCCGGCCCGACCAGCACGAGGCGAGGCGGCCTGCCGCCCGCGGCCGCGAGCAGGCTTGCGACGCGGGTCTGGACGAAGCCGCCGAACGAGAATCCGGCCAGGATCAGCGGCACGTCGGCCTGCCGGCCGAATGCGGATCGGCGTGCAGGCGCCCGGCAAGCCAGGCGAGGTCGTCGGCTTCGCCGATGCCGCTCGTCGTGAGCGCCCGCCGAGCCGCCGACACCGCGAAAGTTGGGGCGCCAGCAAAGGTACCCGACTGGACGAGGGCGCGGGCCAGCGTCTGCACGACCTTGTTGTCGCGCGTGCCGCCGTGCAGCGGATGAGGATGAGCCACGATCGCCGCGCCGAGCGGCTGGCCGGCGGGGCGGTCGACCGCAACGTCGATCGCGCCATGCGGACCGTCGAGCGAGACGATCGAGGTGCCCGCGTTCATTCCATCCGCAGACGCTCGACCGGCCGGCCCGCGACCAGGTGCGAATCGATGATCTCGTCGACGTCCTTCTCGTCGATGACCGTGTACCAGACGGCGTCGGGATAGACCACCACGACCGGTCCGTGCTCGCAGCGGTCGAGGCAGCCGGATTTGTTCACCCGGATCTGGCCCTCGCCGCTCAGTCCGAGCGCCTTCACGCGCGCCTTCGCATGCGCCTGCAACGCTTCGGAGTTGCGGTTCGCGCAACAGGGCCGGTCGTCGCCGTCGCGACGGTTGGTGCAGAAGAAGATGTGGTGTTTGTAGAAGGAGCTCATGGTTTGCGGACCATTATAGAACCGGCCTCGGCGCGCAATGCGCTCAGGCGCCGGATGCACCAGACGAACGCGGCGATTGGCCAGAGCAGCGCCGCGCCGCGCAGCAGGCCGTCGAAGTTGCGCCACGCGCCGACCGGCGACGGGCTGGACATCGTCTCGTGATAGGTGTCGACGGGAAACAGGTTCACCAGCACGGCCGTGCATGCCAGTGCGCCGATCGTGAAGTGCAGGCGCGCCCGGCGCTGCGCCGACGCCAGCAGGGCGAGCGCGACGGCGCCGATGACCAGGCCCCCTTGAGCGCCCGCCGACAGCCAGGCGAAGGCCAGCTCCGGCCCGCGCAGCCAGGCCGAGCCGACTGTCTTCGCGAGCAGGCCGCCGGTGACCACCGCGGCCGTGAGCAGGCGTCGCGGCGCGGCAGGCGGGAACAGTTCGCGCACCAGCATGCCGATCGCCACGACCGCGGCACCCGCGCCGATTGCTTCTGCGAGCACCGCGTAGGCGGGGTCGAGCCGCGGCAGGCCCGGCGGCGGGCCGATCAGTGCGCCGTGACCGAACAGCATGCGCTGCGGAAGGGTCTGGATCACCACCCACCCGGCCAGCAGCGCCAGTCCGATCGAACCGTCGAGCGGTTCCAGGCTCGCGCGCTGCCACGACGGGTGCTCGCGTTCCTGGCGCGCCCACGCCGCCGCCAGCACGGCGCCCAGCAGTGCCCCGGCGGTGTTCGCGAGCCAGTCGAGCTGCGAGGAAACCCTGCCCGGAAGGTAGTTCTGCAATGCCTCCATCAGGATCGACATTGCGCTGCCGGCCACCGTGGCGAGCAGGATCGGACGGATCGCGCCGGCTTCCCGGCGCCGCGCAAGCGAGACGGCGATCGCTCCGAGCGGCGCGTAGACGGCGACGTTGGCCAGCACGTCCAGGCGCGTCCAGTAGCGCGGCCACGGCTCGGCCAGGAAGCCCAGCGCCGAGCCGCCGATCGCCCGCCAGCCCGTCATCGGATACAGGCTGCCGTAGGCCAGTGCTGCCAGGTAGGCGCAGAGCATCACCTGGGCGAGAGCGGAGCGGCGCTGGCTGGGTTCGATCGGCATCGGGCGGGAACCTCGGGAGCGTCGGGCGGGACGGCCCCCAAGCGTTCGCCCCGGAGGGTACAGGATATGATTCCGGCCGTGACCAGTGCCCCCAAGGACCTCCTCGAAAACCTCCGCGCGGGTGGGCGGCGGCACGCCGGCGCGCTGCCCTACGACCGGTCCGTGGTGGCCGCTGCCGCCGGCCTGGACGAGGGTGCGGTCGAGGTCGTGCGCACGGTCGGATCCACCAACCTCGAACTGATGGGCCGACCCCTGCAGCACCCCGGTCGCGGCGTGCTGCTCGCCGGCATGCAGGTGGCGGGCCGCGGCCGCCGCGGCCGGGTGTTCGTGAGCGATCCCGACGATTCGATCACGATGTCGGTGGTTTGCGACGATCGCGTGGCGCCGGGTGCGCATCCTCTGATCGGCCTGTCGATCGTGCTCGGCGTCGCGGTTGCGCGCGCCCTGTCCCGGCATGTCGACGGCGTCGGACTCAAGTGGCCCAACGACCTGCTGCGCGACGGCCGCAAGGTCGGGGGAATGCTGATCGAAACACGCCTGTCGATGCCGATGCGGCGCATCGTCGTCGGGCTAGGCGTCAACCTGCGCATGTCGGCGGAACTGGCGCGGCAGATCGGCCAGCCGGTCGGCGGGCTGTTCGACGACCGGCCGATGCCGATCGATCGCGACCGGCTGGCCGGCGAACTCGCGGGCGCGCTGTTGCGACGGATCGACGCCTTCCTGGCCGACGGCTTCGGACAGACCGCGCGCGAATGGGCCGAGTTCGACGTGCTGGCCGGGCGGGAGGTTTCGGTCGTCGAGTCCGGCAGGCCGACGCTGGTCGGCACTGCGATCGGCGTTGGTGCCGACGGAAGCCTGATCCTGCGTACCGATGGGCAGGTGGTAGAAGTGTCCGTCGGCGATGTGTCGGCGCGGCTCGGCGACCTGCGCGGCACGACGGATGCGCCGCCGATGCGCCTGGCGGGCGGCGGAGATCGGCAATGAGAGGCGTGCTGCTGCTGCTGGTGCTGATCAACGTGGTGCTGTTCTTCTGGTGGCAGGGGATGCTCGCCGCCTGGATCCCGGGAGGGCGCGATCCCGAGCGTGTCGCGCGGCAGGTGGCTGCCGAGCGGCTGACCGTATTGCCGTCCGGGGTCGCGGGGGCCGGTGCGCCGCCCGCCTCCGCGCTGCCGGCGCCGGGACAGTCCGCGGTGCCCGCGTCTTCGGCCGAGGCGGCCACGACTGCCGCCGAGGCCGCGCCCGCGCCGGCGGCTACGCCGCCAGCGGGCGCGGACGCCGCGTCGCGCTGAGGTCGCCCGTGCCGCCGGCATCGGTGCCGCTTGCCGGCGCGGTTGCTCAGCCGTGGCGGCGGATGCGTTCCAGCATGCGGGTGGTCGAGCGCTCGAACTCGAAGGGGATCGACACCACCCGGCCACCGGCCGCCGATACCTCGGCGGCGCCCACGATGCGATCGACCGGCCAGTCGCCACCCTTGACCAGCACGTCGGGTCGGGCGGCAAGGATCAGCGCCAGAGGGGTGTCCTCTTCGAAGTACGTCACCATGTCCACGCAGCCGAGCGCGGCGAGCACGGCCATGCGGTCCTCGCAGGCGTTGATCGGGCGGTCGTCGCCCTTGCCGAGCCTGCGTACGGACGCGTCGCTGTTCAGGGCGACGACCAGGAAGGCGCCGAGTGCGCGCGCGCGGGCGAGGTAGGTCACGTGCCCGCGGTGGAGCAGGTCGAACACGCCGTTGGTGAACACCAGGGGGCGCGGGCAGCCGCGCAGCGCGTCGGGCAGCCTGTGCGGCGCGACGATTTTGGATTCGAACGCGACAGCGTGGGGCGGGGAGCTCACGGATTCAGCCGCCGGAAGGTCCATCGGCCGTGGTCCGCCTGGTCGCGTCACGGAGGAATTCGCCGGCCACCCCCGCCGTGCGCTCAGGCCGGTGAAGGCTCGCCGCGGATGAGATCGCGGCGGTACCGGTTCAGATCCTGAGCGGTCTTGAAGCTGCGACCGAGCAGCAGCGACAGGTTGTGCAGAATCCGATCGACCACCTTGCCCTCCCACGATGCGTCGAACTGGATCTGCTCGTCGAGCCAGTGTTCGAGCCAGCCCGGCTCGGGCAGCCGGCTCTGCACCGTGTCGTTCGGGAACAGTCCCTTGTTCACGTGCAGGTTGGTCGGGTGCAGCGCCTGCGTCGTGCGGCGCGCGCTGGCCATCAGCACTCCGATCTTGGCGAACGCCGTGCGGGCCGCGTCGCCGAACTGGCCGATCGCGCGCTTCATGTACTGCAGGTAAGCGCCCCCGTGACGAGCTTCGTCGCGGGAGATGGTGTCGTAGATCACCTTGATCACCGGTTCGGTGTGCCACTCGGCCGCCCTGCGGTACCAGTGGTTCAGCCGGATCTCGCCGCAGAAGTGCAGCATCAGCGTCTCGAGCGGCGGCGCCTCGTCGAATTCGAAACGCACCGCGTGCAGTTCCTCTTCGGTCGGGACCAGGTCGGGCCGGAAGCGGCGCAGGTACTCCATCAGCACCAGCGCATGCTTCTGCTCCTCGTAGAACCAGACCGACATGAACGCCGAGAAGTCGCTGTCGTGCCGGTTGTCGCGCAGGAACATCTCGGTCGCGGGCAGCGCCGCCCACTCGGTGATCGCGTTCATCTTGATCGTGCGCGCCTGCTCGTCCGACAGCAGGGACGCGTCGAAGCGATCCCAGGGAATGTCGGTGTCGAGGCTCCAGCGGACGCGTTCGAGGGACTGGAAAAGCTGGGGATAAAGCATGGCGGTACCCGAATGTCAACCAGTCATTCTATCAAGCCTGCGCGCCCTGTCGATCCCTGTGATCGGCCGGCCCTCCCGGGAAGCTCGCCGCATCGGCCAGGCGCGGCGGGTCAGGCCGGCGCCGAGGCGCGACGCCGCAGCCAGCGCATCAGCGCGCCGATCACCGGCAGCTTCTCGTACAGCTCCGCTGCCGCGTCCCAGTAGTCGCGATGCAGGGTCACCTTGCCGTCGGCGGCAAAGCGAAGGTGTGTGCTGCCGCGGATGCGCTGCAGTCCGCGCGGGGCGCCCGCGCGGAACCGGAATTCGAAGTCCCAGGTCAGGAAGGCCTGCGCACCGTCGCGGATCCGGTCGTGCACAACGAAGCGCGGCGAATCGAGCTGCACGAACATGTGGGCGAAGATGCCCTCGATCGCGGCGCAGCCGGTGACGTCGTTGAACGGGTCGACGAAGCGGGCGTCGCTCGCGTAGAGCTCGCCGATGCGGGCGACATCTTCCGGCCCGATGCCCTCGAAGAAGCGGACTACGCTGTCCAGTGCGTCGCGGGCGCGGTCGTCCGCTTCCGGGGTGCTGGCTGCGTGCAGATCCATCGCGTGCGGCCTCGTCCGACGGTCAGCGCAGTGCGTCGTTGGCGTGCTGCGTGGGCGCGCGATCGCTGCCCGTGAACGCGCGGATCAGCGCGAAGTACACACGGTACGGCAGCAGGCGCAGCAGCTTGAGCACCAGCGTGAAGCGCGCCGGGAAGTGGATCTCGAAGCGGCCGGCGGCGAAGCCCTTCAGGATCTGGTCGCAGGCCTGCTCGCAGTCGATCAGCGCCGGCATGTGGAAGTCGTTGCCGGCGGTGAGCCGGGTGCGCACGAAGCCCGGGTTGACCAGGTACGTCGACACCCCCATCGGGCGGAGGTCCAGGTACAGCGACTCTGCGAGGTTGTGCAAGGCTGCCTTGCTCGGCCCGTAGGCGAGCGACCGGGGCAGGCCGCGGTAGCCGGCGACGCTGGACACCAGCGCGATGCCGCCGCTGCGCTGTCGAAGCAGGGTCGGCAGCACCACCGACAGGCCGTTGTAGACGGCATTCAGGTTGGTGTCCAGCGTGTCGATCGCGGCCCGCAGCTCGAAGTCGTGGGCGCGCATCGGCGTGTAGGTGCCGGCCAGCCAGACCACCAGGTCGATTCCGCCCCACTTCGCCAGCATCCGGTCGTGCGCCCTCCGTAGTGCCAGCGGGTCGGTCACGTCGGCAACCAGCGGCAGCGCACAGTGCGGAGCGATCGCGGCGATCTCCTCGAGTGCGGCGCCGTTGCGCGCGGTCAGGCACACGTTCGCGCCGGCGCGCAGCAGACGCGACGCGAGGCTTGCGCCGATGCCGCTCGACGCGCCGGCGATCCAGACGCGCCGGCCGCGCCAGTCGGAGATCGACTCGTTCAGTGCGGTCATGTTCAGCGCTTCGTGAAGGAGAGAGTGATTTCGCCCAGCCGCACGCCGAACTTGCTCATCGTCGCGCGATTCAGCATCACGCGTTCGTCGACGAGAAACATCCAGTCGTCGAAGCCGACGTGCCAGGTCCTGCCGTCGACCGGCAGGGCCATCGTGTATCGCCAATTGAGCGCATTGCCCGTCGCGATCCCGGCGGCCGTGCCCACGACGTCGTCGGCCGTGCCCGAATAGCGGCCGCCGCCGAGATCGCGGATCGTCCACACGCGCCGCTGGCGCTCTCCGTCCGACCAGACGAAGTGTTCGTCCAGCGTGCCGGTGTCGCCCTGCCAGCGCGCATCGATCGTGACGGCGAAGCGGCGCAGCACCTTGCCGGAGCGGTCCTGCACCATCCCCCAGCCGTCGACGGTGCCGTCGAAGTAGCGGCGCAGCTCCAGCGCCGGCTTCTGGTCCGTGTAGGCACCGGGATCGACGCTGCCGCACGCGCCGAACAGCAGAAGGACTGGCATCAGGGCCAGCAGGAGGAGCCTGCGCATCATCGTCGTTCTCCGGAGAAATCGGCATCGACGCGTCCGGCGCCGTCGTGTGTCGGCGCAAGCAGCACCAGCACCCCGGCGGCGAGCTTCAGCGCGCTCGGCAGTGCCGCGTAGATCAGGCTCAGCGCCAGCGTGCCGCCGGCGGCAGCGCCTCCGCCGTCGGCTTGCGGCCCGCCGCCGAAGAAGGCGAGCAGCGGCAGCGCGGTGCCCGCGGCGATGGCGAGATTCGCCTTCGTCGCCAGGCTCCACACGCCGAAGTACGCGCCTTCGCGGCGCCCCGCGTGTCCGGCATCGGCGATGATCGCAGCGAGCCACGCCGAAGGGACCGCGAGATCGCTGCCCAGAGCCAGTCCGGTCAGCACGCACACCACGAGGAACGCCGCCCAGTCGCCGCGGTCGAGGGCCAGAGCCCAGATGAACGCGAGCACGGCGAAGGTCATGCCGAGCAGCCACGCGTAGCGGAATCCGTACCGCTTCGCGGCACGGACCCACAGCGGCATGCCCAGCGCTCCGGACAGGAAATACGCGATCAGGAATCCGGCGGTCATGTCCTGCGAGGCGCCGAGGACATCGCGCACGAAGAACAGCACCAGGGTTGCCGGGATGGCGGTCGCGATGCCGTTCAGAACGAATGCCGCGAGCAGCCAGCGGAAAGCGCGGTTGCCGAACACCTCGCGCCAGGCGGCAAGGCCGCCGGCGAAGCCGCGAGCATCCGCCTGCCGGCCGTCGGCGTCGGGACGGCCCGCAGCGGCGCGCCCGGACCCCTCGTGGTGCGGCAGCGGTGCCGCGCGCAACGCGACCGCCGCGATCGCCGTCAGCAGCACGAAGCTCGCCGCCAGCGCGACGGTGTTGCCGGTCCCGAGCAGGCCGGCCGCCAGGACCACGCCTGCCAGCCCGAAAGCTTCGCGCACCGACGTGACGCGGGTGCGTTCCGAAGTGCTTTGACCGAGCGTCGAACCCCAGGCCTGGTGCGCGATCGACACGCTCGAATAGGCCAGGTAGGTGAGCAGCGAGCTGACCGCCAGCCAGGCCGGCAAAGCGGCGGCACCGACCGCCGGATGCAGCATCGCCGTGAAGCCGATCGCCAGCGGCGGCAGTCCGAAGAGGATCCAGCGGCGCGGGTTCACGCGCCGGCCGAGACGGTCGATCGTCATGCCGATCACCGGGTCGGCCAGCGCGTCGGCGAGCCGCGTCACGAACAGCACGGCGCCGACCACGCCCAGCCCGACCCCCAGAGTCTGTCCGTAGAGGGCCGGCAGCAGCACGAACATCGGCAGTTCGAGCAGTGCCAGCGGCAGCCGCAGCGCGCCGTAGGCAGCCAGCGGGCGCAGCGAGATGGGCGGCTTCACTTCGGGGACGCCTTGGCGTCGGAGCCGAGCAGCGCGGCCCGAACCTCGGGCGCCTGCGTGCGGTGGTCGAGCCAGATCGCGAAGAACGCCCGGGCGAAGCCGGGCTCCTCGATTGCGCCGATCGGCTGGTCGTTGCGGAAGAATGCGACGCCGCGCTCCGGACGGTTGACGCCGGTGATCCGGTCGCCGGGGCGTACATCGGGGAAGATGCGCGCCATCGCGTCGAGCCAGCCGGCGCGCTGATCGGGCGAGCCGAATCCCATGCGCGCGATCTCCTTGTGACTGGCCTGCGCAATCGCCGCGCCTTCCAGCGCACGGGCATAGAGCAGGTCGAGGGCGAACGCCGCCTGCTCGTAGCGTGCCGGGTCGAGACCCGTCATTCCGGCCCACAGGCGGGCCTCGTAGATCCGCAATCCGAACCAGCGCAGCACGGCCTGCCCGAGCAGTCTCGCCTGCGGGATCGCGGACACCACGGTCGGTGGCGCCCCGGCGGGATGCGCGTCCGCCGCGCGTGCCGGGACCGTTTGGGACGCCGCGATCAGCAGGGCGCAGCAGAGGATGGCGGGCAGGCGGTTCATGCGCGCTCGAGCGTGAACTGATAGACGTCGGTGCTGCCGTGCCGGAACGCGGCCTCGCAGTACGCTAGGTAGAAGGACCAGATCCGAACGAAGCGATCGTCGAAGCCGAGAGCCGCCACGTCCGCCAGCCGGGCGGTGAAGTCGACCCGCCACTGCCGCAGTGTCGTCGCGTAGTCCGGGCCGAACGCGAAGCGATCCGTGACGCGCAGTCCGGCGCGGCGCGCGTACGCCTCGAACACCGACGGCGACGGCAGCATGCCGCCCGGGAACACGTACTGCTGGATGAAGTCGGTGCCGCGGCGGTAGCGTTCGAACAGCTCGTCGGCGATCGTGATCGTCTGGATCACGGCGCGCCCCCGCCCCTCGAGGCAACGGGCGATCATCGCGAAGTAGTCGGGCCAGTAACGCTCGCCGACCGCCTCGAACATCTCGATCGACGCGATGCCGTCGTAGCGGTCGCGTTCGTCCCGGTAATCCTGCAGCGCGAACTGCACGCGGTCGGCGAGGCCGGCATCGGTCAGGCGCTGCCGTGCCCATGCCAGCTGCTCGGTCGACAGCGTCAGGCCCTTGACCTGCAACGCATGCTCTGCAGCGTGCTGCGCGAAGCCGCCCCAGCCGCAGCCGACCTCGAGCACCGACGCGCCCGCAGGCAGATCGAGACGATCCAGGATTCTCCGGTACTTCGCGTCCTGAGCCACCGACAGCGGGCGTTCGCGTTCGCCTTCGAACAGCGCGCTCGAATACGTCATGCCGCGATCGAGCCAGAGCTCGTAGAACCGGTTGCCCAGGTCGTAGTGCGCGTGGATGTTCCGGCGCGAACCTGCGCGGCTGTTCCGGTTCAGGCGGTGCCGAAGCTGGTGGACGAGCGCACTCCACCAGCGCCGTAGACCGCGCGCTCGAGGGTGTCGCGATTCGCCGCGGCCACGTCCAGCACCGCATGAAGATCGTCGGTGCTCCAGTCGCCCGCGATGTAGGTCTCGGCGAGGCCGATGTCGCCGCGCGCCAGCACCTCGCGAAACAGCCTCCAGTTCGCGAGCCGCACGGCGGCGCGGGGCTCGCCGTTGCCGAAGGTGCAGCAGGATCCGTCCGGCAGCGTCAGGTGCACACTGCCGTGGCGCAGGCGTCCAGCATCTCGAGCAATGGGCGCGCTGCCCGAGGCACGGAGCGATGTCGGAACCCGTCCTGGCGGGTCGAATGGCCGGAGGAGAGCGCGGCGGGGGCGGTCAGCGTCTTCATCGTGGTGCGCGTGTGACGAAGCCCTCGGGAGGGGCTGGCTTGCGATGGAACGGCACGCGCTTGAGCCACAGGCTCAGCGCGTGCCAGTGGATCCGCGCGATCACCATCGCCGTGAACGCGGGATGGAGCAGCAGAGCTCGACCGACGGCCCGCGCGTCGAGCGGACGGTGTTCTCCGCTCAGGCTCGTCGTGAGCAGTGCGCCCGTGTCGTCGTCGAGGTCGATGCGGGCGATGCTGCGGCGACCGTTGCTCAGGAATCGGAACCGGTATCGGCCTTCGACGCCGCAGAACGGCGACACGTGGAACACCTTCGGCGCGCGCAATTCCGCGCCGGCGCGCAGCGCGCCGCCGTCGGGGTTGGCGAGCAGGTAGCAGTGCCGTTCGCCGAACGTGTTGTTGACCTCGGCGACCACCGCAACGAGCCCGCCTTCGCTGTCGTGGCAGAACCAGAAGCTGACCGGCTTGAACGCGTAGCCCAGCATGCGCGGAAACGTGTGCAGCCACACTTCGCCGTCCGCCCGCAACCCGGCATCGCGCAACAGGCCGCGGATGAAGGCGAGCGCTGGTCCGCCGTCGCCGTGGTCGGTTTCACGGAAGGACAGCAGGCCCGGCGCGTTGACGCCGAACAGCAGGTTGCCGCGGCCGGTGTCGGCCAGGCGATGGACCGGCACGCGCAGATGGAAGGCCCGGTACCGGAACGCGTGGTGCGCCGGCCGCAGCCGTGCATGGCGGACTTCGCCGAACAGCAGCTCCCAGCCTCCGCGCGCCAGGCGAGCGAGTCCACCCCCGGCTGTCGTGCCGGATCTGTCCTGCATGGTCGGCTGGTCGGCTTGCATCGCGGGACTCAGGCCGCCTCGCGCCGCTCTTCGGGCGTCGCGTTCAGCGCCTGCGCGACCGCGAGGCCGGAGCGCAGTCCGTCCTCGTGAAACCCGTAACCGGTCCAGGCGCCCGCGTACCACGTGCCGCGCCGACCCTGCATCGCTGGCAGGCGCCGCTGTGCCGCCATCGCGTCGCGGTCGAAGATCGGATGATCGTAGTCGACAGCCGCGCGATCGTGCGACGAGGATCGGGCGGCGTCAGCGGGTTCAGGCTGACGAACACCGGGGAACGGAAGGGCAGCGGCTGCAGGCGGTTCAGCCAGTAGGTCACCGACACTTCCGGGGCGTCGGGGTCTCCGTTGCTGAGGTAGTTCCACGCCGCCCAGGCTGCCCGCCGCCGCGGCATCAGTCGTGCGTCGGTGTGCAGCCATGCGGTGTTCGGCTGATACGGGACGGCGGCGAGCAGTGTCCGCTCGTCGCCGTCGGCATCGTCCAGCAGGCGCAGCGACTGGTCGCTGTGACAGGCCATCACGACGTGGTCGAAGCGCTCGACGCCGCGCGCCGAGTCGATCAGCGACACCGCCGCCCTCGGCCGCGGCGGGCCGCCGGATCGAGGTGACCGGAGTGCCGAGCCGCAGGTCGCGAAGCCGCGCGCAGATCCGGTCGACGTATTCGCGGGAACCGCCGCGCACCGTGTACCACTGCGGACGGTCGGCGACCTGCAGCAGGCCGTGGTTGTGGAAGAAGCGCACGAAGCTGCCGAGCGGAAATCCGAGCATCGTGCTCATCGGGCAGGACCAGATCGCGGCGGCCATCGGCAGCAGGTAGCCGTCGCGGAACGTCGCGCTGTAGCCCTCGTGCTGCAGGTACTCGCCGAGCGATCGGTCGAGGATCGGCCGAGTCGCCGGCGGCGAGCCAGCGCCGTGGCCTCCCGGTTGAACCGCACGATGTCGGCCAGCATCCGCCAGAACGAAGGCGACAGCGCGTTCGCAGGCTGGGACAGCAGGCGTCCTGAGGTTCGGATCCGCACCACTCGAAGCGATGCGGTCCGACCGACACCGCGAACGACATGTCCGAGGGGGCGACGGGCACTTCGAGTTCCGCGAACAGCGCGATCAGGTTCGGATACGTGCGCTCGTTGTAGACCAGGAAGCCGGTGTCGACGGGGTGACGGATGCCGTCGAGCGTCACGTCGACGGTGTTGGCGTGGCCGCCCGCGCGCGGCGCCGCCTCGAACAGCGTGACGCGATGCCGATCCTGCAGCCGCAGGGCTGCAGACAGGCCGGAGATTCCGGCGCCGATGACCGCGATGTGCATGTGCGGGTTTTCCTGTTCAGGCCGAGCGGCCGGGTCTGGCGTATTCGATCATCGCGTACGCCGAGTGATTGTGGATGGATTCGAAGTTCTCCGCCTCGACCACGTACGAATCGACCTTCGCGAGTGCATTCAGGGCAAGCGCCACGTCGCGCACCAGGTCCTCGACGAACTTCGGATTGTCGTAGGCGCGTTCGGTCACGTATTTCTCGTCGGGGCGCTTGAGCAGCCCCCACACTTCACAAGACGCAGCCTGTTCGGCGGCGCCGATCAGGTCCTCGATGTCGACCGACGAGGAAACGCTGGCCGAGATCGTGACGTGCGAGCGCTGGTTGTGGGCGCCGTACTCGGAGATGTCCCTGGAGCACGGACACAGGCTGGTCACCGGCACCACCACCTTCACGGTCTGCCTCTCCACGCCTGCGGTCACCTCGCTGCGCATCGTCACCTGGTAGTCCATCAGGCTCTCGACGCCCGACACAGGCGCGCGTTTGCGCACGAAGTAGGGCAGGCGCACTTCGATGTAACCCGAGGCCGCCTCCAGACGCGCCAGCATCGTGCGCATCAGCGTGCTCATCGTGTCGCACGACAGCGGTTCGCTGTGCGCCTGGATCAGCTCCAGGAAGCGCGACATGTGGGTTCCCTTGACGTCCCCCGGCAGACCGACGTACATGGCGATCCGTGCCACGCTCGGCTGCTCGCCGTCGCGGGTCTTCACGATGACCGGATGGGCGATGTCGCGCACGCCGACGCGCTGGATCGGCAGGTCGCGCAGGTCGGTGACCGACTGCACGTCGGGCAGGAACAGCTTTTCCGGTGCGTTCATCGTGGTTCCTCGGTGTTCGATTGCGGCGCAGGTGCTAGTCCCGTCCGCGCGTGCCGTGACCGAAGAATACTAGAAATGACCGAACAGTCAAGTAGCGACTATTCGGTCATGGCATTTTCGGCCCCCGGAAGGCTGCCCGGCAAGCACCGCAATGACCTCAACCAGGACCGAGGTTGTCCTGGGCATCACGAGCGTCGATTCCTATAATCCGCCGGAAAACAACGGGAGACTCGCCTGCGCGGGCGTTTTTGTCCATGACGAAAAGCGATCAGAATCTTTTTGCACCGATCCGCCGTGAATGATCCGCGGCCGTCTTTTGCCGGGACGTTCGGCATCGCCGCCGTCGAGCGCGACACCGGCTTGTCGAAGGATTTGTTGCGGGTTTGGGAGCGGCGTTACGGATTCCCGGTGCCGCTGCGCAATGCCTTCGGCGAGCGCTGCTATCCGGCCGACCAGGTCGAGCGTCTGGTCCTGGTACGCCGCCTGATCGACGCGGGCCACCGTCCCGGGCGTGTCGTTCCCCTGCCCGCGGACCGATTGCGCGCGCTGCTGGATGGCCGTGCCGTGCCGGCCGGCGCCGAAGTCGAGGCGGCCGCGCCGGGAAGCCCCGGCGAGGAAGACCTGCGGCATCTGGTCGGCCTGCTGCGCGACGAGCGCATCGAGGCGCTGAGGCAGTCGCTGGCGCAATCGCTGCTGCGCCTCGGTCTGGAGCGCTTCGTGCTGGACGTGTGCGCGCCGCTGACCCGCGCGATCGGCGAGTGCTGGGCTCGCGGCGAGATCGAGATCTGGCAGGAGCATCTGTATACCGAGCAGCTGCAGTCGCTGCTGCGGGGCGCGATCGGCAGCGTGCCGCGCCCGGCCGGTCCGCCGGTCGTCGTCCTGGCCACCCTGCCGAACGAGGTCCATGGTCTCGGCCTGCTGATGGCCGAAGCCCTGCTCGTGATCGAGGGCTGCCGCTGCGTGCCACTCGGCACCTGCCTGCCGTCGCGCGAGATCGCCGCGGCCGCAGCGGCCCAGCGTGCCGATGTCGTGGCCTTGTCGTACTCGGGCTGCCCCAGTGCCAGCCAGGTCGTCGCCGCCCTGGGTGATCTGCATGCCGCTCTTCCTCGGGGAACCGGTCTGTGGGTCGGCGGCAGTCACACGGTACTGCGCCGCCGCCCGCCCGGCTTCGTCACCGTCGTCGCCGGCCTGCGCGACGTCCGCAGCCTGGTCGACGGCTGGCGTGACGCGCGACGGATGCTCACACGAACAGCGTGAGCACCCCCGTGTGACCGTAGATGCGGTCGCGCGCGATCTCGCCGTTGGCGTGGAATCCGATCAGCGGGACGTCGCCGAGGTAATGCCGGATCAACTCCAGCTCGGCGCCATTGCTCCCGAACAGCTGTTCGCCGCGCGCGACACAGGAGTGGTACAGCGCGCCGCGCACCTCGAGGTCCTCCTCCTCGGCCTCACTGCGCAGTTCCGTGCAGATGCGCACCAGATCCCGGCGCGCAGCCTGCTGGTCGCGCGTGCAGAACACCGCCCGGTCGCCTTCCCGTGGCGTGCCGGCGACTGCCAGCAGACGGTTGTGCGGGTCGATGCCGACGACGTTGCGAACGACGTAGTCGCCGAAACCGACACCGCGATCGGCGTCACCGTCGGAGAATCCGATGAACAGCCCCTGGCGCAGCCGGTCGATGGGCAGGCTGCGCAGGATCTCGTTGCCGTCGCGCGAGCGACGCGTCGTCGGCGGCACGTCGAGGTCGGCCAGCAGCACGTCGAGGGCGGGGCGGCCATCGAGTTCCTGGATGTACCGGTCGGTGCACACCGACACCACGTGCTCGCCGGCCAGAGGCGAGCACCCCTGCGTGACGCGCGATAGCAGCCGAACTTCGCGGGAGAAGGCGACGCCGGAGAGTCCGCCTGCGAACACCTCGCCCGCCACCTGTGTCGCCGGCAGCGGCGCTCCCTCGGCGATTCCGCCGAACAGGTAGCCGGTGGAGGTTCGCGCCGAAATGTCGGCGATCAGCTCCCCGAGGTCGGGCAGCGACGGGTCCGCATGCACCAGCGCGGTGTGCGCGCGCATCACGCCCGCGCCGAGCGCCTCGTCGAGTGCGGGAAGGCGCCGTCGTCCGGAAAAGAATCGATAGCCGTTGCGCGGCACCTCGACCAGCATCACCGCGGCCGCGGGCTCCGTCGTGTACTCGGCGCCGGTCGCGCAGATACCGTGTCCGATCGCGCCGGCCCAGTCCTCGACTCCGGTGCGCATTCGCAGCTCGGCAAGGAGCGGCGGCAGGTCCGCGCTGAACGCGCCGGTGGCGTAGACGATTCCGACGGTCTCGTGGTCGTGCGTACCGGTCGCCGGGCCGCCCAGCTGGGCGATCACCAGTTCGGCCGCGGCATGCCAGTCGGGGTGGGTCGCGTGACCGTATCGGAACCGGGGCATCGCATCGGCCTCGCGATCAGCGTCCGGTGCGCGGCGTGGTCTTTCGCTTCGCGCCGGCAGCGCTCGAGGCGCCAGATGTTCGCGAATCGCCTGACGTTCCCGACGCGCCTGCGGCGCCCGCGGCGCCCGACGAGCGCGACGCCGCTGCGGCGTGCGCTCCGCTCTCCGCGGCCGGCGCCGCCGACGCGGACGGCCGAGCCGGCGACGACAGCGCGCTGCCGGCCAGTGCCGCCTGCGCAACCTGCTGGAACTGCTTCTGCAGCAGGTCCCACCACAGCGAAGGGCTGGCACTTCCGGCCGAACCGGCAGGCTCGGCCCGTGCCGTGGCTTCGGCAGCGCCCGCGCCCGGCGAACCGGCGCCACGGGATGCCGCAGCGCCGGAGCCGGCGCCCATTCCGGCGCTCCGATCCTGCGCGCTCGCGCCGGCGGGACCCTCGGGGGGCGCTTCGCCGTCGCCGGAATCCGGTGCGTCGGTGGCTCCAGGGGCGGGCTCCTGCTGCTGTCCGATGCCGCCGATCGATTTCTGCAGTGCAGTGAACGCGGCGAACATCTGCGCGGCTGCGTCGCCCGCCGCCGGCGACGCCGCCGACGCGGCTCCGGTGAACGAGTTGCCCATCTCGCGCAGCGCCGCCAGCGTGCCGCGCTGGATCTCCATCGTCTGGATCGTCCCGCGCAGCATGCCGAGGTTCACATTCAGCCACTGCTCGACGGTCTTCAGGTCTGCGATGCGCTTGTCGAGTTCGTCGATGTCCATCGTGGGGGTCATGGTCGAGGGCAGGTTGAAGGGGTTCCAGGCGCGCTTCATCAGTTCGAGTCCGTCCGTCATTCCGGCGAGGGAGCCGAAGCCCAGTTTCCCGAGTCCGAAGTTGTCCGTCATCTTTGCCTCGGAGTTGGCGACGCGGTTGGTGGGGATTGGCCCGTCGCGCCATGCAGCGTGTCGGCGACGGCGCGTGCAGCCGTCAGGTGTCTCGATACGACCATCGGCTGCCCGTCGCGCGATCCGTCCTTCGATGTGGCAAGCTTCATGAATGGCTCGAAGAGAGCGAACGTGACACTGACACCTTAGCACGCTGCAGGAGCCGCGATGTCCGACATCGAAACGCTGCGCAGGATCCTCGCGACCTGCCGCACCATCGCCGTGGTCGGCCTGTCGGCCGACTGGTACCGGCCGAGCTACTTCGCGGCCAAGTACATGCAGGAGCACGGCTACCGCATCGTTCCGGTGAACCCCAGGTACCCGGAGATCCTCGGCGAGAAGTGCTATTCCTCGCTCGAGGACATTCCGTTCAAGGTCGACATGGTCGACGTCTTCCGGCGTACCGAGGACGTGATGCCGATCGCCCGCCAGGCGGTGGCGATCGGCGCGCGCTGCCTCTGGCAGCAGCTCGGTGTCGTCAACGACGAAGCCGACCGCTAGGCGCGCGCGCACGGCCTCGACTCGGTGATGGATCGCTGCGTGAAGATCGAACACGCGCGCCTGTTCGGCGGCCTGAACTGGGCGGGCGTGAACACGCGCGTGATCTCGGCGAAGCGCCCACGCTGGCTGCCCTACTGATCAACGACAAGCTCCCTGGAGTCACCCCGATGGCGGACCGCGAGTTCGGAATCGAAACCCTGTGCCTGCACGCCGGCCAGATCCCCGATCCCGCCACCGGTGCGCGTGCGGTGCCGATCTACCAGACCACGTCCTACGTGTTCGACTCGGCCGAGCATGCGGCCAGCCTGTTCAACCTGCAGACCTTCGGCAACGTCTACTCGCGCCTGTCGAATCCGACCGTGGCGGTGCTCGAGGAGCGCATCGCGGCGCTCGAAGGCGGGCGCGCCGCGATCGCCACCGCCAGCGGCATGGCCGCCGAGATGGTCGCGATGCTGACGCTGTGCAGGCAGGGCGATCACATCGTCGCCGCCAACACGCTGTACGGCGGCACCTATTCGCAGTTCGCGGTCACCTTCGCGCGGTTCGGCATCGAGTGCACCTTCGTCGAGCCCGACGACCCCGAGAATTTCCGCCGCGCGCTGCGACCCGAACACCAAGGCCGTGTTCGCCGAGACGATCGCCAATCCGCGCCTGAACGTGCTCGACATCGAGGCGGTGGCGGCGATCGCGCACGGCGCACGGCGTGCCGCTGGTGGTCGACAACACGCTGGCGTCGCCGTACCTGTGCCAGCCGATTCGCCACGGCGCCGACATCGTCGTGCATTCGGTCACCAAGTACCTCGGCGGCCACGGCACGACGATGGGGGGCGTGGTCGTCGAGTCGGGCCGCTTTCCCTGGGACAACGGCAAGTTCCCCGAGATGGTCGAGCCCTCGCGCGGCTATCACGGCGTGCGCTTCTACGAGACCTTCGGCGACTTCGGCTTCACGATGAAGGCGCGCATGGAGACGGCGCGCACGCTCGGCCCGACGCTGGCGCCGATGTCGGCGTGGCTGCTGCTGCAGGGCATCGAGACGCTTGCCCGTGCGCATGGACCGCCACGTGCAGAACGCGCAGCGCGTCGCCGAGTTCCTCGCGGCCCATCCGGCGGTCGCCTGGGTCAACTATCCCGGCCTGGCCGGGCAGCCCGTACCACGCACTGGCGCGCAAGTACCTGCCCAAGGGCGCGGGCGGCATCCTGTCGTTCGGCGTGCGCCCCCGCGAGGGCGGCGACGCGGCGGCTGCCCAGCGGGCGGGCGAGCGCTTCATCGACGCGGCGACCTTCATGAGTCATCTGGCCAATGTCGGCGACGCGCGCACGCTGATCATCCATCCGGCATCGACGACGCACCGCCAGCTCGTCCGAGGACGAGCAGCGCGCCGCCGGTGTGACTCCCGACATGATCCGCCTGTCGGTCGGCCTCGAGTCGATCGACGACCTGCTGTGGGATCTCGACCAGGCGCTGACCCGCGCCACCACCGAGGAGAAGTCATGAAGCGCCCGCAAGCCGTGCCGACCGTCCAGGTCGACAACGAACGCGTGATCGTCACCGAGTGGCGATTCGCGCCCGGGGCCGAAACCGGCTGGCATCGCCACGGACACGACTACGTCGTCGTGCCGGGCACCGACGGCGAGCTGCTGCTCGAGACACCGGACGGCGAAATGAAGGCGAAGCTCGTCGCCGGCCAGGCTTATGCGCGCAGCATCGGCGTCGAACACAACGTGATCAACAACAGCCCGCACGAGATCTCGTTCGTCGAAGTCGAGATCCGCTGAAGGAGAGCCCCGATGGGTGCCAATGACGCAGTGAACGTGATCCGCGAGATCGGCCAGTACCTTCCGCAGATGACCGAATGGCGGCGCCACATCCACGCCAACCCGGAGACGGCGTTCGAGGAGGTCGGCACGGCGCGCTACGTGGTCGAGCGACTGAAGTCGTTCGGGGTCGACGAGATCCACGAGGGCATCGCGCGCACCGGAGTGGTCGGCGTGATCCGCGGCGGCAGCAGCGGTCGCGCGGTCGGCCTGCGCGCCGACATGGACGCGCTCGACATGCAGGAAGGCACCGGTCTGGCCTGGCAGTCGACCCGCGTCGGCAAGCACCACGCCTGCGGCCACGACGGGCACACCACGATGCTGCTCGGGGCCGCGCGCCATCTCGCGCGCACGCGCAACTTCGACGGCACCGTCTACCTGATCTTCCAGCCGGCCGAGGAGAACGAAGGCGGCGGCCGGGTGATGGTCGAGGAGGGGCTGTTCGATCGCTTCCCGATGCAGGCCGTCTTCGGCATGCACAACATCCCAGGAATCGCCGCCGGCCAGATCGCGGTGCGCGCCGGCCCGATGATGGCCTCGTACGACATGTTCGAGCTGACGATCACGGGCCGCGGTGCGCACGGGGCGATGCCGCACATGGGGGTCGACCCGATCGTCATCGGTGCCGAGCTGACGCAGAAGCTGCAGACCATCGTCAGCCGCAACGTCGACCCGATCGACCCGGCCGTGCTGTCGGTGACGAAGTTCCACTCCGGGTCGGCGTGGAACATCATCCCGAACGAGGCGGTGCTCGGCGGCACGGTGCGCGCATTCAGCACCAGGGTGCAGGACCAGATCGAGCAGCGCATCCGGCAGCTCTGCGAGGGCACGGCCGCGTCGCACGGCGCGCAGATCACCGTGCGCTACGAACGCCGCTATCCGCCGACGGTCAACCATCCCGAGCAGGCGGCGCTGTGCATGAACGTCGCGCAGGCGCTGGTCGGCGCCGAGAACGTGATCATCGACCCCAAGCCTGCGATGGGCTCCGAGGATTTCGCCTGGATGCTTCAGGCCAAGCCGGGCTGCTACGTCTGGATCGGCAACGGCACCGGCTCGAGCGGCGGCTGCATGGTGCACAACCCCGGGTACGACTTCAACGATTCGATCCTGCCGACCGGCGCCGCCTACTGGGTACGGCTGGCGGAGACCGCCCTGGCGGTTGCCTGAATTTGTAACAACGGCAACCCGCGGTAAAGGAACTCGCCGCGGATTCCGGCGGATCGCATGATGGGCTCCTTCATTCATGAGGAGTCTTCGATGAACCCGATCCGGATTTCCGTTGTCTTCGGCGTGCTGGCGATCGGCACTGCAGCGCTTGCCCAGACCTCGGCGCCGGCGCCCGCCGCGGGCGCCACTCCATCCGCCGAGACGGCGCCCGATCAGCGGCAGGGGCCGGCGTCGATGCCTGGCCGTCACGACGGCATGCACCGTCATGGCGGCCCAGCGCAGGCTGCCGGACCGCAAGGCGCCGGCCCGTGCGGTCCCGGGGGCGGTGGCCACATGCACGGCGGCCAGATGCACGGTGGCCAGATGTACGGCCAGGGTGCCGGTCATGAGATGCAGCATGGCGGTCACGGACGCCACGGGATGCATCGTGCCGCGATGATGCGCGGTGTGGACGCCAACCGCGACGGAGTCGTCAGCCGGACGGAGGTTCTCCAGGCGCAGCAGCGTCAGCTGGAGATGTTCGATCGAGCGGACGCGGACCGGGACGGGCAGTTGACCCGTGACGAGAGGCGCGCCATGCGCGCCGCGATGTGAGGCAGCCGCCCGGCGGGCTCCGGGGTGCAGGGTGCCGTGGAAGAACCGGCAGGCGCGATCCGCCCGCGCAGCTGAGCCCTGGGTTCCGGGGTCGCCCGCCCCCGGGCGGGCGGTCGCCGGGGCGATGCTCAGTTCTGCAGCTGGCCCCACATCTCCACGTCGCGCTCTGCGGTCCAGATGCGCGGATGCTTGACGCCGCTGGCTTCGTCGTAGGCGCGCGAGACATCGAAGGGCAGGCAGTGCTCGTAGATGAACACGCCGCCGAACACCGGATCCATCACCTTGCGGGTTTCGGCGAACACCTCCTTCAGGCTGCGCCCCGCCGCGACGCCGGCGCGTGCGGTCTGGTACAGGTCGGTGACCCACCTGCGCGTGTACTCGATCGCCTTGTCGCAGTCGGCAGGCGTCAGCATCGCCGGCCCGCGCCCCGGCACGAGTTTCTCCGGCTTCATTGCGCGCAACCGCTCCAGCGTCTGCGGCCACTCCTCGAGTTGCGCATCGCCGGTGTAGACGCCCGCGTTGTACTCGACCAGGTCGCCGGAGAAGATCACGTTCTGCGACGGGATCCACGCGATCGTGTCGCCCTTGGTGTGCCCCGGGCCGATGTGCATCAGCCGCACCTCGAGCTTGCCGAGAAACAGGGTCAGCTCGCGCTCGAACACCATCGTCGGCCAGGTCAGGCCAGGCACCGATTCGACGCCCGCGAACAGGCGCGGAAAGCGCTCGATCTCCGACTTCATGTCGGCTTCGCCGCGCTCGACGATCAGCTCGTAGGTGCCCCGGCTGGCGATGACCTCGGTGGCGCCCTCGGCGCGATAGGCGGACGCGCCCAGCACGCGAACCGCGTGATAGTGGGACAGCACCACGTACTTGATCGGCTTGTCGGTCACCTGCCGGATGCGTGCGATCAGATCCTGCGCCATCACCGGCGTCGCGGTGGTGTCGATCACCATGCAGCAGTCGTCGCCGACGATGACGCCGGAGTTGGGGTCGCCTTCGGCCGTGTAGGCGTAGGCATTCTCCGACAGGCGGGTGAACGAGACCTGCTTCGCGCCGAGGTCGGCCTTGGATGCGAACTGCTTGCTCATCGGGGTTCGTGCTCGTGGTGTGCGGCGATGCGACCGATCATACCCAATAGGGCAGCCGTCGGCGGTCCGCGCGTCACGGACGGGTGCGGCAGACGGGATCCGGAACGCCCGGCGGGCCGCTTGTGCATCGCGACACACACCGCGAGTTGACACGTCCGATTCGTCTAGACATAATTAGCGGTTCCCTGGAGGGGTGCCCGAGTGGCTAAAGGGGGCAGACTGTAAATCTGTTGGCTTACGCCTACGCTGGTTCGAATCCAGCCTCCTCCACCAGGTTGCAAGACAGGCTGCAGGTTGCTGTTCGCGGACTGAGGGAAGAGTCCGGTGCGGCCCGGGTTGCCGGGCGCGGCGGGTGTAGCTCAATGGTAGAGCAGAAGCCTTCCAAGCTTACGACGAGGGTTCGATTCCCTTCACCCGCTCCAGTGGCAGCCTGTTTTTTCGCCCATGTGGCTCAGTGGTAGAGCACTCCCTTGGTAAGGGAGAGGTCACGCGTTCGATCCGCGTCATGGGCACCAGTTTTTTGGATTTGATGCTACCGGGCGTCTCGCGTAATCAGATCAGGAGTTCGACATGGCAAAAGGTAAGTTTGAGCGCACCAAGCCGCACGTGAACGTGGGCACGATCGGTCACGTGGACCATGGGAAGACGACGCTGACGGCGGCGATCACGACGGTGCTGTCGTCGAAGTTCGGTGGCGAGGCGAAGAAGTACGACGACATCGACGCGGCGCCGGAAGAAAAGGCGCGCGGGATCACGATCAACACGGCGCACGTGGAGTACGAGACGCAGTCGAGGCACTACGCGCACGTGGACTGCCCGGGGCACGCGGACTACGTGAAGAACATGATCACGGGCGCGGCGCAGATGGACGGGGCGATTCTGGTGGTGTCGGCGGCCGACGGCCCGATGCCGCAGACGCGCGAGCACATTTTGCTGGCGCGCCAGGTGGGTGTGCCGTACATCATCGTGTTCATGAACAAGTGCGACATGGTCGATGACGCGGAGCTGCTCGAGCTGGTGGAGATGGAGGTTCGCGAGCTGCTGAGCAAGTACGAGTTTCCGGGCGACGACACGCCGATCATCAAGGGATCGGCGAAGCTGGCGCTGGAGGGGGACAAGGGCGAGCTGGGCGAGCAGGCGATTCTGAAGCTGGCCGAGGCGCTGGACACGTACATTCCGGAGCCCAAGCGTGCGGTGGACGGGGCGTTCCTGCTGCCGATCGAGGACGTGTTCTCGATTTCGGGTCGCGGCACGGTGGTGACGGGCCGGGTGGAGCGCGGGATCGTGAAGGTTGGCGAAGAGGTCGAGATCGTCGGGATTCGTCCGACGGTGAAGACGATCTGCACGGGCGTGGAGATGTTCCGCAAGCTGCTGGACCAGGGGCAGGCGGGGGACAACGTCGGGGTGCTGCTGCGTGGCACGAAGCGAGAGGACGTGGAGCGCGGGCAGGTGCTGGCCAAGCCGGGTTCGATCACGCCGCACACGAAGTTCGAGTGCGAGGTGTACGTGCTGAGCAAGGAGGAGGGCGGGCGGCACACGCCGTTCTTCAACAACTATCGTCCGCAGTTCTACTTCCGCACGACGGACGTGACGGGCTCGGTGGTGCTGCCCGAGGGCACGGAGATGGTGATGCCGGGCGACAACGTGAAGATGGTGGTGACGCTGATTGCGCCGATCGCGATGGAGCAGGGTCTGCGCTTTGCGATCCGCGAAGGCGGCAAGACCGTCGGCGCCGGCGTCGTCGCCAAGGTGATCGAGTAAGGCTGCAGTCGTTTGCAGCGGTCGAGTCTGGGGTCATAGGGGCATAGCTCAACTGGCAGAGCGTCGGTCTCCAAAACCGAAGGTTGGGGGTTCGATTCCCTCTGCCCCTGCCAATCCAGGCCGACCCGGCGAGTGTGCGTGAAGAGCGGGCGGGCAAGCATGTCGAATCAGAGCGTCGAAGTCGTCTCAAGCGCCGCTGACCGGGTCAAGGTGGGTCTCGCGATCGCGGCCGTCGTGGCCGGTGTCACGGGGTTCTATCTGCTGTCGCAGCAACCCGCGATCGCGCGCGTCGCATCGGTGCTCGTCGGCCTGGCCGTGGGTGCCGGCATTGCCTACACCTCGGGGCCCGGGCAGCGATTCTTCGCCTTCGCCCGCGACGCCTGGGGCGAGACCCGCCGGGTCGTCTGGCCGGACCGCAAGGAGACGACGCAGGTGACCCTGATCGTCTTCGCATTCGTTCTCGCGATGGCCCTGTTTCTGTGGATCGTCGACAAGTCCCTCGAGTGGGTTCTGTACGACCTGATCCTCGGCTGGAAGAAATAATGACCAAGCGCTGGTATGTCGTCCACGCCTACTCCGGCATGGAGAAGAGCGTGGGCCGGGCCCTGCAGGAGCGCGTCGAGCGTGCCGGCATGCAGGACAAGTTCGGGAAGATCCTCGTGCCCACCGAAGAGGTGGTCGAGATGAAGAACGGTCAGCGCACGATCACCGAGCGTCGTTTCTTTCCGGGCTATGTCCTGGTCGAAATGGAGATGACCGACGACACCTGGCACCTCGTCAAGAGCACCGCCAAGGTCACGGGCTTCGTGGGCGGCAGCGGCAACCGCCCGGCGCCGATCTCCGAGAAGGAGGTCGAAAAGATCATGGCTCAGATGCAGGAAGGTGTCGAGAAGCCGAAGCCGAAAGTCCTGTTCGAGGTCGGCGAGATGGTCCGCGTGAAGGATGGTCCGTTCACCGACTTCAACGGCAACGTCGAGGAAGTCAACTACGAGAAGAGCCGCGTGCGTGTGTCGGTGACCATCTTCGGTCGCGCCACCCCGGTCGAGCTCGAATTCGGTCAGGTCGAGAAGCTCTGATCAAACCGCGGGCGCCCTGCGCGCCCGCACCGCATCCGCGTGCGCCGCGAACGGCGTGCGCGGAATCCGAGGAGCGTGAACGGAAGGCGCAAGCCGTCGGACACGCGCTAGCACTCAAACCAGGAGTTGTTTCATGGCGAAGAAGATCGTCGGTTTTGTCAAGCTGCAGGTACCGGCTGGCAAAGCCAACCCCGCGCCCCCGATCGGGCCGGCACTGGGCCAGCGCGGCCTCAACATCATGGAGTTCTGCAAGGCGTTCAACGCCCAGACCCAGGGCATGGAGCCGGGTCTGCCGATCCCCGTGGTGATCACCGCTTACGCGGACAAGAGTTTCACCTTCGTGATGAAGACGCCGCCCGCGACGATCCTCATCAAGAAGGCCGCGAAGATCGAAAAAGGGTCGGCGAAGCCGCACACCGACAAGGTCGGAAAGATCACGCGTGCTCAGGCCGAAGAAATCGCCAAATCCAAGATGCCCGACCTGACGGCGGCCGATCTGGACGCGGCGGTGCGGACGATCGCGGGCTCCGCGCGCAGCATGGGTATCACGGTCGAGGGGGTCTAAATGTCGAATCTGTCGAAACGCGTCAAGGCCAACAAGGCCAAAGTCGACCGCCAGAAGCTCTTCACGCTGGAGCAGGCGCTGTCGCTGGTGAAGGAATGCGCCACCGCCAAGTTCAACGAATCGATCGACGTGGCGGTTCAGCTCGGCGTCGACGCCAAGAAGTCCGACCAGATCGTGCGCGGCGCCGTCGTGCTGCCGGCCGGTACGGGCAAGACCATGCGTGTCGCGGTGTTCACCCAGGGCGCGAAAGCCGACGAGGCGCGCGCGGCTGGCGCCGACATCGTCGGCATGGAAGACCTCGCCGAGCAGGTGAAGGCGGGCAATCTGAACTTCGACGTCGTCGTCGCTTCGCCCGACGCGATGAAAGTCGTCGGTACGCTTGGCCAGATCCTCGGTCCGCGCGGCCTGATGCCGAACCCGAAGGTCGGCACCGTGACTCCGGACGTCGCCACGGCAGTGCGCAACGCCAAGGCCGGCCAGGTGCAGTACCGCACCGACAAGGCGGGTATCATCCACGCCCCGATCGGGCGCGCCTCGTTCGAGGTCACGCAGCTCGAGACGAACCTGAAGGCGCTGATCGAGGCGCTGAACCGGGCCAAGCCGGCCAGTTCGAAGGGCGTCTACCTGCGCAAGGTCGCGGTCTCCAGCACGATGGGCATCGGGGTCCGCGTGGACCCGGCTGCGTTCTCGGCCGCTGCGGCCGCCTGAACGGCGCGTATTTGAACTCAACAGGACTTTGGGCCGTCGCCCGATCCGCCAATCCGCCGGCTTGCCGGCGGTCGCAGCGGCCCGGGCGGCGGGTTGTCAAAGACCGCAGGGAGGAAGGTTCGCCGGCGTCGGCTCCGGTCGTCGCGTGCGAGCCCCACTCTAATCGAGCCGGCGGGAGTCTCCCGCCTTCGCCCTGCGCAGATGGCGCACCCGAAGAGATTTGGCGCCGGACGGCCTCGTGCCGCACGGCCTGGAACTCAGAATCGGTCGCCGTGTCAAGGCGGGCCCGATGGCGAAAGCCGAAGGCCCATTTCGTAGGAGTTGGACCATGAGTCTCAACCGTACTGAAAAGGCGGTAGTGGTCGAGGAGATCGGCGCGCAGATTGCCGGTGCCCAGTCCATCATCGTCGCGGAGTACCGTGGTCTGGAAGTCGGAGCGATCACCGGCCTGCGCAAGCAGGCGCGCGAAGCGGGCGTCTACCTGCGTGTTCTGAAGAACACGCTTGCCCGCCGCGCAATCGCTGGAACGCCGTTCGAAGGCTTGTCCGGTCAGTTGACCGGCCCGCTGATCTACGGCATTTCCACTGATCCGGTGGCCGCGGCGAAGGTGCTGAATGACTTCGCCAAGGGCAACGACAAGCTGGTCGTTCGTGCCGGAGCCATGCCGAATTTCGTCATGGATGTTGCGGGTGTGAAAGCCCTCGCGACGATGCCGAGCCGCGACGAACTGCTGTCGAAGCTGCTTGGGACGATGCAGGCGCCCATCGCCACGTTCGTTCGCACACTCAACGAGGTTCCGGGCAAATTCGTCCGTACCCTCGCCGCGATCGAAAAGCAGAAGGCAGAAGCCGCATAAGGCTTGCCGCGACAGACCAGAAACACGAAACACAACATTCGATCGATTGGAGTTTTAAATGGCACTTAGCAAAGACGAGATCCTCGACGCGATCGCCGGCATGACCGTGCTGGACCTTTCGGACCTGATCAAGGCGATGGAAGAGAAGTTCGGCGTGTCCGCCGCTGCCGCCGCCGTTGCGGTCGCTGCGCCCGCCGCCGGCGGTGCTGCCGCCCCGGCCGCCGAAGAGAAGACCGAATTCACCGTCGTGCTGACCGCAGCCGGCGAGAAGAAGGTCGAAGCGATCAAGGTCGTTCGCGCGGCCACCGGTCTGGGCCTGAAAGAGGCCAAGGACCTGGTCGACGGCGCTCCGAAGGCGGTCAAGGAGGGAATCTCCAAGGCCGACGCCGAAGCGCTGAAGAAGCAGCTCGAGGACGCCGGCGCGAAGGTCGAGCTCAAGTAAGTTGCCTCAGCACGCTGCTGTCGCACCCGGCAGCCGCTCGCCTTCCCGGCGGCGGCTCCGGGTTTTTCGCGTCCCTGCGGGGCCTGAGGCCTGCGAACCGCCGTCGCGCTGCGGTTTCCAGTCCCCAGTCTCTGCGTGACCTACGGAGTGTTCATGGTCCATACCGCTGCCTACTCGTTCACCGAGAAAAAACGCATCCGCAAGAGCTTCGCCAAGCGACGCGTGGTGCTCGACGTTCCCTACATGCTCACCACGCAGATCGAGTCGTACCAGCAGTTCCTGCAGGCCGACACCCTGCCGCTCGAGCGCAAGCCCGAAGGTCTGCAGGCGGCGTTCAGCTCGATCTTCCCGATCTCCTCGCACAACCAGATGGCGAAGCTGGAGTTCGTGAGCTACATGCTCGGGAACCCGGCGTTCGACGTGAAGGAGTGCCAGCAGCGCGGACTGACCTTCTGCGCGCCGCTGCGCGCCCGTGTCCGTCTGGTGATCATGGACCGTGAAGCGGTCAAGCCGACGGTCAAGGAGATCAAGGAGCAGGAGGTGTACATGGGCGAGATTCCGCTCATGACGACCAACGGCTCGTTCATCGTCAACGGCACCGAGCGGGTGATCGTGTCGCAGCTGCACCGTTCGCCGGGCGTGTTCTTCGAACACGACCGCGGCAAGACGCACAGCTCCGGCAAGCTGCTGTTCTCCGCGCGCATCATTCCGTACCGCGGTTCCTGGCTCGACTTCGAGTTCGACCCGAAGGACATCCTGTACTTCCGCGTCGACCGCCGCCGCAAGATGCCGGTCACGATCCTGCTGAAGGCGATCGGCCTGACGCCCGAGCAGATCCTGGCGCACTTCTTCGTGTTCGACAGCTTCCAGCTGATGGACGAAGGCGCGCTGCTCGAGCTGGTGCCCGAGCGCATGCGCGGCGAGATCGCGCGCTTCGACATCGTCGACAGCAGCGGCAAGGTGATCGTCGCCAAGGACAAGCGCATCAACGCCAAGCACATCCGCGACATGGAAGCCGCGGGCATGAAGCGCATCTCGGTGCCCGAGGATTACCTGCTCGGTCGCACGCTGGCGAACAACGTGATCGATCCGGAGACCGGCGAGGTCGTCGCCAAGGCCAACGAGGAGCTCACCGAGGAGGCGCTCAAGCGCCTGCGCACCGCCGGCATCAAGGAAATCCGCGCGCTCTACACCAACGACCTCGACCAGGGGCCGTACATCTCGCAGACCCTGCGCATCGACGAGACCGCCGACCAGACCGCGGCGCGCATCGCGATCTACCGCATGATGCGCCCGGGCGAGCCGCCGACCGAAGACGCCGTCGAGGCGCTGTTCAACCGCCTGTTCTACAGCGAGGACGCGTACGACCTGTCCAAGGTCGGCCGGATGAAGTTCAACCGCCGCATCGGCCGCGACGAGCTGACCGGCCCGATGACGCTGCTCAACGAGGACATCCTGGCGGTCATCAAGATCCTCGTCGACCTGCGCAACGGCAAGGGCGAGATCGACGACATCGACCACCTCGGCAACCGGCGCGTCCGCTGCGTCGGCGAGCTGGCGGAGAACCAGTTTCGCGCCGGCCTGGTCCGGGTCGAGCGTGCGGTCAAGGAGCGTCTGGGCCAGGCCGAGACCGAAAACCTGATGCCGCACGACCTGATCAACAGCAAGCCGATCTCGGCGGCGATCCGCGAGTTCTTCGGATCCAGCCAGCTGTCCCAGTTCATGGACCAGACCAACCCGTTGTCCGAGATCACCCACAAGCGCCGCGTCTCGGCGCTTGGGCCCGGCGGCCTGACGCGCGAGCGCGCCGGCTTCGAAGTCCGCGACGTGCACCCGACGCACTACGGACGGGTCTGCCCGATCGAGACGCCCGAGGGCCCGAACATCGGCCTGATCAACTCGCTGGCGCTGTATGCCCGCCTCAACGAGTACGGCTTCCTCGAGACGCCGTACCGCAAGGTGGTCGACGGCCGGGTCACCGACGAAATCCACTATCTGTCGGCGATCGAAGAAGGCCGTTACGTGATCGCCCAGGCCAACGCCGCGGTCGATGCCGGCGGCAAGCTGACCGGCGAGCTCGTGTCGGTGCGCAAGGCCGGCGAGACCGAGCTGACCGGGCCCGAGAACGTGCAGTACATGGATGTCGCCCCGACCCAGATCGTGTCGGTCGCCGCGTCCCTGATCCCGTTCCTCGAGCACGACGACGCGAACCGCGCGCTGATGGGCTCGAACATGCAGCGTCAGGCGGTGCCCTGCCTGCGTCCCGAGAAGCCCGTGGTAGGCACCGGCGTCGAGCGCACCTGCGCGGTCGACTCCGGCACCGTCGTGACGGCGCTGCGCGGCGGCCTGGTCGATTACGTCGATGCCAACCGGATCGTGATCCGGGTCAACGACGCCGAGGCGGCGGCCGGCGAGGTCGGCGTCGACATCTACAACCTGATCAAGTACACGCGCAGCAACCAGAACACGAACATCAACCAGCGCCCGATCGTGCGCAAGGGCGACGTGATCTCGAAAGGCGACGTGATCGCAGACGGCGCGTCCACCGACCTCGGCGAGCTCGCGCTCGGCCAGAACATGCTGGTCGCGTTCATGCCCTGGAACGGCTACAACTTCGAGGACTCGATCCTGATCTCGGAGCGCGTCGTCGCCGACGACCGCTACACGTCGATCCACATCGAAGAGCTGTCGGTGCTGGCCCGCGACACCAAGCTCGGCCCCGAGGACATCACCCGCGACATCTCGAACCTGTCGGAGTCGCAGCTCGGTCGCCTCGACGAGTCGGGCATCGTCTACATCGGCGCCGAGGTTCAGGCCGGGGACACGCTCGTCGGCAAGGTCACGCCGAAGGGCGAGACCCAGCTCACGCCGGAGGAGAAGCTGCTGCGCGCGATCTTCGGCGAGAAGGCGTCCGACGTGAAGGACACCTCGCTGCGCGTGCCGTCCGGCATGAGCGGCACGGTGATCGACGTGCAGGTGTTCACCCGCGAAGGCATCCAGCGCGACAAGCGCGCGCAGTCGATCATCGACGACGAGCTCAAGCGCTACCGCCTCGACCTGAACGACCAGCTGCGCATCGTCGAGAACGACGCGTTCTCCCGGATCGAGCGCCTGCTGACAGGCAAGGTCGCCAACGGCGGCCCGAAGAAGCTCGCGAAGGGCGCGACGGTCACCGCCGACTACCTCGCCGACCTCGACCGCTATCACTGGTTCGAGGTGCGGCTGGCCGACGAGGCCGCCGCGACCCAGCTCGAGGCGCTGAAGGAGTCGATCGAGCAGAAGCGCCACCAGTTCGACCTCGCGTTCGAAGAGAAGCGCAAGAAGCTCACCCAGGGCGACGAGCTGCCCCCGGGCGTTCTGAAGATGGTCAAGGTCTATCTCGCCGTGAAGCGCCGCCTGCAGCCGGGCGACAAGATGGCGGGCCGTCACGGCAACAAAGGCGTCGTTTCCCGGATCGTGCCCGTCGAGGACATGCCGTACATGGCCGACGGCACGCCGGTCGACATCGTGCTGAACCCGCTGGGCGTGCCGTCGCGGATGAACGTCGGCCAGATCCTCGAGACGCACCTCGGCTGGGCCGCGAAGGGCATCGGCCTGCGCATCGGCGAGATGCTCAAGCGCCAGGCCAGGATCGCGGACCTGCGCCAGCTCCTCGACCGGATCTACAACGGCAGCGGGCAGGGCGCCGACATCGTCGGCCTGAGCGACGACGAGGTCATCGAGCTCGCCGAGAACCTGAAGGGCGGCGTGCCGTTCGCGACGCCGGTGTTCGACGGCGCCTCCGAGGAGGAGATCGGCCAGATGCTGTCGATCGCCTATCCCGACGACGATCCCCGCACCAGGCTGATCGGCTTCACGCCGAGCAAGACGCAGGTCACGCTGCACGACGGCCGCACCGGCGACGCGTTCGACCGGACAGTGACGGTCGGCTACATGCACATGCTCAAGCTGCACCATCTGGTCGACGACAAGATGCACGCGCGCTCCACCGGCCCGTACTCGCTGGTGACGCAGCAGCCGCTGGGCGGCAAGGCCCAGTTCGGCGGCCAGCGCTTCGGCGAGATGGAGGTCTGGGCGCTGGAGGCCTACGGCGCTTCCTACACGCTGCAGGAGATGCTGACCGTCAAGTCCGACGACGTGAACGGGCGAACGAAGGTCTACGAGAACCTGGTCAAGGGCGAGCACGCGATCGAAGCCGGCATGCCGGAGTCGTTCAACGTGCTGGTCAAGGAGATCCGGTCCCTCGGCATCGACATCGACCTCGAGCGCAACTGATTCTGGCCTGAAGATACAAGGAGCTGTCCATGAAAGCCTTGCTCGATCTGTTCAAACAGGTTCAGGAAGAAGAACACTTCGACGCGATCAAGATCGGACTCGCGTCGCCCGAAAAGATCCGTTCCTGGTCGTACGGCGAAGTCAAGAAGCCCGAGACGATCAACTACCGCACGTTCAAGCCCGAACGCGACGGCCTGTTCTGCGCCAAGATCTTCGGTCCGATCAAGGACTACGAGTGCCTGTGCGGCAAGTACAAGCGCCTGAAGCACCGCGGCGTGATCTGCGAGAAGTGCGGCGTCGAAGTCACGCTGGCCAAGGTGCGCCGCGAGCGCATGGGCCACATCGAACTGGCCTCGCCGACCGCGCACATCTGGTTCCTGAAGTCGCTGCCGTCGCGACTCGGCATGGTGCTCGACATGACGCTGCGCGACATCGAGCGCGTGCTGTACTTCGAAGCCTATGTGGTGATCGAGCCCGGCATGACCCCGCTCAAGCGCGGCCAGATCATGACCGAGGACGACTTCCTCGCGAAGACCGAGGAATACGGCGACGAGTTCCGCGCGATGATGGGTGCGGAGGGCGTGCGCGAACTGCTGCGCACGATCAACATCGACCGTGACATCGAGACCCTGCGCAAGGACCTCGAAGCCACCGGGTCCGAAGCCAAGATCAAGAAGATCGCCAAGCGGCTCAAAGTCCTCGAGGGCTTCCAGCGTTCCGGCATCAAGCCCGACTGGATGGTGATGGAGGTGCTGCCGGTGCTGCCGCCCGAGCTGCGCCCGCTGGTGCCGCTGGACGGAGGCCGATTCGCGACCTCGGATCTGAACGATCTGTACCGCCGCGTGATCAACCGGAACAACCGGCTGAAGCGCCTGCTCGAGCTGAAGGCGCCCGAGATCATCGTGCGCAACGAAAAGCGGATGCTGCAGGAGTCCGTGGACTCGCTGCTCGACAACGGCCGCCGCGGCAAGGCGATGACCGGCGCGAACAAGCGCGCGCTGAAGTCGCTGGCGGACATGATCAAGGGCAAGGGGGGCCGCTTCCGCCAGAACCTGCTCGGCAAGCGCGTCGACTACTCCGGCCGTTCCGTGATCGTCGTGGGCCCGCAGCTGAAGCTGCACCAGTGCGGCCTGCCGAAGCTGATGGCGCTCGAGCTGTTCAAGCCCTTCATCTTCAACAAGCTCGAGACGATGGGCGTTGCCACGACCATCAAGCAGGCGAAGAAGTACGTCGAGACCCAGGAGCCGATCGTCTGGGACATTCTCGAGGAGGTGATCCGCCAGCACCCGGTGATGCTGAACCGGGCGCCCACGCTGCACCGCCTCGGCATCCAGGCCTTCGAGCCGGTGCTGATCGAGGGCAAGGCGATCCAGCTGCACCCGCTGGTGTGCGCGGCGTTCAACGCCGACTTCGACGGCGACCAGATGGCCGTTCACGTGCCGCTGTCGCTCGAAGCCCAGATCGAGGCCCGCACGCTGATGCTGGCGTCGAACAACGTGCTGTTCCCGTCGAACGGCGAGCCGTCGATCGTTCCGTCGCAGGACATCGTGCTGGGCCTGTACTACACGACCCGCGAGAAGATCAACGGCAAGGGCGAGGGAATGATGTTCGCCGACGTGCTGGAGGTCCAGCGCGCCTACGACAACGGCGAGGTCGAGCTGGGCACGCGCATCACGGTGCGCCTGGTCGAGCATTCGAAGGACCAGGAGACCGGTGAGTTCACCCCGACGCTCAAGCGGGTCGAGACCACCGTCGGCCGCGCGCTGCTGTCCGAGATCCTGCCGAAGGGCCTGCCGTTCGAGCTCATCAACAAGGCTCTGAAGAAGAAGGAGATCAGCCGGCTGATCAACGCTTCGTTCCGCCGCTGCGGCCTGCGCGACACGGTGATCCTCGCCGACCAGCTGATGCAGAACGGCTTCCGCCTGGCCACGCGCGCCGGCATCTCGATCGCGATCGACGACATGCTGGTGCCGCCGCAGAAGACGAAGATGCTGGCCGACGCCGAGCGCGAGGTCAAAGAGATCGAGCAGCAGTACACCTCGGGTCTGGTGACCCAGGGCGAGCGCTACAACAAGGTCGTCGACATCTGGGGCCGCACCGGCGACGAGGTCGGCAAGGCGATGATGGACCAGCTGCGCGTGCAGAAGGCCGTCGACCGCCACGGCAAGACCGTCGACCAGGAGTCGTTCAACTCGATCTACATGATGGCCGATTCGGGCGCGCGCGGTTCGGCCGCGCAGATCCGCCAGCTCGCCGGCATGCGGGGCCTGATGGCCAAGCCCGACGGATCGATCATCGAAACGCCGATCACCGCGAACTTCCGCGAAGGCTTGAACGTTCTTCAGTACTTCATCTCGACGCACGGCGCCCGGAAAGGCTTGGCCGACACGGCGCTGAAGACGGCGAACTCGGGCTACCTGACGCGCCGTCTGGTCGACGTGACCCAGGACCTGGTCGTCACCGAGGACGACTGCGGAACCGCCAACGGTGTCGCGATGAAGGCGCTGATCGAGGGCGGCGAGGTCATCGAAGCGCTGCGCGACCGGATTCTCGGGCGTGTCGCCTCGGTCGACGTCGTCAACCCCGAGACGCAGGAGACCGTGTACGAGGCCGGCACGCTGCTGGACGAGGACGGCGTCGACGAGATCGAGCGTCTCGGCATCGACGAGGTGCGCGTGCGCACCCCGCTGACCTGCGAGACGCGCTACGGTCTGTGCGCGAAGTGCTACGGCCGTGATCTCGGCCGCGGCGTGCTGGTCAACAGCGGCGAAGCGGTCGGTGTGATCGCCGCGCAGTCGATCGGCGAGCCGGGCACCCAGCTGACGATGCGGACCTTCCACATCGGCGGCGCCGCGTCGCGCGCGGCGGTCGACAGCTCGGTCGAGGCCAAGTCGAACGGCACCGTCCGTTTCACGATGACGATGCGCTACGTCACGAACGCGAAGGGCGAGCAGATCGTCATCTCGCGCTCGGGCGAAGTGATCATCACCGACGACAACGGCCGCGAGCGCGAGCGCCACAAGGTGCCGTACGGCGCCGTGCTGCTGGCGCACGACGGTCATCAGGTCCGTGCGGGCACCCAGCTCGCCACCTGGGATCCGATGACCCGCCCGATCATCACCGAGCACGCCGGCACCATCAAGTTCGAGAACGTCGAGGAAGGCGCCACCGTCGCCAAGCAGGTCGACGAAGTGACGGGTTTGTCGACCCTCGTGGTCATCGACGCCAAGCGCCGCAGTGCGGTGGCCGCCAAGACCGTGCGCCCGCAGGTCAAGCTGATCGGCGAGACCGGCGAGGAGGTGCGCATTCCCGGCACCGACCACGCGGTGACGATCAGCTTCCCGGTCGGCGCGCTGATCACGGTGCGCGACGGGCAGGCGATCGGCGTCGGCGACACGCTGGCGCGGATTCCGCTCGAGTCCCAGAAGACGCGCGACATCACGGGCGGCCTGCCGCGCGTGGCGGAGCTGTTCGAGGCGCGCTCGCCGAAGGACGCCGGCATGCTCGCCGAGGTCACCGGCACCGTGTCGTTCGGCAAGGACACGAAGGGCAAGCAGCGCCTGGTCATCACCGACCTGGACGGCAACGCCCACGAGTTCCTGATCCCGAAGGACAAGAACGTGCTGGTGCACGACGGGCAGGTCGTCAACAAGGGCGAGATGATCGTCGACGGCCCGGCCGACCCGCACGACATCCTGCGCCTGCTGGGCATCGAGGCGCTGGCCCGCTACATCGTCGACGAAGTCCAGGACGTCTATCGTCTGCAGGGCGTGAAGATCAACGACAAGCACATCGAGGTCATCGTCCGCCAGATGCTGCGGCGGGTGCAGATCGTCGATCCGGGCGACGCGCCGTTCATCACCGGCGAACAGGTCGAGCGCTCCGAGCTGCTGGACGAGAACGACAAGGCGCGCGCCGCGGACAAGCGCGAGGCCGTCTACATCAACCTGCTGCTGGGCATCACCAAAGCCTCGCTGTCGACCGACTCGTTCATCTCGGCGGCCTCCTTCCAGGAGACCACGCGGGTGCTCACCGAGGCGGCGATCATGGGCAAGCGGGACGACCTGCGCGGCCTGAAGGAGAACGTCATCGTCGGCCGCCTGATCCCCGCCGGCACCGGCCTCGCGTATCACCGTGCCCGCAAGGTCAAGGAGCGCGTCGAGGCTCAGGAGCAGGCGGCGCTGGCGGCGGCCGAGGCCGAAGCGCTGTTCACGTCGCCGGACGTGCCCGAGACCGAGGCGGCTGCCGACGGCGAAGGCCCCGGCGCCGTGGCCTGACGCGGACAGGCTGCGGGGCCTGTCTGCCCGCAGCCGCTTCGGCCCGTCCCGGGCAGGCAGCAATGCTTGCTTGCGACGGGCCGAAGGGATATACTGGAAAGCTTTCCGACTTCAGCCGGCGCAATCGTTCGCCGGGGCGCATGCAGATCGGTCGCCGGAATCCGTCGAAACTTGGGGTGTCCCAGGGGCGGTCGGCAGCTGGGGTGGCGCCGTCACATAAGGGAAATATCGAATGCCTACCATCAATCAGCTCGTTCGCGGTGGCCGCGAGTCCGAGGTCATCAAGAGCAAGAGCCCCGCGCTGCAGGACAGCCCGCAGCGGCGCGGCGTGTGCACCCGCGTGTACACCACCACCCCGAAGAAGCCGAACTCGGCGCTGCGGAAGGTGGCAAAGGTTCGCCTGACCAACGGCTTCGAGGTCATCAGCTACATCGGCGGCGAAGGCCACAACCTGCAGGAGCACTCGGTCGTGCTGATCCGCGGCGGTCGCGTCAAGGATCTGCCGGGTGTGCGTTACCACATCGTCCGTGGTTCGCTGGATCTGCAGGGTGTCAAGGACCGCAAGCAGGCGCGTTCGAAGTACGGCGCCAAGCGTCCGAAGAAGGCCTGATTCAGTCTTATCCGTTTCTGGCGGGCGCGGACCTGGTTTCTCGGGTGCGCGCCCTTGTTCGTGGCGCACGCCGGTTGGGCGTGTGTCTAGTAAGCGATCCTCCCGGTCCTGCCCCGTCGAAGGCGGCGGTCCAGTCGGAGGGTCCTGTCGGCGGTCATGTCGGCCAGCCGGCGGCTGAATATCAAGGGGTGTGTGATGCCGCGTCGTCGTGAAGTTCCCAAGCGTGAAATCCTGCCGGATCCGCTGTATGGCAGTGTCGATGTCTCGAAGTTCGTCAACGTGCTGATGCTCGACGGCAAGAAGGCCGTGGCCGAGCGCATGCTGTACGGCGCGTTCGAGCAGATCCGCACCAAGTCCGGCAAGGACCCGCTCGAGGTGTTCGGCCAGGCGCTGCAGAACTGCCGCCCGATGGTCGAGGTCAAGAGCCGTCGCGTCGGCGGTGCCAACTACCAGGTGCCGGTCGAGATCCGCCCGGTGCGTCGCATGGCGCTCGCGATGCGCTGGATGCGCGAAGCGGCCAAGAAGCGCGGCGAGAAGTCCATGGGCCTGCGCCTGGCGAACGAGATCCTCGAGGCCGCCGAGAACCGTGGCGGCGCGGTGAAGCGTCGCGACGAGGTCCATCGCATGGCGGAGGCGAACAAAGCGTTCGCGCACTTCCGCTTCTGAGCCGGCTGACCGTCGGCCATCCACGAATCCAAAAGATTCGGCATCGAAGCCCTGGAGCACTGAATTATGGCTCGCAAGACCCCTATCGACCGATACCGCAACATCGGCATCTCCGCGCACATCGACGCGGGCAAGACCACGACCACCGAGCGCATCCTGTACTACACCGGCGTGAACCACAAGCTGGGCGAGGTGCACGACGGTGCGGCCACGATCGACTGGATGGAGCAGGAGCAGGAACGCGGCATCACCATCACGTCGGCCGCGGTCACCTGCTTCTGGAAGGGCATGGATCTGTCCCTTCCCGAGCACCGCATCAACATCATCGACACCCCGGGGCACGTCGACTTCACGATCGAGGTCGAGCGCTCGATGCGGGTGCTCGACGGCGCGTGCATGGTGTACTGCGCGGTCGGCGGCGTTCAGCCGCAGTCCGAGACCGTCTGGCGTCAGGCCAACAAGTACGGCGTGCCGCGCCTGGCGTTCGTCAACAAGATGGACCGCGTCGGTGCCAACTTCTTCAAGGTCTATGACCAGCTCAAGACGCGCCTGAAGGCGAATCCGGTGCCGGTCGTCGTTCCGATCGGTGCCGAAGAAAACTTCAAGGGCGTCGTCGACCTGCTCAAGATGAAGGCGATCATCTGGGACGAGGCGTCGCAGGGCATGAAGTTCGACTACGCCGAAATCCCGGCCGAGCTCGTCGCCGAGTGCAAGAAGTGGCGCGAGAACATGGTCGAGGCGGCTGCCGAGGCCGACGAGGACTTGATGAACAAGTACCTCGAGGAAGGCGACCTGCCCGACGAGCTGATCACCCGGGGTCTGCGCAAGCGCACGATCGCGGGCGAGATCCAGCCGATGCTGTGCGGCACCGCGTTCAAGAACAAGGGCGTGCAGCGCATGCTCGACGCCGTGATCGAGTTCCTGCCGTCGCCGGTCGACATCCCGCCGGTTGCGGGCACCGACGACGACGAGAAGGAGACGTTCCGCAAGGCGGACGACGGCGAGAAGTTCTCGGCGCTGGCGTTCAAGCTGATGACCGACCCGTTCGTCGGACAGCTGACCTTCATCCGCGTCTACTCGGGCGTGCTGAACTCGGGCGACACCGTGTACAACGCGGTCAAGGGCCGCAAGGAGCGCATCGGCCGTTTGCTGCAGATGCATGCCAACGAGCGCGAAGAGATCAAGGAAGTGCGCGCCGGCGACATCGCAGCGTGCGTCGGCCTGAAGGAGATCACCACCGGCGAGACGCTGTGCGATCCCGACGCGCCGATCATGCTCGAGCGCATGGAGTTCCCGGAGCCCGTGATCTCGCAGGCCGTCGAGCCGAAGACCAAGGCCGACCAGGAGAAGATGGGCATCGCCCTGGGCCGCCTGGCGCAGGAAGATCCGTCGTTCCGCGTCCGCACCGACGAGGAGTCCGGCCAGACCATCATCTCGGGCATGGGCGAGCTGCACCTGGAGATCATCGTCGACCGCATGAAGCGCGAGTTCGGCGTCGAGGCTTCGGTCGGCAAGCCCCAGGTCGCGTACCGCGAGACGATCCGCAAGACCGTCGACGAGGTCGAGGGCAAGTTCATCAAGCAGTCGGGCGGTCGCGGTCAGTACGGCCACGTCGTTCTGAAGATCGAGCCGCTGGCCCCGGGCGGAGCCGGCTTCGAGTTCGTCGACGCCATCAAGGGCGGCGTGGTGCCGCGCGAGTTCATCCCGGCGGTGCAGAAGGGCATCGAAGAGACCCTGCCGACCGGCGTGCTGGCGGGCTACCCGGTGGTCGACGTGAAGGCGACGCTGTTCTTCGGTTCGTACCACGACGTGGACTCCAACGAGAACGCGTTCAAGCAGGCGGGTTCGATGGCGTTCAAGGAAGGCATGCGCCGCGCATCGCCGGTCCTGCTCGAGCCGATGATGGCGGTCGAGGTCGAGACGCCGGAAGACTACGCCGGCACCGTGATGGGCGACCTGTCGTCCCGTCGCGGCATGGTGCAGGGCATGGAGGACATGGCCGGTGGCGGCAAGGTCATCCGCGCCGAGGTTCCGCTGGCCGAGATGTTCGGGTACTCGACGACGCTGCGCTCGCTGACGCAGGGTCGCGCCACGTACACGATGGAATTCAAGCAATACGCAGAAGCGCCGAAGAACGTGGCCGAGGCCATCATCTCCGCGCGCACCAAGTAATCAGCCGTCAAGCAACGTTCTTTGAATCTGGAGAGAAGAAATGGCCAAGGGTAAGTTCGAACGCACCAAGCCGCACGTGAACGTGGGCACGATCGGTCACGTGGACCATGGGAAGACGACGCTGACGGCGGCGATCACGACGGTGCTGTCGTCGAAGTTCGGGGGCGAGGCGAAGAAGTACGACGACATCGACGCGGCGCCGGAAGAAAAGGCGCGCGGGATCACGATCAACACGGCGCACGTGGAGTACGAGACGCAGGCGAGGCACTACGCGCACGTGGATTGCCCGGGGCACGCGGACTACGTGAAGAACATGATCACGGGCGCGGCGCAGATGGACGGGGCGATTCTGGTGGTGTCGGCGGCCGACGGCCCGATGCCGCAGACGCGCGAGCACATTTTGCTGGCGCGCCAGGTGGGTGTGCCGTACATCATCGTGTTCATGAACAAGTGCGACATGGTGGATGACGAGGAGCTGCTCGAGCTGGTGGAGATGGAGGTTCGCGAGCTGCTGAGCAAGTACGAGTTTCCGGGCGACGACACGCCGATCATCAAGGGATCGGCGAAGCTGGCGCTGGAGGGGGACAAGGGCGAGCTGGGCGAGCAGGCGATTCTGAAGCTGGCCGAGGCGCTGGACACGTACATTCCGGAGCCCAAGCGGGCGGTGGACGGGGCGTTTTTGCTGCCGATCGAGGACGTGTTCTCGATTTCGGGTCGCGGCACGGTGGTGACGGGGCGCGTGGAGCGCGGGATCGTGAAGGTTGGCGAAGAGGTCGAGATCGTCGGGATTCGTCCGACGGTGAAGACGATCTGCACGGGCGTGGAGATGTTCCGCAAGCTGCTGGACCAGGGGCAGGCTGGGGACAACGTGGGTGTGCTGCTGCGTGGCACGAAGCGAGAGGACGTGGAGCGTGGCCAGGTTCTGGCCAAGCCGGGTTCGATCACGCCGCACACGAAGTTCGAGTGCGAGGTGTACGTGCTGAGCAAGGAGGAGGGCGGGCGCCACACGCCGTTCTTCAACAACTATCGTCCGCAGTTTTACTTCCGCACGACGGACGTGACGGGCTCGGTGGTGCTGCCCGAGGGCACGGAGATGGTGATGCCGGGCGACAACGTGAAGATGGTGGTGACGCTGATTGCGCCGATCGCGATGGAGCAGGGTCTGCGCTTTGCGATTCGCGAAGGCGGCAAGACCGTCGGCGCCGGCGTCGTCGCCAAGGTGATCGAGTAATTCCAGTCGTGGGCGGCCTCGAGGCCGCCCATCTTTACACGGACGGCCGTCCGGCCGTCCGACGTTCTTTGGGGAACCCAGATGCAGAGCCAGAAGATCCGAATCCGCCTCAAGGCGTTCGACTACAAGCTGATCGACCAATCCGCAGCCGAGATCGTCGACACGGCCAAGCGCACCGGTGCCGTCGTCCGCGGGCCCGTTCCGCTGCCCACCCGGATCCAGCGTTACGACGTTCTGCGCTCGCCGCACGTGAACAAGACCTCGCGCGACCAGTTCGAGATCCGCACGCACCAGCGCCTGATGGACATCGTCGAACCGACGGACAAGACCGTCGACGCGCTGATGAAACTCGACCTGCCGGCGGGCGTCGACGTCGAGATCAAACTGCAGTGAACGCACGCCTTGCCACGCGGCGAGGTGTGTGCGATACTTGAAAGCTTTTCTGGGCCTCTGACGAAAGCGCAGGGGTCGATTGAAACCGCATCGCCAGACGGAAACGGTTCACGCGGCGCCTGTACGGGCCAGGTCGAGCCGGGCAACGGCCCCTCGGGTCGGTGCATCGCCCTCGCGGGCTTCGTCGAGCGTGTGCAAACATCACCCGGCCAATCGTAGCCGGGATTGGAGCGAACAATGAGCCTTGGCCTTGTGGGACGCAAGGTCGGCATGATGCGCATCTTTACCGACGATGGCGATTCCATCCCGGTGACGGTGCTCGACGTGTCGAACAATCGCGTCGCTCAGATCAAGACCGTCGGCAACGACGGTTATTCCGCTGTCCAGGTCGCCTACGGGCAACGCCGTGCATCTCGGGTCAGCAAGCCGGAGGCGGGTCACTTCGCCAAGGCCGGCGTCGAAGCCGGCACCGACCTGCGCGAATTCAAAGTCTCCGAAGACCAGCTGGCCCAGTTCCAGCCGGGTTCCGTCATCAAGGCGGAGATCTTCGAGGCCGGCCAGAAAGTGGATGTCGCCGGTACGACGATCGGCAAGGGGTTTGCCGGCACGATCAAGCGTCACCACTTCTCGTCGAATCGTGCGTCGCACGGAAACTCGCGTTCGCACAACGTGCCCGGCTCGATCGGCATGGCGCAGGACCCGGGTCGCGTGTTCCCGGGCAAGCGCATGTCGGGCCATCTCGGCGCGGTCGCGCGGACGACTCAGAACCTCGTCATCGCGCGCGTCGACGTCGAGCGGCAGTTGCTCCTGGTGCGGGGCGCGGTCCCCGGGTCTAAGAACGGCAGCGTGGTCGTCACCCCCGCGGTGCGCGTCGCGCCCAAGGCCTAAGGAGCATCGATGGAACTCAATCTTTTGAATGAGCAGGGGCAGGCGGCCGCCAAGGTCGACGCTCCGGACACGATCTTCGGGCGGGAGTTCAACGAGCCGCTGGTGCACCAGGTCGTCGTCGCCTATCAGGCGAACGCGCGCAGTGCCAACCGGCAGCAGAAGACCCGTGCGGAAGTCAAGCACTCCACGAAGAAGCCGTGGCGTCAGAAGGGCACGGGTCGCGCCCGCGCCGGCATGACCTCCAGCCCGCTGTGGCGTGGCGGCGGCCGGACCTTCCCGAATTCTCCGGACGAGAACTTCAGCCAGAAGGTCAACAAGAAGATGTACCGGGCGGGCCTGTGCTCGATCCTGTCGCAGCTGGCGCGTGAGAACCGCATCGCGGTCGTCGACGGTTTCTCGGTCGATGCGCCCAAGACCAAGCTGCTGGTGCAGAAGATGAAGGCGATGGGTCTCGAGTCGCTGCTGCTGATCACCGACGGCGTCGACGAGAACCTGCTGCTGGCGGCGCGCAACCTCGCGAACGTGCTGGTCGTCGAGCCCAAGAACGCCGATCCGGTGGCGCTGGTGCACTACGACCGCGTGCTGATCACCCGGCCGGCGCTGGCCAAGGTTCAGGAGATGCTGGGATGAATCAGGATCGTCTGATGAAGGTGCTTCTGGCGCCGATCGTGTCCGAGAAGAGCACGATGGTCGCCGAGAAGAACGAGCAGGTCGCGTTCCGCGTCCTGCAGGATGCCACCAAGCCCGAGATCAAGGCTGCGGTCGAGCTGCTGTTCAAGGTCCAGGTCGAGTCCGTCCAGGTCCTGAACACGAAGGGCAAGGCCAAGCGCTTCGGTCGCTTCCAGGGTCGCCGCCGCAACGTGCGCAAAGCGTACGTCAGCCTGGCGCCGGGTCAGGAAATCAACTTCGCGGAGGCTGCGCAATGACGGTTGTGAAACTGAAGCCGACGTCGCCGGGTCGCCGTGCGATGGTCAAGGTCACGACGCCGGGCCTGCACAAGGGCGGCCCCGAGCAGTCGCTGGTCGAGAGCAAGGTGCGCAGCTCGGGTCGAAACAACCACGGCCGGATCACGGTCCGCCATCGTGGCGGCGGTCACAAGGCGCACTACCGCATCGTCGATTTCCGTCGCAACAAGGACGGCATCCCGGCGAAAGTCGAGCGCATCGAGTACGACCCGAACCGCAGCGCGCACGTGGCTCTGCTGTGCTACGCCGACGGCGAGCGCCGTTACATCCTGGCGCCGCGCGGCGTCGCGCCGGGCGCGACCCTGATGAGCGGCGCGGAAGCGCCGATCCGGGCGGGCAACGCGCTGCCGATCCGCAACATCCCCGTCGGTTCGACGATCCACGCGATCGAGATGCTGCCGGGCAAGGGGGCGCAGATCGCCCGTTCGGCCGGCACCTCGGCGCGCCTGCTGGCGCGTGAAGGCACTTACGCCCAGGTCCGTCTGCGTTCCGGCGAGATCCGCAAGGTGCACATCGAGTGCCGTGCCACCATCGGCGAGGTCGGCAACGAAGAGCACAGCTTGCGCGTCATCGGCAAGGCCGGTGCCAACCGCTGGCGCGGCATCCGCCCGACGGTGCGCGGCATCTGTATGAATCCGGTCGATCACCCGCACGGCGGTCGTTCCAACGGCGGCGGTCATCCGCGTTCGCCGTGGGGGCAGCCGGCCAAGGGCTACAAGACCCGCAGCAACAAGCGCACCGACACGATGATCGTGCAGCGGCGCGGTCGCAAGTAACGGGTGAGGGACGAATAAGTCATGGCACGTTCAGTCAAGAAAGGGCCGTTCGTCGACGCCCACCTGATCAAGAAGGTCGACGCCGCTATCGCCACGAAGGACAAGCGTCCTATCAAGACGTGGTCGCGACGCTCGACCGTCGTGCCCGAGTTCATCGGGCTGACGATCGCGGTGCACAACGGCAAACAGCACGTACCGGTGTTCATCAACGAGAACATGGTCGGGCACAAGCTCGGCGAGTTCGCGCTGACCCGGACGTTCAAGGGCCACGCCGCGGACAAGAAGTCCTCGGCGAAGCGGTAAGAGGTCAACATGGAAACTCAAGCATCCTTGCGTGGTGTCCGCCTCTCCGCCCAGAAGGGGCGTCTGGTGGCCGACATGGTGCGCGGCAAGCCTGTCGAGCAGGCGCTGAACATCCTCGCCTTCTCTCCGAAGAAGGCCGCCGGCATCGTCAAGAAGGTTCTCGAGTCCGCGATCGCGAACGCCGAGCACAACGACGGCGCCGACATCGACGAGCTGCGGGTCACCACCATCCACGTCGAGAAGGGCGCGTCGCTGAAGCGCTTCCAGGCGCGGGCGAAGGGGCGGGGCTGCAAGATCGAGAAGCAGACCTGCCACATCTTCGTCAAAGTCGGCAACTAACCGCGATCGGACATAGGACCATGGGACAGAAAATTCACCCGACCGGTTTCAGGCTTGCCGTCAGTCGCGACTGGTCGTCGCGCTGGTATGCGAACAACCGGCTCTTCCCGCAGATGCTCAACGAGGACCTGAAGGTCCGCGAGTACCTGCGTCGCAAGCTCAAGAGTGCATCGGTCGGACGCGTTCTGATCGAGCGCCCCGCCAAGAACGCCCGCATCACGATCTTCTCGGCACGTCCGGGCGTGGTGATCGGCAAGAAAGGCGAGGACATCGAGATCCTGAAGGGCGATCTCATGCGGCTGATGGGCGTGCCGGTGCACGTCAACATCGAGGAGATCCGCAAGCCCGAGATCGACGCGCAGCTGATCGCCGATTCGATCACGCAGCAGCTCGAGAAGCGGATCATGTTCCGCCGCGCCATGAAGCGCGCGATGCAGAACGCGATGCGCCTCGGTGCTCAGGGCATCAAGATCATGAGCTCGGGCCGTCTGAACGGTGCCGAGATCGCGCGGGTCGAGTGGTATCGGGAAGGCCGCGTGCCGCTTCACACGCTTCGTGCCGACATCCAGTACGGCTTCTCCGAGGCGCTGACCACGTACGGCATCATCGGCGTGAAGGTCTGGGTCTACAAAGGCGACACGCTGGGCCGCAACGATGCGCCCCAGGGTGCCGAGAAGGACGCAGCCGCCCAGCCGGACAAGGACGACCGCCGTAACCGTCGCGCCCCCGGGCGTCCCGGTTCGCGCCCTGGCGCCCCCGGTGGCCCGCGTCGCCGTGACGCCGAGCCCGAGGCGAAGAGCGCTGCCGAGAAGCCCGGCCCCGATGCGACCAAACCCGCCGTCAAGCGGGTGCGCAAGGCTGCAGGCCCCGCGACAGGTGCTGCCGCGGCCGAGAACAAAGCTGGCGAATAAGGAGTGAGCGATGCTTCAACCCGCTCGACGCAAGTATCGTAAAGAACAGAAGGGCCGCAACAAGGGCCTCGCCACGCGCGGTGCCTCGGTTGCCTTCGGCGAGTTCGGCCTGAAGGCCACCGGCCGCGGCCGGCTCACCGCCCGCCAGATCGAAGCCGCGCGGCGTGCGATGACGCGCCACATCAAGCGTGGCGGCCGGATCTGGATCCGCATCTTCCCGGACAAGCCGATCTCGCAGAAGCCGGCCGAAGTCCGGATGGGCAACGGCAAAGGCAATCCGGAGTACTACGTGGCCGAGATCCAGCCGGGCAAGGTGCTGTACGAAATGGACGGTGTCAACGAAGCCCTGGCGCGCGAGGCGTTCGCGCTTGCCGCTGCCAAGCTTCCGATCGCCACCGTCTTCGTCAGCCGCATGGTCGGCGCCTGATCGCGGCGCAACCGAACACAATCGAAGGCAAGCAGATGAAAGCCACTGAACTCCGCGCCAAGGAACCCGAGGCGCTGAACAAGGAGTTGGGCGAGCTGTTGAAGGCGCAGTTCTCGCTGCGCATGCAGTTGGCCACCCAGCAACTTTCCAACACCAGCCAGCTGCGCAAGACCCGTCGCGACATCGCCCGGGTGCGCACCGTGCTCCAGGAAAAGGCGGCAGCGAAATGAGCGGCGCTGAGGCAACGAACGAATCCAAGCGTACCCTGACCGGGCGCGTCGTCAGCAACAAGATGCAGAAGACGGTGACCGTGCTCGTCGAGCGCAAGGTCAAGCATCCGATCTACGGCAAGTACATCGTGAAGAGCACGAAGTACCACGCGCACGTCGAGACGCCCGTCAACGAGGGCGACACGGTCGAGATCCAGGAAGGCCGTCCGATTTCGAAGACCAAATCGTGGCGCGTCACGCGCCTGGTGTCCGCGGCGGCGTGAGAATTCGCGGCGGCTTCGCGTCCGCCACGAATTCTCTTGAACTTTCTTGCACGCGCTCGCTCAAACGTGCTATAGTGTAAGGCTTACGGTTTCTGGCGCTCGCCATTCGGTCGGGCGTCTCGAGTCCAAAGATCAACCCGAACCACGGGACCAAGACTGACCGCGCTATGCGGCAGGGGCCGGGCAGCAGCCTTCCCTGCAACATGCGGATTAAGTTGGGGCGGAATTAGCGATGATTCAGATGCAGTCGACGTTGGACGTCGCCGACAACACGGGCGCGCGTTCGGTGATGTGTATCAAGGTGTTGGGCGGTTCCAAGCGGCGTTACGCCGGGATCGGCGACATCATCAAGGTCAGCGTCAAGGAGGCTCAGCCGCGCGGCCGGGTCAAGAAAGGCGAGATCTACAACGCGGTTGTCGTGCGCACCGCCAAGGGTGTGCGCCGGCAGGACGGCTCGTTGGTCAAGTTCGACAACAACGCGGCCGTGTTGCTCAATGCGAAGCTCGAGCCGATCGGCACTCGCATCTTCGGCCCGGTGACGCGTGAACTGCGTACCGAGCGCTTCATGAAGATCGTGTCGCTCGCGCCCGAAGTTCTGTAATACGAGGGCGTCGATGGAAAAGATTCGTAAAGGTGACGAGGTCATCGTCATCACGGGCCGCGACAAGGGCAAGCGTGGAACCGTGCTGCGCCGCGTCGACGAGACGCACGTGCTGGTCGAGGGCATCAACCTCGTCAAGAAGCATCAGCGTCCGAACCCGATGAAGGGTGTGGTCGGGGGCATCGTCGACAAGGCCATGCCGATCGACCAGTCGAACGTGATGCTGTTCAACAGCGCGACGGGCAAGGGCGACCGGGTCGGGGTGAAGACCCTCGAGGACGGCAAGAAGGTCCGCGTCTTCCGCTCCAACGGTGAGATCGTCAAGGCCTGAAGCGGGCCGACGAGATAAGGGAATAGAGAAATGGCTCGCCTGCAACAGCAATACCGCGAGAAGATCGTTCCCGACTTGATGCAGAAGTTCAGCTACAAGTCGGTGATGGAAGTGCCGCGCATCACGAAGATCACCCTGAACATGGGTGTGTCGGAGGCGGTCGCGGACAAGAAGGTGATCGAGCACGCGACTGGCGATATGAACAAGATCGCCGGTCAGAAGCCGGTCGTGACCAAGTCGAAGAAATCCATCGCGGGCTTCAAGATCCGCGAGGGTTATCCGATCGGCTGCATGGTCACGCTGCGCGGCGCGCGCATGTACGAGTTCCTCGACCGGCTGGTCACGATTGCGCTGCCGCGCGTTCGCGACTTCCGCGGGATCTCCGGTCGTGCGTTCGACGGTCGCGGCAACTACAACGTCGGGGTCAAGGAACAGATCATCTTCCCCGAGATCGATTACGACAAGGTCGATGCGCTGCGCGGGATGAACATCAGCATCACCACGACCGCCAAGACCGATGACGAAGCGAAGGCGCTGCTGGCAGCGTTCCGCTTCCCTTTCCGCAACTGAGGGTGACTGAATTGGCCAAGCTCTCTTTGATCAATCGCGAACTCAAGCGCGAAGCGCTTGTGAAGAAGTTCGCGAAGAAACGTGCTGAGCTGAACGCGATCATCAGCGACCAGTCGCAGTCCGAAGAAGCCCGCTATCAGGCGCGGCTGAAGCTGCAGCAGTTGCCGCGCAACGCGAGTCCGACCCGCCTTCGCAATCGCTGCGAATTGACCGGGCGGCCGCGCGGAACGTTCCGGAAGTTCGGACTGGGGCGCAACAAGTTGCGCGAGATCGCGATGCGCGGCGAAGTGCCGGGCATCACCAAAGCGAGCTGGTAACGAGGAATTCAACATGAGCATGAGCGATCCGATCGCCGACATGTTCACGCGCATCCGCAATGGGCAGCGCGTGGAGAAGGATGCGGTGACGATGCCGTCGTCGAAGCTGAAAGTGGCGATTGCCCAGGTGCTGAAGGACGAGGGTTACATCGAGGGCTTCAATGTGAAGTCCGACGGTGCCAAGTCCGAGCTGCAGGTGCAGCTCAAGTACTACGCCGGGCGTCCCGTCATCGAGCGCATCGAGCGCGTCTCTCGTCCCGGCCTGCGCATCTACAAGGGCCACGGCGAGATCCCCCAGGTGCTGAACGGCCTCGGTGTGGCGATCGTCACCACTTCGCGTGGCGTGATGACCGACCGTCGTGCACGGGCCACCGGCGTGGGCGGTGAAGTCATCGCCTACGTGGCTTGAGGAGGGCGACGATGTCTCGTGTTGCACGCATGCCCATCGCCCTGCCGGGCGGTGTGGATGTCAATGTCGACGCTGCGTCGATTTCGGTCAAGGGGCCTCTGGGCTCGTTGGTTCAGGCGGTCAATCCGCTGGTGACGATCCGCCAGGAAGGCTCGAACCTGCTGGTGGCTGCCGTCGGCGAGAGCCGCGAGGCTGTGGCACTGAGCGGCACGTTCCGCGCGCTGGTGGCCAACATGGTCCAGGGCGTCACGAAGGGCTTCGAGCGCCGCCTGACGCTGGTCGGTACCGGTTACCGGGCGCAGGCGCAGGGGGCAAGCCTCAATCTGTCGCTGGGCTTCTCGCATCCGGTGGTGCATGCATTGCCCGATGGCGTGAAGGCCGAAACGCCGACCCAGACCGAGATCGTGCTGAAGAGCACCGACAAGCAGAAGGTCGGGCAGGTTGCGGCGGAGATCAGGGCTTATCGTCCGCCCGAGCCCTACAAGGGCAAGGGTGTGCGCTACACCGGCGAGGTGGTCGCGCTCAAGGAAGTCAAGAAGAAGTAACCGGACCGCACAACAGGACAGGACATCAGGCGATGGACAAGAAACAGGCTCGTTTGCGCCGTGCCCGTCAGACGCGGTTGAAGATCCGCGAACTGCGGGTCAATCGGTTGACGGTGTTTCGGACGAACACACACATCTACGCAAGCATCACCGATGCCGGCGGCGAGCGCGTCATCGTGACGGCGTCTACGGTCGAGCCGGGGGTGCGTTCCCAGTTGGCGGGCCAGACCGGCCGCGGCGGAAACTCCGATGCGGCTGCGGTCGTCGGCAAGCTGATCGCAGAGAAGGCGCTCAAGGCCGGAATCGATTCCGTGGCCTTCGATCGCGCCGGCTACCGTTTCCACGGTCGGGTCAAGGCCCTGGCCGAGGCAGCGCGTGAAGCCGGCCTGAAGTTCTGACGGACAGGATTCGAACATGGCGAAGATTCAGGCACGCGTCGGCGGCGAAGAGCGCGACGACGGACTCAAGGAAAAGATGATCGCGGTCAACCGCGTCACCAAGGTCGTCAAGGGCGGGCGGATTCTCGGCTTCGCTGCGCTGACCGTGGTTGGCGACGGCGACGGCCGGATCGGCATGGGCAAGGGCAAGGCGCGCGAAGTGCCGGTCGCCGTCCAGAAAGCGATGGACGAGGCGCGCCGCAAGATGGTGAAGGTCAGTCTGCGCGGCGGCACGTTGCAGCACACGGTCCTCGGCCGTCACGGCGCCTCCAGCGTGTTCCTGGCACCGGCCCCGGCCGGTACGGGCATCATCGCCGGCGGCCCGATGCGCGCGATCTTCGAGGTGATGGGCGTGACCAACGTCGTGGCGAAGAGTCACGGTTCGACGAACCCGTACAACCTGGTTCGCGCGACGATCAACGCCCTTCAGAACATGAGCACGCCGTCCGAGATCGCGGCGAAACGCGGCAAGTCCGTCGAGGAAATCTTCGGCTGACAGGTCGAGGCGCGGGTGCCGGCCGTTTCGGCCTCACCCGCTCGGAGAAAGCGATGAGCAATAAGACACTCAAGGTGACGCTGGTTCGCAGCCCCAACGGGACGCGCGAATCGCACAAGGCGACCGTCCTGGGTCTGGGTTTGAAGAAGATTCGCCAGACGCGCGAGCTCGAGGACACCCCGGCCGTGCGCGGAATGATCAACAAGGTTTCCTATCTCGTGCGTGTCGAGTGAGCGCGGAGTCGAATATGCGTCTGAATGGTTTGAAACCGGCGGAAGGCTCGAAGCATCCTGCCAAACGCGTCGGCCGCGGCATCGGTTCCGGCCTGGGCAAGACGGCCGGGCGTGGTCACAAGGGCCAGAAGTCGCGTGCCGGCGGCTTCCACAAGGTGGGCTTCGAGGGCGGCCAGATGCCGCTGCAGCGCCGCTTGCCGAAGCGCGGCTTCACGTCGATGAGTGCGAACGACACGGCCGAGATCCGGCTGTCGGACCTCGAGCGGCTGGCCGGCGACGAGATCGACCTGCTGACGTTGAAGGCTGCGAACATCGTGCCGCAGCTGGCCAAGGGTGCCAAGGTGATCCTGGCCGGGAGCATCACCCGCAAGGTGACCCTGCGCGGCATCGCGGCCACGAAGGGCGCGAAGGCGGCGATCGAGGCGGCTGGCGGCACGCTCGCCTGAGCGCTCCGACGGATCGAATCGGCTTCTCCTGACTCTCGGACAGCGCTCACGTGGCAACCGCATCGACGGCCTTGGCGAAATCGGGAAAGTTCGGCGACTTGAAGCGCCGGCTTTGGTTCCTGCTGGCCGCCCTGGTGGTGTTTCGCATCGGCGCGCACATTCCGGTCCCCGGGATCGACCCCGATCAACTGGCCCAGCTCTTCAAGAGCCAGCAGGGCGGCATCCTCGGCATGTTCAACATGTTCTCGGGTGGCGCGCTGTCGCGGTTCACGGTGTTCGCGCTCGGGATCATGCCGTACATCTCGGCCTCGATCATCATGCAGCTGCTGACGGTCGTGGTGCCGCAGTTCGAGGCGTTGAAGAAGGAAGGCGAAGCCGGTCGTCGCACGATCACGAAGTACACGCGCTGGTTCACGGTCGCGCTGGCGACGTTCCAGGCGCTGGGCATCGCGGTCGCGCTCGAGGCGCAGCCGGGCCTGGTGCTCGACCCTGGCATGCAGTTTCGCTTCACGACGGTCGTGTCGCTGCTGACCGGAACGATGTTCCTGATGTGGCTGGGCGAGCAGATCACCGAGCGCGGTCTGGGCAACGGCATTTCGATCATCATCTTCGCGGGTATCGCGTCGGGCCTTCCGGGTGCGCTGGCAGGCATGGCTGAGCTGGTTCGCACGGGATCGCTGAGCGCGCTGGTGGCCCTGCTGATCGTCGTGCTGGCGATCGCGGTGACCGCGGCGGTGGTTTTCGTCGAGCGGGGTCAGCGCAAGATCACGGTGAACTACGCCAAGCGTCAGGTGGGCAACAAGATCTACGGCGGGCAGACTTCGCACCTGCCGCTCAAGCTGAACATGGCCGGTGTGATCCCGCCGATCTTCGCGTCGTCGATCATCCTGTTCCCGGCGACGCTGGCGCAGTGGTTCACGTCCGGAGACTCGACCAGTCCGGTGGTCCGCGTGCTCAAGGACGTGGCGGCGACGTTGTCGCCGGGCCAGCCGATCTACATCCTGCTGTACGCGGCGGCGATCGTGTTTTTCTGCTTCTTCTACACGGCGCTTGTGTTCAACAGCCGTGAGACGGCAGACAACCTGAAGAAGAGCGGCGCGTTCGTTCCTGGCATCCGCCCGGGCGAGCAGACTGCGCGGTATATCGACAAGATCCTGGTCAGGTTGACGCTGGCGGGAGCGATCTACATCACCGCCGTGTGCCTTCTGCCTGAGCTGCTGGTTCTCAAGTGGAACGTTCCTTTCTATTTCGGCGGGACGTCGCTGCTGATCATCGTGGTCGTGACGATGGACTTCATGTCGCAGGTGCAGGCGTACGTGATGTCGCATCAGTACGAGAGTTTGCTGAAGAAGACCAACGCGAAAGGCGTGGGCGCCTAGAACAGAACACCCATGAGCAGGCGTCAGCGACCGGCACCGCAGAAGAGAGATTCCGGCTCGGGCATTTCGAGCAAGGAAGATGTCATCCAGATGCTGGGCGAGGTGATCGAGAACCTGCCCAACGCGACGTTCCGGGTGAAATTGGAGAACGGGCACGTGGTTCTCGGACACATCTCCGGGAAGATGCGGATGCACTACATCCGGATCCTCCCGGGTGACAAGGTGACGGTGGAATTGACGCCTTACGACCTGTCGCGGGCGCGCATCGTGTTCCGGGCGAAGTAGCCCGGGTATTAGAGATTTGGATCGAGGTGAAGCATGAAAGTGATGGCGTCTGTCAAGAAGATCTGCCGCAACTGCAAGGTGATCAAGCGTAACGGCGTGGTGCGTGTGATCTGCACCGATCCGCGCCACAAGCAACGCCAGGGTTAACAGAGGACGAGCATGGCACGTATTGCGGGCATCAACATTCCCGACCGTCAGCACACCGAGATCGGTCTGACGGCGATCTACGGCATTGGCCGGGCGCGCGCGCGCGCGATCTGCGAGGCCGCCGGCGTCGCAGTCACCAAACGGGTCAAGGACCTGAGCGACGCCGAGATGGAGCGCATCCGCGAGCAGCTGTCGCGCTTCACGGTCGAAGGCGACCTCCGCCGCGAGGTCTCGATGTCGATCAAGCGTCTGATGGACCTCGGCTGCTATCGCGGCGTGCGCCATCGTCGCGGCCTGCCGCTGCGCGGCCAGCGCACCCGGACGAATGCCCGCACCCGCAAGGGCCCGCGCAAGGCCGGCGTGGCGCTGAAGAAATAAACCGAGGACGGAACAGCGATGGCAACGAAATCTCAGTCGGCCGCTGCGGCGGCCGCAGCGGCACGGAACCGCAAGAAGGCGAAGAAGAACGTCTCGGACGGAATCGCCCACATCCACGCGTCGTTCAACAACACCATCATCACGATCACCGACCGCCAGGGCAATGCCTTGTCGTGGGCGACGTCCGGTGGTGCCGGCTTCAAGGGCTCGCGCAAGTCCACCCCGTTCGCGGCGCAGGTTGCTGCCGAAGCGGCCGGCCGTGCGGCGCAGGAATGCGGCATCAAGAACCTGGAAGTGCAGATCAAGGGTCCCGGCCCGGGCCGCGAATCCTCGGTGCGTGCGCTGAATGCGCTCGGCATCAAGATCATTCAGATCCAGGACGTCACCCCGATCCCGCACAACGGCTGCCGTCCTCCGAAGCGGCGCCGTATCTGAGCATCGTTCCACGGCTGTCGCCCGGCGGCCGTTTCGCGCCGGCACCCTGGTGCCGGCGCGGTGATTCCGGGCTCGAAAGACCACCGTCTGCCAACCCGTTCTTCCGAACGGGCGACCGCCATGGGCGGGCAGACTAACCGCGCTGCGGCCGTATCGGCCGGATGCGCGTATTCATGAGGATTCGACGTGGCACGTTATATCGGACCAAAGGCCAAGCTGTCCCGCCGTGAAGGGACGGACCTGTTTCTCAAGAGCGCCCGTCGCGGCCTCGACAGCAAGTGCAAGCTCGACAGCAAGCCGGGCCAGCACGGACGCACCTCCGGTGCGCGCACGTCCGACTTCGGGCTGCAGCTGCGCGAGAAGCAGAAAGTCAAGCGGATGTACGGCATCCTCGAGCGTCAGTTCCGCCGCTACTTCGCCGAGGCCGAGCGCCGCCGCGGCAACACGGGCGAGAACCTTCTCAAGCTGCTCGAGTGCCGTCTCGACAACGTCGTGTACCGGATGGGGTTCGCGTCCACACGCGCCGAAGCGCGCCAGCTGGTCAGCCACAAGGCGATCGCCGTGAACGGCCAGGCGCTGAACATCCCGTCGGCGCTGGTGCGTCCGAACGACGTCGTCGTCGTGCGCGAGAAGGCCAAGAAGCAGACCCGCATCCAGGATGCCCTGAATCTGGCCGAGCAGTCCGGCCTGCCGGGGTGGGTGGCGGTCGACAAGAACAAGCTCGAGGGCGTGTTCAAGGCGGTGCCGGACCGCAGTGATCTCTCGTCCGACATCAACGAGAGCTTGATCGTCGAGTTGTACTCGCGTTAAACGAAGGGGTTCCTTTATGCAGACTGCCATGCTTAAGCCGCGGATCGTCGAGGTCGAGCAACTCGGGCCGTCGCACGCTCGCGTTGTCATGGAACCGTTCGAGCGCGGCTACGGGCATACGCTTGGCAATGCGCTGCGGCGAGTATTGCTCTCGTCGATGGTCGGCTACGCGCCGACCGAAGTGCAGATTGCCGGCGTGGTGCACGAGTACTCCACGATGGATGGCGTGCGCGAGGACGTGGTCGATCTCCTGTTGAACTTGAAGGGGATCGTGTTCAAGCTGCACAACCGGGACGAGGTGTTCCTGACGCTGCGCAAGGAAGGCGCGGGTCCGGTGACGGCTGCCGACATCGACGCTCCGCACGACGTCGAAGTCATCAATCCCGAGCACGTGATCGCCAACCTGACGCAGGGTGGGCGGATCGACATGCAGATCAAGGTCGAGCGCGGACGCGCGTACGTGCCCGGCACCGTGCGCAATCTCGGCGAGTCGAAGACGATCGGTCGGATCGTGCTCGACGCGTCGTTCTCGCCGGTGCGCCGTGTGAGCTACGCCGTCGAGAGCGCGCGTGTCGAGCAGCGTACCGACCTCGACCGCCTGATCATCGATGTCGAGACCAACGGTGTCATCGCGCCCGAAGAGGCCGTGCGTCAGTCCGCGCGCATCCTCGTCGAGCAGCTGTCGGTCTTCGCCGCCCTCGAGGGTGGCGCCGAGCCGATGGCCGAGGCGGGCGCCGCGCGCGCGCCGCAGATCGACCCGATCCTGATGCGCCCGGTCGACGACCTGGAGCTGACGGTGCGCTCGGCGAACTGCCTGAAAGCGGAGAACATCTACTACATCGGCGACCTGATTCAGCGCACCGAGAACGAGCTTCTGAAGACGCCCAATCTCGGCCGCAAGTCGCTCAACGAGATCAAGGAAGTGCTGGCGTCGCGGGGACTCACGCTTGGCATGAAGCTCGAGAACTGGCCTCCGGCCGGCCTCGAGCGGCCCTGAGTTCATTCACCGTCACCAGCACACGAGGACAATGCCATGCGTCATCGTCACGGACTTCGAAAACTGAATCGCACCAGCAGCCATCGCGAAGCGATGCTGCGGAACATGTGCAACGCGCTTCTGCGCCACGAACTGATCAAGACCACCCTGCCAAAGGCGAAGGAACTGCGCCGTGTGGTCGAGCCGATCATCACCCTGGGCAAGAAGCCCTCGCTGGCGAATCGTCGCCTCGCGTTCGACCGCCTGCGCGACCGTGAGATGGTCGTCAAGGTGTTCAACGAGCTCGGGCCGCGTTATGCCACCCGCAACGGCGGTTACCTGCGGATCCTGAAATCGGGGTTCCGTGTCGGCGACAACGCCGCGATGGCGTACGTCGAACTGATGGATCGTCCCGACACCGAGGCCACGGGCGGCGACAAGCAGCAAGCTGCCGCCTGAACCGCGGACGGGTCCGGCAGCGATGCCGGCCCGTCGCGACGGTGACGGTCGTCATTCAGGCGCTTGTGCCGCACCCGCGGTCCAGGCGCCTTCTCATTGATGTGGTCCCGGATCGCCCTTCGAGCGCCTCGCCAGGCGTCCTGCACATGCCCGAGCTTGCGGCTTTCGACACCGACGCGCGCGTTCGTGCGGATGCGCCCGCCGTGGTGCATGTTCGGGCGCTGCGCAAGTCGTTCGGGGGCGCGCCAGCGGTCGACGGACTGAGCTTCGACGTGCGGCGCGGGGAGTGCTTCGGCCTGCTCGGGCCGAACGGCGCCGGCAAGAGCACCACGCTGAAGCTGGTTCTCGGGCTGCTCGACCCCGACAGCGGGGAGATCCGGCTGCTCGGCATGCCGATCCCCGCGCAGGCGCGGCTTGCCCGCGCGCGCGTCGGCGTGGTGCCGCAGGCCGATTCGCTCGATCCCGACTTCACGGTCACCGAGAACCTGATCGTCTACGGCCGGTACTTCGGACTCGACCGCGCCACCCTCGAGCGGCGCATTCCGCAGCTGCTCGAGTTCTCCGGCCTGGCGGCCAAGAGCGGCGCGCGGATCGACGAGTTGTCCGGGGGCATGAAACGCCGCCTGACGATCGCGCGGGCGCTGGTGAACGATCCGGAGATCCTGTTCCTCGACGAACCGACCACCGGCCTCGATCCGCAGGCACGCCACCTGATCTGGGACCGGCTGCGCAGCCTCGTCGCGCGCGGCAAGACGATCGTGCTCACGACCCACTTCATGGAGGAGGCCGAGCGCCTGTGTTCGCGGCTCGCGGTCGTCGACCACGGCCGCCTGGTCCTCGAGGGCGAGCCGATGGCGCTGATCGCGCGCGAGATCGAGCCGCACGTCGTGGAGGTCACCGGCGACGGCTTGAACGCGTGGCTCGCCGCGAACGAGCTGTCGCGCCTGTGTGCGCGTGCCGAGCGCGTCGGCGAAACCCTGTTCGTCTATTGCGCTGAGCCGGCGGCGATGCTGGCGGCGGCTTCGGCCGACCCGTCGCTGCGGGTCGTTCATCGGCGGGCGACGCTCGAGGACGTGTTCCTCAAGCTGACCGGCCGCGAGCTGCGCGACTGAACCGGCGTGGATGCGGAGATGACACAGAGCGACGACCCGCCGCCGACCTTGCCCGCCGCACGGCGACCGAGCCTGGGCTTCCTGCCGGTCTATCGGCGCAATCTGCTGGTCTGGCGCAAGCTCGCCGTTGCCAGCATGCTCGCGAACATCGCCGAGCCGCTGATCACGCTGATGGCCTTCGGCTACGGGCTCGGGCGGTTGATCGACCAGGTCGAAGGCGTGCCGTACATCAGCTATCTCGCCGCGGGGTCGGTTTGCATGAGCACGGCGATGGCGGCGAGCTTCGAGTCGCTGTACTCGGCCTTTTCGCGCATGCACGCGCAGCGCACCTGGGAGTCGATCCTGAACGCACCTCTGTCCTTGCGCGACGTGCTCGTCGCGGAGTGGCTGTGGGCCGCGACCAAGGGCATGTTCTCGGGGCTCGCGATCCTGCTGGTGATCTTCGCGCTCGGGATCTCGCGCGAGCCGTCGCTGCTGATGGTGGTGCCGGTGATCGCGATGATCGGCCTGACGTTTGCCGGAATCGGGCTGTGCTTCAACGCGCTGGCGCGCGGCTACGACTTCTTCTCCTACTACTTCACGCTCGTGCTGACGCCGATGATCTTCGTGTCCGGCGTCTACTACCCCCGCGAACAGCTGCCCGACTGGATCGCGGGCTGGGCCTCGGCGCTGCCGCTGGCGCTCGCGGTGGACGTCGTGCGGCCGCTGGTCCTCGGCCGCGCTCCGGGGCAGGCCTGGTGGCATCTCGCGGTCGCTCGGCGCGTTCGCCTGCGTCGGCTTCGCTGTCGCATCGCTGCTCACCCGCCGCCGCTTCGCGAGGTGACGATGCCGGCGCAACGACTGTTCGTGGTGCTTAGCAACGTGCCCGACGCGGCGACGGCCGACCGGATCGCCGGTCAGCTGGTCGGCGAGCGTCTGGCTGCCTGCGTGAACATCCTCGCTGCGTGCCGCTCGGTGTACCGCTGGGAAGGCCGCATCCAGCGCGACGAAGAGGTTCCCCTGCTGATCAAGACGCCGGGCGATCGCCTCGACGCGCTGCTGGCCCGGCTGTGCGCCCTGCATCCCTACCAGGTGCCGGAGACCGTCGCGCTGCCCGCGTCCGCGGTCTTGCCGGCCTACCTGGACTGGGCGATTGCCCAGACGAGGGACGAAGGGGGCGGCGCCGCAGAAGGGTGACGCTGTCGGTCGCCCTGCGCGGACCGGTCTCAGGGCCTGGTCTGGCGTTCCCGCGCGGCGCCGCGCGCGCGCCGCCACAGCGGGCGTCGTGCCGAAGTCGACAGGTATTGCCGCGACCGGAACCAGATCACCAGCACGATCGCGATCAGGGCCAGGCTGCCGACGGCGACGAGGAAGCCGAAGCGCGAGTGGGTTCCGGGGATGAACTCGAAGTTCATGCCGAAGATGCCGGTGACCAGCGTGAGCGGCATGAAGATCGCGGTGATCGTCGTCAGGGTGCGCATCACGTGGTTCGTGCGGTTCGCATTCGAAGCGAAGTGGAGCTGGACCGCTGTCTCGACCGATTCCTCGAGGCGCCGGGCATGCCGCAGCACCCTCTGGATGTGCCCGACGAGGTCGGTGCAGCGGACCTGGATCGCGTCGGTCAGCGTGCCCAGGCCGAGGCCGCTGCCGTGCTCGTCGCGCTCGAGCTGTTCGGTGCGCCACTCCTCGATCGCGTCGAGCTGTTCCTCGCACAGCTGCTCGAGCTTGCGCAGTTCGCCGCGCGCCTGCAGCAGCGGGTACCAGTCGCGAAACGGGGCGCGCGGGTCCAGCAGGCGCCGCTGCCACTGCTCGAGCTGTTCGGTCAGGGGCTGGCGCAGGTCGAGGTAGTGATCGACCATGTCGTTCAGCAGGCGCAGCATCAGTTCGCCGGGGGTCGCCGGCAGCCGGTAGCTCGCGTCCGTGGCGGCGGCGAGCCAGCGCTGGAGCGCCGGAATCGTCCGGCTGTCCGGCGCGTGGATCGTCACCAGGCAGCGCGGGAAGACGAAGAACACGGTCGGCCGCGTGCGCACGCGCAGCGTGCCCTGCTCGGGCGACAGGATCGGTTCCGACGAAAGTCCGCGGAATACGACGATCTCGTAGCGGCTCGTCGCGTCGAAGAACGACGGGTGGTTGCGGTTCTCGGCGTCGAGCAGGTGCGCGTCGAACACCGGGATGCCGGTCAGCCGCTGGACCGGCCCGACCCAGTCACGCGCCTCGTCGTAGCTGCAGCTGACCCACAGCAGCGCTCCGGTCGGCAGATCGGGCGGGATCTCGGCGACGACCGAGGCGCCCGCCGGACCGATCGTCATCAGGTCCATCGTGGTGTCCGGTGGCGCCGCGGCCGATCCGCGCTGGCGGGCACGTCACTCGTCCCGCATCCAGCGGGCCGCGTCGAGGGCGAAGTAGGTCAGGATGCCGTCGGCGCCCGCGCGTCGCATCGCCAGCAGCGATTCGAGGGCGACCGTGCGTTCGTCGAGCCAGCCGCGCTGCGCCGCAGCCTTCAGCATCGCGTACTCGCCGCTGACCTGGTAGACGAAGGTCGGGACTGCGAAGGTGTCCTTCACGCGGCGGACGATGTCCAGGTAGGGCATGCCGGGCTTCACCATGACCATGTCGGCGCCCTCCTGCAGGTCGAGCGCGACCTCGCGGAGCGCTTCGTCCGAGTTCGCCGCGTCCATCTGGTAGGTCTTCTTGTTGCTCTTGCCCAGGTTGGCAGCCGATCCGACGGCATCGCGGAACGGGCCGTAGAAGCCGGACGCGTACTTCGCGCTGTACGCCATGATCTTCGTGTGGATGTGGCCGGCATTCTCGAGCGCCGCACGGATCGCGCCGATGCGCCCGTCCATCATGTCGGAGGGCGCGACGATGTCCACGCCCGCATCCGCCTGGACCAGCGCCTGCCGGATCAGGATCTCGGTGGTCGGGTCGTTCAGGACGTAGCCGGTGTCGTCGAGCACGCCGTCCTGGCCATGGCTGGTGTACGGGTCGAGCGCGACGTCGGTCAGGATGCCCAGCTCGGGAAAGCGCTGCTTCAGCGCGCGCACCGCGCGCGGAATCAGGCCCGACGCATCGGTCGCCGCGACACCGTCCGGCGTCTTCAGGTCCGGGGCGATGACCGGGAACAGGGCGAGCACCGGCACCTTCAGCGCCAGGCACTGCTCGGCCACCGCGAACAGCAGGTCGACGCTGAGGCGCTCGACCCCGGGCATCGAATCGACCGCCTGCCTGAGGCCCGTGCCCTCGTGCACGAACACCGGGTAGATCAGGTTGTCCGCCGAAAGCGTCGTCTCGCGCATCAGCCGGCGCGAGAAATCGTCGCGCCGCATGCGCCGCATGCGCAGCGCGGGGAACTGCTGGTTGAATCGGCTGGCGTCGGGGTTCGTCGGCATGGCGGAATTCCTCGGTTGGGGCGGATGGCTCGCGGCGGGCGTTTCGATCGGTGAACGGTGTTCGTGAACTGGCCGCGGGTTTCGGGACGGCGTCGCTGGCTCGTTCAATGCTGCACGTCCGCCTGGCCGGCGACTGCGTCGTCGAACAGGGCTTCGATTGCCGCGCGCGCCTCGTCGACGCCGATCCGCTCGGTCGACGAGAACAGGATCACCTCGCATGGCGCGGCCGCGCGCAGCTTCGACAGTTCGTCGCGCACCTGGCGGCGCGTCGCGGACTGCTGCACGCGACCGAGCTTGTCGGCCTTGGTCAGCAGTGCGATCACGGGCAACTCGGGCGGAATCCAGGACAGCATCTGGCGGTCGAGTTCGGTGACGCCGCGGCGGATGTCCAGCATCATCACGGCGGCGCGCAGCTGGGCGCGGCCACGCAGGTAGCGACCCGCGAGCGCATCCCAGCCGTGCCGGATCGCGCCGGGCGCGGCAGCGTACCCGTATCCGGGTGTGTCGACCAGGAAGCCGACCGTGTCGGGTTCCTTGCCGAGCGCGAAGAAGTTCAGCGCCTGGGTGCGGCCGGGCGTGCGGCTGGAGAACGCGAGGCGCCGGCGCTGGCAGATCGCGTTGATCGCCGACGACTTGCCGGCGTTGGAGCGGCCGATGAACGCGACCTCCGCCGGACCGCCGCGCGGCAGCTGCTGTTGCTGCGCAACGGTGGTGTAGAAACGGACGGTGGTCAGGAGGGCCATCTGGACGGGCGCGGTGGTCGCTGCCGCGGGGCTATTGTAGAATCGACAGTTTACGTGAGCCATAGAGGCTGTGAGATCGCGATGATGGGGATGAACTTCATGAAGACAGGGTCGATCCGCGCGTTCACGCTGGCAGGCCTGGTGGCAGTCGCGGGTCTCCTGTCGACGGCGCCTGCCCGGGCGCAGGGTGCCAAGGCGGACGTCGCCAAGGGCCAGCAGATCGCGTCGCAGGTCTGCGCCGCATGCCACGGCGCCGATGGAAACAGCGCCAGTCCCGCCAATCCGAAGCTCGCCGGGCAGCATGCCGATTACCTGTACAAGCAGCTGGCCAACTTCAAGGTCAAGCAGGGCGCGAAGGAAGCCGAGCGTGCGAACGCGGTGATGGCGGGCTTCGCCGCGCAGCTCTCCGATCAGGACATGCGCAACGTGTCCGCCTACTACGCCAGCCAGAAGCTGAAGCCGGCGGCCGCGAAGAACAAGGACATCGTCGAACTCGGCCAGCAGATCTTCCGGGGCGGTATCGCGCAGAAGAACGTTCCTGCCTGCGCCGGTTGTCACAGCCCCAACGGTGCCGGCATCCCCGCTCAGTACCCGCGGCTGGCCGGCCAGTTCTCCGAGTACACCGAGGCGCAGCTGGTTTCGTTCCGCCAGGGCGCGCGCAAGAACAGCGAGCAGATGACCGCGATCGCCGCGCGCATGTCCGACGTCGAGGTCAAGGCGGTGTCCGAGTACATCGCGGGCCTTCGCTGATCGCGCCCGGTTCGCGCCCGCGCTGCGGGCGGTATCGCGGCAGGCGCCCTCCGGGGCGCTTTCTTTTTGGTTCATCGCGTTTTCCCGGGAAACGCGATGAACCTTTTGTCGTCCGAGAGGGGTCGCGTGCGGGCCGCGATGCGCATTGCCGGGTCCCGATACGGTAAGTTAGCGGGCTGACGAGCCGACGCATCCACGTTGGGAAAAGGACAGGACATGCCACTCCGCAGTCATCGCGCCTCAGACATCGTGGGGTCGGACATCACGCCCCGTCGCCTGTTCGAACAGCGGCGACAGGTGCTGCTGGCCGCGGCGGCGGGCCTTTCGTTCATGCCGGCCGCCGGGGCGCTGGCACAGTCCGCCGGCGCGCGGAAGCTGCCCGGCCGTCCGAGCGGTCTGTCGACGATGGAGAAGGCGACACCGTACAAGGACGTCGTCTCCTACAACAATTTCTACGAGTTCGGCACCGAGAAGGACGACCCGGCGCGCAATGCCCACACGCTGAAGACGCGCCCCTGGACGGTGAAGGTCGAGGGCGAGGTGCTCAAGCCGCGCGAGTTCGACATCGACGAGCTGCTCGGGCTTGCGCCGCTCGAGGAGCGCATCTACCGGCTGCGCTGCGTCGAGGGCTGGTCGATGGTGATCCCCTGGATCGGCTATTCGCTGTCGGAGCTGATCCGGCGGGTCGAGCCGACCGGCAATGCGAAATACGTCGAATTCGTCACGCTCGCCGATCGCGCGCAGATGCCTGGCCTGTCGTCCTCGGTGCTGGCCTGGCCCTACGTCGAAGGCCTGCGGCTGGACGAGGCGAACCATCCGCTGACGCTGCTGACCCTGGGGCTCTATGGCGAGGTCCTGCCGAAGCAGTCGGGGGCCCCGGTTCGGATCGTCGTGCCATGGAAGTACGGCTTCAAGAGCGGCAAGTCGATCGTGCGGATCAGGTTCGTGGAGAAGCAGCCGATCACCAGCTGGAACCGCGCTGCGCCCGCAGGAGTACGGCTTCTTCTCCAATGTGAATCCCGACGTCAGCCATCCGCGCTGGTCGCAGGCGACCGAGCGTCGCATCGGCGAGGACGGCTTTCTGCAACGCAAGCGCCAGACGGCGATGTTCAACGGCTACGGCGATCAGGTTGCGTCGCTGTACGCAGGCATGGACCTGAAGCGCTTCTATTGAGTCGGCGCGCGGTGACGATCCGTCCTGTCCACAAGGCGCTGCTGTTCGCACTGTGCCTGCTGCCGCTGCTGCGGCTGCTGACTCTGGGATGGCTGGATCGGCTCGGCGCGAACCCGGTCGAGTTCGTCACCCGCTCGACCGGAACCTGGACGCTGGTGCTGGTCTGCGCGACGCTCGCCGTGACGCCCCTGCGCCGACTGACCGGCATCGGCACCCTGGTCCGTTTCCGGCGCATGCTCGGCCTGTTCGCCTTCGCGTACGGGTGCCTGCACCTGACGACCTACGTCTGGTTCGACCAGTGGTTCGACTGGCAGGCGGTTGCGCGCGACATCGTCGAGCGCCCGTTCATCTTCGCTGGCTTCGCGGCGTGGCTGACGATGGTGCCGCTGGCGCTGACGTCGACCGACGGCATGATGCGCGCGCTGGGACGGCGCTGGGGCGTGCTGCATCGGGCGATCTACGCGCTCGCGGTGCTCGGCGTGCTGCACTTCTGGTGGCACAAGGCCGGCAAGAACGACCTGGTCGAACCGTTCGTCTACGCGCTGGTCGTGTTCGCTCTGCTCGGCTGGCGGATCCGCGAGCGCGGACTGGCCAGCTATCGCGGCAGGCGTCGCTCGAGCGCGTAGAGCGACTCGATCGTCTCGCGGGCGCGGATCTCGCAGGCCTCGGTCCCGTCGACGAGGATCTCGGCGGCTCTTGGGCGGGTGTTGTAGTTGGAACTCATCGCCATGCCGTAGGCGCCGGCCGACAGCACGGCGAGCAGGTCGCCCTCGGCGATCGCGAGCGCGCGATCGCGTCCGATCCAGTCGCCGGATTCGCACACTGGCCCGACGATGTCGTACACCAGGTCGGGAGCGTTATGCGGCGTCACCGGCACGATGCGGTGGAACGCGTCGTACAGCGCCGGGCGCATCAGGTCGTTCATCGCCGCGTCGACGATCGCGAAGCGCTTCGCGCCGTTGTGCTTCAGGTACTCCACCCGGGTCAGCAGCAGGCCGGCATTGCCGACGATCGAACGTCCGAACTCGAACAGGATCTCGAGTTCGCGCGCGAGAGGGTCCTCGTCGATGCGCGCGAAGATGCGCCTCCAGCATCGCGCGCCGCGCCGGCGGCTGTTCGTCGTCGTAGCTGATGCCGAGGCCGCCGCCGAGATCGAGGTGGCTCAGCCCGATCCCGGCAGCGCGCAGTTCTCGGATCAGCTCGAGCAGTCGCTCGAGTGCGGCCAGGAAGGGCGAGATTTCGGTGATCTGCGAACCGATGTGGCAGTCGATGCCGACGATCTCGATACCGGGCAGCGTCGATGCGAAGCGGTAGACCTCCAGGGCCTCGTCGTGCGCGATGCCGAACTTGTTCTCGCGCAGGCCGGTCGAGATGTACGGATGGGTTCCGGCATCGACGTCGGGGTTGACCCGCAGCGAGATCGGGGCACGACGGCCGAGCGTGACGGCGATGTCGGACACGCGTTGCAGCTCGCTGCGCGACTCCACGTTGAAGCAGCGCACGCCTGCGCGCAACGCGGCGCGGATCTCGGCCGCGCTCTTGCCGACCCCCGAAAAGACCACCCGGGACGCATCGCCGCCCGCTGCCAGGACACGCTGGAGCTCGCCTTCGGAGACGATGTCGAATCCCGCGCCGGCCCGGGCGAGCAGTTCGATCACCGCCAGGTTCGAGTTGGCCTTGAGCGCGTAGCAGATCAGTGCCCTGCGGCCGGCCGCGGCCGCGGCGAACTCGGCGAATGCACCTTCGATCGCGGAGCGCGAATAGACGTAGGTCGGTGTGCCGGCGCGCTCGGCGATTGCGCGCAGCGAGACGCCTTCGGCGAACAGGGTGCCGTCGCGGTAGTTGAGCCAGTCGATCATCGGGAGCGTCTATCTTGGAGGTCGCGCGGCATCCTTGCCCGCGGCGCCGGTGTCTGGCGCGGCCGGTTCGACCGGCTTGGGGAGGTACAGCGGGCCGCGTTGCCCGCAGGCGGACAGGGCGATCAGTGCCGCTAGAATCGCGGCTCCGAGAGCGCAGTTATTCATCGAGGCAGTCTAGCATGACCGAACAGCAGTTCCAGTTTCTATGTGAGCAAGCACTCACTGCCGTCGAGGATGCCATCGATCGGAGCGGTGCCGATGTCGACGTCGAGCGCAGCGGCCAGGTGCTGGAACTGGATTTCGACGCGGGCGGCAAGATCATCGTGAACGGCAACGCGCCCGTGCAGCAGATCTGGGTCGCGGCCAGGTCGGGCGGCTTTCATTTCGCCCGCAGCGGCGAACGCTGGGTCGACACGCGTTCCGGCGAAGAGTTCTCGGTCAGCCTGAATCGCCTCGTGCGGGCTCAGGCGGGGGTGTCGCTGGATCTGCCCGATCTTTGAAACCGGCACGCGGCGAACCGGGCAAGGCCGGGACTCAGTTCGTCGACGGGGGCGCTTCCGCCCCCGACTGGATCGTGCCGCTGTCTTCGGACAGGCCGATCGACGATACGCCCTGGCCGGGTTGCGTTTCGGCGTAGTAGAACTCGCCGTCGACCTCGACCACGCCGGCGGGAACCGGCAGGCGCGCCTCGGGAGCGTCCTTCAGGGCCTGGCCCATGTACGAGATCCAGATCGGCAGGGCCAGTCCGCCGCCGGTTTCGCGGTCTCCCAGCTTGCGGGGCTGGTCGTAGCCGACCCAGGCCACCGCAGCCAGTCCCGGCTGATAGCCGGCGAACCATGCGTCGTGTGAATCGTTGGTGGTGCCGGTCTTGCCGGCCAGGTCCCGGCGCTTGAGCGACTGCGCCTTGGCCGCGGTGCCGGAACGCACGACTTCGCGCAGCAGACTGTCCATGATGAAGGCGTTGCGCGCGTCCAGCGTGCGGATCGATTCGTCGCCGGCCCGCAGCGGATGGGCCTGGGCGATCACCTTGCCGCTCTGGCTGGTGATGCGCTGCACGATGTAGGGGTCGACGCGGAAGCCGCCGTTGGCGAACACCGAATAGGCACCGACCATCTGCCATGGCGTCACCGAGCCCGCACCCAGCGCCATCGTCAGGTAGGCCGGGTGGCGGGCTGCGTCGAAGCCGAAGCGGGTCACGTAGTCCTGCGCGTAACGCGGACCGATCGAGTGCAGGATGCGGATCGACACCATGTTCTTCGACTTGGCCAGTGCCTGGCGCATGCGCATCGGTCCGTCGAAGCGACCGTCGTAGTTCTTCGGTTCCCAGACCTGGCCGCCGGTCACCGTGGCGTCGACGACGAAGGGCGCGTCGTTGATCAGCGTCGACGCCATCAGGCCCTTCTCGAGCGACGCCGAGTAGATGAACGGCTTGAAGCTCGAGCCGGGCTGGCGCCAGGCTTGCGTGACGCGGTTGAACTTGTTGCGGTTGAAGTCGAAGCCGCCCACCATCGCGCGGACCGCGCCGTCGGAGGTGTCGCAGGAAACCAGCGCACCCTGCACCTCGGGCAGCTGGGTGATCTCCCACTCGGAGCCGCGGGTGCGGGCGATCCTGATCACCGCCCCCGGACGGATCTGCTTGCGGGCGGGGGCGCGCGGCCCGAGCGCGGACGCAGCGAACTTCAGCCCGTCGCCGGTGACGTCGATCGAGGCGCCGCGTCCGCGCGACACGCGCACCGACTGCGGGCTTGCCGCAGTCACGACCGCGGCGACGAATTCGTCGACGTCCTTCGCCTCGGCCACCGCCGCGTCGATCTGGTCCTCGGCCTGGCGCGGGTTCGACGACAGGTCGATGAACGATTCCGGGCCGCGGTAGCCGTACTTGCGGTCGTACTCCAGCAGGCCGCGCTTCACGGCTGCGCTGGCCGCCGTCTGGTCGGACGAACGGATCGTGGTGTGCACGCTCATCCCGGCGCTGTAGATGTCGTCGCCGAACAGCTCGTAGGCGAGCATTCGCGCCACCTCGGCGACGTACGGGGCGCGCAGGATGCTCTCGCCGGCCGGGACGTACTTCAGCTCCTCCTTCAGCGCGGCCTGGTGCTGCTGCTCGGTGATGAAGCCGGACTCCTCCATGCGCCGCAGGATGTAGTGCTGCCGTTCGGTCGCACGCTTCGGGTTCACCAGCGGGTTGTACAGCGAGGGAGCCTTGGGCAGCCCGGCCAGCATCGCGGCCTCCGCGACGCTGAGGGCGCCCAGCGGTTTGCCGAAGTAGATCGTGGCCGCGGCGGCGAAGCCGTGCGCGCGCTTGCCGAGGAAGATCTGGTTCAGGTAGATCTCGAGAATCTGTTCCTTCGTCAGGCTTTCTTCGATCTTCAGCGCCAGCAGGATCTCGTAGATCTTGCGGGTGTAGGTCTTCTCGCTCGACAGGTAGAAGTTGCGCGCGAGCTGCTGGGTGATCGTGCTCGCGCCCTGCTCGTGGCCGCCCGACAGCAGGTTGACGACCGCAGCCCGGAGGATCCCTCGCACGTCGATGCCGGAGTGCTCGAAGAACCGGGCATCCTCGGCCGCGAGGATCGCGTTCTTCATCGTTTCCGGCACGTCCTCCAGGCGCACCAGGCTGCGCCGCTCCTCGCCGAATTCTCCGATCAGGACGTTGTCGGCCGTGTAGACCCGCAGCGGGATCTTCGGCCGGTAATCGATCAGTGCATCCAGCGGCGGCAGCCGGTCGTTCGCCAGCAACACCGCGAGCGCGGTGAGCAGCACCGCCGCAAGCAGGCCGGCGACCGGAAAGAGGACGAGCGCTCCGAGCACCCGGAGCCAGGAGAAACCGGACTGCAGGCGGCGAGATCGGGGTGCACGTGGAAAAGCGCGCATTGCGACGGTCTTTCGATTACTCGCGCCTGCCGGGGGTCACGGATTATATGCCCGGGTCCCCGCGTGCAGCGCTGGAGCCCGGATTCAGGCCCGAAACCGGCCAAAACGCACGAATTTTCGTGACTTCCTGCCGGATGGTCGGGTTGCTACGACAGAAGGCCGCCTGGCCCGATGCCACCGGTGTCAAAAATCTTTACAGTAACTCAGCAATGTTGCTAGCATCTCAAGTGATTTATCCAAAATAGCTGTAAATCCTTATTTGATAAGGATTTTTTGGATTTCAAGGGGCCCAAGCGGTGCTAAGTTTATCCAGTTTCACGCGACGCGTTTCCCCGCCGTTGCTCGGGATCGATCTCAGCTCCTCGAGTGTCAAGGTGGTCGAACTCGTCCCGGGCCAGAAGGCCGGCGTCCGTCTGCAGCGATACGCGATCGAATCGGTCGAGCGCGGTGCGATTGCAGACGGCAATGTCGAAAATCCCGAACAGGTCGCCGAGGCGCTGGCGCGTGCGTTGCGCCGGATGGGCACGCGGACGCGCGAGGTGGCGCTCGCGCTGCCGTCCTCGGCCGTGATCACGAAGCGCATCGCGCTGCCCGCCGGACTGGGCGAGGACGACTACGAGCTTCAGGTCGAGTCCGAGGCCAGCCAGTACATCCCGTTCGCGATCGAGGAGGTGAACCTCGACTTCCAGATCCTCGGGCCGGCGGCCGGCGCCGACGACGAAGTCGAGGTGCTGCTGGCCGCGTCGCGCAAGGAAAAGGTCGAGGACCGTGTCGCCGTCGCCGAGATGTGCGGACTCCGGCCGGTGGTGGTGGACATCGATTCGTACGCGGCGCGCAGCGCGCTCGATCACGTCGCGGCCTTCCTCCCGAACAACGGCCAGGGCCTGGTGCTCGCCGTGTTCGACATCGGCAGCACCGCGACCAACGTGTCGGTCGTGCTGAACGGACAGACGATCTTCGAGCGCGAACAGGCCTTCGGCGGAATGCAGCTGACCCAGGACCTGGTGCGCCTGTACGGCCTGACCTACGAAGAGGCCGAGCTCAAGAAGAAGACCGGCGAGCTGCCGGAGAACTACCGCAGCGACGTGCTGTCGCCGTTCCTCGAGCAGGGCGCGATCGACGTCACGCGTGCGCTCCAGTTCTTCTTCACGTCGACACCGTACACGCGGGTCGACAGGATCTTTCTGGCCGGCGGTTCGGCGGTCGTGCCCGGCCTGGCCGAAGCGATCGCCGAGCGCACCCAGGTCCCGACCGAGGTTCTCAGCCCGTTCCAGGGCATGGAGATCGCCGAGACGATCCGCGAGAAGCAGTTGCGCCTCGATGCGCCGGCGCTGCTCACGGCCTGCGGTCTGGCGATGCGGAGGTTCGACGCATGATTCGCATCAACCTGCTCCCGCACCGGGAGATGCGCCGTGACAAGCGCAAGAAAGACTTCGTCGCCCTGCTGCTGCTGGTGTTCGTGCTGAGCGCGGGCGTCTCGCTGCTGGTCGCCCTCGGGATCGCCGGGCAGATCGATACGCAGCAGGCGCGCAACGACTTCATCACGCAGGAGAACGCGAAGCTCGACGAGCAGATCAAGAAGATCGCGACGCTGCGCGAGGAGATCGATTCGCTGCGCGCCCGCCAGCAGGCGGTCGAGAACCTGCAGCGCGACCGCACGATCCCCGTGCACGTGCTCGACGAACTCGTGCGCTACACGCCGGACGGCATCTTCTTCAAGCAGCTCCGTCAGGAGGAACGCAAGATCACGCTGGTCGGTGTCGCGCAGTCCAACGAGAGCGTTTCCAACTTCATGGATCGCATCAGCCTGGATGCGCCCTGGCTCGAGAGCCCGGACCTGGCCGAGACCAGTGCGGGAACGCTCGGCCCGGCCAATGCGCGCGATCCGCGCCGCGTCTTCGAATTCACGATGAGCGCAATGATCAAGGCACCGGCCGCGCCGGGCGACAAGCCGGCAGCGGTTTCCAAACCGGTGGCCGAAGGGCCGGCGACAGTCGCGTCGGCCGGATCGACGAGCAGGTGACGGCAATGGCCAAGTTCAATCCGAAGATCGACCTCAGCGGCCTGTCCGCGCAGTTCAAGGGGCTGCAGGGCCGCCATCCCGGCCTGTGGCCGCTGGTGCCGCGCGTGGCCCTGCTCGCGGGCCTGTTCGCTGGTGTGCTGACGCTCGCCTGGGCCTCCTACTGGCGCACCCAGATCGAGGAGCTCGAAGCCGGCCAGGCGCGCGAAGCGCAACTGAAGGCCGAGTACCTCGACAAGCTCAAGATGGCGGTCAACCTCGAGGCGCTGCTCGCGCAGAAGCAGCAGGTTTCCTCCTACGTGCACCAGCTCGAGAAGCAACTGCCCAGCAAGGCCGAGATGGCCGCGCTGCTGCAGGACATCACCCAGGCCGCCGTCGGGCGCGGGCTGCAGTTCGACAAGTTCAAGCCGGGGCAGGTCGTCCTGAAAGAGTTCTACGCCGAACTGCCGATCAACATCAAGGTCTCGGGCGGCTATCACGAGCTCGGCGGGTTCACCAGCGACATCTCCAATCTTGCGCGGATCGTGACGCTGAACAACATGAACATCCAGACCGACAAGAACGGCCAGCTGTCGATGGAGGCGATCGCGAAGACGTTCAGGTATCTCGACCCCGAGGAGATCGCGATCGCGCGCCGCGAGGCTGCGAAGGCCAAGCAGGCAGCCGCGAAGGGAGGTGCGAAATGAGATCTGTCATCGTCGTCGCCACCGTCGCCGCGGCGGCCCTCGTTGCCGGCTGCAGCGACGAGCAGCAGGAATTGCGCACCTGGATGGACCAACAGCGCGCAGCGATCACACCGGTGCGCGAGAAGCTCTCGCCGCCCAAGAGCTTCGAGCCGTTCCGCTACGAGAACGCCGGCCTTTCCGACCCGTTCGCGCAGTCGCGGCTCGCGTCTCGCGCCAACGCGGATCTGAAGTCCGGCGGACGGTCTCCGGATCTGGCTCGCCGCCGCGAAGTGCTCGAGGCCTTCCCGCTCGAGTCGATCAAGATGGTCGGCCACCTGAGCAACAGCAATGCGAGTTTCGCGCTGCTGCAGGTCGAGAACATGGTCTACCAGGCCAGGGTCGGAAACTACGCCGGGCAAAACTTCGGACGCATCGTGCGGCTCAGCGAAGGCGAAGTGGTGCTCAAGGAACTGGTCCAGGACGCAGCGGGCGACTGGACCGAACGGGATACGGCATTGCGCCTGCAGGAGACCAAGAAATGACGATTCTTCACAGGCTCGGCAGGACCGCGATGCGCCTGGTCGCCTGGGGCGCGCTGGCAGTGGCGGGGCAGGCATTCGCGCAGAGCAATGCGATCGAGTCGGTGTCGAGCGGCTTGCAGGGAGGGACGACCTATCTGCGCGTCCAGTTCAAGGCTCCGCTCCAAAAGACGCCGGCGAGCTTCTCGGTCAACACGCCGCCGCGCATCGCGCTCGATTTCACCGACACCAGCAACCAGGCGGGCAAGTCGTCGATCGACCTGGGGCAGGGCGACGTTCGCAACGTCGCGCTCGTGCAGTCGGGCAATCGCACGCGGGTGGTGCTGAACCTGAAGCGCCCGCTGACCTACACGACGACCATCGAGGGCAAGGAACTGGTCGTCGCGCTGACGCCGGTGGCGATCCCGGGCGATGCCGTCGCCTCGAGCAATGCGTACAGCTTCGCGCGTGCCGACGGCGCCGGCGGCCACGCGCTGCGCGATCTCGATTTTCGCCGCGGCAAGGAAGGCGAGGGCCGCGTCGTCGTCGAGTTGTCGGATCCCGGCGTGGGCGTCGACATCCGTCAGCAGGGGCAGTCGATCGTCGTCGACTTCCTGAAGTCGCGCCTGCCGGACAACCTGCGCAAGCGCCTCGACGTCGGTGATTTCGGCACGCCGGTCAAGGCGGTGCGCGCGATGCAGCAGGGCGACAACGTGCGGCTGATCATCGAACCGCAGGGTCAGTGGGAGCACAACGCCTACCAGAGCGACACGCAGTTCGTGATCGAGGTCAAGCCGGTGCGCGAGGACCCGAACCGGCTGGCCACGCGCCAGGGCTACCGTGGCGAGCGCCTGTCGCTGAACTTCCAGAACGTCGATGTTCGTGCGCTGCTGCAGGTGATCGCCGACTTCACCAACCTCAACATCGTGACCAGCGACTCGGTCGCGGGCAGCCTGACGCTGCGCCTGAAGGACGTGCCGTGGGACCAGGCCCTCGACATCGTCCTGCAGTCGAAGAATCTCGACATGCGCAAGAACGGCAACGTGATTCTGGTCGCGCCCAGCGAGGAGCTGGCGACGAAGGAGAAGCTCGAGCTCGAGGCGCGCCAGCAGATCGCCGAGATCGAGCCCGTGCGCACCGAGATCTACCAGCTCAACTACGCCAAGGCCGAGAACCTGGTGAAGCTGCTCACGGACGAGAAGCAGCGCGTGCTGTCCAAGCGCGGCAGCGCCGTGCCCGACGTGCGCACCAACAAGATCTTCGTGCAGGACACGCCCAGCCGCCTGGAAGAGGTGCGCAAGATCATCGGCCAGATCGACATCACGGTGCGGCAGGTGCTGATCGAAGCGCGCATCGTCGAGGCCGACGACAAGTTCTCGCGCAACCTCGGCGTCAAGCTCGGCTTCAACGACCTGTCGTCGACGTACTACCGGACCGTCGCGGTCAACGATCCGGTGACCGGCGCGCCCACCCCGCTGAACGTGCCGATCTACGGTGCCGGCACCAAGATTGGTCAACAACTACGGGACGGTGTCGGGCAACCTGACCGGCGCGGCCGACCTGTCCTCGCAGAACGGCAGCGGCCTGAGCGGGCTCAGCGCGCCGGGTATCGGGCGGGCCACGGCGGCCGGCAACACCAACTTCGTCAACCTGCCGGCGGCGGCGATCAGCGGTTTCTCGCCGGCGTCGTTCGCGATCAGCCTGTTCGGGTCTTCGCTGACGAAGTTCCTGAACCTCGAACTGTCCGCCCTCGAGGCCGACCAGCGCGGCAAGGTCGTGTCCAGTCCGCGCGTGCTGACGGCCGACCAGAGCAAGGCCACGATCGAGCAGGGCACCGAACTGCCGTTCCTGTCCGCGACCTCGAGCGGCGCGTCGGCGATCCAGTTCCGCAAGGCCAGCCTGCGTCTCGAGGTGACCCCGCAGATCACTCCCGAAGGCAACGTGATCATGGAGGTGGCGGTGAACCGCGATGCGGTCGGCATCCTGACGCCCGCGGGCTACGCGATCGACACCCGCGCGGTGCGCACGCAGGTGCTGGTCGAGAACGGCGGCACCGTGGTGATCGGCGGCATCTACGAGCAGTTCGAGCGCGACACCGTCAACAAGGTGCCGGTGCTGGGCGACCTGCCTGTCGTCGGGTACGCGTTCAAGAACACGACGCGCCGCAACGACCGCACCGAGTTGCTCGTCTTCCTGACGCCGCGCGTGGTGAACGACACGCCGCTGTCGCGCTGATCGTTCGCGCGGCCCGGACTGGAACTCCAAGGGATCAGACAAATGATGCTTCTGCGATTCAATCGACTGCTGATGGCCGCCGTATCGCTCTTGTTCGGCGCAATGCTCGGCGGGTGCGGGGGTGGCGGCGAGCCCGGTGCCGGCGCCTTTGGGCCGGCCAGCTCGTCGGGCAGTGCTCCGGCCGGCCTGCAACTGACGGCGAGCACGCCGTCGATCGGCTCCGACGGCCGCACCGTGGCGACGATCGTCGCGATCGTGAAGGACGGCAACAATCGCACGCTGGCCAACCAGCAGGTCGATTTCTCCACGCCGGACACCGGCGCGCTGCTCCAGGTGACCAGCAACCGCACCGACGCCGCCGGGCAGGCGATCGCGACGCTGTCGATCGCCGAACCCTCGAATCGCGACATCGTCGTGACCGCGACCAGCGGTGCGCTGTCGCAGACCGTCACCGTCTCGGTCACCGGCACCACGCTGACGTTGAGCGGGCCGACCAGCCTGGTGGCGAACTCCCCGACCGAGTTCACCGTCGGTCTGCGCGACTCGTCGGGCACGGTGATCGTCGGCAAGCCCGTGTCGATCTCGTCGTCGGCCGGCAATTCCCTCAGCGCGACCTCCGTGGTGACCGACTCCGCCGGGCAGGCGCGCTTCCTGGTGACCGGCATCAAGCCGGGCAAGGACGTCCTGGCCGCGTCCGCTCTCGGCACGCTGGCTGCCGCGAACCTGGACGTGTCGGCGACCCAGCTCAGCTTCGAGCAGCCGGGCATCGCCGAAGAGGTGGTCGTGTCCGCCGGCAAGGAGGTCGTGGTCTCCTACATCGACAACAACCTGCCGCAGGCCGGGAAGACGGTCGAGTTCGTCGCGACGCGCGGCACGCTCAGCGCATCCTCCGCCGTCACCGACGCGCAGGGCAAGGCGCGGGTCACGATCCAGTCGACCACCGCAGGGGTCAGCACGATCTCGGCCCAGGTGCGTCCGGCTTCCGGCGGCTCGATCCTGAGCTCGCGGCGCATCGAGTTCGTCAGCCGCACGCCCGCCAAGATCACGTTGCAGCCGAGCCCGCCTGCGGTTGGCGTCAACCTGTCCGCAAGCGGCACCAACTCGAGCCAGCTGATCGCGGTCGTGCGTGACGCGTCCGACAACCCCGTGAAGGGCGCGGTGGTCAGCTTCTCGGCCGTCGCGGATCCGAGCAACGGGCGCATCGAGCCGGCAGTGGCGACCAGCGACAGCTCCGGTGTTGCGACCGTGGCCTTCTACCCCGGGGCGAACTCCACCGGCAACAACCAGATCGTCGTGCGTGCCGGGGTGCTCGGCACCGCGCTGGCGGCGACCACGTCGCTGACCGCATCGAAACAGGAGCTGTTCGTGCGTGCCGGCACCGGCAACGAGCTGGTCGAGCTGAACGTGACCACGCTCGAGATGCCCTGGTCGGCGGTGGTCACGGACGCCAATGGCAACCCGGTGGTCGGCGCATCGATCCAGGCTTCGCTGCTGTCGACGCACTTCTACAAAGGAAGGTACTTCTGGAGCGGCCTGGTCTGGTATCCGGCCGGCGAGACCTCGTCGGATCCTCGGCACCAGTGCTTCAGCGAAGACATGAACGGCAATCTGCGCCTGGATGCGGGCGAGGATCTCAACGGCAACGGCGCGCTCGATCCGGGCGGGGTCGCGGCGGTCGAGATCGTGTCCACCGGCGCGAAGACCGACGCCAGCGGGCTGGCCAACCTGCGGCTCGTCTACCCGAAGTCGTACGGCAACTGGGTCAAGGTGCGGCTGCGGGTCACGATCACGACCATCGCGGGCACCGAGGGCACCGACGAGGCCGAATTCATCCTGCCGGTGCTGGCCTCCGACGTGGCCAACGAAACGGTGGCGCCGCCCGGCTCGGTCTCGCGCTATGGCGTCGTCGCGGACTGCACGACGTCCAACTGAGGCCTGCGGACTTCGGCGCGAACGCCCGGCTGGTCCGGGCGTTTTCGCGTCTGCGCTAAGCTCTCGGCATGGAACCAGCGGAACGAGCCGAACCGGCCGAGCGTGTCGAACGATCCGAGCGATCCGAGCGATCCGAGCGAAATGGCCGGCCGATCTTTCTGGTCGGCATGATGGGATCGGGCAAGTCGACGGTCGGGCGCAGGCTCGCCGCCGCGCTGTCTCGCGACTTCATCGATGCCGACAAGGAGCTCGAGGCGCGCTGCGGCGTGCCGATCGCGACGATCTTCGAGCTCGAGGGCGAGGCCGGGTTCCGCCGCCGCGAGGCGGTGCTGATCGAGGAACTGACGCGACGCCCGGGGCTGGTGCTCGCGACCGGTGGCGGGGCGGTGCTGCTCGAGGACAATCGCCGTCACCTGCACGAGCGCGGACTGGTCGTGTACCTGCGCGCCACAGTCCAGGAGCTCTGGCTGCGGCTGCGCAACGACAAGGTGCGGCCGCTGCTGCGCGCCCCCGACCCGAGGCGCAGGATCGCCGAACTCGTCGACCTCAGGGACCCGCTGTACCGCGAGTGCGCCCACCTGATCGTGAACACCGGCCGCCAGCCGGTCGACAAGGTCGTGCGCGAAATCGTCGGACGACTCGGCGCGGCCCGCCAAACCGGCACCGCCGTGGCTGCTGCCGGCGATCCCGCGATCGTCGCCGCGGCGGCCGGAACCGCCATCCAGCCCGGGGTGGTCGGCCCGTTCGCCGGACTGCAGGATTCGCCCGCCGACGGGCCGATATAATCCGCCCGTGTTCAACACGCGCAGTGCCGCCGGTCATGGGGACTGCACTCCGACGCGCCCGATGAGAGAACTCGAGGTATCACTCGGCGACCGCAGCTACCCGATCATCGTCGGTGCCGGCGCGCTCGAGCGGCAGGACCTGCTCGGGCCGATCGTCTCGGGTAGATCCGTCGCGATCGTCAGCAACACGACCGTCGCCCCGCTCTACGCCGGCCGGTTGCGCCCGATGCTGGCCAACGCCGCCCAGGTGATCGACGTGGTGCTGCCCGATGGCGAGGCGCACAAGCACTGGCAGACGCTGAACACGATTTTCGACGCGCTGCTCGCGGCGCGCTTCGACCGCAATTCGGTGCTGGTCGCGCTCGGCGGCGGCGTGGTCGGCGACATGGCCGGATTCGCGGCAGCGGTCTACCAGCGCGGCATCGACTTCGTACAGGTGCCGACCACGTTGCTGGCCCAGGTCGATTCGTCGGTGGGCGGCAAGACCGGCATCAACCATCCGCTCGGCAAGAACATGATCGGCGCGTTCCACCAGCCGCGGCTGGTGCTGGCCGACGTCGCCTGCCTGCAGAGCCTGCCGCAGCGCGAACTGGTCGCCGGACTCGCCGAGGTGATCAAGCACGGCGCGATCGCGGACCGCGCGTATTTCGACGAGGTCGAGCGCGACCTGCCGGCGCTGCTGGCGCAAGGACGCGGCGGCGCTCGAGCGTGCCGTCGCTCGCTCCTGCGAGATCAAGGCCCACGTCGTCGCCCACGACGAGCGCGAGGCGGGCCTGCGCGCGATCCTGAACTTCGGCCACACCTTCGGGCACGCGATCGAGGCCGGCATGGGCTACGGCGAATGGCTGCACGGCGAGGCCGTCGGCGCGGGCATGGTGATGGCGACCGACCTGTCGCGCCGCCTTGGCCTGCTCGGCGGCGACGACGCCGGGCGCGTGCGGGCGCTGGTCGCTGCGGCCGGCCTGCCGGTGTCGGCGCCGTGCTGGAGCGCGGACCGCTATGTCGAGCTGATGAGCGTCGACAAGAAGGCCGAGCGCGGCACGCCGAAATTCGTGCTGCTCGAGGCGCTCGGGCGCGCCTGCGTGCGGCGTGCCCCCGACGACGCGCTGCGCGCGACGCTCGCGGCCACGGCCACCGGCTGAATGCCGCGCGGGGCTGCCGTGTCGAGCCTGGCGCCCTATGCGTCGGATCCGGCAGCCACCCGCGGGCGCGCGTTTGCCGAGCCGTCCGCCACCACCCGCAGCGAGTTCCAGCGCGACCGCGACCGGATCGTCCACTCGACGGCTTTCCGCCGCCTGGAGTACAAGACGCAGGTGTTCCTCAATCACGAGGGCGACCTGTACCGCACGCGCCTGACCCACTCGATCGAGGTCGCGCAGATCGCTCGTTCGATCGCGCGGCAGTTGCGCCTGAACGAGGACCTGGTCGAAGCGATCTCGCTGGCACACGACCTCGGCCACACGCCGTTCGGCCATGCCGGACAGGACGCGCTCGACCAGTGCATGCATCCCTGGGGCGGCTTCGAGCACAACCTGCAGTCGCTGCGCGTCGTCGATGCTCTGGAGCAGCGTTACGCCGCCTTCGACGGGCTGAACCTGTGCTTCGAGACCCGCGAGGGCGTGCTGAAGCACTGCCGCAAGGCGGTCGCCGCCGGCCTCGGCGAGGTGGGCGAGCGCTTCGTGTCGGGCGGGCAGCCGACGCTGGAGGCGCAGGTCGCGAACCTGGCCGACGAAATCGCCTACAACAACCACGATGTCGACGACGGGCTGCGCTCCGGGTTGATCTCGTTCCCGCAGCTGGAGGAAGTGGCGCTGTTCAGCAGGCATGCGCGCCAGGTCGTGCGCGCGCATCCCGGGCTCGCCGAACGCCGCCTGGTGCACGAGACGGTGCGCGCGATGATCAACGAGCTGGTGACCGACCTGCTCGACGAGACGTCGCGCCGGATCCGGGAGTCCGGAGTACGGTCGGTCGACGACGTGCGCAAGGCGCCGGCGCTGGTGGCGTTCTCGCCGGCGATGCGCCGCCAGTCCTCGCAGCTGAAGCGGTTCCTGTTCCGGGAGCTCTATCGTCACGAGCGCGTGACGCGGGTGATGGACGACGCCAAGCGCGTCGTGCGCGAACTGTTCGAAGCCTATCGCGCCGATCCTTCGGCGCTGCCGCAGGAGCACGCGGCGCGCGTCGCACAGGCCGGTCCCCGCGCGATTGCCGACTACATCGCCGGCATGACCGACAGATTCGCGTTGCAGGAACACCGGCGGTTGTGTTCCCCCGCCGTGTCGCAGGGGCCTGCGACCGGCTGACAACGCGCTCCGGCTCAGGGAGTCAGCACCGCCCGGCCGGGGAACCGGCCTTCGTGCAGCTTCTGCAGCACCTCGTTGACCGACTCGAGGCCCATCGTACGCACCGGCAGCGGCGGCAGCGCGCCGGTCTGCGCGATCGCGAGCAGCTCGCGCAGTTCGCCGACGGTGCCGACCATCGATCCCTGGATCGTGACCGCCTTGAACACGACCACCGCCGGCACGATCGGCGTCGAACCGCCGATCAGGCCGACCGACACCAGCTTGCCGCCCTTGCGCAGCGCGTTGAAACCGAAGGCGAACGACTCGCCGGTGCCGACGAAGTCCACGACGGCGTGGACGCCGCCGCCGGTGGCCTTCATCAGCGCCTTGCCGGTGTCGGGATTGGCGGGGTCGACGGTCTGCGATGCGCCCGCGTCGACGGCCAGCGGCCACTTCGCCTGGTCGATGTCGGCGACGATCGGCGAGATGCCCAGCACGTGCTTGCAGAAGCGCACGCCGGACAGCCCGACGCCGCCGGCGCCCAGGATCAGCACGCTGTCGCTGGCATGCATCGGGACCAGTTTCTTCAGTGCCGCGTAGGCGGTCAGGCCGGAGCATGCATACGGTGCCGCCTGTTCCAGCGGCAGCGACCCGGCCGGGATCGCGTACTTCGCGTCCGGGACCATCACGTACTGCGGAGAAGCCGCCGTCGAGCTGGAGCCCGAGGTTGCGCGGGTTCGAGCACAGGTTCTCGCGATCGCTGGTGCAGTAGCTGCAGGTGCCGCAGCCGATCCACGGATAGACGACGACGCGATCGCCGACCTTGACGCCCTTGGCCTCCGGGCCGAGTTCGGTGACCTCGCCCGCGATCTCGTGGCCGAGCACGCGCGGCGCCGCGACGCCGCGGCTGAGATCGATCTTGCGGCCGCCGCCGGTGTCGACGAAGCCGTCGTACAGCATCACGTCCGAATGACACACGCCCGCCGCGCGAATCCGCACGAGGACTTCGGCGCCGATCGGTGCGCGCACCGGCTCCTGGGTGTCGACCAGCGGTTCGCCGTGGCGGACCAGTTTGAAGCAACGGCACATAGGACGCATCAGGACGTCTCCCTTTAATTTCGACAACGAGCGCGATATACTGACAAGTTCGTCCCGCTTTCGTTCGCTGCACTGCGCCAAATTCAATTCCGGCGCGGCTTTCGACGATAGTGGGCACTCAATAGCTACGCATTGTAATGGAACTCCGGAGTGCCGCGATGAACGCCTCGCCCCTTCAACCCGCCGGTTCGGCCCCCGAATCCGCCACGGATGGCGCGCTGCAGCAGGCGCGCGTGGCTGGTCTGTACCGACCGGAAAACGAGCACGATGCCTGCGGCGTCGGATTCGTCGCGCACATCAAGGGCAAGAAGAGCCACAAGATCATCGAGCAGGGCCTGCAGATCCTGTGCAATCTCGATCATCGCGGCGCGGTCGGCGCCGATCCGCTGATGGGCGACGGCGCCGGCATCCTGACGCAGATTCCCGGACCAGTTCTTCCGCGAGGAGATGGCGCAGCAGGGCGTGACGCTGCCGCCGGCCGGCGAGTACGGCGTCGGCATCGTCTTTCTGCCGAAGGAGCACGCGTCGCGGCTGGCCTGCGAGCAGGAACTCGAGCGGGCGGTGCGCGCCGAGAGCCAGGTGCTGCTCGGCTGGCGCGACGTGCCGGTCGATCACGCGATGCCGATGTCGCCGACGGTGAAGGCCAAGGAGCCGGTGATCCGCCAGATCTTCATCGGCCGCGGCCCGGACGTGATGGTCACCGACGCGCTCGAGCGCAAGCTGTACGTGATCCGCAAGATCGCCAGCCACGCCATCCAGCAGCTGAACCTGAAGCACGGCAAGGAGTACTTCGTGCCGTCGATGTCGGCGCGCACGATCGTCTACAAGGGCCTGCTGCTGTGCGGCCAGGTCGGCCAGTACTACCGCGACCTGCAGGATCCGCGCTTCGTGTCGGCGCTGGCGCTGGTGCACCAGCGCTTCTCGACCAACACCTTCCCCGAGTGGCCGCTCGCGCACCCGTACCGGCTGATCGCGCACAACGGCGAGATCAACACGGTCAAGGGCAACTACAACTGGCTGCGCGCGCGCGAAGGCGTGATGCAGCTCGCCGGTGCTCGGCGACGACCTGAAGAAGCTCTATCCGATCGTCTACGCCGGGCCAGTCCGACACCGCCACGTTCGACAACTGCCTCGAACTGCTGGTGATGGCCGGCTACCCGATCGCGCACGCGATGATGATGATGATCCCGGAGGCGTGGGAGCAGCACACGCTGATGGATCCGAAGCGGCGCGCGTTCTACGAGTTCCACGCGGCGATGATGGAGCCCTGGGACGGCCCGGCGGCGATCGCGTTCACCGACGGCCGCCAGATCGGCGCCACGCTCGACCGCAACGGGCTGCGCCCGGCGCGCTACTGCGTGACCGACGACGACATGGTGATCATGGCGTCGGAGGCCGGCGTGCTGCCGATCCCCGAGAGCAAGATCGTCAAGAAGTGGCGGCTGCAGCCGGGCAAGATGTTCCTGATCGACCTCGAGCAGGGCCGCATCATCGACGACAAGGAACTGAAGGATCTGCTGGCCAACAGCAAGCCCTACCGCGAGTGGATCGAGGCGATCCGCATCAAGCTCGACGAGATCGACGCCGACGGCAAGCGACCTGCAGGCGGACATCGCCGCGTCCAGGCCGGCCGCCGCCTGCTCGACCGCCAGCAGGCGTTCGGCTACACGCAGGAGGACCTGAAGTTCCTGATGGCGCCGATGGCCGCAGCCGGCGAGGAGGCGATCGGCTCGATGGGCAACGACTCGCCGCTCGCGGTGCTGTCGGACAAGAACAAGCCGCTGTACAACTACTTCAAGCAGCTGTTCGCGCAGGTCACCAACCCGCCGATCGATCCGATCCGCGAGCAGCTGGTGATGTCGCTGGTGTCGTTCATCGGTCCGAAGCCGAACCTGCTCGACCTGAACAACATCAACCCGCCGATGCGGCTCGAGGTCTCGCAGCCGGTGCTCGACTTCGACGACATGGCGCAGATCCGCCACATCGAGCACTACACCGACAACAAGTTCAAGTCCTGGGAACTGGACATCTGCTATCCGGTCGCCTGGGGCAAGGAAGGCATCGAGGCGCGGCTGGCGTCGCTCGCCGCCGAGGCCGAGGACGCCGTGCGCTCGGGCTACAACATCCTGATCGTGTCCGACCGCAAGGTCGACCGCGAGCAGCGTCGCGATCCCGGCGCTGCTGGCGACCAGCGCGATCCACCAGCACCTGGTCAACAAGGGGCTGCGCACCAGCACCGGCCTGGTCGTCGAGACCGGCTCGGCGCGCGAGGTGCACCACTTCGCGCTGCTCGCCGGCTACGGCGCCGAGGCGATCCATCCGTACCTCGCGATGGAGACGCTGGCCGAGCATGCACCGCGACATGCCCGGCGAGATCGGCGCCCGAGAAGGCGATCAAGAACTACATCAAGGCGATCGGCAAGGGGCTGAAGAAGGTGATGTCCAAGATGGGCATCTCCACCTACATGAGCTACACCGGCGCGCAGATCTTCGAGGCGATCGGCCTGTCGCGCGCGCTGGTCGACAAGTACTTCACCGGCACCGCGCAGCAACGTCGAGGGCATCGTCGTGTTCGAGGTCGCCGAGGAGGCGCATCCGCCTGCACCGCGGCGCTTTCGGCAACGACCCGGTGCTGGCCGGCATGCTCGACGCCGGCGGCGAGTACGCGTACCGGATCCGCGGCGAAGACCACATGTGGACGCCGGACGTCGATCGCCAAGCTGCAGCACGCCACGCGCCAGAACAGCTACGTCGACCTACAAGGAGTACGCGCAGCTGATCAACGACCAGAGCCGCGGCACATGACGCTGCGCGGCCTGTTCGAGTTCCGCTTCGACCGCTGCACGCCGGTGCCGATCGACGAGGTCGAGCCGGCCAGCGAGATCGTCAAGCGCTTCGCCACCGGCGCGATGTCGCTCGGCTCGATCTCCACCGAGGCGCACACGACGCTGGCGATCGCGATGAACCGCATCGGCGGCAAGTCCAACACCGGCGAGGGCGGCGAGGACGAGATGCGCTATCGCGCCGAGATGCGCGCCGGCCGTTCCGACGTCAAGGACGGCGACACCGTCGGCACCGTGATCGGCGAGGACCGCATCGAGAGCGACATCGCGCTGCAAGGCCGGCGATTCGCTGCGCTCGAAGATCAAGCAGGTGGCCTCCGGGCGCTTCGGCGTCACCGCCGAGTACCTGGCCAGCGCCGACCAGATCCAGATCAAGATGGCGCAGGGCGCCAAGCCCGGCGAGGGCGGCCAGCTGCCGGGCCACAAGGTGTCCGACTACATCGGCAAGCTGCGCTTCTCGGTGCCGGGCGTCGGCCTGATCTCGCCGCCGCCGCACCACGACATCTACTCGATCGAGGATCTGGCGCAGCTGATCCACGACCTGAAGAACGCCAACGCGCGCGCGTCGATCTCGGTGAAGCTGGTGTCCGAAGTCGGCGTCGGCACGGTCGCCGCCGGCGTGTCCAAGGCCAAGGCCGACCACGTCGTGATCGCCGGCCACGACGGCGGCACCGGCGCTTCGCCGCTGTCGTCGATCAAGCACGCCGGCACGCCGTGGGAGCTGGGCCTGGCCGAGACCCAGCAGACGCTGGTGCTGAACCGGCTGCGCGGCCGCATCACCGTGCAGGCCGACGGCCAGATGAAGACCGGCCGCGACGTCGTGATCGGCGCGCTGCTCGGCGCCGACGAGTTCGGCTTCGCGACCGCGCCGCTGGTCGTCGAGGGCTGCATCATGATGCGCAAGTGCCACCTGAACACCTGCCCGGTGGGCGTGGCGACGCAGGATCCGGTGCTGCGCGCGCAAGTTCCAGGGCAAGCCCGAGCACGTCGTCAACTACTTCTTCTTCGTCGCCGAGGAAGTGCGCGAGCTGATGGCGAAGCTCGGCATCCGCACGCTTCGACGAGCTGATCGGCCGCGCCGACCTGCTCGACACCCGCAAGGGGATCGAGCACTGGAAGGCGCGCGGCCTCGACTTCTCGCGCATCTTCCACGTGCCGGCGGTGCCGGCGACGACGTGCCGACGCGCCGGGTCGACGAGCAGGACCACGGCCTGGCGCAACGCGCTCGACAACAAGCTGATCGAGCTGGCGCAGGCCGGCGCTCGAGACGCAGGAGAAGGTCTCCTTCATCCTGCCGATCCGCAACGTCAACCGCACCGTCGGCACGATGCTGTCGGGCGAGGTCGCGCGCCGCTACGGCCACGACGGGCTTGCCCGACGACACGATCCACGTCCAGTTCAACGGCAGCTGCCGGCCAGAGCTTCGGCGCGTTCCTGGCGCGCGGCATCACGCTCGACCTGGTCGGCGAGGCCAACGACTACGTCGGCAAGGGGCTGTCGGGCGGGCGCATCATCGTGCGCCCGACCAACGACTTCCGCGGCAAGGCCGACGAGAACATCATCGTCGGCAACACCGTGCTGTACGGCGCGATCGAGGGCGAGGCCTTCTTCAGCGGCGTCGCCGGCGAGCGCTTCTGCGTGCGCAACTCGGGCGGCACCGCGGTGGTCGAGGGCACCGGCGACCACGGCTGCGAGTACATGACCGGCGGCACGGTGGTGGTGCTCGGCGAGACCGGGCGCAACTTCGCGGCCGGCATGTCCGGCGGCATCGCCTACGTGTACGATCCCGGACGGCGACTTCGAGCGGCGCTGCAACCTGGCGATGGTCGGCGCTCGAGCCGGTGCTGTCGACCGCCGAGCAGCTGGTCCAGACCGACCCGGCGACCTGGCATCGCGGCGAGTGCGACGAGATCATCCTCAAGGGCCTGATCGAGCGGCACTTCAAGTACACCGGCAGCGAGAAGGCGCGCGCGATCCTCGACGACTGGGACGGCGCCGCGCGACCCGCTTCGTCAAGGTGTTCCCCAGCGAGTACCAGCGCGCGCTCGGCGAGCTGCATGCCGCACGAAGCAGCGCCAGATGCAGGGCAGGAAAAGCAGGTCGCCTGACACGGCAGACGGTGGCAGCCGGATCGGCGGGTCGACGGAATCCGCCGGAATCCGCCGGCATCGGCCGCGACGCGCGCGGCTGCCGGCACATCGAACAGAACGGAATCGAAGCATGGGCAAGGTCACCGGATTTCTCGAATTCCAGCGACTGCAGGAAGCGTCCGAGGCGGCGTTCGCAGCGTCTGAAGCACTACCGCGAGTTCGTCTTGCACCTGACCGACCAGGAGGCGGCCGCAGCAGGGCGCGCGCTGCATGGATTGCGGCATCCCGTTCTGCCAGAGCGGCTGCCCGATCAACAACATCATCCCGGACTGGAACGACCTGGTGTACCGCGGCAACTGGCAGCGACGCGCTCGACACGCTGCACTCGACGAACAACTTCCCCGAGTTCACCGGCCGCGTCTGCCCGGCGCCCTGCGAGGCGGCGTGCACGCTGAACATCAACAACGATGCGGTCGGCATCAAGTCGATCGAGCACGCGATCATCGACAAGGGCTGGGAGATGGGCTGGGTCGTGCCGCAGCCGCCCACGACGCAAGACCGGCAAGAAGGTCGCGGTCGTCGGGTCCGGTCCCGCCGGCCTGGCGGCTGCGCCAGCAGCTGGCGCGCGCCGGCCACGACGTGACGGTGTTCGAGAAGAACGACCGGGTCGGCGGCCTGCTGCGCTACGGCATTCCCGACTTCAAGATGGAGAAGTCGCACATCGATCGCCGCGTCGAGCAGATGCAGGCCGAGGGCGTGACCTTTCGCACCGGCGTGTTCGTCGGCACCGATCCCAAGCTGCCGGGGGTCACCAACTGGGCGAAGGAGACGATCTCCCCCGAGGAGCTGACCGAAGCAGTTCGACGCGGTCGTGCTGACCGGCGGCGCCGAGCAGCCGCGCGACCTGCCGGTGCCCGGCCGCGAGCTGAAGGGCGTGCACTTCGCGATGGAGTTCCTGCCGCTGCAGAACAAGGTCGTCGCCGGCGACAAGGTGCCCGGCCAGCTGACTCGCCACCGGCAAGCACGTCGTCGTGATCGGCGGCGGTGACACCGGCTCGGACTGCGTCGGCACCAGCAACCGTCAGGGCGCCAAGTCGGTCACCCAGTTCGAACTGATGCCGCAGCCGCCCGAGCAGGAGAACAAGCCGCTGACCTGGCCGAACTGGCCGATCAAGCTGCGCACCTCGTCCTCGCACGAGGAGGGCTGCGAACGCGACTGGTCGGTGACGACGAAGTCGTTCAAGGACGACGGCAAGGGCAACGTGAAGGGCGTCGTTGCCGCCCGCGTCGAGTGGAGCCGTGACGAGGCCACCGGCCAGATGAAGATGATCGAGGTGCCCGGCTCCGAATGGGAGATGCCCGCCGATCTCGTGCTGTTCGCGATGGGCTTCGTGTCGCCGGTGGCGTCGGTGCTCGAGGCCTTCGGCGTCGAGCGCGACAGCCGCGGCAATGCGCGGGCCGACGACCGACGGCGCCGGCTGCTACACCGACCAACGTGCCGAAGGTGTTCGCCGCCGGCGACATGCGCCGCGGCCAGTCGCTGGTGGTCTGGGCGATCCGCGAGGGTCGGCAGTGCGCGCGTGCCGTCGACGAGTTCCTGATGGGGTCGAGCGTGCTGCCGCGCTGAGGCTTTCTCTCCGGTCCCGACGCGGGGCCGGCGTGCTCCGGCCCACAGTCGTGGTGGGCCGTGGCCGCCGGCCCCGCGAGCGTTTCCCGGTCTCCGTTCGCGCCCGCGTCGTGCCATTCACGCCCGCCGGCTGCGATTCGTCGCATGGCCGTCGGCGCGGGCCGCGAAGCGCGCACCATGGCTCCCGCCGCATCGTCGTTTTGCACCGGGAGCCAACCATGTCGCCAATCGCCCTGATCCACGCCTCGTCCGCCACTGCCGCCTGCCTGCTCGGCGCGTGGCAGCTCATCGCGCTGCGGCGCGGCCTGCGACACCGCGCCGTGGGCTACGCGTGGATGGCCGCGATGCTGCTCGCCGCGCTGTCGTCGTTCGGGCTGCGCAGCAGTCTCGGCTTCGACTGGCTGGCCGGCCTGAGCCCGATCCACGGCCTGTCCGTGTTCACGCTGGTGTCGCTGGTCCTCGCGCTGGTGTTCGCCCGCCGCCGCGACTTCGCGAACCACCGCCGCTGGGTGACCGGCGCCTATGCCGGGCTGGTCGCCGCGGGGGTGTTCGCGGTCGCGGTACCGGGCCGCGACCTGAATGTCCTGCTGTTTACCGAACTGCCGGCGATGCTGGCCTCCTCGCTGTAGATCTCGAGTGCCGTCCAATCCTCGGAGGTGTCCCATGTCGCATCGAAATAGCATCGCCCACGAATCCGGCGCCAGCGCCGACGACCGCGCGGCGCGGCGGGCCAGGCGTATCGCCGGCGCGCAAGCTCGGCTTCCTGATCCACCTGAGCGTCTTCGTGCTGGTGAACCTGTTCCTGCTCGTCGTGAACCTGTCCGCAGGCACGCAGACGCTGTGGGTGAAATGGCCGGCGCTCGGCTGGGGGCTGGGGCTGGCGATCCACGGCATCGTCGCCTACGGCGCGTTCGACCGGGTGTTCGCGCGCCTGGTCGACCGCGAGCTGGACCGAAGCCGCGCGAACGGCCGACCCGGCGCCTGAGCGGCCGGTACACTGATCGGATGAACATCGTGCAATCGACGGCCGCCCGTGCGCGACGTTCGCTGTTCAGTGCCTGGACCCCCGCGCACGACGGGCCGTCCTGGGCGCCGTGGCTGTGGACGGCGCTGTTCAATTCGGCGCTGGCACTGGTGCTGACCGTGTCCCTGCCTTACGAGGGCGGCTATTGGCGCTACTTCGTCACCAGCCAGGCGATCGGGCTGACGATCCACGCGTTGTTCGCCGGACTGGGCAATGCGCTGCGGATGGACATGTTCGCGCTGCCGCTCGGGATGCGGATGGCGTACGTGGTCACGGTGGTGCTCGCGGGTTCGTGGATCGGCTACGCGCTGGCGACCTGGGCGCTGCTCGGCGATCTCGACGCGCTGCGCCGGCATCTCGGCAAGGCCTCCTGGGCACTGATGGTGGTGCCGCCGCTCTCCGCGCTCGCCACGGTGGTGATTCTGTCGGCGGTGAACCGGGTGCGCCGGCAGCAGCTGTCGGCCGAGCGCGCCGAGACCGCGCGCGCGCAGGCCGAGCACGAGGTGACTGCGGCACGACTGCAGCTGCTCAACGCGCAGATCGAGCCGCACTTCCTGTACAACACGCTCGCCCACGTCAGCGCGCTGCTGACGCGCGATCCGGCGGCCGCGCGCGGCATGCTCGACGATCTGATCGCCTACCTGCGCGCGTCGTCGCGGAACATGGCGCATGCGCTGGTGCCCTTCGAAGACGAGCTCGAATCGGTCCGAGGTTATCTCGCAGTGATGCAGCGCAGGCTCGGCGGGCGCCTCGAGGTGCACTACGAGCTCGCGCGCGATCTGCCGGCTTGCCGCGTGCCGCCCGCCAGCCTGCAGACACTGGTCGAGAACGCGATCAAGCACGGCATCGAGCCCAGCGCGCGCGGCGGCGCGATCGCGATCCGCGCCGATGCGCGGGCAGGGCGGGTGCGCATCGCCGTTGCGGACACCGGGGTCGGGCTCGGTGGCGATGCGACGACGGCGGGCGGTGGGACCGGGCTGGCCAACCTGCGCGAGCGCCTGCGCCTGTCGCTGGGGGCCGACTGCACGCTGCGGCTGGAGTCGGCCGCCGGCGGCGAGACCCGGGCGGTCATCGAGCTGCCGGTGCCGCGCGATTCCGCTGTCCGTGCGATCGTCTGAGCCGCAGGCCGACATGCCCACCGCCGTGATCGCCGAGGACGAAGCGCTGCTCGCCGACGCACTGTGCGAGCAGCTCGCGCAGGTGTGGCCCGACCTGCGCGTCGTCGCCGTCGCCGCCGACGGCGAGTCGGCGCTGCGGGCCTTGCGCGCGCATCGGCCGGACGTGGCGTTCCTCGACATCCGGATGCCGGGGCTCAGCGGCATCGAGGTTGCGCGGCAACTGCTGACCGATGCGTCGCGCGCGGTCGTCGACGGCGACGCGGCCTGCGAGGGCCGCGCGCCCGACGCCGGTCATGTCGACCGTGCGAGCGCCACGTCCGCGATCGTGTTCGTGACCGCCTACGACCAGTATGCGATCGATGCCTTCGATGCCGCGGCGGTCGACTATCTGCTCAAGCCCGTGGCGCCGGAGCGCCTGGCGCGCTGCGTGCAGCGCCTGAAGGAGCGTCTGGCGCAGGCCTCGCGCAACGGGCAGGGACGGCAGGCGGACGAGCAGGTTGCGCCCCGGCTGCGGGATCTTCTGCAGCAGCTGCAGGAGCGGCTCGACGGCACGCCCGGCCACGGCGTTCAGCAGTCGTCGTATCTGCGCTTCATCCGCGCGAGCCTCGGAGAGGTGGTCCGCCAGATCCCGGTCGACGAGGTGCTGTACTTCGATGCGCAGGACAAGTACGTCAGTGTCGTCACGCGCGACGCGACCGCGCTGGTGCGCACGTCGCTGGCCGAGTTTCTCGCGACGCTGGATCCCGAGCGCTTCGCGCAGATCCACCGTTCGACGATCGTCAACCTGGATGCGATCGACACCATCCGGCGCGACATCGCCGGCCGGGTCTTCGTGCACCTGCGCGACAAGCCGGGCGGCCGCGAGACCAGGCTCGCGGTGAGCCGGCAGTTCGCCGGGCGGTTCAAGGGGATGTGAGGCGCGCTGCGCGCGAGTCGTCATTCATCGATCTACCGCCCGCGTGTGTTCGCGCAGGAACGCGCGCACTCGTGCCCTGACCTCTGCCTGGTGTCCGAGCAACAGATGCCCTCCGGTCGTGAGAGGCATGAACTCGGCACCCTCGACGTGCTGCGCGGTGTACTCGCCGAACGCGAAGGGATTGATGCCGTCGTCCCGGGAGTGAATCACGAGCGTGGGTGCCGTGATCGTCTCCAGCGCGTAGTCGGTCCGTGGATCGATCGCCGCCACCTCGTTGCGCAGACCATCCGTGCGCTTCGTTACCGGCTCGAATCCGTCGATCATCGCATCCACGAAGGCCTGCTCCTCCGGCGTCAGTGCGGCGCGCAAGTCCGGCTTGACGTCGAAGATCGTCTGCAGAATCGGGCGGGCGACTTTCGCGAGGACCCAGTAGGGAAGATTCGAGCCAAAGAGCGCCTGGTACATCCAGATCGGAACCGGCAGCTTCTGCTCACTGGCTGTGAGCGGTGTGTAAGGAGCCGACGACAGAAGCACGAGCGCGGTAGTCCGCGCGGGGTGGCGCCGCGCAAACTGCAGCGACGGCGGAACGCCACCCGACATGGCGAGAATGGCGACGCGGTCGATCCCGAGGTCGTCCAGCAGGTCGGCCAGAGCATCGGCCTGGGCGGCAGTAGAGGCATCGGCTGGCAGCGTCGAGCGAAGGTAGCCGAACCGGGATGGCGCTACCCAGCGGAATCCTTCGCCGCCGAACGCCCGTGCGATCGAACTGCCCTGGTCGTATCCGCCACCGGCCCCGTGCAAGACCAGTACAGCCGGCCCGCTTCCCCAGGTCGTGAACTCCACGGTTCCGTGTCGGGACTGAACCGCCTGACTTTCGGCGGACATGCGTTCGAGTATGGCCTGCATGTCGTGCGAATAGGCGGCGTAAATCGCGCAGGCGGCAAAGAGCACGATCCCGACGACGGCCAGGTTTGCCCACTGCCGCGGAGCCGATCGACCAGGCATGATGGACTCTTCTCGGGGCGCGACCCAATGGATCGCGGGATCCGCTCAGATTCGAGTCGAAGCTGCTGCTCGAAGCATTTCGATGCCCGACGCGTTCGCGCCTCCCCTCAGACGATGTCGATCATCACCCACTTGCGGTACGCCGGCCTCTGGCCGAGCGCCTCGTACCAGCGGCGCACGTTCGGCAGGTCGGGGCGACGATAGCCGGCGGTGTCGAGCGGCAGGTTCAGCCAGCGGTAGGCATGGATCGCGGTCGCGACGTCGGCCAGCGTCAGCGCATCGCCGCACAGGTAGGGGCGGTCGCGCAGCCGCGCGTCGACGATCGCCAGTGCCGCGCCGGCGCCCTCGGCACTGGCGAGGATCGCGGCGTTGTCGCGCTGCGGCGCGGGTGTCCGCGCCAGACCCCAGAACGCCTGATGCAGCGCCGGACCGAGTGTCGTGCTGCCCCAGTCCATCCAGCGCTCGACGTCGGCGCGGGCCCGCAGTTCCTGCGGATAGATCGCGTGCGCCGCGTGCTTCGATGCCAGGTATCGGCAGATCGTGTTCGACTCCCAGAGCACGAAGCCGTCGTCCTCGATCGTGGGTACCCGACCGTTGGGATTCATCGCGCGGTAGTCCGGATCGTTGACGCGTCCGAAGCTGCCGCCGGCCTCGATTCGCTCGAACGGCACGCCGATCTCGTCGCACACCCAGAGCACCTTCTGCACGTTCGACGAAGTCTTCCGTCCCCAGATTCTCAGCATCTGCCAGTCCCTCGCGCGGCCACCGCGCTGTCGTTGGCCGCGCGCCGGCGGCGCACGCATTCACCGCGGCGCCGGCGGCGCACGCGTCTCGAGTCATCGTCGCACGCCTCACGTCGCGGCGTCCCGGCACCGGTACAGGCCCCAGCTGCGGATCGTCATCACGACTTCGTCGTTCTGGTTCAGCGCCTCCTGCCGCAGCTGGATCAGCCCGCGGTCCGGGCGCGTCTTCGATCGCCGCTGCTCGAGCACCGTCAGCCGAACGCGCAACCGGTCGCCCGGTCGCACCGGCTGGAGCCAGCGCAACTCGTCGATGCCCGGCGACCCCATGCCCGACAGCGGCGAAAGGAAGTGGTCGACCAGCATGCGCATCATCACCGACCCCGTCATCCAGCCGCTGGCGATCAGCCCGCCGTAGATGCTCTGCCGGGCAGCCTCGGGATCGACGTGGAACGGCTGCGGGTCGTAGCGGCTGCGCGAACTCGACGATCTCGTGTTCGGTGATCTCGTGGTCGCCGTACTCGAAGGTCTCGCCGACCGTGTAGTCCTCGAAAAAACGTTCCTTCAACGGTACCGCCACGCTCGTTCTCCTCGCGTCGTCCGGGGGCCTGCCCCCGCTGCTGGCCCGGTCGGCGCAGTATGCCTAAAATCGTCGCAGGCGTCGGTGCACGAAGGGAAGCGACAGTTGAGCGAAGGCTTGCGGATCGACAAGTGGTTGTGGGCGGCGCGGTTCTTCAAGACCCGCGGGCTCGCGCAGACGGCGATCGACCACGGCCGCGTGCTGGTCGGCGACGAGCGCGTGAAGCTGTCGCGTCCGGTGCGGCTCGGCGACGAGGTGTGCGTTCGCGTCGGAGACCACGAGAGGACGGTGATCGTGCGCGGATTGTCCGATCGCCGGGGACCCGCCAGCGAGGCGCAGACGCTCTACGAGGAGACGCCGGAGTCGATCCGCCGGCGCGTCGAGGAGCAGGCGCGCCGCGCCTTGTTCCACGAGCCTGGACAGGACCTCGGGCACGGCCGCCCCACCAAGCGCGACCGTCGCCGCATCGACCGCATGCGGTCCGAGCCGTGATGCCTCTGCCACGCCTGCTGCTGTGCGCGGTGCTGACGCTGCTGCTGGCGCCGGCGCTTCCGGTCCGGGCGGCCGTCGAGCGCCTGAGCCTGGAGCAGGCGGCAGCCCGTCTCGGCGGCGGCGGCTTCGTGCTGATGATGCGTCATGCGCAGACCGAACCCGGGGTCGGCGACCCGCCCGGCTTCCGCATCGGCGTCTGCGCAACGCAGCGTCTGCTGTCGGCGGCGGGGCGCGACCAGGCGCGGCGTGCCGGCGACGCGATGCGGGCGGCGGGGATCCGCATCGGCGAAGTGCTCAGCAGCGAGTGGTGCCGCTGCCAGGACACGGCGAGGCTCGCCTTCGGCGCCTACCGTACGGCGCCCGCGCTGAACTCGTTCTTCGACGATACGTCGGCGCGCGACCGGCGCACGAGCGAACTCCACGCGCTGGTGCGCGGGCATCGCGACGGCAACCTGATGCTGGTGACGCACCAGGTGAACATCTCGGCGGCGTTCGACACCTTCACCTCGCCCGCCGAGATCGTCGCCGGTCGCTGGCGCGACGGCCGCCTCGTCGCCGAGTTCCGGTTCGTGCCGCAGCCCGACTGAGCGAGCCGGCCCGGCGGGCGCGTCGCGCGGGCGCCGAGCGACGGCTGGACGGATCGCTCAGCGCCCGATCAGCGCCTTGTCCTGATGCTTGCGGTCCTCGGGAGTCTGAAGGATCGTCGGCGGAGGTGTCGACGTGCCGCCCGACAGAAAATACGTCAACGAGCATCCCATCGTGAACAGGATCCAGAACACGAAGAACCCGATCGTGTAGGCGGCATCCCTGCTGTCGGCCAGGTGCATGCCCGACGACGTCGAGTTCGTGCGGGTCGATCATCGAGAAGAACACTCCGACCGCGACGATCGACATCAGGAACGCGGGCCAGAGCACCATCATCAGGAAGCGGCCGAGCTTCCGGTCTCCGATCGGCTTGTTCACGCGTTTCTCCGGCGTCGGTGGGTGATGGTCATTTCGGGTCGGCGACGAGCTGCAGCGGCGCATCGAATCCCGAGGCGATGCCGACGAGGCGCCAGGCACCTGCCGGGTCCTCGACGTGAACGGTCCATCGTCCGCCCGCCGGCAGCGGCGCGTCGGGGGCAAGGTAGAGCCCGGCGCGCGCGGCGCGCAGCGTGAGCCGCTGGTCCTGCTCGGCGCGGGTGGCGTGCACCAGCCGCAGGCCGACCGTGTCCGGCAGCGGCGACCCGCTGGCCGCGACCAGCTCCAGCTGCAGGCCGCCGTCGGCGCCGCGGCGCAGCGTGCCGGTCAGCCCCATCTCGCCGGCGACGCGGTCGCGCGCGAGCTGCAGGTTGATCGCCTTGCCTTCCTTGTAGTAGTCGTCGACGACCAGCGCGTTGTTGGTCGTCATCGCGAGCCACAGCGTGACGAATCCGGCGATCACCGCACTGGCCGGCAGGCTGATCAGCAGCCAGGGCCAGAGCTGGCGGTACCAGGGCGCGGGGGGAGGGATGCTGCTCATCGCGTCACCTGGGGATGTAGAACGTCGACTTCTCGTGCACGGCCACCGACGGATCGTCTTCCGCGGTGATGTCGAAGCGCACCGTGTTCGAACCGGGTTTGCCGTTGCCCGGCTTGATCCGCACGCGGACCGGCACCATCCGCGTGCCGGCCTTGTCGACCTCGAGCACGGTCTCCGACGCGATGAACACGGTGTCGATCCCGCTCACGCCGACGCGGTACCGGCGGACGGATTCGGCGCTGCTGATCAGCTGCAGGCGGTACACGTTCTCGATCATGCCGTCCTCGACCTCGCGCCCGAGGGTGCCGCGGTCGCGGATCACGTCGACCTTCAGCGGCACGCGCGTCAGCATGTGTGCGAACAGCGCGATCGTCACCGCCGCGAGAATCGCGGAATAGACCAGCACGCGCGGGCGCAGCATGTGCGCGTACAGCTGCTTGCGGCTCCAGTGGTTCGCCAGGCCGTTCTGGGTGTCGTAGCGGATCAGTCCGCGCGGATACCCCATCCGGTCCATCACCTGATCGCAGGCGTCGATGCAGGCGGCGCAACCGATGCACTCGTACTGCAGGCCGTTGCGGATGTCGATGCCGGTCGGGCAGACCTCGACGCACAGGTCGCAGTTGACGCAGGAACCCAGCCCGAGGGCCTTGGGATCGGCCTTCTTCGACCGCGAGCCGCGGGGTTCGCCGCGCTCGCTGTCGTAGGTGATGATCATCGTGTCCTTGTCGAACATCGCGCTCTGGAAGCGCGCGTACGGGCACATGTACTTGCACACCTGCTCGCGCATGAAGCCGGCGTTGCCGTAGGTGGCGAAGCCGTAGAACAGCACCCAGAACGTCTCCCAGGGGCCGAGCGCCGCCGAGATGATCTCGCCCAGCAGTGACCGGATCGGCGTGAAGTAGCCGACGAAGGTGATGCCGGTCCACAGCCGCGACCGCGATCCACAGCGCGTGCTTCAGCGCCTTGGTGCCGAACTTCGCGGCGGACGCCGGCCCCCGGTCGAGCTTCATGCGCTTGGGCCGGTCGCCCTCGACCTTGCGCTCGATCCACATGAAGATCTCGGTGTACACCGTCTGCGGACACGCGTAGCCGCACCACAGGCGCCCGCCGACCGCGGTGAACAGGAACAGGCGCCAGCGCCGAGATCACCAGCAGGCCGGTCAGGTAGATGAAGTCCTGCGGGTAGAGGACGATGCCGAACAGGTAGAAGCGGCGCGAGACGAGGTCGAACAGCACCGCCTGGCGGTCGTTCCAGCTGAGCCAGGGCAGCCCGTAGAAGACGATCTGGGTCAGCCAGACCATCGACCAGCGCCAGCCGGCGAACCAGCCGGTCACGGCCCGCGGGTAGATCTTCCTGCGGACCTCGTAGAGCGAGACTTCGACCTCGGCGGCAGCCGCCTTTGCCGAGGCGCCGGCTGCGCCGCGCTTGTCGGCGGCGGGGGGGACTGCGTTCACGATGCTTCCTGGCGGAACTGCTGGAGGAGGGCGGGACGGGCCGGCTGCCAGCGACGGGCACCGCGCGCGGTCCGCCCCGGGGCGGCCCGATGCTGCTCGAAGATTACTGCTGCGCGGACGCGCTCTTGGCGGGAGCGTTCGACAGGCCCCAGACATAGGAGGCGAGCACGCGGACCTTGCCTTCGCCGAGCAGGTCCTTGAAGGCCGGCATCTGGTTCGCGCGTCCCTTGTTGATCGTCTCCACGATGGTCGCGACCGAACCGCCGTAGAGCCAGGTCTTGTCGGTCAGGTTCGGCGCGCCGAGCGCCGGGTTGCCCTTGCCGTCCGCGCCGTGGCAGGCGGCGCAGGCGCCGAACTTCGGCTTGCCCAGCGAGGCCTTGACCGCGTCGTGCGCGCTGTCCGACAGCGACAGCACGTAGTTCGCGACGTTCTCGACGTCCGCCGCCGTGCCCACGGCTGCGCGCCATCGGCGGCATCACGCCGTTGCGCCCTTCCAGGATGGTCTTCTCGATGGTGGCCGCATCGCCGCCCCACTGCCAGTCGGAGTCGGTCAGGTTGGGAAAGCCCTTGCTGCCGCGCGCGTCCGAGCCATGGCACTGCACGCAGTAGGTCAGGTACAGCCGCTCGCCCATCGCCTGGGCCTCGGGGATCGGCCGCGACCTGCGGGATCTCCTGCTGCAGGTACTTGGCGAACAGCGGCTCGAGAGCGGCGTCCATGGCCTCTGGACTTCCTGGCTCGTACTGACCGGTCTGCGTCCAGCCGAACGAACCCTTGTACGCACCGAAGCCCGGATACAGCGCCAGGTACACCACCGCGAACGCGATCGTCAGGTAGAACAGCCAGATCCACCAGCGCGGCAGACGGGTTGTTCATCTCTTCGAGCGTGTCGTCCCAGGTGTGGCCGGTGGTGCCGACCTGCTCGCCCGGTGGGTGCTTCCTGGACAGGGCCATGGTCAGCCAGAGGCACGCCGCGATCGAGACCGCGGTGACGACCATGATGTAGATGCTCCAGCCGGAGCTGAAAAAGTCAGCCATGTTCTTGTTCTCCCGTCAGGCGCGGCCGCCGCGTTCGTCGTCGGCGAACGGCAGGTTGGCCGCCTCCTCGAAGCGACGCTTGCGCCCGGCGCTGTAGGCCCAAACGACGATGCCGATGAAGGCGATCGAGGCTGAGCAGCGTGATCGCGGACGCGAAGAAGGTTGATGTCCATGGTCACTGCAGCCTTCTTCAGCGCGGTGCCCAGCACCTGCAGATAGGCGATCATCGCGTCCATCTCGGTCTTGCCCTTGAGTTCCTCGGGCGCCTTCGCGATCTCCTCGTCGGAGTAGGGATGGCCGAGCGTGCGCAGCGACCTTCATCTTGGTCTGGATGTCGCCGTGGTCGGCCGAGTTGCGTGCCAGCCACGGGTAGCCCGGCATGTTCGATTCCGGCACCAGGTCGCGCGGGTTCGTCAGGTGGATGCGGTGCCATTCGTCGGAGTAGCGACCGCCGACGCGGGCGAGGTCGGGGCCGGTGCGCTTGCTGCCCCACTGGAACGGGCGGTCGTAGACGAACTCGCCGGCCACCGAGTAGTGGCCGTAGCGCTCGGTCTCGGCGCGGAACGGCCGGATCATCTGCGAGTGGCAGTTGTAGCAGCCCTCGCGCACGTAGACGTCGCGTCCGGTCAGCTGCAGCGCGGTGTAGGGCTTCAGCCCCGCGACCGGCTCGGTCGTCGACTTCTGGAAGAACAGCGGGACGATCTCGACGAGGCCGCCGACGCTGACCACCAGGATGATCAGCACGATCATCAGGCCGATGTTCTTCTCGACGGGTGCGTGATTCAAAGCCATGTGGTAACTCCCGTTTCTCGTGTTCAGGCGTGCGCGACGACGGCCGGAACGCGCGCGTCCTCGGCCTTGCCGACGCCGATCGTCTTCAGGCAGTTGTAGAGCATGATCACCATGCCGCCCAGGTACAGCAGGCCGCCGAGCAGACGGATCACGTAGTACGGGTAGGTGGCCTTCACCGATTCGACGAACGCGTAGGTCAGCGTGCCGTCGACGTTCGTGGCGCGCCACATCAGGCCCTGCATCACGCCGGCGATCCACATCGCGGCGATGTACAGCACGATGCCGATGGTCGCGACCCAGAAGTGCAGCTCGATCAGCCGCTTGCTGTACATCTCGACGCGGCCGTAGAGGCGTGGCAGCAGGTAGTAGATCGAGCCCATCGACACCAGGCCCACCCAGCCCAGCGCGCCGGAGTGCACGTGGCCGACGGTCCAGTCGGTGTAGTGCGACAGCGCGTTCACCGTCTTGATCGACATCATCGGACCTTCGAAGGTCGACATGCCGTAGAACGACAGCGACACGATCAGGAACTTCAGGATCGGGTCGTTGCGCAGTTTGTGCCACGCGCCCGACAGCGTCATGATGCCGTTGATCATGCCGCCCCAGGACGGCGCCAGCAGGATCAGCGAGAACACCATGCCGATGCTCTGCGCCCAGTCGGGCAGCGCGGTGTAGTGCAGGTGGTGCGGACCGGCCCACATGTAGGTGAAGATCAGCGCCCAGAAGTGCACGATCGACAGGCGGTACGAGTAGACCGGGCGCTCGGCCTGCTTGGGGATGAAGTAGTACATCATCCCCAGGAAGCCGGCGGTCAGGAAGAAGCCCACCGCGTTGTGGCCGTACCACCACTGCACCATCGCGTCCTGCACGCCGGCGTAGGCCGAGTAGGACTTGGTCAGCGAGACCGGGATCGCCGCGCTGTTGACGATGTGCAGGATCGCGACCGTCAGGATGAACGCGCCGAAGAACCAGTTGGCGACGTAGATGTGCGGCGTCTTGCGCTTGACGATCGTGCCGAAGAACACGATCGCGTAGGCGACCCACACCGACGGCGATCAGCATGTCGATCGGCCACTCGAGCTCGGCGTATTCCTTCGACTGTGGTGATGCCCAGCGGCAGCGTGATCGCCGCCAGCACGATCACCAGCTGCCAGCCCCAGAAGGTGAAGCCGCGAGCGGTCCGGCGAAGAGCCGCGCCTGGCAGGTGCGCTGCACGACGTAGTAGGAGGTGGCGAACAGCGCGCAGCCGCCGAAGGCGAAGATCACCGCGTTGGTGTGCAGCGGGCGCAGCCGGCCGTAGGTCAGGCCACGGAATGTCGAAGTTCAGCGCCGGCCAGGCGAGCTGCGCGGCGATGATGACGCCGACCAGCATCCCGACGACGCCCCAGACCACGGTCATGACCGCGAACTGGCGCACGACCGTGTAGTTGTAGGTCTCCGCGCCTGCGGTGACAGGCTGACTGCCCATGAGCTTCTCTCCCTCGAGAACTTATTGACGATCGCGATGTCCGCAAGACACCTGCGGCTTTTTAACCGCGACTGCGGAAGGTACGCCCCGGGTATTGCGGTCGCATTGACAAAGCGCAAGCACGTTTGTGCGCCGCCACATGAGCCCGAAACCTCAGCGGTCGGGCGCCTTCGAATCGCCCGATTCCGGATCGGGCGCGCGTGTTTCGGCAGGGCGGTCGTCGTCCATCAGGATCGCGTGCGCCGGGCCGCTCCATGTCGTCGAACTGCCCCGAATCGGACATCCGGAAGAACAGCCAGATCGCGATCCCGACCAATGACCAGGCTGATCGGGATCAGCAGGAAGAGGGTTTCCATGGCGGCGTCCCGGTCCGGTCAGCCGGCCGGGCCGCAGGGGCCGCCGCGGCCGGCGCGTCGGCGGCGCTTCGTCGCGCGACGGGATCCGCAGCCGCAGCGCGTTGCCGACCACCAGCAGCGAACTCAGCGACATGCCGATCGCCGCCAGCCAGGGCGGCACCAGGCCGGCGGCCGCGGCCGGAATCGCGATCGCGTTGTAGGCAGGCTCGCCCAGACCAGGTTCTGGCGGATCACCGAGCGCGTGCGCCGGGCGATGCCGACCAGCTCGGGGACCATCGCCAGCCGGTCGGACAGCAGCACGGTGTCCGCCGCGGTCCTGCGCCAGCGCGGTCGCGTGCCCGACGGCCAGCGAGACATCGGCCGCGGCCAGCACCGGCGCGTCGTTGATGCCGTCGCCCACCATCAGCACGCGCCTGCCCTGCGACTGCAGCGAACGGACCTCGGCCAGCTTGTCGGCCGGGCTCGCCTCGGCGCGCCAGCTCGTCGTGTGAAGACGCGCGGCGAGCGCGGCGACGGCCTCCGGGCGGTCGCCCGACAGCAGGTGCACCCGCAGGCCTGCCTGCTGCAGGCTGCGCGACGCAGGCTTCGCCGTCCGCGCGCAGCGTGTCGACGCAGCACGAAGCGCGCCAGCGGCCGGTCGTGTCCGACCAGCCAGACCTCCGAGCCGTGCGCCGTCCCGTCCTGCGTCGCCGCCGGCAGTGCTGCCTCGGGCACCTGGCCGGCGGCGAACGAACGCGAACCCAGGCGCAGCGCACGGCCATCGACGATGCCTTCGACGCCCAGGCCCGGGTGCACGATCGATGCCGCTGGCCGTGACGGTGCGCTGCGGCGACGCGGCGGCGACCAGCGCCGCGCCGAGCGGGTGCGCCGAGCCCGGCTTCGAGCGCGGCGGCGACGCTCAGCGCTGCCGCCTCGTCGAGCCCGGCGAAGGTATCGGTCCGGACCAGGCGAGGCCGGCCCTCGGTGAGGGTGCCGGTCTTGTCGAACACCACGTCGGTGCAGACCGCGATCGTCTCCAGGGCGCGACCGCTGGACAGCAGGATGCCGCGCCGCGTGATCGCGCCGGTCGTCGCCGCCAGCGCAGCCGGCGTCGCCAGCGACAGCGCGCAAGGGCAGGACACCACCAGCACCGCGATCGCGATCGGCAGTGCGCGCGGCGCGTCGACCACCCACCAGAACAGCAGCACCGCCGCCGCGAGCGCCAGCAGCGCGAGCACGAACCAGGCCGCGGCCCGGTCGGCGAGTTCGGCAACCGCCGGTTTGTCGAGGGCGGCGCGCTCGATCAGCCGCTCGATCGTCGACAGCGCGCTGTCCGAACGGCTGCGCAGCACGCGCATGAACACCGGGCTGCCGGCATTGATCGAGCCGCCGGCGAGCTCGTCGCCGACGCCGCGCGGCACCGGCACGGATTCGCCGGTCAGCAGCGACTGGTCGATCGCGGTGCTGCCCGCGACGATACGGCCGTCGGCGGGCACGCGCTCGCCGTTGCCCACCATCACCAGATCGCCGGGCGCGAGACGCAGCGCCGGCACCGTCTCGGTGGCGCATCGCCGCCAGCGCCGCCGGGTCCAGCGCGGCCTCGCCCGCGTCCTCCGCCTCGCCCGGCCGGCGGCCAGCCTCCGGTGCCGGGCAGCAGGCGCGACACCTGCTCGGGCATCGCGGCCGACATCGCGTCGATCGCGCGGCTGGCGCGCCGGCGGGCGATCCATTCCAGGTAGCGGGCGCCCAGCAGCAGGAACACGAACATCGTCACCGAATCGAAGTAGACCTCGCCGCGGCCGGTGACGGTGGCCCAGGCGCTGGCGGCGAACGCGGCGCCCACGCCGAGCGCGACCGGCACGTCCATGCCCAGGCTGCGGGCGCGCAGGTCGCGCAGCGCGCCCGCGAAGAAGGGTTGCGCGGAGTAGAGGACCACCGGCAGCGTCAGCAGCAGGCTGGCCCAGCGCATCGCGTGCTCGTAGCTGCCAGTCGATGTCGCCCGCTTCGGCGGTGTAGGCCGGGAACGCGTACATCATCACTTGCATCATGCCGATGCCGGCGACGAACAGCCGCCGGAACAGCGAGCGCTGGTGGCGCGCGCCAGCTGCGCCTCGCGCCGCTGGGCGTCGAACGGCATCGCCCGGTAGCCGACCGCGGCGATCCGCGACAGCAGTTCCGAGAGCCGCGTGCGCGCGGGATCCCAGCGGACGACCGCGCGTTCGGTGGCGAAGTTGACCGACGCCGCGGTGACGCCGGGCAGCGCGCCCAGCGAGCGCTCGATCAGCCAGACGCAGGCGCCGCAGCGCAGGCCGTCCAGCAGCAGCGTCGTCTCCAGGCACTGCGCCGCCGTCGCGCACGAAGCGCTGCTGCACCTCCGGGTCGTCGTAAGACGCGCAGTTGCGCGAGTTCCGGCGGCACCGCCTCGGGCCCCGCGGCCGGGCGCGCGCGGTGGCGGTAGTAGTCGTCGAGTCCGGCGGCGACGATCGCCTGCGCGACCGCCTGGCAGCCGGCGCAGCACATCGTCGCGGTCCTCGCCGTCGACCCGCGCCAGCCAGCGGCCCGGGGGCGCGACCGGCTGGCCGCAGTGGAAGCAGGCGTCGCGCGTCGCCTGCAGCGCGGGGCCGGCGTCGATTCTGCCCGTGTCCAGGCTGGGAGCCGGCGGCATCGCGTTCAGAAGAAGCTGACGCAAGCGTCGACGATGCGGTGCAGGTGCGCGCTGCGGGTCCAGGCGCGCCAGGCCGGCGAGGCCGAAGGCGATCACCAGCACGCCGGCGGCGATGCGCAGCGCGCGGCTGGCCAGCCAGCGCGCGCAGCGGCGTGCGCCGACCAGCCGAGCGCCAGCAGGTTGGGCAGCGTGCCCGCGCCGAAGGCCAGCATCAGCAGCGCGCCGTCGAGCGGCGCTGCCGCTGACCAGCGCTGCGATCAGCGCCGCCGTAGACCATGCCGCACGGCACCCAGCCCCAGACCAGACCGGCGCCGAATGCCCGCCCGAAGCGGTCGGCCGCGAGCACTGCGCGCGGCCAGCGGCTGCAGCGTGCGCCACAGGCCGCGGCCGGCGACTTCGAGCGCGGCGACCGAGCGCAGCGCGCCGGTCAGGTACAGACCCATGCACGATCAGCACCAGGTTGGCGAGCGACGAAGGCATCTGCTGCACCGGCAGCACGTTGCGGACCAGCAGGGCCGCTCGAGCCGACCGCGCCGGCCAGTCGCGCCGGCGGCGGTGTAGCTGAGGATCCGTCCGAGGTTGTAGCCGAGCAGGATCGGCAGGCGGCGTGCCGCCCTCTGCAGGCCGATCGGCACGATGCGGTGACGGGATCCCGCCCGGCCCGCCCCGGGGGCGCCGGCCGCAGTCGTCGCGCAGGCCGGCCGATGCGCCCATCACGGAACGATCCCGCCGCACATGCCGGCGCAGTGCACGCCGCCGAGCAGGCCCACCAGGAACACGACAACAGCGTGACTTCCACCATGCATCCGTCGACCATGGGGCGGGGCTGCCGAGCAGGCTCCGCGGCTCCGGCCGTACCACTCCAATACAATCCGGGCAGTGTAACCGCCGCCGGGCAGGCAGCGCGCGGCGTCCGACCGACCTGTCCGGATAGCGCGCAGCATAGGCGCGGCAGACGCTGCGCACCAGGACAATCCTCAATGACGAGCCAGACACCCTCTGGCTCGACGAACACGGACGCCTGTTCACCTGCGACCAGACCCGCCTGCCGTTCGACGGACGTGCGCATCGAGCTCGACGACGAGCAGCGGCTGCGCCGACGCGATCCGGACGATGCAGGTGCGGGGCGCCCCGCTGATCGGCGCGGTCGGTGCCTACGGGCTGGCCTTCGCGCTGCGCGCGCGACGCGACCGACGCGGACGGTGCGCGCGGCCCACGAGCGCGCTGCTGCCGACCCGGCCCACCGCGGTCAACCTGCGCTGGGCGCTCGACCGGATCGCGGCCCGTGTGCGCGGGCTGCCCGCCGGCGCGCAGCGGGCCGAGGCGCGCCTGGCGGGAGGCCGCCGGATCTGCGACGACGACGTCGCCTGCAACAGGCGCGATCGGCGCGCACGCCGCCGCGCTGCTGCGGCCGCTGGCGCAGAGCGGGATGCGGCACTGCAAGTGCTCACTCACTGCAACGCCGGCCGGCATCGCGACCGTCGACCTACGGCACCGCGCTGGCCGGCCGTCTACGCGCTCGCCGAGGCGGGCGTGCCGGTCGCACGTCTGGGTCGACGAGACCCGGCCGCGCAACCAGGGGGCGAGCCTGACCGCCTGGGAGCTGCGGCGACGCCGGCGTGCCGCACACGGTGATCGCCGACAACGCGCGCGGGCCTGCTGATGCGCCAGGGGCGGGTCGACGCGGTGATCGTCGGCTGCGACCGCGTCGCCGCCAACGGCGACGTCGCCAACAAGGTCGGCACCTACACTGAAGGCGCTGGCCGCCGCCGACAACGGCGTGCCGTTCTACGTCGCCTGCCCGGTCTCGACGATCGATCCCGACTGCGCCGGCGGGGATGCGATCGCGATCGAAGCGCGCGATCCGCGCGAGGTGACTCACCTCCGCGGCCGCGGCCCGGAGGGCGGCGTGATCGAAGTGCAGCTCACGCCCGACGGGGTGACCGGCGCTCAACCCGGCCTTCGACGTCACCCCGGCGCGGCTCGTCACCGCGCTGGTGACGGAGCACGGCTGCATCGATGCGTCGCGCGGCCGCGATCGCGGCGCTGCTGGCGCGCCGCGCGGAGGGGCGGACATGAGCGCCGGGAACTCCGGCGCCGGCGGCGTCACCGGCGACCGGCGACCGTGCCCGCGCCGGCGCCGCCGGCGACCAGCACGTTCGCCTGCGCGGAAGCGAGGCGCGCGCCGCGCTGGTCGTCGAGCCTGCCGCGCGATGAACACGCTCGGCATCAACCAGGGCACGTCCGGCAACGTCGTCGTTGCGCTGGGACCGGGGTGCCGCCGCGGGCTGCCTGGTGACGCCCGTCCGCGATCGGCCTACGACCGCATGGGCTCGACGACATCGTCTGGATGTCGCTCGATCTCGCTCCCTCGCGCGGGGCGAGCCGGCGCGCGCGTCGACGGTGCCGCGCGCGCCGTCCACCGAATGGCGAATGCATCGCGATCTGCTACGCGACCCGCCCCGAGGCGCGGCGGTCGTCCACACGCATTCGGTCCGTTCGCGACCACGCTGGCCTGCTGCCCGGCGATCCAGAGCGACGGCATTCCGGCCTTCCACTACATGGTCGCGGTCGCCGGCGGCGACGACATCCGTTGCGCGCGTTACGCGACCTTCGGCATCGCAGCGCTGTCGCGCAATCGCGCTGGCGGCGCTCGACGGGCGGCGCGCCTGCCTGCTCGCCAACCACGGCATGCTGCGTGTCGCCACGCTCGTCTCGACGCGGCGCTGGCGCTGGCGGTCGAGGTCGAGAGCGCTGGCGCGCATGTACGCGCAGGGCCCTGCGCTCGGCGAGCCCGTGGCTGCTGGATCGCGCGCGAGATGGCGCGCGTGCTCGAGCGCTTCTCGACCTACGGCGTCGACTGATCCCCGGACGCGAGCGCTCGCCGGACGGCGGGGCCAGCGCCGCCGCCAGGTCTCGGCCGGTGTGGCTGCCGGGTCGGCAGCGACCTGCTCGGGCGTGCCGGTGGCGACCACGCAGCTCCGCCGCCCCGCGCCGCCTTCCGGGCCCGAGGTCGATCACCCAGTCGGCGGTCTTGATCACGTCGAGGTTGTGCTCGATCACCACCACGGTGTTGCCGTCGTCGCGCAGCGCGTGGATCACGCGCAGCAGCAGCGCGATGTCGTCGAAGTGCAGGCCCGGTGGTCGGCTCGTCGAGGATGTAGAGCGTGCGGCCGGTGCCGCGCTTGGAGAGCTCCTGCGAGAGCTTCACCCGCTGCGCCTCGCCGCCGGAGAGCGTGGTGGCGCTCTGGCCCGAGCCGCGATGTAGCCGAGGCCCACGTCGAGCAGCGTGTGCAGCTTGCGGGCGATCTGCGGAACGCTCGAGAAGAAGCCGGCGGCCTGCTCGACGGTCATCTCGAGCACGTCGGCGATGCTGCGGCCCTTGTAGAGCACCTCGAGCGTCTCGCGGTTGTAGCGGCGACCGTGGCAGGTGTCGCAGGGCACGTAGAGGTCGGGCAGGAAGTGCATCTCGACCTTGATCATGCCGTCGCCTTCGCAGGCCTCGCAGCGCCCGCCCTTGACGTTGAAGGAGAAGCGCCCGGGGCCGTAGCCGCGCTCGCGCGCGGCGGGCGTCTCGGCGAACAGCTCGCGGATCGGCGTGAACAGGCCGGTGTAGGTGGCCGGGTTCGAGCGCGGCGTGCGGCCGATCGGGCTCTGGTCGACCGCGATCACCTTGTCGAGGTGCTCGAGACCGTCGATGCCGTCGTGCGGCGCGGGCTCGGCCTGCGAGCCGTACAGGTGCCGCGCCACGGCGTGGTGCAGCGTGTCGTTGACCAGCGTCGACTTGCCCGAGCCCGACACGCCGGTCACGCAGACCAGCAGGCCCGATCGGGATCTCGACCGTCGACGCCGGCGCAGGTTGTTGCCGCTGGCGCCGCGGATCGTCAGCCGCGTGCTCGCCCGGCGGCGCGCGCCGCGCGGGCACCTCGATGCGGCGCGCGCCGGACAGGTACTGGCCGGTCAGCGAGGCTTCGGCGTCGCGCGATCTGCGCTCGGGCCGTGCCCTGGGCGATCGATCTCGCCGCCGTGCACGCCGGCGCCCGGACCCATGTCGACGACGTGGTCGGCGGCCAGGATCGCGTCCTCGTCGTGCTCGACCACCAGCACCGAGTTGCCGAGGTCGCGCAGGTGCCGAAGGGTCTCGATCAGCCGGTCGTTGTCGCGCTGGTGCAGGCCGATCGACGGCTCGTCGAGCACGTACATCACGCCGGTCAGGCCCGGAGCCGATCTGCGAGGCCAGCCGGATGCGCTGCGACTCGCCGCCGGACAGCGTCTCGGCCGACCGGTCCAGCGACAGGTAGTCGAGGCCGACGTTGTTCAGGAAGCGCAGCCGGCTGGCGATCTCGCGGATGATGCGCTCGCCGACCGCTGCCGGCGAGCCCGGCAGGTCCAGCGCGCTCGAACCAGGCCAGCGCCTGCCGCAGCGTCCAGCGGGAGACTTCCCAGATCGGCTTGTCGGCGCCGCGCGGCCCGACCCGCACGAAGCGCGCGTCGATGCGCAGCCGGGTGCCGTCGCAGGTCGGGCAGGCGCGGGTGTTGCGGAACTTGGCGCAGTTCCTCGCGCACGTGGCCGAATCGGTCTCGCGGTAGCGCCGCTCGAGGTTCGGGATGCACGCCCTCGAACGCGTGCTCGCGCGCCACCGATCTTGCCGCCGTCGCCCAGGTAGACGAACGGGATGCGCTCGCTGCCCGAGCCGTGGAGCACGACGTGGCGCGCGTCGCTCCGGCAGCTGCTTCGAACGGCGTGTCGATGTCGAAGCCGTAGAACGGCCGCCAGGCTGCTGCAGCATCTGGAAGTAGAACTGGTTGCGCCGGTCCCAGCCCTTGATCGCTCCCGACGCCAGGCTCAGGTTCGGGAACTGCACCACGCGTTTCGGGTCGAAGAACTGCGACCGATGCCGAGGCCGTCGCACTCCGGGCAGGCGCCGAGCGGGTTGTTGAACGAGAACAGCCGCGGCTCGAGTTCGCGCAAGCGACTAGCTGCAGACCGGGCAGGCGAAGCGGTTCGAGAACAGCTGCTCGGCGCCGTCGTCCATCTCGGAGCACGATCGACGCGGCCTTCGGCCACGCGCAGCGCGGTCTCGAACGACTCCGCCAGCCGCTGCTTGAGCCGCGCGCCGACCTTGATCCGGTCGACCACCACGTCGATCGAGTGGCTGCTGCGCTGCGCGTTCAGCCGCGGCGGCTCGTCGTCGAGCTCGTCGATCGCGGCCCTCGGCCGTGCCCTCGCCGTGCGGACGCGCACGCGCACGAAGCCCTGCGCGCGCAGGTCGTCGAACAGGTCCAGGTGCTCGCCCTTGCGGTTCGACCACGCACCGGCGCGAGGATCATCAGGCGCGTGCCCTCGGGCATCGCCAGCACGGCGTCGACCATCTGCGAGACGGTCTGCGCCTCGAGCGCGTGGTCCGGGTGGTCGGGGCAGTAGGGCGTGCCGACGCGCGCGTACAGCAGCCGCAGGTAGTCGTGGATCTCGGTGACGGTGCCGACCGTCGAGCGCGGGTTGTGGCTGGTCGCCTTCTGCTCGATCGAGATCGCCGGCGACAGCCCTTCGATCAGGTCGACATCGGGCTTCTCCATCAGCTGGCAGGAACTGCCGCGCGTAGGCCGACAGCGACTCGACGTAGCGACGCTGCCCCTCGGCGTACAGCGTGTCGAAGGCGAGCGACGACTTGCCCGAGCCGGACAGACCGGTGATCACCACCAGCCGGTTGCGCGGCAGGTCGAGGCTGACGTTCTTCAGGTTGTGGGTGCGCGCGCCGCGGATGCGGATCTGGTCCATCGGGGCGGGGCGCTTCGACGGTGGCGGCTGGCCGCGTGCGCGAAGGGCAATCGGCTAATATACCGCGTTGCACCATCGCCGCGCCCGCCCCTTCCCAGCTGCGATGCCTCCCAGTCCCGAGAGCATGACCGCGCGCGAGTTGCGCGCCAGCATCTTCGCTGGCGTCGATCTTCGCGCTGCGCATGCTCGGACTGTTCCTGATCCTGCCGGTGTTCGCGGTGCACGCGCGCGGGCATGCCCGGCGGCGCGAGCGCCGCGCTGGTCGGGCTGCGCGCTGGGCGTCTACGGCTGACCCAGGCGCTGCTGCACCTGCCGCTTCGGCATGGCGTCGGACCGGTTCGGCCGCAAGCCGGTGATCGTCGCCGGGCTGCTGCTGTTCGCGCTCGGCAGCTTCGTCGCCGCCGGCGCCGACACGGTGGCCGACGTGATGTCGGCCGCGCGATCCAGGGCGCCGGGGCGATCTCGGCCGCGGTCACCGCGTTCGATCGCCGACAGCACCCGCGATTCGCAGCGCACCAAGGCGATGGCGATGGTCGGCGGCTCGATCGGGCTGACCTTCGCGCTGTCGCTGGTGCCGCGCCGGTGCTGTACGCCGCGATCGGCATGGACGGCATCTTCGAGCCTCACCGGCGTGCTGGCGCTGGCTGGCCGTCGCGGTGGCGTTGTTCGTGGTGCCGGCCGGGCGGCCCCGAGGCGCGCGCCGGGCCCGCGCCGAGCGATCCGGCGCGGGCTGCGCGAAGTCGTCCTCGGACCCGGACCTGCTGCGTCTGAACCTCGGCATCCTGCGCTGCACGCGGTGCAGATGGCGATGTTCGTCGGTGATCCCGGGCTGGCTGGTCGATCGCGCAGGCCTGCCGCTGGACGAGCACTGGAAGGTCTATCTCACGGTGGTGCTGCGGTCGTTCGTGGCGATGCTGCCGCCGATCATCTGGGGCGAGCGCCACGGCCACCTGCGCGCCGTGTTCCTGGGCGCGGTCGGCCTGCTGCTGCTGGTCGCGCTGGCGCTCGCGCTTCAGCCGGCGGGCCTAGTCCCGCTGTCGGTCTTGCTGCTGCGTGTTCTTCGTGGCGTTCAATGTGCTCGAAGCGACGCTGCCGTCGCTGGTCTCGCGGCTCGCGCCGGCAGAGCTCAAGGGCACGGCGCTGGGCGTCTACAACACGACCCAGGCGTTGGGCCTGTTCGCCGGCGGCGCGGTCGGCGGGCTGGGTGCTGTCGCGTTGGGGCGGTGAAGCGGTCTTCGGCGCGAGCGCGCTGCTGTTGCTGCTCTGGCTCGTGATCGCCTCGCGGCATCGCCGCTGGCCCGTGTCGCGAAGCGCCGGCCCGGCGGCAGTTGCAACGCACAATCGCATTCGGCGTAACGCATCGGCGGAAACCGGCAGCGGAGGCAAGCATGGCTTCGGTCAACAAGGTGATCCTGATCGGCAACCTCGGACGTGATCCGGAGACCCGCTATTCGCCCAATGGCGGCGCGATCTGCAACGTGTCCATCGCGACCACCCGCGGCTGGAAGGACAAGGCCACCGGCGAACGCAAGGAAGAGACCGAATGGCATCGGGTGGTGTTCTACGACCGCCTCGCCGAGATCGCCGGCGAATACCTCAAGAAGGGCCGCTCGGTCTACGTCGAGGGCCGCCTGAAGACCCGCAAGTGGCAGGACAAGGAAGGCCAGGAGAAGTACACCACCGAGATCATCGCCGAGGAGATGCAGATGCTCGGCGGCCGTGAGGGCGGCGGCGGTGGTGGAGGCGGCGGCGACGCCGAGCCGGGCTATTCGCGCGAGCCCTCGGGCAGCGGTGCCCGCGGCGGCGGCTCGGGCGGCGGTTCGGGTGCGGCGCGCAAGCCGGCGCCGAACTTCGACAACATGGACGACGACATTCCGTTCTGAGGAATGTCGACCTCCCCGGCGCCTGCGACGGCCGTTCAGACGGACGGCCGCTCGCCCCTGAGTTGCGCGCTGAAGAATTCCAGCGAAGTCCTGGTCTTCGCGGACTGGTCGGCGCCGAGCACGATGCCCAGGCTTGCCAGGTAGGACTTGAACGCGGTGCCTGCGTCGAAGAACTCCTTCGGAAGGCACTTGGTGGAGATCTCCAGAACGCGCGAACCGTCGGGATAGAGCCACAGTTCGACGGTGAGCGGGCGGTCGAAGTTCTTCGACTGGTGTTTGGCCTTGAGCAGGAAGGTGGGGCCCAGGATGACCAGCTTGTCCATCGTGATGCCCGCCGGAGCGTGCTCGTCGTAGAAAGCGCGCTGTTCCCTGGAGAACAGCTTGCGCAGGGGAAGCGCGCCCGAGGTCACGTCGAGCACCTCCTGGCCGGAGCAGACGCCCTTGAACGACGCCGAGCACACGAACCCGCCCGGCATCACATCCACCTCGACCTTGAAGGCCGCCGAACGGCGAAGCTCCGGGTCGATGGCCGACGGATCGACGGGACGCAGCTTGATGACCGTATCGGCGTCGCCGCCCTGGATGCGCCGCGCCCGGACGACCACGCCGGCCCGGTTCAAGGCCAGGTCGGGCGTGTCGAAGAAGAATGCCTGCCGCGGCTGCGCCTCGACGGGGTCCAGCCCGATGCCCACGATCGTCGCGCGCTGGCCGGTCAGCGGAACCGACGCCTTCAGTTCGATGCTGTTCGCCCCTTTGCCGAGCTTGAGGATCTCGACGAGTTCGTCGCCCGAGAGTGGTTTCGCCAGCGGGGGGTGATCCGGCTTCGCCGCGGTCCGGGCCGCCGCGGGTCTTCGTCGCGGTCCGGACGCCGGCGGGCTTTGCGCGCGGCGTGGGTTTCGCAGGTTTCGTGGGCGTCTTGGTGACCATGGTCTACATCCGTTGCGTTGCAGGAAGCGTAAGCCTGCGATTCTGTGCGCGCGGGGTCTTCGTCACGAAGGCCGGCATTCTGTTCAGGTTCCGAAGCGCTCGGCCAGCACGCCGTGGCGCAGGCCCCGGTCGCTCACGGTGAAGCTCTGCTTGCCCAGCTTGTCCATCACCGTTCGGACGATGCAGGCACCGGCGAGGATGACTTCCGCCCGCTTCGGCTGGAGGCCGACGATGGCGCGGCGGGCGTCGGCTGCCAGCGAACGGTAGAGATCGATCTGGCGATCGATTTCGGCACGGTCGACGACGCTGCCCTGAACGACCTCGGGGTCATAGGTGGCGAGGCGATGCATGACCGCGGTCATGTTGGTCACCGCGCCGCCCATCGCGACCAGCGCGTCGGGAGCCGTGGCGCCCGTCGATGCGCGAGAGGTCGGCCGAAATCGCCGCCATCGCCTCGCGCAGCATCTCGGGGGAAACGGCAAGGTCGAGCCGGAAACGCTCGGTGAACCGCACGGCACCGACATCGACGCTGAAGCGCTCGTCGACGCTGGCATCGTGCCCGAACGTGAACTGGGAGCTGCCGCCGCCCGTGTCGAAGACGACGAGCGAGCCCTTGGCTCGATCCCAGGCCGGCCTTGGCGGCCACGTAGGCCAGCCGGCTTTCCTCTTCGCCCGAGATCACCTCGACGTGAACGCCGGTCTGCGCCTGGATCGCGGACACGACTGCGTCGCCGTTCGAGGCGATCCGCAGGCCGGCCGTGCCCACCGCGGCGATCGCGCGCACGCCGTGCCGCTCCGGCCTCGCCGGCCATGTCCGCGATCGCTGCAGCCGTTCGCTGCAGCGCGGCGTCGATGATCGGCGCCTTGCTGTGCCAGCCCCTCGCCGAGGCGGGTCAGTTCGGCGCGGTCGACGACGGTTCGCCACTTCCCGCCGGCGTCGTGTTCGCTGATGTTGAACTTGACGGAATTGGTGCCGACGTCGATCACCGCATAGCGCACCGGTTCGTCATCGAGCAGGGCTGTCAGGCCGCGTGGATAGCTGGTGTTGGTGTAGCCGCCGAGGCCGAGTTCCCGCACCGCACGCACCACGCCAGCCGCATCCTCCGACTCGACCGCAATGGTGCGGGTCGGCTTGCCGTTCGCCACCACGTCGGAGCATTCGGCCATGCAGCCGCCGACGGTGTAGCGCGTGCGCCGCTTGTGCACCTTCACCGCGCGGATTGCCCCGCCCGGCGGGGCGAATTGTGCGATGAACTCGTCGAGCGTGTAGCTCGCGCGGACCTGCGCCGGGATCGGCAGCCCGAGCGCTGCCAGCACCTTCGCCGTGTCGGCCGCCTGCAGCGGGAAGCCGGCCTTCATGACCGGTGTCCACTGCTCGAGGCCATCGGAGTCGACCGCCCGCAGCACCTTGATGTCCATCAGCGCATCGCGGATCTTCACGTTGCCGCCGGCGGGGGAGAGCAGGTAGATCTCGTCGCTTTCCTGCACGCCGCTCGGGGTGAGCCGGGCCAGCCGCTCCTCGGCTTGCCCGAAGCGCAGGCCGAACGAACGCCACTCCCAGCGTGGTGTGATTTCAGCCATGGTCGATTCGTTCCTCAGCTTTCCGAATTCCGAACATACTCCAAGGGCATCCGGGGCACTGGACAATTCCGGACGCTCCGCCGCGGTCCCGCGACGACGAGGGGTTTGTTGCGGCGGTGACCGCTTCGTCAGGGCAGAATCCGGGATCGACGGCAGACTGCCGGGGTCACGCCCCGGGCGCAACGAGTGACCGAACCTGACCCACCGCGGCTTCGCGGGACCGTGCAGCGATGAGCCTGCAGACCTCGACCTGGGGAACGCTGCGCCATCTGCGGTTCCGTGCGCTGTGGCGCAGCGGCGGCGTGTACTTCATCGGCAACGCGATGCAGGTGATGGCGGCCGCCTGGATGATCGTCGAGCTGACCGGTTCGTCATTCCTCGCCGCGCTGGTGCAGACCGCGGTCTTCCTGCCGATGTTCCTGCTGTCCCTGCCGGCCGGCGTGCTTGCCGACATCACCGACCGGCGCCGGCTGATCATCGGATCGCTCGCGGTGCAGGCGGTGACGATCGCACTGCTGGCCGTGCTGCTGTTCGCGGGCATCGGCGGCCCGGTCGCGCTGCTGTTCTTCACCTTCGTCACCGGCTGCTGCACGGCGCTGCTGTCGCCGGCCTGGAATTCGACGGTCGTCGATTCGATCCCGCGCGAGGAGCTGCCGCAGGCAATCACCGCGGTGGCGATCGCCTACAACGTGGCGCGGGCCCTCGGTCCGTCGCTGGCCGGCGTGATCTTCGCGTATGCCGGCGGGGCCTGGATCTTCCTGATCGCCGTGCTGGGGTCGCTGACGATGATCCACACGATCCATCGCTGGCCGCCACCGCCGCATCCCGAGTCGCGGCTGCCCGCCGAACGCCTGTGGGGCGGCATGCTGAGCGGGCTGCGCTACGCGTGGCACTCGCGCACCATCCTGGCCCAGCTCGTGCGCACGATGGCCTACAGCGGCGCGGGCTCGGCGCTGTGGGCACTGCTGCCGGTGATCGGCCAGCGCCAGCTCGGGCTCGGCGCGACCGGCTACGGCCTGCTGATGGGCTGTCTGGGGACCGGTGCGGTGATCGCGGGCCTGCTGATGGGGCGGCTGCGCGCACGGGTCGGGCTCGAGGCGCTGGTCTCGGCCGGATGCGTGATCTTCGCCGCGGTGATGCTGGTGTCGGCGTGGTCGTCCTGGCCGGTGCTGGTCTATCCGGCGCTGATCCTGGGCGGGGGCGCGTGGATGGCGGTGATGGCGACGTTCAACACCGCGACGCAGACCAGCGCCCCACCCTGGGTGCGCGCGCGCGCGGTTGCGATGCACACGCTGTGCGCCCTCGGCGCGTTTGCCATCGGGTCGGCCTTCTGGGGGGCGCTGTCGGGCGTCGCCGGCCTGTCGGCGGCACTGACGGTGGCGGCCGCGGCGATGGCCGGCGGGCTGCTGCTGGCGCGGTCGTTTCCGCTGCGCATGGGCGAGACCCACGACGTGACGCCGGCCGCTCCCTGGGAAGAGCTCTTCGTCGCCGACGAGCCGGCCCCCGAAGCGGGGCCGGTGGCGGTCGAGATCGGCTACCGCATCGCGCCCGGCAGCGCCGAGGCGTTCCTCGAGGCGATCAGTCATCTGCGCGCGCCGCGCCGCCGCGACGGCGCGACCTTCTGGCGCGTCTACCGGGACCTCGCCGATTCGTCGCGGTATGTCGAACGCTTCATCGTGACCTCGTGGGCCGATTACCTGCACCAGCGGGCGCGCGCCACGGTCGCCGATCAGGAACTCGAGGCCAGGGTGCGCGCGTTCCTCGCGCCCGGCGAGTCCGTCACGGTCGCGCACTTCATCGCCGAACGCTGACGCCGCGGGAGGTTCCGCGGCCGCCGGCGTGGTCTCTTGCGCGCTGGTATCCTCGCTCGCGAATCCTCGTTCGCCAATCCTCGTTCGCCAATCCTCGTTCGCCAATCCTCGTTCGCGACGGCTGCGCGTCGCGGCGTATCCAAAGGAGCAGGTCCATGTCCCGTATCGCTCGCCGGTTCGCGCGCGCCTTGTGCGCGCTCGGCGTCGCTGCCGCTGCCTTCGCCGCGCCGTCGGCGCAGGCGCAGCAGGTGTTGCGCGTCACCGCGATTCCCGACGAGTCGCCGACCGAGCTGGCGCGCAAGTTCGCGCCGCTCGGCAAGTACCTGGAGGGCAGGCTCGGCGTGAAGGTGGAATGGACACCGGTCACCGATTACGCGGCGGCGGTCGAGACCCTGGTCAACCGCAAGGTCGACCTCGCGTGGTTCGGCGGCTTCACCTTCGTGCAGGCCAGCGTGCGTTCGAACGGCAAGGCCGTTCCGCTGGTCCAGCGCGAGGAGGACGAGAAGTTCCGCTCGGTGTTCATCACCGACGCTAAAAGCGGCATCGCACGGCTCGAGGACCTGAAGGGACGCACGCTCAGCTTCGGCTCGCAGTCGAGCACCTCGGGCCACCTGATGCCGCGCAGCTTCATGCTCGCCGCGAAGGTCGATCCCGACCGCGACCTGAAGCGGGTGAGTTTCTCGGGCGCGCACGATGCGACGATCGCCGCCGTCGCCAGCGGCAAGGTCGACGCCGGGGCGCTGAACATCTCGGTCTGGGAGAAGTTCGTCGCCGACCGCAAGGTCGACCCGGCTCAGGTGAAGGTGTTCTACACCACACCGCCGTACTACGACTACAACTGGACCGTGCACGCGGACATGCCGGCCGACCTGCGCGAACGCATCCGGCAGGCCTTCCTGGCCCTCGATCCGGCCACGCCCCAGGGCGCCGAGATCCTCGGGCTGCAGCGCGCCACGCGTTTCGTGCCGACCCGTGCCGAGAACTACTCGGGCATCCGCGCGGCCGCCGAGAATGCCGGGCTGCTGAAGTGAACTCGGGCGCGCTCACCGCGGATCTCGGCGGTCGTGCGCTTGCGGCCGGCGGGTCGACCGCGGCGGCCGTGCTGAGCGGGTTGTTCGTCGCGCCGGCCCCCGGCGCGCGCGGGGCCGTGCTGCGCGACCTGAGCCTGCGCATCGACGCCGGGCAGCAGGTCGCCGTGATCGGTGCGTCGGGTGCAGGCAAGACGACGCTGCTGATGGCGATGGCCTGTGCGCTGCGGCCGCTGTCGGGATCGATCTCGCTGTTCGGCACCGACCCCTGGGCCCTGTCCTCGGGCGAACGGCAGCGGCTGCGCGCGCGCCTCTTCCTGTCGCCCCAGACGCCGCCGCTGCCGCCGCGCCAGCGTGTCGTGACGGCCGTGCTCGCCGGCCGCCTGCCGGCGATGGGGCTGATCGAAAGCCTGCGCACACTCTGGCATCCGCGCGACGCAGCGCGCGCGCAGCAGGCGCTGGCTTCGCTCGATCTCGCCGACAAGCTGTGGGATCGCGTCGACCGGCTGTCGGGGGGCGAGCGGCAGCGCGTCGGACTCGCCCGCGCGCTGGTGTCGCAGGCGGACCTGTGGCTGGTCGACGAACCGCTGTCCGCGCTCGACCCAACGCGGGCTCGCCGCGCGATCGAGGTGCTGTCCGAGGCTGCAGCCCGCGAGGGCCGCACGCTGGTGTGCAGCCTGCACCAGGTGCCGGTGGCGCGCGAGGCGTTCCCGCGCGTGCTCGCGCTGCGTGCCGGCGCGCTGGTCTACGACGGCCCGGGCGCCGGTTTGAGCGACGAGCTGCTGCACGCGCTGTATGGCGACGAGGCGCCGGACGCGCCCGCCGAGGACGAGGAGCCGGTCGACGGCACGGGCGCGTCAGCGGTTCCGCGCATGGTCTGCCGCTGACGGCCGGGGCGCATGGCAATGTCGGTCCCGCCGCCGTCGCTGCAAGACCCGGCTCTGCTGCGGCGCTGGGGGGTGGTGCTGTTCGCGCTGGTGCTGGCCTGGCCGTTGCTGGCGCTGACCGAGTTCAAGCCCTGGGCTCTCGCCGACGAGCGCAGCCTGACGGCCACGCTGCGTTTCCTCGGTGATTTCTTCCCGCCGCGCGTCGACGCCGAGTTCCTCGCGCTGATCGCGCGCGAGACCTGGCAGACGGTGGCGATCGCCACTGCCGGCCTGACCATCGCATGGCTGATCGCGGTACCGGTGGCGCTGGTGGTGAACGCTCGCCTGTCGGTCAGCGCGATCGCCTCGCGCATGGATGCGCTGCCGGCGGGCGTGCGGCAAGTGCTTCGCTGGGGGCTGATCGTGCTGCGCTCGGTGCCGGAACTGGTCTGGGCGCTGGTGTTCGTGCGCGTCGTCGGGCTGGGGCCGACGGCCGGCGTGCTCGCGATCGGCATCGCCTACAGCGGCATGCTGGGCAAGGTCTACGCCGAGATCCTCGAGAGCGGCGACCCGGCGCCGACCCAGGCCCTGCTGCGCAACGGCGCGAGCCGCCTGCAGGCGCTGCTCTACGGCGCGCTGCCGCAGTCGGCGGGCGAGCTCGTCAGCTACACGGTCTACCGCTGGGAGTGCGCGATCCGCTCCTCGGTGGTGCTCGGCTTCGTCGGCGCCGGCGGGCTCGGCCAGCAGCTCGACAGCGCGGCGAAGATGTTCGCGGGGCACGAGGTCAGCACGATCCTGCTGGTGTTCATCGCACTGGTCTGGGCGAGCGACCGCCTCAGTGCGCTGCTGCGGCGGATGCTGGCATGAGCGCGCCGGCCGGCAGCCAGCGGAGCGCGGCGGTGGCGACGGTCGCCGCGATCCTGGCGCTCGTGCTGGCGAGCTTCGCGACGCTGGACCTGCGCTGGGGCGAGTTCCTGGCGCCCGATGCGTTCGGCAGCATGGCGCGCTTCGTCGCCAGCTTCTTCCCGCCCGAGGCGGCGCCTGCGTTCCTCGGCAGAACCTTCGACGCAGCGCTCGAGACGCTCGCGATGTCGCTGGTCGGCACGGTGCTGGCGGTGGCGCTCGGGCTGCTGCTCGCGCTGCCGGCGAGCGCGCACGGATCGGGCTCCGCGCGCTTCGTCCACGATGCCGCGCGGCTGCTGCTGAACGCGCTGCGCTCGATTCCCGAACTCGTCTGGGCGTCGCTGCTGCTGATCGCCGCCGGGCTCGGTCCGTTCCCCGGCACGCTGGCGCTGGCGCTGCACACGTCGGGCGTGCTCGGGCGGCTGTTCGCCGAGTCGATCGAGAATGCCTCGCCGCAGCCCGCGTTCGCTCTGCGCGTGCGCGGCGTCGGCCCGGTGCGCGTGTTCCTGTGGGCCACCCTGCCGCAGATCCTGCCGCAGGTCCTGTCCTACGGGCTCTACCGCTGGGAGAACAACATCCGCGCGGCCGCCGTGCTGGGCGTGGTCGGTGCCGGCGGGCTCGGTCAGATGCTCTACTACCACCTCGGCCTGTTCCACATGCGCGAGACCTGCACGGTGCTGATCGCTATGATGGTCCTCGTCGGACTGGTCGACGCACTCTCCTACGCCGCGCGCCGCGCGCTGAACCGATGATCGAAGGAATTCCGACATGACGAATGCCCCACCCCTGAAGGCCGCTCCCCCGAACGCCCTGCCGGGCGCGAATGCGATCGCCAGGACCGCGGCGACGCTGGTCGTCGTGCGCGACGGCGACCGCGGCATCGAGGTGCTGCTGTTGCGCCGTGCCGAGCGCGGCGACCACAGCAGCGGCGCCTGGGTGTTTCCGGGCGGGGTGCTCGATGCGCGCGATCGCGAGTGGCACGCCTGCTGCCACGGCATCGACGACTTCACCGCCAGCACCGTGCTGGCGCTGCCGCAGGGCGGTCTCGACTATCACGTCGCCGCGATTCGCGAATGTTTCGAGGAGTCCGGTCTGCTGCTCGCGCACGACGGCTCCGGCGCGATGGTGTCGCTTGGCGGCGCCCAGGGAGACGAGGTCGGCGCCTGGCGAGGCCCGCTGCACCGGGGGGAGCGCACGCTCGGCGAGTTCTGCCGCCACTTCGGTCTGTCGCTCGCCGCCGACCAGCTCGTCTACTTCAGCCGCTGGGTCACGCCGCTGACGCGCGCCAAGCGCTGGGACACGCGCTTCTTCGTCGCGCGCGCGCCGCAGGGGCAGGCGTCGACGCACGACGAGGTCGAGCTCGTCGAGCAGCTGTGGTTGCGGCCGGCCGAGGCGCTGGCCCGCGGCGACGCGATGCGGATGCTGACGCCGACCCGCTCGACGCTCGAGGAGCTGGTGCGCTTCGACACGGTCGACGCACTGCTCGAGCACGCCCGTTCGCCGCGGCCCTTGCCGGCGACGGCACCGCGCATCGCGACCGGCCGCATCGGCGCCGTGCCGATCACGCCGGAACATCCGGCCTGGGCCGAGATCGGCAAGATCGATCCGCAGCGTCGCGGCGACGCGTCGTACGAGATCACGCCCGGGCAGCCGGTGCGGCTGTCGCCGCACGTGATTCGGGTCACCTGCGGCAACCCGGGCATGATGACCGGCCCCGGTACGAACAGCTATCTGGTCGGCGGCGGAGCGCGCAACGAATGGGCCGTGATCGATCCGGGTCCGGCCGACCCGGAGCACGTCGAGCGGCTGCTCGCAGCCGCGCCCGGACCGATCCGGCTGATCCTGGTCACCCACACCCACCCGGACCACTCGCCGGGGGCGGTGCTGCTGAAGGCACGCACCGGCGCGCCGGTGATCGGGCGCATCGCCGACCATCCGCAGACGCAGGACGGCAGCTTCGCTCCCGATCGCGTGCCGCAGCACGGCGACCGGATCGAGGTCGCCGATGGCGTGACGCTGCGTGTCGTGCACACGCCTGGCCACGCGTCCAACCACCTGTGCTTCCTGCTCGAGGCTGAGCGGCTGCTGTTCACCGGTGACCACGTGATGCAGGGCTCGACCGTGGTCATCGGTCCGCCCGATGGCGACATGGCGGCCTACCTGGCGTCGTTGCGCGGGTTGCGCGCGCTCGACCTGGAGTGGCTGGCGCCCGGGCACGGCTTCGTGATCGGCCAACCGGCCCAGATGGTCGAGCGCATCGTCGCGCACCGGCTGGCGCGCGAGTCGAAGGTGGTCGACGCTCTGCGTGCTGTCGGGCCGGCGCCTCTGCCCGCGCTCCTCGAGCGTGTCTACGATGATGTCCAGCCGCATCTGCATGCAATGGCGACGCGCTCGCTGACGGCGCACCTGAACAAGCTGCGCGACGAGGCGCGCGCGGTCGAGTCGAACGGCGCCTGGGCGCTGACGCCGGCAGGGGCCGCCTGAAAGCGCGCTGGCGCGGGCGCTGGCGCGGGCGCGCTTGCCCGCCTGCCCGCCTGCCCGCCTGCCCGCCTGCCCGCGCGCGATCCCGCGGCGCTGCGCCGAGTCGCCTCAGGGTCGTGCGGCGCCCCGGTAGCGATTGACGTCGTGCGCGCTCAGAGGGCGCGCCGCATTGCCCCACGCGGCGCGCACGTGCGACAGGACCGCGGCGATCTCGCCGTCGTCGAGCACGGTCGCGAACGGCGGCATGCCGAACGGTCGCGGGTTGCCGGCGGTCGAGGGCGGAAAGCCGCCGCCCAGAACGATGCGCACCAGGTTCGCCGGCGGCTCGATCGTCACCGTCCGGTTGCCGGCCAGGCGCGGATAGATGCCGGCGACGCCTTCGCCGCGATCGCCGTGACACTGTGCGCAGTGCGTCTCGTAGAGGCGCGCGCCGGCGCCCGATCGCGCGTCCGGTTCGTCTTCGAGGGCGGCATCGCGCGCAGCATCGTGCGCGGCATCGCGCACAGCACCGCCCCGCGCGTCGGACGATTGCGCGGTCGCCGCCGGCGCCGCGTCGCTCGAGCCCCGGTCGCCCGCCTGCGCGGGCAGTGTCCGAAGATAGCTGGCGATCGCGCGCAGGTCCGACCGATCGAGATGCTGCGTGCTGTCGCGCACCACTGTGGCCATCGGTCCCAGCGCCGAGGCGAATCGCGAGACCCCGGTCGCCAGCAGCGCGACGACGTCGTCCTCGTCCCAGTGCGCGACACCGGCTTCGTGCCTGCTGTTCAGCGCCGGCGCATACCAGTTCTGCTCCGGAATCAGCCCGCCGCCGAGCGCGTCCTGGCGCACGGGCGCGCCGAGCAGGTTGCGCCCGTCGTGGCAGGCGCCACAGTGGCCAAGGCCCCGGACCAGGTAGGAGCCGCGGTTCCACGCCGCATCGCGCGCCGCGTCGGGCTCGAATCGCGCCGGGCGGAACCACAGCGCGCGCCAGACGGCCAGCGCGGCCTGCGTGTCGTACGGAAAGCGCAGCCGGTGCGGCAGGTTGCCGTCCGGCGCGGCGGGCAGCGTGCGCAGGAAGGCGAAGATCGCGTCCGAGTCCGCCCGCGTGACCAGCGTGTAGTTCGGGTACGGAAAGGCCGGGTACAGCAGCCGGCCGTCGCGCGAGCGGCCGTTGTGCATCGCGCGCCAGAACTCGGACGCGCTCCAGCGCCCGAGGCCGGACTGCGGGTCGGGCGTCAGGTTGGGTGCGAACACCCTGCCGAACGGGGTGTCGATCGGGCGACCGCCCGCGTACGGCGCGCCGCCCGCGCGGGTGTGACATCCGGCGCAGTTGCCGGCGCGCGCCAGGTAGGCGCCGCGCGTGACCAGCGCGGCGGCGGCCTCGGCGGTGTCGGCCCCGCCGTCGGTGGCTCCGGGCCCGGCCGGCATGGCGGTTGCAGCGCCCGGCATGGCGACCGGGTCCTCGTCGAGCCGGTTCAGCAGCATCACGGCCGCAGCGCCGGCCAGCAAGGCTGCCGTCGTCGCGGCAAGCGCCAGCCGCAGCGCGCGCCGGCTTCCGACGGGACGAGCCCGACCGGTCATCGCGCCGCTCCCGGATCGCGCATGTCGCCGCAGCGCATCGGTGCCGGGCCCGGCACCGCGGCCGCGGCCGCGGCGCGCGCATGGGCGGGCATCGGCTGGGCGGCCAGCCAGTGCGACAGCGCTTCGATGTCGCGCGGCGCGAGGCGCTGCGCGATCTCGGCCATGCAGTCGGGCGTCACGGCTCGGCGATTGCCCGAGCGCCATGCCCCCATCTGCGCCGCCAGGTAGTCGCGCGGCATTCCAAGTAGTCCGGGCACGCTGTCGCCGCTGCCGGTCAGTGCGTCGCCGTGGCAGCGCGTGCAGGCCGGCACCCTGCGTGCCGGATCACCTTCCGTGACGAGCGCGCGTCCGCGTGCGAGCGTGCCGGGATCGGCCGTGGCGGGCGCCGCTGGCGGGTAGGGCAGGTCGAGCGCGGCGAAATGCCCGGCGATCTCGCGCAGGTAGGCATCGTCGAGCGGCGCGAGCAGCTCGTTCATCAGCGGGTAGCGGCGCCGACCGTCGCGGAAGGCGAGCAGCTGGCGGTACAGGTAGTCGGCGGGCTTGCCCGCGATCCGCGGGTAGTAGCCGTCGCGTGCCGCGCGTCCCTGGGCGCCGTGGCACCCGGTGCACGCCAGCACGCGCTGCGCGATCGTGTCCCGCACGACCGCGCGGGCAGGCGGCGACGCCTGCGGGTGGCCGCATGGCAGCCCGAGGATCAGGCCGGCGGCCAGCGACAGCGCCATCCGTCGGCATGAATTTCGCTTATAATTCAAGGTTTTCCGAGATTCGCGCACGACGCGACCGGTGGCGGCGTTGCCGATGCCGGCGCGTGCGTCCCCGATCTCGGCCCCGTGATCATCCCTTTGCGTTCGAATCATGCCGATCTTCGCCTACCGATGCGACCAATGCGGATTCGCGAAGGACGTGCTGCAGAAGCGCTCCGACCCTCCGCTCACCGAGTGCCCGTCCTGCGGCAAGCAGGAGTTCCGCAAGCAGCTCGCCGCACCCAGCTTCCAGCTCAAAGGGTCGCGGATGGTACGTCACCGACTTCCGCGACAAGGGCAAGCAGAAGGCCGGCGAGGCCGCTGCCGCGCCGTCGGCGGGCGCCGCTGCCGAGGCCGCGGCTGCGCCGGCACCTGCCGCCGCCGCGGCACCAGCCCCGGCCGCGACCGGTCGACGACGCCTCCTCGGGCGACGGCGGCGCCAAGGCCGCCTGATCCCGATCCCGGCCGCGACCCGGTCGCCCCCGGCCCGATCGCGCTCCGAGATCACCCCCGACTCACTCCAACCCGGCAGGACCTCACCATCGACACGCCGCCCAAGCCCCAGCACAAGCCGCAGATCCGCAGCTACTTCGTCACCGGCCTGCTGATCTGGGTGCCCCTGGTCATCACGCTGTGGGTGCTGAACCTGATCGTCAGCACGATGGACCAGACGCTCCAGCTGCTGCCGGCCGGCCTCCAGCCCGAGCTTCTGCTCGGCCGCCGCGTGCCCGGCGTCGGCGTGCTGCTGACCCTGGTGGTCATCTTCGTCACCGGGCTGCTGGCGCGCAACTTCATCGGGCAGGGCCTGGTGCGCCTGTGGGAAGCGCTGCTGGCGCGCATCCCGATCGTGCGTTCGATCTACTCGAGCGTCAAGCAGGTCAGCGACACCGTGCTGTCGCCGAACGGGCAGGCGTTCCGCAAGGCGCTGCTGGTGCAGTACCCGCGCGCCGGCGTCTGGACGATCGCGTTCCAGACCGGGTCGCCGGCCGAGGAGGTGCGTGCCGCGTCGCCGGGACATGGTCAGCGTCTACGTGCCGACCACGCCCAACCCGACGTCCGGCTTCTTCCTGATGATTCCGCGGCGACGAAGTCGTCGAACTGCACATGACCGTCGACGAGGCGCTCAAGTACGTGGTGTCGATGGGCGTGTGTCGCCCGCGATCCGGCCGGCGCCGCCCGCGCGCCCGCCGTCCCCGACAATTCCGGGCGCGCCCGACAAGCGGGGACTGCCGTTTCCGGTCTCCCCGCCGCGCCCTGCCTCCTGGAGAAACTACAACATGCGCACCTGCTACGCCGGCCAAGTGTCGACCGACCATCTCGATCAGGTGGTCACCCTGTTCGGCTGGGTCCATCGCCGTCGCGATCACGGCGGGGTGATCTTCATCGACCTGCGCGATCGCGAGGGCCTCGCGCAGGTCGTCTGCGACCCGGACCGCGCCGACATGTTCGCGGACGGCCGAGCGCATCCGCAACGAGTTCTGCGTGCGAGGTCACCGGCAAGGTGCGCCGCCGGCCGGCCGGAACCGAGAACCCGAACCTGCGCAGCGGCCAGATCGAGGTGCTGTGCCACGAACTCGAGATCCTGAACCCGTCGGTCACGCCGCCGTTCCAGCTCGACGACGAGAACCTCTCCGAGACGACGCGCCTGACGCACCGTGTGCTGGACCTGCGCCGGCCGCAGATGCAGAACAACCTGATGCTGCGCTACCGGGTCTCGATCGAGGTCCGCAAGTACCTGGACTCGCTCGGCTTCGTCGACATCGAGACGCCGATGCTGACCAAGTCGACGCCCGAGGGCGCGCGCGACTACCTCGTGCCGTCGCGCGTCAACGCCGGCCAGTTCTTCGCGCTGCCGCAGTCGCCGCAGCTGTTCAAGCAGCTGCTGATGGTCGCGGGGTTCGACCGCTACTACCAGATCACCAAGTGCTTCCGCGACGAGGACCTGCGCGCCGACCGCCAGCCCGAGTTCACGCAGATCGACTGCGAGACCTCGTTCCTGTCGGAGATCGAGATCCGCGCGATCTTCGAGGAGATGGTGCGGCACGTGTTCCACGACCGTGATCGGCGTCGAGCTGCCGGAGCAGTTCCCGACGATGCCGTATTCCGAGGCGATGCGCCTGTACGGCTCCGACAAGCCGGACCTGCGCGTGAAGCTGCAGTTCACCGAGCTGACCGAGGTGATGAAGGACGTCGACTTCAAGGTGTTCTCGGCGGCGGCGAACATGGACGGCGGCCGGGTCGTCGGCCTGCGCGTGCCGGGCGGCGGCGACATGACGCGCAGCGAGATCGACGCGTACACGCAGTTCGTCGCGCATCTACGGCGCGAAGGGCCTCGCCTACATCAAGGTCAACGACGCGCGAAGGGCCGCGAAGGTCTGCAGTCGCCGATCGTCAAGAACCTGCACGACGCGGCGCATCGACGCGATCCTCGCGCGGACCGGTGCGCGTCGAACGGCGATCTGATCTTCTTCGGCGCCGACAAGGCCAAGGTCGTCAACGATGCGATCGGCGCGCTGCGCAACCGCATCGGTCACTCCGAGTTCGGCCGCCGCACCGGCCTGCTCGAGAGCGGGCTGGCGGCCGCTCTGGGTCATCGACTTCCCGATGTTCGAGTACGACGAGGAGGATGCGCGCTGGGTCGCGTGCCACCATCCGTTCACGTCGCCGAAGGACGGTCACGAGAACTACCTCGAGGCCGATCCCGGCCGCTGCCTCGCCAAGGCCTACGACATGGTGCTCAACGGCTGGGAGATCGGCGGCGGCTCGGTGCGGATCCACCGCGAGGAGGTGCAGAGCAAGGTGTTCCGGGCGCTGAACATCGGCGCGGAAGAGGCGCGCGCGAAGTTCGGTTTCCTGCTCGACGCGCTGCAGTACGGCGCGCCGCCCCACGGCGGCATCGCCTTCGGCCTGGACCGCATCGTCACGATGATGACCGGCGCCGAATCGATCCGCGACGTGATCGCCTTCCCCAAGACGCAGCGCGCGCAGTGCCTGCTGACGCAGGCGCCGTCGGCGGTCGACGAGAAGCAGCTGCGCGAGCTGCACATCCGGCTGCGGCGGTGGAGGCGGCGAAGGTCTGAGCGGCGAACGGGGGGCCTTACGCGCGTGGCCAACAAGATCCCCAAATCCGTGCTGGTCGTGGATTCACACGCCGGACCTGCGGGTGCTGGTGCTCGAGCGGGCCGACCATCCGGGCTTCTGGCAGTCGGTCACCGGCAGCAAGGACCGCGTCGACGAGCCGCTCGACGGAGACGTGCCGGCGCGAGGTCTCGAGGAGACGGGGATCGATGTCGAGCGCGCACGCCTGGTGCGACTGGCGGCATTCGAACCGTTCGAGATCTACCCGCACTGGCGCAGCCGCTACCCCGAGGGCGTGACGCACAACACCGAGCACGTCTTCGGTCTGCTGGTGCCCGCGCCGGTCCCGGTGCGGATCGCGCCGCGCGAGCACTTGCGCTACGAGTGGCTGCCTTGGGAGCAGGCCGCCGAGCGCTGCTTCTCCTGGACCAACGTGCAGGCGATCCGCGAACTGCCGGCGCGCAGCGCAGCCTGCCGCAACAAGCCCCCGGCTCCATGAAGCGGCTCAGGGTCGCGACCTACAACATCCACAAGGGCGTCGTGCGCGAGTTCTTCGGGCTGCGTCGCGTCGCGCGCATCCACGAACTGCGCGCGCGCCTGCACGAGCTCGACGCCGATCTGGTCTTCCTGCAGGAGGTGCAGGGGCGCCACGAACGGCATGCGCAGCGCTTCGAGCACTGGCCCGCCGAGCGCCAGGACCAGTTCCTCGCCCGGGCGCCGTCGGTGCGTCACACCTTCGAGACCGCGTACGGCAGGAACGCCAACTACCTGCACGGCCACCACGGAAATGCGTTGCTGTCGCGCTTCAAGATCCTGCACCGCGAGAACCGGGACGTGTCCGACCACGCGCTCGAGAAGCGCGGTGTGCTCCACTGCGAGGTGCACGTCCAGCGCACGTCGGTGCACTGCTTCGTCGTGCACTTCGGGCTGCTGGCGGGCAGCCGCGAGCGGCAGGCGCAGGCGCTGATCGACTGGATCGAGCAGGAGATCCCGGCGACGGCGCCGGTGATCATTGCAGGCGACTTCAACGACTGGCGCAACCAGTTGTCGGCGCAGCTGTGCGAACGGCTGCAGGTGCAGGAAGTCTTCGACACGATGCGCCCGCGCGGCCGCATCGGCCAGCGCGTCGCGCATTTCGTGCGCGACCGGATGCCGGGTCTCGAATCGGATTCCGACGAGGTCGTCGCGAGCGGCCGGGGCAAGGGCCGCGCCAAGGCTGCCGATACGGACGTCGAAGTGGTGACGCAGCGGATGCCGCGCATGGTCCGGTCCGCGCGCACCTATCCGGCGCTGGTGCCCTGGCTGCGGATGGACCGCATCTACACGCGCGGGTTCGAGGTGCGTTCCGCGCACGTGCTGGGAGGCGCCGAGTGGGCAAAGCTGTCCGACCACAGTCCGCTGATCGCGGATCTGACGCTGCGCCCCTGACCTCGGCGCGCGAGCCGACGTCGGCGGACGGCGCAGAGGGGGCGCCCGGCGGAGCCGGCGGGCACGGCGCGGCCGGTGCATCGGATGCGAACGGACGGCGCATCGTGCGGGTGCCCTGGCACGCCAGCCTGGCTCCGCTCGAGCAGGGCGGGCACGCGGTCGACCTGCTCGAGGGCGGTACGCAGTTCTTTCCCGCGCTCGAGCAGGCCATCGCGCAGGCGCAGCGAGACATCTTCGTCGAGACCTACATCTTCAACGACGATCCCAGCGGCCGGCGCATCGCCGCGGCGCTCGGCGAGGCGGCGGCCCGCGGTGTGCGCGCGCACCTGATCGTCGACGGATTCGGCACGCGCACGATCGAGCCCGGGCTGATCCGCCTGCTCGGCCGCACGCGACTCGAGGTGTTCCGGCCCGAGCGCAGACGCCTCAGCCTGAGCCGCAACCGCCTGCGCCGGCTGCACCGCAAGCTCGCGGTCGTCGACGGAACGGTGGCCTTCGCCGGCGGCATCAATCTACTCGACGATTTCCACGATCCCAATCACGGGGCGCTCGACGAGCCGCGCCTCGACTTCGCGGTGCGCGTGCGGGGGCCTCTGGTGGCCCAGGCCAACCTGGCGATGCACCGCATGTGGTGGGCGCTGGCCACGGTGAACCGGGCTCTCGCCGGGCTGCGCGCGCCCGGCCGCGCGCGGATTCGCGCGCCGCGCGCGCCCGCCGACGTCGTCAGCGACGTCAGCGAGGCGGGGACGATGCGCGCGATGCTGGTGCTGCGCGACAATTTCCGCTTCCGCCGCACGATCGAGCAGCAGTACCTCGAGGCGATCCGCAACGCCTCCCGGCGCGTGCTGATCGCCAACGCGTACTTCTTCCCCGGCGTGCGGATGCGGCGCGCGCTCGTCGACGCGGCGGGCCGCGGCGTGCGCGTGCGTCTGCTGCTGCAGGGGCGCGTCGAGTACCGCCTGCAGCACTACGCGTCCCAGGCGCTCTACGACGAACTGCTGCAGGCCGGCATCGAGATCGTCGAGTATCGGCCCAGCTTCCTGCATGCGAAGGTGGCGGTGATCGACGACTGGGCGACGGTCGGCTCCTCGAACATCGATCCGTTCTCGCTGCTGCTGGCGCGCGAGGCCAACGTGATGGTCGACGACGCGCGGTTCGCGCAGGCGCTGAACGAGCGCATCGAGGCCGCGATCGACGCGGGCGGCCAGCAGGTGGGTCTGCAGAGGCATGCGCGGCGCGCGCTTCCGGTGCGCATGATGAACAGCGCTGCGTACCTGCTGCTGCGCATCGGGGTCGCCATCAGCGGGGCCGGCGATGGGTATTGAGCCTGTGGCCGGCGCGGCGCCGGCCGCGCGTGCCGACCCGGGGGCGCATGGCCCGTCCGGCACGCGCCAGGATGCGGCGGCGCTGGTGCGCGTGCGCCCCGAAGGGCTGTACTGCGAGGCCGGGGGGTTCTACATCGACCCCTGGCGACCGGTCGAGCGCGCGCTGATCACGCACGCGCACGCCGACCACGCGCGCACCGGACACGCCCGCTATCTCGCGGCCGCGGCCGGCGAGCGCGTGCTGCGCGCCCGTCTCGGGGCGATCTCGCTGCAGTCGCTCGCGTACGGCCAGCGCCTGCGCATCGGCGACGTCGAGGTGTCCTTCCACCCTGCCGGCCACGTGCTCGGGTCCGCGCAGATCCGCATCGAGCACCGCGGCGAGGTCTGGGTCGTATCGGGCGACTACAAGCTCGAGCACGACGGTGTCTGCGACGGTTTCGAGCCGGTGCGCTGCGACACCTTCGTCACCGAGTCGACGTTCGGCCTGCCCGTCTATCGCTGGCAGCCGCAGGCGCGGGTCTTCGACGAGATCGACCGCTGGTGGCGCGACAACGCGTCGGCGGGACGCGCGAGCGTGCTCTACTGCTACGCGTTCGGCAAGGCGCAGCGCATCCTGTCCGGCATCGAACCGTCGATCGGTCCGGTGATCTGTCACGGCGCGGTCGAAGCCCTGAATGCGGCTCACCGCGAATCCGGTGTGCGCCTGCCGCCGACGCGCCCGGTTGGCGAGATCGCCGACCGCGACGGGTTGCGGCGGGCGCTGGTGCTGGCGCCGCCGTCGGCCGCGGGGTCGACCTGGCTGCGACGCTTCGGCGACTTCAGCGACGCGTTCGCCTCGGGCTGGATGGCACTGCGCGGCGCGCGCCGGCGCCGCGGTGTCGATCGCGGCTTCGTGATGTCGGATCACGCCGATTGGCCCGGGCTGATCGAGGCAGTGCGCGCCAGCGGCGCGCCGCGCGTGTTCGTGACCCACGGGCAGGTCCCGGCGATGGTGCGCTGGCTGCGCGAGCAGGGGCTGGACGCGCACGCCTTCGAGACCGAGTTCGCCGGCGAGGAGGGGGCGGCCGGCGAAGGCCTGGCCGAGGCCGGCGCGCCGGCGGACGCGGTCACGGCCACGGCCACGGACGCGGGTCTGCCCGTGTCGCCGGCGCCTGCATCGCCGGCGCCCGGGGCGGGCTGACGGGCGGTTGCAGGAGCGCGATCGCATGCAGGCCTTCGCCGCCCTCTACGCCGAGCTCGACGCGTCGACGTCGATCCGGCACAAGCTCGACGCGCTGGTGCGCTACCTGCGCGCGGCCCCCGCCGAGGATGCCGCCTGGGCGGTGTACTTCCTGGCGGGCGGACGGCCGCGCCGCGGCGTGCCGACACGGGTGCTGCGCGCGGCCGCGTGCGCCGAGGCGAGAATCCCGGACTGGCTGTTCGAGGAGAGCTACCAGGCGGTGGGCGACCTGGCCGAGACGATCGCGCGCCTGGTCGACCCGCCGCAGCGCCACGACGATGCCGGCCTGGCGCGCTGGATGCGCGAGCGCCTTCTGCCGCTGCGGGCGTGCACGCCCGACGAGGTCCCCGCGCTGCTGGCCGGCTACTGGGCGCTGCTGGATGCGCCGGCGCGTTTCGTGATGAACAAGCTGATCACCGGCGGCTTCCGTGTCGGCGTGTCGCGACAGACCGTCACCCGCGCGCTCGCCGCCGCCTTCGGCCTCGACGAGATGACGGTTGCCCGCCGCATGATCGGTTACGCGGACGCGAACACGCTGCCGGACGAACAGCGTTTCCGACTGCTGGTCGAACCGGACGGCGACGGCGCGGCGCAGCGCGACCCGGCGCTGCCGTACCCGTTCCTCCTCGCGCATCCGCTGGCCGAACTGCCCGAGCGGCTCGGCGATCCGGGCGACTGGCTCGTCGAGTGGAAGTGGGACGGCATCCGGGCGCAGCTGGTGCGCCGCGCCGGCGCCGCATGGCTGTGGTCGCGCGGCGAGGACGTGGTCACCGAGCGCTTTCCGGAGATCGCCGCGGCGGCGGCCGGGCTTCCGGATGGCGTGGTGCTCGACGGCGAGGTTCTCGCCTGGGACCACGACGCGGACCGGCCCAGGCCCTTCGGCGCGCTGCAGACACGGATCGCGCGCAGGACCGTGAGCGCGCGCGCCTTGCGCGACGCGCCCGTCGTGTTCGTCGCCTACGATCTGCTCGAACGCGAAGGGGTCGACTTGCGCGCGTGCGCCCAGTTCGTCAGGCGCGGCGCGCTCGAGTCGCTGATCGGGCCGCACCGTTGTGCGCACCTGCGTCTGTCGCAGCGTCTGGACGTGCGGCACTGGACGCAGGCGCACGCGCTGCGCCGCGATGCCCGGTCGCTCGGCGCCGAGGGGCTGATGCTGAAGCGGCACGGCGCGGCCTACGGCGCCGGGCGCATCCGCACGGCCCCGGTCGGCGACTGGCTGAAGTGGAAAGTCGACCCGCTGTCGGTCGACGCAGTGCTGATCTACGCGCAACGCGGGCACGGGCGCCGGGCGAGCCTGTACACCGACTTCACTTTCGCGGTCTGGGCCGTGGACGAGGCGCAAGGCCGGCGGCTGGTGCCGTTCGCGAAAGCCTACTCGGGACTCGGCGACGACGAGCTCGCTGCCGTCGATGCGGTGATCCGCAAGAACACGATCGAGAAGTTCGGGCCGGTGCGCAGCGTGCGACCGAGCCTGGTCTTCGAGCTCGGCTTCGAGGGGATCCAGCGCTCGCCGCGGCACCGCTCCGGCATCGCGGTGCGCTTTCCGCGCATCCTGCGCTGGCGCACCGACAAACGCATCGAGGACGCGGACACCATCGATACCCTGCACGAGATGCTGAACACATGAGGCCGGCGGCGAGCAAGGTCGCGACCGGGCACGCTGGCGTGACGCTGCACGGCGTCGACTTCACCAGCGCGCCGCGTCGCGCCAAGCCGATCACGATCGCGACCGGCAGACGCGACGCGGACAGGCTGGTGGTCGATCGGATCGACGCATGCGAAAGCTTCGAGGCTTTCGAGACCTGGCTCGCGTCGCCGGGGCCATGGCTGGCCGGTTTCGACTTCCCGTTCGGGCTGCCGCGCGAGCTGGTGCTGTCCCTCGGCTGGCCGCACGAGGCAGCGGGCGGCGACAGCGCATGGGCGCGGCTCGTGCGTCATGTCGCGCGGATGCCGCGCGCCGACATGGTCGCGCGCTTCCGCGCCTTCTGCGATGCGCGGCCGGCGGGTGCGAAGTTCGCGCACCGTGCGACCGACCGGCCCGCCGGCTCGAGCCCGTCGATGAAGTGGGTCAACCCGCCGGTGGCCTTCATGCTGCAGGCGGGCGCGCCGCGACTGCTCGCCGCGGGCCTCTCGCTGCCGGGGCTGCATGCCGGCGATCCCGGGCGGATCGCGCTGGAGACCTACCCAGGCGCGCTGGCGCGTGCGGTCCTCGGGCGCGCGTCGTACAAGAGCGACGATCCGCGCAAGGCGACGGCACAGCGCCGCGACCGGCGCGCGGCGCTGCTCGACGCCCTGATGCGCGGCGCGACCCCGCTGGCGATCGTCGTGACGATGCCGGCCGCACTGCGCGAGTGCTGCCTCGACGACGGTGGCGCCGACCGGCTCGACGCGGTGCTGTGCCTGGTCCAGGCCGCGTGGGCGGATGCACGGCGCGACGCCGGTTTCGGCCTGCCGGCCTGCATCGATCCGGTCGAAGGCTGGATCGCCGGGATTCCCGGCTGCGCATGACGGGAGCGCGATCGCAGCGCAAGCCCCCGGCGTGCTCCGGCAGCACGCCGGTCGCGGACACCCGCGGGCCGGTTCGCGCCGCTGCCGATGGCCGTGCCGCTGCCTGGCGCCGTCTCGACGACTGGTTCGCGCGGCGCGGCTGGAAAGCGTTCGCCTTCCAGCGCTCGACCTGGGCCGCGATGGCGCGCGGCGAATCCGGCCTGCTGCACGCCGGCACCGGCACCGGCAAGACGCTGGCCGCGTGGTTCGGCGCCCTGCGCCACGTGCTCGGCCTGCGTGCCGCACCGGGCCGACGCGATCCGCTGACGGTGCTGTGGATCACGCCGATGCGCGCCCTTGCCGCCGACACGCAGCGCGCGCTCGCCGAGCCGCTGCCCGCGCTCGGCATCGACTGGTCGGTCGGCCTGCGCACCGGCGACACCCGCAGTGCCGAGCGCCAGCGCCAGGCGCGCCGGCTGCCGCAGGCGCTGGTCACGACACCCGAGAGCCTGTCGCTGATGCTCGCGCGTTCTTCGGCGCGCGACGACCTGGCCGGCGTGCGCGTCGTGATCGTCGACGAATGGCACGAGCTGGTCGGCAACAAGCGCGGCGTGCAGGTCCAGCTGGCGCTCGCCCGCCTGCGGCGCCTGCAGCCGTCGCTGATCGTGTGGGGCCTGTCGGCGACGCTGGGCAACCTCGACCACGCGCTCGACGTGCTGGTGCCGCCGGCTGCATCGGCGAGCCTGCCCGCACGGCGCATGGTGCGCGGCTCGACCACCAGGGCCCTGAGTATCGAGACGCTGTTGCCCGCAACGACCGAGCGCTTTCCCTGGGGCGGCCACCTCGGCATGCGCATGCTCGACGCGGTGGTGCAGCGCATCGACCAGGCGGCCAGCACGCTGCGTGTTCACCAACACGCGCGCGCAGGCCGAGCTGTGGTACCAGGCGCTGCTCGACGCGCGGCCCGACTGGGCGGGCAGCCTCGCGCTGCATCACGGTTCGCTCGATCGCGAGGTGCGCGACTGGGTCGAGCAGGGCCTGCGCGACGGCCGGCTGAAGGCGGTGGTCTGCACCTCGAGCCTGGACCTCGGCGTCGACTTCTCGCCGGTCGAGCAGGTGCTCCAGGTCGGCAGCGCCAAGGGCGTCGCGCGCCTGCTGCAGCGCGCCGGCCGCTCCGGGCACGCGCCCGGGCGCGTCTCGCGCATCACCCTGGTGCCGACCAACGCTTTCGAACTGATCGAGGCCGCCGCGGCGCGCGACGCGGTGCTCGCCGGCAGCATCGAGCCGCGCCGGGCGCCGGACCGGCCGATGGACGTGCTGGTGCAGCACCTGGTCACCGTCGCGCTCGGCTCGGGCTTCGATGCGGCGGACCTGTACGAAGAGGTGCGCGGCTGCCATTCGTACCGCGAGCTCGGCGCCGACGAGTTCGCCTGGGCGCTCGACTTCGTGACCCGGGGCGGCCCGAGCCTGCGGGTCTATCCGGAGTACCGGCGCGTGGTCTGCGACGCGCGGGGCGTGCATCGCGTTCCCGACGCCGGCATCGCCCGGCGCCACCGGATGGCGATCGGCACGATCGTGTCGGACGCGTCGATCAGCGTGCAGTACCTGGGCGGCGGGCGCATCGGCACGGTCGAGGAAGCTTTCGTCGGACGTCTGCGGCGCGGCGACTGCTTCCTGTTCGCGGGCCGTCTTCTGGAGCTGGTGCGCGTGCACGAGATGACAGCCTACGTGCGGCGCGCGACCGGACGGCGCGCGGCGGTGCCGCGCTGGAACGGCGGCCGCATGCCGTTGTCGAGCGAGCTCGCCGACGCGGTGCTGCGCCGGCTGGCGCAGGCGCGTGCCGGCCGCTTCGACGGCGCCGAGATGGCCTGCGCGCGGCCGCTGCTGGAACTGCAGCGGCGCTGGTCCGCGCTGCCCGAGCCGGGCGTGCTGCTGGCCGAGCGCCTGCGATCGCGCGAAGGGCATCACCTGTTCCTCTACCCGTTCGCCGGACGTCACGTGCACCTGGGGCTCGGTTCTCTGCTCGCCTGGCGCATCGCCCGCGCGACGCCCGCGACCTTGTCGATCTGCGTCAACGATTACGGGCTCGAGCTGCTGTCGCCCGAGCCGGTGGACTGGGGCGGCCTCGGGCACGGCGGGCTGCTGTCGACACAGGGACTGGCCGACGACGTGCTCGCCAGCCTGAACTCGGGCGAACTGGCGCAGCGTCGCTTCCGCGAAATCGCGCGCGTCAGCGGGCTGGTGTTCCCGGGCATGCCGGGCGCTGCGCGCAGCACGCGCCAGCTGCAGGCCTCGGCGAGCCTGTTCTACGAGGTGTTCCGCAAGCACGATGCGGACAACCGCCTGCTGACCCAGGCCGAGCGCGAAGTGCTCGAGCAGGAGCTCGATCTGGTCCGCCTGCACGCCGCGCTGGTGCGCATGCAGCGTGCCCGCCTGCATCTCGTCGATCTCGAGCGGCCGACCCCGTTCGCGTTCCCGTTGCTGATCGAGCGGCTGCGCGAACGGCTGAGCACCGAAAAATTGTCCGACCGGATCGAGCGGATGCTGCGGGACCTCGAGGCTGCCGCCGGTCCCTGAGAGCCCGCGCCCGCCCCGGGAGCCCGAAGCGGGCGCAGCCCCCTCGGACCGGGCGCCCCGCCCTCAGACCGGGCGCCCCGCCCTCAGACCGGGCGCCCCGCCCTCAGACCGGGCGCCGCCTCGGCCAAAGGCCCGCGATCAGGATCGCCACCGCGATCAGAGCGAACGAGGTCGACAGCGTGCTGTGCAGGAAGATCGCCGGATCGCCGTCCGAGATCGCCAGCGCCTGCCGGACCGAGCGCTCGAAGATCGGCCCGAGCACGTAGGCCAGGATCACGATCCCAAGGTCGAAGCCGTGCCGGCGCAGCCCGTAGCCGACGAAGCCGAAGATCACGGCCAGCAGCACGTCGGCCGGGTTGCCGCTGTTCGAATAGACGCCCACCAGGCAGACCACCAGGATCATCGGCGTCAGGTACGCGCGCGGAATGTCGAGGATGCGCACGAACAGGCCGATCAGCGGCAGGTTCAGCACCAGCAGCATCACGTTGCCGATGTACATGCTGGCGACGACACCCCAGAAGATCTCGGGCTGGCGCTCCAGGATCGTCGGCCCGGGGGTCACGCCGTGGATCATGAAGGCGCCGATCAGCAGCGCGGTGATCGCATTGGCCGGAATGCCCATGCACAGCAGCGGCACGAAGGCGCCGGTGGTGCCCGCGTTGTTCGCCGCTTCGGGACCGGCAAGCCCCTCGACCGCGCCCTTGCCGAACTCCTCGGGGTGCTTCGACAGCTTGCGCTCGACCCCATAGGACAGGAACGACGCGATCACGGCGCCGCCGCCCGGCAGCAGCCCCACCAGGAAACCGAGCACCGACCCGCGCGCGATCGGGCCGACCGAACGGCGTGCCTCCGCGCGCGACGGCAGGAACCCGAGCAGGCCGGAAGGGGGCCTCACGATCTTCAGTTCCGCCTCGGTGCGGCGCGCCATGAACAGCACTTCCGACAATCCGAACAGGCCGATCGCCAGCGGCACCAGGTTGACGCCGTCGGCGAGCGCCATCACGCCGAAGGTCAGGCGCGGCGTCATGTTGATCGGATCGCTGCCGACCGTGCCGAGCAGCAGGCCGAAGGCCGCCATCAGCAGCGCGCGCGGCAGGGATCCGCCCGACATGTAGGTCACCATCGCGAGCCCGGCCAGCATCAGCATCGCGTACTCGGAAGGCCCGAAGGCCAGCACCAGATTGGCCAGCGGCGGCGACAGGAACGTGATCGCGATGACGCCGAGCGTTCCGGCGACGAAGGACCCGACGCCGGCGATGAACAGCGCCGGCCCGGCGCGCCCCTTGCGCGCCATCTCGTATCCGTCCAGACAGGTGATCACCGACGAGGCTTCGCCCGGGATGCGCATCAGCACCGAGGTGACGGTGCCCCCGTACGCGACCCCGTAGTAGATGCCCGACAGCATGATGATCGCCGACGTCACGTCCATCTTGAAGGTGATCGGCAGCAGGATCGCGATCGTGGTGAGCGGACCGAGGCCGGGGAGAATGCCGACGACCGTGCCGAGAAGTGCGCCGATGAAGCAGTACAGCAGGTTCGCGGGCGTCAACGCGACGGCGAAGCCGCCGAGCAGTGCATCCATGTCGGGATCCCGGGATTAGCGAACGAGCGAGTAGAAGGCGCGTTCGATGAAGCTTTCGGGGAGATCGACGCGCAGCCACCAGCCGAAGCACACCAGGCCGATCGCAGCGCAGGCGACGCCGTAGACCAGGGCGCTCTTCCAGGAGCGGCGCTCGGCGAAGCGCAGCACGACCAGCGACACCACGACCGCGGTGACCGCGAAGCCGCCGAAGGATGCGCCGACCGCCAGCAGCAGCAGGCTGACGACGTACAGCGCGAAGGTCTTGCGAGTGGCGAGGCGCTCCTGCTCGTCGATCTCGTCCGTGTCTCCCTCCTCGGTCGCGGCCGCGGGTCCCGGAAAGACGAACGAGATGACGGCGAGCACGACGCAGGCGGTCGCGACGATCTGCGGAAACAGGCCCGCGCCGGGGCCGTCGAAGCCCCAGTTGTCGAGCCGCAGCGCCTGCCACAGGCCGACGCCGGCCGCCGCGAGCAGGGCCAGCGTGGCGAGGCGCGTGCCGCTGAGGGCGAAGCGCCCGCCCGCGTCGTTCGTGGCGAAGCCCCCGCCCTTGCCGTCGCTCATGTGCGCTTCTTCGCCATGCCGGTGTCCTGCAGGATCGGCACCAGCTCGCCTTCGATCTGCTTCAGGAACGCCTTGTAGTCCGCGCCGTTGCGGTAGACCGGCTCGATGCCGAGCTTCTCGATCTGGTCGGTCACGCTCTTGTCCTTCATCGCGTCGGCGAGCGCGGCCTCCATGCGCTGCTTGATCGACGGATCGACCCCGGCCGGGAACGCGTAGCCGAACGGACCGTTGGTGACCGCCTCGTAGCCCAGTTCGCGCAGCGTCTTGACCTCGGGGTAATAGGGCCAGCGCGCCGGACCCGCGGCCGCCAGCAGGCGCAGCTTGCCGCCCTCGATCTGCGGGCGCATCTCGGCGACGGTCTGGATCACCGCGTCGACGTGCCCGCCGACCGCCTGCGCCACCGACTCGACGCCGCCGCTGAACACCACCCAGCGCAGGCGCGCGCCGGTGAGCTTGGCCAGCTGGAACATCGCGACCACGTTGGTGACGTTGTTCGAACCGTAGGTGACTTGCCGCTGCTTGCCTGTCGCGATCAGCTCGTCGATCGACTTGATCGGCGAATTGATGCCGACGCCGACGCCGTAGCGCAGCGCCGCCACCTGGCCGAGCACGTCGAACGCCTCCCAGGGGTTGTACTTCACGTCCATCATGTTCGGCACGGCGATGTGGCTGGAGATCGCGACCAGACCCATCGTGTGGCCGTCGGGGGCCGAGGTGGCGAGCGTCGAGGGGCCGAGCGCGCCGGCGCCGCCGACGACGTTCTTGACGATGACGGTCGCGTTCAGCCGCTTCTCGAGCGCCTGCGCGAGGATGCGCGCGGTCAGGTCGGTCGAGGCGCCGGGCGCGTTCGGATTGATCAGCGTGATCTCGCGGCTGGGCCACTTCGGCGCCTGCGCGATCGCCGGTGCGGCGAGCGTGCCGGCTGCAAGCGCGCCGCCGGCGCGAAGAACGGTTCTGCGGTCCATGTTCGTGTCTCCTGTCGAATTCATCCGGAGTCGACGCGATGCGCGACGCTCCGTGCCGGTTGTGTTCGTGTGGGCCACGAGAGTAACGGAAGCGGCGCCGCGCAGGCAACGAAGTCCGTTCCCGCTGTGCGAATCGGTTCGGCCGGCGAAAACACGTCCCTGGACGGTGTGCGCGCAGCCCCCGGGGAATCCCCATCTGTGCACGATGCGTGCGGCGGGCATCATCGCCGTTCGCGACGCGCGGCCGGTCGTGATGCGCCCCTGCGGCGCCTGTGCCCGCGCACGCGGCTTTTCGCCAGTCTCTCGATCGACACAAGGGGTCCGGAATGTCCAAGTACGCTTCACGTCGCCGGTTTCTGGGCGGCCTCGCCGCCGCGGCCAGCCCGCTCGTCATCGGACGCCCCGCGCACGCCCAGGCCTGGCCGTCCAAACCGATCCGCATCATCGTCGGCTATCCGGCCGGCGGCCTCACCGACATGTTCGCGCGCGCCTACGGCGAGTACATCTCGCAGAAGGTCGGCCAGCCGGTGGTCGTCGAGAACCGCTCGGGCGCCAGCGGATCGCTGGCCGCCGGGGCGGTGAAGCAGGCCGCGCCCGACGGCTACACGCTGATGTTCACGATCTCGACGACGATGCTGATGAACCGCGTGCTCTACAAGAGCCTGCCCTACGACGCCGACAAGGACTTCGTGCTGATCTCGAGCATGTCGGCAGGACACCTGCCGCTGATCGTGCACAAGTCGCTGGGCGTGACGAATCTGGCGGAGTTCGTCGACTACGCGCGCAAGAACAAGGTCAGCCTCGGCACGTATGCCGCGGGTTCGTACTCGCACATCGCGGTGGCGGAGCTGAACAAGTTCTACGGCCTGCAGATGGAGGCGGTCCACTACCGCGGCGAGGCGCCGATGTGGCAGGACCTGATGGCCGGCGCGATCCAGGGCGGCAGCGGCAGCGTCGCCGCGGCCAATGCCGTGCTGCAGGCGGGTGTCGGCGTGCCGATCGCGGTGCCGCAGACGAAGCGCATGAGCAAGCTGCCGAACGTCGCCACCTACCTCGAGCAGGGCGTCACGTCGAAGGCGTTCCAGCTGAGCGGTTTCATCTGCCTCGTGGGCCCGGTGGGCATGCCGCAGGACATCGTCAACCGCCTGTCCGATCTGATGGTCGAAGGCGGCAAGAGCGAGCGGGTTCAGAAGATCCTGACGACGTTCGGCATCGACGACTCCGCGGTTGGCCACGAGGCATTCAAGAAGCTCTACGCAGAAGAGGGTCCGGCCTGGATCGAGCTGGTCAAGGGCCTGGGGCTGACGCCCCAGTAGCGGCCGGCCGCAGGCGCGCGATCTGCCGGTCGTGCGGTCGCGACAGCAGCAGCAGTGCCGAGACGGCGCCGATCAGCGCCATCAGCATGTCCGACTGGGTGTCCCAGGGGTCGCCCTGGGTGCCGAGGAATTCGTCCGCACCCTGGCCGAGGGCGACCGCCGCGCCCCATTCGATCAGCTCGTAGGTCGCGCTGATCGCCAGCACCACGCAGCACACCAGGAACGCGAGCATCCTGCTGCCGCGCACGTACGCGCCGCGGATCAGGACTTCGCGCGCGATCATCGCCGGCGCGAAGCCCTGGAAGAAGTGGCCGATCTTGTCGTAGGGGTTGCGCGCCAGGTGCAGCCAGTCGGCGATCTGAAAGCCCAGCGGCACGCGCGCGTAGGTGTAGGCGCCGCCCAGCATCAGCACGCAGCAGTGCAGGAAGATGCAGACGTAGAGCAGGGTGGTCAGCGGGAACCGCCGGTACGTGCCCGCCATGACGGGCAGGGCCAGCATCACCGGCAGCACCTCCATCAGCCAGGTCGGGCGATCGTAGGGCCGCCATCCCGACAGGACGAGCAGCAGCACCAGCGCGACGGCGGCTGCGATCAGGGGGCGTTCGCGCTCGGTTTCCACGCCGGCAGTCTATCGGGATCGATTCGCGGCGTCAGGTTCGGGGGCGGTGGCCCCCGCTACAATCCTTCGCCATGACCAGCCCATCCCGACCCGATCGTGGCGAGGCGCATCGCCTGACCGCCGAACCCTGGTACCTGCCGCTCGGCGACGAGGTCGAGATCTTCGAGGCCGCCTACGCGGCGCGCCTGCCGGTGCTGCTGAAAGGGCCCCACCGGCTGCGGCAAGACCCGCTTCGTCGAGCACATGGCCTGGCGGCTGTACCGGCAGACGGACACGCCGCGGCGCGCGCTCGACACGCCGCTGATGACGGTCGCGTGCCACGAGGACCTCACCGCCACCGACCTCGTCGGCCGCTTCCTGCTGTCGGGCGACGAGACCGTGTGGATCGACGGCCCGCTGACGCGGGCGGTGCGCTCCGGCGCCATCTGCTACCTCGACGAGGTGGTCGAGGCGCGCAAGGACACCACGGTGGTGGTGCACTCGCTGACCGACCATCGCCGCATGCTGCCGATCGAGAAGACCGGCGAACTGCTGCGACGCGCACCGCGACTTCCTGCTCGTGATCTCGTACAACCCGGGCTACCAGAGCGTGCTGAAGGACCTCAAGCCCTCGACGCGCCAGCGCTTCGTCAGCCTCGATTTCGACTATCCGGACGTGGCGCTGGAGGCGACGATCATCGCCCACGAGAGCGGCGTCGACGCGCAGCACCGCGCGAGCAGCTGGCGCTGATCGGCGAGAAGGTGCGCAACCTGCGCGAGCACGGCTTCGAGGAGGGCGTCAGCACCCGCCTGCTGGTCTACACCGCGCAGCTGGTGGCCGGGCGGCATCGCGCCGCGGCGCGCCTGCGACGTCGCGATCGCGCGCGCGGTGACCGACGATCGCCGAGGTGCAGCAGCGCGGTGGCCGACATCGTCGACGTGCTGCTGCCGTGAAACAGGGTGCTGCGCAGTCGGCGGCGGGCGGGGCTGCGAACCGGTCGAGCGAAGGGGAAGGACGCGTTCACCTGGTCGACGCGCAGCGCGTGCTTTCGCTGTTCGCGCAAGGTCTGGCGGGGCGCTACCTGCACCTGCGTCCGTCCGAGTCGGCCTGAAGGGGCGGGACCGTCCGCGCGCGCGAGGGTCGTCACCACCGACGGCACGTCGATCTACCTGCCCGGGACGGTCGCGGAGTTCGCCGACGGCCCGGCACAACTGCGGCTTCTACCGCGTCGCGGTGCTGCACCAGATCGGCTACTGGAGTACGGCACCTTCGCGTTCTCGCTCGACGACGGCGCGCGCGCGGATCGAAGCGCTGCCGGCCGAGCGGGCCTCGAACGGGGAGTGCGCTCTGGTCGTTCCGGGCCGGCCGAGATCGTCGGCGCTGCGCCCGATCTCGACCGCTTCTTCGGGCTGTGGCGATGCCCGCGGACTGATGCGCCGGCTGTTCGAGACGCTGGAGGACATGCGCGTCGATCGCGCGCTGGTGCGCGTTATCCGGGCGCGCGCGCCGATCTCGATCGCGTGCTCGCGCATGCGCTGGCGCAGCGGCCCGCGCCACTCGAAGGATTCGCTGCCGGCGCGCCTGTTCGAGGCGCTGGTGCGCCGCTCGCTGGGCGCGCCGCGCGACGAGCTGCTCGCCGGCGATCCTACCGGCCTGCTCGCGCCGTCCTGTGGCGGCCGAAGCGGGTCGAGACGAGGCGCCGACGTCTACGACAGCGCCGGCGCCGCGATCGACTGCTCCGCCTGCTGGCGCGCGCCGCCTCGGCGGCCGCGCAGCCGCCGCCTGGGCGGATCTGGCCGCCGAGCGCCGGCCGGGAGGCGGGCCAGGCGTCGGATGGCGAGAGCGGCGATGCGCCGCCGCTCGATCGACGACGCGCTCGCCATCGAGCCGATCGATTTCCGCGGCAGGTCGAGCCCGGCCGGTGCAGCGGCGGCGGGCCGAGGGCATGATCGTCGCGGCCGATGCGAGGGCGGGACACGAGGCGAACCCCGCCGCGGTGGCGAGGATGCGGGCGAGTCGACCGGCGCACGGCCGAGCCGACCGCGTCGCGCTGCGGCAGGCGCTTCGCCGCAAGCGACGGGGCCGAGCGCAGCTTACCTGTACGACGAGTGGGACTTCCTGCAGCGCGTCTACCTGAAGGGCTGGTGCCGCGTCCACGAGCGCCGGCTGCAGCGGCGAAGACGACGGCTTCATCCGCGGGGTGCGCGACCGCTACGCCGAGCAGGCGCGCCGGTCAGGCGGCAGTTCCGCATGATCCGGGCCGAATCGCTGCAGCGCGTCCGTCGCGTCAGCGACGGCGAGGAACTGGAGCTCGACGGCGTGATCGAAGCGATGATCGACCGGCGTGCCGGCCATTCGAGCGACGAACACGTCTACATGCGCCGCGATCGCGGTCTGCGCGACGTGGCGGCGGTCTTCCTGGTCGACCTGAGCGCGTCGACCGACTACGCGATCCCCGATCCGGACGCGACCGGCGATGCCGACCCGTGCCCGCCGCCGGCGCCGCGCAGACGCCGCCCGACGATGGCGACTTCCTGTGGGGCGTGTGGCCGGCGCGTCCTGCGCCGGAGTCCGAGGCGCCCGGTCGGCGGGTCATCGACGTCGAAAAGGAATCGCTCGCGCTGATGTGCGAGGCGCTCGAGTCGCTGGGCGACCGGTACGCGGTGTACGGCTTCTCGGGCTACGGGCGCGACGACGTCGAGATCCACGTCGCGAAGGAGTTCCGCGACCGGCTCACGGCGCGCACCTGGGGCGCGCTGGCGGCGATGAAGCCGCGCCGCTCGACGCGCATGGGCCCGGCGATCCGGCACGCGCTGGCGCGTCTCGACCTGCAGGACGCTCGCCTGAAGGTGCTGATCGTCGTGTCCGACGGATTTCCCGAGGACTTCGACTACGGTCCCGACCGCAACGACCACGAGTACGGCATCCAGGACACCGCCCGCGCGCTGCAGGAGGCGGCCGGCGCGGGCGTGTCGACGTTCTGCGTGACCGTCGACCGTTCGGGTCACGACTACCTGCGGCGCATGTGTCCGGATCAGCGATACATGGTGATCGACGAAGTCGAGGAGCTGCCGCGCGCGCTGTCGAAGGTGTATCGCGCGTTGACGGTCTAGCCGGGCAAGGCAGAATGAGGTTTCGCCGGCACCTTCTGCGGATGCCGGCGCACCACCAGAGGTTGCGTGATGGAGTCCACGGCAGGCGCGGGATGGCGCATCGAGCAGGCAGGGGATCGCTGCCTGATGGTCGAACTCGGCCGGCACGTCGACCCGCAGGTCAACCAGGCGGTGCATGCGCTGGCGCAGCACCTGCTGGAGCACCCGATCGGCGGCGTGACCGATGTCGTGCCCGCATTCACCACCGTCGCGGTCCACTACCGCCCGGAGGCGATCGACGCCGGCGTGGCCGGCGAGCCGGCCCCCTGTCGGCGGCTTGCGCGCGAGATCGAGGCGATCCTCGCGCGGGGCGTCCTGGCGACGCAGCACGCCGTGCGCACGGTCGAGATCCCGGTCTGCTACGGCGGCGATTTCGGCCCCGATCTCGACGAGGTCGCGGCAGCGTGCGGCCTGACGTCGCAGCAGGTGATCGAACTGCACGGCGCCTCGCCGCACATGGTCTACATGCTGGGATTCGCTCCGGGCTTTCCGTACATGGGCGGGCTCGATGCGCGGCTGGCGATGCCCAGGCGCTCGACGCCGCGGGTGAAGATCCCGGCAGGCACGGTGGCGATCGCGCGCGAGCAGAGCGCGATCTACACGCTCGAGACGCCCGGCGGCTGGAACCTGATCGGGCGCACGCCGCTCGAGCTGTTCACCCCGCACGCGGAATCGCCGACGCTTCTGCGGCCCGGCGACCGGGTCCGGTTCGTGCCGATCTCGCGTGAGCGCTTCGACGCGCTGCGGGCGCGGCCGTCATGAGCATCCGGGTTCTCAGGCCAGGCCCGCTGTCGTCGCTGCAGGACCTGGGCCGCGTCGGCCATCAGCGCTTCGGCATCATCGTCAGCGGCGCGATGGACGAGTGGTCGCACCGCGTCGCGAATCTGCTCGTCGGCAACGCGCACGACGAAGCGACGCTCGAGATCACGCTGATGGGCCCGAGCCTCGCGTTCGACGCCCCCGCGCTGATCGCGATCTGCGGCGCCGATCTGTCGCCGCGCATCGGCGACGCGCCGGTGCCGTCGGGCAGGCCGGTGCTGGTGCGGGCCGGCAGCCAGCTCGACTTCGGCCGGCGCGCCTTCGGATGCCGCGCCTACCTCGCGGTGCACGGCGGCTATGCCGTGCCGCCGGTGATGGGCAGCAGAAGCACGTATCTGCGCGCCGGCTTCGGCGGCTTCGACGGCCGCGCGCTGCGCAAGGGCGATGTGCTGCCCGCCGGTGGGGGCGACCCGTCGCAGGTCTTTCCGGCGCTGGCCCGCGCCGCTGGCCGCGGGCGGCGACGCGGCGTTCGTGGTCGCGCCCGACGACGCGCTGGCTGCGCCGGCGCATCCGGCGCTCGAGTCGCGGCCGTTGCGGGTCATCGCCGGCCAGCAGTGGGAGGCCTTCACCGACGAGGCGCACGCGCGGTTCCTGGGCGCCGCCTTCGTCGTGAACGCGAACTCCGACCGCATGGGTTACCGGCTCGACGGTCCGGGACTGGCCCTGCGGGCGCCGCTGGAAATGATCTCGGAAGGCGTCGCCTTCGGTACCGTGCAGGTTCCGCCCGACGGCAACCCGATCGTGCTGATGGCCGACCGGCAGACCACCGGCGGCTATCCGAAGATCGCCACGGTGGCGAGCGTGGACCTGCCGTTGCTGGCGCAGGCGGTGCCCGGCCAGACCCTGCGCTTCGCGCCGGTCGGCCTCGAAGACGCGCAACGCCTGTACCTCGAACGTGAACTGGAGATCGATCGCATCCGGCGATCGATGGAACTTGCGAAAGGAGCGCGGTGATGCCGCGGATCGACCTGAACTGTGACATGGGCGAGAGCTTCGGTGCCTGGCAGATGGGCAGCGACGAGGCGGTGCTCGACCACGTGACCTCCGCCAACGTCGCCTGCGGCTTCCACGGGGGCGATCCGCGCACGATGCACGAGACGGTGAAGTCCGCGATCGCCAAAGGGGTCGCGGTCGGCGCGCATCCAGGGTTCCCCGATCTGCAGGGATTCGGGCGGCGGGCGATGACGCTCAGCAGGCGCGAGGCCTACGACGCCGTGCTCTACCAGGTCGGCGCGCTCGCCGGGTTCGCGCAGGCGCTCGGCGGCAGGCTCGGGCACGTCAAGGCGCACGGCATGCTCTACAACATGGCGGCCCGGGACGCGACGCTCGCCGAGGCCATCGCCGAGGCGGTGCGCGACTTCGATCGCAGCCTCGTCCTCTACGGGCTGGCGGGCAGCGAGCTGATCCGTGCCGCCGACAAGTTCGGGCTGAGGGCCGCCAGCGAAGTCTTCGCCGATCGCAGCTACCAGGACGACGGTTCGCTCACGCCGCGCTCGCAGCCCGGTGCGATGATCGAGGACGTCGCGGTCTCGGTCGCGCAGGTCGAGCGCATGCTGCTCGAGGGCGTCGTGCGCTCGGTCAGCGGCAAGCTCGTGCCGGTCAGGGCCGACACGCTGTGCATCCACGGCGACCAGCCCGGGGCGGTGGCGTTCGCCAGCCGCATCCGCGCGGAACTGGCGCGCGCGGGCGTCGAGTTCAAGGCCTTGTCGGCGCCCTGATCTCGAATCGGCGGATGGGCGGCATGGCGGATCGAGCGGCGACGATTCTCAAAGGTGCGCACCTGACCGAGGCTGGCGGGACGCAGGTCTGGCTGTTGCCGCAGCTGGCGGTCTGGCTGCCGGCGTTTCGCGCGCTGGTCGTGGCCGACGTCCACCTCGGCAAGGCCGCCAGCTTCCGTGCGCTGGGAGTGCCCGTGCCCGGCGGCACCACCGACGCCACGCTCGCGCGACTCGGGGCGCTGGTCGATGCGCTGGAACCCGGCATGCTGATCGTGCTCGGCGATCTGCTCCACGGTCCGGTCGCGCAACACGCCGCCGCGGTCGGCGCGCTGGCGCGCTGGCGCGCGCGGCACGCCGGGGTCGACGTGGTGCTGGTGCGCGGCAATCACGACGACCGGGCGGGCGATCCGCCGCCACGCTGCGGCGTGCGCGCGCTCGACGCGCCGTTCGCGCTCGGCCCGCTGCGCCTGTGCCACGCGCCCGACGATGACGACCCGGCGCGACGTGCGGGCCCGGAACGGGCGCACGTGCTCTGCGGGCACGTCCATCCGGTCTATCGGCTGCGCGGGCGGGCGGACGCGCTGCGACTTCCGGCGTTCTGGCTGCGCAGGACCTGCACGGTGTTGCCGGCGTTCGGCGACTTCACCGGCGGGTGGGCGGTGACGCCGTCGCCCGGCGAGTCGGTCGTGATCAGCGACGGCGAGCGAGTGCACCGGGTTCCATCCGGCAGGCGGGACGATGCGGGCGCCGTCGCTGCCGCCTGACGCGCGTCCGCCGCGGAGCCGGGCTCCGGGCGCGGGCCCGCGGCGCTTCGCGGTGCCGCGCATTCGGCGCGCGCCGGCCCGAGCCCTGGTTCGGCTCGCGGGGCTGGCCGCCGCGCTGGTCGCCGCCTTGCCCGCGCTGGCCTTCGACCTGCAGGGCCACCGCGGCGCGCGCGGCCTCGCGCCCGAGAACACGCTGACCGGATTCGCCGTCGCGCTGCGCATCGGCGTGTCCACGCTCGAGACCGATCTCGCGCTGACGCGCGACGACGTGCTGGTGCTGTCGCACGACCCGCGCCTGAACGGCGCGCTGACGCGTGGCGAGGACGGGCGCTGGCTGGGGGCCGCGGGGCCGGCGCTGCGATCGCTGCGCTTCGACGAATTGCAGCGCTTCGACGTCGGGCGCATCGATCCGGCAAGCCGCTACGCAGCGCAGTGGCCCGGCCAGGTCGCCACCGACGGCGAGCGGATTCCGACGCTGGACGCGCTGTTCCGTCTCGTCGCGCAGGATCCGACGCGCGGCACGCGCGTGCGCTTCAACCTGGAGACGAAGATCGCACCCGACAGCGGCGAGGATGTCGCGGCGCCCGCGCACTTCGCGCGCACGGTGGTCGACGCGGTCCGCGCCGCCGGCATGGCCGACAGGGTGACGATCCAGTCCTTCGACTGGCGCACCCTGCTCGAGGTCCGCCGGATCGCGCCGGCGATCCCCACCGCCTGCCTGACGATGCAGACCGACCGGAACGACACCGTGCGCCCCGGCCCCGATGGCGCGTCGCCGTGGCATGCGGGCCTGCGGCTGGCGGATCACGGCGGCTCGCTGCCCAGGCTGGTCCGGGCCGCGGGCTGCACGACCTGGTCGATGTACTGGCCGAACCTGACGCCCGAACTCGCCGCCGAGGCGCGCTCGCTCGGGCTGAAGCTGGTGCCGTGGACCGTCAACGAGCCGGCGCAGATGCACCGGTTGATCGGCCTCGGCGTCGACGGTCTGATCACCGACTACCCCGACCGGCTGCGCACGGTGATGCGCGAGCGCGGATTGCCGCTTCCCTGACGGCCTGCCCGCCTCCCTTTCCTCCGACCCGTCTCGCTGACATCCTGTCGCTCTCTTCGACCCCCTGCCGCGCACGGCGGCCGGAATCGCTCTTGTTGCGCTGCACCAATAGAGTCCGGATCCTAAAAGACCCCTCTTCGGCCGCTCTTTCGTTTGACAAGCGTCGGACTGTTCGAGAATAGTACGACCGTTCGAAAACTGTGATCGTTCCAGAACCAGGAGCGCCGACGGTCTTCGCTGCACGACAAGGGCTCATGGCAACCACCAGGACAATGCGGAAAGGCGAACTCACGCGGGCGGCGATCGTCGCGGCGGCGCTCGACGTGTCGGCGCGCGCCGGGCTCGAGGGGCTGACGATCGGTGCGCTGGCCGAGCGCATGCAGATGTCCAAGAGCGGCGTGTTCGCGCACTTCGGCTCACGCGAGGACCTGCAGATCGCGGTGCTGAAAGCCTACGAGCGGCGCTTCGTCGACGACATCCTGTTGCCGGCGCTCGCCGAGAGGCGCGGGCTGCCGCGGCTGCGTGCGATCGGCGAACGCTGGCTGGAACGGACTGCCGTCGAGGCCGCGCGCGGCTGCATCCTGATCTCCGGTGCCAGCGAATACGACGATCGTCCGGGGGCCGTGCGCGACGAACTGGTCGCGATGGTCCGTTCATGGCAGCGCGAACTGATGCGTGCGATCCGCCAGGCCGTCGACAGCGGCGAGCTGCGCTCCGACACCGACGCGGCCGAGCTGGTGTTCGCTCTGTACGGCATCGTTCTCGTGCTGCATCACGACACTCGTCTGCTGCACACCCCGGATGCGATGGCGCGCGCGCGCCGGGCCTTCGACCGGCTGATCGACGGCCAGCGGGCCGTCCCGGGCCGGTCGCGCGCCGAAAAATCGCACGAGCGTGCGGTTCCGCCTGCGGCCTGAACCGCGCTCGTTCCACGAACTTCTCGAGCGGCCCCGACCGACTCCGTCGAACCTCCACCGACACCCGAACCTTCACCGACACCCGAACCTCGAACCTCGAACCTCGAACCAGGAGTTCCCGATGCCCCAGTACACCGCTCCCCTGCGCGACATGCAGTTCGTGCTGCACGAAGTTCTCGACGTCGACAGCGCCTACAAGGAGATGCCCCGGCACGCCGAAGTCGGTCGCGAACTGATCGACCAGGTCCTCGAAGAAGGCGGCAAGTTCTGCGCCGAGGTGCTGTTCCCGCTGAACCGCAGCGGCGACGAGGAAGGCTGCACCCGCGAGGCCGACGGCAGCGTGCGCACGCCGAAGGGGTTCAAGGAAGCCTGGCAGGCCTTCACCGCCGCCGGCTGGACCGCTCTGGCCTGCGACCCCGAGTTCGGCGGACAGGGCCTGCCGCACACGGTGCAGACCGCGTTGCAGGACATGCTCAACGCCTGCAACCAGGCGTTCGCGATGTACCCGGGCCTCACGCACGGCGCCTACAACGCGCTGCTCGCGCACGGAACACCCGAGCAGAAGGCGATGTATCTGCCGAAGATGGTGTCGGGCGAATGGACCGGCACGATGTGCCTGACCGAGCCGCACTGCGGCACCGACCTCGGCCTGCTGCGCAGCCGTGCCGAGCCGCAGGCCGACGGCAGCTACCGCATCAGCGGCACTAAGATCTTCATCTCCTCCGGCGAGCACGACCTGTCGTCGAACATCGTCCACCTCGTTCTCGCGCGCTTGCCCGACGCGCCGGCCGGCACCCGTGGCATCTCGCTGTTCATCGTGCCGAAGTTCGTCCCGAACGCCGACGGCACGCCCGGCGCGCGCAACGGCGTCGTCTGCGCGCGGCTCGAGAACAAGATGGGCATCCATGCCAACGCGACCGCCGAGATGCAGTTCGACGGCGCCACCGGCTGGATGGTCGGCGAGCCCAACAAGGGCCTGAACGCGATGTTCGTGATGATGAACGGCGCGCGTCTCGGGGTCGGCATGCAGTCGCTCGGCCTGATGGAGACCGCCTATCAGATGTCGGCCGCCTACGCGAAGGATCGGCTGCAGATGCGTTCGCTGTCGGGCGTCAAGGCGCCGGACAAGCCCGCCGATCCGATCATCGTGCACCCCGACGTGCGCCGCATGCTGCTCACGCAGCGGGCCTGGCTCGAGGGCTGCCGCGCGCTGGCTTACTGGGTCGCCCTGCTGATCGACCGGTCCGAGCATCACGAAGACGAGGAGGTCCGCAAGGAGAGCGGCGACCTGGTCGCGCTGCTGACGCCGATCGTGAAGGCATTCATCACCGACAACGGCTTCCAGTCGGCGGTGCTCGCGCAGCAGGTGTTCGGCGGCCACGGTTTCATCCGCGAGACCGGCATCGAGCAGTACGTGCGCGATGCGCGCATCAACATGATCTACGAGGGCACCAACGGCATCCAGGCGCTCGACCTGCTGGGCCGCAAGGTGCTCGGCGACGGCGGCGCGAAGCTGCGCAAGTTCGGCGAAATGGTGCGCGCGCTGGTCGAGGAGGAGGGCACGAACGAGGAGATGGCCGAGTTCGTGAACCCCCTCGCCGATCTGGCCGGGAAGTTCGAGAAGATGTCGATGGAGATCGGCATGAAGGCGTTCGCCAATCAGGACGAAGCGGGCGCCGCCTCGGTCGACTACCTGCGCATCGCCGGTCACCTGGTGCTGTCGTATCTGTGGGCGAAGATGGCGAAGGTCGCTCTCGCCCATCCGGACGAAGACTTCTACCGGGCGAAGCTGTCGGTGGCGCGCTTCTACTTCGCGAGGCTGCAGCCCGAGACCGCGTCGCTGATGCGCAGTGCGCGCGCCGGCGCCGCCACGCTGATGGAACTCGACGCGGCACTGTTCTGACCAACCCCGGCGGCCTGCGCGCAGCGCGGCGGCCGCCCTTCAGGAGACAGGCATGGCAGGTATCGGCAACCAGGTTCGCGCGCTGGCCTTCGCGGCCCTCTCGCTCGCCGGGGCGGCAGCGGCCGCGCAGGGAACGGTCTCGCCCGTCGGGCTCTGGAAGAGCGTCGACGACGAAACGAAGCAGGCGAAGTCGCTGGTGCGCATCGTCGAGAAGGACGGCGTGCTGAGCGGACGGGTCGAGAAGATCCTCAGCGACAAGCCGGAAGCGAAGTGCGACAAGTGCACCGACGAGCGCAAGGACCAGCCGGTTCAGGGGATGACGATCATCACCGGGATGCGCCGCAATGGCGAGCAGTGGGATGGCGGCAAGATCCTCGACCCGAACAACGGCAAGGTCTACAGCAGCCTGATGAAGCTGCAGGACGGCGGCCGCAAGCTCGAGGTCCGGGGCTACATCGGGGCCGCGCTGTTCGGTCGCAGTCAGGTCTGGCTGCGCGAGGAATAGGCGGACCGCAGACACCGGCCCGCGCACCTTCGGCGCGCGGGCCATCGACAACGGAGAACATCTTGTCCAATTTCATCGTCAGGAAGGTCGCCGTGCTCGGCGCCGGCGTGATGGGCGCGCAGATCGCCGCGCACCTGGTCAACGCGAAGGTCGACACGATCCTGTTCGACCTGCCCGCCCGGGAAGGCCCGAAGAACGGCATCGCGCTGCGCGCGATCGACGGGCTGAAGAAGATCAACCCGGCGCCGCTCGGGCATCCGGAGCTTGCGGCCTGCATCCGGCCGGCGAACTACGAGGACGACCTGGAGCTGCTGCGCGGCTGCGACCTGATCGTCGAGGCGATCGCAGAGCGGATGGACTGGAAGCACGACCTGTATCGTCGCGTCGCGCCCTTCATCGGCGACGACGCGATCTTCGCGACCAACACTTCGGGCCTGTCGATCGGCAGGCTCGGCGAAGGCTTCGACGCGGCGCTGCGCACTCGCTTTTGCGGCGTGCACTTCTTCAACCCGCCGCGCTACATGCACCTGGTCGAGCTGATCGCGACGCCGGCGACCGATCCCGCGATCGTCGACCGGCTCGAGACCTTCCTCACGACCACGCTGGGCAAGGGCTGCGTGCGCGCCAAGGACACACCCAACTTCATCGCGAACCGGATCGGTACCTTCGGCATGTTCGCCACCGTTGCCGAGGCCGCCCGCGCCGGCCTGTCGTACGACGTCGTCGACGACCTGACCGGCGAGAAGATGGGCCGCGCCAAGTCGGGCACCTTCCGCACGGCCGACCTGGTCGGGCTCGACACGATCGGGCACGTGATGAAGACGATGCAGGACAACCTGAACGACGATCCGTTCGCGGCGCTGTACGCGACGCCCGACGCGTTCGCGACGCTGGTCTCGAAGGGCGCCCTCGGGCAGAAGACGGGCGCCGGCTTCTACCGCAGGGACGGCAAGGCGGTGCTGCGCTTCGATCCCGCGAAGGGCGACTACGTGCCCTCCGGCGCGAAGGCCGACGAAACCGTCGCGCGGATCCTGAAGAAGAAGGATCCGGCCGAGCGCGTGAAGCTGCTGCGCGAGTCGAAGAACCCGCAGGCGCAGTTCGTCTGGTCGGTGATGCGCGACTCGTGGCAGTACGCCGCCTGCAAGCTCGAGGAGATCGCCGACAACGCGCGCGACGTCGATCTCGCGATGCGCTTCGGCTTCGCGATGGCGCAGGGTCCCTTCGAGGCCTGGCAGCAGGCGGGCTGGGCGCAGGTCGCCGAGTGGATCCGCGAGGACATCGACGCGGGCCGCGCGCTCGCCGGCGTGCCGCTGCCGCAGTGGGTGTTCGAGGGGCCGGTCGCCGAGCGCGGTGGTGTGCACCAGCCCGAGGGATCGTGGTCGCCGGCGCGCGGCGCGTTCGTGCCGCGTGCGACGCCTCCCGTCTACCAGCGCCAGCTCTTCCCGGTGACGCTCGCCGGCGAAGGCGCGCCCACCGGCCACACCGGCGGGCACACCGTCTTCGAGGACGAGTCGATCAGGCTCTGGACTGCCGAGGGGCGCGGCGTCGACGACGTGCTGATCGCGTCGATCCGCACCAAGGTGCACGCGATCGGGCCGGGCGTGATCGCCGGACTTCTGAAGGGCGTCGAACTGGCAGAGCGCGACTACAAGGGCCTGGCGGTCTGGTCGCCCGACGATCCGTTCTCGTACGGCGCCGACCTGCAGGCGATGCTGCCGGTGTTCATGTCGGGCGGTGTCGATGCGATCGGCGAGGCCGAGAAGGCGCTGCAGGATGCGATGCTGCGGCTGCGCTACGCGCAGGTGCCGACGGTCGCGGCGGTGGCCAACATGGCGCTGGGCGGCGGCTGCGAACTGGCGGTGTACTGCGCCAGGCGGGTCGCCCACCTGGAGAGCTACATCGGGCTGGTCGAGGTCGGCGTGGGTCTGATCCCCGGTGGCGGCGGTCTGGCGTTCGGCGCGCGCCGCGCGGCCGAGGAGCAGGCCAGCGCGCCCGATGCCAGCCTGCTCGATTTCCTGAAGAAGTACGTGCTGGCCGCGGGCACCGCGCAGGTGTCGCGTTCGGCGATCGAGGCGCAGGCGATGGGCTATCTGCTGCCCGACGATCGCATCGTGTTCCATCGCCAGGAGCTGCTGTACACGGCGATCCGCGAGGTCAAGGCGATGAGCGACGCAGGCTGGCGGCCGCCGCGCAAGTCGGTGATCAAGGTCGCCGGCCGCGCGGGCATCGCCACCGTCGGTGCGCAGCTGCTGAACATGCGCGAGGGCGGCTTCATTTCGGCGCACGACTATCACCTGGGCCGCACGATCGCCGAAGTGATGTGCGGCGGCGACGTCGAGCCCGGCTCGCTGGTCGACGAGGAATGGCTGATGACGCTGGAGCGCAAGGCGTTCTGCAAGCTGCTCACGCACCCCAAGACCCAGGAGCGGATCATGGGAATGATGCAGACCGGCAAGCCGGTTCGGAACTGAGTGGCGAACGAGGAGAACAGAGCATGAGCAAACAGGTACAGGATGCCTACATCGTCGCCGCCACCCGCACGCCGATCGGCAAGGCGCCGAAGGGCACGTTCCGCAACATGCGGCCGGACGACCTGCTGGTGCACGCGATCCGCAGCGCGGTGGCGCAGGTGCCGGGTCTCGACCCGGCGACGATCGAGGACGTGATCGCCGGCTGCGCGATGCCCGAGGCCGAACAGGGGCTGAACGTGGCGCGCGTCGCCGCGCTGCTCGCCGGACTGCCGAGCAGCGTCGGCGGCGTGACCGTCAACCGATTCTGCGCGTCCGGACTGAGCGCGGTCGCGATGGCGGCCGACCGGATCCGGGTCGGCGAGTCCGACGTGATGATCGCCGCGGGCTGCGAGTCGATGAGCATGGTGCCGATGATGGGCAACAAGCCATCGATCAACGCGCACGTGTTCGATCGCGACGAGAACCTCGGCATCGCGTTCGGCATGGGTCTGACCGCCGAGCGGGTGGCGAAGCAGTGGAAGGTCACGCGCGAGGCTCAGGACGCGTTCGCGCTCGAGTCGCACCGCCGCGCGATCGCCGCGCAGCAGGCGGGCGAGTTCGCCGACGAGATCTGTCCCGTCGAGGTGGTGGAGAAGTTCCCGAACCTCGCATCCGGCGAGATCGACGTGAGAACGCGCACCGTGTCGCTCGACGAAGGCCCCCGCGCCGACTCCTCGCTCGAGGGGCTGGCGAAGCTGCGCCCGGTGTTCGCGGCGCCGAAGGACGCGACCGGCAAGGCCACCGGCATGGGCAGCGTCACCGCCGGCAACAGCTCGCAGACCTCGGACGGGGCCGGCGCGCTGATCCTGGTGTCCGAGCGCATGCTGCGGCAGTTCGACCTGACGCCGCTGGCCCGCTTCGTGTCCTTCGCGGTCCGCGGCGTGCCGCCCGACATCATGGGCATCGGTCCGAAGGAGGCGATTCCCGCCGCCCTGAAGAACGCCGGCCTCGCGCAGCAGGACCTGGACTGGATCGAACTGAACGAGGCGTTCGCGGCGCAGTCGCTGGCGGTGATCCAGGACCTCGGGCTCGACACGACGAAAGTCAATCCGATGGGCGGCGCGATCGCACTGGGGCACCCGCTCGGCGCGACCGGCGCGATCCGTTCGGCGACCGTGGTCCATGCGCTGCGCCGTCGCCAGCTGAAGTACGGCATGGTGACGATGTGCGTCGGCACCGGCATGGGCGCGGCCGGCATCTTCGAGCGCGTCTGAGCGCCGGGCGCAGGAGCAGGCGATGGACGTGAACGTGAGTCTGGCCGACGGCGTGGTCCGCATCGGACTGAACCGGCCCGACAAGAAGAACGCGCTGACCGCGGCGATGTACCAGGCGCTGGCCGACGCGTTCGGGCGCTATGCCGAGGAGCCGGCGGCGCGCTGCTTCCTGCTGCATGGCTCGGCCGAAGCCTTCACTGCGGGCAACGACCTGGCGGACTTCCGCGACGCCCCGCCTGCCGGCGACAACAGCCCGGTGTTCCAGTTCCTGCGCGCCATCGCCGGCTGTCCGAAGCCGGTGGTCGCCGCGGTCTGCGGCCCGGCGATCGGCGTCGGCACGACGCTGCTGCTGCACTGCGACCTCGTCTATGCCGGCGACAACACGCGCTTCGCGGTGCCGTTCGCGCAGCTGGGCCTGTGCCCGGAGGCGGCGTCGAGTCTGCTGCTGCCGGCGATTGCCGGCCACCAGGCGGCAGCCGAGAAGCTGCTGCTCGGCGAGCCGTTCGGCGCCGACGAAGCGCGCCGCATGGGGTTCGTGAACCAGGTGCTGCCGGCCGCCGCGGTGTTCGAGCACGCGCTCGCGCAGGCGGCGAAGCTGGTGGCACTGCCCGCGTCGTCGCTGCGCGTGACGAAGCGGTTGATGAAGCAGGCGCAGTCCGCACTCGTCGCGGCGCAGATGAACGAGGAGGGCGTGCAGTTCCGGCAGATGCTCGGCGCGCCCGAGGCGCAGGAGGCCTTCGCCGCGTTCTTCGAGAAGCGCCGCCCGGATTTCGGCAAGTTCGGCTGAAGGACGCGCGGCCTGCCATGCTGCTGACGGCGGCGAAGATCGCGCTGGCGCCGGTCCTGATCGCGCAGGGCCGGCGTGTGCGGCGCATCGCGCTGCGCCTGCCGGAAGCGGCGGGCGAGCGGCAGGACGTCGAAGGCGACGGCGCCGGCACGATCCGGCTTCTGATCGTCGGCGATTCGGCGACCGCCGGGGTGGGCGCGGCGCATCAGAGCGAGGCGCTCGCCGGCCGTCTGGCCGCAAGCCTCGCCGGGCGTCTCGGGCCGGGCACGCATCGCGTGCACTGGCATCTGGTGGCGCGAACCGGATCGACCACGGCCGACGCGCTCGAGCTTCTCGATGCCGCATGGCGCGAGCGGGCCACGGCGCTGCAGGCCGATGTCGCGGTGATCGGACTCGGCGTCAACGACGTCACCGGTCAGGTGTCGGTCCGGCGCTGGCTGCGCACGCTGGAGGCGCTGGCGCTGAGTCTCGAGCAGCGCCACGGCGCGCGCCTGGTCGTGGTCTGCGGCCTGCCGCCGATGCACCTTTTTCCGGCCCTGCCGCAGCCCTTGCGCTGGTACCTGGGCGCGACCGCACGCCGTTTCGACCAGGCGCTGCGACGCTGGGCACATCGCCGCCCGGCCACCGTCGTGGCACCGATGCCGCCGATGACCGACCCGCGCATGATGGCCGAGGACGGCTTCCATCCCGGCCCGGCGGCCTACCGCGTCTGGGCCGACGCGCTGGCCCGCGCGATCGTCGACGCCGGATTGCCGCCTCGGGGCAGACCCGCCCACGCCTGACCTCCAGGCCTGGCGCCCAGGCCCGACGCCGCAACCCGAGGTCCTTCCACCGCCCGGCACCGTCGCGCACCTGCGGGTATGCTCGATCCCGGAAGACGCCGGCCGCACATTCGACGCCGGCCGCTATCGACGCCGGCAACCGGCGGCAGGCGGAACACTGGGAGACGACAGATGGTGCAGATGGTGATTCGGGGCGGCACGGTGATCGACGGCAGCGGTTCGCCCGCGCGCGTGGCCGACGTCGCGGTCGACGACGGCCGCATCGTGGCGGTCGGCTCGAAGCTGCCGGCCGGCGAGCGCGAGGTCGATGCGCGCGGCCTGCTCGTGACGCCGGGGTTCGTCGACATCCACACGCACTACGACGGCCAGGCGGTCTGGGATTCGCAGCTGACACCGTCGTGCTGGCACGGCGTGACCACCGCGGTGTTCGGCAATTGCGGCGTCGGTTTCGCACCGGTGCGCCCGGGCAGCAGCGATTTCCTGATCAACCTGATGGAGGGCGTCGAGGACATCCCCGGCACGGTGCTGGCCGAGGGGCTCGACTTCGGACTGGGAGTCGTTCGCCGACTACCTCGACGCGCTCGGCGCGCGCCCGCACACGATGGACATCGGCGCGCAGGTGCCGCACGCGGCCCTGCGCTTCTACGTGATGGGCGAGCGGGGCGCCGATCACGCGCAGAGGCCCAGCGACGAGGAGTGTGCGCAGATGGGCCGCCTGCTCGAGGAGGCGCTGCGGGCCGGCGCGCTCGGCTTCACCACTTCGCGGACCACCAAGCACCGGGCACGCGACGGCCGCGCGACCCCCAGCCTGTCCGCGACCGAGCCCGAGCTGATGGCGCTGGCGCAGGCGATGCGCCGCGCCGGTCGCGGCGTGCTCGAGGTCAACTCCGACTTCGGCCCCGGCGAATTCGAGGTGGTGCGTGCCGCCGCCGAAGTGGCCGGGCGGCCGCTGTCGCTGCTGCTGATCCAGGTCGACAAGGCACCCGAGCTGTGGCGCAAGACCCTCGACCAGATCCACGAGGCGCGCGCCGCGGGCGTCGATGCGAGTGCGCAGGTCGGCTGTCGTCCGATCGGCGTGCTGATGGGGCTCGAGACGACGCTGCACCCCTTCGTCGACCATCCCGCCTGGAAGGCGCTCGGTTCGCTGACGCCGGCCGAGCGCCTGCAGCGGCTGCGGCAGGATGCCGCGCTGCGCCGCGAACTGATCGAGCATCGTCCGGAGGATCCCGCCACCCGCCGGATGGCCGGAATGCTCCAGCGCAGCTTCGAGGTCGGCGACCAGCCGCAGTACGAACCCGAGATGTCGAGCAGCATCGCTGCGCGCGCGGCAGCCGCCGGGACCAGCATGTGGGCGCTGGCGCTCGAGCTGATGATGGCCGACTCCGGTCGTGGGCTGCTGCTGCACCCGTTCGAGAACTACACCGGCGGCGACCTCGAGGTCGTGCGCCAGATGCTGCAGGACGACGCGACCGTGATGGGCGTGGGCGACGGTGGAGCGCACGTCGCGACGATCTGCGATGCCAGTTCGCCGACCTTCCTGCTGACGCACTGGGCGCGCGACCGCAAGCGCGGGCCGCAGCTGCCGATCGAGTTCGTGGTGCGCAAGCAGACGCGCGACAGTGCGCTGGCCTATGGCCTGAGCGACCGCGGGCTGATTGCGCCGGGCATGAAGGCGGACATCAACGTGATCGACTTCGACGCCCTCGGGCTGCTCAAGCCCGAACTGGTCTACGACCTCCCGGCCGGCGGCAAGCGGCTGATCCAGCGCGCTCGCGGCTACCGTCACACCTTCGTGTCGGGCGTCGAGACCTTGTGCAACGACGAACTGACCGGCGCGCTGCCGGGACGCGTGCTGCGCTAGCGGCCGGACTTCACGGGCCGCCGCCGCGATCCCCTCGGGCGGTCCGCCGCGCCCTCCTCAGGAGCCTCGCCGCGACCGCATCAGCACCGCCAGCGGCAGCGCGACGGCCCCGGCCACCGCGCCGAAGCCGGCGGAGATCGCGCCCAGGTTCGCCCAGTCGACCCAGTACGACAGGTTCGCCAGCGACGAGCGCGACCAGCCCGGCACGAGCAGGAACGAGGCCGCTCCCGCGAGCACCGCGACCACCAGCGCCGTGCGCCAGGCCGACCGCCAGTAGACGTCCTGGCGGCGTGCAGCCATCACCATCAGCGCGATCCACACGACCGCGGCGATCGCCAGCAGCGGCCACACGCCGAGTGCGATCTCCCAAACGATGTTCAACACCAGCCAGATCTCGTACATCGCGTTCGTCCCCAGGTTCGGTGGCGTTCGTGGTCAGACCCGGCCCTTGAGCACGGCCATGTAGGCCGGCTTCAGCATCCGGTACTTCATCAGCCACGCGAAGTAGCTTTCCTGCAGCGGTTCGATCATCGGCAACGACGGCGTGAGCCTGCCTTCGTAGTCGAACTCGATCAGCATCGCCGAACCCTCGCGAACGATCAGCGGGCAGGACGTGTAGCCGTCGAAGGTCTGCGACGGCTCGCGACCGGCGATCACTTCGACCAGGTTGTGCGCGACGATCGGTGCGCTCTTCTTGACCGTCGCCGCGGTCTTGCCGCGCGGCGTGCCGTTCACGTCGCCCAGCCCGAACACGTTGCCGTAGCGGCGATGACGCAGCGTGCCCTTGTCGACCTCGAGCCAGCCGCCCGCGGCGAACGGTCCTTCCTTCCACGCCAGCGGACTGTTCTTCACGGCGTCGGGGGCGCGCATCGGCGGGACGACGTGGATGAAGTCGTAGGGGACGGTCGTGCGTTCGCCCTCCGGGCTGGCGAACACGGCCTTGCGACCGCCAATGTCGACGGCGACCAGTTTCTGCGTGAACTCGACCGCGACGCCCAGGTCCTTCCAGCGCTGCAGCACGTTGTCGTTGACCGACTTGACGCTGAACACGTTGCCCAGTGCCGAGTAGAAGGTCACCTTGGAGTTCGCGAGCGTGCCTGCCTGGTGCAGCCGGTCGCGCAGCATGAAGGTCATCTTCAGCGGCGCGCCCGCGCACTTCAGCGCGGTCGCGGGCAGGGTCATCAGCGCGTTTCCGCCCTTGGCGCGAAACGCGTCCATCGCGGCCCAGGTCGCCTGGGCGGCCTGCGGGCTGGGATACACGCTCGTCAGTCCGTTGCTGCCGATCGCGTCGACGTCCATGCCCTCGATCTGCGCGAAGTCGATGTGCACGCCCGTCGCGACCACCAGGTAATCGTAGGAGATCTTCGTGCCGCCGGCAGTGACGACCGAATTGGTGTCCGGCGAGAACTCGGCCACCATGTCCTTCACCCACTCGACGCCCGCGGGCTGGAAGTCGGCGTTCCGGTCGCTGACCTTGTCGATCGGCCAGACACCGGTGGCCACCAGCGTGTAGCCGGGCTGGTAGTTGTGCACCTCCTTGCGATCGACGATCGTGATGCGCGCGCCGTCGAGCATTCGCGACAGGCGGTTCGCGACCGCTATCCCGCCCAGGCCGCTGCCGGCGATCACGATGTGGGCCTTGGTCTTCACGGCATCCGCGCGGGCTGCAGCCGTCGCGCCGGCCAGCAGCGGGGTGGCGCCTGCTGCCGCAAGCCAGCGGCGCCGGGCTGGGTTTGCCGCTGCCGGCGGCGAGCCGTGATCGGATCGTACGGTCATGTTCGTCTCCTCCTCGTCGTCATGCATCGTCGGCGCGCGCATATCGAGCGCTGCTGTCGACAACAACGCGCACCGCATCGAGCGCGCATCGACGCCCGCCATGCTGAATACATCGCAGGGTACGTGCCATGCGGAATGTCAACCGATGGTGGGCGCCGCCCAGCTGATAGCATCGCCGCGATGAGACGAAGTGCTACGCCGCCTTACGAACCGTCGGCTGCGCGGCCGGGCACGCCGGGCGGGCGAGCCGCCGGCAGCGGGCCCCGCCGCTCCGACTGGCAGACGATCGGCTCCCTGCTTCCGTACCTGTGGGCGTACCGCTGGCGCGTGCTGTTTGCGCTTGCCTGCCTCGTTGCCGCGAAGGCCGCGATCGTCGGCGTTCCGGTGCTGCTCAAGCGCATCGTCGACGGGCTGACCCCGGGCACTGCCGCGGTGGTGGCCGTGCCCTTCGGCCTGGTCGTCACGTACGGCCTGCTGCGCCTCGCGAACACGGTGTTCACGGAGCTGCGCGAACTGGTCTTCGCGCGCGTCACCGAGAACGCGGTCCGCACCGTGGCGTTGCAGGTGTTCCGCCACCTGCACGCGCTGTCGCTGCGCTTCCACCTCGATCGCCAGACCGGCGGGCTGACGCGCGACATCGAGCGCGGCACGCGCGCGATCTCGTCGCTGGTGTCGTACACGCTGTACAGCATCCTGCCGACGCTGATCGAGATCGGGCTGGTGATCGGCTACCTGCTGCTGCACTACGACGCGTGGTTCGCGGGCATCGCGCTCGTCGCGCTGACGGTCTACATCGTGTTCACGATCGGCGTCACCGAGTGGCGCACGCACTTCCGCCGCCGCATGAACGAGCTCGACTCGCGCGCCAACACGCGGGCGATCGATTCGATCCTGAACTACGAGACCGTCAAGTACTTCGGCAATGAAGAGTTCGAGGCGCGCCGCTACGACGAGACGCTGAGGCGCTACGAGCGCGCGAAGCTGCAGAGCCAGGCGTCGCTGTCGCTGCTCAACACCGGGCAGTCGCTGATCATCGCCGCCGCGGTCACGCTGATGGTGTGGCGCGCGACCGTCGGTGTCGTCGAGGGGCGCATGACGCTCGGCGACCTCGTGCTGGTCAACGGGTTCATGATCCAGCTCTACGCGCCGCTGAACTTTCTCGGCGTTCTGTATCGCGAGATCAAGCAGAGCCTGGCCGATCTCGAGCGCATGTTCTCGCTGCTCGATGCGCACCGCGAAGTGGCCGACGCGCCGGATGCGCGTCCGCTGGAACTCGCTGCGCGCGCCAGCGGCGGCGGACCGGAGATCGTGTTCGATCGCGTGGACTTCGCCTACGATCCGGCGCGGCCGATCCTGCACGCGCTGAGCTTCACGATCGCTCCCGGCACCACCACGGCGGTCGTCGGCGCCAGCGGCGCCGGCAAGTCGACGCTGGCCAGGCTGCTGTTCCGCTTCTACGACGTCAGCGGCGGGCGAATCCTGATCGACGGCCGGGACATCCGCAGCTTCACGCAGGCGAGCCTGCGCGCTGCGGTCGGGATCGTGCCGCAGGACACCGTGCTGTTCAACGACTCGATCCGCTACAACATCGGCTACGGTCGTCCGGGCGCACCGGACGAGGAGATCGAGGCGGCCTGCCGCGCGGCGCAGCTCGACGGGTTCATCCGTGCGCTGCCCGACGGCTACGAGACCCCGGTCGGCGAGCGCGGCCTGAAGCTGTCCGGGGGCGAGAAGCAGCGGGTCGCGATCGCGCGCATGCTGCTGAAGGACCCGCCGATCCTGATCCTCGACGAGGCGACCTCGGCGCTCGACACGCGCAACGAGCAGGCGATCCAGCAGGCGCTGCGCGCCGTCGCCGCGGGCCGCACGACGCTGGTGATCGCGCACCGTCTGTCGACGATCGTCGATGCCCACCGGATCCTGGTGCTCGACCAGGGGCGGGTGGTCGAGACCGGCACGCACGCCGAGCTGCTCGAGCGGGGCGGCGTCTACGCGCGGATGTGGGCCGCGCAGGCGCAGGAACGCACTGAGCTGGCGGGCTGACCGTCACGGCCGGCTTGCGGGGGCATGTCCGCCCGACACACGAGCGCGCTCACTTGCCGGGAATGACGCGCGGCGCAGGAATCGGCTTCATCGATGGCGCCGGCGCGGCGGGTCTCGCCGGTGGCGCCGCTCCTCCTGGGGGAGGCATCGCCGGCCTGCCTGGCTGCCCGGGCCCTGCGGGACGGGGCGGCCCACCAGGGTGGGCCCCGCCCCCGGGCGGCAAGGGGCGCGGGTACGCCCCTCCGCCCCAGCCGAACCCCCAGTAGGGCCACTGCATCCCGAATCCCGGTCCGTAGTAGCCGCCCCACGGGTAGTACCACGGGTAGTACGGGGGCCAGGCCGGATAGGGCTCCGAAACGATCACGGTCTGCTGAGCCGATGCCGCGATCGGCGCGTCGCGGACCGCGGCCAGCAACTCGGGGGTCGCGCCCGCGGCGGCCAGCACGTCGAGGTCGGCGGGCGCCGGGCTGGTGCGCAATCCGCGCGCCGCGATCTCGGCGGCGATGTCGGCCTGTGGGCGGCCGGCCTGCAGCATCTGCAGCAGCTCGCCGATGCTGGCGCCGGGTGCGGCGTCAGCCTGCGTGTACACCGTGCCGGGTACGTAGACGCCCGGCGCGACGCACCCGCCGAGCAGCGCGGCTGCCACCATCGAAAGGATCGGGGTCCGGACGTGATGCACGTGAGCGCCTCCTGTCGTCACTTTACACTTCGGCATTCCGAGGAGACGCCATGAGCAGACACAGAATTGCGGTCATCGCCGGCGACGGCATCGGCACCGAGGTGATGCCCGAGGGCATACGCGTCCTCGAGGCCGCGGCACGGCGCTTCGGCATCGGGCTCGAATTCGACCACTTCGACTTCTCCAGCTGGGCGTACTACGAGCGGCACGGCCGCATGCTGCCCGAGGACTGGCGGCAGCGGATCGGCGGCCACGATGCGATCTATTTCGGGGCGGTGGGCTGGCCCGACAAGATCCCCGACCACGTCTCGCTGTGGGGCTCGCTGCTGTTGTTCCGCCGCGAGTTCGACCAGTACATCAACCTGCGTCCGGTGCGGCTGATGCCCGGCGTGCCGTGCCCGCTGGCCGATCGCAAGCCTGGCGACATCGACTTCTACGTGGTCCGCGAGAACACCGAGGGAGAGTACTCGTCGGTGGGCGGCAAGATGTTCCCGGGAACGGAGCGCGAGTTCGTGCTGCAGGAGTCGATCTTCACCCGCATCGGGGTCGACCGCGTGCTGCGCTACGCCTTCGAGCTCGCGCGCCAGCGCCCGAAGAAGCACCTCACGTCGGCGACCAAGTCGAACGGCATCTTCATCTCGATGCCGTACTGGGACGAGCGGGTCGCCGAGATGCAGGCGAGCTACCTGGACGTGAAAGTCGACAAGTTCCACATCGACATCCTGACCGCGCACTTCGTGCGCAACCCGCACTGGTTCGACGTGGTGGTCGCATCGAACCTGTTCGGCGACATCCTGTCCGACCTCGGGCCGGCCTGCACCGGCACGATCGGCATCGCGCCGTCGGCCAACATCAATCCGGAGCGGAAGTTCCCGTCGCTGTTCGAGCCGGTGCACGGTTCGGCGCCCGACATCGCCGGCAAGGGCATCGCGAACCCGATCGGCCAGATCTGGTGCGGTGCGATGATGCTGGCGCACCTCGGCCACCAGCAGGCGCACGACGCGATCGTCGCCGCGATCGAGCAGGTCACCGGGCACGGTCCGCGCACGCCCGACATGGGGGGAACCGCCAGCACCGCCGATGTCGGCCGCGCGGTGGAGGCCGCGCTCGGCTGAGCGAGGGCCGCGCCGGACGGGGCGCGGAACTGCGAGCGGGTCCGCGCGTGGCGCGCGTCCGCGGTTCCGTGCCCGCCAGGAAAACCGGGATTTTCTTGATCTGGTTCATTTTTGGTTCCAGCCGAATGCAATAAAATTTTTGTGTTTATTGCGTATAGCTGGGGGTATCGAGATGATCGGAGCATTCAAACGGATCTCGCTGGTGATTTCCATGGCGCTGGCGGCGGGCGCCGCCCATTCGCAGGCCTTTCCGACCAAGCCGGTGACGATCGTGGTCCCCTTCGCAGCCGGCGGTCCCACCGACACCGTCGCCCGCCAGGTCGGGCAGGCGATGGAGAAGACCCTCGGCCAGCCGGTCATCGTCGAAAACAAGCCCGGTGCCGGCGGTACGCTGGGTGCGGGCGACGTCGCCCGGGCAGCGCCCGACGGCTACAAGGTGCTGGTCTGGCACATCGGCATGGCGACCGCGCCGGCTCTGTATCGCCGCCTGCCTTTCGATCCGTTGAAGGACTTCGAGTACATCGGCCTGATCAACGACGTGCCGATGACGATCCTGGCGCGCGCCGATCTGCCGGCGAAAGACATGAAGGAACTGGTCGCCTATGCCAAGGCCAACCAGGCCAAGGTCACGCTGGCCAACGCCGGCCTGGGTGCCGCGTCGCACCTGTGCGGCCTGCTGTTCCAGCAGGCGATCGCCACCGACCTGACCACGGTGCCGTACAAAGGCACCGCGCCGGCGATGACCGACCTGATCGGCGGCCAGGTCGACATCCTGTGCGACCAGTCGACGAACACGACCCAGCAGATCAAGGCCGGCAAGGTCAAGGCTTTCGCGCTGACGGCGAACAAGCGCCTCGATTCGCTGAAGGACCTGCCGACGGCCGCCGAAGGAGGGCTGCAGGGCATGGAACTCGGCATCTGGCACGGAATGTACGCGCCGAAGGGCACGCCCAAACCGGTGGTCGACAAACTGGTCGCGTCGCTGCAGGCCGCGCTGAAGAATCCCGACCTGCAGAAGCGCTTCGCCGACCTGGGATCGGTGATCTATCCGGTGCCGATGCAGACGCCGGAGGCCCTGGCGAAGCATCTGAAGGCCGAGATCGACCGGTGGGGCCCGGTGATCAAGAAGGCCGGGGTCTACGCGGATTGACCCGGCGCGACGGGGCGCCGCGCCCGCTCGGGCGCGCCCGTCGCGAAAGCCGGAACGGCCGCGCGGCCGCAACGCGCATGGCATTCTCGAGTTCCCCGCGATCGCCACGCGCACCCGCGATGGCTGCGGGGCTCGAGGAACCCGTCCGGCGCGCGCCCCATGTCACGTGAACTCCTGCTGAACAGCTATCGCGCCGCGGTCGCGGCGGCCGACCCGCTCGAGGTGCTGGCCGCGCAGCTGCCGCGGCCGGCGCAGATCGCCGCCCACCGCCGCACCGTCGTGGTCGGCGCCGGCAAGGCTGCGGCCAGCATGGCGATGGCGGTCGAGCGCCACTGGCCTGCCGACGCCGCGCTCGAAGGCCTGGTCGTGACGCGCTATGCGCACGGGCTGCCGTGCCGGCGCATCGAGGTGGTCGAGGCCGGGCACCCGGTGCCCGACCGGGCAGGCGAGGAGGCGGCGGCCCGCATCCTGTCGCTGGCCGCCGCGCTCGGCCCCGAGGACCTGCTGCTGGTGCTGGTCTCGGGCGGAGGTTCGAGCCTGCTGTCGCTGCCGGTGGCTGCCGTTCCGATGGCCGACCTGAAGACGGTGACGCGGCAGTTGCTCGCCAGCGGCGCTCCGATTCAGGAAATCAACGTCGTGCGCAAGCACCTGTCGCGGATCCAGGGCGGGCGCCTGGCGCAGGCGACGCCCGCGTCGGTGCTGGCGCTGGTGGTGTCGGATGTCGCCGGCGACGACCTGTCGGCGATCGCGTCGGGCCCGTGCGCGCCCGACCCGAGCACGTACCGCGACGCGATCGACGTGCTGACGCGCTGGGGGATCGAGCCGCCCGCGAGCGTCGCGGCCCACCTGGCGCGCGGCGCGTCGGGCTCGGTCGGCGAGACGCCGAAGCCCGGCGATCCACTGTTCGGTCGCGTCGTCCACCGGATGGTGGCGACCGCGCACGGCAGCCTCGACGCCGCGGCGCGCGTGTTCGAGGCGGCGGGTGTGCGCGCGGCGGTGCTCGGCGACACGATCACCGGCGAGGCGCGCGAGGTCGCCCAGGTGCTGGGCGCGATCGCCCGCGAGGTGGCGACGCGGGATCGTCCGTTCCGGCGTCCGGTCGCGCTGATCTCGGGCGGCGAGTGCACGGTGACCGTGCGCGGCAAGGGCCGCGGCGGGCGCTGCGCGGAATTCCTGCTGGCGCTGTCGCGCGAGCTCGCGTCGGTTCCCGGTGCATGGGCGCTGGCGGCGGACACCGACGGCATCGACGGCAGCGAGGACAATGCCGGCGCGCTGCTGACACCGGACACGCTGCGGCGCGCCGCAGTCGTCGGCCTCGATGCGCGCCGGATGCTCGACGACAACGACGGCTACGGCTTCTTCGCCGGCCTCGGCGACCTGGTGCACACCGGGCCGACCCGCACCAACGTCAACGACTACCGCGTGATCCTGCTGCTGCCGGAATCGTAGAATCGCGTCATGGACACGATACGCATTCCCCGGCCCGACGACTGGCACCTCCACCTGCGCGATGGCGACGCGATGCGCGCGGTGATCGCCGCCAGCGCCCGGCAGTTCGCCCGGGCCATCGTGATGCCCAACCTGAAGCCGCCCGTGACGACCCTGGCCGACGCGCTCGCCTATCGCGAGCGTGTGCTCGCCGCGGTGCACGCGGCGCTGGCGGCGGGCGAGATCGACGAGCGGGCCGCGCAGTTCCAGCCGCTGATGACGCTGTACCTGACCGACAACACGCGGCCGGACGAGGTCGAAGCCGCTGCCCGCAGCGGCGTCGTGCACGGCGTGAAGCTCTATCCGGCGGGCGCGACGACGAACTCCGATGCCGGCGTCACCGACATCGGCAAGGTCGACGGCGTGCTCGAACGGATGCAGCGCGTCGGACTGCCGCTGCTGGTGCACGGCGAGGCGACCGATCCGTCCGTCGACGTGTTCGATCGCGAGCAGGTGTTCATCGACCAGGTGCTGGAACCGCTGCGGCGCCGCTTTCCCGCGCTGCGCGTCGTGTTCGAGCACATCACCACGCGCGAGGCGGCCCAGTACGTGCGCGACGCGGCCGACGGCATCGGCGCGACGATCACCGCGCATCACCTGCTCTACAACCGCAACGCGATCTTCACCGGCGGTTTGCGTCCGCACTGGTACTGCCTGCCCGTGCTGAAGCGCGAGTCGCACCGGCTCGCGCTGCTCGAGGCGGCCACCAGCGGCAACCCGCGTTTCTTCCTGGGCACGGACAGCGCGCCGCACGCGCAGCGCCTGAAGGAGCACGCGGCGGCCTGCGCCGGCTGCTATACCGCGCCGCACGCGCTCGAGCTGTATGCCGCCGCGTTCGAACTGGCCGGCGCGCTCGGGCGGCTCGAGGGGTTCGCGAGCCGGCACGGACCGCGGTTCTACGGCCTGCCCGTGAACGCCGGCAGCGTGACCCTGGTGCGCGAGCCCTGGCGCATTCCGGACAGCCTGCCATTCCCCGGCGACGCGATCGTGCCGCTCGCCGCGGGCGAATCCCTGCAGTGGAAGCTGACGTCCGCCGACTAGGCGCGGCGGGCGGCACTGCGGCGGCGCCGGGCCGCTGGTCGGCCCCCTGGTTCGATGTGATCCGTGCCGATCTGGAACCGGTGCTGGCGCACGCCGAGGCCGGCAGGTTCGACGTCTGCCGTGCGCGCCTCGACGAGGCTGCCGCGGCGCGCGGAATCCGCAACGAAAACGGCCGGCCGATCCGCTTCGTCGACGCCCGTTCGGTCGCCCCTTCCAGCTATGAAGCGCACATCTGGACGAGCGGGCAGGTGCCGACCCGGTGCGATGCCGCGGGGGCCTGGCACGACCTGTTCAACGCGCTGGTCTGGCTGTCCTTCCCGCGCACCAAGGCGCGGCTGAACCGGCTGCAGGCCGAGGTGATCGCGCACGAGGGCGTACACGGGACGCGCGGCGGCCTGCGCGACGCCGCCACGCTGTTCGACGAGAACGCCATCGTGCTGGTCACCGACGACGATCGCCTGGCGGGTGCGCTGCGCGGTTTCGACTGGCAGGATCTGTTCGTCGCGGGTCGGGTGCGATTCGGCGACGGCGCCCGCGTGGCGGTCTTCGGGCACGCCCTGCTCGACAAGCTGCGCGCGCCCTACAAGGCGGTCTGCGGGCATGCCTGGATCGTCCGCGCCGAGGCTGCGGCCGTCGTGATACCGGGCGCCGGAGCGCTCCGGACGACAGAACCTGCGCCCGCTCGCCGCCTGCTGGATCGCATGCTGGCGGAGGCCTTGACGCCGGCATCGCTGCTTCCGGCGGCCTTCTGTCCGGTCCCGGTGCTGGGCATTCCGGGCTGGTGGCCGGACAACGCCGACCCCGCCTTCTACCGGGATGCGGCAGTATTCCGGCCGGGGCGCCGGCGTCGCGCGGCTTCCGAAGCCGGCGGCGATCCGGGCGCTCGCCTATCGACAGGGGACCTCTGATGGAAATTCTCGTGACCGGCGGGGCCGGCTTCCTCGGCCAGCAGTTGATCCGCGCCATCCTCGAGCGCGGCCGCATCGACCTCGACGGCAGGCCGCAGGCCATCGACCGCATCGTCTGCTTCGACCAGTCGGCCGGCGCGCTGGACGATGCGCGCGTGCGCAACGTCGCCGGCGACATCGCCGATCGGTCGGTCGTGCGCGGCCTGGTCGGCAAGGACACCGGCGTGATCGTTCATCTGGCGGCCGTCGTCAGCGGCACGGCCGAGGCCGATTTCGACCTCGGCATGCGCGTCAACCTGGACGGCACGCGCAACCTGCTGGAGGCGGCCCGATCCGCGGGTACGCAGCCGCGCCTGCTGTTCTCCAGCTCGATCGCCGTGTTCGGCGGCGACCTGCCGGCGGTCGTGACCGACGCGACGACGCCGACGCCGCAAGGCTCCTACGGCGCACAGAAGCTGATCGGCGAGGTGCTGGTCCAGGACTACAGCCGCAAGGGATTCATCGACGGGCGCAGCGTGCGCGTGCCGACCGTGGTCGTGCGGCCCGGTTTGCCCAACGGCGCCGCTTCCGGTTTCGCCTCCGGCATCATCCGCGAGCCGCTCGCCGGCAAGCAGGCGATCCTGCCGGTCGATCCGTCGACCGAGATGTGGGTCGCCTCGCCGCGGACCGTCGTGCGCATGTTTCTGCACGCGCTTTCGCTGCCCGCGTCGGCCTGGGGCTGGCACCGATCGGTGAACCTGCCCGGCCTGGTCGCGTCCATGCACGAGGAACTCGACGCGCTGCGCCAGTACGGCGGCGACGGCGCCGCGGCGCTGGTCCGTCATCAGCCCGACGAATCGGTGATGCGGCTGGTGCGGACCTGGGCGGGGCGATTCGACACCGCGCGCGCGCGGTCGATGGGCTTCACCGCCGATGCCGACTTCGCGTCCATCGTGCGGGGCTACATCGAGGACAACCCCGGTGCCGTGACGATGCGCCGCTGACCGCCTTCGGCCGCGTCGGCGCGCCCGAAGGTCGCCGCGGCGCGAATCGCGCTGCAACGGCTCGGGCGCGGCCCGGGGCGCGCCCCGAACGCGTAGAATTCGCCCCGGGAGCGGGTCGGACGGTCGCGGGGCGCAACGGCGCCTCGAGGAAGGTCCGGACTCCACAGGGCAGGGTGCTGGCTAACGGCCAGGCGCAGCAGGCCTTCGGGCCGAGGGCGACGGAAAGTGGAACAGAAAGCAGACCGCCGATGGCGGGCGGTCGCTGCGGCGGCGCGGGTCATACCGCGCGGCTGGGCGATCGGTTCCGTCAGGCAAGGGTGAAACGGCGAGGTAAGAGCTCACCGCGTTCGTGGCGACACGGACGGCACGCCAAACCCCACCCGGAGCAACATCAAATAGGCACGCGATCCGGGTTCCCCCCGGGCAGGACGGTCCGTCCGAGCGTGCGGGTAGATGGCTCGAGCGCGCGGGCAACCGCGCGCCCAGACGAATGACCGTCCGGCCGGTTCGCCGGCCGACAGAATCCGGCCTACAGACCCGCTCCCAACGCCTTTTTTCTGAAGTGTCACCTTCGATGTTTGCGCTAGAGGCCTAATATCATTGGCCTTTATTGCATCTTCTTTTCTGCCGATCCGGCAAAAAAGGCGCTAAGTCCTTGTCTCCATTGGGAAAAGCCCGCGGGTCAACTTGACCCTGTCAGGTGCTTTCTATACAGTGGGGACTTGTGTAAAAAAGTGGTGCTTTGTGGGGTTTAGGTGCATATTACTGGCACGAACACCCCGCCCAGCGCACACATAACAGGGCCCGTCCAAAGTGATGTTCCAGGGGAGCTCCTCGCTGGTGATGGATGCGAAGGGACGGTTGACCGTTCCGGCGCGGCACCGCGACGCCCTGCTGGCGCAGTGCGACGGTCGCCTGAAGCTGGCGCGCAGCCTGGACGGCTGCCTGCAACTCTTTCCGATGCCCACCTGGGATGCCTACAGCGCGAAGGTCGCGGAGTGGCCGATGTCGGCCGCGCAGCTGAAGCGCATCGTGCTGGGGCATGCGGCGGACATCGACATGGACTCGAACGGCCGGATCCTCGTGCCGCCGCCGCTGCGTGCGGCGGGTGGCCTGGTGAAGGACGTGATGATGCTTGGCATGGGGAAGTTCTTCGAGCTGTGGGACGCCGAGCAGCTCGCGATCAAGGACAAGGAGGCGCTGGCGGCCGGGATTCCCGAGTCCCTGGCCAACTTCACGTTCTGATCGGGGCGGGTGCGTGGGTTCCAGGCGGGGTTGGTGCGGATGACGGGCCGTTCTGTGCAGGCCGGGGAGCACCGGACGGTTCTGCTCGACGAGGCGGTCGATGCGCTGGTGACGCGTCGCGACGGAGTCTATGTCGACGGGACTTTCGGTCGCGGCGGGCACAGCACGGCGATTCTCGGACGGCTGGATGAAGGCGGGCGGCTGATCGCGCTGGATCGTGATCCGGAGGCGGTCGAAGCGGCCAGGGTGTGGCAGGTGGAGCATCCGGATGCGCGATTCGTCATCGCGCATGCGCGCTTCTCGACCCTGGCGGCGGTGCTCGACGGGTTTGGAGTCGAAGAGGTGGATGGCGTGCTGCTGGATCTGGGGGTGTCGTCTCCCCAGCTCGACGATCCGGCGCGCGGCTTCAGTTTCCGGGGGGATGGTCCGCTCGACATGCGGATGGATCCGACCCGGGGGGTGCCGGCTTCCGAATGGCTGGCGAAGGCCGACGAAGGCGAAATTGCCGAAGTGGTGAGGGAATATGGGCAAGAACGGTTTGCTGTTCCGATTGCAAAGGCGATTGTTGCTCGCCGCGGGAACGCCGGTGGCTCCCCGCTTCAGACAACCGGAGAGTTTGCCCGCCTCGTGGCGGGTGTCGTCCGGAGCCGCCAGAGGAAGCCGGAGATGGGCAAGGACCCGGCTACACGCACCTTTCAGGCTGTACGGATTTTCGTCAATCAAGAGCTTGAAGAACTCCAGGGGGCTCTAGAAGCTGCGGTGGACCGGCTGCGCCCCGGCGGGCGCCTGGCGGTCATCAGTTTCCATTCACTGGAAGACCGGATCGTGAAGCAATTCATCGCACGCGAGAGCGGGCGCGACGCACCGAGGGATCCGGTCCGCGGCGGCATCCTGCCGGGCGTGCGGATCCGGCTGCGTCCGCTGCTGCGGCTGCTTCCCGGCGATGCCGAGGTGGCGGGCAATCCGCGTGCGCGCTCGGCGGTGCTGCGCGTGGCCGAACGGACGGCGGGCCGATGAGCCGCGTCAACGTCCTGCTCGTCTTCCTGCTGCTGGTCTGCGCGCTCGGGCTGGTGACCTCCCAGCATCATGCGCGCCGGCTGTTCATCGATCTCGAGCGCGCGCAGGGACAGGCGCGGCAGCTCGAGTCCCGGTGGGACCAGCTGCGGGTCGAGCAGGACGGGCTGGCCAAGCCGTCGATGATCGACGGCAAGGCGCGGCGCGGCCTGTCGATGCAGGCGGTTCCGGCCAATCGCACGCTGTACCTGACCGCCGACGTGCCGGTCGAGCAGACGGCGATGAAGGCCGACAAATGACCCGGGCGGTACCGTTCGCGGCCAATACCCTGCTGCAGGTCAAGCTTCCCGCCTACCGTTCGCGGTTGCTGATGTTCCTGGTCGCACTGGCGTTCCTCGCGCTCGCCGGCCGCGCCGTCTACCTCCAGCTGATGACGCACGACTTCCTGCAGCGCCAGGGCGAGTCGCGCTACGGCCGCACCATCGAGCTGCCGGCGTCGCGCGGCAAGATCGTCGACCGGCAGGGCCGGGTGCTCGCGTCGAGCCTGCCGGCGCGCGCGATCTGGGCCTCGCCCGAGGATCTCGAGGCGACGCCCGACCAGATCGCGGAACTCGCGCGCGTGCTCGACATGCCGGTGCGGCAGGTGCAGGCACGCCTCGCCGACGAGGACAAGACCTTCGTCTACCTGAAGCGCCAGGTCGACGTCTCGGTTGCGGAGCGTGTCGCGGCGCTCGACATCCCGGGCGTCTACGAGCGCAAGGAATACAAGCGCCACTATCCCGAGGCCGAGGCGCTCGCCCACGTGGTCGGCTTCACCAATGTCGAGGACATCGGCCAGGAAGGCATCGAGCTGGCGCAGCAGAAGACCCTGGCAGGCAAGCCGGGCAGCCGCCGCGTGATCAAGGACCGGCTCGGCCGGATCATCGAGGATGTCGGCATGGTCCGCGAACCGCACGACGGGCGCGAACTGCAGCTGTCGATCGACAGCAAGATCCAGTACCAGGTGTTCGGCGCACTGCGCTCGGCCGTCGAGGCGCACCGCGCCCAGGCCGGAGCGGCGGTGGTCATCGACGTGCGCTCGGGCGAGATCCTGGCGCTCGCCAACCTGCCGACCTACAACCCGAACCAGCGCGGTCAGCTCACCGGCGCGCAGCTGCGCAACCGCGTCATCACCGACACCTTCGAGCCCGGATCGACGATGAAGCCGTTCACGACCGCGCTGGCGCTCGAGAACGGCAAGGTGACGCCGCAGACGGTGATCAACACGGCGCCGGGCAGGCTGACGATCGGTTCGAACACGATCGGCGACGCGCATCCGCACGGGGCGCTGACCGTCGAGCAGGTGCTGCAGAAGTCCTCGAACGTCGGCACCGTGAAGATGGCGCTGTCGATGCCGCCGCAGAAGATGTGGGAGATGTTCACGGCGGTCGGTTTCGGGCAGGCCCCGCAGATGGGTTTCCCCGGGGCGGTCGCCGGGCGCGTGCGCCCGTACAAGAGCTGGAAGCCGATCGAGCAGGCGACCATGTCCTACGGTCACGGCATCTCGGTGTCGCTGGTCCAGCTCGCCCGCGCCTACACGATGTTCGCGCGTGACGGCGACATCCCGCCGCTGACCATGCTGCGCACCGACGGGCCGACCACCGGCGTGCAGGTGATCAGCCCGAAGACCGCCAGGGCGGTCCGTCACATGCTCGAGATGGCGGCCGGACCCGGCGGCACCGCTCCGCAGGCGCAGATCCTCGGCTATCGCGTCGCCGGCAAGACCGGCACCGCGCACAAGCAGGAAGGCGGTCGCTACGTGAAGAAATACGTCGCGTCGTTCGTCGGTTTCGCGCCGGTCTCCGATCCCCGCGTGGTGATCGCGGTGATGATCGACGAGCCCACTGCCGGCAAGTACTACGGCGGTCTGGTGGCCGCCCCGGTGTTCGCCCAGATCGCAGGCGAGACCCTGCGCACCATGCGGGTCGATCCGGACGCCCCGCTCACCGGGCAGATCGTTCCGATCGATCCGGTCCCCGAGAGCTTCTGAATGCTCGACCGCGTCGATCCGAAACCCCTCGTCAGCGTCGAAGACGGCCTTGCGCGGGAACTCGCGCGGTGGTTGCGCGACCTTCTGCCGAGCGGAGCGCGCCTTCGCGTCGACAGCCGCCAGGTGATGCCGGGCGACGCGTTCTTCGCGCTGCCGGGCAGCCGCGATGACGGTCGTCGCTTCGTCGAGGATGCGATCGCGCGCGGCGCCGGCGCGCTGCTGATCGACGAGCAGCCCGGCGCGGCGCAGGCCGCCGGCAAGGTGCAGTGCCGCGTGGTGCCGGGCCTGCGCGCGCTGGCCGGTGCGATCGCCAGCCATTTCCACGGCGTGCCCTCGGACGCGCTGCGCGTCGTCGCGGTCACCGGCACCAACGGCAAGACCAGCACGACCCAGTGGATCGCGCAGGGCATGCACCGCGCCGACGCGCCGAGCGCGGTGGTCGGCACCCTCGGGTCGGGCCTCGTCGGCGAGCGCGGACCCGCGGGCCTGACGACCCCGGACGCGCTGACGCTGCAGGCGATGCTCGCCGAATATCGCGCCCGCGGCGTCGACACGGTTGCGCTCGAGGCCTCGTCCATCGGGCTCGAGCAGGGCAGGCTGAACGGCACCAGCATCGAGGTCGCGGTGTTCACGAACCTCACGCGCGACCACCTCGACTACCACCAGACGATGGAGGCCTACGGTGCGGCCAAGGCGCGGCTGTTCGGCTGGCCGCGCCTGCAGTCCGTGGTGGTCAACGGCGATGACCCGCTCGCGCCGACACTGCTGCGGGCGGCGCGCACCGACCGCCGCGAAGGCGAGGCGCCGGCCAGCATCGTGTACGGCATGATGCCCGGCCGCCATGGCGCCAAGGGCGACCGGATCCTGCTGGCCGAACGGGTCATCGAGGACGGGGCGGGCGTGCTGATGGCGCTCGGTGGCGACTTTGGACGCGCCGAACTGCGCCTCGAACTGGTCGGTCGCTTCAATGCGTCGAATGCGATGGCCGTGGCCGGTGCATGGCTGTCGCTGGGCGTGCCGTTCGAGCAGGTCGTCGCGCAGCTCGAGGCGCTGCGCCCGGTGCCCGGTCGCATGCAGTCGATCGAGCGCGCGGGCTCGCCGCTGGTGGTGGTCGATTACGCGCACAGTCCCGACGCGCTGCTCAGCGTGCTGGCCTCGCTGCGGACGGTGGCCGATGCGCGCGGCGGACAGCTGTGGTGCGTGTTCGGGGCGGGCGGCGACCGCGACCCCGGCAAGCGGCCGATCATGGGTGTGGTCGCCGAGCGCGGAGCCGATCGCGTGGTCGTCACCAGCGACAATCCGCGTTCGGAGGAGCCGTTCCGGATCGTGTCGGACATCCGTGCCGGGTTGAGCCGGGAGCCGGCGATCACCGAACTGGATCGGGCGGTGGCGATCGCGCGCGCGATTCGCGAAGCGAATGCCGCCGACGTCGTGCTGATCGCCGGCAAGGGGCACGAGGAGTACCAGGAGATTGCCGGCGTTCGGCATCCGTTCTCGGATGCCGAGGTCGCGAGCCGCGCCCTGGCAGCGCGCGAGGTGGCGTGCCGTGTTTAGCCTGCGCGAAGCCTTCGCGTGGCTGTCGACGGGCCGGATGATCGGCGACGGCGCGGTGCGCATCGACGCGGTCAGCACCGACTCGCGCGCATCGACGGCGGGCGCCCTGTTCGTCGCGCTGCGCGGGGAGACGCACGACGCGCACGCGTTCGTCGCGCAGGCGCAGGCGGCGGGTGCCGCGGCCGTGCTCGCCGAGCGCTGGGTCGACGGCATGAAGGCACCCGCGCTGCTGGTGCCGGACACCCGCGTGGCGCTGGGCGAGATCGCGGCGGGCTGGCGCAGGCGTTTCGCGCTGCCGCTGATCGCCGTCACGGGCAGCAACGGCAAGACCACCGTCAAGGAGATGATCGCGTCGATCCTCGCGCTGCGTTTCGGCGAGGACGCGCGGCTGGCGACCGCCGGCAACCTGAACAACGAGATCGGTGTGCCGATCACGGTGCTGCGGCTGCGCGCATCGCATCGTGCGGCCGTTCTCGAACTCGGCATGAACCGGCCGGGCGAGATCGCGTGGATTGCGTCGGTGGCGCAGCCCACCGTTTCGCTGGTCAACAACGCGCAGCGCGAGCATCAGGAGTTCATGCAGTCGGTCGAGGCGACGGCGATCGAGAACGGTGCCAGCCTGAGCGCCCTGCCTTCCGACGGGGTCGCGGTGTTTCCCGGCGACGACGCGCACACCGCGCTCTGGCGGGCCCTCTCCGGGCAGCGCCGGTGCATCGAGTTCGGTCTGCAGCCGGACTGCGCGGTCAGCGCCGACGCGACGGCGCGTCCCGACGGATTCGACATGCGGGTCGGCGACGACACGGTGCGCGTCTGCCTGTCCATCGACGGCATGCACAACGTGCGCAACGCGCTGGCAGCGGCCGCCTGCGCGATGGCGGTCGGCATCGATGCCGCGACGATCGCCGCGGGGCTCGAGCAGTTCCGGCCGGTGCGCGGGCGTCTGGCGCGCCTGAACGGCGCGGGCGGCGGAATTGTGATCGACGACAGCTACAACGCCAATCCCGATTCGGTGCGCGCCGCGATCGACGTCCTGCACGCGCTGCCGTCGCCGCGGGTGCTGGTGCTGGGCGACATGGGCGAGGTCGGTCCGGACGGGCCGAAGTTCCATCGCGAGGTCGGCGTGTATGCCGCCGAGCGCGGCGTCGATCGCCTGCTCGCGCTCGGCGACGCGACGCGCGAGACCGTCGCCGCCTTCGGCGAGCGCGGCGAGCACTTCGAGACGGTCGACGCGCTGCTCGAGCGCGCGCGCGAACTCGCCTCGCCCGGCGCGACGCTGCTCGTCAAAGGTTCGCGGTTCATGCGCATGGAGCGCATCGTCGCCGGCCTCGTGCGGCGCACCGAACCGGTCGCGGAGGCGCACTGATGCTGCTCGAGCTCGCGCAGTGGCTGGCCCGCGACATCCGCGCCTTCTCCGTCTTCAACTACATCACGCTGCGCGCCGTGATGGCGACGCTGACCGCGCTGCTGATCGGCCTGGTGTTCGGGCCGATGCTGATCCGCAAGCTCACCGCGCTCAAGATCGGCCAGTCGGTCCGCGTGGACGGTCCACAGACCCACCTGTCCAAGTCCGGAACGCCGACCATGGGCGGCGCGCTGATCCTGATCGCGGTCGGCGCCGCGACGCTGCTGTGGAGCGACCTGTCGAACCGGTTCGTGTGGGCAGTGCTGATCGTCACGCTCGGGTTCGGCTGGATCGGCTGGGTCGACGACTACCGCAAGGTCGTCCACAAGGACCCGAACGGGATGCGGGCGCGCGAAAAGTACTTCTGGCAGTCGCTGATCGGCATCGTGGCCGCCGTCTACCTGGCGTTCGCGGTTCCCGCGCAGACCAATGCCGAGGCCCTCGACCTGTTCATGCAGTGGGCGCGCGGCGGGTTCGCGCTCGACCTGCCGCCGCGCGCGGACCTGATCGTGCCGTTCTTCAAGAACGTCGCTTATCCGCTCGGCGTGTTCGGCTTCATCGGACTGACCTACCTGGTGATCGTCGGCACCAGCAACGCGGTGAACCTGACCGACGGCGCCGACGGCCTCGCGATCCTGCCGGCGGTGCTGGTCGGCACCGCGCTCGGCGTCTTCGCCTACGTGACCGGCAACGCGGTCTTCTCGCGTTATCTGCTGATTCCGCACATTCCAGGCGCCGGCGAACTGACCGTGTTCTGCGGCGCGATCGGCGGGGCGGGCCTCGCTTTCCTGTGGTTCAACGCCTACCCGGCCCAGGTCTTCATGGGCGACGTCGGGGCGCTGGCGCTCGGCGGCGCGCTGGGCACGATCGCCGTGATCGTTCGACAGGAGATCGTGCTGTTCGTCATGGGCGGCGTGTTCGTCGTCGAGACCCTGTCGGTGATGCTGCAGGTGGGCTACTTCAAGTACACCAAGCGCCGCTACGGCGCGGGCCGTCGCATCTTCAGGATGGCGCCGCTGCACCACCACTTCGAGGTCGGCGGCGTGAAGGAAAGCCAGGTCGTGGTCCGGTTCTGGATCGTCACGATGATGCTGGTGCTGATCGGCTTGTCCACCCTGAAGCTGCGTTAGACGAAGCGCCGAGCCATGGACATCCCGAACACCGCCGCCGCCGACCGCTCCGGCCAGATGCACCTTTTCGACCTCGCCGGCAGCGCCGTGCTCGTCGTCGGCCTCGGCGAATCCGGGCTGGCGATGGCGCGCTGGGCGGCATTCCGCGGCGCGCGCGTGCGCGTGGTGGACACGCGTGAAGCGCCGAGCCGTCTCGCCGAATTGCGCGAGACCGTCCCGGACGCCGTGTTCAGCGGCGGCCCGTTCGTGGCCGGTCTTCTGGACGGCGTCGACCTGGTCGCGTGGAGCCCCGGTCTGTCGATCGAAGTCGGCGAGACCGCCGTGTTCTTCGCCGAAGCCCGCGCGCGCGGGCTTCAGGTCGTCGGCGAGATGGAGCTCTTCGCGCGCGCCCTCGCCGCGATGGCGGGCGACGGCTATCGGCCGAAGCTGGTCGCGATCACCGGCACCAACGGCAAGACCACGACGACGCGGCTGGTCGGACACCTCTGCGAACAGGCGGGCCGGCGGGTCGCGGTCGCGGGGAACATCGCCCCGGCAGCACTCGACGCGCTGCGCGAGGCGATCCGCGCGAACGAGCTGCCCGAGGTCTGGGTCCTCGAGCTGTCCAGCTTCCAGCTCGCGCTCACCGACAGCCTCGCCCCGGACGCGGCGGTCGTGCTCAACATCAGCCAGGACCACCTCGACTGGCATGCGTCGATGGCCTCGTACGCCGACGCGAAGCACCGCATCTATCGGGGCGCGGCGGTCTGCGTGTACAACCGCGACGATCCTGCGACCGCTCCGCGCGGCGCGCAGCGCGCGACCGGTTTCGGGCTCGGCCTGCCGGCGGGGGAGCACGAATTCGGCATCGCACACGACGGTGGCCTGCGCTGGCTCGCGGTCAGCCAGCCGGCCGAGGAACCCGTCGGCCGGCGCCGCAAGGAGCCGGTCGAGTGTGTCGTCAAGCGGCTGATGCCGGCCGACGCGCTGCGCATGCGCGGAATGCACAACCAGGCCAATGCGCTGGCTGCTCTTGCGCTGGCGCGCGCGATCGACGTCCCGATCGCGGCGATGCTGCACGGACTGCGCAGCTTCGCCGGCGAGCCGCACCGTTGCGAGCTGATCGCCGTGGTGCGCGACGTCGAGTACTACGACGACAGCAAGGGCACCAACGTCGGCGCGACGGTCGCCGCGCTCGACGGCCTGGGCCGGCGCTGTCTGCTGATCGTCGGTGGCGAGGGCAAGGGGCAGGACTTCTCGCCGCTCGTGCAGCCGGTGCGCAACCACGCGCGGGCGGTGCTGCTGATCGGGCGCGATGCGCCGCTGATTCGCGGCGCGCTCGCCGATGCGGGCGTGCCGCTCGTCGACTGCGCGGACCTGGACGACGCGGTGCGGCGTGCCGCCGCGATGGCGGGCACCGGTGATGCGGTGCTGCTGTCGCCGGCGTGCGCGAGCTTCGACATGTTCCGCGACTACGGCCATCGCGCCGAGGTGTTCGCCGCCTGCGTCCGGGCGCTCGCCGAGGACTCGGGGGTGCCATGCTGAGCATCCGCCTGCCCTGGCGCGGCGGCCGCGGCCCGGGTCGCGGCCCGGCGCGCGGCGCCGCGGCCGCGAGCGTGCACAACATCGACGTCGCGCTCGTCTGGACGGTTGCGCTGCTGCTGCTGTTCGGCCTGGTGATGGTCTATTCGGCGTCGATCGCGCTGCCCGATTCGCCGCGATTCGCCAACTATCGGCCGACGCACTTCCTGGTCCGGCACGCGTTCTCGATCGCGCTCGGCGTCGGCCTGGGCCTGGTCGCATTCGCCGTGCCGGTCCGCGTCTGGCAGGCCTGGGCGCCGGTGCTGTTCCTGTTCGGGCTCGTGCTGCTGGTGCTGGTGCTGATCCCCGGAGTCGGCAAGGTGGTGTACGGGGCACGCCGCTGGCTGTCGCTGGCGGTGATCAACGTGCAGCCCTCGGAGCTGATGAAGCTGTTCGTGGTGCTGTACGCGGCCGACTACACGGTGCGCAAGCAGGACTACATGCAGCAGTTCTCGAAGGGCTTCCTGCCGATGGGAACCGCGGTCGCCGCGGTCGGGCTGCTGCTGCTGCTCGAGCCCGATCTCGGCGCCTTCGTCGTGATCGCCTCGGTCGCGATGGGCGTTCTGTTCCTGGGCGGCGTCAACGGCAGGCTCTTTGCGGGCCTGGTCGTCATCGCCCTGTCGACCTTCGCGCTGCTGATCATGCTGTCGCCCTGGCGGCGCGATCGCATCTTCGCCTACCTCGACCCGTTCGCCGACCCGCTCGGCAAGGGCTACCAGCTCACGCACTCGCTGATCGCATTCGGACGCGGCGAGCTGTTCGGTGTCGGCCTCGGCGGCTCGGTCGAGAAGCTCCACTACCTGCCCGAAGCCCACACCGACTTCCTGCTGGCGGTGATCGGCGAGGAGCTCGGGCTGGCCGGCGTGATGGTGGTGATCGTCGCGTTCTACTGGATCACGCGGCGTGCCTTCGAGATCGGCAGGCAGGCGATCGCGCTCGACCGCGTCTTCGCCGGCCTGACCGCCAAGGGCATCGCGCTGTGGATCGGATTCCAGGCCTTCATCAACATGGGCGTCAACGTCGGCCTGCTGCCGACGAAGGGGCTGACCCTCCCGCTGATGAGCTACGGTGGCACCGGCATCCTGGTGAACTGCATCGCCCTCGCCGTCCTGCTGCGCGTCGATTACGAAAATCGCAAGCTCATGCGGGGGTTGGCATGAGATTGCGCCAGTATCGCCCTGTCATGCGGGGGGTGGCATGAGCAGGACCATCGTCATCATGGCGGGCGGCACGGGCGGTCACGTGATGCCGGGGCTGGCCGTCGCGCAGGCGATGCGCGCGCGCGACTGGCGCGTGGTCTGGTTCGGCAATCCGTCGGGCATGGAAGCCTCGCTCGTCCCCAGGCACGGCATCGAGATGCGCTGGATCCGCTTCGGCGGCCTGCGCGGCAAGGGCCTGCTCACGCGCCTTATGCTGCCTCTCAACCTGCTGCGCGCCTGCTGGCAGGCGCTCGGCGCGCTGCGTGCCGTGCGTCCTGCCGTGGTGCTCGGACTGGGCGGCTACATCTCGTTCCCCGGCGGCATGATGGCGGCGCTGCTGCGCATTCCGCTGGTGCTGCACGAACAGAACTCGATCGCAGGGCTGGCCAACCGGGCGCTGGGTCGCGTCGGCTCGCGTTCGCTGGTCGCGTTTCCGGGCGCGCTGCCGGGTGCCGAATGGTGCGGCAATCCGGTGCGCGAGGACATCGCGCGCTGCGCGCCGCCGGCGCAACGCCTGTCCGGACGCAGCGGCCCGCTGCAGGTCCTGGTCGTCGGCGGCAGCCTCGGCGCGGCGGCGCTGAACGAGGTCGTGCCGCAGGCGCTCGCGCTGCTGCCGCGTGGCGAGCGTCCGCAGGTGATCCACCAGAGCGGCAAGGCGCACCGCCGCCAGCTCGAGGACAACTACCGAGCCGCCGGTGTCGAGGCGGCGATCGTCGAGTTCATCGACGACATGGCGGCCGCCTATGCCCGCGCCGATCTGGTGATCGGGCGGGCGGGTGCGATGACGGTGTCCGAGCTTGCCGCCGCCGGCGTCGCCAGCCTGCTGGTTCCTTATCCGCACGCGGTCGACGACCATCAGACCGCGAACGCGCGCTTCCTCGCCGACCGGGAGCTGCGCTGCTGATGCCGCAGGCCGAGCTGACCGCGGATCGGCTCGCCGGCGTGCTGCGCGGACTGACGCGGCAGCGCCTGATGGACATGGCGCAGCGCGCCCGGGAACTGTCGAAACCCGACGCCGCGGCCCGTGTCGCCGACGTCTGCGAGGAAGTCGCCGCGACATGAAGCACAAGGTCAAACACATTCACTTCGTCGGCATCGGCGGCTCCGGGATGAGCGGCATCGCGGAAGTGCTGCTGAACCTGGGCTACCGGGTCAGCGGTTCCGACGTCGCCGAGAACGCCGCGACCCGCCGCCTCGCATCCCTCGGGGCCGTCGTGGCGACCGGTCACGACGCCGGCCACATCCAGGGCGCCGACTGCGTCGTCACGTCGACCGCGGTCAAGGGCGACAACCCCGAGGTGCTGGCGGCCCGCGCGCGCCGGATTCCCGTCGTGCCGCGCGCGCTGATGCTGGCCGAGCTGATGAAGCTCAAGCAGGGGATCGCGATCGCCGGCACGCACGGCAAGACGACCACCACCAGCCTGGTGTCGTCGGTGCTCGCCCGCGGCGGCTTCGATCCGACGTTCGTGATCGGTGGCCGCCTCAACAGCGCCGGCGCGAACGCACGTCTGGGCAGCGGCGACTACATCGTCGTCGAGGCCGACGAATCCGACGCCTCGTTCCTGAACCTGACGCCGATGATCGCGGTGATCACCAACATCGACGCGGACCACATGGAGACCTACGGCCACGACTTCGCGCGCCTGAAGCAGGCCTTCGTCGAGTTCACCCAGCGGCTTCCGTTCTACGGCGCTGCGGTGGTGTGCATCGACGACACGAACGTGCGCGAGATCCTGCCCTTCGTGTCCAAGCCGGTGATCACCTACGGCTTCGCGGCCGACGCCCAGTTCCGGGCGGTCGGCGCGCGCCCGGACGGCGGCCGCATGCTGTTCAAGCTGCTGCGCCAGGACAGCGAGCCGATCGACATCGTGCTGAACGCTCCCGGCATGCACAACGTGCAGAACGCGCTCGCCGCGATCGCCGTTGCCGACGAGCTGGGTGTGCCCGACGAGGCGATCGTGACCGCCCTGGCCGAGTTCAACGGCGTCGGACGCCGCTTCCAGCGATACGGCGAGATCCCGGCGCAGGGAGGCGGCCACTTCACGCTGGTCGACGACTACGGCCATCACCCGGTCGAGATGGCGGCGACGCTGTCGGCCGCGCGGGGCGCGTTCCCGGGACGCCGCCTGGTGCTCGCGTTCCAGCCTCACCGCTACACCCGCACCCGCGACCTGTTCGAGGATTTCGCCAAGGTGCTGTCGACCGCGGACGTGCTGCTGCTCGCCGAGGTGTACGCCGCCGGCGAAGCGCCGCTGGTCGCCGCCGACGGCCGCTCGCTCACGCGCGCCGTGCGGGTCGCCGGCCGGGTCGAGCCGGTGTTCGTCGAGGACATCGCGGCAATGCCGCAGCAGGTGCTCGAGGTGGCGCGCGACGGCGACGTGGTGCTGACGATGGGAGCCGGCAGCATCGGTGCGGTGCCGGCGCAGATTCGCGAACTCGCCCGCGTGCCGGAGGCAGGCCATGCCCACTGACCACCAGTCCGCCGACTTCGGCAAGGTCGCCGTCCTGATGGGCGGTCGCTCGGCCGAGCGCGAGATCTCGTTGCGTTCCGGCAGCGGCGTTCTTGCGGCGCTGCGCCGCCGCGGCGTCGACGCCCACGCCTTCGACCCGGCCGAGCGGGCGCTCGACGAACTGGCGCGGGACGGCTTCGCGCGCGTGTTCATCGCGCTGCACGGGCGCTTCGGCGAGGACGGCACCGTCCAGGGCGCGCTCGAGCTGCTCGGCCTGCCCTACACCGGCTCCGGAGTGATGGCGTCCGCGGTCGCGATGGACAAGGTGTTCACCAAGCGGATCTGGCTCAGCCACGGCCTGCCGACGCCGGCGTTCGAGGTCGTCCACCGCGGCGACGTGCTGCGCGAACTGCCCGACCGCCTCGGGCTGCCGTTGATCCTGAAGCCGCCGCACGAGGGGTCGACGATCGGCATCAGCAAGGTCTCCGGCTACTCGGAGATCGCCGAAGCCTTCGAGCTGGCCGCGCGCTACGACGATGCCGTCCTGGCCGAGCAGTTCATCCGCGGCCGCGAACTGACGGTCGCGATCCTCGGCCGCGGCGCGGACGCCGTCGCGCTGCCGGTGATCGAGATCCAGGCGCCCGGCGGCAACTACGACTTCCAGAACAAGTACTTCGGCGACGCCACCCGCTACCTGTGCCCGGCTCCGCTCGCGCCCGACACCGAACGCGAGGTGCGGCGCATCGCCGTCGAGGCCTATCGTGCGCTGGACTGCGAGGGCTGGGCGCGCGCCGACCTGATGCTGGACGCGAGCGACCGGCCCTGGCTGCTCGAGATGAACACATCGCCGGGCATGACCGACCACTCGCTCGTGCCGATGGCCGCGAAGGCGGTCGGCATGGACTACGACAGCCTGGTCGTGCGGATCCTGGCCAGCGCGCGGCTGAAGGTGCGCGCCGCATCATGAGCGAGCGCATGAACCCCTGGCACAACGCGCGGCTGATGCACGCCGGCGCGAACGTGCTGCTCGCGTTCGCGATGCTGTGCACGGTGGCCGCGGGCGTCTGGTGGCTCGTGCAGCGGCCCGCGTTCACGCTGCGCGCGGTGTCGATCGAGCCGGCCCCGGGGACCGAGCTTCGTCACGTGTCGCCCCTGCTGCTTCAGGCCACGGTGCAGAGCAAGGTGCGCGGAAACTTCTTCACCGTCGACCTCGACGTGATGCGCGCCAACTTCGAGGCCGTGCCCTGGGTGCGCCGCGCGACCGTGCGCCGGATCTGGCCCGACCGGCTGGTGGTCGGCATCGAGGAGCACCGTGCGATCGCCCTGTGGGGCGACGGTCGCCTGATCAACGGCTTCGGCGAGCTGTTCTCGGCGAACCTGGCCGAGGCCGAGGAGGACGGCCCGCTTCCCGAACTGGCCGGGCCGCCGGCCAGCGAGCAGGCGGTCCTTGCCCGCTACCGCGAGCTCCATCGCTGGCTCGCGCCGGTCGGCCGCAAGCCCCAGTCGGTGGAGCTCTCCCAGCGCTACGCCTGGAGCGTGCGCCTGGACGACGGCACCAAGCTGCTGCTCGGTCGCGACCAGGGCGTGCCGATCGAGGAGCGCGTGACCCGCTGGGCGTCGGTCTACCCGCGCGTCAGCCACCGCTTCGAGAGCAGGCCGGAGGTGATCGACCTGCGTTATCCCAACGGCTTCGCCGTGCGCGCCGTCGCGAACATCCAGCCGGCGAAGCCGGTGCGTGGCGTCGCGACGGCCCCACCGTCGAAGTCCGCGCGTGTCGTCAAGACGGGGCAGCGATGAGCGGCGCGCGCGAACCACACCAGAGCAACCTTCGAAAGACCATTCATGGCTAGGGATTCCAGCGACCTGATCGTCGGACTCGACATCGGCACTTCGAAGATCGTCGCGATCGTCGCGCAGATGCATCGGCGACGGCCGCTACGAGATCGTCGGCCTCGGCCAGCACGAGTCGCGGGGCCTCAAGAAGGGTGTGGTCGTCAACATCGAGATCGACCGTCGCGTCGATCCAGCGCGCGCTCGAAGAGGCCGAGCTGATGGCGGACTGCAAGATCAGACGGTCGTACACCGGGATCGCCGGCAGCCACATCCGCAGCTTCAATTCGAGCGGCATGGTGGCGATCAAGGACAAGGAGGTCACCGACGCCGACGTGGCGCGCGTGATCGAGACCGCCAAGGCGGTCAACATCCCGACCGACCAGCAGATCGTGCACGTGCTGCCGCAGGAGTTCATCATCGACGGCCAGGAGGACATCCGCGAGCCGATCGGCATGAGCGGCGTGCGCCTCGACGTGAAGGTGCACATCGTGACCGGCGCGGTGTCGGCGGCGCAGAACATCGTCAAGTGCGTGCGCCGCTGCGGGCTCGAGGTCCAGGACCTGATCCTGCAGCCGATCGCCTCGAGCACGGCAGTGCTGACCGCAGGACGAGAAGGAGCTCGGCGTGGCGCTGGTCGACATCGGCGGCGGCACGACCGACATCGCGATCTTCATCGGCGGCTCGATCCGCCACTCCGCGGTGATCCCGATCGCCGGCGACCAGATCACCAACGACATCGCGATGGCGCTGCGCACGCCGACGCCCGGACGCCGACGAGATCAAGCTGCGCTACGGCATCGCCAAGCAGGTGCTGGCCAATCCGAACGACAAGATCGAGGTGCCCGGGGCATCGGCGATCGCGGACCGCGCTCGCTGTCGCAGCAGGCGCTCGCGGCGGTGATCGAGCCGCGGGTCGAGGAACTGTTCTCGATGGTGCAGCAGATGATCCGCGAGTCTGGCTACGAGGAAGCGCTGTCGTCGGGAGTCGTGATCACCGGCGGCTCGAGCCTGCTGCCCGGCATGGTCGAGCTGGCCGAGGACATCTTTCTCAAGCCGGTGCGCGTGGGCGCGCCGGAGTACGACGGCGCGCTGAGCGATGTGGTCAGGACGCCGAGATTTGCCACTGCGATGGGCCTGGTCGAGGAAGCTCGGCGCAGACGCCGTGCGAAGGGGCGCAAGGCCGCGGAGCAGTCGGGTTCGTTCAAGGACACGCTGCGGCGCATGAAGGAGTGGTTCGTTGGCAATTTCTAGGGACAACCGAAAAGCCCCGGGATCGGCCAGCGAGCCTTTTCAACCGAACGGTCCAGCCAAGGACCCGTTCAAAGCAAGAGCGCGTACTCCTGCCCGGTGTCGCGCTCGCCGGCCCCGCACCATTTGGTGCGGTGGCCGTTCAGTCAATCCAGGAGGCCTGATACTCATGTCATTTCAAATGCTCGACTCGAACGATCCGACGGCGCCGTCATCAAGGTGTTGGCGTCGGTGGTGGCGGCGGCAATGCCGTCAATCACATGATCAATCGCGGTGTGCAGGGCGTCGAATTCATCGCCATCAATACCGACCGCCAGGCGCTCAGCGCGCTCGCAGGCGAACAAGATCGATCCAGCTCGGCGACGCCGGGCTGGGTGCAGGTGCGAACCCGGAAGCCGGGCGTGCCTCGGCAGAGGCCGAGCGCGGAGACATCCGTGCCGCACTCGAAGGTGCGAACATGGTGTTCATTACCGCCGGCATGGGCAAGGGCACCGGTACCGGTGCTTCGCCGGTCGGTGCCGAGATCGCCAAGGAGCTCGGCATCCTGACCGTTGGTGTCGTCACCAAGCCCTTCAGCTACGAGGGTCAACGCAAGCAACGCGATCGCCGACGAGGGAATCGACAACCTGATCGAGCAGGTCGATTCGCTGATCGTCGTGCTGAACGAGAAGCTGTTCGACGTGATGGACGAGGACGCGACGCTCGAAGACGCGTTCAAGCGCGCCGACGACGTGCTCAACAACGCAGTGGCCGGCATCGCCGAGATCATCAACGTGCCCGGCCTGGTCAACGTCGACTTCGCCGACGTGAAGACGATCATGGGCGAGCAGGGCAAGGCGATGATGGGCATCGGCGAAGCGTCGGGTCTCGACCGCGCGCGTCTGGCGGCCGAACAGGCGGTGTCGTCGCCGCTGCTCGACGGCGTCGATCTGCATGGTGCGCGCGGCGTGATCGTCAACATCACGCCGACCGCGCTCGTTGAAATTGCGCGAGACCAACGAAGTGATCAACACGATCAAGCAGTTCTGCGCCGACGACGCGACGATCATCCACGGCACCGTCTATCGACGAAGACATGGACGACACGCTGCGCGTGACGGTGGTGGCGACCGGCATCGGCAAGGTCGTTCGCAAGCCGCAACTGGTGCCGCCAGGCGCAGCCGAGCCTGAAGACCGGCACCGAGCACGCTAGCGCGAGCGGCATGATGTACGACACTCGACGAGCCGGCCGTCTTCCGCAATCCGCGCAGCGAGGCGAATGCGCGGATCACCAGATGGCGCAAAAAGGTGTCGAGCGCCTCGACATTCCGGCCTTCCTGCGTCGCCAGGCCGACTGAAGTTGAAGTGAAGAAGTGAAGCGACGACCGGCAGGCCGAAGGCGTGCCGGTCGTCGCGGACATGTGTTTGACACCGGGCGCGCGTCTCCTCCGGGAGCGCGGGGACCCCGTTCTCTGGGGGCCGGTCGGCGTTCGGTTGCCGGATGCCGGCCGGTTGGGTTGGTTGTGGGCCTTCCTGCCAACCCATCCTTCTGGATGTTCTTGTGGCGCCGTGGGGCGGTCAGGGACATCCGGAGGGCACTTCTTCGGAACTAAGACCTGATGCGATCAAGGCCAGCCCGTTCGTCGAACGGTGCAGAACTAGAATTCGGCGTCGATGCCCACGTGCCGGCCGATGCCCGCCGCGGTGCAGACGTCGCCTGCATCGCTTCCGCTCCGGATCGTTTCCATCCAACCATCCAGCGACCCGAAGACACGATGACGATCAAGGTCGGTGACACGCCTGCCCGACGCCACGCTGAGTGGAGTTCTTCGATGTCGAGGCGCAACGGCTGCTCGATCGGTCCGAACGCGTTCAAGGTGTCCGACTCGTGAAGGGCAAGAAGATCGTGATCTTCGGCCTGCCCGGCGCCTTCACGCCGACCTGCTCGGCCAAGCACGTGCCGAGCTATCTGGCAGAACTACGACGCGCTGAAGGCCAAGGGCGTCGACGAGATCTGGTGCGTGTCGGTCAACGACGCCTTCGTGATGGGCGCCTGGGGCCGCGACCAGAAGGCCGCCGGCAAGGTGCGCATGATGGCCGACGGCAGCGCCGAGTTTGCAAAGGCAAGCCGGCCTCGACGCTCGACCTGACGGCCCGCGGCATGGGGGTTCGCTCCGATCGCTTCGCGATGCTGGTCGACGACGGCGTGGTCAAGGCGCTCAACGCGAGGCACCCGGCAAGTTCGAGGTCAGCAGCGCCGAGGCGATGCTCGAGGCGCTCTGAGCGCCTTCGCGGTGACGGCCGGCGGCATCCTGCCTGCCGGCTGACGCGCTCGACGAATCGAGACACCATGCTGCGTCAGCGCACGCTCAAGGCAGAAGGTCGCGGACGACCGGGATCGGTCTGCATTCGGGCGAGCGGGTCGAACTCACCTGCGATCCGGCCGGCGCCGGGAACACCGGGATCGTGTTCCAGCGGGTCGACCTCGATCCGCCGGTGGCGATTCCGGCGCCGGCGCCGAGCTCGTCACCGACACGCGCATGGCGTCGACGCTTCGACCGCGCCCGGAGCCGCGCGACGGCCAGGCAGTGCAGGTCTGCGACGGTCGAGCACCTGATGTCGGCGACTGGCCGGCTCGGCATCGACAACGCGTACGTCGACTGTCACTGCGCGCCGAGATCCCGATCCTCGACGGGTCGGCCGGGTCGTTCGTGTTCCTGATCCAGTCGGTCGGCGTCGTCGAGCAGCCGGCCCCCAAGCGTTCCTCCGCGTCAACGAGCAGTCGAGGTTCGTGACGGCGACAAGTGGGCGCGCCTCGAGCCGCACTTCGGCTTCAAGCTCTGGCCTTCGCGATCGAGTTCGGGCATCCGGCGATCGATGCGACCGGCCAGCGCGTCGAGATCGATTTCGCGACCGACCTCCTACGTGTCGCGAGATCGCGCGCGCGCGCACCTTCGGCTTCACGCAGGACGTCGAGGCGCTGCGCTCGCGCGGGCCTTGCGCGGGCGGCAGCCTCGGCAACGCGATCGTGATGGACGAGATACCGCGTGCTCAATGCGGAAGGGCTGCGGCTCGACGACGAGTTCGTCCGGCACAAGATCCTCGACGCGATCGGCGACCTGTACCTGGTCGGGCATCCGCTGCTCGCCTCGTACAGCGCCTACAAGTCCGGCCACGCGCTGAACAACCGGCTGCTGCGCGAACTGCTGGCCGACGCCTCGGCGTTCGAACTGGTGACGTTCCCCGAGCGGCGCGAAGCGCCGCGCCTCTTCTCGCTCGACTGGTCGAGCGCCTGACCGCCCACCGGCCCGTCCCGCCGTGCTTGCCCTGCGCCTGCTGGTGATCCTCGCCGCGGCAGCCGTCGCGATCTGTGTCGCCGGCTATCTGCTGGGCGGGGACCGACGCTACCTGCGCTGGGCTGGAAAGATCCTCGGCTTCGCGGGCGCGGCGGCGCTGGTCTTCTTCGCGATCCTGCTGCTCGAGCGCATCGCCTGACGCGTCCGGCGCCCGTCAGCGGGATGGCCGCCGGCGGTTCGCCACGAGACGCGCCAGCGCGCGCTTCAATCCGGGGTCTTCGACCTCGCGTTCCAGCGACTCGAAGGCCGACACCGCTGCGGCCGGAATCGGCGGCTTCGGCTCGGCCTGCGCCGGGCGAGGCCCCTGGCGAGGCGGTTGCGGCTGGATCCGGATGCGCTTGACCTGCCAGCCCCGGGCGCTCAGCCCGGCCAGGATCGACGGCTCGATCTGTCGCAGTTTCGCGGCCAGCGCCGCACCGGGTGCCGACAGCACGAGCACCTCGTCCTGCAGCCCGAGCGCGGTCAGCCGTCGCGCGCCCGCCGGCAGGGCGTCGAGGTCGGACTGCAGCGCCAGCAGCACCTCCGCGCGTGCCGTCAGCGCGCCGAAGCCCGCGTGACCGTCCAGCCAGGCCAGCACGTGGCCGGCCGCCGGCGAAGCCGCGGCGGGTGCGGTCTGGTGCGGCGCACCCGGGCCCTGGGCGCGGGGCGTCTCGGGAGGCCGGCCGGCCGATGCCGGGGGCTTTGCCGCGGGCTGTGCAGGGTGGCGGGCGGGTTTCAAGAGCTCGGGGGGCCTGGGGCGTCGAGTGTAGGTCGCAAAGCGGGCTGCGTGCTAAAATCTTGCGCTTTGGCTCAGCCGGTACCCCGATAGCGAGGCCGGCGAAACTCCCAATGATCCAGGGTTTCCTGACCAAGATCTTCGGCAGTCGCAACGAGCGGCTCCTGAGAGGCTATCGCAAGACCGTCGAGGCGATCAACGCCCTCGAGCCCTCGGTATCGGCGCTGTCCGACGAGCAGCTTGCCGGCAAGACCGAAGAATTCCGCCAGCGCCTGGCGAACGGTCAATCCCTGGAAGACCTGCTTCCCGAGGCGTTCGCGGTCTGCCGCGAAGCCGCCCGGCGCGTGCTCGCCATGCGTCACTTCGACGTCCAGCTGCTCGGCGGCATGGTGCTGCATGCCGGCAAGATCGCCGAGATGCGCACCGGCGAGGGCAAGACGCTGACCGCGACGCTCGCCCGTGTACCTGAATGCGCTGACGGGCAAGGGCGTGCACATGATCACGGTCAACGACTATCTCGCCAATCGCGACGCCCAGTGGATGGGAAGGCTCTACCGTTTCCTCGGCATGACGGTCGGCGTCGTGACTCGCAGCAGCCGACCGAGGACAAGAAGAGCCGCCTACGCCTGCGACATCACGTACGGCACCAACAACGAGTTCGGCTTCGACTACCTGCGCGACAACATGGAGTACGACGCTCGACGATCGCGGTGCAGCGCAAGCGCTGATCTACGCGATCGTCGACGAGGTCGACTCGATCCTGATCGACGAGGCCCGCACGCCGCTGATCATCTCCGGGCAGGCCGAGGACCACACCGAGACGTACCTGCGCGTCAACGCGGTGCCGCCGCTGCTCACGCCGATGGCCAGCGAGCCCAAGTCCAACGAGCCAGGAAGCGCGCCGGGCGACTACTGGGTCGACCGCAAGTCGCACCAGGTGCACCTGTCCGAGGCCGGCCACGAGAAGTCCGAACGCATCCTCGGCGAGATGGGGCTGCTGCCGCAAGGCGCCAGCCTGTACGACGCGGCCAACATCGGCCTGATGCACCACCTGATGGCCGCGCTGCGCGCGCACACGCTCTACCACCGCGACCAGCAGTACGTGGTGCAGAATGGCGAGGTCATCATCGTCGACGAGTTCACCGGCCGGCTGATGCCCGGCCGGCGCTGGTCGGACGGCCTGCACCAGGCGGTCGAGGCGAAGGAAGGCGTGCGCGCATCCAGGCCGAGAATCAGACGCTCGCCTCGATCACGTTCCAGAACTACTTCCGCATGTACGGCAAGCTCGCCGGCATGACCGGCACCGCCGACACCGAGGCCTACGAGTTCCAGGAGATCTACGGCCTCGAGACGGTCGTGATCAAGCCGAATCGGCCGATGATCCGCAGGACCGGCAGGACCAGGTGTTCCGCACCGCGCGCGAGAAGTACAACGCGATCATCGCCGACATCCAGGACTGTCACGCCCGCGGTCAGCCGGTGCTCGTCGGCACGACCTCGATCGAGAACTCCGAGCTGATCTCGGGCCTGCTCGACGAGGCAGAAGCTGCCGCACCAGGTGCTGAACGCCAAGCAGCACGCGCGCGAGGCGGAGATCGTCGCGCAGGCCGGCCGGCCCGGGATGATCACGATCGCCACCAACATGGCCGGCCGCGGCACCGACATCGTGCTCGGGGGCAACGTCGAGAAGCAGATCGATCACTGCTCGTCGCCGACGAGTCGCTGTCCGATGCCGACAAGCAGCCGACGATCTGCGAAAGGCCATGCGCTCAGGCCGAATGGCAGTCGCTGCACGACCAGGTGCTGGCGGCCGGCGGTCTGCACATCATCGGCACCGAGCGTCACGAGTCGCGTCGCATCGACAACCAGCTGCGCGGCCGCGCCGGGCCGCCAGGGCGATGCGGGTTCGTCGCGCTTCTACCTGTCGATGGACGACCCGCTGCTGAAGATCTTCGCCGGCGACCGGCTGAAGGCGATCATGGATCGGCTGAAGCTGCCCGACGGCGAGGCCGATCGAGGCGGGCATTGTCAGTCGCTCGATCGAATCGCGCGCAGCGCAAGGTCGAGGCGCGCAACTTCGACATCCGCAAGCAGCTGCTCGAGTACGACGACGTCGCGAACGACCAGCGCAAGGTCATCTACGGCCAGCGCAACGAGCTGCTCGAGCGACCGAGTCACCGAGTCTCGTCACCAGCCTGCGCCATGGCGTGTTCACGAGAGCCTGTTCCGCGCGCTACGTGCCCGAGGGCGCATCGAGGAGCAGTGGGACATCGCGGGCGCTGCGACGCGACCTCGCGAACGACTGGCAGACTCGAGCCTGACTCGCCGGCGATCTCGTCAAGGAGAACCCGACGCTCGAGCGACGGCGAGACCTGTCGAGGAAGTGCTGAAGGCCGCCGACGCCACTACCAGGCGAAGGTCGACAGTCGTGGGCGTCGAGGCCTTCGCCGGCTTCGAGCGCTCGGTGATGCTGCAGTCGATCGACCAGCACTGGCGCGAGCACCTGTCGGCGCTCGATCACCTGCGCCAGGGCATCCATCTGCGCGGCTACGCGCAGAAGAACCCGAAGCAGGAGTACAAGCGCGAGTCCTTCGAGCTGTTCGAGCCGATGCTGCAGCGGATCCGCAACGACGTCACCCGTGTGCTGGTGAATGTGCGGATCCAGTCGCGCGGAAGAAGCCGAGCAGGTCGCCGAACAGGTCGAAGAGCGCGCGGGCAGTGCGTATCGAGCGTGCGAGCTACACCCACGCCGATTCGCTCGGTGCGGCGCAGCGCCGACGAGGACCCGGAGTCGATCGCGCTCGCTGTCAGCAGGCGCCGAGAGCGAGCCCGAAGGCGCAGCAGCCGCTGCGTCGTTTCGGCGAGAAGATCGGGCGCAACGACCCGTGCCCTTGCGGTTCGGGCAAGAAGTACAAGCAGTGCCACGGCCGTCTCGGCTGAAGGCACGGGCTGGTCGCGACAGGTCTTCACGGGTGCCCCGGTCCGGACGACCCGTCCACAGGCCGGCCGTGCGTGACGGAATGCGCGCACCGCATACGCCTTTGTGCGTGCATCCTTGGGTGAATAGCCGCGGCTGACGGCGCCCTCTACACTGGACGTCGTCTAGTGGAGGCTGTCGTGAACGTGCTGGGAACGCTGGCCGTGCTGATCGGGCGCGGCAACGGTTCGGAGGTGGCGCCGGGGTCGGGCGTCCGGTTCTCGTCCCTGAGCGGGAGGCCGGTGTCGGTCACCCGCTCGAGCGGTTCGCTGCCGTCGTTGGCTGGAGCGCGCTCGGCAGTCGCTCTGGGTGCCGTGATCCAGCACCGCGACGAGTTCGAGTCCGCCGTGCGGCGCTTCGTCTTTCCGCGTTCGCATCGCCGGCTGCTCGGCAGCTGCGGTGTCGATTTCGAGCGGCAGACCGTCCTGATGGTGGGCTTTCGCGCCCCGTCCTCGGCGTCGGTCGACGTCTCGGACGTCTCCGAGCGCGCGGGAGAATGGCGGGTGTCGACGCGCTGCGACCGTGCCTCCGACCGGCTGGCGGCCCCCACCGCGGGTCTGCTGTGGCTGGCGGTGCCGAAGGCTCGAGGCCCCTTCGTGGTGGAGTCCTTCGACGCGAAGAATCAGCGCACTTCATCGCTGCGGGCCAAGGTGCCGTTGCGGCACGGTTCGATCGGCGCGCTGGTGTAGCGCGGCTCGAGCAGCGGTCGACAGGCGAGAGCCGCGCCGCGGCCGACATTAGAATCACGGGTTTTCAGGACGGTCCATCATGCCCGTCAATCTCAGCGCGCCCGATCCGGCGTCGCTGTTGCCGGTCGCCGGGGTCACGCTCGGCACCGCGCGTGCCGGCATCCGCAAGCCCGGTCGTCGCGATCTGTTGGTGGTCTGTTTCAGCGAGAAGGCGACGGCGTGCAGCGGTCTTCACCCGCAACCGCTTCTGCGCGGCGCCGGTCACCGTTGCGCGCGAGCATCTGGAGACGACGGGCGGCCGGGCTCCGCGCGCTGGTCGTGAATACCGGCTGCGCGAACGCCGGTACCGGGGCCATCGGGCTCGCCAATGCACGCGCGGTGCGCCGAGCGGTCGCGCCGGTCTGATCGTCGACGAGGCCGCGCGGTGCTGCCGATGTCGACCGGCGTGATCCTCGAGCACCTGCCGGTGGACGCGGGTCGAAGCCGGCCTGCCGGCGGCGATCGCCGACCACGCCCCGGCAACTGGGCCGAGGCAGCGGAGGCGATCATGACGACCGACACGCTCCCCAAGGCCGTTCGCGACGGTGACGATCGACGGTGAGACGATCACGGTCACCGGCATCTCGAAGGGCGCGGGCATGATCCGCCCGAACATGGCGACGATGCTGGCCTGATCTGCGACCGACGCGGCGATGGCGCTGCCTCGCTGCTGCGCGATGGACCCGCGAGGCGGCCGATGCCAGCTTCAACCGGATCACCGTCGATGGCGACACGTCGACCAACGACTCGCTGCTCGTCGTGGCCACCGGCGAGACGACGCTGCGCATCGAGCGTGAACGCGCAGTCGACCCAGGCGCGGCCGAGCTGAAGGCGGCGATCGACGACGTCGCGCGCGAGCTCGCGCAGTCGATCGTGCGCGAGGCGAAGGCGCGACGAAGTTCATCACGATCGTCGTGGAGGCGGCGCAAGTGCGGATCCGGAGGCCTCTGCGGTCGCCTACACGATCGCGCATTCGCCGCTGATCAAGACCGCGTTCTTCGCGTCGGACCCGAATCTCGGGCGCATTCTTGCGCGATCGGTTACGCAGGCATCGACGACCTCGATGTCGATGCGATCGACCTGTATCTCGACGAGGTGCACGTCGCGACAGCGGTGGTCGCCATCCGGATTACCGCGAGGCTGACGGCCAGCGGGTGATGAAGAAGGCCGAGATCGGGTCCGGGTCGTGCTCGACGCGCGGCGCTGTCGCGACGACGGTCTGGACCTGCGACCTGTCGCACGACTACGTGTCGATCAACGCCGACTACCGGTCCTGACGACCTGTCCGGATCCCGTTCAATTCCTGAGTGCATTTCGCGTCCGACCGCTTTCCCTTCCGTGCGCCTCCAAAGAGCGTCGTGTTCCATGTCCAATGATCTTTCCCGACTCGTCGACCGCGCCGAGGCGCTGCTCGGCCAGGTCCAGCCGCTTCTGGCGAGGCTCGATCAACTGCTGCCGATGGCGAGCGAGCCCGACTGGAGCGCGGCGGTCGCGTTTCGCTGGCGCCGGCGCCAGACCGCCCTGGGTTCGGTCGGTACGCTCGTCCCGGTGCGTCACCCTGCCGCGCTCTCGCTGACCGACCTGCAGAACATCGACGAGCAGAAGAAGCGCTGATCGAGCAGAACACGCGCCAGTTCGTCGACGGCCTGCCCGCCAACAACGTGCTGCTCACCGGTGCGCGCGGCACCGGCAAGTCCTCGCTGATCAAGGCCTGCCTGAATGCGTTCCGCGAGGGGCCTACGTCTGATCGAGGTCGACAAGGAGGATCTGGTCGACCTGCCGGACTCGTCGAGCTGGTCGGTGCGCGGCCCGAGCGCTTCATCGTGTTCTGCGACGACCTGTCCTTCGAGGAGGGCGAGGCCGGCTACAAGGCGCTGAAGGTCGCGCTCGACGGCTCGGTGGCGGCGCAGTCGGACAACGTGCTGATCTACGCCACCTCGAACCGGCGCCACCTGATGCCCGAGTACATGGCGAGAACCTCGAGGCCAGGCACCAGGAGGACGGGGAGATCCACCCGGGCGAGCTGTCGAGGAGAAGATCTCGCTGTCCGAACGCTTCGGCTTGTGGGTCTCCTTCTATCCGTTCCGCCAGGACGAATACCTCGCGATCGTCGCGCACTGGCTGGGCCACTTCGGCTGCGAGCGCGGGCCAGATCGAGTCGGCGCGCGGCGACGCGCTGCGTTTCGCCCTCGAGCGCGGGTCGCGTTCCGGCCGCGTCGCCTGGCAGTTCGCCAGGACTGGACCGGTCGCAGCCGCTCGAAGAAGAAGCGCGCGGCAGGGCGGGGTTGAGCGCCGCGCGCAGTCGGGCCTGCCGGCTGCGATCGACGTCGCCGTCGGCGTCGTGATCCGGCCGGACGGCAAAGTGCTGCTCGGGCAGCGGCCGGCCGGCAAGCCGTATGCGGGCTGGTGGGAGTTCCCGGGCGGCAAGCGCGAACCCGGCGAATCGATCGAGGCGGCCCTGGCGCGCGAGCTGCACGAGGAACTCGGGCTCGACGTGCATGCGTCCTGCGCCTGGATCATCCGCGAGTTCACCTATCCGCACGCCCGCGTGCGTCTGTACTTCCGCCGCGTGTTCGACTTCGCGGGCGAGCCGCAGTCGCGCGAGGGGCAGTGCTTCGCCTGGGTCGACACCGATCGTTTCGATCGCGCGCCGCTGCTGCCCGCGACCGTGCCGGTTGCGGGCTGGCTGCGCCTGCCCCCCGAGTGCGCCGCTTCGGCCGCCGCGCTGCTGGGCGAAGATCGCTTCGTCGAAGCGCTCGACCGTCGGCTGGCCTCGCGACGGCTGCGCCTGCTGCTGCTGCACGAGCCACATCTGTCGCCGCAGCGCTTCGAGCAGCTGTTCGCCCGCGTGCTGCCGCTGTGCCGGCGCAACGGTGCGGCACTGCTGGTCGGCAGCGGGCACGCGGCATCGTATGCGAACGCCGCCCAGGGCGTGCTGCTGTCGGGGCTCGACCTGGCCGCTCTCGATTCCCGGCCGCCGCAGCGCCTGGTCGCGGCGGCGTGCCGCGACCGGCAGGACCTCGACAGGGCGCAGCGCCTGGGGGTCGACGTGACCGTGATGGATGCGTCGCTGCTCGGCGCGACTGCAGGCGCGTTGTGGCAGCCGGCCTACGTGACGGGGCTGCCGGTCGCGGCGGCGGTTGCCGCCGGCGCGCATGGCATCGTGTCGGGGGGAGAATTCTGGACCGGCGGCTGATCCGGACCGGCGCCCTCGCCCGAGACCTCCCCGGCTGCCGACTCGGCTCGGCGCCGCTGGCCGCGTCGGGCGGCGTGCGCTGCAGCGCTCAGGTCGGTCGCCTGGGGCCCGGCCCCGGCGGCTGCAGACCGTCGTCGCCTTCCGGGACCTCGTCTTCGAGCGGCGCGCCGGCGATCGCATAGCCGTTGCTCGCCCAGGCGCCGAGATCGTTCGTCTTGCAGCGTTCGGAGCAGAACGGGCGCCAGCGGTTTGCCGGGCTGAACTCCGTGCGCCGGCCGCAGACGGGGCAGTCGACGTGGATCACCGCCATGCCGAAGTTCTCGCCTGTCTGTGCGCGCTCACAGCACGCACAAGGCGAGTTCGAAATCGACCCCGCGGTCGAAGGCGCGCGGGCGCAGGTCGCCGTCCTGGCAGGTGAACCGGATCCACAGCATGTGCTTGTTGGCGCTGATCTCGGGGATCGCGCCGCTGGCTTCGTCGAGGCGCACCTGCACCATCTGGTAGGTCTTGCCGCCCAGAGACTGCTGGAAGCTTCCCTGTTGCGCCGACAGCGCGTGCCGCTGGGCGCTCTCGCGCAGCAGCGACAGCACGATCGTCAGGCTCTCGTACAACGGCCGGAACGGCGCTGCCCAGGCCGAGATGTCCCGGATCCGGCCTTCCGGCGGCCGGTGCTGCCAGGCGTGGTACGAGGGCAGGTCGAACTCGCAGGCGCCGCCGGCGATGATCGCGCGGCTGCGGATGCTCATCAGCCACTCGTTGTCGCGCAAGTGCTGGCCCGTCTTGCCGGTGGTCGCGTTCAGCGCCGTCCAGGCCTGGTCGATGCGCTGCAGGATCTGGTCGAGGGTGTCGAGCGCGACGTTCGGATTGTTCCGGTACTGCGTCAGCGCCGTCCTCTGACGGTCGAGTTCCTGGAGCAGGTCGGACTTCAGATCCGCGCGCCCCGCCACGTCGAGGATGTCGAACAGCGTGGTCAGCGCGACGTGGTGCTCGAGCGGATGCGTGCGCGGGATGAAGTAGTCGAGGCGAGCGAAGAGATCTTCGAGACGCAGGAGCGTTCGAATACGTTCGTTCAGCGGGTATTCGTAAAGGATCAACCGGTGGATCCTGCGTCAGTTTTGCGGGTCGCGATCCCCGGCGGATTCTGAAGCAAAGCGCCATCCTTGACAAACGCGAGATAGCGACGATGCAGCGCCTCCACCTGGGGCTGGATCGCGGAGGCGTCCCCGCCGTTGTCGATCACGTCGCTGGCCGCCGCCAGACGCTGCTCGCGGGTCGCCTGCACGGCCAGGATCGCCTCGACCTGCGCGCGCGGCAGGCCGTTGCGCTTCATCACGCGCTCGATCTGGGTCTCGACCGGGCAGTCCACGACCAGGATCCGGTCGAAGCGGCTCGGTCCCTTCGATTCGACCAGCAGCGGGATCACGACGATCGCGTACGGCGCGCCCGCCGCGGCGGCAACCTGGCGGTCGGTTTCGGCGCGGATCATCGGGTGCAGGATGGCTTCCAGGCGCTTGCGCGCGCCGGGGTCGCCGAAGGCCAGGTTGCGCATCGCGTCGCGATCGAGCCGGCCGTCGGCGGCAATCACCGATCGCCCGAACTCGGCCTCGATCGCCGGCATCGCGGCCCCTGCGGGCCCGGTCAGCTGATGAGCGATCAGGTCCGTGTCGACGAGCGGCACGCCGAGGTCGCCGAAGCGGTTGGCGACGGTCGTCTTGCCGCTGCCGATGCCTCCCGTCAGTCCGATCAGCAGAGCGGGTCGGGATGCGTTGGTGTTCATGCGGCGAAGATAGCAGACCGCCGCGCCACCCATGACCGGGCATCGACGAGCCACGCATCGGCGCGCAGCGCCGCACCACGCATCGGCACGGCCGGGCCGGCGTCAGGCCAGCCCGATCACCACCGACAGCGGCTGCGCGAAATACAGCGACAGCAGACCGGCGCCGGCGAGGTAGGGGCCGAACGGGATCGGCACCTCGCGCGCGTGCCGCGCGAACACCATCAGCAGGATGCCGACGGTGGCGCCGACCACCGAGGCCAGCAGCAGGATGGCCGGCAGCGCCTGCCAGCCGAACCAGGCGCCCAGCGCGGCCAGCAGCTTGAAATCCCCGAAGCCCATGCCTTCCTTGCCGGTGGCGAGGCGAAACAGCCAGTAGATCGACCACAGCACCAGATAGCCCGCCATCGCGCCGATCACCGCCGACTGCAAGGGCGCGAACACGCCCCACAGGTTGAACAGCAGACCGAGCCACAGCAGCGTCAGCGTCATGCTGTCGGGCAGCAGCTGGGTGTCGAAGTCGATCATCGCCAGCGAGATCAGGTAGAAGGTCAGCAGCAGCGCGCCGGCCCCCGCCGCCGTCGGTCCGAAGCGCCAGACCGCCACGGCGCTGAGCGCGGCGGCGGTCAGTTCGATCAGCGGATAGCGCACCGGAATGCGCGTGCCGCACGACGAGCAGCGCCCGCGCAGCAGCAGCCACGACAGCACCGGAATGTTCTCGAGCGCCGTGATCCGGTGCCCGCACGACGGGCAGCGCGACCGGGGCTGCACCAGGTTGAACGGCTCGGCGTCGACGGGAGCCTCGCCGCGCAGCTCCGCGGCCTGCAGCTGCCATTCGTTCTCGAGCATCTGCGGCACGCGCAGGATGACCACGTTCAGGAAGCTGCCGATCAGCAGGCCGAGAACGGCCGCGCTGCCGATGGCGAGCGCCGGCGACTGCGACAGCAGCTCGAACACCGGCATTCCTCAGACCACCTGGCCGAGCTTGAAGATGGGCAGGTACATCGCGACGACCAGGCCGCCGATCAGCACGCCGAGCACCACCATGATCAGCGGCTCGAGCAGGCTGGACAGACTGGCCACCGCCTCGTCGACCTCGCGCTCGAAGATGTCGGCAGCCTTGCCGAGCATCGAGTCGAGCGAGCCGGATTCCTCGCCGATCGCCGACATCTGAAGAACCATGTTCGGGAACACGTCGGCATTCTGCATCGAAACCGTCAGGCTCGTGCCGGTCGCGACCTCCTGCTGGATCTTCCTGGTGGCCATCAGGTAGACGTAGTTGCCCGACGCGCCGCCGACCGAGTCGAGCGCCTCGACCAGAGGAACGCCGGCGGCGAACATCGTCGACAGCGTGCGCAGCCAGCGCGCGATCGTCGCCTTGCGGATCACTTCGCCGAAGATCGGCGCGCGCAGCAGCGCCCGGTCCATCGCCATCTGCACCTTCGGCGAGCGGCGCCAGGCCTGCATGAAGAAGTATCCTGCGGCGCCGAGTCCGCCGAACATCAGGTACCAGTACTCGACGAAGAAATCCGACATCGCGATGATCATCATCGTCGGGGCCGGGAGCCCGGCGCCGAAGCTCTCGAACACGGACTTGAAGGCCGGAATCACGAACAGCATGATCACCGTGACGACGACGGCCGCCACCACCAGCACCGCGGCCGGGTAGAACAGCGCCGACTTGATCTGCCCCTTGATCGCCTGCATCTTCTCCTTGTAGGTGGCGAGGCGGTCGAGCAGGTCGTCGAGGATGCCGGCCTGTTCGCCGGCGCCGACCAGGTTGCAGAACAGCGAGTCGAAGTACAGCGGGTACTTGCGGAAGGCCTGCGACAGCGCGGTGCCGGTCTCGACGTCCCCCTTGATGTCGGTGAACAGCTTCGCGACCGAGCCGTTGGCGCTGCCCTTGGCGACGATGTCGAAGGCCTGCAGCAGCGGCACGCCGGCGCGCAGCATCGTCGACAGCTGGCGCGTGAACAGCGTGATGTCCTTGTCGGTGACCTTCTTGCCGGTGCGATACCGGCGCTTCTGGATCCGCGTGACCAGGATGCCCTGGCGCCGCAGCGACGAATTGACGACCGCTTCCCCGCCGGCCCGCATTTCGCCGCGCACGGTCTTGCCGCCGCGGTCCCTGCCCTTCCCACAGGAAGGTGAATTCCTTGACGGGCGTGTTGCCGATCGCTCTGGTTGCCATGGTGCCTCGCCTCTCGTGGTCCGGTCGCTATTCGTTGGTGACGCCGAGCACTTCCTCGATCGTGGTCGTGCCCTGCATCACCTTGATCAGGCCCGAGCGGCGCAGGTCGTTGACCCCTTCGCGCCGCGCCTGCTCGGCGATCTGCATCGCGTTGCCGTTGGTCAGGATGATTCGCTGGATCTCCTCGGTGATCGGCATCACCTGGTAGATGCCGACCCGGCCCTTGTAGCCCGAGCCGCTGCAGCGCTCGCAGCCGACCGGACGGAACGGCTGCCACTTGCCGTCGAGATCCTCCTCGCGGAATCCGGCCTGCAGCAGGCCGTCCTCGTCGATGTCGGCCGGCTCCTTGCAGGTGCACAGCCTGCGGGCCAGCCGCTGGGCGGTGATCAGGATCACCGACGACGCGATGTTGAACGGGGCGACGCCCATGTTCATCATTCGCGTCAGTGTCGTCGGCGCATCGTTGGTGTGCAGCGTCGACAGCACCATGTGACCGGTCTGTGCCGCCTTGATCGAGATGTCCGCTGTCTCCAGGTCGCGGATCTCGCCGACCATGATCACGTCCGGATCCTGGCGCAGGAACGACTTCAGCGCCGCCGCGAAGGTCAGGCCCGCCTTGTCGTTGACGTTCACCTGGTTCACGCCGGGCAGGTTGATCTCGGCCGGGTCCTCCGCGGTCGAGATGTTGATGCCGGGCTGGTTCAGGATGTTCAGGCAGGTGTACAGCGACACCGTCTTGCCCGATCCGGTCGGCCCCGTCACCAGGATCATCCCGTAGGGCCGCTGCACGGCGTCGAGCAGCAGCTTCTTCTGGTGGGGGTCGTAGCCGAGGGCGTCGATGCCCAGCTTGGCCTGCGAGGGATCGAGAATCCGCATCACGATCTTCTCGCCGAACAGGGTCGGCAGCGTCGACACGCGGAAGTCGATCGCGCGGTTCGGGCCGACGACCAGCTTCATGCGGCCGTCCTGCGGCACGCGCTTCTCGGAGATGTCCAGGCGCGAGATCACCTTGATGCGCGAGGCCAGCTTCTCCTTGATCGCAAGCGGCGGCTGGGCGAATTCGCGCAGCTCGCCGTCGATCCTCAGGCGGATCCGGTAGAACTTCTCGTACGGCTCGAAGTGCAGGTCCGAGGCGCCCATCTGGATCGCGTCGAGAAGCACCTTCTGCAGGAACTTCACGACCGGGGCGTCGTCGACCTCCGTGTTCGCGTCGAGCTGCGTGCCGGATTCGTCCGAGGCAACGATGTCGTCGAGGGTGTTGTCGACCAGTTCGCTGAGCTGCTGCGCGGCCGACTGTCCCAGCTTCTCGACCAGCTTCAGCAGCTTGTCGTGCTCGACCACGATCGGGTCGATGGTCGCCTCGGTCTGGAACTTGATCCGGTCCAGCGTCTGCAGGTCGGTCGGGTCGGAGATCGCGACCGACAGCCGCGCGCCGCGTTTGCCGAGCGCGATGACCCTGGTCTCGGTCGCCAGCTTGCGGTCGATCAGGCCTTCCGGCAGCGATGCGACGTCGATCGCCGACAGGTCGAACATCGGGTGGCCGAACGTCTCGGCGGCGAACCTGGCCAGCTGCCGGGCGCTCACCGGCCCCGAAGCGATCAGTTCGTCGATGAAGCGGTGCTGCGCCGCGTCGGCTGTCTTCTGGATGGCCAGCGCCTGGTCCGGCCGCAGGATCTGGTGCTGGACCAGCGCGCGTGCCAGCCCCGCGAGCACGGTCTGCTCGGACGCGTGCGTCGGATTGGTCGCAACTGCCATGGTGGGTCCGGTCCGGTGTCGTCCTGTGATGGGTAGCAGGCATCATGGAGCGCCGCGGCCGGGCAGCAAATGTCCGAACGTGTCCGCCCGGACGAATGGCCGCCGGGCGGCAGGCGAACGGTCGAAGCGGGCCGCGCCGGCGTCGGATTTCGGCGACGACGGGCGCCAACGCCGTCCGCCGGGCCGCAGCCGGGCGGATTGCTACACTGGTCGCACAGCGGCGGGAAGCCGGCGGCACGCGGCATCGCTGCGGCCGCCGCAACGACACCAACGAGGGGAGACGGGCATGGCCAGCCGGAAGGACGACGCGGGGGGCGCCGGACGCGGACTGCGTTCGCGGCAATGGTTCGACAACCCGGACAATCCCGGGATGACCGCTCTGTACCTCGAGCGGTACATGAACTTCGGGCTCACGCTCGACGAGCTGCGCAACAGCGGCAAGCCGGTGATCGGGATCGCCCAGACGGGCAGCGATCTGTCGCCCTGCAACCGCCATCACATCGAGCTCGCCTCGCGGGTCCGCGACGGCATCCGCGACGCCGGCGGGATCCCGATGGAATTCCCCGTGCACCCGATCCAGGAGACCGGCAAGCGGCCGACCGCCGCGCTCGACCGCAACCTCGCGTACCTGGCGCTGGTCGAGGTGCTCTACGGCTATCCGCTCGACGGGGTGGTGCTGACGACCGGCTGCGACAAGACCACCCCGGCGATGCTGATGGGCGCCGCCACCGTCGACATCCCGTCGATCGTGCTGTCGGGCGGCCCGATGCTGAACGGCTACTACAACAACGGGCTGGCGGGGTCCGGGACGGTCGTGTGGTTCGCCCGCCAGGAGCTCGCCGCCGGCCGCATCGACTACGAGGAATTCCTGAAGATGGTGGCGTCGAGCGCGCCTTCGGTCGGCCACTGCAACACGATGGGCACCGCGCTGTCGATGAACAGCGTGGCCGAGTCCCTCGGCATGTCGCTGCCGGGCTGCGCCGCGATCCCCGGGCCGTACCGCGAGCGCCAGCAGATGGCGTACCAGACCGGGCGGCGCATCGTCGAAATGGTGCACGAGGACCTGCGGCCGTCGCGGATCATGACCCGCAAGGCGTTCGAGAACGCGATCGTCGCGGCCAGCGCCCTCGGCGCGTCGACCAACTGCCCGCCGCACGTCACCGCGATCGCGCGCCACATGGGCGTCGCGCTCGACATCGGCGACTGGGACCGCATCGGCTACGAGATCCCGCTGCTGGTCAACCTGATGCCCGCCGGGCAGTACCTGGGCGAGGAGTTCCATCGCGCCGGCGGGGTGCCCGCGGTGATGCACGAACTGCTGGCCGCGGGTCGGCTGCACGCGGACGCGTTGAACGTGTCCGGGCGCACGATCGGCGAGTGCTACCGCGACACCGTCACCGCCAATCGCGACGTGATCCGGCCGTACGGCGATCCGCTGCTGCCGGAAGCGGGGTTCGCCGTGCTGTCGGGCAACCTGTTCGACTCGGCGGTGATGAAGACCTCGGTGATCTCGCCCGAGTTCCGGGCGCGCTACCTCGAGAATCCGGACGACCCGGACGCCTTCGAGGGGCGTGCGATCGTGTTCGAGGGGCCGGAGGACTATCACGCGCGCATCAACGATCCGTCGCTGGCCATCGATGCGGACTGCCTGCTGTTCATCCGCAATACCGGCCCGGTCGGCTATCCCGGGGCGGCCGAGGTGGTCAACATGCTGCCGCCCGACGCGCTGGTGAAGCAGGGCGTCACGATGCTGCCCTGCGTCGGCGACGGGCGCCAGTCCGGCACGTCGGGCAGCCCGTCGATCCTGAACGCGTCGCCCGAGTCGGTCGTCGGCGGCGGGCTCGCGCTGCTGCGGACCGGCGATCGGGTGCGCATCGACCTCGGCCGGCGCACCGCCGACATCCTGATCGACGAAGCCGAACTCGGGCGCCGGCGCGCCGCGTGGCGTGCCCCCGAGCTCGTCAATCAGACCCCCTGGCAGGAGCTCTACCGCCGGCACGTCACCCAGCTGCAGGACGGCGGCTGCCTCGACTTCGCGATCAACTACCAGCGCATCGACGCCACGCACGGGGTTCCGCGCGACAATCACTGAAGCCGTTCGCGCGCCGGCCATCGGGTCGGCACGGCGGTGTCGGGGAGATCCTGATGGATGCCGTGGCCGCCATCCGCAAGCTCGGGTTCCGCCGCTGGTACGAGCGCCAGCTCGTCGTCGGTCACGCCTGGCTGGCGGGGTGCTTCCTCGCGATCGTGCTGGCCGCGGCCGGGCTCGAACTGCTGACGCTGGGGCGCGGTGCAGCCGAGTTCCTGTTCGACGCGAGCCTGATCGGCGGCGCGTTCGCGTTCGGCTGGCTGGCGTGGCGGCGCTATGCAGCGCGCATGCGCTGCGCCGAGAGCATCGGCGAGCAGGCGGTGTGTCCGGCCTGCGGTCACTACGGCTTTCGCATCGACCCGGCGCCCGCGGCGGCGCCGGCCCGCCCGCCGGCGTTTGCCGTCCGCTGCCCGAAATGCGCCCACGGCTGGTCGATCACGCCGCCCCCCGCTGCGGATGCTGCGGCACACGATGCCGGCGGCCGGGACAATCGGTGTTAGCGTGAGTTGCCTATGCCATGGGCTTCGAACATAATCCGCGTCCCAACAAGGTGTCGGGCGCTCGCGCTCGCTCGAAAATGGCCGACAACAATTACATTCTGGAGACCCGGAACCTCGTCAAGGAGTTCAAGGGCTTCGTCGCGGTCGACGACGTGTCGCTGCAGGTGCGCCGGGGGCAGATCCACGCGCTGATCGGGCCCAACGGCGCCGGCAAGACGACCGTCTTCAATCTGCTGACCAAGTTCCTGATCCCGACGCGCGGCCAGATTCTGTTCAACGGCGAGGACATCACCAGCGAGCAGCCGGCGCAGACCGCGCGCCGGGGCATCGTGCGGTCCTTCCAGATCTCGGCCACGTTTCCGCACCTGAGCGTGCTCGAGAACGTGCGCATCGGCCTGCAGCGCGCGATGGGCAACTCCTTCCACTTCTGGAAGTCGGAGCGCTCCCTCGACGTGCTGAACCAGCGCGCGATGGAATTGCTGGACACCGTCGGCCTGACCGAGTTCGCCAACTACGTCACCGTCGAGCTGCCCTACGGTCGCAAGCGCGCGCTCGAGATCGCCACGACGCTGGCCACCGAGCCGCAGCTGATGCTGCTCGACGAGCCGACGCAGGGCATGGGGCACGAGGACGTCGACCGCGTGACCCAGCTGATCAAGAAGGTCTCGGCCAACCGCACCATCCTGATGGTGGAGCACAACATGAACGTCGTGTCGAGCATCGCGGACACGATCAGCGTACTGCAGCGTGGCCAGGTCATCGCCGAAGGGCCCTACGCGCAGGTTTCCACGAATCCGCAGGTGCTCGAGGCGTACATGGGCAGCACCGAAGCCGAACTGCAGGGTGCCCATGGCCACTGATCAAGGTACCGAGTTCCTCCGCATCACCGATCTGCATTCGTTCTACGGTGAGTCGCACATCCTTCACGGCGTCGACCTGAAGGTCAACAAGGGCGAAGTCGTCACGCTGCTCGGCCGAAACGGCGCAGGGCGCACCACCACGCTGAAGTCGATCATGGGCCTGGTGGGTCGCCGCACCGGGTCGATCATGGTCAACGGCCGCGAGGCCATCGGCATGGCGACGCACGACATCGCGCGCCTCGGCATCGGCTACTGCCCGGAAGAGCGCGGCATCTTCGCCAGCCTGACCTGCGAAGAGAACCTGATGCTGCCGCCGCAGATCGCCTCGGGCGGCATGAGCATCGACGAGATCTACACGATCTTCCCGAACCTGAAAGAGCGCCGCAGCAGCCCGGGCACCCGGCTGTCCGGCGGCGAGCAGCAGATGCTGGCGGTGGCACGCATCCTGCGCACCGGCGCCAAGATGCTGCTGCTCGACGAGATCTCCGAGGGCCTGGCGCCCGTGATCGTGCAGGCGCTCGCGCGCATGATCCGCATGCTGCGCGAAAAGGGCTTCACCGTCGTGATGGTCGAGCAGAATTTCCGGTTCGCGGCGCCGCTGGCGGACCGGTTCTACGTGATGGAGCACGGTCGCATCGTCGAAGGATTCGCGGCGGCCGAGCTCCAGTCGAAGATGGGCATGCTGCACGAGTACCTCGGCGTCTGAGCCCGCGCCTTCCCTTCCGCCCCAAAGATCGGTTTCAAGGAGACATGATGATCAAGCGCAAACTGATGGCCTCGCTGGTGTCCGGTGCAATCGCCTTCGCGGCGGGCGCGGCCCAGGCGCAGATTTCCGACGGCGTGATCAAGATCGGCGTCATCAACGACATGTCGGGGCTTTACGCCGACCTGACCGGTCAGGGCTCCGTGATCGCCGCCAAGATGGCGGTCGAGGACTTCGGCGCGGCCAGGAAGGGCATGAAGGTCGAGATCATCTCCGCCGATCACCAGAACAAGCCCGACGTCGGCTCCAGCATCGTCCGCCAGTGGTACGACACCGACAAGGTCGACGTGATCGTCGACGCGCCGACCTCGTCGGTCGCGCTGGCGCTGAACCAGATCACCCGCGACAAAGGGCAAGGTGATGCTGAACTCGGGTGCGGCCACGTCCGACCTGACCGGCAAGGCCTGCTCGCCGAACACGGTGCACTGGACCTACGACACCTGGATGCTGGCCAACGGCACCGGCTCCGCGATCGTGAAGACGGGCGGCGATTCCTGGTACTTCCTGACGGCCGACTACGCATTCGGCCACGCGCTCGAGCGCGACACCGAGGCGGTCGTGGTGAAGAGCGGCGGCAAGGTGCTCGGCAAGGTGCGCCATCCGCTGAACACACAGGACTTCTCGTCCTTCCTGCTGCAGGCGCAGGCGTCGAAGGCGAAGATCATCGGGCTGGCCAATGCCGGCGGCGACCTCGTCAACACGATCAAGCAGGCGGCCGAATTCGGCATCACCAAGAGCGGCCAGAACCTGGCCGGGCTGCTGGTGTTCCTGCCCGACATCCACAGCCTTGGCCTCGACAAGACGCAGGGCCTGATCTTCACCGAGACCTTCTACTGGGACCTGAACGACCAGACCCGGGCGTTCACGAAGCGCTTCGCACCGCAGAACAACAACAAGTACCCGTCGATGATCCACGCCGGCGTCTACGGTGCCGTGCTGCACTACCTGAAGGCGGTCGAGGCGCTGAAGAGCGACGACGGCACCAAGGTGGTCGCGAAGATGAAGGAAATGCCGACCGACGACCCGCTGTTCGGCAAGGGCATGATCCGCGCCGACGGCCGCAAGATCCATCCGGCCTATCTGGTCGAGGTCAAGAAGCCGTCCGAGTCGAAGGGCCCGTACGACTACTACAAGGTCCGCGCGACGATCCCGGCCGACCAGGCGTTCCGCCCGATGGACCAGGGCGATTGCCCGCTGGTCAAGAAGTGATTCGCCGCGACGCGGCGTCCGGGCATGCCGCCCGGGCGTCCGTCGCCGGCTGCTATCCGGTTTCCCGGTCCGGGGCGTGTCGGCCCCGGCATGACGACAGGCTTCCAGCCACTCTAAGGCAGGCACGACAACGATGGAGATCTTCGGCGTCCCGACGCAGGCCCTGTTCGGCCAGCTGCTGATCGGGCTCATCAACGGCTCGTTCTACGCGCTGTTGTCGCTTGGCCTGGCGGTCATCTTCGGCCTGCTCAACATCATCAATTTCACGCACGGCGCGCAGTACATGATGGGCGCGTTCGTCGCGTACCTGTGCCTGAACAAGCTCGGCGTCGGCTACTGGGCCTCGCTGGTGATCGCGCCGATCGTGGTCGGCATCAGCGGCGTCATCATCGAGCGCACGATGCTGCAGCGGCTGTACAAGCTCGACCACCTGTACGGGCTGCTGCTGACCCTGGGCCTCGCGCTGATCATCCAGGGCCTGTTCCGCAACGAGTTCGGCTCCTCGGGCCAGCCCTATCCGATCCCCGACGAACTCCTGGGGGCCCGCAACCTCGGCTTCATGTTCCTGCCCAACTACCGGGCCTGGGTGATCGGGGCTTCCCTCTTCACCTGTCTGGCCACGTGGTTCGTGATCGAGCGCACCAAGCTCGGCGGCTACCTGCGCGCCGCGACCGAGAACCCCGCGCTGGTCCAGGCCTTCGGCATCAACGTGCCGCGCATGATCACGCTGACCTACGGGTTCGGCGTCGCGCTGGCCGCGCTTGGCGGTGTGATGGCCGCGCCGATCTACCAGGTCAGCCCGCAGATGGGCGCCGATCTGATCATCGTCGTGTTCGCCGTCGTCGTGATCGGCGGCATGGGGTCGATCCTGGGGACGATCGTCACCGGCTTCGCGTTGGGCCTGATCGAAGGGCTCACCAAGGTCTTCTATCCCGAGGCCTCGAACACCGTGATCTTCGTGATCATGGCGCTCGTTCTCCTCGTCAAGCCGGCCGGTCTGTTCGGCACCCAGAAGTAGGAATCCAGTTCGCCATGGCAGCCGACGCTATCCAATCGTCCCCCGGCCAGCAGGTCAACAACGACACGCGCCACATGCGCGTCGCGTTCCTGATCCTGCTCGCGTTCTTTGCCATCGCACCGGTGGTGGTCTACCCGGTGTTCCTGATGAAGGTGATGTGTTTCGCGCTGTTCGCGTGCGCCTTCAACCTGCTGATCGGCTTCGGGGGGTTGCTGTCCTTCGGTCACGCGATGTTCCTCGGAACCGCCGGGTACGCGGCGGCGCACTCCGCGAAGGTCTGGGGGTTCACGCCCGAGCTCGCGATCGTGTTCGCCACGGCCTGTGCCGCAGTCCTGGCGCTGGTCACCGGACTGCTGGCGATCCGCCGCCAGGGCATCTACTTCGCGATGATCACGCTGGCGCTTGTCGCAGATGGTGTTCTTCTTCTATCTGCAGGCGCCGTTCACCGGCGGCGAGGACGGCATCCAGGCGGTGCCGCGCGGCAATCTGTTCGGCCTGATCGACCTGGGCAACACCACGGCGATGTACATCTTCGTGCTGGTCATCTTCATGGCCGGCGTGCTGCTGATCTGGCGCGTGGTGCACTCGCCCTTCGGCCAGGTGCTCAAGGCGATCCGCGAGAACGAACCGCGCGCGCTGTCGCTGGGCTACGACACCGACCGCTACAAGCTCGTCGCCTACATCCTGTCGGGCACGATCGCGGGCACGGCCGGGGCCGTCAAGTCGCTGGTGTTCCAGCTCGCGTCGCTGACCGACGTGCACTGGTCGATGTCGGGCGAGGTGGTGCTGATGACGCTGCTCGGCGGGCTCGGAACGATCTTCGGGCCGATCGTCGGCGCCGCGGTCATCATCACGATGCAGAACTACCTGGCGCAGCTCGGCGCCTGGGTCACCGTGGTGCAGGGCCTGATCTTCGTGGTGTGCGTGCTGGCCTTCCGGCGCGGCATCGTCGGCGAAGTCGCCGCCATGATCCGCAAGCCGCTCTGACAGCCGCCGGGCCGCGCGCCCGGCCGCGATCCGTTCCGGAAGGCCTCGTCGTGTCGTGCGGCGAGGCCTTCTTCGCATCCTTCCCCGACCTCCCGAGGCCTCCTGTCATGACCGTCGACATCCAGACCCCGCTGTCGCTGCCCTGCGGCGCCACGATCCCCAACCGGCTGTGCAAGGCCGCGCTCACCGAAGGGCTCGCCGATCCGATGAACCGCGCGACCGCGCGCCACGAGCGCCTGTACCGTGCGTGGTCGCAGGGCGGGGCGGGCCTGGTCGTCACCGGCAACGTGCAGGTGGACCGGCGCTATCTCGAGCGACCGGGCAACGTGGTGATCGACGCCAACGGCGGATTCGACGCGCTGCAGCGTTATGCGGCCGCCGGCACGGCCGCCGGCAACCACCTGTGGATGCAGATCAACCATCCCGGCCGGCAGACGCCCGTGCACGTCTGCACCAGTCCGGTGGCGCCGTCGGCGGTGGCGCTGAACCTGCCGGGCGCGATGTACGCGCCGCCGCGTGCGATGACCTCGGACGAGGTCGACGACGTGGTCCGGCGCTTCGCGCACGTGGCGGCGCAGGCCCGCGCGGCGGGCTTCACCGGCGTCCAGGTGCACGCGGCGCACGGCTACCTGCTCAGCCAGTTCCTGTCGCCGCTGGTGAACCAGCGCACCGACCAGTGGGGCGGCTCGCTGGAGAATCGCGCGCGCCTGCTGCGCGAGGTGATCCGGGCCTGCCGCGCCGCCACCGCCGCCGACTTCCCGATCGGCGTGAAACTGAACTCGTCCGATTTCCAGCAGGGCGGCTTCAGCACCGAGGACTGCGTGCAGGTGGTCCGCTGGCTGGGCGAGGATGGCGTCGATCTGCTCGAGCTCTCGGGCGGCAGCTACGAGCAGCCCAGCATGATGGGCGTCAAGTCGAAGGCGCAGGCGGCGGTTCCGGTGGCCGAAAGCACGCGGCGTCGCGAGGCGTATTTTCTCGAGTACGCGCGCACCATCCGGGCGGCGGCGACGATGCCGGTGATGGTCACCGGCGGGTTCCGCAGCCGCGCCGCGATGGACGAGGCGCTCGCCGCCGGCGAACTCGACATGATCGGCCTGGGCCGGCCGATGTGCGTGGACACCGATCTGCCGAACCGGCTGTTCTCGGGCGAGTGGGCCGCGGCCCATTCCTACGAAAACGGCATCGTGCCGCCCAAGGCCGGGCTTGCGCTGGTTCTGCCTGCAGCTGCTGCGCATCGGCGACGGGCTCGAGCCCGACCGCGCGCTCGACGGCGCGCGCGCGATGGAACTGTATGCCGCCAGCGAAGCCGCGGCGGCGCAGGCGCTTCAGGGCCGCTGATCCTTCAGAGCCGCTGATCGGCCGCGACCTGGCCGGCGGTGCTGCCGCTTCCGGCCGCCGCCGCTTCCGGCGAGCCTCGCGATCAGCGGCGGGCGTCGAGGATCGCGCGAACGACGATGTTGGCCTGGATCTCGGCAGCGCCCTCGAACACGTTCAGGATGCGCGCATCGCACAGCACGCGGCTGATGCGGTATTCCTGCGCGTAGCCGTTGCCGCCGTGGATCTGCACGGCGTTGTCGGCATTGGCCCAGGCGACGCGCGCGCCCAGCAGTTTCGCCATGCCGGCCTCGAGGTCGCAGCGGCGGCCCGCGTCCTTCTCGCGCGCGGCGAACAGCGTCAGCTGGCGCGCGATCATCGTCTCGACCGCCATCCACGCGAGCTTGTCGGCCACGCGCGGGAACTCGATGATGGCGCGGCCGAACTGCAGCCGCTGCATGCCGTAGGCCAGTCCCAGTTCGAACGCGTTCTGCGCGACGCCGACGGCACGCGCGGCGGTCTGGATGCGCGCGCTCTCGAAGGTCTGCATCAGCTGCTTGAAGCCGCGCCCCTCGACCCCGCCGAGCAGCGCCGATGCCGGCACTTCGAAGCCGTCGAAGCCGATGTCGTATTCCTTCATGCCCCGGTAGCCGAGCACGTGGATCTCGCCGCCGCTCATGCCTTCGGCCGGGAACGGGTCGGCGTCGGTGCCGCGCGGCTTCGGCGCGAGGAACATCGACAGGCCCTTGTAGCCGGGCGCCTCGCGGTCGGTGCGCACCAGCAGCGTCATCATGTCGCTGCGCGCCCCGTGCGTGATCCAGGTCTTGTTGCCGGTGACGCGCCAGACGCCGCCGTCGCAGCTCGGCGCGGGTGCGCAGCGAGCCGAGGTCCGAGCCGGTGTCGGGTTCGGTGAAGGCGGCGGTCGGGATGATCTCGCCGCTGGCCAGCTTCGGCAGCAGCGTGCGCTTCTGCTCGTCGGTCCCGTTCAGGCTGATCAGTTCGCCGGCGATCTCGGAGCGGGTGCCGAGCGAGCCCAGCCCGATGTAGCCGCGCGACAGCTCTTCGGTGACCACGCACATCGCGGTCTTGCCCAGGCCCGAGCCGCCGTACGCCTCGGGGATCGTCAGGCCGAACACGCCCAGCTTGGCGAGCTCGCGCAGCACCTCGTCCGGGATCAGGTCGTTCTTCAGGTGCCACTGGTGCGCGGCTTCGGCGTGGTCGTCCGAGTAGCGCGCGAACTGCTCGCGGATCTCGACCAGCATCGGGTCGTCGAGCGCCGGGTCGCCGAAGCTGCGCGTCGCCGCGCCCTGCGCGACCAGCGCCGCGATGCGCGCGCGCACCGGGCCCGCGAACCCCTGGCGACGCAGCAGCGCGACCGCCGGGTCGGCCTCGAAGGCGCGGCGCAGCGCGCCGTCCGGGTCGAGCGTGTCGACGCGGAAGATCTCGCCCTGGCTCATCGGCAGTCCGCCGGCGAGCTGCCCCAGGTACTCGCCGAACGCCGCCTGCAGCATCAGGGTCTCGAGTTCGCCGAGCTTGCCGTTCGCCTCGAGACGACGGCCCCAGCCGATCATCTCGTGCAGGGCCTGGCCGTAGGTGGCTGCCCAGGCGAAGCCGTGCGCGCGCGCCTGCTCCTGCTGCAGCGGGTCGCCGGCGTCGGTGGATGCTGCGGCGAGCACGCGGCGCAGTTCGCGCTCGACGCCGTCGAGCAGCGTGCGGGTCGCGGCCAGGGCCTGTTCGCAGTGGCCGAGCAGCCCGGCGATCGCGGGCGAGGCGGAGCGCTGCGCGGCAGCGGAGGAGGAAAGAGGCGCGTTCATCGTGTTCTCCTTGTCGTCAGTTCCGGCCGCCGATCACGCCGGCGCCCTGCAGCGAGGCGAGCGTGTCGTCGCCCAGCCCCAGGATCTCGGTCAGCACCGTGCGGGTGTCCTGGCCGAGGACCGGCCCCGTGCCGGCGGGCACCCGCGTGCTCTCGCTGAAGCTCAGCGGCGAGCCGGCGGTCAGGAAGCGGCCGACCGGATGGTCGACGCGCCGGAACATCGGGTTCGCTTCGGAGACACGCGGGTCCTCGGCCAGCATCTGGCGGAACGTCCGGTACGGGCCCCACAGCAGCGAGCGGTCGGTGAACTTCGCCGCGACCTGCTCGAGCGTGTGCTTGGCGAACCAGGGGCGGAAGAAGGCCGAGATCAGCTCGCGCGCCTCGTAGCGGCCGACCTCGCTGTCGAGCGAGTAGCCCAGGGCCGATGCCGCCGTCTTCAACGCGTCTTCCATGCCGACGGCACGCACCAGCACTTTCCACTGCCGGTCGGTGATCGCGACCACCATCACGCGACGGCCGTCGGCGGTGTCGAAGGCGTCGCCGTAGGCGCCGTACAGGAAATTGCCGTCGGCCTTGCGGTCGGCGTCGTTGACTTCGACCTCGGCCAGGTAGCCCAGGTTGGAGGCCGCCGCGAACGCGACGTCGGACAGCGCCAGCCGCACGAACTGGCCCTCGCCGGTCTCGCGGCGGTGGCGCTCGGCGGCCAGGATGCCGGTCGCCAGCGTCAGGCCGGCGACCAGGTCCCAGGCGGGCAGCACGTGGTTGACCGGACCCGCGCGGCCGTCGCCGGTGACCGACGGGAAACCGGCGGCGCAATTGACGGTGTAGTCGAGCGCGTTCGCGCCGTCGGACGAACCGATCAGCTGGACCATGATCACGTCGCGGCGGCGTTCCTTCAGCGCCTCGTAGGCCAGCTCGCCGTCGACCGACAGGTTGGTCACGAAGATGCCGCAGCCGTCGCCCGGCGCGGTGATCAGGTCCTGCAGCAGCTTGCGGCCCTGCGGATTGCGCACGTCGACCTCGACCGAGCGCTTGCCCTTGTTGAGCGACGCCCAGTACAGGCTCTTGCCTTCCCCGTTGACCGGCATGCGGGTGGTGTCGATGTTGCCGCCGATCGGGTCGACCCGGATCACGTCCGCGCCGAGCTGCGCGAGCGTCAGCCCGCTCAGGGGCGCCGCCACGAAGGCGGAGAATTCGACGACCCGCAGGCCGGACAGGATGGGAAGCGACACGTGAGGACTCCAGCAGGAAGCTGGGCGGGCCGAATCGGACCGCCACCGGACCGCGCCGCACAGGGCGGCGCGCGCAACCCGCAATCATAGCCGCGCACGGGGTCCGTGCCGCACGTGACGCCGGGGGACGGCTCGACCACCCGGGCTACGGCTCGACGACCCGGGCTACGGCTCGACCACCCGGGCTACGGCTCGACCACCGTCTGCGACTGCTCGCGCAGGTACAGCGGCAGGTACCAGTACGAGCCGATCGCCTTGCCGGTGCTGCCGCTGCCCTTCCAGCCGCCGAACGGCTGGTAGCCGGGCCAGGCGCCGGTGGTCGCGCCCTGCGGGCGGTTCACGTAGGTGACGCCGGCTTCGATGCGGTCCAGGAAGCCGTCGATCTCGTGCTGTCCGCCGTAGAAGCCGGCCGTCAGCCCGTAGTCGGACGCGTTCGCCATGCCGATCGCCTCGTCGAGCGAAGACACCTCGCCGACGAGGACCAGGGGGATGAACTTCTCCTCGCGCCACAGGCTGTAGTCGTAGGGCGCCGTCGCGACGGTCGGCGCGGCGAACCAGCCGCGCGCCAGGTCGCCGGAGTCGAGCACGCGCCCGCCGCTGTGGATCGTGCCGTGGCGCGCGAGGTTCTCGACGCACTTGCGGTAGCGATCGTGCGCGCTGCGGTTGATCACCGGCCCCATCCAGTTCTCGCGCAGGGTCGGGTCGCCGATCCGGATCGCCTCGGTCAGTTCGACCAGCCGGCGGCGCAGCGCTTCGGCGACCGCCGATTCGACGTAGACGCGCGAGCAGGCCGAGCACTTCTGGCCCTGCAGCCCGAAGGCCGAGCGCACGATGCCGGTGGCGGCGCGCTCGAGGTCGGCGTGACGGGTGACGATCGTCGCGTTCTTGCCGCCCATCTCGGTGATGCACGGCCGCGGCCAGCGGCCGCCGGCGAACCGGCGCGCGATCGCCATGCCGACCTCGTAGGAGCCGGTGAAGGTGATGCCGGCGACGTCGGGATGCTCGACCAGGGCCTGGCCGGCGCTCGACCCCGGGCCGGTCACGTAGTTGACCGTGCCGTCGGGCAGGCCGGCGTCGCGCAGCGCCTCCAGCAGCAGCCAGCCGCTTAGCGCGGTGTCGCTGGCGACCTTGAACACGACGGTGTTGCCGGTGGCCAGCGCCGCCGCGATCGGCGCACCGGCCAGCGCGATCGGGAAGTTGAACGGCGCCACCACCACCCACACGCCGTAGGGTTTCAGGCGCGTGCTGTTGCGGCTGACGAAGCCCTCGAGCGGATCGTTCGGCAGCGTCTTCACGAAGCCGTCGTTCTGCTCCATCTGGTCGCAGTACCAGCAGATCAGGTCGGCGGTCTCCTGGACTTCGCCGATCGACTCCATGCGGTTCTTGCCGACTTCGACCGCGAGCGCCGCCGAGATGTCGTAGACGCGCTCCTCGATCAGCGCGGCCGCGCGCCGCAGCACGCGCAGGCGCTCGCGCCACGGCGTCGCCGACCAGGCAGGGAAGGCGCGGCGCGCGGCGTCGACGGCGTCGCCGGCATCGCGCGCCGTGCCGTTCTGGAAGCGCCCCAGCAGCCAGTCGCGGTCGATCGGCGAGCGCACCTCGAAGGTCGTTTCACCGCTGCGCGCCTGCCCGCCGATCCACATCGGATGCTCGCGGCCGAGCGTGCCGCGCACGCGCGCCAGGGCGGCGTCGAAGTGCCGGTGCAGGTCTTCCGGCGGGTTGAACATCGTCGAGTAGGTCAGCTTGAAGCCGGTGGTGGTGCTCATCGTGTCGCTCCAGGGAAATGTCGCGTCGTGATCAGGTCGCCAGGGCGCGAGCGCCGATCGGTGATGCCGTCGCGCGTGCGCCGCCCGCTCACGCCGCGGCGCGTTCTCCGATCGTGATCCGGTGCATCAGGCGCCGGTGTCCTTCGTATCCGCCGCTGGCCGCGTGCAGCAGGCAGCGGTTGTCCCACAGCACCAGCATGCGCGGCGCCCAGCGGTGCCGGTAGACGAACTCGGGCCGCACCTGGTGCGCGAACAGCTCCTTCAGCAGCGCGCTCGCCTCGGGGCGCTCCAGGCCGTCGATGCCGATCGTGTAGCCGGGATTCACGAACAGCGCCTTGCGCCCGGTCTCCGGGTGCGTGCGCACCAGCGGATGCTGGCGCGTTCGCAGCGCCTCGTCGGAGTGGATGATGGCCATCGAGCGGCCCTTGTCGCGCTCGCCGTACAGGCCGTCGCGCGCATAGCCGCGTCGCGCCGAGTGGATCGCCGTCAGGCCGTCGAGCCGCCGCTTCGTGTCGTCGGGCAGCGCCTCGTACGCGGCGTACTGGTTCGCGAACAGCGTGTCGCCGCCGACCGGCGGCACGATCGTGCCGAACAGGGCGGTGCCGGCGGGCGGCGACGGCAGGAAGCTCCAGTCCGAGTGCCAGCCTTCGGCGAACAGCGGTGTCGTCTCGTCCGCCTCGCGGCGGATCTCGACCACGTGCCGGTGCCCCGGGAATCGGCGCGATGAAGGGATCCTCGCCGCGCGGGCCGACGGCGAGCGAGAACCGCTCGAGATCCTCGATCGACATCGGCTGGTCGGGGAAGGCGATCACCTGGTGCTCGAGCCAGGCGGCACGGATCGCGGCAAGGTCCTCCGCGGGCACCGGCCGGCACAGGTCGACGCCGCGCACCAGTGCGCCGCAGCTCGCGCCGCTGGGTTCGATTCGAATCGTCACTGCCGTCTCCTCGTGTTCTTCGATCGGGTGGCCCGGCAGCCGGCACGGCATGCCGGCACAGGCTGCATTCCCGAGCGGTTTTGCTCAGCTTACCGCGTCCCGGGCACGGATCTCGCCCACCCGCGTGCCGCGCCAGTTGTGCACCGGCACCTGCGACAGCGCGTCGAGCAGCAACTGGTCCGCGTCGTCGAGCGCCGGCCCGCCGTGCGGCAGCCAGCGCGCCAGCAAGGCCGCCATCACCACCTCGACCGCGCGCGCCGTGTTGCCGTCGTCCATCTTGATCGCGATGCCCAGCCCCGGTCCGGGCAGCGCGGCGCAGTAGACGCCTTCGGCGCCGACCTTGCAGAAGACGCGTTCGCCGAACCGGGTCATCACGCGCGTGTCGAAGCGGTCGGTGCCGGCGACGTGGAAGGGGTTCGCGGCGACCGCCGCGCGCAGTCGCCGCGCGGCACGCTGGTGCTCGGCCGACAGCCGCTGGCCGGTGGCGATGCGCGCGAAGCCGGTGGCCAGGCGTTCCAGGGGCAGTGCCCAGGTGGGGATCGAGCAGCCGTCGGTCGCCATCGGCGCCTGCGCGAGCGACACGCCGGTCGCCGCCTCGATCGCGGCGCCGACCTCGCGCATCACCGGGTGCGCGGGGTCGACATAGCCGCGCAGGAAGTCGCGCGGCGCCATGCCCTGCGACGATGCCAGGTGGCAGCCGAGGCAGACGAAGCCGGCATGTTTGCCGGAGCAGTTGTTGTGCAGCGGACCGGGCTCTTTGCCGGCGGCCGCCAGCGCGCGGGCCGCCTGCTCGCGGCTCGGCCAGTGGGCGCCGCACTCGAGCACCGTCTCGTCGAGTCCGAGCCGCGCAGAGCACCGCGGCCGCGGTGCGCACGTGTTCGGGTTCGCCGCTGTGCGAGGCGCAGGCGAGCGCGAGCTCGCGATCGTCCAGTCCGTAACGATCGGCGGCGCCGCTCGCCACCAGGGGCAGCGCCTGCAGGACTTTGACGGCCGAGCGCGGGTAGACGGGCCGGCCGATGTCCCCGGCCGACGCCAGCACGCGACCGTCGGCGTCGCAGACCGCGTACGCGCCGCGGTGGAAGGATTCGACGATCGGGCCGCGCACGAGTTCGGCCAGGATCGGATTCGTCATGTCGGGTTTCTCCAGAGGCGGGAAGACGGACCGACGTTTCGTCGCGCCCGCGGAGTGCAGAATGCCACGCCATGACCACACAGTCGGAATCGCCACGACACCGATCGCGGCGCGGCGCACGCAGTGCCGGCGTGGCGCGGCGTGGCGCGGTACTTCGGTGCGCGCTGCTCGCCGCATTGGCGCTGCTCGCGCCCGCGGCATCGGCGCAGCCGGTCGTGCCCCCGGCGCAGCCGACCGAAGCGCCCGCGGTCACACGGCTGCCGCGCTTCTCGGCGATGGTGCCCGGCGGACCGACCACCGGCTGGCAGGTGTTGCGGCCGGCGCCGAACGCGCCGGACACGGTCTATTCGATCGTGACCGATGCCGGCACGCGGGTGCTGCGAGCCGAGGCGAACCGGTCGATGTCCGGGCTGATCCACGAGGTCCGGGTGTCGCCGGCGCGCGCACCGATCTTGCAGTGGCGCTGGAAGGTCGATGGCGTCGTCGCCGGCGCGGACATCGCGCGCAAGGCGGGCGACGACTACGCGGCGCGGGTCTACGTGCTGTTCGACTACCCGGCGCACAAGCTGCCGTTCGCGACGCGGGCCAAGCTGAAGCTGGCCGAGACGGTGTACGGGCAGCGGATCCCGACCGCCGCGCTGAACTACGTCTGGGACAACCGCGCGGCGGTCGGCTCCATCCACGCGAACGCCTACACCGACCGCGCGCGGATGATCGTGCTGCGCAGCGGCGGCGACCTTGCCGGCCGCTGGCTCGAAGAGCGGCGCGACATCGCCGCCGACTTCCGCGCGGCCTTCGGCGAGGATCCGCCCGACGTGGTCGCCGTGGCGATCGCGACCGACACCGACAACACCGGCGAACGCGTGGTCGCCTGGTACGGCGACATCGAGCTGCGTCCGCGCTGACGCCGCTCCCGGTCGCGGCGCGTTCGCCGTTAAGTTCCCCTTAAGCCGCCGTCCCCACACTCCGCGGCACTTCGCCGGTTCCGGCGATGCCTGACGGAGGGTGCCCGCATGGGCGATGGATTTCGGCTGCGCGCCCCGGCGGGGATTCGCCCTGACGCCCGCGGCCGCAATCCGCTCGCGTTGAACCTGGGGATCTCGGCGTGGCTGGCGACGGTCGGCAACCTGCCGTTCTGGCTGGCGTTCCGATCGTTTCCCGAGCATGCGGGCCTGCGCGGGTTCGCGTTCGCCGCGGCCGTGCTGGCGATGATCGTCGCCGCGCAGTTCGCCGTGCTGACCTTGCTGTCCTGGCGGCGCCTGGTCAAGCCGCTCGCCGCGCTGCTGCTGCTGACGGCGGCGATCAGCAGCCACTTCATGCTGTCCTACGGCATCGTGGTCGACTCGACGATGGTGGCCAACGTCGCGAACACGAACGCGGCCGAAGTGCGGGACCTGCTGTCCTGGAACCTGGCCCTGACGTTGTTCGTCGTGCTGGCTCCGCCGCTGCTGTGGCTGGCGCGCCAGCCGGTGAGGAATCTGCCGTGGATGGCGCAGTCCGGGCGCAATCTCGGGGCCTTCGTCGCGGCCTGCCTGGTGCTCGCGGCGATGCTCGTCCTCGGGTACCAGGAACTGGCTTCGGTGATGCGCAACCACAAGGACCTGCGCTACCGCATCAACCCGCTGAACTCGGTCTACGCAGCCGGCCGCCTGGTGGCCGAGCGGGCGCCGCACACGCGGCTGCCGCTGGCCACGATCGGCGAAGACGCCCGGCTGGGCGCATCGTACGCACGCCAGCCCGCACCGCCGGTGATGCTGATCGTCGTCGGCGAGACCGCGCGCGCCGAGAACTTCTCGCTCGGCGGCTACGCGCGGGACACGAATCCGAACCTCGCGCGGCGCATGGCGGCGGGCGAGATCGCCTGGTTCGGCTCCGTGCGCTCGTGCGGCACCAACACCCAGGTCTCGGTGCCGTGCATGTTCTCCCACCTGGGCCGGGAGCGTTACGGGTCTTCGCGCCGCGACCACGAGAACCTGCTCGACGTGCTGACCCGCGCCGGGCTGGCCGTGCTGTGGATCGACAACCAGTCGGGCTGCAAGGGGCTGTGCGCGCGCGTGCCGCGCCTCGACACCGCAAGTGCCGGTCCGCGCGGCCTGTGCCCCGACGGCGAGTGCCTCGACGAGGTGATGCTCCAGGGTCTCGACGAACGGATCGCCCGGCTCGACCCGGAGCGCGCCGCGCGCGGCGTCGTCGTCGTGATGCACCAGATGGGCAGCCACGGCCCTGCCTACCACCGGCGGTCCTCGCCGCCGCACAAGGCCTTCCTGCCGGAGTGCACCTCCAGCGCGCTGCAGGAGTGCGCGCGTGCCGAAGTCGTCAACGCGTACGACAACTCGATCCGCTACACCGACCACGTGCTCGATTCCGCGATCGCCTGGCTGCAGCAGCGCGGTGGCGATGCGGCGATGATCTACGTGTCCGATCACGGCGAGTCGCTGGGCGAGAACAACATCTATCTGCACGGACTGCCGTATGCGCTCGCGCCGGAGCAGCAGACACGCGTGCCGATGGTTGTCTGGCTGTCCTCGTCGATGCAGAGGCGCACGGCGACGACGATCGCGTGCCTGCAGTCGCGCGCGACCGGGCGGCTGTCGCACGACAACCTGTTCCACACGGCGCTGGGCCTGATGGACGTGCGGACTGCGGTCCGCGATGCGGCGCTCGATCTGTCCGCGGGCTGCGACTGAAGGGCGCCGGCCGCGGCGCGATCGGTGATAATCGATCGGCGGGGGCGGCTGGCACCCCCGCGACACGAGGCGCCGCTCGGCGCCCGACACAACAACGTGCGAGGAGAATCGATTTGAACCGAGTCGACGGGAAAGTGGCGATCGTCACGGGTGCGGCGGGCGGAATCGGGTCCGCGACGGCGCGACTGCTGGCGAAGGCCGGCGCCACGGTGGTTGCCACGGACATGCGGTCCGCCGAGGGTGCGCGGCTGGTCGACGAGATCGAGCGCGACGGCGGCCGCGCGCGCTATGTCGATCACGACGTCACCAAGGATGCGGCGTGGGCGGCGGTGGTCGCCGACACGCTGGCGCGCCACGGCAGCCTCGACATCCTGGTGAACAATGCCGGCATCTACCGGCACGGCGCCCTCGAGGATTTCCGCGAAGAGGATCTCGACGCGCTGTTCGCCGTCAACATGAAGGGCGTCGTGCTCGGCACGCGGCATGCGTTCCGTGCGATGAAGCAGCGCCCGCGCAGCGCGGACAGCGCCTCGATCGTCAACCTGTCCTCGATCGCCGGGCTGGTCGGCTCGCCGCTGAGTTCGCTGTACTGCATGAGCAAGGGCGGGGTGCGGCTGTTCACGAAAGCGTCGGCGATGGAAGCCGCGCAGTTCGGCTACAACATCCGCTGCAACTCGGTGCATCCGGGAATCGTCGATACCGAAATGGCGCGCGGCGTCGAGCACGGCGTGGCCGGCGCGATGGTGTCCCGCGGCGTGGCGGCCGACGCGGTCGGCGGCATCATGGCCTCGTCGCATCCGCTCGGGCGGATGGCGGTGGCCGACGACATCGCCAACGGCATCGTGTTCCTCGCGTCGAACGACTCGTCGTTCATGACCGGCAGCGAACTGGTCATCGACGGCGGCTGGACCGCTCGTTGAGCCGCCTGCGCGGCATCCTCTGCCTCGACGACTTCGAGTCGGCGGCGCGCCGTCACCTGCCGCGGCCGATCTTCGGCTACATCGCGGGCGCCGTCGAAACCAACCGCTCGCTGGCCGAGAACCGCGCCGCGTTCGACGACTACGCGTTCGCGCCGCGCGTGCTGGTCGACGTCTCGAAGCGCACGACGCAGTGCACGCTGTTCGGCGAGGTCTGGTCCGCGCCCTTCGGCGTCGCGCCGATGGGCATCTGCGCCGTGTCGTCCTATCGCGGCGACCTGGTGCTGGCCGGCGCCGCAGCCGACGCGCGCGTGCCGATGATCATGAGCGGTTCGTCGCTGATCCGCCTCGAGGAGGTTGCCGCGGCGAGCCCCGGCGCCTGGTTCCAGGCCTACCTGCCGGGCGACGTGCCGCGCATCTCGGCGCTGATCGAGCGCGTGGCCGCGGCCGGCTTCCGCACGCTGGTGATCACCGTCGACACGCCGGTGTCGGCCAATCGCGAGAACAACGTGCGCACCGGTTTCTCGACGCCGCTGCGGCCGACGCCGCGGCTCGTCTGGGACGGCATCACGCGGCCGCGCTGGCTGTTCGGCACCTTCCTGCGCACGCTGCTGCGCCACGGCATGCCGCACTTCGAGAACAACTACGCGACGCGCGGCGCGCCGATCGTGTCCTCGACCGTCGCGCGCGACTTCTCCGATCGCGGGCACCTGAACTGGGAGCACTTCCGGCTCATCCGCGGCATCTGGCCCGGTCGGCTGGTGATCAAGGGGATCCTGACCGCGGCCGACGCGCGCCTGGCGCGCGATGCCGGCGCGGACGGCATCATCGTGTCGAATCACGGCGGCCGGCAGCTCGACGGCGCGATCGCGCCATTGCGCGTGCTGCCTTCGATCGTCGCCGCCTGTCCCGAGATCCCGGTGATGATGGACAGCGGCGTGCGCCGCGGCACCGACGTGCTGAAGGCGCTGGCGCTCGGAGCGCGCTTCGTGTTCGTCGGCCGGCCCTTCGCCTACGCGGCCGCGGTCGGCGGCCGCGTAGGCGTTCGCCACGCGATCGACCTGCTGGCGCAGGAGGTGTCACGCGACATGGCGATGCTGGGCGTCGTCGGCATCGACGAGCTCGATGCCGCCAGCCATCTGGTGAAGATCCGCTGAGCGCGCGATAGCGTTACTTGTCGCCCCAGGGCATCTCGCTCCAGAGCTTGCGGAATCCGGCCTCGGTGTCGCGCATCACGGTCCGGTACTGGTCCGGGCCCAGGTAGCGCAGCTGCGTGAACAGGCCGGCATTGATCTTCAGGAACTCCGGGTCGCTGGTGGTCTGCGCGACCGCCTTGACCAGCTTGTCGCGCACGTCGGCCGGCAGGCCCTTCGGCGCGGCGACGCCGCGCAGCGACGACATCTCGATGTCGTAGCCCTGCTCCTTGAAGGTCGGCAGGTCGGGCGCGAGGTCGGTTCGCTTCTGGCTCATCTGGCCCAGGTTGCGGAACGGCGAGCCGCCCTTGATCGCCTGCAGCGCCTCGCCGATGTTGACCGCCGCGACGTCGATCTGCTTGCCCAGCGTGGCGGCGCGCACGTCGGCCGCGCCCTTGAACGGAATGTGGTTCATCTTCACGCCGGCGATGCGCTCGAAGTACAGCATCGCCAGGTGGTCGTCCGAACCGACGCCGGTGGTGCCGACGGTGACCTGGCCGGGCTTGGACTTCGCGTACGCCGCGAGCTGGTCGAGCGTGCGGATCGGGCTGTCGGTGTGCACCGAGAAGTTGCCCGGGTCGTCGACGACGTTGCCGATCAGGTCGAAGCTCTCCCAGGTGAACGGCGTCTTGCGCTCGATCGGGACCGTCAGCACGTTGGGCGTGTTGATGAAGCCGATCGTGTAGCCGTCGGGTGCGGCCGCCGCCAGCAGCCCGAAGCCGATCGCGCCGCCCGCGCCGGTCTTGTTCTCGATCACGATCTTCGCGCCGCCCCCGAGGTACTTCTCGATGAACGGCGCCATCGCGCGCGCCATCACGTCGGTCGCGCCGCCCGCCGAGTAGGCGACGATCATCCTGATCGGGCGCTCGGGATACGCGGCCTGGGCCCAGGCCGCGCCGTGCGTCAGTCCGGCGGCCGCGGCGGCCGTCAGTGCCAGCGCCTTGACGATGTTTCTTCTCATGTCGTGTCTCCTCTTCGATTCGTTCAGGGATTCAGGGATGTTGTACCGGCCGCTTCAGGATCGCCTCGAAGCGCCGTGCATAGGTTGGCCACACCTCGGGGTTGATCAGCCGCGGCGGCCGCTCGCCGTGCAGCAGCCGCACGATCTGGTCGGCCGAGATGCTGGCCATGTTGCGCCGTGCCTCGTGCGTGACACCGGCGGTGTGATAGGTGGCGACCACCGTGTCGCACGCCAGCAGCGGGTGGTCCAGCGGCGGCGGCTCGCGGTCCCAGACGTCGAGCCCGGCGCCGGCGACGCGCCCCGACCGGATCGCCTGCAGCAGACCGGCTTCGTCGTGGATGCCGCCGCGCGCGGTGCTGACGAACACCGCGCCCGGCTTCATGCGCGCGAAGGCAGCGGCGTCGATCATGCCGCGGGTCGTCGCATCGCGCGGGCAGTGCAGCGAAACGAAGTCCGACCGCTCGAGGAGTTCGTCGAGCTCGGCGGGCTCGGCGCCGCGCAGGCGGATCTCGTCGCTGCTCAGGTTCGGATCGACGGCCAGCACGTTCATGCCGAAGGCGTGGGCGAGCGCCGCGACGCGGCGGCCGATGTTGCCGATGCCGACCAGCCCGATCGTCTTGCCGGCGATCTCGCGGCCGGTGAGATCCTCGCGCGAAAAGCCCCGGTCGCGGCGCAGCAGCCGGTCGCTCTCGGCGATGCGGTGCGCGACGGACAGGATCAGCCCGAGCGTGTGTTCGGCGACCGACACCGCGTTGCCGCCCGACTGGTTGACGACCGCGATGCCGGCGCGCGTGCAGGCCGCCACGTCGATCGGGTCGTATCCCGCGCCGGTCGAGGATGCGCACAGCAGATCGGGGCAGGCCTCGATCAGCGCGGCGGTGACGAATGCGAACGGGGGCAGCTCGTCCTTGGCCGCCGACACGTGGTAGACGTGCGCGCCCTTCAGCGCCGCGTCGGCCGCGGCCTGCGATGCGGGCATCGCGTGCACCTGCAGTTCGATGCCGGCTTCGGAGTGCAGGCGCTCGTCGAACACCGGGTTGATGAAACTGTCGAAGCGGACCACCCGGGCGGTGACGGCGCTCATCGCAGCGGAACTCCCTTCTGCTGCAACGTCGCGTCGATCCAGCCGTCGTCGTACGCGCCGCGCTCGATCGCATCCAGCGTCGTGGCTTCCTCGGTGACCTTGCGGCGCGACGCGGCCGCGACCGCCTCGGCCTCGTCCGGCGCGATGAATACGACGCCGTCGTCGTCGCCGACCACGATGTCGCCCGGGTTCACGACCATGCCCGAGATGCTGACCGGCACGTTGATCTCGCCAGGCCCGTCCTTGTAGGGGCCGCGGTGGCACACGCCCCGCGCATAGCAGGGAAAGCCGTCTTCGCGGAACGCGGCGCTGTCGCGGATCGCACCGTCGATCACCACGCCCGCGAAGCCGCGCGCCCGCGCGACGTTCTTCATGATCTCGCCGATCAGCGCCCGGTCGGTGCAGCCGCCGCCGTCGATCACCAGCACGTCGCCCGGCTGGCCGAGCTGCAGGGCCTTGTGGATCATCAGGTTGTCGCCCGTGCGCACGCGCACGGTGAGCGCCGGCCCGAGCAGCGTCGTGCCCGGCCGGTGCCGCGGGCTCAGTCCGTACGTCCCGGTCAGGCGGCTGAGGTTGTCGCTGATGATCGAGGCGGGCAAGCCTTCGAACAAAGCCACCAGGGCCGGGTTCGTCTGCCTGCGGGGAAGGATCCGGAATCCGATCGGGGCCACGGTGTGGGTCTCCTGAAATGCTGCGTGGTGCGCGGGTTCGCCAGCCGCGATGCGGGCGACCGGCCGCCTCGGGCTGGCGCCGGGCTCAGCACCGCAATATATCCGACGCGTGCAGCACGCCGCGTTCGGTGCGATGATCGGTCGCACAACCAGAAGCCCCAGGAGACAACGCATGCTGACCGATTTCCCCCGTCGTCGCGTCCTGACTTCTCTGGCCGCTGCCGGACTCGGCGCGGCAGGCCTGCCCGCGGCCCGCGCGCAGGCCTGGCCTTCGAAACCGATCCGCATCTTCGTCGGCTTCAACCCCGGCGGCACCACCGATCCCTACGCCCGGGTGTACGGCGAGGCCATGAGCCAGAAGTTCGGCGTGCCGGTGGTGGTCGAGAACCGGCCGGGCGCCGGCGGAACGATCGCGCTCGGGCAGCTCGCGCGCGAGCCCGCCGACGGTTACACGATCGGCATCACCACGTCGACCTCGGTCTGGGGCAGCCGCGTGCTGTACAGCAAGCTGCCGTTCGACGCCGACCGCGACTTCACGCCGCTCGGCTGGTTTCCGGTCGGGCCGCTGCTGATGGCGATCCCCGCGAGCCTGCCGGTCAACACCACGAAAGAGTGGGTCGAGTACGCGCGCAAGAACCCGGTGACGATGGCCAGCTACGGGCCCGCGTCGGTGCCGCACCTGGCCACCGAAGAGTTCAACAAACGCTACGGCACGAGGATCAACGTCGCGCACTACAAGGGCGAGGGTCCGATGTGGCCCGACGTCTCGACCGGCGTGACCCATGCCGGCATCGGCAGCTACGTCGCGCTGGCGCCGCACATCGCGCGCGGCACGGTGAAGGTGCTGGCGTCGGTCGGCAACGAGCGCTCGCCGAAGCTGCCGCAGGTCACGTCCTTCGCGTCGCAAGGCTTCGACGGCGAGATCTTCAAGCTGAGCGGCGGGCTGCTGATGGTGGCGCCGGCGGCCACGCCGGAGGACATCCTGCAGCGCCTCTCGCAGGCCTTCGTCGAGGGCGCCGATTCGCCGAAGGCGGTCTCGTTGCGCGAGGCCTTCGCGATCGACGACAAGCCGACGACGATGGCCGAGGCGCGCCGCAAGTGGCGCGAGGAGAGCCCGATCTGGATCAAGCTCACCGAGCAGCTGGGCATCAAGCTGGACTGAGCTCGACGGCCGATGCTGCGCCTGGTGCCGATCGCCTTCGTCTGTGCCCTGCAGTTGGCGGCGGTCGCGACTGCGGCGTCCCGGTCCGATCGCGGAGGATCTTCCGCGATCGATTGGGTGCCGCTTGCCGGCTTCGACATCGCGCGCACCGAGACCACGGTCGCGCAGTTTCGCGCCTTCGTGCAGGCAACCGGCGCGTCCACCGCGGCCGAGCGCGCCGGAGGCGGTTCGGTGTACGAATCGGGCTGGGTGCGCAAGCCGGGATGGACTTGGCGCACCCCCTACGGCGGCGGTCGGCAGGCCGAGGACGACGAGCCCGCGGTGCACGTCACGTACGACGAGGCCCAGGCGTTCTGCCGCTGGGCGGGCGGGCATCTGCCCACGGACGCGCAGTGGGTCGCGGCCGCATACACCGAGCAGCGCGCTGCCCCGCCGGCGCCGTTCCGCTCCGGCCGCACGTACGCCTTCCCGTCCGGCGAGTCACCCGCGGGCGCGCAGTGCCTCGACGACTGCGGCCCCGCCGCGATGGCGCGTGCGGTGCGCCACGGCGCGAAGCTGCTGCGCGGGCACGGGCATGCGCGCGTGTCGGATACGCCGGCCGGGGTCAACGGCCTGCACGACATGGGCGGAAACGCCTGGGAGTGGGTCGACGAGCCGCCCGGCGCGGGCGGCAGCGCGGCCCGGCTGACGCGCGGCGGGTCGTGGTGGTACGGCGCCGCTCAGATGCGGCGCGAGCACATCCAGGACAAGCCGGGCGACACGGCGGTGGTGTACATCGGCTTTCGCTGCGCCCGCGGCCGTTGAACGCGGTGGGCCCTCAGCCGCGACCGCGGCCCGGCCTGCGCCGCAGCAGGTACTTGTGGAAGCCGTCCATCACCAGCTCGCGGCGCTGGTTCAGCACTTCCGACTTCATCGTCAGCACACCGGTCGTGTTGCCGGGCTTCAGTTCGCTGACGATCAGCACCGAATACAGCGTGTCGCCCGCGTAGACCGGCTTCAGGAAGCGGCTGCCCTGCTCGAGGAAGCCCTTCAGCGACTCCTCGACCATGTGCGGGAACAGGCCCGCGCCGGCCGCGGTCTGGATCGCGACCTGGAAGCCGTGCGCGAGCAGGCCCGGATGACCGTGCTGTCGGCAGTGCTCGACGTCGTAGTGGATCGGGTGGTTGTCGCCGCTGGCCAGCTGGAAAGCCGCGAACAGCGCGTCGGTCATCGTGCGCGACGGCAGCGGAAAGCGCTCGCCGAGCGCGAAGTCGTCGAACCAGCGTTGCTCGCACATGCGGAAATCGTTGAAGTCCATCGGGATCCTCGCTCTCGCCTCGGGTGGTGATGCCCGATTGTGCGTCACGCGCGCCGTGCCGCGCCCCGCCCCGCTGTCGGCGGCAGCCGCGGACGGCAGCGCCGGCGACGCCCGTTGACGGTTACCAGGCGGCTGTGCAAGGATTCATGTCTCTGAACAGCCATTCACATATGTGAATGACGCCCTCCAAGGTGTCCGGATGTCGGTGAAGAGCGCGTTGCGCACATTGCAGATCCTCGAGGCGTTCGCCGACGCCGGCAAGCCGATGTCGCTCGGCGAGCTGGCGCGCGGCATCGATGCGCCCCGCTCGAGCTGCCTGGCGCTTCTGACCACGCTGAACGAACGCGGCTACCTGTACCGGGTCGGCGCGCAGCAGGGCTACTACCCGACGCGGCGCTGGCTCGACCTGGCGCGCGCGGTGTCCGAGTGCGATCCGGTCGCCCTGCACATCCACGCCGCCCTCGAAAGGCTGCGCGACGCGAGCGGCGAGACCGCGATCGACGCCGTGCTGGCCAACGGCCGGTCGGTCTACGTCGACGTGGTCGAATCGCAGGAGCTGGTGCGCTACACGGCGCGCCCGGGCGACAGCAAGCCGCTGCACCTGTCGGCGTCGGGGCGCGCGCAGCTGGCCGCACTCGACGACGCCGCGTGCCGCGCGACCGTCGCCGCGCTTCCGGCTGCGGGTGCTGCCGGCACTGCGGGCGAGGCGCGCTTGAACCGCCGCGTGCTGCTCGACACGGTGGCCCGGGACCGCACCCGCGGCTGGTCGGTGAACCTCGGCGAGTTCCGTCCGGACGTGATTTCGGTGGCTGCCGGATTCGTGCTCGGCGGGACGGTACATTCGCTGTCGATCGCGGCGCCGTCCCACCGCATCGGCTCGAAGGTCGAACGCATCGGACGGCTGGTGCGCGACGAAGCGCGGGCGCTGGCCGCGAAGCTGCATTAGGCGCGCACCGAACCGACGCCGAGGCGATTTTCCCAGCAGATACGACCCACACAGCAACGACGAACCCCACAGCAACGAGGCACACCATGGATTTCTCGCTGACCAGCGAACAGGAAAGCATCCGCGAATCGATCGAACGCATCTGCCGCGACTTCGACGACGCCTACTGGCTGAAGAAGGACCGCGAGGGCGGATTCCCGAACGACTTCTTCGATGCGATGGCCGTCAACGGCTGGCTCGGCATCTGCATCCCGGAGGAGTACGGCGGCTCGGGCCTCGGCATCACCGAGGCCGCGATCATGGTGCAGGCGATCGCCGAGTCGGGCGCCGGCATGTCGGGCGCGTCGGCCGTGCACATCAACATCTTCGGCCTGAACCCGGTGGTGGTGTTCGGCACCGACGAGCAGAAGCAGCGCATGCTGCCGCCGATGGCCGCCGGCAAGGTGAAGTCCTGCTTCGCGGTCACCGAGCCCAACACCGGGCTGAACACCACGCAACTCAAGACGCGCGCGGTGCGCAAGGGCGACCGCTACGTGGTCGACGGCCAGAAGGTGTGGATCTCGACCGCGCAGGTCGCCGACAAGATCCTGCTGCTGGCGCGCACCACGCCGCTCGAGGAAGTGAAGCGGCCCACCGAGGGCCTGAGCCTGTTCTACACCGACTTCGACCGCAGCCGCATCCGCGTGCACGAGATCGAAAAGATGGGCCGCAAGGCGGTCGACTCGAACGAACTGTTCTTCGAGGGCTTCGAGTTCCCCGCCGAAGATCGCATCGGCGAGGAAGGCAAGGGCTTCGAGTACATCCTGCACGGCATGAACCCCGAGCGCATCCTGATCGCCGCCGAGGCCGTCGGCCTGGGCAAGTGCGCGCTGGCGAAGGCGACGCAGTACGCGAAGGATCGCATCGTCTTCGACCGCCCGATCGGCCAGAACCAGGCGATCCAGCATCCGCTGGCGAAGAACTGGATGGAACTGGAGGCGGCGCGGCTGATGACGATGTCGGCCGCCTGGCAGTACGACAACGGGCTGCCGTGCGGCGCGGCGGCGAACGCGGCCAAGTATCTGGCCGGCGAAGCGGGCTTCGACGCCTGCCAGCAGGCGGTGATGACGCACGGCGGCTTCGGCTACGCGAAGGAGTACCACGTCGAGCGCTACCTGCGCGAAGTGATGATGCCGCGCATCGCGCCGATCAGCCCGCAGCTGGTGCTCAGCTTCATCGCCGAGCGCGTGCTCGGGCTGCCGAAGTCGTACTGACGAACCGCGAATCGTCGACAGCGAATCGTCGACAGCGAATCGTCGAGCGCGTTTCGTCCACCGCGTTTTGTCGACCGTCATTCACGTCCCCCCAGGAACCGCAGCCCCGATGCAGACTGCCCCGCCCCCGGAACTGATCGAAACCCAGCGCGGCACCGCCAACGCCTGGCAGTGCGACTACAACCACCACCTGAACTTCCAGTTCTACGTCCGGGAGTTCGACCAGGCCGCGCGCTTCCTGGCGCTGGCCTCCGGGGCCGACCCCGCCGGGCCGGTGCCCGAAACGCGCCACCTGCGCTTCCACGCCGAACTGCTGGCCGGCGACATCTACCGCGTCGCATCGGCGCGCATCGTCGACGGTCCGCATGCCGATTCGGTGGTGCACTGGATGAGCCACGCCGGCAGCGGCAAGCTGATCGCCACCGCGCTGGATGGCGGCGGCGCGCAGTTCGCGTGCGCGCAGGTCGCCGAGGCGACCGTCGCCGCGGCACTGCCGCGCAGCGTCGACGTCGCCGAGGGCGCGCTCGCGTATTCCGCGATGGGCCGCGACGGCTGGCAGCCGACCACCCGCCACTGGGTCACGATGGACCGCTGCACCGCGGCCGGCGAGCTCTCCGAGCAGCACCTCACCGCGATGCTGGGCGACGCGGCCGGTCACGTCTGGGAGCGCGCCGGCGCGGGCGTCGTCTGGGTGCGCGAGAACGGGCTGGGACGGATCGCGGTCGAGGCGAAGTTGACGCACTTCGCGCCGGCACGGGCGGGCGACGCGCTGATCACGCATTCGCGCGTCGGCCCGGCGCGCGGCCGCAGCGTGCTGCTGCAGCACCACCTGCACCGGGTCACCGACGGCGCGCCGATCGCGCGCGCCGACGTCACCGCGCTGCTGATCGACATGAAGACCCGGAAAACGGTACCGTTGCCGGACCTGGAAGGGAGACCGCAAACATGATCACCGTGCTGCACGAACAGCGCGAGACGTCGCTGCCCGACGCTCGCGCCAGCGGCGAGGCCCTCTGGCTTCGCCGCGACGACATCGAACGGGCCACCGGCTGGGCCTGGAAGCCCGAAGGCCTGTGCCGCGCCGACACCTGCGTGCCGCTGCCGCGGGCCGGCGACGCCGCCCTCGTCGACGGCGAAGCGCTCGACGTCGCCGCGATGTGGCGCCACATGGGCCACCCGGTGGTGCACGATGCCGCCGGCGAGGCCTGGGTGCTGGGCACGGGTGCGGTCGACCGCGCCGCCGCCCTCGCCACGCTCGAGGCGCCGGACTTCGAGCTGCCCGATCTCGATGGCCGCGTGCACCGCCTGTCCGAGTACCGCGGCAAGAAGGTCTTCCTGGCCACCTGGGCGTCCTGGTGAGGGTGTCGCGCCGACCTGTCCGTGTGGCAGGCAGTGTTCGACGACTTCAAGGACCAGGGCTTCGTCGTGCTGGCCGTCGCGCTGGACCAGCCCGATGCTGCGCGCCCGTGGATCGAGGCGGCGCGGCCGACCTATCCGTGCCTGATCGACCGTGACCATCACCTGGCGGCGCTGTACCACCTGGTCAACGTGCCGCAGGCGATGTGGATCGACGAAGGGGGGCGCATCGTGCGGCCGCCCGAGACGGCCGGCGCCACCGACGGTTTCCGTCTGATGGACCGCTCCAGTTTCACGATGCCGGAGGCTGCCGCCGCGGAGCGAAACCGCGTGAAGCAGGCGTACGTCGACGCGCTGCGCGACTGGGCGCGCAAGGGCGCGAACAGCGGCCACGTCCTCGATGCGGCGCGTGCCGCGGCGCGCTTGCAGGTGCCCGGGCCGGAGATCGCGCAGGCGCACGCGCATTTCCGGCTGGGGCTGCACCTGCTGCGGCTCGGTCGCGACGAGGAGGCGCAGGCGCAGTTCGCCGAGGCGATCCGCCTGCATCCCGAGTCGTGGGCGATGTGGCGGCAGAGCGCGCCGAAGGACGCGCGCGGCCTGGCCGCGGGCGCGGCGTTCTGGGCGCGCGTCGACGCGCTGGGCGACCGTCCGTACTACCGGCCGGTGGAGCTCGATCCCGGGGGACCGACCACAACCGCATGATCAGCTTCTGCGTCACCTCCCGAAACCGGCTCTGGCAACTGCAGCAGACTCTCGCCGACAACCTGGCTGCAATCGGCGAACGACACGAAATCGCGCTGGTCGACTACGGTTCCAACGATGGCCTGTCGGCCTGGATCTGGGACAACTTCGCGCAGGCGATCGAGTCCGGGCGCCTGGTCTTCTTCGAAGTCACCAGCGAGACACGCTGGAGCAGCCCCAAGGCCAAGAACCTGGCGCACCGCATCGCGCGCGGCAGCTATCTGTTCAACCTCGACGCGGACAATCGGATCCGGCCTTCCGACATCGCGCTGATCGAACGGGCCCGGCGGCTGAGCCTGGCCGCGCACCAGTGGACCGGTGACTGGAAGGACGGCTCGTTCGGACGAATCGGCATGTCCCGCAAGGCGTTCTTCGAGCTGGGCGGCTACGACGAGGCGATGCTGCCGATGGGCGAGCAGGACCTCGACCTGCTGCGCCGCGTGCGCCAATCGGGCCGCAAGATCGCGCGGCTGCTGCCGCCGGCCGAGCCGGCCGTGCAGAACACCTTCGAGGAAAAGATGGCGGAGGTGAAGATGGGGCAGCCCGATGCGCGGGATGCCTACAACGAGTTGCGCGCCTTCAACCGCGCGCTGTCGAAGTTCAGGAACGAACTGGAGGGCCCGCGACGATCGGGCGGCTTCTCCAGCTATCGGGGAAGTCTCAACGGCGAGCCGGTGGTCATCGACGGGTTCGACAACGTGTACAGGGTGCGCGGTTGACGCGCCGCGTCTTCAGAGCCAGCTGTGCGACCACCAGGTCACGGCCGCGCTCGACGGGAACAGGCGCCGCGCTTCTTCGACGGAGTAGCGCCGTCCGGCGTCGCGCAACTGCGTCTTGAACATGTAGTGGACCCGGTCGTTCCAGTTGAGCGGATACCAGACGTGCGACGGCAGCAGCTTGGCCGGCCCGAACGACAGGGCGTTGCCGTCGACCGCCAGCGCGTGGCGCGCGGCGAATTCGTGCACGCTCCGTTGGAACTCGTCCGGATCGCGCCGGTACTGCAGCAGTGTCCGGCGCAGCACGACCGGGCCGGTGACCCACTCCGGGCGGCCCTCGATGCCGTCGACGTTCCGCTCGCGCGCCCAGACCTTCTCGACGTTCGCCAGGAACCCGAGCCAGAAGCCCTCGCCGGGCGCCGAGGCCATCATCGCGTTCGGCACGCAGTGGCTGAAAGACTCGTCGGTGCCCATCATGCCGAGCACCACGCCTTTGCCCCCCGCGAACAGCCGGTCGAGCGGACGCAGGCACTGGAAGTCCAGGTCGGCGTAGAGCCCGCCGTGCTCGAACAGGTACACCGCCCGGATCATGTCGACGCGGAAGATCTCGCGCGGGAACGAGTCGTACAGTGGCAGCAGGGCCGGGAAGCGCGCCGCGAGCAGGGCGCGGTTGCTGGCGTCGTCGTAGAAGCGCGACTCGAGCCCAGGGTTGCAGTCGAAGAACGAGCGCCGCCAGTCTGCGAAGTGCGCCGGCAGCGCGTCGCGGGTCTTCCAGGTCTGGTGCAGGAGGCGTGGGATCATCGGCGGCCGGGGATGCGCAGGCGGCAAGGATACTGCGTGCCCGGCCGGCGGCACCGCGTCGTCGCGGGCGCCACCCGCCGCCATCGATCAGCCGAGGACCACATGACCAGCATCGCCTTCATCACCACCTGCAAGGGACGCCTTCACCACCTGCGCGAGACCTTGCCGCTGATGAGCGGCGCGGGCGCGTCCGAGGTGATCGTGGTCGACTACGGCTGTCCGGACGGAGCCGGCGACTGGGTCGAGCAGAACTGTGCCGGCGTGCGCGTGATGCGTGTGACCGACGATCCCGGCTTCTGCCTGGCGCGAGCGCGGAACATCGGCGCCCGGCACACCCGCGCCGACTGGCTGGTGTTCATCGATGCCGACGTGAAGGTGTCCCCCGGCTGGGTCGAATGGATGCGGCAGCACCTGGAGCGCGGGCGGTTCTATCGCGCAGGGCGCGTCGGCGGCGAACGGGATCCCGAGAGTTACGGCACCGTCGTCTGCGCCCGACAGGACTTCGCGCGGGCGGACGGCTACGACGAGGCCTACCGGGGCTGGGGCGGCGAAGACGACGACTTCTACCTGCGGCTGGCCATGAACGGGGTGATCGAATCCGAGTATCCCGCGCACTTCGTCACTCCGATCCGTCACGGCGACGCCGAACGCACGAGATGGTCGGACATCGCGAACCGCAAGGTGCACGCGATCGTGAACCGGTGTTACGCGCAAGCCAAGATGCAGCTGGCCGCGTTCCGCGGCAGGCGCGGACCGCTGGACCTCGCCACGCGAGTCAGGCTGATGGAGCAGACCCGCAGGAAGATCGCGGCCTGGAACTGCGACGACGGCCAGCCGCCGCCCGTGCTCACCTACACCGTGGTCGGGGACTCCTGGTTGCCGGCCCCCTACGCGATGCGCCGCACGCTGCAGTTCAGCATCCAGATCGATCACCGGCGCGGCCGTCGCGCCGACGCGCGTGCGCCACGGCCGGAGGCCGGCGACGCGAAGCCTTGAGCCGGCGTGGACGCAGCTTGCAAAGGCTGTCGGCGCGAGGTCGAGAGTCTCGATGGGGCGGAACCGGGCGCATCCGGCGGATCTCGCCGCCGGTTCCCGCGCGATGGTTGTCAGGCCCCGCCGCGGCCGAGCCACGTGATCGTGACGTCGCCGCGCGGCCGCGCCCGGCACGCCAGGGTGAGGCCGCCCTTCGCCTGCTGCGCGCCGAGCGCGGCGTCGCTGCGGGGCAGCATCGAGACCTTGCCGGCGTCGAGGTGGCCGATGCAGGCGCCGCAGTTGCCGCTGGCGCAGACATAGGGATAGTCGATCCCCGCGGCGACGGCTGCCTGCAGGATGGTCTGGTCCGCGGTGCAGTCGATCGTCTGGCGGGTGTTGGCGATCGTGACGCGGTGGATCTTCGGGGTGCGGGCCATGGCTGCGCTCCTCACGCGGCGACCGCGTGGCGCCGCGACGGGCTGGCGCGGGTCGATCCGAACTGCGGGTGGTACCAGACCACCGACGGAAAGCGCACGAGGGCGTAGCCGTAGAGGGCCAGGCCGATGGCCGGCTCGTTCCCGAGCACCAGCGTGCCGTGGATGTCGTGGTCCGCCATCGCCATGCCGTTGCCGGGCTCGACGATCACCTCGCCCACCTTCGCGACGCTGGCGCGGCCGGCCCGGGTGCCGTCGTCGGTGCGACGGAAGAACTCGTGGCGCTCGCGGCCCGAAATCGCGGCGTTGACGCACCAGATGCCGTGGTCGTGCGGCGCGGCCTCCTTGCCCGGCAGCGCGATCGTCAGATACAGCGCGTGGCCGTCACCGTCCTCGACCAGCAGCGGGTGGTTGCGCCCTTGCGCGAGCGGCATCGCGAAATCGCTCGACGGGAACAGTTCCGCCTTCCTGGCCAGCGCCACCAGCTTCAGCTTGATCGCGTGCAGCGCGGACGGCGTGATGCCCTCCTTCGCGGTGATGGCGTGCACATCGCCGAGCAGTTTCGCGCAGGCGCGATTGCGCCGTTCGGTGACAGTCATGGGGCGCTCCGGAAGTGTGCCCGTGAGGTTAGTCGAGCACGTCGCCCATTGGAAGGGTGTGGTCGGCCGGAAGGGTGTGGTCGGCCGCGCGCGGTGGCTCAGCTCGATTTCGCCTGCGCCCGCGCAAGACGCCTTGCCCGCGCCGATTCCCACGCATCGCTCGGCACCGCGCCGAGGTTCCGGGCGAAGATGTCCCAGGCGCGCTGCCGGTCCGCGGCCTCGATGCCCGAAGCCTGAACGGACAGCGAGGCGGCGCGCGCCACGTCCCCTTCGTCGCCTTCGCGGCTGGCCACCCAGAGCGCCAGCAGCAGCCAGCCGCACGAGCGGCCGATGCCCAGACCATCCACCTCGGTCATCGCCGCCTGCAGCGCGGGCGCGAGCGGCCAGTCCTGCGCTTCGACCACCAGGTCGCAGACCGCGCCGCCGCCTGCCAGGAAGTCGTGCACCCGGCGCATGCACTCGCGCAGGCTCGGGTCGCCGGACGCGGTGTCGCGGCGGCGCAGGAACGCCGGGATGCCGAGGCTGTCCAGGTCTGCGCTGTCGAGGGCGTACGAGACCGCGGCGTGCGCACTGCGCGGGCTGTGCCACTCTGCCGAGGCCGACATCGTGTCGCACACGATGTCGGAGCTCGCCACCGAGAACCGCACGCTGCCGGTGCCGCCCCAGCCCGCGGCCAGCATGCCCGGCACTTGCTGCAGTCGCGCCTCGACGGTCGTGCGGTCTTCGTCCGCGCGCTCGTGCACCAGCACGCAATGGGTGAGCCGCGTCACCAGCTGGTAGTCGAGCGCCAGTTGCAGCGCATCGATTTCGTCGGCGACAAGGAACCGGCGTCCCGCGGCGATGCGCGCGAGGTCCGGGCCCGGGCAGTGCGCCGCGGTTCCGGTGCGGGCGATTTCGCTCGCGCCGGCAGCGTCGTCCGCGGCCAGCAGCCGGGCGGCTGCCACGGGCCTGGCCGGCGCGTCGAATCCGGCCATCGCAAGCAGCGTGTCGCCTCCGAAGACCTGCTTCGGCAGAGGTATCTGCCACACCGGCTCGGCGCCCCAGTCGACGCGCAGCCCGGCGGTCGGCACTTGCCGCATGCGCGTCAGCATGCGACCCGCTGCGGCGTGCAAGGCCTCGCCCGGCGTCGCGAATTCGCAGGCGCCGCCGGTGGCTTCGGCGAGATCGCGCAGCACCGGCTCCGCGGGCGAGCTTCCGACGCCGATCGCGAACACGCGATGCCCGCTGCGGCGCGCGGACTCGACCAGCTCCGACGACTGCCAGACCTCGCCGTCCGTGATCAGCAGCACGTCCGCGCCCGCTGCCGCGCGCGGCCAGGCCGCGAACACCGACTCGAGCGCCGCGCGCATTTCGGTGCCGCCCATCGACGCTTCGGTCGCGTCGATCGCGGCGCGCAGCCGCTGGCGATGCTGCTGCGTGCACGGCCCCGAACCGAGCACGTGCCGCACCTCGCTGCCGAAGCGGCTCAGGCTGATCTCGTCGTGGGCCGCCAGGCCGTCGAGCACGCCGTGCAGCGCCTCGCGTGCCGACGCGATGCTGTCGCCGGCCATCGAACCCGAGCAGTCCACCAGCAGACGCAGCGCGACGCCGGGTCTTGGCGTGCCCACCGGAATCGAGAACGCGGCCAGGGCCACACTGGGCGCTTCGTGCGACACCGCGTCGTCGGCCAGCACCAGCAGGTGCGGCGTTGGCTCGGACGGCGTGAGCACCACGACCACGTCGCGGTCCAGCGCCGCGTCACGGGTCAGCCGCAGGCTGGTGCCATCGCCGCAGGCTTCGATCGTGTGCTCGTGCGTCGGGCACTCGATGCGACCGTGCGCCAGAGGCCCGCCGATCGACAGCGTCATCGCGAACGGGTAGTCGGCGGTCAGCGACGACTGCGGCACCTGCTGCGGCTGCAGGCCGGCGCGTTGCGCGTCGCCATAGCGCGGCGCGATCGTCGTCGGGATCGCGATCCGCAGCCGCCCCTGCTCGAAGGCCATCAGCTGGGCGAACCGCACCTCGAGCGTCACGCGCTCGCCGGGCGCGAGGTTGCCGATGCTCGCGGTGTGGATGCCGTCGTCGGAAACCTCCAGCAGCACGGGCGCGTCGCCCTGGGCCAGTGCCTCCTCGTAGACGTCCTCCGCCTGCCGGCTGGCCAGCACGTGGCCTTCGATGCGGTGGCCGTCGAATTCCGCCGCGAAGCCCAGCAGCACCGCGCCGGCAGGCAGCGGGAAGCTGTAGACGACTTCCAGCGGATCGGTGCCGGCGTTGCGGTAGGTCTGCCGCAACGTGAGCGCGAACAGCACCCCGTCTATCCGTCCGCTGGCCTCGACGCCGGTGAGGGCAGGGGGGATGGCGTCGTCGTCGGCACAGCGCAGCGCGAAAGCGGGTTCGGTGTGAAGGTTCATCGTGTCGATCCTTGTCGAGATTCGTCGCTGTTGCCCACGTTGCGCCCGTTGCGCACCCCGCGATACGCCGCCGTCACCGCACGCACCAGCGCGCGCACCTGCTCGGGCGACAGCCCGGCGCGGCCCGGCTCGACGTGCAGCTCGAGCCCGTCGGCCAAGGTGACGCGGCTCCACACCTCGACCGTGCCCGGACGCACCGGGCGGGGCGGCGGATCGTCGGGGGCGCCCGCCCGCAGCTCGCGGATTCGCTCCAGGCTCAGGCCGGCTTCGGTCCAGCGCCGGATCAGCAGCAGCTGCTCGAGGTGCCGCTGCAGGTAGTGGGCGCCGCGCTTCTCGCCCTCCGGGCGGTCGAGCAGGCCCTCCGCGATGTAGTAGCGGACGGTGCGCGGGGTGACGCCCGCCAGTGTGGCGACGTCGTCGATGGAGTAGCGGGCGGGCGCGGGGCGGGCAGGCATGCCTGCTTTATACGACATTCATAAACGACAGTCAACAGGCGCAAAAGGTGTCCCCGACTACGGCCCCGAATATGGCCTCGAACACGGCCTCGAAAACGGCCCTGACCGCCTTCCATGCGCCCGCAGGGCCGCCACTTGGCCCGAAACAGTCTCGACCGTCGCCCGGTCGTTGTAGAGTCACCGCATTTCCGCTCGGCTTCCCCGAGCTCTCGAGGCGGCGCCGCCGCCAAAGGTCCGACGTGATGAAGATTCTCGAAGGCATCCGCGTTCTCGAGCTCGGCCAGGTGCTGGCCGGTCCGTTCGCGGGCGCGATCCTGGCCGACCTCGGCGCCGAAGTCATCAAGCTCGAGCGCGTGGACGGCGGGGACGACGCCCGCCACATGGGTCAGGCGTTTCGCAACGGCGACGCGCTCAACTTCCACGTGTTCAATCGCGGCAAGCAGTCGGTCGCGATCGACCTCAGAAGCGACGCTGGGCGCGCCGCGTTCGAGCGCCTGGCGGGCGAGGTGGACGTTTTCATCCACAACATGCGCCCCGGCGTGACCAAGGCGCTGGGCATCGACGGCGAGGCGCTGTGCGCCCGCCACCCGCACCTGATCTACTGCGAGATCTCGGCGTTCGGGCACATCGGCCCGCTGAGCATGGCGCCGGGCTACGAGCCGCTGATCCAGGCGTTCAGCGGACTGTCCAGCACGAATGGCGGGCCCGACGACCCGCCGATGCGCTCGGGCGCCTCGATGTGCGATCAGGGCACCGGCATGTGGGTCGTGATCGGCGCGCTCGCGCTGCTGCAGCGGCGCCACGTCACCGGCCGCGGCGGAATGCTGAACGCGTCGCTGCTCGAGACCGCGCTGGTCTGGAACGGGCAGAAGGCCGACGCCTACGTCAACGAGGGGCGCCTGCCGGAACGCCATCGGTCGGGACACCCCGGCTTCGTGCCCTACGAGGCCCTCGACACCGCCGACGCGCCTCTGCTGATCTGCTGCGGCAACGACCGGCTGTTCGCCAAGCTGGCGAACGCGGTCGGCCGCCCCGACTGGATCGGCGACGAGCGCTTCGCGACCAACCGCGCGCGGATCGCGAACAAGGCCGCGCTGTTCGAGCAGCTGGCGCCCGTGCTGCGCGGCCGCAGCCGCGCGCAGTGGATCGAGTGCTTCGAGGCCGCCGGCGTGCCGTGTGCGCCGGTGCACACCGTGCCCGAGGCGCTCGCGCATCCGCAGGTGCGGGCGCTGGGCATGCTGCAGCCCGTTCCGGGCGAGGACTTCAGCCTGACGGCGCTGCCGCTGTCGATCGATGGCGAGCGGCCCGCGCATCGCGCGCCGGCGCCGCGCCTGGGGGAGCACAACGCGCTCTACGAGGTGCCGCTCGCATCGAAGGAGTGAATGCGGCGACGGGCAACGGGTGCGATGCGTCGGGCAATGCTTCGCGTTGCGCTTAGCTCGCTCGCGAGCGACTGCACTACGTCGATCTGTCCGGCTTCTTCGGCGTCGTCTCCAGCAGCGCGATCAGCGTGGTCCCGGCGACGACGACCGCGGCGCCCACGTAGGTCCAGAGGTCCGCGGTGCGGCCGAAGACCAGCGCATCGAACAGCGTCGCCCACACGATGCCCAGGAACGCCAGCGGCTGCAGCGCCGAGATGTCCAGCAGGCGGTACGCCCAGGTGATCAGGAAGTAGCCGCCGGTGCCGAACACGCCGGCCAGCATCGCCAGGCCGAGCTGCGCCCCGCTCGGCGCCTGCCAGAACCAGAGGCCGGCGGGCGCGAACAGCACGGCGGCCAGCACCGTCTGCCAGAACACCACCTGCGCCGGCGTGTCGCGTCCGGCGACCACTTTCGCGACCAGGTTGGAGCCGGCGATCAGCGGCACCGACGCGAGCATCATCGCGGCCCCCAGGCCGACGCCGGCCTCGGTCAGGCCCGGGCGCAGGATGACCAGCGCGCCGACGAAGCCGGCGAGCACCCCGAGCCAGCGCACCCGCCGCACCCGCTCGCCCAGCAGCGTGGCCGCGCCGAGCGTGACGAAGAGCGGCGCGGTGAACGACAGCGCCGCGGTCGTGGCCAGCGGAATGAGCCCGACCGCCGAGTACCACAGCGCGTAGCCGCTGCCGTGCAGCAGCGCGCGCAGCCCGTGCAGCCGCAGGTCGCCGGTGTGCGTGCCGGCGAATCCGCGGGCGAGCGCGAAGGGTGCGATGCACACGATGCCGGCAAGCCAGCGCATCCACGCGACCTGAAGCGCGGGCAATTCGTGCACGAGCTGCTTCACGCTCACGTTCAGGCACTGGAAGACGACGCCCGCCGCCAGCGCGAGGACGAAGCCGCGCAGCGAGCGCGAGGCCAGGGTCGGTGTCATCGGGGGGTCTGAGGCTCCATCACCGGCGTTTCGTCGTCGCGAGGCCTCTTCCCCGGCAGCGTCGAGCGAAGTCCGAACCACGTGAGCACGGCGACCAGCAAGCCGATGGCACCCGACGCAAGCCAGTTGCCCGTCGTCGCGCCCGACGGAGCTGCGCCCGCCGGATTTGCGATTGCCGGAGGGGCGATCGCGGGTGGCGCGATCGCCGGCCGTGCGGCCGCCCCGTCCGGTTCCGCCTGCCGGGCAGGCTCGGCCTGCGATTGCACCGTCGACCGCCCGTTCGCCGGCCCGCCCGACGGCGCGCTCGCCAGTCCGTTCGACGGCGCATTCGGCTGTCTGCTTGCCGGCGCGTTCGACCGCTCACTGGCCTGCCCGCTGCCCCGCTGCGAGATCGCACGCGCCGGCTCGCCATTCTTCCCGGCAGGGGCGGCGGCCTTGGGTTTCGGCTTCGGTCTGGGCTTTGGCTGCGGTGCCTTCGCCGGCGGGGGCCCCTCCCGGGTACACGCCTCGCGCAACTTCCCGTCCTTGTCCAGCGTGTAGACAGCGCAGCTCTGGGCCGACGCTCCATTCGCGAGCAAGGCGATGGCAGCGCAGACGCCGACCGCGCCGATCGCACGAGCATGTCGATGGAAATTCATGGGCAACCTATGCGGGTCGGTCGGGTGCTGTGAGGGCGGCGCCGGAAATCGGTGAGGCTAGGAGCAAGACACCGGTCCGCAAATGACAAACGTCAACATGCGCCCCGGGTGCCAGCGCGACCGACGCTTCGGAGGAGCGACCCAACCCGGATTCGATGCGCCGTGCCGGCGGGGCTAGAATGAAAATGTAACCCCTATCCGACCATGTGGCTCATCACTCCTCTCGGCTTCTTCAGCGTAGTCCGCAAGAAGGGCGACACGCACCTGACGGTTCGCGCGCGCGTCGCAGGCGACCTCGACCGTCTTCGCGAGCGCTACCTGCCCGATCTTTCCCCCGTCAAGGCACACGCGGGCACCGACTACCCGTACCGCGCCACCGTGTCCGCACGTTCCTGGGCGCTGGCGCTTTCCGACATGGGACGCGACATCGACTACTCGAACTTCAAGGACGAGGTCGCCAAGGTGCAGGGTCACGACCGTGCCCACGTCTACGCCAACGTCTGGACCGCGCTGATGGGCCTCGAGAAGTTGCCCGGTCCGTCGAAAGCCGCGCCGGCGGCCAGGCCTGCCCGGGCCGCCGGTGCCGTCAAGCCCGGAGCGGCGGGCGGGCCGATCGTGCATCCCCGCCGCAACGACAACGGCGAGGAGGTGATCATCAAGATCCCGAGCGCACCGACGCCGCACGCGACCTGGTCCGACGCCCACGCGATCGCGACGGTCGTGCCCAGGGGGACGGCGCCCGAAGAGAGCAACCTAGTTCCCTCCGCGCTGAACGGCGTGTCCACCGCGCCTTGGCGCGACGCACCCCGAACCGACGAGCAGTGGACCCAGGTGCCCGGCCAGCTCGCGGGCCTCGTCGAGCCGGCACTGCGCAGGGTTTCGGGCAAGGAGCCCGCTGCGGGCGCCGTCATCGTCGAGCCCGACGGACGCGTGTGGATCGTCTCGCCCACCAATGCGTTCGGCGGGTACAAGCGAACCTTCCCGAAGGGACGCGCCAGCGCGTCGATGCCGCTGCAGGCGACCGCCATCAAGGAGGTCTTCGAGGAGTCGGGCCTGCGGATCGAGATCACGGGGTTCCTGCTCGACACCGAGCGATCGACGACGATCACCCGCTTCTACGCCGCCCGGCGCGTGGGCGGCGATCCGACCGAGATGGGATGGGAGGCGCAGGCGGTGAGCCTCGTCCCGATGTCGGCGCTCGCGGGACTGCTCAACGTTTCGGGCGACCACAAGATCGTCGACCGTCTGGCGGAGTTTCTCGACGCGGGTCGATGAGGTCGTAGCCCACAGTCCGCGGATAGCGCTGCTGCAGGAACCCGGACAGGCGTTCGACGTCCGCGAGCGCACTCAGCGTGACGCGGGGCATCGATCAGCGCCGGCCGGCTGCGGACGAAGTCCTTCTGCCCGCATCCACTTCCGTCGCAGCCGCCTTCGCGTCATCGAACGCCGACGCTGCCTTGCGGCCTCGACGTGCACGCGCAGTGCGCTTCAGTTCCGCAGCGTTGGTTATGAACGGGCCCTGCGCTCCGTTGATGAGAGTGACCGCCAGGCGGTGGATGCGGCTGCCTACGGGCAGTCGCCGCTTGTTCCGTACGGACATTTGCCGTACATTACCCAAAAGGAGACCAACATGGCCCATCCGGACAGTCAGGATTCCACGCGTGACGCACGGCTCGAGGCGCGAGTGTCCACTGCACAGAAGAACCTGCTTCTACAAGCTGCGGCGCTGTCCGGCCGTACGCTGAGCGAGTTCGTGGTGGCCAGTGCGCAAGAAGCCGCACGCCGCGTGATCGACGAGCACGAGTCCATCCGCCTCTCCCGGGAGGAGCAGCTGGCGTTCGTGAGGGCCCTCCTCGAGCCGCCAGAGCCGAATGCACGCCTCGAGCGCGCGGCCACGACCTACCGTCGACGTACCGGCGCGTAGCCGTTGGCGACTTCGCCCGTCACTGTCGAGCCCTTGGGCCGGCAGCACGATCGAACCGGCTTCAGCTGCGGCGCGGAAGCGCTCGACCGATACCTGAAGCAGCAGGCCCGGCAAGACGCCGAGAAGCGCGTCGCGGCACCATTCGTCGCCGTTCGTGCGCCCGACACCCGCGTGCTGGGCTTCTACACGCTGTCGGCATCGGTGCTGACGCTCGGCGAGCTGCCCGAAGAACTGGCGCGCAAGCTGCCGCGCTACCCGCAGGTGCCCGTCACGCTGCTGGGCCGCCTGGCGGTCGACCACACGGCGAAAGGCCAGGGGCTGGGCGAGCACCTGCTGCTGGACGCCATGCATCGAAGCCTGGTGCATGCCGACGCGATCGCCGCGATGGCGGTCGTCGTCGATGCGAAAGACGGCGACGCCGCCGCCTTCTACCGCCACTTCGGCTTCCTCCCGCTGCAGACCAGCCCTCGGCGGCTGTTCGTCCCCATGCGAACGGTTGCGCAACTGCTCGGGTAACGGCCGATCGCATGGAGTCGCTCGGGCCGGTTCCATCGAGCACCGGGCTAGCCGTATCCGGCCTCGCGCTGGTGCCGGATCGCCAGGACCTCGATCCGATCCCGACGCGGCTGGAACCGGTAGAGCGCGACGTACCCCGCCTCGCCGTACGAGACGACGAGCTCGCGAATCGCCCCCTCGAGCGAACGGCCCAGCAGCGGATGCCGCTGCAGCACGGCCAGCGCGTCGAAGATCGTTTCGATCGCCGCCGACGCGGCCCGCGGATCGCGCTGCTCCAGAAACCCTGAGAGGCGTTCGATGTCCGCGAGCGCGCGCGCACTCAGCGTGACGCGCGGCATCGATCAGCGCCGGCCGGCTGCGGACGAGGTCCTTCTGCCCGCTGGCACGCCGGCCTTGCCGCCGCTACGCGTTTCCCTGGCCTCGTCGAGCGGGGCCGGTCGCGCTGCCGCCTTGCCCGCTACCCGTGCCCGCACGTATGCAGCCACGTCTTCCATCGCATACAGCGGCCCGCCCGCATCCACTTCCGCAGCAGCCGCCTTCGCGTCCTCGACGAATGCCCTGCGCAGATCGGCGAGTTCGACCTGAGCTTCGAGGGCCTCGAGCATCCACGCGTGCGGCGTCTTGCCCGCGGCTTCGGCCAGCGGGGCGATGCGCCGCTTCAGTGCGTCCGGGAGCTTCAGAGTGGTCGTGCCGGCCATGGGGATCTCCGGTTGGTGTCACCATGGTAGCACCGCGGCGATGCGATTCCAGACCTCGACGGTCTCCGCGCTTCGTGCGAGCACGAGGAATTCGACGAGGTGCCCACGCTCGGTTCGCCATGACGCCTGCTCGTGCAGCCGTCATTCCACCTGATGGGTTCTGCTCGTTGGCGCCCGACGGCGCGCTGTCCTCGTTGCGCCTGCCGCGATCAGCCCGCGGCGGAACCCGGTGCCATGCGGCGGTACGCACCCGGAGTGCGCCCCGTCCAGCGCTTGAACGCGTGTCGAAAGTTCGCGCCGTCGCTGAAGCCCAGCGACGACGCGATGTCCTCGGTGCTCATCCGCGTGCCTCGCAGATAGTCGAGCGCCAGCTGGTGGCGCACTCCGTCGAGCACCTGCTGGTAGGACGTGCCCTCGGCCTGCAGACGCCTGCGCAAGGTGCGTGGATGCACGGCCAGCGCCGCGGACACGCGCTCGATGTCCGGAAACCGCCCGGGCACCTGCAGCAGCACGGCGGCGACCCGGCCCGCGATGCCGGCGGCACTCTCCATTTCAGCCAGCAGCTGGTCGCAGGTCTGCTGCACCACCGCTGCGGTGATGGGATTGGCGAAGGCCAGCGGATGGTCGAGCCAGGCGGCATCGAAGCGCAGCTCGTTGATGCCCTGGCCGAAGACCGCCGGGCACCCGAGCAGCGCCTCGTAGAGCGCCGCATGCGCGGGCGCGGGATAGCTCGCGCGCACCCGCAGCGGCGTCAGGGCGGCGCCAAGCAGGTCGCGGTGCAGCGAAAGCTGCGTGCCGAGTTGCAGCTCGAAGACGAAACGGAAGAGATCGCTCCCGGTGTCGAGCCCCAGCATGTCGTCGAACGACCAGACGGCTTCGCCGCCGTCGAGGCCGAACGACAGTCCGATCAGCGGGGACGCAAGCGCGCGGTACCTGATCGCGAAATCGATCGCCTGTCGCGGCGTGGGGCTCGCGAGCAACGCGTAGCCGTACAGCCCGAAGTGGGTGATGCGGATGCGCGCGCCGGTGCGCAGGGCAAGGCCAGGGTCCGGAGACAGGCGCTGCGCGCTCCGGTACACGGTGAGCAGCTGGCGAACCGACACGCGCGTCGCCGTGTCCCCGAGCGCCGGGACGGCCAGCCCGGATCCCTGGAGCACGGCCTCTCGGGGCACCCCGGCCGCGGCCAGCGCATCCACCAGCACCGCGATCTTGTCCGGACGGTGGATGCGGTCGTCGAGGCCTGGACGTTCGTCGTTCATTCGCGCATTGGCTCCGGGTCTGCTCGCAGGCAGTGTAGTCGCCACTGTCCCTTTTCCACATGCCCGTGTCCCCCGCGAACCTCGCCAGCCCATCCCGCAGGCCGAATAATCCGGACCGGTCCGCCCGGCACAGCAGCGGACGCCACGAGGCTCGCGGGAGGCCCGCATGGGTGACGCAATCGACCAGGTACGGCTGAACTTCAACCCGCAGGCACAACTGGGACTGAACCTGGTGCTGGCGCTGGTGATGTTCGGCATCGCGCTGGACCTGAAGGTCCAGGACTTCAAGGCCGCGCTGCGCACGCCCAGGGCGCTGGCGATCGGCCTCGTCTGCCACCACCTGCTGTTCCCGGCCTTCACGTTCCTGCTGATCCTGGCGATCGAGCCGACGCCCTCGATCGGGCTGGGCATGCTGCTGGTCTCGAGCTGCCCGGCTGGCCACATCTCCAACTTCTTTACGCACCGCGCGCTCGGCAACGCCGCGCTGTCGGTGTCGATCAGCACGCTGTCGACGCTGGGCGCGGTCGTGATGACGCCGCTGAACGTGGCCTTCTGGGGCTCGCTCGATCCACAGATCAATGCGCTGCTGCGCAGCTTCTCGCTCGACCTGCTGCACATGCTCGGCGACGTGGCCATGCTGCTGGGAATCCCGCTGGCCGCCGGGCTGACGATCTCGCACCGGTTCCCGGCACTGGCGAAGAAGGTGCACGGCCCGATGCGCACCCTCTCGCTGCTCGTCTTCATCGTCTTCGTGCTCGGTGCGCTCGCGATGAACTGGGAGATCTTCCGCGAGTACGGCCGCTTCGTGATCCTCATCGTGCTGATCCACAACGCGCTGGCGCTGGCCGGAGGCTACGGCTTCGCGCGATTCACCGGACTCGCCGAGCGGGATGCGCGAGCCGTGGCATTCGAAACCGGCATCCAGAATTCCGGGCTGGGCCTGGTGCTGGTGTTCAACTTCTTCGGCGGCCTGGGCGGCATGGCCATCGTCACCGCGTGGTGGGGCATCTGGCACATCGTGGCCGGCGTGGGGCTGTCCACGTACTGGATGAAGCGGCCGCCCCGGGCGCCCGCGGGAGCAACGGCATGAGCGGCAGGCGGATCCTCGTCACCGGCGGTGGTGGCTACCTCGGCAGCCAGGTGCTTGCCGGCCTCGCGGCAGACGAGTACGTCGTGTCGCTCGACGTGCGCGAGGTGCCCCTCGAGCGCCGCGCCCCGGGCGTGCACTACGCGACCATGGACATCCGCTCGCCGGCGGTCGCCGACCTGATGCGGGACCACCGGATCGACACCGTCGTCCACCTGGCCGCGATCGTCACGCCGGGCAGGAAGGCCGACCGCGAGCTCGAGTACCAGGTCGACGTGGAGGGCACACGCAACGTGCTGGGCGCCTGCGTGCTGTCCGGCGTCGGGCACCTGATCGTCTCGTCTTCCGGCGCGGCCTACGGCTACCACGCCGACAATCCGGCCTGGCTCGACGAGACCGACGCCATTCGCGGCAACCAGGAGTTCGCCTACTCCTGGCACAAGCGGCTCGTCGAGGAGATGCTCGCCGAGCAGCGGGAGCAACACCCGCAGCTGCGTCAGACGATCTTCCGCATCGGCACCATCCTCGGCGAGACCGTCAGCAACCAGATCACCGCGCTGTTCGAGAAGCCGCGCCCGCTGGCGATCGCCGGCGCCGACAGCCCCTTCGTCTTCATCTGGGACCAGGACGTCGTCGGCGCGATCCTGCACGCGATCCAGACCGGCCGCGCGGGCATCTACAACGTCGCCGGCGACGGCGCGCTGACGATCCACGAGGTCGCCGCGCGCATGGGCAAGCGATGCCGAGTCCTGCCGGCCCCGCTGCTTCAGGCGGCGCTGTGGGTCGGAAAGGCCCTCGGGCTCACGCAATACGGCCCCGAGCAGCTTCGCTTCCTGCGCTACCGCCCGGTGCTCGACAACCGCCGGCTGAAGGAGGAGTTCGGCTACCGGCCGCGCAAGACTTCGGCCGAGGTGTTCGAGTTCTGGTGGGCGGCAAGGCGCGCACGCCGAGAGTCCGCACTCACCCCCCGGAGCCCCTCATGAAGCACCCAGGAAGGCACGACATCGTCGTCGCGATCGCCCTGCTCGCCGCGGCGCCTGCCGGCGCGGCCACCCTCACGGTGACCGACGACACGGGCAAACCCCTGGCGACCGCGATGGTGCGCGAGGTCGCGGCCGCGCAGCGCAAGGCCGACACTTCCGATGGCGGCTACCCGGCGCCGGGCAAGCCCTTCGACGTGGACGTCGACGTGACGCGCTTCACCGATGCCGCCGGCCACGCCAGCTGGCCCGACCGCGGCGTGGCCGTCCGCTACCTGGTGCGCAAGCCCGGCTACCGCGACGCAACGGTCGAGGCGCGGCCGGGGCAGCCGGCCGTCGAGCTCACGCTGCAGCGCGAGACCGACCTGGCGAAGCTGGCCGAGGCCTGGCCGGCGAACGTGTGGCTGGGCGCGCTCGACCTGGGCGACGACGCGCGCAAGCGCCACTTCATGCTCCAGTGCGGCTTCTGCCACCAGCAGGGCAATGCCTTCCTGCGCCGGGAGCGCCCGGTCGACGAATGGCACGACGCGATCCGGCGCATGGTGGGCTACGGCGCGCGCCTGTCCACCGCCGACCAGAAGGTGCTGCCGGAGATGCTGTCCGCCGGCTGGCGCAGGCTGCGCGAGCAGCCGGCGCTGCTGACGCCGCCCTCGCCCTGGGATCCGGCGCTGGCCGGCGCGACGATCACCGAATGGCCGATCGGCGATTCGATGTCGCAGACCCACGACCAGCTGCTGGCCGCCGACGGAAACGTCTACGTGGCCGACAACATCCAGGACCGGCTCTACAAGATCGATCCGAGGACGAACCTCGTCACCGTGTACCGGATCCCGCACCGCGAAGGCGACGTGCCGGGCGGCCTGCTCGCGGCGCGGCTGAAGGAGTTCCCTCGCCACGACAGCACGTCGAACGCGCATTCGCTCGCCCAGTCGGCGCGCGACGGCCACATCTTCATCACGCCGTCGGCGCAGCAGCGGCTCGTCGAGTTCGATCCGAAGACCGGCGCCTTCGAGCTGCACGACATCGGCGGCGGCTTCTATCCGCACACGATCCGCATCGACGCGCAGGATCGCGTCTGGTTCACGCTCGCGCTGTCGAACCAGATCGCGATGTTCGATCGCCAGAGCCAGCGCTTCACGCTGCACGACCTGCCGACGCGCGGCCTGCGGGAGCGGCTGACCGTCGCGCTGATCCGGCCGCTGTTCAAGCTGATGAGCTGGGGACTGCCGCTGTCCAACTGGCTGCCGGTGGACCGCATGGCGACCGGCACGCCGCTGCCCTACGGCATCGACATCACGCCCGACGGCATGGTCTGGTTCGCGCGGCTGCACACCGACGAGATCGGCCGCCTGGACCCCTCGACCGGCAAGGTCACGATGATCGCCACGCCCTTCGCCGGCCCGCGCCGGCTGCGCAGCGACGCCGACGGCAACCTCTGGATCGGCGCGTTCCCGGAATCGGCGATCGCCCGCTACGAGCCGAAGACGGGCCGCTTCACGCGCTTCGATCTCCCGGTGCAGCCCAAGGGCAGCGACACGCCCTATGCGCTGAACGTCGACCGCAGGCGCGGCCTCGTCTGGGTCAACGGCAACCAGTCGGACTCGCTGCACGTGCTGGACATCCAGGCGCGGACATGGCGCAGCGTGCCGCTGCCGCGCCGCGTGGCTTTCACGCGCGACATCGAGATCGCGGAGGACGGCACGGTCTACACCTCCACCTCCAGCTTCCCGAGCTGGCACGTCGAGGACGGCCAGCCCACGATGATCCGCGTGCAGCCGCCGGCGCCGGCGCGCTGACCGGGACGGTACGCAATGGTCCTCGTTCGCCACGGCTGGTTCTACCTGTCGTGCCTGGCGGCGTTCACCGCCGGGCACATGGTCAACTACTCGGTGATCATCTATGCGCAGGAGGTCGTCGGCTCGGATCTTCTGTCGGGCATCGGCTTCGGCCTGTGCTTCGGGCCGCCGCTCGTGCTGGGCTGGTATGCCGGCGTGCTCTGCGACCGGCTGGCGCCGGGCCGCCTGATCCACGGCGCGCAGGCGCTGTTCCTGGTCGCGACGCTGCTGCTGTGGATCGCGGACAGCTCGATGGCCCAGACGGGCGGGCGCGTGCTGCTGCTCGTGTCGGCCGCGGCGCTGGCAGGGGTCGGCTGGTCCTTCGTCGCCCCCGCCCGGATGGCCGCGCTCGGCCAGATCGTCCGCCCGGAGGAGCTGAAGCCGGCATCGGTGGCCTTCAACCTGTTCGTCATGCTCGGCTTCGGCCTCGGCCCGCTGGCGATCGCGCTGGCCCGGCGCGCCTTCGGATGGCCGGGCGTCTTCGTCGCCGCCGCGCTGCTGTTCGCGGTCTCCTCGCTCGCGCTGCTGGCCGTGCGCACCCGCCCCAGCGGCCGCGCCCACGCGCCCGTCCTGACGGAGATCCGCGAGGGCCTCGCCACGGTCGGGTCGCGACCGCTGCTGCTGCAGCTGATGCTCGCCGCGGTCACCGGCTATCTCGCGATGGGGCCGATGACGGTGCTGCTGCCCAAGCTGGCCGTCACGCGACTGCACCTCGGCGAGCTCGAGCGCGGCTGGTTCCTCGGCAGCCTGGCGCTGTCGCTGATCGCGGGCGGGCTGGTCGCGCTGGCCCTGGGACGCCGCGTCCACCACGGACGCGCGGTGTTCGTCGGCACGGCACTGGCCGGCCTGTGCCTCGCCGCGCTGGGCAGCGCGCACGACACCCGGGTCGCCCTCGCGCTGCTGTGCGCAGTGGGCATCACCGGCGGTCTCGCGCTGTCCTTGATCGTCGCCGGCATCCAGGCGCAGGCGCCCGAGGCCCAGCGGGGCCGCGTGGTCAGCATGTACACGATCGTCTCGCAGGTGGTGCCCGCCGCGTCGGGCGTCGCCGCCGGCGCGCTGGTCCAGGCGGCAGGGGTCGGTGTCGCGCTCCAGGTCTGCGGCGCCACGCTGCTCGTGGTGATGCTGGCCAATGCGCTGTGGATGCGCGCGCTTCGCGCGCATCCGGGCTGACCCGGGGCTGCGATCCGAAGCACGGGCCCCGCGATCGGGCGCCACGGATCGTCTGGCTGCTCGAAGAGCTCGGCCTGCCCTGCGAGGTGGAGAAGTTCTCGCTCAGGCCGGGGCTGGTAGTCTCGGCGACCGGAAGCAAATCGTTGGAGAAGATCCATGACCGGGACCAAGACCCCGCTGAAGCTCGCCTCCTTCGATGCAGCGCGATACCTTGACCGCCACACCAACGAGCATGAACTCGCGGCCCGCGCCGCCGAGACCGGCGCGATGGTGGTCGCGGAGGATGAATTCTCGGCGTGGATGTCGTGAGCATCGATATCGGCAGTCTGGGCGAGTCACCGACGCTCACGCTGTACGGTGTATTGCAGCGCGCCTACGACCACTTCAACGCCGAACTCTTCGACGGGCGGCTGTCGCAGTGCCTGCTCTCGTTGCGCTCGTCGAGCCGGGTGTACGGCTACCACCATCACAAGCGCTTCATCGCCCCGGACGGCACCGAGCTCGACGAACTCGGGCTGCACCCGGGCTTCTTCACGGTGCGGCCGGTCGAGGAAGTGCTCTCGACCCTCGTCCACGAGATGGTCCATCACTGGCAGGACAGCGAGGGCAGTCCAACGCCGAGCAATCCGCACAATCGCGAGTGGGCCGATCGCATGCAGTCGCTCGGGCTGGTTCCATCGAGCACCGGACTGCCCGGCGGCAAACGAACCGGCCGCTCGATGAGCCACTGGATCGAGCCGAAGGGACGCTTCATCGAGAGCTGCCGCCGGCTGGTCGAGACGGGCTTTCGCGTGCCGTGGCTGGATCGACACGCGCCGACGCCGATCGAGTACGCAGAACAGCGAGCCGCGGCGCTGCGGGCCGCCGGGGTCGAGCTGGCGCTCAGCCCGGCGCCGAGCACGGAGCTGCCGGCCGATGCCGCGGGCGGCCCGCGTCTCGTGCTCCCGGCACCGAAGGCCGCGCCGGACCGCGTGCGCTACATCTGCCCGCGCTGCGCGGTGAAGGCTTGGGCTCGGCCAGAGACGGAGTTGTTGTGCGGGGTGTGTGAGGAGGCGATGCCGGCGGGTTGATCGGCCCGATGATCCGAATTCGTGGCGCTGCTGCTTGCGAACAGCAGGCAGAGTTGCCGGGGCGTATCTAACTGGATACATTCAACGCATGTATCGGGGAGGATCTATGACCAAGGCCAAAGCTCGCCAGAATCTCGTCTCCTTCGATGCAGCGCGATACCTGAACGACGACGAAGCGATCGCCGAGTACGTGACCGCAGTGCTCGAGACCAACGATCCTGATCTTCTTCTGCTCGCCCTCGGCGACGTAGCTCGTGCAAAGGGCATGGCGCAGGTTGCCAAAGACGCGGGCCTTGGCCGGGAAAGCCTCTACAAGGCGCTCGCGCCCGGTGCCAAGCCTCGCTTCGAGACAGTGAGGCAAACGATCCTGATCTTCTTCTGCTCGGCTCGAAACTGCCGTCCCGGTCGCGCGGAACGTCGATGCGCACCGGACCGTCCTCGATGAGCACCGTCTTGGCGCTCGCGCCGTTGCGGTGGTTCGTCGCTTCCTCGGGTTTGCTCGTGCCCGGCGGGTAACCAAGGTGGTGCGACAGCTCCGCGCCCAGGGCGCACTCAATCAATGCCTTCTTGAAGGCCATCGAGATGTCCTGAACCGCCTCGGCGCTCATCGGTCCGCTCACGAACTGATCGACCAGTTCCTTCGGAATGGACGGCAACCTTGCCGCCGCGGCCATCGCCGCCTTCGTCGTCTTCCTGCTTGGCATACATGCTCCCTGTCGTCATGTTATGCCTCGCACACGAAACTCCTGACACCCTCGTTCGGCTGGACATGCAAAAGTCGCGGCAAGCCATGAGCCAGCTTTAGCGACAGTGACCTGCCCGAGTTCCTCGGGCCAGTAGTTTCTGGAAAGATGGCTCTTCATCGAGAAGGAAGAGCCGATGAGAAAGAGTCGATTCACCGAAGAGCAGATGGTCGAGATCCTGCGTGAAGCGGAGAAGACCTCGGTGGCTGCGGTGGCCAAGAAGAACAAGGTCAGCGAGCAGACGATCTCGTGGCGTCAGCACGTCGCGGGACTCGAGCCGAGCGACGTGAAGAAGCTCAAGGCCTTGGAGGCCGAGAACGCCAAGCTGAAGAAGTTGCTCGCCGAGCGAGACCTCGAGATCGACACGATGCGCGAGGTGGTCCGCCGAAAGTGGTGAGCCTTCCCGTCCGTCGCCAACAGGTCGGATTCTTGATCGAGCGAGGAATCTCGCAGCGACGGGCGTGCAGGCTGATCGGCGTGGCACGTTCTGCACTGAACTACGCTTCGCAGCGCGACGTAACGGACGCCCCGGTGATCGAAGCGATGAAGCGGCTGTCGGCACAGTATCCGCGGTACGGCTATCGCCGCATCCGGATCTTCCTCGGCCGCGAGGGGCACACGATGAGTCCGAGCCGCGCCGAGCGGTTGTGGCGCAAGGCAAAGCTGCAGTTGCCCGCCAAGCGACGGCGCAAGCGGATCTCGAGCTCGCGGGCGCGTCCATTGCCACCCAGGGCGGCCAATCACGTCTGGGCGGACTGGCAGGATTCAAGTTGCAGGTCGAACGCGGTTGTTTTGACCGCCTTCTGCTCGTCACCAGTCAGGCGCGACAGGCTGTCGGTGAATGTGTCCGCAATTCGGAAGTCCACTTCTCAACCCGCCAGGATCGCTTCAATCTTGTGCTTCAGATCGAGCGCGATCAAGCCGCCAACTGCGGGGCCGTTAGCTTGTCCTCGTCGAAGGCACCGCCAGGAATCTTGTTCTTCAGTTGTTGAAAACGAACTTGCCCTTTGCCCCGCTTGAGGGGTCGATGCTGAAAGGCAGTCCCACACCTCGTCGTTCATCGGACTACCCCCTGCCGGATACAGCTCCTTGTTGTGCGCGGCGCGTTGCTTGTTGAATTGGTCGCGTAGGGGGACGGCGCTTTGATCAGAACGTGCGATCGACATACTCCAGGGCCTGCTGCTGCGAACAGGCAAGGAACATCTCCAAGAAATCCGGTATCGCAGTAAGTACGCTTCGACATCTGATTCGGCGGCAAGCCAAAGGGCAACGCCTTGTGCTGTATACAGCGCCTCCATCTGTGCTACTTCGGCATCGGTGAGGGAGTCACGATCGCGGTGCACGAGGATCTTGAACTTGCCTCCCAACGTCTCCGCGAGTTCCTTCGCTTGACTGGGTGTTGGCACGTTTGCGTACCCGTTGCCAGGGTAGAAGGCTACAGCGCGATCAATCTCGGGCCATTGAGCAACGAGCTTCCGAAGCAAAGCGGTGTTCGAGTCCTCTGAGACAATAATGAGCCGCTTACCAAATGCACCCCATCCGAGGGCGACTTCAACAAGGTGGCGATTCTGAGATTCAATCTTGCCATCCTGCAGCCAACACACATTCGTTCCTGCAGGAGCGCCTCGTACGATGAATGGCGAATGCGTCGTCAGTAGGATCCGGATTCCCCTCTCCCTTGCGACTTCAGCAAGCACGCCAACGAGTCGCTCCTGCACATGGGGATGCAGGTGTATATCTGGCTCATCAATGAGCAGCACGCCGGGATCGAAGAGCAGTACGTAGCAAAAAATTTGTATCAGCTGAAGGTAGCCAGTGCCAGCAAGTTCAATGGGCTTGGTCGAGCCATCCACGGTGATGTCGCACTGGATGTACAGGTCGCTATCGTTGTTGTGAACGACAGAGATGGACACCGGGCCTATGATCTTTCCGATCCACTGTTCGATCAGCGCAATGTTGCCGACATTGCTTTCCTTAAGAAGCAATAGCGCATTGCGCAGGATCACATTCGAATCACCGAAAGAGCATGCCTTCAGGATGACTTTCTTCGACTTTCGCTCTTCCTTATTTGGTATGCCCGAAATGCCTGGGATGTAGGCCGAGAAGAACTTGCGCTTCGTGCGCAACGATGATGTGAGGTCTGTGGGCACCGAGCCGGTGATCGAGATGCCAGCGTTTCGAGCTGACCGAAGTCGGCAGCTCGCTTCGACGAGTTCATCATCTGGCTTCTTGAAGTAGAGCGTTACGCAAGACGACGGGGTGCCCTCTTTGTTTCCCCAGTTGGCTCCGTGACCAAGCGTCTTGTAGTCGTCGGTCGGCAGATAGTCCAGTTCGTCCACTCCGACCGTTGCCGTCTTCCCCGAATCGACTCGATCAGCCTGTCGCATCACGCAACAGGCAAGATGCACGGCCTGGACGATTGAGGACTTGCCGCACCCATTGGCGCCAACAAGGATATTCACGTCTGCGAGGGGGACTTCAACCTGAAGAACCTTCTTGAAGTTCTCAATCTTCAGCTTTATCAGTTGCATCACGCGACCTTGAAGACCTTCATTACCTCGTCCCCCAGGTGATTGATCACCTTCACCGCGATCCGACCTGACTTCGGCTTGTCGAACGGTCGCGACGTGTCGCTGTTAAGCGTAGCCCAGGCGTCGGCGTCGATCTCGGCTTTGAGCGTGATCTTCAGTGCCTTGTAGGGGTCGTTGGCGCCGAGAAAGTACGCATGTCGGACGAAGAAGCTTTCTTCGTTGTAGTCGGTGTCGATGAACCAGCAGGCGATGCCATCGGCACCGTCGCTACGTACTTCGCCGGTGTTGGGGTGGAACACATCCACTCCGTTGACCTTCACTTGCACTTGGCCGCCTTCGGCGTCCAGGATGTCAATGTCGGGTTCGCCGAAGATCACGAACAGGTTGCCCTTGCCGGTGTTCTTCAGATTCTCTGCCATATGCAGATCGGCATTCATGCGCGCCTTCAACACCGGAATGCGGCCAAGTCTGTCGAACTCTGAAGAGTGCGCGTCGTAGTTGAAGGCGCAGGCAATCAACACGTCGAAGCCGGCATCGCCCGCTTCACGCGCGGCGGCCACCAGGTCGGGCCGCGACACGGTGCCGAACTCGGGGCCGATGAAGACTGCAGCTCGTTTCTCGGTGCTACCTTCGGTGTAGCGTCCCTCGGCGCACACCAGGTCCCCCGGCCAAGGCGCCATAGATGTGAATACGACCTTGTCCTCCTTGTGCGCCTGCTGAACGCCTGCCGTCTTCAGGTTCTCAAGGATGATCTGGACAAAACTGCGCTCGGTGTCGTATTCGGCCTTGGGCTCTGCGGCGACGTCGATAAGTTCGTCGTTCTCGTCCACTGCTAACACGCGGTGCGGAGACAGGCTTTCGACGGTAAACGGTCCGGCCACACGAACCTTTTTCTTGTCCTCGTAGGGCTTGTCGTAGAGGAATTCGCATTCCGCCTTAGCCACGATTGATGCGTCGACTTCGTCCTGGAACGCCTTCCGTTGGCGCCACCACTGGGCATGCAACCGTTTCGTCGACTCGGCCCACTCCGGTTCGGCCTGGCGTGGAATCTCCCAGTCCTGCAACTTCTTGCCGATTGATATGTTCAACAGGTCTAGAGTCTGCTTTAGCGACGGCTCGTGCTTGGCCCATAACACGTCGATCTCTGTGTTGTTCGCAAACACGCCCGACGTAATGTAGGCCGCTCGGCGGTATACGAACCCCTGGCGAACATTGCCACGAGTTGGAGAACTTCTTGGGGGTACGCCGGAGACCTCCGCCTCCTTGACCTGGCCGTCCCGTGAATCTGCCAGGTAGTAGTATGGATACTTGGAACCCATGACGCGGGCGCGCGCAAGAGCGAGCGCGACCCGAGACGTATCAATAGTGATCCATCGACGGCCCCAGTTCTCTGCGACGAACGCGGTTGTGCCGGAGCCGCATGTTGGATCGAGGACCAAGTCTCCGGGGTCGGTTGCCATGAGGAGGCAACGCTCAACAATTCGATCATTGGTCTGCACGACGTAAACCTGATCCGACGCACCACCAAATCCGTCCCACCAGTTGGAAACGGCCTTGTATGGGAAATCGTTGAGATAGCGCTTGAAGTCCAAAGCGCTCTTGGATCGAATCAATCTGCCGGCAACAAGAAGGCGCTGCATTCCGCTGAGCCCTGTTTCAGGCTTTCTAGACGGATGTCGCCAACAGTTGTTCTTAGGAGGGCGAATAGAGTGACCTTGGAATTCGACGGGGTCCATTTGGTTGGCGCGCTCGCCACCATTCGTAATCGGCCAAGGTCGATAGAGCTTGCATCCCGGAAACTCTTGTTCAACACGCCGGGGATAAGCTCGAAAGTCGAGTGCCTCGCCTTCGTTAGAGACGAAGCTTTTCAGATTGACGGTCTCGCCTGATGTGAGTTCCGCCCGCGAGAATTCGTCGAGTGTCTCCGAGTCAATTTGACGTTCTTCAAAGAGGGGCCTGAATTTGGATACGCCAGCGGATCGCGGCGATCTCGAATACCAGAGAATGAAATCGTTAACTGGATCGAGCATCGACGACTTTTGGCTGCCCTTCTTCTTCACGACGATTTCGGTGATTGCATTTGCATCACCAAAAACTTCATCCAAGACTGCTCGAACCCGATGAACGTTTTCGCTCCCAATCTGGACAAAAATTGACCCGGTATCGCTTAGCAAATCTCGTGCGACCGTCAATCGATCTCGGAGATAGGTCAAATACGAGTGGATACCATCGCGCCATGTGTCTCGGAATGCTTTGACCTGCTCCGGTTCGCGAGTGATGCGGTCCGCTGCGTCCGGCTTGGCAACGCGATCGGTGGTTGACCATTGGAAGTTGCTGTTAAAGGTAATTCCGTATGGCGGGTCGAAGTAAATGCACTGCACCTTGCCGCGCAGGCCTTCGCGTTCGGCCAATGAAGCCATCACCGCCAAGCTGTCGCCGAGGATCATGCGATTCGCCCAGTGGGCATCGTGCTGGTAGAACTCGGTCTTTGCGCCGCCACTCGGCAATCCATTGAAGTCCGCGAACAGGTCTACCTGCTCAGCATTCGGCTCCTTGGCTTCGCGGCGCAGTTCCGATTCCCGCTTCAGGTCATCCACCAGCACCTTTGGGTGCACTTTTTCTTGGATGTAGAGCGGTGGCGCATGCACGACGAGGTTTGACCAGTCCTGCTCGTCCTTGCCGCGCCATACCAGTTGCGGGTCCAGGTCGCGATTGCGGCGCTCGTACTCCACGCGCACCGGCTTCTGCTCGTCCTTGGCCATCACCGACTGGTACTCGGCGGTGGGAATGTTCTTTCGCGTGGCGTCGTCGTGCTTAATCGTCTCGACGGTCAACGGGGTGTTCTTCTTGGTGGCCATGTCAGTTGCTCAGCGCTGCGGCTTGTGCCGCTGGGGCCGCCGTTTCGATCATCTTGTTGAATTCGGACTCGATCTTCTTGGCGAAGTCCGTTTGCATTTGCCAGACCTCGGTGAACTCAGCGAAGGCCCAGCGCCCGTGACTACCCAGGTGGTTGACGCCGGGTACCCAGTACACGTCCATGGTGGCCTTCTTTTCCTTCGCGTCCTCACGCCTGTAGCCCTTGATCTCAACAATCAAGTGCAGCAAGTCGTCATCGCCATGGCCGTCATCAACAAGCACGATGAAATCCGGCCGGTACTGGCGTGTCTCTGATCCGTAGCGGTACGGCACCTCCAGCCCGAGGCTGTGATTCTTGACATAGGCCCTCACACGCGGGTGTTTCTCCGCCACGCGGCAGAACTCGGCTTCCCAGTCACTGTCCAGGATCACCCAGTTCACGTGGCAGTGCTGGGCGCTGGTCTCCCAGCGGTCGGTCTTCGACGTGTTGAAGTTGACGTGCGCCGTGCTGCCCACTGGGTTGTAGGGGTCGAGGACGGCCTTGATGGGGCGGCTTCCAATCAGCGCGCGGGTTATGCCGGCGATGATCTTGTTGCAGGCCATGTCGGCCAGCATCTTGTACTTGAGTTGCGCTGGATAGGTGCCGCCCTTGCAGACCAGATAGCCGTCAAGCCACTGGCGCGCGATGCGCTTGAGCTGACCAAACAAGTGCAGTTGCGGCTCGTCGTTGGCATCGCGGAACTTGCTCAGCACCAGATGTGAGGTCAGTTCGTACACCACTTGCGACGGGCGTACATCGCCGGTGTGTACAAGGTTCAGGTCTACGGCTTCGCCGATGATCCCCGAGTTGCGCGTCTCGGTGGCGCCCACCAGGTCCGGCGTCAGTTCAAGGATTGAGTCCTCGTTGAACTCGGCGGTAAGCCTCTCTTCGGGTAACTCGGTGCGGTAGCCCTGCACGCGAGGGAAGCGGATCTCAAGCGCGTCGCGGTCGGGCCGTATTGCTTTGACCTGAATGGTCTCGCGCGGCTTCTGGGGCGGCGCAACCACCGGCTTGGCGTTGAAGTCGAAGGGGATGCCGAGTACGTCGGCATACTCGACGTTGAACAGGCCGTCTTCGTTCAACTCGTACGACTGGCGGCGCAGCGCGCGGCCGATGACCTGTTCGCACAGCAGTTGGGTGCCGAAGGCGCGGACGCCGAGAACGTGCGTGACGGTGTTCGTGTCCCAGCCCTCGGTCAGCATGGACACGGACACGACGCAGCGGATCGAGTCGCCCAGGCGCCCTTGCTTGCCAACGGTGTTCATCACTTCGCGCAGCAGGTCTTGGTCGGTGATGTTTTGCCCTGCCTGCGCGTCGCCGGTTCGCTCGACGATCTCTCGGCGGAAACGCTCGATCTCGTCGGATGCCATGCCCCGAAAGTTGTCGTCCAGCGCTTCGCCGGACTCAAGCTGTTCGCTGTCAATCAGCAGCGTGCGCGGACGGCCGAGTGCGTTGCCGTGTTCATCGTGATTGCGGAATAGCGGCAGCCGGCCGAATTCCAGCTGGGTGGTTCCGTCTTTGTTCTGCCGCTGGAAACCGGAGATGTAGTCATAGACCAGCTTCGATGCCGATGTGTTGTTGCACACGACGATGAAGCAAGGCGGGACGGAAATCTTCTCCTTGGCCCACAGCTCGTAGGTCTTCTCATAGTGGCCGTAGAGGGCTTCCAGCGCGGTCTGCAGTTGCGTCGGCAGGTCGAGCGGGTTCAGGCCTTCGGCTTTGCCACGCCCCTTCTTCGGCATCTTGGCGCGGATGTGTTCCCACAGGTTTCGGAACATCGGCATTTCGGTGCCGGGGATGTTGTCAGCCACCGGCACGCGAGGCAGCTTGACGATGCCGCACTCGATGGCGTCCATCAGCGAGAAGTCGCTCATGGCCCAGGGGAACAGCGTGCCCTCGGCGTACCCAGAGCCGCGTAAGAAGAATGGCGTGGCCGAGAGGTCGAACACCCGCGCCACGCCGAGCTTGCGGTTCACGGCTTCCAGGCCGCTGATCCACAGTCGCGCGGCTTCGTTGTTGTATTCGGCTTCCTTCTTGTCGTCGCCCTTCAGGTCGTCATCGTCTTCCACGGCCCCTGGCTTTTCTCGGTAGCAGTGGTGCGCCTCGTCGTTGATCACCAGGATATTGCCCATGCCCATGAGGTCGGGCATCACGCGTTGCAGCATCTGGCCTTCGGTCTCTTGCGTGTCGAGTTCATCGCCGCCCCGACCCTGCAGCAGCAGACGCCCGCCCTTGGAAAGCTCAATGCGCTCGCGTAGCTTGAAGCTGTGGTAATTCGTGATGACGATCTTGGCGCGCTCCAGATCGCTGAGCATGTCGCCGGGCACCAATTCGCGGCTGGCGTAGTAGCTGTCAGGGTCGTTCGGCTGTAGAACGCGTAGGCGGTCACGAATGGTCAGGCCTGGGGCAACCAATAAGAAGCCACGGGTGAACTTCTTGCTGTTGGGGCGGCGAACAGCATTCACTGTCTGCCAGGCGATGAGCATGGCCATCACCGTGGTCTTGCCGGCACCCGTCGCCAACTTCAGGGCCAAGCGCATCAGTTCCGGGTTCGCCTCTCGGTTGGCGTCTTCCAGGTGTTGAAGGAATCGCTCGCCGGCCTTACCGATCTGAGGGGCTACTTCCGTCAGCCAAATGGCTGTCTCAGCGGCTTCGACTTGGCAGAAGAAGGGTCGGACGCCAGAGAAGCTGTGATGCCGCCAGTGCTGCAGCAGGCGAGCCGTCTCTGGCGTTACCCGCCAGTCGTTTGGATTCTTTAACGCGCGCCACTTGTCCACCTCAGCGCGTACACCGTTGATGATGGCGGAGTGGTACTGCTGCTCTTGGGTCGATAGCCCCTCGTCGAAGAGCAGTGACGTTTGCTTGCCGCCACCCTTTTGCTTCTTTGGCTTGGGAATCGGCGTGATGAACTCGGCTGAGCGTCGGGTCTCAACGACTTGTTGCGTCGGTTGGCCGGTTTCGTCGAGCTCCCAGTGACGGCTTGGGTAGCCGTATGGTGAGTTGAGAATTGGTTTCTCGAAGAAAGGATTACTCATCGGCGCCCTGGCCCTCCCGGTTGTCGGGCGAGCTTAGAAGACGCCGACCCTACCTGCCACTGTTTCAGGCATTCTCTCCACTTTCCGCTCGTGCCCCAAATGAACGGCGTGCCACGGCACCTGCAGCCTCATCGCTGCTCGGGGCTTGGACTTTGGAGGGGCGGGTCAGTCGAGAGAGGACCGCTTGATTGGGGGCTGTCGATCGCCGTCCACCAATTCGACGGTTTCTGTGGACGGGCGGCTAGTCGGTGCAGCCATGTCATCGCCGCCGTTCGCGGCAACCCGGTGCAGAAGGGCGGAAGCCGTCTTCGAGGCGCGCATGTTGGCTGGTGGAGAGGGTGGGATTCGAACCCACGGACGGTTGCCCGCCGCTGGTTTTCAAGACCAGTGCAATCGACCGCTCTGCCATCTCTCCTGTCGATCCTGCGCAGTGTAGTGGGCGACCTCGTTGGTCTCGTGCACCCCGCACTTCGCGAATCTTTGCAAGGCACCTGCTCGGGATTCGGATGCAAAAAACTTTTGTAAATCAAGTGTCTGCAATCCGGCGCGCTTAGATGCGCTGTCTTTCAAGAGCCTGCGTGTGCAGGTCACCCGCAACCTGAACCGTCTGATGTCCGAGTTCGGCCGGCGGTTTCCCGGCCGGCGTCTCGACGTCGACCACCTGCCCGACCTGCCCGATCACGAGCTGACCGGGCCGCTGCCGTCGTCGATTGATCCGGACCGCGTCGTCGATGCGCGCGGGCGCGACCGGCTGGCCGCGCGCATCGTCGAGTTGTTTAACGCTCGGCCCTTTCCGGCGACCGCGCGAGACACCCACGGCGCCGAACCGCCGGACGCTGCCGACGTGCACGCCTTTCTGTCCGGCCTGGTCGATGCGTTGCCGAGCGTCGATGCGATGAGTCGCCTCGCGCGCAACGAGTACCGCCGGCTGTCCGGCGGGCTGGCCACCTGGGCGCGCCGGCTCGAGTTGCAGCCGCACCGCCTGCGGGTGGTCGGCACGGCAGGCTCGGGCAAGACGCAACTCGCCCTCGAGGAGTTGCGCGCGGCGAAGGTGGCCGGCCAGTCGGCGCTGTACGTCTGCTTCAACCGGACGCTGGCCGATGCGATGCGACGCGTGGCACCCGTGCCCGAGGCTTGCAACACCTTCCACGAGCTCGGCGCCTGGCTGATGCGCGAGCGCGGCGATCCGATCGACTACGCGCAGCCCGGCGTCTTCGACCGGCTCGCATCCGCCGTCGTCGAGGCCGCGCCCGCGATGCGGGCGTCGGTGGACCTGCTGATCGTCGACGAGGGCCAGGACTTCCAGCCCGAGTGGGCGCACGCAATCCTGCAGTTCGTTCGTCCCGGTGGCCGGTGCCTGTGGCTCGAGGACCCTTCGCAGAACCTGTACCGGCGCCCGTCGATCGAGCTGCCGGGCTGGGCGGTGCTGCGCTCGCCCGTCAACTACCGCTCGCCGCACGTTGTGGTGGGCCTGGTGAACGCGCTGGAGCTTGCCGACGCGCCGATGGAGGCGGGCGGCGTGGTGCACGGCTTCGATCCGCCGCTGCACGAGTACGGCGACGACGCCGGGCAGCTCGTCGAGCGCACATCGGCCGCGGTGCGCGAGCTGCTCGACGCCGGCCACCTGCCCGCCGACATCGCGGTGATCAGCTGGCACGGCCGGGAACGCTCGCGCCTGATCGGCCTGGATCGTGTCGCCGGCCTGCGCACCCGCCGCTTCACCGGCCAGTACACCGGCGACGGGCAGGCGATTCTGACCGACGGCGAATTGCAGCTCGAGACCCTCTTCCGCTTCAAGGGCCAGGCGGCGGACTGCGTGGTGATCGCGGACATCGACTTCGACGAGTGGACCGACGACGCGCGCCGGCGGCTCTTCGTGGGGCTGACGCGCGCGCGGCTGAAGGTGTCGCTGGTGGCGTCGAGCACGGCCGCGGGGCTCATCGCCGACAGGTTGAGCTGAGGATGACCGGCGGGCCCAGTGAGTGCCTGCCCACGCCAGTCGCGCAATAGCGCAATGGCGCACCAAGGATCACGGCACCACCTATTCCGCCTTGTCCTTCTCCAGATACCTCGGGTTGCTCTCCGAAAGCTTGTCCATGGTGACCTGTCGCAAGTGATCGTACAGGCGCCGGCCCGCATCGCCGCTGTCGAATTCGCCCTTCCTGATCCGCTGCGTCAGCTCACGGTTCAGATCGGCCACCGCCGCGGGCAAGGCCTGCGGCGCCAGGGCGGCGGCCGATGGCCGTCCAAGCAAGGCGGCCAGGCGCTGTGCCTCGGCGCGCAGCGGTGCGTCGCCGTTGGCGATGGCCCGCGCCGCCACGCTCATTGCGCGCGACACCAGGATGGCGGCAAACCGCGCGCGGCCTTGCAGCGCGGGGGCGATGTCGCGGTCGAGCACGGCGCGGGCGCCCTGCAGCAATTCTTCGGGTGTCGGCCGGTCACGCATGGCAATACCGCTCGCGACGGCCGATCAGATCCAGGGCTTCCATTTCCATCTCGGCGGTGCCCAGGCCCACCAGTGCCAGCTCGAAGGCGTCCACGGCGCCCGAGGTGTAGCGGGCCGCCTGCTGCAGCGACACCGCCGCCCACTTGACGTTGGCCATGATGTCCCAGTAGGCCATCGCTTCGGGGTCGACGCGGCGGCCGGCGCTGCGTTCATAGCCCTGCAGCAGCGGGGCCCGCGCTGCCATGCCGCCGGCGATCCGGCCCACCTTGCCGAAGCGGAAGAAGCGCTGGCAGAACCATCCCAGGTCTTCGTGCGGATCGCCCCAGTGCGCGAGTTCCCAGTCCAGGATGCCTTGCAGTTGCCCGTTCTTCACCATGTAGTTTCCGGTGCGAAAGTCGCCGTGGCACAGCACCGCCGGCAGCGGTGGCGGCGCGTTGCGTTCCAGCCAGCGCAGGCCGAACTCGATGGCCGGATGGGCCATTTCGTGGCGATCGAGATAAGCCCTGAGGCTGGCGATGGTGGCCAGCGCGGTGTGCGGCGGCGGTGCCGGCAGCCAGGGCAAGACGCCCGACGCGGGACGCACCGACTGCAGGCGCCCCAATTGCTCGCCGACCGCCTCGACGATGGCTTCGCGCTGCCCGTCCAGCGCCTCGCCGAACAGCTGGTGCGGCTCGGCCACGCCGTCCAGGAACTGCATGACGAAGAAGTCCTGGCCCAGCACGGCGGGGTCGCGGCACAGCCACAGCGGTTGCGGCAGGCTGACGCCGGCGGCGTGGGCCGCCCGCATCACGTCGTATTCGTGCGCCGCGCCCAGGCTGTCGGCCACACCCAGGGCTTCGGCAGTGCGCAGCACCCAGCGGGCGCCGGCGCCGGGCCATTCCACGTCGACCCGCCAGTTCTGCTGCACCGTGCCGCCGGCCAGCTTGTTCAGCGCCGCGATCTTCAGGCCCGGCTCGCCCCGGACCTGCGCCAGGTAGTGCTGCAGCGCTTCGCGCCGCTCGGCGACGTTCACCTCCATGACCAGAAGTCCTTGCGTTCCGCGAGCACGTGCTTGGCCAGGATCATCTTGTGCACCTCGGAGGCGCCGTCGCCGATGCGCGCCAGCCGCGCGTAGCGGTAGATCCACTCCAGCGGCAGGTCCTTGGAATAGCCGACGGCCCCGCACAGCTGGATGGCGGTGTCCACGGCATGGTGCAGCGCCTCGGAGACCACCACCTTGGCCATCGAGACCTCCTTCTGCGCGCGGTCGCCCTGGTCCAGCAGCCAGGCCGCGCGCATCGTCAGCAGCCGGCCGATGTCCACCTGCATGGCGGCGTCGCCCAGCATCCACTGCACGCCTTCGTGTTCGTGCAGGCCGATGCCGAAGCTCCTGCGCTTGGACACGTACTCGGTGGCGATCTCCAGCGAGCGACGGGCCAGGCCCGTCCAGCGCATGCAGTGCGTCAAGCGTGCCGGCCCGAGGCGGATCTGGGTGAACTTGAGGCCGTCGCCGGGCTGCAGGATCACCTGATCGTCGGGGATCTCCATGCCGTCGAACACCAGTTCGCAGTGTCCGCCGTGGTCTTCCGGCCCCATGATCCCGATGCGACGCTCGATCTTCCAGCCCGGCTGGTCGGCGTGGAACAGGAAGGCCGTGAGCCCCTTGCGAGCATCGTCCGACGTGCGCGCCAGCAGGATGAAGTGGCGGGCATTGGCCGCCCCGGTGATGAACCACTTGCGGCCGTTGACCACCCACTTGCCGCCTTTTCTTTCGGCCCGTGTCAGCATCATCGTCGGGTCGGAGCCCGAGCCGGGGTGCGGCTCGGTCATGCAGAAGGCGGACTGCACCTTGCCGTCGACGATGGGCTGCAGCCAGCGCGCCTTCTGTTCTTCGGGCAGCACCTTGTCCAGCGCGATCATCGTGCCGTCGTCCGGGGCCGCGCTGTTGAAGCACACGGGTCCGAACAGCGAGCGATTCATCTCCTCGTAACAGGCGGCCATGCCGACGATGCTGAGGCCCTGGCCGCCGTAGCGCCTGGGCATCTGCGGTGCCCACATGCCGGCGCGCTTGACCTTGTCGCGCAGCTCCGTCAGCAGTTCGGGCCGGATGTTCTCGTGCTCGTCGAACGTGCCGGGCTGGCTTTCGAGCGGAATCAGCTCGTCCTCGACGAATTTCCGTACCCGGTTGCGGAAATCCTTGATCTCGTCGGAAAGGGAAAAATCCATGGACGGCTCCTGAAGGGGGCAGCGCCGCCAGGTCGGCCAGCCCCGTGTTGCGGATGAGGGCGCAGAAATCGGATCGGGTTGCGATCGCGGGCATCGGCAGTCCAGCAAACGGACGTTTGGTAGACGCCCTGCGTTGCGAGGTTAGCCCAAACCACTTTCGCGGTCCACTGGCTGCGGCATGCCTCGAGCGCGCCGTGGTGACGGGTCGTCATGGCCTGGTCGGCGCAAGTTTCGCGGACATTCGCGGACGCAGCCAAACGAACAATTGGTCGACTACAATCGCGCTGTAGCACTCTTCTGCAGCACCCTTCACTCTCGACTCTGCGCGCCCTTTGCCGGCGAAGGTGGCCCACCGATGTCCGACGCACGTGCTCTTTCCTCGTCGCGGTCTTCGTCTCGAAACCTGCGGGGCCGCGCGGCCATCGTCGGCGCGGGACGATCCGCCGTCGGGCGGGTTCCGGGCCGTAGCGTCCTGGCGCTGGCCGCCGACGCCGCCAAGGCCGCTCTTGCGGACGCAGGCATCGAACGAGGCGCCATCGACGGCGTTCTGGCGAGCTCGGCGTTCGCCGCGCCGTTCCATCGCTTCAGCGTCGCGTTCGGCGAGTACTTCGGCATCGTGCCGACCTTCTCGAACACGCTGCAGGTGTCGGGCGCGACCGCCGCCACGATGTTCAACGTCGCCGCGGCGGCAATCGCCGGTGGCCTCGCCGAGAACGTGCTCGTCCTCGGCGCCGACAGCCTGCTGACCGGCCTGTCTCCCGACATGGCGCTGCGCTCGATGACCGAGAGCCGCGACCAGCAGTACGAGATGCCGTTCGGCATCCCCGTGGCCAACACCTTCGCGATGACGGCGCACCGGCACATGAAGGAGTTCGGAACCACGGCGGAGCAGTTCGCGAAGGTCGCGGTCATCCATCGCGAGCACGCACGGCGCACGCCCGGGGCGCAGATGACCGAACCGATCACGGTCGACGACGTTCTGAACTCCGGCTGGGTGACGACGCCTTATCACAAGCTCGACTGCTCCCTGATCTCGGACGGCGCGGCGGCCTTCGTCGTGACGTCCGCGGACCGCGTCGGCGATTTCGACAGCACACCGGTCTATATCCTGGGCGGCGGCGAGTGCTACACGCACGAGCACATCTTCCTGATGCCTTCGCTGACCACCACCGGTGCGGTCCAGTCGAGCGCCAAGGCGTACGCGATGGCCGGTTGCGCGCCACGGGACATCGACGTGGCCGGCGTCTACGACTGCTTCACCGGCACCGTCGTCATGATGCTCGAGGATCTGGGGTTCTGCCCGAAGGGGGAGGGCGGCAGGTTCGTCGACGACCGGCAGATCACCTACGGCGGGAGCACGCCGTGCAACACGCACGGCGGCTTGTTGTCGTATGCGCACCCCGGGATGCCGGGGTCGCTGTTCCACTTCCTGGAGGTCGTGGAGCAGCTTCGGGGGCGTTGCGGCGAGCGCCAGGTGCCTGGCGCGCAACTCGGCCTCGTCCACAGCCTGGGCGCCGGGTTTGCGACGCAGGCCACCACCATCCTCGGCACGGAGGCCACGCTGTGAGACGCATCGACCCGAACGAAGCGCACGCCAAGCCCTTGCCGGTTCCCGACGCGGACTCGCAGGCCTACTGGGACGGCCTGAAGCAGGGCCGCCTTTTGCTTCAGCACTGCAGCGACTGCGGGCACGTGCAGTTCTACCAGCAGGCGATCTGTCGGAACTGTGCGGGTGGCAACCTCGTCCATCGACCGGCCTCGGGGCGCGGGACGGTGCACTCGTTCAGCGTGGTGCACCGCGCGCCCGGGCCTGCGTTCAAACAGGACACACCGTACGCCGTGCTGCTGGTGGAACTGGCGGAGGGGCCGCGCATGATCAGTTCACTGGTCGACGGCGACCCGATGCGCGTCACCTTCGACATGCCAGTGGAACTGGTGTGCGAGGCTGTCGATGACGCGACCGTTCTGCCGCGCTTCCGCCCCGTGAGCTCGTAGAACCTGCACGCACCTCGCACCGGTCTGGGAAAGGAACAGAACGTCGTCGCCGGTCGCTGGCTGCAGCAGCGGGGCGCCTTGCGCTTTCCTGTCGGGCAGCAGCTCGTCGAGAGCGATCGCTACTTCTTCGCGAAGGCCCCGTCGAAGACGATCGTCGTGATCTGCCTGACGAAGCTTTCGAAGGAGCCCTTCCGGGGGTTGTACCACTCGACCGTCCAGTTCAGCGCGCCGATGACGAACAGGCGGACGATCGTGGCGCCGATGTCGGCGCGCAGCTCGCCCCGGCGCGAGGCTTCGTCCAGCAGAGCGTCCCAGTAGTCCGCGTAGTGGCGGCGGATCCGGCGATGGCGGCTCTTGGCCGCCGCCGGAATCTGCCCGTAGATGCGGATGTTGGCCGATGTGAAGTCGCCGTGGTGCAGCAGCCCCCACAGGTGTCCTTCGATCGCCGCGGCGACCTTGTCGCGTGCGCTGGCACCTGGCGGCCAATGCGTCGACGCGCTGGCGGACCGCGGCGTCGACCGCCTGGATGCCCTTGTCCAGCACCTCGCCGAGGATCTGCTCCTTCGATTCGAAGTGGTAGTAGATGCTGCCCGCCTTGATGCCGGCCGCGTCCGCCACTTGCCGCAGCGTGGTCGCCGCGTAGCCGTGGTGCCGAAACAGACGCGCGGCCTCGAGCAGGACGCGATCGCGCGTGGCGCTGTCGGCCTCGGCGGCGGCGGGTCGCGTCGTGACGGTCTTGGGCATGGCAAAGGTCGGTCGGGATGTCCCGGTCGAGGAATGGCGTCGCGCCGGCTTCGATGCAGCCCGAGGCTCACTAACCGAGGCTAACTAACGTATGTTCGATGCTATCATGGCCTCGGCCATGTCCGCGTCGCCAGGTGGCCGGCGTGCTGTGCGCATCGCGCGGCCGCCGGTCTTCAGGTCCCTGATCGCCAGGTCGCGATCCAACGATCTTGTCCTGCTCCCCTTGCCCATGACCATTCTCGTCTCCCGCGCGTCGACCAGCGACACCGAGTTCCAGGCCAACCGGCAGGCCTACCAGTCGCTGGTCGCGCGACTGCACGAGCGCCGTGCCCAGGCCCTGGCCGGTGGTCCGCCCAAGGCCCGCGAGAAGCACCTCGCCCGCAACAAGATCCTGCCGCGCGACCGCGTCGAAGTGCTGCTCGACCCCGGTTCGCCTTTCCTGGAGCTGGGCATGCTGGCCGGCGAGGGGCTGTACGAGGGCGTGCCGCCGGGCGCGAGCATCGTCACCGGCATCGGGCTCGTCCAGGGCCGCCCGTGCATGGTGATCGCCAACGACGCGACGGTGAAGGGGGGCACCTACTACGGCATGACGTGCAAGAAGCACGTGCGCGCGCAGCAGATCGCCTGGGCGCACCGGTTGCCGTGCATCACCCTGGTCGACAGCGGCGGCGCGTTCCTGCCCGACATGGCGAACATCTTCCCGGACGTGGGGCAGTTCGGAACCATCTTCGACAATCAGGTGCGCATGTCCGCCGAGGGCATCCCCCAGATCGCGGTCGTGCTCGGCCCGTGCACGGCGGGCGGGGCCTACATCCCGGCGCTCTGCGACGAGGTCGTGATCGTCAAGGAGCAGGGCTACATGTACCTCGGCGGTCCGGAGCTGACCTTCGCGGCCACCGGCGAGACGGTCGACAACGAGTCGCTCGGCGGCGCGCAGATGCACTGCAGCGTCAGCGGCGTCACCGACCACATCGCCAGCGACGACCGACATGCGCTGGCGTTGACCCGCGACATCGTGCGCGAACTCGGCGAACCGCCCAAGCCGCGCTGGACCAAGGCACCGAGCCTGCCGCCGCGACACGACCCGCGCGAGATCCATGGTCTGATCAGCCGGGATCCGAAGATCCCGACCGACAACCGCGAGATCGTCGCGCGGCTGGTCGACGACAGCCGCTTCCAGGAGTTCAAGGCGCTGTACGGCGACACGCTGCTGACCGGCTTCGCCCGCATCCACGGCCACGAGGTCGGCATCCTGGCCAACCAGGGCGTGCTGTTTCCGGAAAGCGCGGTGAAGGCGGCGCACTTCATCGACCTGTGCTGCCAGCGCGACATCCCGCTGCTGTTCCTCGCCGATGTCACCGGCTTCATGGTCGGCCGGGCGGCGGAGCAGTCGGGCATCGCCAAGGCAGGCGCGAAGATGATCACCGCCATGGCGTCGGCCAACGTGCCGAAGTACACCATCCTGATCGGCGCCTCCTACGGCGCGGGCTATCTGGCGATGTGCGGGCGGCCGTTCAATCCCACCGCGATGTTCGCGTGGCCGAACGCGCGCTCCGCGATCATGGGCCCCGAACAGGCGGCCACCGTGATGGCGCTGGTTCGCCGGCAGATCAACAAGTCCGAGGGCCGCGAATGGACGGCCGAAGAGGAGGAGGCGTTCAAGAAGCCGGTGCGCAAAATCTACGAGGACTTCCAGCCGGCCGACAACTTCTCGTCCAACCTGTGGGTCGACGGCATCATCGACCCGGTCGAGACCCGCGACGTGATGGGTCTGCTGCTCGACCTGGCCTCGCGCACGGCCGCCCGGCCCACGCCGTTCGGCGTGTTCCGCTTCTGACGGGGGGTCGAGCATGCAGCGCATCACCAAGGTCCTGATCGCCAACCGCGGCGAGATCGCCTGCCGCATCGCCCGCACCTGTCGACGGCTGGGATTGAAGGTCGCCACCGTGCATTCGTCGGTCGACCGCCACGCGCGCCACGTGCGCGAGATCGGCGAGTCGGTCGACCTGGGGGGCGCGGCCCCCGGCGAGAGCTACCTGCGCATCGAGGCGCTGGTCGCGGCGGCGCGTCGCGTCGGTGCCGATGCCGTCCATCCGGGCTACGGATTCGTCTCCGAGAACCCGGACTTCGTGCGGGCGCTCGATGAGGCCGGCCTGATCTTCGTCGGTCCCACCGCCGAGACGATGGAGCGTCTCGGAGGCAAGGCCCAGGCCAAGCGCGAGGCCGCGGCGCTGGGCATACCGGTGGTGCCGGGCGGCGCAGGCGGCTCGCTCGATGCGGCCGAGGTGGCGCGCCAGGTGCGCGCTGCGAAGCTGCCGGTGCTGCTGAAGGCCGTGGCCGGGGGCGGCGGGCGCGGCATGGCGGTGATCGAGTCGCTCGACGGGCTCGACACGCGCATCGAGAGTGCGATGCGCGAGTCCGAGAAGGCCTTCGGCAGCGGCGAGACGATCGTCGAGCACTACCTGCCGCGCGTGCGTCACATCGAAGTGCAGATCGCCGGCGACGGGCGCGGCAACGCCATCCACCTGTTCGAGCGCGAGTGCACGCTGCAGCGCCGGCACCAGAAGGTGATCGAAGAAGCGCCGAGCGCCGGGCTGCCGGACGCGCTGCGCGCGCGGCTGCTGGCGGACGCGGTGAAGCTCGCCGAAGCCGTGCGCTACCGTGGCCTGGGCACGGTCGAGTTCGTCGTCGCCGGCGACGAGTACTTCTTCCTCGAGGTCAATCCGCGCCTGCAGGTCGAGCATCCGGTGACCGAGGAGGTGACCGACCTGGACCTCGTCGAGCTGCAGCTGCGCATCGCCGACAGCGCCCGCCTGCCGCTGGCTCAGAGCGACGTGCGCTGCGCGGGGCACGCCTTCGAAGCGCGCCTGTGCGCCGAGGATGCCGATGCCGGCTTCCTGCCGACCACCGGGCGCATCGAGCGCATCGACTTCGGCCGCAGCGCGCTGCGCATCGAGTCGGGCGTGGACAACGGCGACGCGATCTCGCCCTACTACGACTCGATGATCGCCAAGCTGATCGCGCACGGCCCCGATCGCGACGCCGCGCGGCGCACGCTGGCTGCCGGGCTGCGCGAGACGACGGTGCTGGGCCTGACCACCAACCTGCAGTTCCTGCACGAGGTGCTGCACTGGCCGCGAACCGTCGACGCCAGCTTCCACACGCGGCTGATCGACGAGACCGTGGCCGCGGGTGCCGGCGATGGCGCAACCGCGGTGCCGATCGAGCACGTGGCGGCCGCGGCGCTGCACTGGCTTGCCGCGCAACGGGCGGGCACGCCGGCCTTGGGATGCTGGAGCGAGCCGGTCTTCACCGGATGGCGCCTGGACACCGGAGGGAGCCGACCCGCGCCGCTGCCGAGTCTCGTGCTCTCCGCCGGCAGCGCCGAGTGGCCCGCGCGCTTTGCGGCGCGGTCGGCGCTCGGCCCGGTCGACATCGCGCTCGGCGACCAGCAAGTGCAAGCAGACTTGCATTCGGCGCCGGGGCTCGGACCGGGCCGCCGGCTGCTGCACATGGGCGGGCGCGTGCTCGATGTCGCGATCGCGGACGTGCCGGCCGGAATCGAGGTCGCGAGCACGCTCGGGCGCAGCGTGCTGGAGTGTTCGTCGTATCTGGGCGGCGCGATCGACGAGGCCGGCGCCGCCGGGGTGCTGCTGGCACCCATGATGGGCAAGGTCGTCGCCGTCGAGGCGGGGACGGGCGCCGCGGTCAGCGCCGGTCAGACGGTGATCGTGCTCGAGTCGATGAAGATGGAACTGCGTGTCACGGCGCCCTTCGACGGGATCGTCGAAGCGCTGCGTTGCGCCGTCGGCGACATGGTCGAGCGCCACCAGCCGCTCGTCGAAGTCGTTCCTGCCGACCCGTCGATCAGGGGCGCTCGCCGATAAAACGCCGGGTGGACTCCGCCTGTTGCCGAATCCACGCGGCGAACGCGTCCAGTTCAGGACGCCCGCGAGCCTCCGGTGATGTCACCATCCAGTACGCGTAGGGCGAGGCCATCCGGCCCTCGACGCCGAAGGGTTCCACCAGTTCCCCCCGCTCGATCGCATCGGCCACCAGGGGAAGGCGCGCCAGTGCAACGCCCTGCCCAGCCAAGGCTGCCTGCACCTGGTGGGCTGTGAAGTTCAGGTAGACCCAGCCGCGCGGCTCGAGATCCGGCGATCCATGATGCCGTAACCAGTTGCGCCAGCTCAACTGCTCGGAGCTGGGGCGGTGATGCTCGAGTTCGAGCAGCGCGCAGGCCTCGAGATCTGCCGGCGTCCGCAGCGGTGGCGCACGGCCCGAGCGCATCTGCTCGGCGAGAGCGCTGCCCACGACCGGCGTCAGAATCTCGCCGAAAAGGCGTTCGGCCGTTTCGGGAACCGCGTCGGGCCGGCAGTGTCGCAGCCACAGGTCGAACTCGGCCTCGTCCAGGTCGACGAGCCGGTCGCTTGCCGACAGGCGGATGTCGATGTCCGGCTGCACGGCCTGGAACGCCTGCATGCGCGGCAGCAGCCACAGCGAGGCGAACGACGCGAACGTATTGAGGCTGACCTGCCGGCGACCGCTGGCCGAACGGATACGGCGCACCGCCGTGTCGACCTGGTCGAGCGCCGGTTCTACCGCACGCAGCAGCGTCTGACCGGCGGTCGTGAGAGTGACCGTGCGGGTGTCGCGGATGAAGACCGCAGCACCGAGTTCCTCTTCCAGTGCGCGGATCTGCCGGCTGACGGCGGACTGGGTCAGGTGAAGCGACTGCGCTGCACCGCTGAAGCTCGAATGCCTGGCGACCGCCTCGAACGTGCGCAGATGTCCCATCGACAGTGGGCGGGAGCGCGCCCGGCTGGGGGTCCTGCTCATGACGAAAGCGCATCAATGCGCGAGCAAGGAATCATTCGACGGCGCTTCGGCCAGGGCCGATCATGGCGTCTCCGAAAGATGGGAGTATTCCATGAACGTCATGAGTGATGGGAGTGGGCGGTCGGTAGGGGCGAAGCCCGCCTGGCGCCTCCCGAGCGTCGATCTTCCGCTGCCTGTGCTGCTGGTCCTTGCTGCGTTGCTCGTGGGGCTCGCAGGGGGCATGGATGCTGATCGTCTGGTGAAGTCCTTCGGTGCCGGATTCGGGCGTGCGCTGGGCGACTTCACCCTGATCCTGCTGCCGTCGTTCCTGATCGCGGCGAGTATCAGTCGGCGTGCACTTCCAGCGCTCGGCGGCTGGGGCAGGATCGCCTCACCGTTCTCCTCCGCCGCAATGATCTGTCACGTGACCGCGTACGCCGCGTTGTCGCCCATCTCCGCGGGATACCGCTTGTCGATGGCCGTGGCAGCCTACGCCGGGTTCCTGTTGCTGGTGCCGGCGGGTCCGCTGATCGTCGGCGCTTCCCTGGGCGTGGACGACCCCGGACTCTACTGGGTGGGAATCGTTCTCCTGGTTCCGGTGGTCCTCGCGGGCGAAGCCTGGCTACGGGTCGTCAACGGTCCGGCAGCCCCTGGGCACACCGAGGCCACGGTTCGGGATGCTGTCGCGGGCGGTGATTGGCGAGGCTTCCTGCCGTTCCCGATACTTGCGCTGCTGTTGATCGTCGGCTGGTCCTTCGAACTCGCGCGCTTTCCCGTGCTGGATTTCCTCACCCGTCCAAAGGGTGCGCTGCTGGTGGCGGCTGCCTGGGCCTATCTGGACGCGCCGGCGTCGGATCGTCGGGAACTGATCGATTCCGCGGTCCGTCGAACTGCCGGCCTGCTCCTGCTCGTGGGTGCCGCAAGCGCGTTCGGCGGCATCGCGACCTCGGTCGTTCCGGTGACCGGGATCCTGCCTGCCGGGGGTGGCGGGCAGCTCGCCGCAGTGCTCGCGCTGTTCGGTATCGCCGCGGCGATGAAGATGCTGCAGGGGTCGACGATGGCAACCTTCGCTGCTGTGGGGCCGCTGGTGCAGCCGCTCATCGGGCATCTGTCAGTGTCACCGGTGCTTGCCGTCTACGCAGTCTGTCTCGGCTGCTTCGTGGCGGTGCTGCCGAACGACAGCTACTTTCTGCTCGTGAAACAGGATGCGCTCGAGCGCGAGGGCATGCGTTCGGCAATGCTGCGCCTCACCGGGGCCTCCGTCGTGCAGGGCGCCGTCGGGCTCGGCGCGTTGCTCGGGCTGTGGGCGATCGGACTGATCGATTGATGGCGAAGCGCCCGTCCGAGAACCCGTTGGCTAAACAGCCCGCCGCAGCATGCGCAGCCGGATCTTTTCGATCTCGTGCGACGGCGCAAGCCCCTTGGGGCAGACCTCGGTGCAGTTCATGATCGTACGGCAGCGGAACAGCCGGTACGCGTCGTCGAGGTCGTCCAGCCGCTCGTTTGTCGCGGTGTCGCGGCTATCGTGGATGAAGCGGCTGGCCTGCAGCAGCCCGGCCGGGCCGACGAACTTGTCCGGGTTCCACCAGAACGACGGGCACTGGGCGCTGCAGCAGGCGCACAGGATGCATTCGTAGACGCCATCGAGCCGCTCGCGCTCGGCGGGCGTCTGCAGCCGCTCGCGCTCCGGGGGCGGCGTGTCGTTGACCAGCCAGGGACGGATCGAATGGTACTGGGCGAAGAACGTCGTCATGTCGACGATCAGGTCGCGGATCACCGGCAACCCGGGCAGCGGCCGTAGCACGACGCGTGCACCGAGCGAACTCAGCGGGGTGATGCACGCCAGCCCGTTGCGGCCGTCGATGTTCATCGCGTCCGACCCGCACACGCCTTCGCGGCACGAGCGGCGAAAGCTCAGCGTCGGATCCTGATGCTTCAGGCGCTGCAGCAGGTCCAGAAGCATGCGGTCGTCGCGCGCCGGCTCGACCTGCAGCGTCTGCATGCGCGGCGGCCGGCCTTCGTCTGGGTCGAAGCGGTAGATCGAGACTTCCAAGCGGCTCTCCTCACGGTCCTTCTGCGGTCCTGCGGGTCGCGCGACGTCACGCGAAGGGCGGGGGCCGGAATCTCTACAGCAGCGCGCGCAGCACCGCCAGTCCTGTGCCGCCGAGCACCAGCGTCAGCAGCGTCAACAGCGCCACCCGCAGCGGCAGCGGATGCACGTAGTCCATCAGCACATCGCGTGCGCCGATCCAGGCGTGCAGCAGCAGCGCAGCGAAGAACAGCAGCGTACCCAGCGCGACCGCCGGCGACTGCATCAGCGCCTGCCACTGCGCGTGGCTGCGCGGCGGGTCGGCGGCCAGCCGCGCGAGCGCGGCGACCAGACCCGCCAGCATCACGAGCGCGCTGAGTCGCTGCAGCAGCCAGGCCCGAAGGCCGGTCACCGCGCGCTTCACCACAGCACCACGGTGGCCAGCGACGCGACTGCCAGCGCGCCGAGGTTGACGAACCAGGCGCTGCGCCGTGCCGTCGCAAGCCGTACGCCGACGCCGACGTCGGACAGCAGGTGGCGTACCCCGGCGAGCAGGTGGTGAGCGAGCATCCAGATCCAGGCCAGAGCCAGCAGCCGCATGGGCCACGCCTGCAGCAGGCCTGTGACCTGCGCGAAGCCCGCGGGCGATTCGAGCGAGCGCGCCAGCATCGATGCCAGCAGCGGCGCGCCGGCCAAAAGCCCGACGCCGCTGATGCGGTGCAGGATCGAGGCCCAGGCGCCCACCGGCTGCGCGATGTGGCGCAGGTCGAGGTGGACCGGGCGGGGAGCGCGGGTCGGTGGCTCGCTTCGCGGTGGCATTGGCAATCCTCCCGGGCAGATTCTCGCGTGCGGCCTGGCCGGGTCATCCGGGCGGGATCGCCAGCGGTGCGACGATGACTCGCACCGGGCCCGCGATGTCGGCCAGCGTGGTGTCGTCGAGCACGTCGAGGTAGGCCTGGAGCGCCTGTGCGAACACTCCGCGCAGACGGCACGTCGGCATCAGCGAGCAGCGCACGATGCGGGTGTCGAAGCACTCGACGATGCGCAGGTCGCTCTCGGCCAGCCGCACGACGTCGCCGACGCGGATCTCGGCCGCCGGCCGCCGCAGCCACACGCCACCGGCACGTCCGCGCGCGGTCTCCAGCAGCCCGGCGCGCGCGAGGTCGGCGACGATCTTCATCACGTGGTTGCGCGCCAGCGTGTGCTGCTCCGCCAGTTCGGCGACCGTGACCCGTCGCGCCGGGTGCTGCGCGCAGTACATCAGCACCCGCAACGCGTAGTCGGTGTAGTCGGCCAGCCGCATCCCGCCTTCTCCTGCTTCGTCGCCGTGGCGTGCTCGCCGCGGGTCACATCCCGAGCGCCAGCTGCGCCGCCTCGGACAGGCGGTGGCGGTCCCACGGTGGGTCGAACACCAGCCGCACGTCGACCTGCGCCACCGGCGCCAGTGCATGCACCTTGTCGGCCACCTCGTTGGCGAGCACCTCGCCCATGCCGCAGCCCGGCGCGGTCAGCGTCAGATCGATCGCCACCTTGAAGCGGCCGTCGTCCTGCGGCTCGATCTCGCACGCGTAGACCAGCCCGAGCTCGACGATGTCGATCGGGATCTCGGGGTCGTAGCAGGTCTTCAGCGTCGACCAGACGAGCTCGCTCACCTGCTCGGGCGTGGCGGCGGCCGGCAGCGTCTGCGGCGCTGGCGGGACCTCGCGCCCGATCGCGTCGGCGTCGCGGCCGTCGATGCGCACCAGCTGCCCGCCGGCGACGACGCTGAAGTTCGACCCCAGGGCCTGCGTGACGGTCACTGCGGTGCCGGCCGGGATCTCCAGCGTCTCGCCGCTGGGCACGCGCCGCGCCTGCACCGCGCGGGTGGTCGTCGTCTTCTCCTGCTGCACGCTCATCGCGGCGCTCCGTCCGCCGCCGGCGCGGCGCCCTCTGCGCGGTCGACGACGATGTCGGGGTCCTCCTCGGCAGCCGCGGCTGCGCCGTCCGCCCCCGAATCCGCCAGCGCGTGCATCAGCGCGTGCCAGCCCAGCAGCGCGCACTTGATTCGTCCCGGGTAGCGCCGCACCGCGGCGAGGCTGATGAGTTTGCCGAGGTCGACCTCCGCGGGCTCGGTCTGCCCGGTCAGCACGGCGCGGAAGCGCTGCTGCAGCGCGCGCGCCTCGGCCACCGGGTGGCCGCGCACCGCTTCGCTCATCATCGACGCCGACGCGATGCAGATAGCGCAGCCGCGGCCGTCGAAGCGGATGTCGCGCAGCGTGTCGCCTTCGACTTGCAACTGCACGCGGATGTCGTCACCGCACTGCGGGTTGCGCCCGCGCGCCTGGTGTGTCGGCGCCGGCAGCGTGCCGAAGCAGCGCGGCGAGCGCTTGTGCTCGAGCACGAGCTGCTGGTAGAGATCCAGGTCCGCGGTCATCGAACTGCCCTCCGGTCGCTGCGCGACCTCCTCCCCGAGGGACGGCGAGCCGTGCCTTCGGGCGGCCGTGCGGCCGGGCTCATCGCAACATCTCCAGCGCCGCCGCGACGCCTTCGGCAAGCCGCTCGACCTCGTCGCGGGTGTTGTACAGCGCGAACGATGCGCGCGTCGTCGGGCCGTGGCCGAGCCGCTCCAGCAACGGCTGCGCGCAATGCCAGCCGGTGCGCACCGCGATGCCGCGGCTGTCGAGCACGGTGCCGATGTCGTGCGGGTGCACGTCGTCGGCGACGAAGGACACGATCGCGCTGCCGCGCGCATCGCGCGCGAGAACCCGCACCCCGGGCAGGGCCGACAGCGCCGCCGCGGCGTGCTCGCGCAGCTCCTCGACATGGGCGGCGATGGCTTCGCGCCCGACGCCGTCGATGAAATCCGCGGCCGCCGCCAGCCCGATCGCGCCGCTCACGTTGGGCGTGCCGCCCTCGAATCGCTGCGGTACGTCGGCGAAGCCGGCATCGGTCTGCGACACCCAGTCGACCATGTCGCCGCCCATGCGAAGCGGCACGAGTCGAGCCATCACATCTCGCCGGCCGACGAGCGCGCCGATGCCCATGGGCCCGTACATCTTGTGTCCCGAAAACGCCATCAGGTCGCACGCCAGCGAGGCCAGCACCGGCACCTCGTGCGCGACGGCCTGCGCGGCGTCGAGCACGGTCAGCGCACCGGCCTCGCGCGCCATCGCCAGCATCGCCTCGTAGGGCGGACGCTCGCCGCTGCCGTTGGCGCAGGCGGTCAGCGCGAAGACGCGCGTGCGCTCGCTCAGCAGCGGCGCCAGCGCTGCCGGCGCGAGCCGGCCGTCGGCGTCCGGCTGCAGGATGCGCAGCCGCGCGCCGCTGCGCCGCGCCGCGAGTTGCCACGGCACGAGGTTGGCGTGGTGCTCCAGCCCGCTGACGACGATCTCGTCGCCCGGGCGCAGCCAGGCCGGCTGCAACGCACCCTCGCCGCCGCCCGAAGGCATGCCGGGCAGGGACAGGCCTTGTGCGACGAGGTTGAGCGACTCGGTGGTGCCGGAGGTGAACACGGTCGCGTGCACGTCGCCGGCACCGACGAAGGCCGCCACGCGCGCGCGCGCCGCCTCGTAGGCGTCGGTCGCGCGCTGGCTGAGTGTGTGCACGCCGCGGTGGATGTTGGCGCGGTCGTGGGTTTCGAAGCGCCGCATCGCGTCCATCACCGCGAGCGGCATCTGCGTCGTCGCCGCGTTGTCGAGGTACGCCAGCCGGTGGCCGCCGATATCCTGTGCGAGCACCGGGAAGGCGCTCGTCATCGCAGCGCCGCCTGGAAGCCGGTCACCCATCGTCGCGCTCCTTCGCGGTCGCTGCCGGCACATCGTCGGCGACGCCCTCGCCGCAAGGCGCGCCGCGCAGGTGGCGCGCCAGTGCGTCGGCCAGCGCTTCGTCGGCGCCGACGGTGTCGGCCAGCACGTCGTCGCCGAGCCCGCGCGCGATCGCCGCCGCCGCCATGCCCTGAAGGATCAGGCCCAGTGCGCTCGCCTCGTCGAGCCCGCGCTGGCGAGCGAGAAAGAGTGCATCCTCCGGCAGCCGGCCCCAGGTGGCGCCGTGCGCAGCCTGCACCGCGTCGTGCTCGATCTCGAGTTGCGGCCGCAGCACCAGCCGCGGCGCACCCGCGGTCGGGATGCCGGCCAGGTGCTGGTGCACGTCGGCTTCTTCGGCGCCTGGCCGTACATGTGCGTGCAGGTCGGCGACCGCGAGCGCACGCCCGCGTGCGAGCGCCAGGACGTCGACGTGGCTCGCCGTGCGCCGCGCCGCGTGGACGATGCGCGCCTGGCGATCGACCTTGCCGCCGTGGTCGCCGTCGGCCAGCAGCACGCTCGCAAGCCGCGCCTCGGCGCCGTCGCCGTCGAGCGCGACGATCGCACGCTGCAGGTGGTAGGCGCTGCCGGCGGCGAGCATCGCCTGGCCATAGAAGGCGCCGGCGCCCAGTCGGACGTCGACGTGGTGCGCGACACGGTCGCCGGTACGCGGCTCCACCTGCCGCCAGTGTTGCAGGCGCGCGCCGGCGGCCAGGCGCAGGTGGATCTGCAGGTTCTGCACCACGTCGCGCGGGCAGTCCCGAGCTGCGCTGCGGTCGCGGCTCTCCAGGCGCGTCGCGACGGCGTCGCGCAGGTGCGTCTCGATCAACACGCAGCGCGCGCCGGGCTCCAGCTCGACGACGAGCAGTGGCGCCTCGACCTCCTCGCGCGGCAGGTGTCGAAGCTGCAGCAGCAGCGGCGGTGCCGCATCGTCGGCCGGCGCCGCGATGCGCAGCCGCAATCCCTGTCGGCACAGAGCGCGGTGCGCCCACGCGAAGGGCGCGGCGGCTTCGTCGTCCCCGGGCACCGGCAGACCCCGAAGCAGTTCGATGCGCTGCTCCGCTTCGCCCGCGTCGAGCCAGCGCGCGTCGACCAGCCCCGGTGCGCCGGCCGGGTGCATCGTCCAGCCGGCCCCTGTCGGCAGCGGCGCGTCGCGGGTCGCAGTGGATTCGTCGCCGAGCCAGACTGCGGCCGGCGGCGGCGGCAGGAAGCGGAAGACGTCGCCGCGGCGGAACTGCCAGCCGCCTTCGTCGAGCAGGCGGTGGCGCGCGGCGAGCGCGTCGGTGCGGGCGAGGTTCATCGGGCTTCCGCCGGCGCGTCCTCGCGCCCGCGTGCCGTTCTGTAGCCCTGCGAGGCGATCGCGCGGGCGAGTTCGATGCCGCCGGTCTCGGCGATGCAGCCCTGGTCGAGCCGCAGCACGCGGTCGGGAGCGAGCGACTCGATCAGCTGCAGGTAGTGCGAGACGACGACGAAGGCGGTGCCGTCGCGCCGCATCGATCCGACCAGCTCGACGAGGGCGCGCACGCCGTCGACGTCCAGCCCGGAGTCGATCTCGTCGAGGATCGCGAGCCGCGGCGCCAGCAGCGCGAGCTGCAGCAGCTCGTTGCGCTTGCGTTCGCCGCCGGAGAAGCCCTCGTTGACCGGGCGGCCGAGCATCGCGTCGGGCAGGCCCAGCCGCGCGGCGCCGGCCTTCGCCTGGCCGAGGAAGTCGTAGGCGTCGATCTCGGGCTCGCCGCGCGCGGCACGCTGGGCGTTGAGCGCGGTGCGGATGAACAGGTTGTTCTTGACGCCAGGGATGTCGGGCGGCGCCTGAAGCGACAGGAACAGGCCCGCGCGCGCGCGCGCCTCGACCGACATCGCCAGCAGGTCCTGCCCGGCCAGCCGCGCCTGCCCGGCAACCTGGTAGCGCGGGTGGCCGGCCAGCGCCAGTCCGAGCGTGCTCTTGCCGCTGCCGTTGGCGCCCATCAGCACGACGAGCTCGCCGGCATCGACGTCGAAGCCGACCGATCGAAGCACGCACGTCGTGCCGACGTCGACGCGCAACTCGCGCACCGATAGCAGCGGCTCGCGTGGGGTGTCGGGGCGGTTCATCGTCTCTCCTCGTTCCTGGGCCGGGTTGGCGGCGCCTATCCGACTGCGCCCTCGAGCGACACCGCCAGCAGCGCGCGCGCTTCGAGTGCGAACTCCATCGGCAACTCGTCGAGCACCGCCTGGCAGAAGCCGCCCACGATCAGCGCGGTGGCCTCGGCCTCGTCGAGCCCGCGCTGGCGGGCGTAGAACAGCCGCTCCTCGGAGATGCGCGTCGTCGTCGCCTCGTGCTCGACGACGGCATCGGGCCGCGCCGCGTCGATGGTCGGGAAGGTGTGCGCGCCGCAGTGCGGGCCGATCAGCAGCGAGTCGCACTGGGTGTGGTTGCGCGCGCCGGCGGCCGTCGGCGCCACGCGCACCAGGCCGCGGTAGCTGTTTTGCGCGCGGCCGGCGCTGATGCCCTTGGAGACGATGCGGCTCGTCGTGTCGCGGCCGAGGTGGATCATCTTGGTGCCGGTGTCGGCCTGCTGGTGGTGGTTGGACACGGCGATCGAGTGGAACTCGCCGCTCGAGCCTTCGCCGCGCAGCACCACGCTCGGATACTTCCAGGTGATCGCCGAGCCGGTCTCGATCTGCGTCCACGCCACGCGCGAACGCTTGCCCGCGGCCAGCGCGCGCTTGGTGACGAAGTTGTAGATGCCGCCGCGCCCGTCCTCGTCGCCCGGGTACCAGTTCTGCACCGTCGAGTACTTGATGAAGGCGTCGTCGTGCGCGACCAGTTCGACCACCGCCGCGTGCAACTGATGCTCGTCGCGCTGCGGGGCGGTGCAGCCCTCGAGGTAGCTGACTTCGGCGCCGGCCTCGGCGATGATCAGCGTGCGCTCGAACTGCCCGGTGTTGCGCGCATTGATGCGGAAGTACGAAGACAGCTCCATCGGGCAGCGCACGCCGGCGGGCACGTAGACGAAGGAGCCGTCGGAGAACACCGCCGAGTTGAGCGCGGCGTAGTAGTTGTCGCCCGGCGGCACGACGCTGCCCAGGTAGCGCTCGACCAGCTCCGGGTGCTCGCGCACTGCGTCCGAGATCGAGCAGAAGATCACCCCGACGGCGGCGAGCTGCGTACGGAAGCTGGTGCCGACCGAGACCGAGTCGAACACCGCGTCGACCGCCACCCCCGCCAGCGCTGCGCGCTCGTGCAGCGGCACGCCGAGCTTTTCGTACGTCTCCAGCAGCCTGGGGTCGACGTCCTCCAGGCTCTTGGGCGCGTTGGCCATCGATTTGGGCGCCGAGTAGTACGACAGCGACTGCAGGTCGATCGGCTCGATCGACAACCGCGCCCAGTCCGGCGGCGTCATCTGGCACCAGCGCTCGTAGGCGGCGAGACGCCAGCGCAGCAGGAATTCGGGCTCGTTCTTGCGCAGCGAGATCGCGCGGATCGTGCCCTCGTCGAGCCCGGGCGGCAGCGAGTCGGACTCGACGTCGGTGACGAAGCCGTGCCGGTACGGTCGCTGCAGTGCGCGACCGAGGGCTTCGTCTTGCGCGGGGGCGCTCACTGCCGCCTCCGCGCGGTGCGCCCGGCGCAACGCCGGTGGGTGTGGGTCTGTGCGTTCATTGCATGCTCGCTTAATGATGCCAATTTAATGCATCTTTAAGCGATCCGGGAATCGACCCTGCCGTCGTCAGGGCCGATGCCGCACCGCGGCGCAGTGTCGGCGCGCTCCGACTCGGTCGCCGAGGAGATCCGGTCCCTTGGCGGCGAGGCGCTGGTTCGACTGCGAAGGTGCCAACGAGTGGATCGCGATGTCAGCGACCTTTCCACTGCGGCTTGCGTTTTTCGCGAAACGCGCGCGGCCCCTCGATCGCGTCTTCGCTGAGGTAGACGGAATCGAAGGCGCGACTCGAGGCGCGCAAGGCGGCGGTTCGTCCCATTTCGGTGGCCATGCGCACCATCTCCTTGGCGCCCCGCACCGTCAGCGGTGCGTTGACCATGATCTTTGCCGCCAGCTCTTTGGCGCCGGCCAGGGCCTGCCCCTTGGGCACGACCTTGTTGACGTAGCCCAGCTCGTAGGCGCGCTGCGCGCTCAGCGGGTCGCACGTCATGGCGATCTCCATCACGACGCGTTGGGGCAGCATGTGGATGAGCGGAGCCGCCCAGGGCATTCCGCGTCCGACCTTGCCTTCGGTGATCGCGAACCGGGCGGTTTCGTCGGCCACGCACAGGTCGCACATTTGCGCCAGCAGCCAGCCGCCGGCGTAGGCATAGCCCTGAACGGCAGCGATGACCGGCTTGCTGACTTCGATGTTGTCGCCCAGCACGGGCATGAAGTTCTTCGGCGGAATCCGCAGCACGGTCTCGCTAGCCTCGACCAGGTCCATGCCGGCGCAGAACGTGTCGCCGGCGCCCGTGAGGATGGCCACCTGCGCCGATTCGTCGGCCTCGAAACGCGGCCAGACGTCGAAGAACGCCTCGCGCACGGCGCGGTTGATCGCGTTCTTGCGTTCCGGCCGGTTGATGGTGATGACGGCCACGCCGTCGCTGATTTCGTAGAGAAGTTCGTTGCTCATGATGGACTCGACTGTCGAGGATGGAAGGCGCCGTCGGTGGAGCGACGATACGTTGCGAGGCTGCGGAGGTCGATCGCGGCGAAGGGAGGGAGGGCCTGTGCGAGATCGTCGAGGCGGGGAATTCGCCTGGCGGTTTTTGCTACCTAACGTTTGTTTTATCAATCTACCATTCAATCGCGAGTTGGATCTGGCTTCGCTCCGCTGCGGCAGTTTTTGCGGTGTGATGTCAGAGATATCATAATGACTAGCATTGACATCAACAGCTGGGATGCTGAATTCATGGCAACCGTCACCATCAGAAATCTGCCCGACGAAGTGCATCGTGCCCTTCGTGTGCGGGCAGCGATGCACGGCCGCAGCACGGAGGCCGAGATCCGCGACATCCTCCAGTCGACGGTCCGTCCGCCGGAGCGCCTTCGTTTGGGCACGGCCTTGTCGGAGCTGAGCCGGCGCGCAGGGCTGACCAACGAGGACTTCGCAGTGTTCGAGCAGGTGCGCGACAGGACGCCGGCCGAGCCGTTGAGGTTCGAGTGATCGTCCTGGACACCAACGTCGTTTCCGAGGCGATGAAACCGGGCCCGCATCCGGAGGTGCGCGCGTGGCTCGACGAGCAGGCAGCCGAAACCCTCTACCTCTCGAGCGTGACGCTCGCCGAGTTGCTGTTCGGCATCGGCACGCTGCCCGAGGGAAAACGCAAAGACGCTTTGACTCGAGCGCTCGAGGGAGTGCTGCAACTGTTCACGGGGCGCGTGCTCCCGTTCGATATCGACGCTGCACGGCACTATGGCGCGCTGGCAGTGGCCGCCCGCTCGGCCGGCAAGGGCTTTCCCACACCGGATGGTTACATCGCGGCCATTGCCGCCGCACGTGGCTTCAGCGTTGCCACGCGGGACGTCGCTCCGTTTCGGGCCGCGGGCATCGAGGTGATCGATCCCTGGGGGCCTCGATGAGGGCACCGTGCCCGATCGCCCGTGAGGCGCGGGTGTCGGAGTCCCCAGATCAGGTCATCACGACCTGAGTGCGCACCTCGACCTTCAGGGTGTCGCTGGCGGCGTCATTGCACGATTTTGTTTCGGAAGTCCGGAAGACGACCCTGCTGCATTGGTATTCGGCTATATTGTTTCGGACTTTAAGGAATGGTGTCTTTGCTGCGCGTTCCGCCCGCTTCGAATCTGGAACTCCGAAATGCAAGCAACCCCCGCCGCCACACTTGCGCCGCAACGTATTCAGACCGCCAACGACGTCGGGACGCTCGTCCGGACACGTCGACGTGAGCAGTCGCTACGAATCGATGACGCGGCCTCTCTCAGCGGCGTCTCGGTCGACCTCTTGTCGCGACTGGAGAACGGCAAGGGTTCCGTACGCCTGGACAAGCTGCTGACCGTGCTGGACGGATTGGGCCTGGCGCTGGTGGTGGGTCCCAAAGAACATCCGTGGATGCAGTCGGTGCAGCTGTCGAACGCTCAGCCCACAGGGAAGCCATGACGGCTGTGGCAGCCTCGCCGCACGAGCTGGTCGTGTGGGCGGACAGTCGACGCGTCGCCACGATCGGCTACGAGCCCCTGAACGACCTGTGGTCGCTCACCTACGACCAGGCCTGGGTCGGCACCTCGGAGGCGTACCCGCTGTCCCCGGTGCTGCCGCTGGTTCCGCCGGAGAACGGATACGCGCGCGGCGCCGTCAGGCGTTTCTTGGAGAACCTGCTCCCCGAGGGACGCGTGCTCGACGTCACGGCGTCGATCCATCGTGTGTCCAGGTCCAACATCTTTGCGCTGATCCATGTGCTCGGTGCGGAGACCACCGGCGCGTTTCGCTTCTGGCCCGCAGGCGAGTCCCCTCCGGCCGCCCTCGCGAAGCCGCCGCGAGAAGTGAGTCGCGAAGAGTTGAACCGGCGATTGAGCGAGCGTGATGCGATTCCCCTGATCGTGTGGGACGGCAAGGTCCGCATGTCCATTGCGGGCGTGCAGGACAAGCTGATGGTCTATCTCGACCGCCCGCTCGAAGAGGGCGGTCGCATCTTCCTCGTCGAGCCGCCGCTGGCGTCGACGCACATCCTGAAGCCCGAGCCGGAACGCTCCGCGACGCCTCATCTCGTGGCGAACGAGCATTTCTGCATGTCGCTCGCCAGACGGATGGGCTTGCCGGCGGCCGAGGTCGGCATCTTCAGAACCCCGAGGCCGGTCCTCGTCGTGAAGCGCTTCGACCGCGTGGTTCTGGACGAGGCCGATGGCCGAGGAGTCCGACGCCTGCACATCATCGACGCCTGTCAGGCGGCGGATCTGCCGTCGTCGTACAAGTACGAGCGCAACTTCGGCGGCGGCGAGCATGTGCGCGACATCCGCGAGGGTGTCGGTTTCGAAGTCCTGTTCGGGCGCGTGGAGCAGACCATCAACAAGGCTGCCGCGCGCCTGACCCTGCTGCGATGGGCGCTGTTCCAGTTCCTGATCGGCAACAGTGACGCACACGGCAAGAACTTCTCGTTCTTCGTGCGCCGGCAGGGACTGGAACCTGCGCCCTGGTACGACCTGGTCAGTGTGGTGCAGTACCCGGGCATCGACCACGAGCTGGCCATGGCCTACGGCGACGCGTTCTCGTTCGACGCGGTGCGGGCGTTCGATCTGGCGGACTTCGCGCGGCGATGCAAAGTCGACCGCCGCTTGCTCGAGCGCGAAGCCGTGCGCATGGCGAAGCGCGCCATCGAACAGGCCCGTGCGCAGGCAGTCGCCGCAGACTACGTCGACGAGGAGCGGGCCTTCGTGCGGGAACTGTCCGACTTCATCGGTCGCCAGGCCGAACGGCTCGTTGGGCTGGCGAGCGCGGCAATCGAGATCAAGGGCGAGAACCTCTAGGCGAGACCGTGTCCGCTGCGCAGAACCGCTTCAAGTGCCTGTGAACCTCGGCGCGCGCTTCTCGATGAAGTGCGCGACGCCTTCCTTGAAGTCGTTGCTCTTCAGGCTGTGGACCATCCTTCGCTCGGCGTCCATCAGCGATTCACCCAGGGTCAGGAAGGGCACGTCGCTCAACTGCTCCTTCATGCCACGCAGAGACAGCGGGGACGTCGTTGCCGCCATCTCGGCGGCATAGGCCCGCACGAAGCCCGAAAGCTGATCGAGCGGCATCGCGCGGTTCACCAGCCCGATTCTGGCGGCCTCGATGCCGTCGATCTTGCGCGAACTGAGCAGCAGGTCGCTGGCGTGCGCCGGTCCGACCAGATGCCGAAGCATCCAGGCCGACCCGTGTTCGGCGATCAGCCCGCGCCGTGCGAACCCGGTCATCATCGAGGCGGATTCGGCGCAGAACCGCACGTCGCAATACAGCGCCAGGATGAGTCCCACCCCGGCGGCCGGCCCGTTGATGCTGGCGATGACGGGCTTGGGAATGCTCGCGATGTACGAATACCGCTGCTGATAGTCGGAGCGGACGGTGGGGTCCGTTGCCAGGGTCTGCTGCACGCCCGTGGAGTCCAGGCCCCCTGCCTGAGACATCCCGGACAGGCGCCCCATGTCGACGCCTGCGCAGAATCCCCGGCCGGCGCCGGTCAGCACGATCACGCTGACATCGGCGCGTTGGCCGAGTTCGGTGAGAACACGCCGAAGCGTGCCGTACATCGTGAGGGTCATCGCGTTCAGCGCGGCGGGCCGGTTCAGCGTCACGGTCGCGATACGCTCGCTGACGTCGACGAGGATCTCCTGCTGCGGGTCATCCGTGGTGGTCATGTCTGTTGTCCAGAGTGGTCGGTTTCAGAAGTCGACGGGCATTTCGGGTGATTGCGCCGGTCCTGCCTGTCCCGGGAAACGGGGGGAACGGGTTTCGCACGCGGTCACGAAACGCCATCGACCGGCACGATCGTGACTCCGCAGAAGTCGAAGCCGGTGCCGCGCGCCGGCAAGCCGCAATCGAGCGCCCTGGCCAGAACGGCGCGAGGGTCCGTGACGCGCACATGCACTTGCGACATGTGCTCGCGTCCGTCCGGCGCACCCCGCAGGAACCGGATTGCACCGAGGTCGAACCGCATCTCGGGATCCGGGGTCGCCGGATCCAACGGGTGCTCGATGATCCGGCTCCAGTGTTCCGCGAGGGCCGCGGGCGTCGCGGTTTCGATGTCGATCAGCGGGATGCCCTGGACTAGATCGAGACGCTGCGCGGTGCGCCAGTCGGGACCGGCAGGCCAGTAGTTTCCGTCGAGCGCTTCGTTGCCGACCGTGCGATCGAACTCGAGCATCGTTGCACGCGTGTCGAGCGGGTGGAGCTGGATGCCCCAGAACTTTCCCGGGTCGTTCAGCACGTGGGCGATGCGCATCCCCAGGCCCGTCACGTGCCGCTGGCGTCGTTCCGGATCGTCGCAGTCGAAGATGGCCATATACCCGCCGCGCCCCTTGCTGCGCTGGAGGTAGCGGCCCGCGGCGGTCGTGTCGTCGGCAACGCCCGAGGTGGGCGCCACGATTTCCAGGAACTGATGGCCGAACACGAAGAGCGCGTTGACCAGACCGTACTTGGCCACCCCGGCGCCGCGATGGCACGGCGCGATGGCAAAGATGCGCTGCATCTGCTCGACCGTCGATTCGAGTTCCGGTGCGACGAGACAGATCTGACGAAGCCTGAGCATCGGAGAGTCTCCGTTCGATTGAAGTGGCATGTACGCAGCGGCCCCGTGCCGTCAGTCGATCCTGATGTTGTTTTCCCGGATCATCTTGCCGAACGCGTCCTCGGTCACTTTCAGCTTCGGCCCGAATTCCTGGTGACCGAGACCGGTGGGAACCAGGCCGTTGTCGCGCAGGTACTGCGAGAACTCCGGTGCGCGGATGATTTCGCTGACTTCCTTGCTCAGCTTCTCGATGATCGGCGTGGGAGTGGCCGCTGGTGCGAACAGCGCGTACCAGCCGACGACGACCAGGTCGGCAATGCCTTCTTCCTTGAACGTCGGTACGGTCGGAGCCAGGTCGAATCTCTGCTCACCCGTCACGGCGAGCATCTTCACCTTGCCCGCCTTGACGTGCGGGTTGATCGCGTGCGGCGTGGCGATGAACCAGTCGATTCGGCCGCCGAGAAAGTCCGTCACGAGCGGCGGCTCGCCGCGATAGGGCACGAGGACGGAGTCGACCCCGGTCGCGCGCTTGAACGCCTCACTGAAGATGTGCTGCGTACCGCCCACCCCCGAGGTGCCGTACGACGTTTGCCCCGGTCTGGATTTCAGATAGGCGACGAATTCCTTGACGTTGTTGGCCGGGACACTCGTCAGGACCGCCAGCGCCAGCGGTGACTCCGCGTATTGCGCGATCGGCCTGAAGTCTCGAAGTGCGTTGTAACGGCCGGGATAGAGGAACGGCATCTGAAGCAACGTGGTGTTCGTCGAATACAGCGTGTAGCCGTCCGGCGCCGCCTTCGTCATGGCCTCGGTGCCGATGAGCGTGTTTCCGCCGGGCCTGTTGTCGACGATGACGGGCTGTTTCACACGCTGGCTCAGACGTTCTCCGAGGCGCCGCGTGATCACGTCGGCCGCGCCGCCGGGCAGATACGGCACCACCATGCGGATCGGCTTCTCGGGATAGTTCGCCGCCTCGTTTCCGTGTCCTGCGATCGGTGCCAGCAGCGTGGCGACTAGGATCAGTGTCGATCTGAACATCGGTGATCTCTCCTCGGGTTTCGCTGGTGGCGCGCCGCTCCGCGCGATGCGCTTGCGGCATGGCGCCCTGAATCGACCGGTCGCGTCGATTTTTGTGCATACTATCCACATAGTATGTAAAAATCAAGAAGGTCGAATCCGCGCAGGTCCGGCGGATACC
>CAWKFK010000015.1:0-10774 GCA_963849015.1 uncultured beta proteobacterium
ACATCCCCGCTGAGCGCGCGATAAAGGCTTTCACGGCTGAGACCGGCGTCCTTGGCCACCTGCGTCATGCCCTTGGCGCGCGCGATGTCACCCAAAGCCCTGGCGATCCCCGCCGCGTCGTCTGGTGCCTCCTCGAGCCATGCATCGAGATAGGCTGCCATGTCTTCAGGCGTTCGAAGATACTCGGCAACGTCGTACGGTGTGGTTCTGGTCTTGCCCTTCGCAGTCTTGATGGCTGGCACCTTGGCCATAGTCAGCTACTCCTTGAATTCCCGAGCCAGGCGAATGGCGCAGGCAATATCCTTTTGTTGCGACGACTTGTCGCCGCCGACAAGCAGCAACAGCAGTCGCGTGCCGCGCAGCGAGTAGTAAACGCGATACCCAGGACCAAAATCGATCTTCAATTCGGACACACCCTCCGCCAGATCGCGGTGAATGCCAGGGTTCCCGTGGATCAGCCTCTCGACTCGAACGAGGATTCTCGCGCGCCCCGCTCGGTCCTTCAGGTCTTCGATCCAGCTGCGGTACTCGTCGGTCTGCTCGACATGCATGGCGGGATTGTAGCCTATCGGCTACAACAGTCAACGCTGATTGCACGCACGCATCGCGGCGCCTCGGCCAGCTGCCGACGGGGCGCACGGTTCGGGCGGCGCCGCCCGTTCCGTCTCCACGCATCCTGCACGCCAGCGATTGCCCGCAGCGAAACCGGGCATGGACAGACGACCGATGCGCGGCGATGATCGTGGCGAACCGAACCACGAACACGAACCACCGACCGCCGTTCCAGGCGGCAGACAACCAGGAGACATCGATGGTACCGACCCGACTGTTCGACCTCACCGGCAAGGTCGCGCTGCTGACCGGCGCGTCCAAGGGCATGGGCAAGGCTATGGCCGAGGGGCTCGCCGAGCACGGCGCGCGCGTGATGCTGTCGAGCCGCAAGCTCGACCAGTGCCAGGCCGCCGCCGACGAGATCAACGCGCAAGTGCGGCGAGCAGCGCGCCTTCGCCTTCGCCTGCAACGCCGGCTACAAGGAGCAGCTGCGCGCGCTGGTCGACGCCACGCGCGCGAAGCTGGGCCCGATCGACATCGTGGTCGGCAACGCGGGCGTGAACCCGTTCTACGGATCGATGGGCGAGATCTCCGACGAGGCCTACGACAAGATCATGGCCACCAACGTCAAGTCGAACAACTGGCTGGCGCAGATGGTGGCGCCCGACATGATCGCCAAGGGGCGCGGGTCGATGATGTTCACGTCCAGCATCGGCGCCTTCAAAGCGTCGCTGACGCTCGGCACGTACGGCATGTCGAAGACTGGCGCTGATCGGCCTGGTGCGCAACCTGGCCACGGAACTCGGCCCGAAGGGCGTGCGCGTCAATGCGATCTGCCCGGGCCTGATCCGCACCGACTTCGCACAGGCCTTGTGGGACAACCCCGAGACCGAGCAGCGCGCGCGTGAACAGATCCCGCTGCGCCGCCTCGGCGAGCCGGAGGACTTCAAGGGCCTGGTCGTGTATCTCGGGTCCGACGCGAGCGCCTACATGACGGGGCAGGCGCTGACCGTCTGCGGCGGGACGAGCATGTGGTCATGAGCACCAGCCCCTCGCGCGGTAGCAAGGCCCTGGCCGCGGTCGCGGCGCTCGACGCGTTCCCGTTCGGATCGGCGTCCGCGCTGTGCCGCGCCCTGCGTGCCCGCAAGGTGTCGTCGGTCGAGCTGCTGAAGGCCTACCTCGAGCGCGTCGACCGGCTGAATCCGCGCATCAACGCGATCGTGGTCGACGACCGCGAGCGCGCGCTCGCGCAGGCGCGCGCCGCCGACCGGGCGCTGGCGCGCGGCAAGGCGATCGGCCCGCTGCACGGCCTGCCGATGACGGTGAAGGAGGCGTTCGACCTGGAAGGCCATCCCACCACCCACGGTTACCCGCCGATGCGCGACAACCTCGCGGCGCAGGACGCGCTGGCGGTGCAGCGCCTGAAGGCGGCGGGCGCGGTCGTGTTCGGCAAGAGCAACGTGCCGCTGTTCAATGCCGACCTGCAGTCGTACAACGAGATCTACGGCATGACCAGCAATCCCTGGGACACGGCGCGCGGTCCCGGCGGCTCGTCGGGCGGCAGTGCCGCCGCCGTCGCGGCCGGCCTCACCGGGCTGGAGTTCGGCAGCGACATCGGCGGCAGCATCCGCAACCCGGCCGCGTTCTGCGGCGTGTACGGGCACAAGAGCACCTGGGGGATCGTGCCCAAGCGTGGCCACCACCTGTCGCGGGTGCCGATCGCCGAAGCCGGACCTGTCGGTGATCGGACCGCTCGCGCGCTCGGCGCAGGACCTCGCGCTGGCGCTGGACGCAACGATCGGTCCCGACCGGCTCACCGCTCCGGGGCTGCGCTACAAATTGCCAGCGCCGCCGCGTGCGCTGAAGGGCCTGCGGGTGGCGGTCTGGCTGGACGAACCGCTCGCGCCGATCGACGACAGCGTGCGCGCGCCGATCCACGACGCGGCGATTGCACTGCGCCACGCCGGCGCGAGGGTGGACTTCGACGCCCGGCCGGGCTTCGACGCGCGCAAGGCGCACGCCACCTACAACGCGCTTCTGCAGGCGCAGATGGGCGCGCGCCGGCCCGACTACGACCAGCTGCTCGCGCGCAGCGCGAAGCTCGATCCGTCCGACCGCAGCCCGCGCGCCGAAGCGCTACGTGCGTCGACGGCGGGCTTCAAGGCGTTCTACGACGCCAACAACCAGCGCGAGCTGCTGCGCTGGGCCTGGCGCGAGTTCTTCGACCGATTCGACGTGATGCTGGCGCCGGTCACGGCGACCGCCGCGTTCCCGCACGACCATTCGGAGCCGCCCTGCGGCGCGCACGCTGCAGGTGAACGGCAAGCCGCAGCCCTACTTCTCGCTGCTGTTCTGGGCAGGTCTCGCGACGGCTTCCTACCTGCCGGCAACCAGCGCGCCGGTCGGCTTCACGCCGGACGGCTTGCCGGTCGGCCTGCAAGTGATCGGCCCGGAGATGGGCGACCTGACGACGATCTGGGTCGCCGCGCAGCTGGCGCGCGAGATCGGCGGGTTCAAGCCGCCGCCGGAGTTCTGAGCTGGCCTGAAAAGACGGACGGCCCGGAGGTCATAACCCCCGGGCCGTCGCCGACGACCAGCCTGCGCCGATCGTCGCTTCACCGATCGTCAGGTGCGCCAGACGACCGCCGAGGTCGGATCATCCGCGCTGGATTCGTACAGACGGATCTCGTTGCGGCCCACCACCATGTGGTGCACCTCGTCCGGACCGTCGGCGATGCGCAGCGTGCGCGGTGTGGGTGTACATGTGCGCCAGCGGCGTCCACTGCGAGATGCCGGTCGCGCCGTGCATCTGGATCGCCTGGTCGATGATCTGGCAGACGCGCTCGGGCACCATCGCCTTGACCATGTGCACCCAGATGCGCGCTTCGCGGTTGCCGAGCACGTCCATCGCCTTGGCCGCTTTCAGCACCATCAGGCGCATCGCCTCGATGTCGATGCGCGCGCGCGAGATGATCTCCAGGTTGCCGCCGAGGTGGATGAGCTTCTTGCCGAAGGCCTCGCGCGACAGGCCGCGCGTGACCATCAGGTCGAGCGCCTTCTCGGCCTGGCCGATCGAGCGCATGCAGTGGTGGATCCGGCCCGGGCCGAGGCGCAGCTGCGAGATCTCGAAGCCGCGGCCTTCGCCCAGCAGCATGTTCTCCTTCGGCACGCGCACGTTCGTCGAAGCGGATGTGCATGTGGCCGTGCGGCGCGTCGTCGTCGCCGAACACGTGCATCGGGCCCAGGATGTTGACGCCCGGGCGTGTCCATCGGCACCAGGATCTGCGACTGCTGCTTGTGCGGCGGCGCGTCGGGGCTGGTCTTGACCATCACGATCATGATCTTGCAGCGCGGATCGCCGGCGCCCGAGGCGTAGTACTTCTCGCCGTTGATCACCCACTCGTCGCCGTCGAGCACCGCGCTCAGGCTGACGTTGCTTGGCGTCCGACGACGCGCGGTCCGGCTCGGTCATCACGTAGGCCGAGCGGATCTCGCCGTTCAGCAGCGGCTTGAGCCACTGCTCCTTCTGCTCGGGCGTGCCGACGCGCTCGAGCACTTCCATGTTGCCGGTGTCGGGCGCGGAGCAGTTCATGCGACTCGGACGCCAGCGGGTTCTTGCCCAGCTCGACCGCGATGTAGGCGTAGTCGAGGTTCTTCAGGCCTTCGCCGGTCTCGGCGTCGGGCAGGAAGAAGTTCCACAGGCCTTCCTTCTTGGCCTTGTCCTTGGCCGCGTCGAGCAGTTCGAGCTGACCGGGCGCGTAGGTCCAGCGGTCGGGACGGTTCTCGCCCAGCTGGTAGAACTTCTCGGACATCGGGTCGACCGTCTCCTTGACGAACCGCTTCACGTGTTCGAGCAGGGGGATCGCCTTCTCGGAGATCCTGCAGGTCGTTCAGGTCGTCGTTCGGGTTCAGGCCGAAACCTGTCGCCGTCCTGCGGGCTTGTTGGGTGGTCATCGTGTTGCCTCCTCTGTTGTCGTCGTGGTGATGATCAGCTGTCGAAGAATACGACGTCGCGACCGGGCGCCGCCGCGGTCACTGCGTCAATCCCTGGGCCCGCGCCGCGTCGCGGCGCAGCCGTTCGGGGGAGCCCAGCATCTGGCGGTCGAAGCCGATGCGCTTGAACCAGTAGTGCAGCCCGAGCAGGTCGGTGAAGCCCATGCCGCCGTGCACCTCGGTGGCGGTCTTCGACGACGAAGCGTGCCGACCTCGGACATGTGCGCCTTCAGCTGGCAGGCCGTCAGGTGCGCCTCGTCCGGCTCTCGCCGAGCGTGTGCCCGCGTACCAGACGAACGCGCGGGCCGGCTCGAGCTCCGCCGCCATCTCGGCGCACATGTGCTTGACCGCCTGGAACGATCCGATCACGCGGCCGAACTGCACGCGCTGCTTGGCGTAGGCGACGGCCTGGTCGAGCATGTGCTGGGCCGCGCCGAGCGTGTCGGCAGCGAGCATCGTGCGGCCGACGTCGAGCACGCGCCGGCACGCTGCGGCGTCGGCGCCCGGCAGCGCGTCGGCCGCGACGCCGTCGAAGACCAGTTCGCCGACGGGGCGGGTGCGGTCGATCGTCTCCAGGCGCCGGCGCGTGAGGCCGGGCGCATCGGCGGCGACGAGGTGCAGCCCGCACGCGGCGTCGGCGACGAGGTAGGCGTCGGCTGCGAAGTCGAGCACGAACAGCGCGCGGCCATCGAGGCGGCCATTCTTCGCGGTGACGGCCGCGCCCATCCGGGCGCCGGTCAGCTCGGCCATCGCGGCGCCGACGATCGCCTTGCCGGACGCGATCCGCGGCAGCCATTCCAGGCTGCTGGGCGTCGCTGCCGGCCAGCTGCAACGCGGTCGGCACCATCACCGCCGCGGCCGTGAACGCGACCGGCGCGACGTGGTAACCGAGCGTCTCGGCGACCACGCAGGCATCGAGCGGCGTCAGACCGACGCCGCCGTGCGACTCCGGAATCAGCAGCGCCGGGATGCCGAGTTCGGCAAGACCCGTGACGATGTCGTCGGCGCGCGCCTCGCCGCCCGCCGCGAAACGGCGCACCCGCTCGAGCGGCGCGCGATCGGCGAGGTACTGTGCCAGGCTGTCGCGCAGCAGCGTCTGTTCATGCGAGAGTCCGAACTCCATCACGCTTCCTTCGCCTGCGGTTCGCGCGGCAGGCCGAGCCCCCGTTCGCCGATGATGTTCTTCTGGATCTGGCTGGTGCCGCCGCCGATGATCAGACCCAGGTAGAACATGTAGCAAGTACTGCCAGGTGCCGTTGTCGCGCAGATAGGGGTTGGCGCCGTACGACAGCCCGAGCTCGCCCATCACGTCGATCGCCAGCGCCTCGAGCTCGTGGCGCAGTTCGGTGCCCTGCAGCTTCACGATCAGGCGCGCCAGGCCCGCGTCCTGGCCCGGGTTGAGCTTGCTCGACAGCACGCGCAGCTCGTTGAACTGCAAGGCCATCACGCGCCCCTGCATGCGCATCAGCCGGTCGACGAACGCCGGATTGTCGATCGGCCGCTGGCCGTCGACCGTCTCGGTCTTCATCACCTCGATCAGCCCGTTCAGGCGCGCCAGCGTGATGTTCGGGATCGGCGAGCGAATTGCGCTCGTTCTTCAGGATCACGTTGGCGACCTTCCAGCCGTCGCCGCGCTTGCCGACGATCTGGTGCTTCGGCACGCGCACGTCGGTGAAGAACACCTCGTTGAAGTTGGCCTTCAGCGTCATGTCGACCAGCGGCCGCACCTCGATGCCGGGCGTGTCCATGCGGAACAGCAGGAAGCTGATGCCCTGGTGCTTCGGCGCATCGGGCTCGGTGCGCACCAGGCAGAAGATCCAGTCGGCGGTGAGCGCCGTGCTGGTCCAGATCTTCTGGCCGTTGATCACCCAGGTGTCGCCGTCGAGAACCGCCGAGGTCCGCAGCGCTGGCCAGGTCGCTGCCGGCGCCGGGCTCGGAGTAGCCCTGGCACCAGATCATCTCGCCGGCGAGCGTCGGCGGAATGAACTGGCGCTTCTGCTCCTCGGTGCCGACCTCGAGCAGCGTCGGCACCAGCATCGAGATGCCCTGGCCGCCGAGTCCGGGGCTCACCCGCGCCCGCGCGAACTCCTCGGCGATGATGCGCGACTTCAGCAGGTCGGCCGGCTGGCCCGCGCCGCCGTATTCGCGCGGGATCGTGCGCGCGGCGTAGCCGCGTTCGAGCAGCAGGCGCTGCCAGGCGCGTGCCTTGTCGTCGCGCAGAGAGCCGGCCGGCGGGGCGCGATCCGCGTGTTCCGCCAGGAACCGGCGCACCTCCTCGCGGAAGGTCTGGTATTCGGGGCCGTCGTTCAGGTCCACTGTTCTGTCTCCTTCGTGCCGGTCCGCGTGCGTGCGCGGCCGGTCGTTTCGTGTCGTACCCCCGCGGGGCTACCCGTGGCGCCGGCTAGCGCTGCCCGAACGAGGTCTCGCCGAACAGGTTCTTCCCCAAGGCCGACTGCGAGCGCCAGTACTGGCGCGGCGCCTGCACGGTGGCGCCGAGCGCCGCCGCCGCCTTCCAGGCCCAGCGCGGATCGAGCAGCATGCCGCGCGCCAGCGCGACCAGATCGGCCTTGCCTTGCGCGACGATGTCCTCGGCCTGCTGCGGCTCGGTGATCAGCCCGACCGCCATCACCGGCATCTTCACGCCCGGCTTGATCGCCTCGGCGAACCCCACCTGATAGCCCGGGCCGATCGCGATCTTCTGCCGCGGGCTGATGCCGCCGCTGGACACGTCCAGCCAGTCGCAGCCCAGGTGATCCAGCGCCGCGGCCAGCGCCTTGCTGCTGTCCAGATCCCAGCCGCCGTCGACCCAGTCGGTGGCGCTGATCCGCACGCCCAGCGGCTTGTGCGCCGGCCACGCAGCCCGCATCGCCGCGAACACCTCCAGAGGGTAGCGCATCCGGTTCTCCAGGCTGCCGCCGTAGGCGTCGGTGCGCTGGTTGGCGATCGGGCTCAGGAACTGGTGCAGCAGGTAGCCGTGCGCGGCGTGCATCTCGATCGCATCGAAGCCGGCGCGGTCGGCCCGCTGCACGGCGTCGACGAAGCGCGCGCGCAGCCGCTCGAGCTCGGCGCCGGTCGAGCGCGTGCGGCGGCGCCTCGTGCTCGAGCTGTGGAATCGCCGACGGCGCCGACCGGCGTCCAGCCGCCGGCCGCGGCCGGCACCAGCTGACCGCCTTCCCAGGGCCGGCCGCTCGAGGCCTTGCGCCCGGCGTGGCCGAGCTGCAGCGCCAGCGGGATCGGCGACACCTGCCGCAGCGTGCGCGCCAGCGCGGTCAGCGCCGCCTCGGTCGCGTCGTCGTACAGGCCCAGGCAGCCGGCGGTGATCCGCCCGACCGGCTCGACCGCGGTCGCCTCGACGATCAACATGCCGGCCCCGCCGATCGCCAGCTGGCCGAGGTGGACGGTGTGCCAGGGCTGCGCGCAGCCGTCGACGGCGGAGTACTGGCACATCGGGGAGACGACGATGCGGTTGGGGAGGGTGAGCGAGCGCAGGCGGATCGGGGAGAACAGGGCGGACATCGGGACAGGCTCCAGGGTCGGATGGGCCCTTGAAATATAGCGGACGACCCCGACTTGCCGCTTATCCCTGTGACCCACGTGGAATCCCGTTCATGCGACTCGACAAGCTCACGACCCAGTTCCAGCAGGTGCTCGGCGACGCCCAGAGCCTGGCGCCTGGCCAACGATCACCAGTACATCGACCCGGTGCACGTGCTGCTCGCCGTGGCCGGCCAGCAGGACGGCTCGGGCCGCGCGCTGCTCGAGCGCGCCGGGGTGCGGGTCGCCTCGCTGAAGACGGCGCTGGACGGCGCGCTCAAGCGCCTGCCGCAGGTGTCGGGCACCGGCGGCGAGGTCCAGGTGGGCCGCGATCTGGTCAACCTGCTGAACCTGTCCGAGAAGGAGGCGATGAAGCGCGGCGACCAGTTCGTCGCGACCGAGATGTTCCTGCTGGCGCTCACCGAGGACAAGGGCGAGGCCGGCCGTGCCGCGAAAGAGGCCGGCCTGACCCGCAAGGCGATGGAGGCCGCGATCGACGCGGTGCGCGGCGGCCAGACCGTCGGCAGCGCCGAGGCCGAAGGCCAGCGCGAGGCGCTGAAGAAGTACACCATCGACCTCACCGAGCGCGCCCGCCAGGGCAAGCTCGACCCGGTGATCGGCCGCGACGACGAGATCCGCCGCGCGATCCAGATCCTGCAGCGGCGCACCAAGAACAACCCGGTGCTGATCGGCGAGCCCGGCGTCGGCAAGACCGCGATCGTCGAGGGTCTGGCGCAGCGCATCGTCAACGGCGAGGTGCCCGACACGCTGAAGGACAAGCGCGTGCTGGTGCTGGACATGGCCGCGCTGCTGGCCGGCGCCAAGTACCGCGGCGAGTTCGAGGAGCGCCTGAAGGCGGTGCTCAAGGAGATCGCCGCCGACGAAGGCCAGACGATCGTGTTCATCGACGAGCTCCACACGATGGTCGGCGCCGGCAAGGCCGAGGGCGCGATCGACGCCGGCAACATGCTCAAGCCCGCGCTGGCGCGCGGCGAGCTGCACTGCATCGGCGCGACCACGCTCGACGAGTACCGCAAGTACATCGAGAAGGACGCCGCGCTCGAGCGCCGCTTCCAGAAGGTGCTGGTCGGCGAGCCGACCGTCGAGGCCACGATCGCCATCCTGCGCGGCCTGCAGGAGAAGTACGAACTGCACCACGGCGTCGACATCACCGACCCGGCGATCGTCGCCGCGGCCGAGCTGTCGAACCGCTACATCACCGACCGCTTCCTGCCCGACAAGGCGATCGACCTGATCGACGAGGCGGCCGCGCGCATCAAGATGGAGATCGACTCGAAGCCCGAGTCGATGGACAAGCTCGACCGCCGCATCATCCAGCTGAAGATCGAGCGCGAGGCGGTCAAGAAGGAGACCGACGAGGCTTCGACGAAGCGCCTCGAGCTGATCGAGGACGAGATCGAGCCGGCTCGACAAGGAGTACGCCGACCTCGACGAGCTGCTGCGCGCCGAGAAGGCCGCGGTGCAGGGTTCGGCGCAGATCAAGGCCGAGATCGACCAGCTGCGCGCGCAGATGGCCGAGCTGCAGCGCAAGGGCCAGTTCGACAAGCTCGCCGAGATCCAGTACGGCAAGCTGCCCGAGCTCGAGGGCCGGCTGAAGGCCGCCAGCGACGCCGAGGCCGGCGCAGCGGCGAAGGCGGCGCGGGCGGCAGGCCGCGGCTGCTGCGCACCCAGGTCGGCGCCGAGGAGATCGCCGAGGTCGTGTCGCGCGCCACCGGCATCCCGGTCAGCAAGATGATGCAGGGCGAGCGCGACAAGCTGCTGAAGATGGAAGACAAGCTGCACGAGCGCGTGGTCGGTCAGGACGAGGCGGTGCGCCTGGTGTCCGACGCGATCCGCCGCTCGCGCGCCGGCCTGTCCGACCCGAACCGGCCGTACGGCTCGTTCCTGTTCCTGGGCCCGACCGGCGTCGGCAAGACCGAACTGTGCAAGACGCTGGCCGACTTCCTGTTCGATTCCGAGGACCACCTGATCCGCATCGACATGAGCGAGTTCATGGAGAAGCACTCGGTGGCCCGCCTGATCGGCGCGCCCCCCGGCTACGTCGGCTACGAGGAGGGCGGCTACCTGACCGAAGCCGTGCGCCGCAAGCCGTACAGCGTGATCCTGTTCGACGAGATCGAGAAGGCGCACCCGGACGTGTTCAACGTGCTGCTGCAGGTGCTCGACGACGGCCGCATGACCGACGGCCAGGGCCGCACCGTCGACTTCAAGAACACCGTGATCGTGATGACCTCGAACATCGGCAGCCACGAGATCCAGCGCCTGTCGTCGGACCCGAAGACCAACGACACCGAGCTGATCAAGCTCGCGGTGATGGACGAGGTGAAGAAGTCGTTCCGGCCCGAGTTCATCAACCGGATCGACGAGATCGTCGTGTTCCACGCGCTCGATGCCAGAAGCACATCGCGTCGATCGCGAGGATCCAGCTGCGCAACCTCGAGAAGCGCCTGGCCGCGCAGGACATGGCGCTGACGGTGACCGACGCAGCGCTCGAGGAGATCGCCAAGGCCGGCTTCGACCCGGTGTACGGCGCGCGGCCGCTGAAGCGCGCGATCCAGCAGTACGATCGAGAACCCGATCGCGAAGCTGGTGCTGGAGGGAAGGTTCGGGCCGAAGGATGTGATTCCGGTGGATTTCCGGGACGGGAGAGTTCTGCTTCGAGAGGGTGGTGCAC
>CAWKFK010000016.1:0-41194 GCA_963849015.1 uncultured beta proteobacterium
AACCCGGCCCCTGGGGCGATCCCGTCGCTTTCACCTACGACCAGCGCGACGTGCTGCTGTACGCGGTCGGCATCGGCATCGCCGACCTGCGCTACGTCTATGAACGGCATCCGCAGTTCGCGGTGTTCCCGACCTTCCCGATCCGCTGGGGCAGCGCCGGCGTTCCGGTCGACCGCGCGCTGATCCCGCCCTCCCCCGGACCGCTGAACATCGACGCCGAGCGCTACATCGAGCTGCTGCGGCCGCTGCCGCTGGCCGGCACGCTGCGCGTGTCGTCGCGGCTGATCGGCGTGCATCCGCGCGGCAAGGGCAATGCCTTCGTCGAGAGCGAGAGCACGGTGACCGATGCCGACGGCAGCGTGTGCGTGCGCATGGTCAACGGATCGTTTCGGCGCGGTGTCGAGCGCCTCGGCGACATCGAGCCCTTCGAGGGCAGCGGCCAGACCTTCTCGGTGAAGATCGACGCACCGCAGCGCGCGCCCGACGTCGACGTCGGCGCGCGCATCGCCGACAACCAGGCGCACATCTACCGGCTGTCAGGCGACTACAACCCGCTGCACATCGATCCCGAGGCGGCGAAGTTCGGCGGCTTCGACACGCCGATCCTGCACGGGCTGTGCACCTTCGGGCATTGCGCGCAGCTGCTGCTCGGCGCGCTCGCGGGCGGCGATGCCGCGCGCTTCCGCAAGCTGAAGGTGCGCTTCTCGTCGCCGGTCTATCCGGGCGACACGCTGCGTGTCGTCGCGTGGCACGATGGTCCGGGGCGCGTGGTGTTCGAGGCGCGGGTCGGCGACAAGGTCGTGGTGTCGAACGCGTACTTCGAGTTCGGGCAGTAACGCGCGTCCGGTTCGCGTCTCTTCAGCGACATCCCCCATCGAGCGACATCACGCCCCCAGGAGACCACCGATGGAACTCTGGCAACTCGACGCCACCGACCTCGCCCGACTGATCCGCACCGGCCGCGCGTCGGCGCGCGAAGCGGTGCTGTCCTGCCTGTCGCGGATGGACGCGGTCAACCCCGCACTGAACGCGGTGGTGCGGCGCATGGACGACGAAGCCCTCGCCGCCGCCGACGCGGCCGACGCCGCGCGCGCGCGTGGCGATGCGCTCGGCCTGCTGCACGGCGTGCCGGTGACGACGAAGGTCAACGTCGACCAGAAAGGCCACCCCACCGACAACGGCATCGTCGCGTACAAGGACCTGATCGCCGCCGACGACAGCCCGGTGGTCGCCAACCTGAAGCACGCGGGTGCGATCGTGATCGGACGCACCAATGCGCCGGCGTTCTCGATGCGCATCTTCACCGACAACGCGCTGCACGGCCGCACGATCAACCCGCTGGACCCGGCGATCACGCCGGGCGGCTCCAGCGGCGGCGCGGGCGCGGCGGTGGCCACCGGCATCGGCGCGATCGGCCACGGCAACGACATCGGCGGCTCGATCCGCATCCCGGCCACCTGCAACGGAATCGTCGGCCTGCGCACCGGCTTCGGGCGCGTGCCCGCATTCAACCTGTCGGCGCCCGGCGGCCGGCCGATGGGCGGGCAGCTGATGTCGGTGCAGGGCCCGCACACCCGCACCGTGCGCGATGCGCGGCTTGCGCTCGCCGCGATGGCCCGCGGCGACCGGCGCGACTGGAAGTGGGCCGACATGCCGCTGGAAGGCCCTGCCCCCGCCCGCCCGCTGCGGGTGGCCCTGGTGCCGGAAGTGCCGGGCGGCGCCACGCACCCGGCGCAGGCCGAGGCCGTGCGCGCGGCCGGCCGGCACCTCGCCGCCGCCGGCTACCTCGTCGAGGAAGTGCTGCCGCCCGACATCCCGCGTGTGGTCGAGTTGTGGCACCGCATCTGCGTGACCGACGTGTTCAGCAGCCTGTGGCCGCTGATGCAGCAGGTCGGCGACGCCGACGGCCAGGCGTCGATGGGCGCCTGGCTCGCCCTGCACCCCGCAACGGACCTCGCCGGCTACGTCGCCGCGCTCACCGAGCGCGACGCGCTGCAGATGCGCTGGCTCGCATGGTTCGAGCAGTGGCCGCTGCTGGTGATGCCGGTGCTGTGCGACCTGCCGCCGCAGCAGCGCAGCGACGTGACGCCGGAGGGCCAGCGCGCCACGCTGGAATCGATGCGCTCGGCGCTGGTGGCGCCGATGCTGGGGCTGCCGGGGCTTGCGGTGCCGGTGGGGCGGCACGGGCGCCTGCGCACCGGCGTGCAGATCATGGCGACGCGGTGGCGGGAGGATTTGTGCCTGGATGCGGGCGAGGTGATCGAGGCGGGTGAAGGTGTGGTGGGGGTGGTGGATCCGGTGCAGGGTTAGCGGCGGTCACCCCCCGACCTCACGCGCCGGCCAGGAACCTCCTCGCATTCCCCACGAACAAACCCCTGACCTGCTCCTGCGTCACCCCCATCGCCAGCAGGTCCGGAATCACATGCCGGTGCATGTACAGGTACTGGTCCGGGTTCCCTTTGTAGAACTCGTGCTGCTCCGGAACGGTTCCGTCCGGCAGCGCGTTGTGCACCGTCAGGCAGATGCAGTCGTGCGACGGGCAGATGCGGTCGCCGTGGCCGGCATCGATCAGCTTCTTGAGCGTGCGGGTGCGCATCTTCGGGCTGACGAAGCGGCCCGGGTAGCGGTCGAAGCCGAGAAAGCAACCCTGGTCGAGGATCCACGTCAGGTACTCGACGTCGGTGGTGTCGTTGGAGTGGTCGATCTTCACCCGCGTGAGGTCGACGCCCTCTTCCTTGAAGATCTTGATCTGGCGGCGCGCCAGCTGGGTGCCCGGATGCGAGTGCACCATGATCGGCAGGCCGGTCTCGCAGTGCGCGCGCGCCACCGCCCGCGCCATCGTCTCCAGCGGGCGGGTCACGCCGTCGATGTCGGCCGCGCACTTCAGAAGGCCCGCGCGGATGTCGGTGCCGCGAAAGCCTTCGCGGATGTCGCGCACGAACTCGCGCGCCATCTGGTCGACGCCGACGCCCTGCAGGAAGCGCGGCACGTCCAGCCACCAGCCGGTGACGTTCACGATGTTCACGCCCGATGCCTTCGACACCGCCGCCAGCAGCGGTGCGTGCCGGCCGAGATCGAAGGTGGTGGCGTCGACGATGGTGTCGATGCCGGCCTCCTTCGCGCGCTTCAGCGCCTCGACTGCACGGGCCTCGGGGCCGCGCCCGAGCAGGTCGGGGTAGCTCTGGTACAGGCCGCTGGCGGCCACCAGCACGTGTTCGTGCATCAGCGTGAAGCCGAGCGACGACGGGTCGATCGGGCCGAGGACGGTGTTGATGGTGGTGGTCGATGTCATTGCGCAGCCTCCGGTCGATCGTTCGGTCTTGTCGCGCAGTCTGCACCAGATGTCGATTGAACCGTACACTGGGCCTTCGAGTCGCCATCTCGCGAGTACGCACATGAACATCGCCCGCATCGAACTGCGCCAGTGCCGTGCCGGCTGGCGCAACTATCACTTCGTGAAGCTGACGACCGACGACGGCGTGGTCGGCTGGAGCGAATTCGACGAGGGCTTCGACGCGGTCGGCGTGTCGACCGCGATCGAGCACCTTTCGCGCCACGCGATCGGCGAAAGCGTGATGGCGCACGAGCGCATCCACGCCGTGCTGTGCGGGGTCGCGCGGCAGTCGCTGACCGGCGTGCTGGTGCGCGCGATCGGCGCGATCGAGAACGCGGTGCTCGACGCGAAGGCGCGCACGCTGGGCGTGCCCTGCCATGCGCTCTTCGGCGGCAAGGTCCGCGACCGCGTCCGCGTCTACTGGTCGCACTGCGGCACCTGGCGCATCTCGCGCCCGGATCACTATCCGCCGGCGGTCCGCACCCTCGACGACGTTCGCCGCCTGGGCACCGAGGTGCGCGAGCGCGGCTTCACCGCGCTGAAGACCAACGTGTTCCGGCAGACCGACACCGGGCTGCGCGGCTGGGCTCCGGGGTTCGGGCGCGCCGGCGACATGGAGCGCACGCCGCCGCGCGCGGTCGTCGCCGGTCTTGCACGAGTATCTGCAGGCGCTGCGCGACGGCACCGGTCCCGGCGTCGACATCCTGCTCGACCTGAACTTCAACGCGCGCACCGAGGGCTACCTGACGATGCTGCGCGCGCTGGCCGACCTCGACCTGTACTGGGTCGAGATCGACACGCCGCACGCGAACGCGCTGGCGACGATCCGTGCGGCGAGCCCGTTCACGATCAGCGGCTGCGAGTCGCTGACCGGCCTGGTGGAGTTCCTGCCGTTCTTCGAGCGCGAGGCGCTCGACGTGGCGATCGTCGACACGGTGTGGATCGGCGTCTGGCAGTCGCTGAAGATCGCCGCGACGGCCGACGCGTATCAGGTGAACGTGGCGCCGCACAACTACTACGGCCACCTGTCGACGATGATGACCGCGCACTTCTGCGCGGCGGTGCCGAACCTGAAGATCATGGAGACCGACATCGACCGCATCGCGGCCGATGCCGAGCTGTTCACGGTCGCGCCGACCTACGAGGCCGGGCACATCCTCGTGCCCGACACGCCGGGCTGGGGCACCGAGCCGATCGAGGCGGCGCTGGAGAAGTATCCGGCGCAGTAATGCGGGCGCAGGAGTGCGGGCGCAGGAGTGCGGGCGCAGGAGTGCGGGCGCAGGAGTGCGGGCGCGGTAAGGCGGACGCAGCAGGGCGGACGCCGCAGCGCCCGCCCCGCGCTCAGGCCTTCGAGTCGACGATCGCCGCGTTGATCATCGTGCGCAATTCGCGCCGGACCGGATAGGTGCTGGACGGCATGAACTGCGTCAGGAACACGACGCTGACGTCCTCGACCGGATCGATCCAGAACGCCGTCGACGCCGCGCCGCCCCACCAGAACTCGCCGGTCGAGCCGGCAATGCCGGTGCGCGCGACGTCGAGCGTCATCGCGAAGCCCAGGCCGAAACCGACGCCCTGGTAGATCGACTCGGAGAACATCGAGATCGACATGTCGGAGAGCTCACGCCCGCCCGGCAGATGGTTCGAGCGCATCAGCTTGACCGTCTTGGGGCCCAGCAGCCGCACCTTGCCCGACGCGCCGCCGAGACGGATCGCTTCGCAGAAGCGCATGTAGTCGCTGGCGGTCGAGACCAGGCCGCCGCCGCCCGACGGCGTGGTCGCCGGCTCGAGGAAGCTGCGCATCTTCAGCATCGGCACCAGCTTGCCCTTCGAGGACATCTGGTAGCACTGCGCGAAGCGCCCGGCCTTGTCCTCGGGGACGTGGAACGCGGTGTCGTTCATGCCCAGCGGCTCGAAGATGCGGGTGCGCAGGAACTCTTCGAACGGCATGCCGGAGATCTTGCCGACCAGGTAGCCGAGAACGTCGGTCGACACCGAGTAGTTCCACGCCGTGCCGGGCGAGAACTCGAGCGGCATCTTGCCGAGCGCGGCGATGAAGGCATCGAGGCCCTCGGGTTGCTCGAACGGATCGACCTGGCACTGGCGATACGCGGCGTCGACGTTCGAGCGGGTCTGGAAGCCGTAGGTCAGGCCCGAGGTGTGCCGCAGCAGGTCGATCATGCGCATCGGCGCATCGGTGCGGCGGGTCTGGAAGGCACCCGGCACGCCGGCGACGTACACCGCCAGGTCGGCCCACTCGGGGATGAAGCGGTGCACCGGATCGTCGAGCGCGACCTTGCCCTCCTCGACCAGCATCATGAACGCGACGCTGGTGATCGGCTTGGTCATCGAGTAGATGCGCACGATCGTGTCCTCGGCCATCGCCGCACCGGTCTCGAGGCTGGCCTTGCCGAGCACGCTCTGGTGCACCAGCTTGCCGCCGCGCGAGACCTGCAGCTGCACGCACGGCAGCCGGCCCGACTCGATGTAGCGCTCGGACAGGAAGCGGTCGAGCACTGCCAGCCGTTTGGAACACATGCCCATGGATTCGGGCTTCGTCATCGTCATCTCCATCGGACCTGTCGTCGGTCCAGTCGTTCATCGATACGCACCCGGCGGGTCCGGGGCGTGCTGCGCCTTCTACGAGTAGCCGATCGACAGCAGGTTCTCGACCGGCCGATACAGCTCTTCCAGGTACGTCACGTCGTCGGCCTCGAGCGTGATCTGCGTCGCCGCGACCAGCTGCTCGATCTGCTCGACCTTCGACGCCCCCACCACCGGCGCGGTGACGCCGGGCTTGCCCAGCAGCCACGCCAGCGCGATCTGCGCCGGGCGTCTTGCCGTGCTTGGCAGCCACTTCGACCACCCGGTCGGCGATGTCGAACACCGCCTCGCCGCGATACAGGCTCTCGGTGCGCGCCCGGTCGCGGCCCTTCGAACGGGGCGTCGATCCGCCCTCGAAGCCGCCGCGGTAGGACCCGGTCAGGATGCCGCGCGCCAGCGGCGACCACGGCGTCAGCGCCACGCCCGTCTTCACGCAGTACGGGTTCATCTCGCGCTCTTCCTCGCGGTACACGAGGTTGTAGTGGTTCTGCATCAGCACGAACTGCGTCCAGCCGTTCAGCTTCGCCGTCAGCTGCAGTTCGGCGAACTGCCAGGCGAACATCGACGAGCCGCCCAGGTACAGCACCTTGCCCGCCTGCACCACCTCGTGCAGCGCCGACAGCGTCTCCTCGATCGGCACGTCGCTGTAGCCGGGCACACCGTGCGGATGGCGATGGATGACGAGCTGGTCGATGTAGTCATGGCCGAGCCGCTTCAGGCTCGCGTCCACCGCCTCGAGCACGTGCTTGCGCGACAGCCCGCCCTGGTTGGCGCCCTTGCCCATCGGCATCGCGATCTTGGTGCCCAGCACGTATTCGTCGCGCGGCAGCAGCTCGCGCAGCAGCTTGCCCACCACCTGCTCGCTGGCGCCGACGCCGTACGTGTCGGCACAGTCGAAATAGAACAGGCCGTGATCGATCGCGGCCTTGAACAGCGGCCGGGCCTCGTCCGGCCCGAGCGTCCAGTCGCCCTGATGGCCGCGGCCGGGCTCGCCGAAGTTCATCGTTCCGAGGCACAGCTGCGACACCTTGAGGCCGCAGTTGCGCCCGAGGGTAATGGCTTTGAGCATGGTTCGGCGGCTCCGGAGCGTGGACGGGTTGCATGGATGCTATCAGGCAGTCGGCTCCCGCCGTTCCACTCGCCGGGCGCCCGACCGCGACGCCCGCAACGCGCGTTGTAGTATCGATCTCACCGGAATCGGAAGGGTGAGGCCATGGCCGAAGACATCGTCGACGTGCTGATCATCGGCGCCGGCGCCTCGGGCGCCGCCGTCGCCTGGAGCCTGGCCGAAACGAAGATGCGCATCGTCTGCCTCGAGCAGGGCGACTGGATGAATCCGGCCGACTACCCGAGCACGCGGCGCGACTGGGAAGCGCAGATGAACGGCCGCTTCTCGGTCAGCCCGAACGTGCGCCGCGGCCGGCACGACTACCCGATCAACGAGGACGAGTCGCCGATCTCGATCCTCAACTTCAACGGCGTGGGCGGCAGCACCGTGCTGTATTCGGCGCACTTCCCGCGTCTGCACCCGTCGGACTTCCGGGTCCGCTCGCTGGACGGGGTCGCCGACGACTGGCCGATCGACTACGCGGCGCTCGACCCCTTCTTCGCCGAGAACGACCGGATCATCGGCGTTGCCGGCCTGGCCGGCGACCCGGCGATGCCGGAGCACGTGCCGCCGCTGCCGCCGGTGCCGCTCGGCCTGATCGGCGAGACGCTGGCCCGCGGCTTCAACACGCTGGGCTGGCACTGGTGGCCGTCGGACAGCGCGATCGCGACGCTGCAGTACGAGGGCCGCGAGCCTGCGTCAACCTGGGCCCCTGCAACACCGGCTGCGCCAAGGGCGCCAAGGGCAGCGCCGACATCACCTACTGGCCGATGGCGCGACGCGCCGGCGTCGAGCTGCGCACGCGCTGCCGGGTGCGCGAGATCCTGGTCGACGACAACGACATGGCGACCGGCGTCGTCTACTTCGACGACCGACGGCGTCGAGCGCCGCCAGCGCGCCGAGGTCGTCGTGCTGGCCTGCAACGGCGTCGGCACGCCGCGCCTGCTGCTCAACTCGAGCGTCGTCGCGGTTTCCGCGACGGCCTGGCGAACCGTTCCGGGCTGGTCGGCAAGAACCTGATGCTGCATCCCTGGGGCGCGTGCAGGGCATCTTCGACGAGCCGCTGACGTCGCACTACGGCCCGCAGGGCTGCTGCATCCTGAGCAAGCAGTTCTACGAGACCGACCTGTCGCGCGGCTTCGTGCGCGGCTACAACATGCAGGTCACCCGCGGCCCGGGGCCGGTGAACGACTGGCGCGCGACCGGCCTGGCGCGCGGCACGATTCCCTGGGGCGCGGGCCATCACGAGGCGTTCGCGCGCTGCTACGACCGCACCGTCAACATCGGCATCTGCTGCGAGGACCTGCCGGAGGAACACAACGCGGTGACGCTCGATCCCGACGCTCACCGACGCGGACGGCATTCCGGCGCCGAAGATCACCTATCGGCTGAGCGAGAACACGCAGCGCATGCTGCAGCACGGCGATCGACCGCGGCACCGAGGTGATGAAGGCGGCCGGCGCCACCGACGTGCTACATCGAGGCCCCGATGCGCATGGCGGGCTGGCACCTGCTGGGCACCGCGCGCATGGGCACCGACCCGCAGCGTTCGGTGGTCAACGAATGGGGCCGCAGCCACGACGTGCGCAACCTGTTCATCGTCGACGGCAGCATCTTCGTGACCTCCGGCGGCGTCAATCCGACGTCGACGATCCAGGCGCTGGCCTTGTACGTCGCCGACCAGATGAAACGGCGCCTGGCCAATCTCTTCGACTGATCCGCGGGCAGGAGCACACGAGATGACGAACCGAAACGAAGTGACCCGCGACGCGGCCGGCGCTGCCGGTGCTGCCGGTGCTGTCCGCCCCGACGGCCTCGACGCCGCCCGGCGGGAGGCGCTGCAAATCGTGGTGGACATGATCGTGCCGCCGAGTGCCGATGGTCGGCTGCCGGGCGCATCCGCGTTCGATCTGCACGCCTACCTGTGCGCCGAGGCGCCGGACGCGCTGCCGGGCCTGGCGCTCGAGCTCGACCGGCTCGATGCCGAGTCGCAGGCGCGGCACGGCCAGCCCTTCGTCGCGATCGCCGCCGCGCAGCGCCAGGCGCTGGTCGACGGGTTGCGCGCGCAGGATCCGGCGTTCATGAGCCGCCTCGCCCTCGAGACCGTGACCTGCTACTACCAGCAGGACTGCGTGATGGAAGCGATCGGCGTCGAGCCGCGGCCGCCGGCTCCGAAGGGATTTCAGGTCGTCGCCGGCGACCTGACCCTGCTCGCCCCGGTGCGCAGGCGCGGCAAGATCTGGCGCGATGCGCCCTGAGCCCATGCCCTGCTTCTTCTGCGCCCTGCGCCTGCACCCGCGCCTGCACCTGCACTAGCGCCTGCGCCTGCCCCCCGCCCCTGATCGCCGATCCCTATCGATGCCCTCGACGCGCGCGCTGACCCTCGTCATCGCGTCGGCGATGTTCATGGAGAGCCTGGACAGCACGGTGATCGCGACGTCGCTCGCGGCGATCGCCGTCGACCTGAGCGTCGACCCGGTCACGCTGAAGCTCGCCTTCACCGCGTACTACCTGGCGCTGGCGGTCTTCATTCCGATCAGCGGCTGGTGCGCCGATCGCTACGGCGCCAAGACCGTGTTCCGCGCGGCGATTGCGGTGTTCACGCTGGCCTCGGTCGGATGCGCGCTGGCCTGGGATCTGACGAGCCTGGTCGCGAGCCGCTTCCTGCAAGGCATGGGCGGGGCGATGATGATCCCGGTCGGCAGGCTGATCCTGCTGCGCGTGATCCCGAAACGCGAGATGGTGTCGGCGATGGCCTGGATGAGCATCCCGGCCCTGCTCGCGCCGATCATGGGACCGCCCGTCGGCGGCTACATCACCACCTACCACCACTGGCGGGGCATCTTCTGGCTCAACGTGCCGGTCGGCATCCTCGGCATGGTGCTGGCCACCATCGTCGTGCCCCAGGTGCGGGGCGAGACCCGGTCACCGCTCGATCTGAAAGGCTTCGCGCTGACCGGGCTGGGGCTGTCGCTGTCGGTGTTCGGCATCACGCTCGCCAGCGGCCGGCTGGGCAGCGCGCCGCTGGCCTGGGCGATGGTCGCGATCGGCGCCGCGCTGCTCGCGCTGTACGTGCTTCACGCGCGGCGCAGCCCGCACCCGATCATCGACCTTACGCTGCTGCGGATCGCGACGTTTCGCATCGCGATGGTCGGCGGCATCCTGTTCCGGCTGTCGGTGGGCGCGATCCCGTTCCTGCTGCCGCTGATGCTGCAGATCGGATTCGGGCTGTCGCCCTTCGAGTCGGGATCGCTGACCTTCGCTGCGGCGTTCGGCGCGCTGACGATGAAGCTCACCGCGGCACCGATCCTGCGGCGATTCGGCTTCCGGGCGGTGCTGTGCGTGAACGCGGTGATCAGCAGCGCGCTGCTGGCGGCGTCGGCGCTGTTCACCGCGCAGACTCCGCACGCGGTGATCGTGGCGGTGCTGCTGACCGCGGGCTTCTTCCGCTCGCTGCAGTTCACCAGCATGAACGCGCTCGGCTACTCGGACATCGAATCCGCCCAGATGAGCCGGGCGACCTCGTTCGTCGCGGTGGTGCAGCAGCTGTCGCTGTCGAGCGGCGTGGCGGTGGCGGCGATGCTGCTCGACCTGTCGCGCTCTGCAGACAGGCGCACCGAACTGCTGACCGGCGACTTCCACCGCGCCTTCGTCGTGATCGGCGTGATCGCGGTGGCGTCGGCGCTGGTGTTGCGGCGGCTCGCGCCGAACGCGGGGGCCGAGGTGTCGGGGCACCGACGGCACGGTGGCTGATACGCCGGCCAATGCTCCACCGGAGCTCAAGCCGTACATCCGGCTCGGCTGCGAGTCAGGCTTCCACGCGCACACTGGCGCGAAGGAACTCCGGGGACAAGTCGGCGCCGTTAGGCCAAACGACGGTATGGAGCTCGGGATCCAGCCGCGCCTGACGAAAGAGCTCGATGTCGCGAAGGGGCTCGAACATCTCACCGTCCAGTTCGTTGGCGAGATCGAGTTCCCCTTCCGCGCCGTCCGAGAACGAAAGGTGCAGCACGTGACCACGAAGGTATCGCACGGCGGTCAGGCGGATCTTCATGCTCTCACTCCAGAGGAGGGATCCGGCGCAACGGCTTGCGCAACTCCGCAAGCGCCCAGTCGGCGCGTAGATCCTCGATGTGCGCTTGCCGCCATTCTTGCACGAGCGCATCGAATCGCTCGAACGGGAACGAACGCCGATCAGCGCCCCGCGAACTTCGGCGGACGCTTCTCCTTGTAGCTGCTCAGGCCCTCACGGAAGTCCTCGGTCTTCACACATCGATCCTGCTCGAGATTCGCGGCGGCGAACGCGCTGTCGTAGTCGTCGTCGGCCGCGGTCCAGATCTGCGCCTTCATCGCGGCCAGCGCGCGCGGCGCGGCGTTGGCGGCGATCGCCCGGGCGTACTCGGTCACGTGCGGCAGCAGCGCGGCGTCGTCGAGCACCGCATTGACGAGGCCCAGGCGTTCGGCCTCGACGCCGTCGAAACGCCGCGCCGTGTACAGCAGGTCGGCGGCGCGCGCGGTGCCGATCAGCCGCGGCAGCAGCCAGCCGACGCCCTTCTCGCCCGGCACTCCGAGGCGCGCGAACGTGCAGTTGAAGATCGCCGAGCGCGCGGCGAACCGGACGTCGCAGTGCAGCGACAGGATGAACCCCCAGCCGAAGGCCGGGCCGTTGATCGCGGCGATCGTCGGCTTGCGCGAGGTGATCAGCGCGTTCCAGCCGGCGCTGAAGTGGCGCTTCAGGCTGGGGCCGATGTCGTCGCCCCACTGCGGCGCGGGCGCATCCGCCTCGGCCGCCGCCAGCCCGCTGTCGGAGCGGCCGGTGCCGATCACCGCCAGGTCCATGCCGGCGCAGAAGCCGCGCCCCGCGCCGGTGACGACGATCACCCGCACTTCGGGATCGGCGGCGGCCTTGCGCACTTCACGGAAGAACAGCCCGAGCATCTCGGGCGTCAGCGCGTTCATCTTGTCGGGGCGGTTGAAGGTCAGCGTCGCAACGCCGGCCTCGACGGTGTTCAGGATCAGTGCTTCGTCGGCCATCGCAGGGTCTCCGGATCGTGTCGGGCACGGCCGCGCGGGCCGCGAACGGGACACCCGTTCGTGCCGCGCGCGGCCGACGGGTGCGTGGCGACGATTGTAGGGACGGCGGACTACACTCGCAGCGAACAGGAGGAGACATGCTCGAGAAAGTTCTGATCGCCAATCGCGGCGAGATCGCGATCCGCATCGCCCGCGCCGCCTCGGCGCTGGACATTGAAGTCGGTGGCCGTGTTCGCGCCGGCCGACGCGCTGTCGCTGCACACGCGGTTCGCCACCGAGGCGCGCGAGATCGGCGCGTCGCTGGACAGGGGCGCCGATCCGGTGCGCGCCTACCTCGACATCGAAGCGATGATCGCGGTCGCGAAGGCCAGCGGCTGCGACTGCGTCCACCCCGGCTACGGTTTCCTGTCCGAGAACGCCGCAGTTCGCCGCAGCGCTGCCAGGACGAGGGCCTCGCGCTTCGTCGGGCCGCGCCCGGCCGCGCTCGCGCCTGTTCGGCGACAAGGTCAAGGCGCGCGCGTTCGCGCAGCTCGCTGCGGCATCCCGGTGGTGCCCGGCAGCGCCGACGCGCTCCTCTCGGTCGCCGAGGCAACCGCACTGGCGCCAGGTGCTCGGCTATCCGGTGATGCTGAAGGCCGCTGCCGGCGGCGGCGGGCGCGGCATGCGCGCGGTCGACCGCGCCGAGGACATGACCGAGGCGTTCGCGCGCTGCCAGAGCGAGGCGCAGGCGGCCTTCGGCGACGGCGCGGTGTTCCTCGAGAAGCTCGTCGTGCGGCCCCGGCACATCGAGGTGCAGGTGCTGGGCGACGCGCAGCGGCAGCGTCGTGCACCTGCACGAGCGCGACTGCTCGGTGCAGCTGCGCAACCAGAAGGTGGTCGAGGTCGCGCCGGCGCCGAACCTCGACGACGGCGCTGCGCCAGCGCATCCTCGCCGACGCGCTGAAGCTGGCCAGGGCCGCCGGCTACGAGAACGCCGGCACGGTCGAGTTCCTGGTCAGCCCCGAGACGCGGCGAGCACTGGTTCATCGAGTGCAATCCGCGCATCCAGGTCGAGCACACGGTCACCGAGCAGGTGACGGGCGTCGACCTGGTCGAGGCGCAGTTCCGCATCGCCGCCGGGCGCGACGCTGGCGTCGCTCGGCCTCGGCGACCAGCAGGCGGTCGGCGCGCCGCGCGGCTTCGCGATCCAGGCGCGCATCGTCGCGCAGGGCGTCGGCACGCTGACCGCCTATCGCGAGCCCTCCGGTCCGGGCGTGCGCGTCGACGCCTGCGGCTACCTGGGCCTGGCGCCGCCGCCGCAGTTCGATCCGCTGCTCGCCAAGCTGATCTGCCAGTCGGGCTCGGCCGGCAGCCTTCGAGTCGGCGGTCGACCGCAGCCTGCGCGCGCTCGACGAGTTCCACATCGCCGGCGTGCCGACCAACGTGCGATCAGCTGCGCGCCATCCTCGGCGCATCCGCGCGTTCCGCGCCGGCGACGCGCGCACCACGCTGCTGGCGCGAAGCTCCCGAACTCGCGGCCGGGCGCGCGCACGCAGGCGCCGGCCGTAGCGGCGCGCCGGCACGCTCGCGCTTCCTCGACCAGCAGGCGCGCGCGCTCGGACGCGCACCGCGCCGCCGCGGCGGCCTGCCATCGCCCGTCGGACGCCCGCCGCTGCCGGTGCCCGACGGCCACCGAGGGCGTGGAGTGCCCGATGGCCGGCTCGGTGATCGAGCTGCAGCGTGGCCGCCGGCGCGAGCGTGACCGCCGGCGACACGCTTGCTGATCATCACCGCGATGAAGATGGAGACCGCCGTGCACCGCGCCCTGCGCGGGCACGTCACCGAGCTGCAGGCGCTCGCGGTCGGCGAGACCGTGGCCGCCGGCCAGGTCGTCGCGGTGATCAGGCCCGGCGCCGTGAGCGGCGCAGGCGGCGCCGGGCGCCGCGACGCGGGCCGGCGAGCCAGAGCTGGGGCCCGCTGCTCGCCGAGGTCGCGACCCTGCAGGCGCTGGCGCACGCGCGCCTGGCGCCCGGTTCGCAGCGACCCCGGCGTGGTGCGCCAGCGCAGCCGCGGCAAGCTGACCTGCCGCGAGCGCATCGACCTGCTGCTCGACGACGGCACGCTTCCGCGAGGTGGGCAGCCTGGCCGGCTTCGCCGTCGTACGACGATGACGGCAACGTCGCCGCGTTCACGCCGGCCAACCACGTCGGCGGCTGGGGCAGGATCGACGGCGCGCACCGCATCGTCTGCGCCGACGACTTCACGTCGCGCGGCGGCCATGCCGACGGCGCGATCGGCGCAGAAGAGCCGCTACCTCGACCGTCTGTCGATCGAGCTGCGGATGCCCGTCGGTCCGCCTGCTCGACGGCTCGTCGGGCGGCGGCAGCGTCGCCGCCATGGTGCCGCAAGCAGGAGAACGCCGGCGAAAGCACGCGCCAAGGAGAGCACCGGCGCCATCAAGGCCGGCCGGCCGCGCGTCACCGGCGGCGGCGGCTCGTTCCTGCCCGGCCACCTCGGCAGCTCGATGTACACCGAGCAGCTGGCCACCGTGCCGGTCGTGAACATGCTGCTCGGCAGCGTGGTCGGCATCGGCGCGGCGAAGGCGGTGCTCGGCCACTTCTCGGTGATGGTGCGCGACATCGCCCAGCTGTTCGTCGCCGGCCCGCCGGTGGTCAGCCACGCGATGGGCTACGACATCACCAAGGAGGACCTGGGCGGCTGGCACATCCACTGCCGCAATGGCTCGGTCGACAACCTGGCCGAGTCCGAGGAGGAGGCGATGGCGATGACCCGGCGCTTCCTGTCCTACCTGCCGCCGAGCGTCTACGAGGCGCCGCCGGTGCTGCCGCCGAATCCGGACGATCCCGCCGGATCGCCGCGACGAGGAGCTGCTCACGCTGATCCCGCGCAAGCGCACCACCACCTTCGACGTGCGCGAAGCCATCCGGCTGATGGCCGACAAGGGCTCGTTCTTCGAGATCGGCCCGCTGTGGGGCACCGACCAGGTCACCGGCTTCGTGCGCTTCAACGGCCACCCGATGGGCGTGATCGCCTCCGACAGCCGCCACGTCAACGGCGGCGCGCTGACCGCCGACGGCTGCGACAAGCTCAGGCGCCACCTGGACCTGTGCGATCTGTTCCACCTGCCGGTGCTGAACCTGATCGACAACCCGGGCTTCGCCGTCGGCCTCGAGCACGAGATCGCCGGCACGATCCGCAAGGGCGGCGAGTGGATGATCGCGTTCGCGCAGGTGCGAGGTGCCGATCTTCACGGTGCTGATGCGGCGCAGCTTCGGCGTGGCCGGCAACAACTACGCGACGCCGCGCGAGCCGCGCGTCGGTGCGCGTGGCCTGGCCGGCGGCGGACGTCGGCGGCATCCCTCCGGAAGGCGGCATCGAGGCCGCGTACAAGCGGCAGCTCGCCGAGGCCGCCGACCCGGCGGCGTTGCGCGCCGAGATCAACGCCCGCATCGAGAGCGCGCGCGGTCCGGTCGGTCCGCTGAACCGCTTCCAGATCGAGGAGATGATCGACCCGCGCGACACGCGCCGCTGGTGTGCGAATGGGTCGAGGACGCATACCGGATCGTCGGCGCAGCCGGCGCGACTGGTGCCGCGGGCGCTGCAGTTCAGGCCTTAGGGCGCATCGATCCTGCCGGGCCATCCGCCGGACGGTCGATGGCTCGCGGCCGGCTGCGCGGGCGACGAACGGCGCTGGCTTCGGCGGCGCGGCGCGGGCAAGCAACGGCGCTGGCGCGGCGGGGGCTTTGACGCCGACGCCCGGCACTGCGTGCCGGGTTCCCTGCGATGCTCGCGGCCCGAGGCGGGCGCGCGAACTCGGCCCCAAGGGGCCTCAGACAGCGCGCGCCCGACCCCCGCTACGCGGGGCAACCTCGGTCCGCTGCGCTTCTCGGCGTCGTCGAAGCGCCCCCGCCGCGCCAGCGCCGTTGCTTGCCTGAATCACCGGGACACGCGTGAGATTCCAAATACCCACGATACGCCCGATCCGGCAGCGGCACCGAACGCCGGCCTCGCCCTCGCCCTCGCCCTCGCCCTCGCCCTCGCCCTCGCCCTCGCCCTCGACCTCGCCCTCGCCCTCGACTTGATCCTGCCAGGCCGATCGCGCCCGCATCCACCTCGATGCCACAAGAGCCGCTGCGGGGTGCGCGGCCGGCGGCACGTGTGCGACGCCGAGGAGCGCAGGGTTCCTGGCCGGCGCGCGCAGCGCGCATCGTTCATCTGATTTGCGGCGCCCTGTTCGAGCGTAGCGCACGCAGGGCGCGCAGCGAGTTGCGCCGCCCGGCCACGAACCCGAGCACCGGAGGGCACCCGCGCGCAGCGCGGGCAAGCACCCGGGCCGCCGGCCGCGCACCCCGCAGCGGCCACGCGCAGCCCGGGGCCTAGTCGTACGCCTGCAGCATCTCGTCGATCGCGCGCTCGATGTCGGCAGCGGTCGCGCAGTGGCTCAGGTGCGTGCAGAACGGCCGGTACTTGAGGATCGCGCTGTCGCCCGTGCCCCAGCGTCCGGGCGGCTCCGGGCACAGCCAGACGACGCGTTTGGCCCGGTCGGCGGCTTCGCGGAACAGGTCCAGGCGCGGGTCGGAGTTGTTCGAACGTCCGTCGCCCAGGATCAGCACCGTGGTGCGGCCGTCGATCGCATCCCAGTGATCGGCTTCGAGGTCGGCGAGCGCCTGACCATAGTCGGTGCTGCCGCCGCCGATCCGGTCGAGGATGCGCAGCATCGAGCGGTCGAAATCGCGCCCGCCGAGGTCGTTCGACACCTCGCTCAAGCGGCTCGAGAACGCGAAGGCGCGCAGGTCGGCGACCTTCTCGTTGAGCGCGTACAGAAACAGCAGCAGGAACCGTACGTAGGGCGCGACCGAACCGGACACGTCGCAGACCGCGACGATGCGCGGGCGGTCTTTGCGCCGGTGCTTCCAGACCAGCGTGACCGGGACTCCGCCGTGGCCGGCGTTGATGCGCAGCGTGCGGCGGATGTCGAGCTGCCCCTGGTTGCGCACCCGTCGCCGGCGCGAATGCCGGATCGCCAGGCGCCGCGCCATCCGCGCGACCACGACCTTCATGCGGTCGAGGTCGCGGGAATCGAGCCTGCCGATCGCGCGGTCGATCACGACCTCGTTCATGAACTGCTCGGTGGCGCTGCGCCCGAACAGCTCGAAGCGCCGGTCGACGTAGGCGCGGACGTGACGCTGCAGCGCCGAGCGCGCATCCATCAGCGTCTGCACCTCGGCCTGCGCCTGCGGCGTGCGCTCGCGCATGCGCTCGAGCATGCGGGCTTCGAGGGCCTCGATGCCCATGCGGTCGAGCGTGCGACGCACGTAGTAGGCAGTCTGCGATTCGAAGCGGATGTCGTCGACGCCGACCGCCGTGGCCGCGCGCGCAACCTCGCGGCGGATGCGATCGAGATCGTCCGATTGCGCCAGTTCGAGCAGCGCGTCGACCTTGGCCGACACGCGCTCTTCGTCACCGTCGCCGTCCTCGTCGCCGTCCCGCGCCTCGTTGCCGTCCCGCGCCTGGCCGGGACTCGCGCCGCCGCCACCCGAGGACCGACCCGAACCGCCGCCGGGCGCGCCGGACGGCTGCTGCCCGGACGTGGATTCGTCCTGCTGCTGGTCCTGCCGGTCGCCTGTCTGCTCGCCCGACTCGTCGTCGCCCTGCCCGCCCGCCTTGTTCTCGGGGCGCCCGGCGCCGCCGCGCCCCTGCCCGGCCGCTTCGGCCTGGCTGAAGTACAGATCGAACAGCCGGTCGTGCAGCGACTTCTCGTGCTCCGACTTGGCGAGCACGACCGACAGCGTGTCCTTCAGGACCGTGCGCTCCGAGTAGCCGACGATCGCGACCGCGCGCGCGGCGTCGATCGCCTCGGCGGTCGAGATCTCCGCGCCGGCCGCGCGCAGCGCGCGCACGTACCGGGCCAGTGCCAGATCCATCAGGCCGGGCCCATCAGGCGGGCCGGCCTGAACCGGACGGCGCCGGGCGGGCCGTGCCGGGCATCGCCGGCCGGGCGGGATCGGTCAGCGCCGCGCGCACCAGCGGATCGACCCGGCCCTGCACTTCGGTGATGTCGGCTTCGCGCTTCAGAAGCACGCTCAGCGTGTCGCGCACCAGTGTGTCGTCGAGCGAGTCGGCATGCAGCAGCAGCAGCGTGCGTGCCCAGTCGACCGTCTCGCTGATCGACGGCAATTTGCGGATGTTCTCGTCGCGCAGCGACTGCACGAACGCGACCAGCTGCGCGAGCAGCGTCGCGGAGATGTCCGGGACCCGGGCGCGCACGATGCGCGCCTCGCGCTCGCCATCCGGAAAGCCGATGTGCAGGTGCAGGCAGCGCCGCTTCAGCGCGTCGCCCAGCTCGCGCGTGTTGTTCGAGGTCAGGATCACCAGCGGCGGCGTGCGGGCGTGGATCGTGCCGATCTCGGGGATGGTGATCTGGTAGTCGGACAGGATCTCGAGCAGCAGCGCCTCGAGCGCTTCCTCGGACTTGTCGATCTCGTCGATCAGCAGCACGCTGCCGCCCTGCTGCTCCATCGCCTTCAGCAGCGGCCGGGGCTCGAGGAAGTCGCGCGAGAAGAAGATGTCCTGGAACCCGGCGAGCTTGCGGAACGATTCCTCCAGGCTGTCGGTGCCTTCGATCAGCTCGTGGATCTTCTCCTTCAGGATCTGCGTGTACAGCAGCTGCTTGCCGTACTTCCACTCGTACAGCGCCTTGCTCTCGTCGAGGCCCTCGTAGCACTGCATGCGCAGCAGCGGGATGTCGAGCGAGCGCGACAGCGACACCGCCAGGTCGGTCTTGCCGACGCCGGCGGGCCCCTCGATCAGCACCGGCTTGCGCAGGTGGTGGGCGAGGTAGACGGCAGTGGAGATCGGGCGGGAAGAGATGTAGCCCACCGAGGCAAGGCAGTCGGTGACCGCGTCGATCGACTGCAGGCCGGCGGGAGAAAAAACGGTGCTCATCGTGTCTCTGTCGAGGGTCCGCGGCGCGCACCGGCAGCCGCCTCGACGGGCCTGCCGGCCCGCACGGTGCCGGGGACGGGGAACGGATGGTCCGTCGACCAGGAACAGCGGGCGACAGGACCGGTTCGTTCGATTCTATAGGGCATGCACGCGATTCGTGCGCGGCCCCATCGGCTGCCGGTCCCGTCGGTCCCGTCGAGTTGACAACTTCGCGCCCGCGGAACATTTTTCATGGCAAAAGGCGTCCGCGATCGGATGCGCCGCCCCGGCGCGCCCCGGATGCCATGCAGGAGGAGACCCCATGCGCACAGCGCAAGCGTTCACGGTGACGCCGCTCGACGCGAGTTTCGGCGCCCTGGTGACGGACGTGAAGCTGTCCGTGATCGACGACGAGCGCTTCGAGCGGCTGTACCGGACCTGGCTCGAATACGGTCTGCTGGTCTTCCCCGGCCAGCACCTCTCCCGGGAGGAACAGGTCGCGTTCGCGCGGCGCTTCGGCGAGCTCGAGATCGAGATCGTCCCGATCAGCAACGTGCGCGGCGACGGCTCGATCCGCAAGGACGACGAGGCCGACGACGTGGTCAAGGTGCTGAAGGGCAACATGGGCTGGCATTGCGACAGCACCTACATGCCGGTGCAGGCCAAGGGCGCGGTGTTCACCGCGCACGTCGTGCCGCCGACCGGCGGCGAGACCGGCTTCGTCGACATGCGCGCCGCCTACGACGCGCTGTCGCCGGCGATGAAGGAGCGCATCGCGGGGCTTGCCGCCTACCACTCGCTGCACTACAGCCAGTCCAAGGTCGGCCACCAGCACAAGGAGGGCAGCGCCTACGGCGGCTACGGCTTCCAGGTGAAGGACCCGCCGCTGCGCCCGCTGGTCAAGGTGCACCCGGAGACCGGCCGGCCGGCGCTGATGATCGGTCGCCACGCATTCGGCATCCCCGGCCTGGCGCCGGACGAGTCCGACCGCCTGCTCCAGGAGCTCCTCGACTTCGCCTGCCAGCCGCCGCGCGTGTACCACCACCGCTGGACGCCCGGCGACGCCGTGCTGTGGGACAACCGCTGCCTGATGCATCGCGCCTGCCCCTGGGACATGACACAGCCGCGGGTGATGTACCACTCGCGCATCGCCGGCGATCCGGTCAGCGAGTTCGCCGCGCACGCCTGAGCGCCACGCGCTGCAGTCGCCCCCGCCCGGGCCGGCCGCGCCGTGCACGCGCGGGTCGCGCGGCGCGCAGCACCGAGGTCCCCGCTCCGTCCCTTCCCGACCAACAATGCCACATCGACCGACTCCTGGAGACCCCTCATGAGCCTGCTGCCGTCCTCCGTGACGATCACCGACGACACGATGCGCGAAGGCCTGCAGATCGAGCGCGCCGACATTCCGGTCGACGCCAAGCTGCGCCTGCTGGACGCGCTCGGCGAGACCGGCGCCAAGACGATCTCGATCGGCTCGTTTGCGCACCCGAAGTGGACGCCCCAGATGGCGTGCATCGACGAGATCGCGCAGCGCTTCGTGCCGAAGCCCGGCATCAGGTACACCGCCGCGGTGTTCAACAAGGCCGGCTACGACCGCGCCGACGCGTACTACCCCAAGATCGACGTGCGCAAGAGCGGGCGCCGCCCGGGGGCGCTGGTCGAGATGTGCGACTCGTTCTCGCGCCGCAACTACAACCGCACGCAGGCGCAGCAGATCGCCGCGCTGGACGCGACCATCGAGTCGGCGCGCGCCGCGGGCGTGCAGGAGGCGTCGGTGACGATCGGCAACCCGTTCGGATCGAACTTCGAAGGTCCGTTCACGCTGCAGCAGCGCATGGACATGCTCGCGATGATGATCGGCAAGTGGCAGGCCGCCGGCATCCGGGTGACCCGGGTGTCGCTGGCCGAAGCGATGGGCTGGAACCTGCCGCATCAGGTGCGCGAGACGATGATCGCGATCCGCGAGCGCTGGCCCGACGTCGCCGACTTCCATCTGCACCTGCACAACCAGCGCGGCGCGGCGCTTGCCAGCTACTACGAGGCGCTGCAGCTGGGCGCACGCGAGTTCGACACCTGCCTGGGCGGCATGGGCGGCTGTCCCTACAGCGGCAACGGCCGTTCGGCCGGTCACGTGCCGACCGAGGACTTCGTCGACCTGTGCCACGAGATGGGCGTGGAGACCGGCTACGACCTCGGCAAGCTGATCGAGGCGGTCGCGATCGCCGAGGAGGTGGTCGGCCACGTGCTGTGGGGCCACGTGTCGAAGTCGGGACCCCGCCCGCGCGGCAAGGACCTCTATCCGATCGACATGCCCTTCATCGAGACGCTCGAGGAGGCGGCGCACTTCCGCAAAGGCCCCCAGGTCTACGCGGGCCAGACTGTCCCCGTGGAAGGACAACGATGCGCTGCTGCGCCGCTGAACGCGCGACGACAAGAGGATTGTTCCATGCCCGTCATTGAATCGAAGCTGGATCTGCGCGCCGAGCAGTTCGCGCAGAACCGCGCGCAGATGCTCGAGTCGCTCGCCGAGCTCGACGCGCTGTACGCGCAGGCCGCGCAGGGCGGCGGCGAGGAGGCGCTGGCGCGCCTGCGCAAGCGCGGCAAGATGCCGCTGCGCGAACGCATCTCGCTGGCGCTCGACCCGGATTCGCCGTTCCTCGAGATCAGCCCGCTGGCGGCCTGGCGCTCGAACTACGACGTCGGCTCCGGCTTCGTGGTCGGCATCGGCGTCGATCGAGGGCGTCGAGTGCGTGATCCTCGGCCACGATCCGTCGGTGCGCGCCGGCGCGTTCAACCCGTTCAACCACAAGAAGCTGATGCGCGGCCTGCAGATCGCGCGCGAGAACCGGATGCCGTACGTGCAGTTCGTCGAGTCGGCCGGAGCCGACCTGCGCGGCGAGTCCGGCGGCGGCGACCCCGAGGCCGCGATCCGCCGCGAGACCGGGCACTTCGCCGAGTCGGGCCGGCTGTTCTACGAGATCACCGAGCTGTCGAAGCTGCGCATCCCGACGATCTCGCTGGTGTTCGGCGCATCGACCGCCGGCGGCGCCTACCAGCCGGGCATGAGCGACTACAACATCTTCATCCGCGGCCAGTCCAAGGTGTTCCTGGGCGGGCCGCCGCTGGTCAAGATGGCCACCGGCGAGGACGCCGACGAGGAGAGCCTGGGCGGCGCGGTGATGCACTGCACGGTCTCCGGGCTCGGCGACTACCTCGCCGAGGACGAGGTCGACGGCATCCGGCTGTGCCGCGACGTGGTGCGTCACCTGAACTGGCGCAAGAAGGGCCCCGGCCCGTCGCTGCCGCCCGACGCCGCCGGTGCTCGACCCGGACGACCTGCTCGGCATCGTGTCGCGCGACCTGCGCCAGCCCTTCGACATGCGTGAGGTGATCGGGCGCATCGTCGACGGCTCGCGCTTCGAGGAGTTCAAGCCGCTGTACGGACCCACGCTGGTGACCGGCTGGGCGTCGATCCACGGCTTTCCGGTCGGCATCGTGGGCAACAACGGTGCGCTGTTCTCGGAGTCGTCCGAGAAGGCCGCGCAGTTCATCCAGCTGTGCAACCAGATCGACGTGCCGCTGGTCTTCCTGCACAACATCACCGGCTACATCGTCGGCACCGACTTCGAGCAGCGCGGCATCACGAAGAACGGCTCGAAGATGATCAACGCGGTGTCGAACTCGACGGTGCCGCACCTGACGGTGATCGTCGGCGCGTCCTACGGCGCGGGCAACTACGGCATGAGCGGCCGGGCGTTCGGCACGCGCTTCACGTTCTCTTGGCCGACCGCGAAGATCGCGGTGATGGGGCCCAAGCAGATGGCGGGCGTGATGACGATCGTGCAGCGCACCGCCACCGAGCGGCGCGGCGAGGTCTTCGACGAGGAGGCGAACGCCAAGCGCGTCGCGTCGGTCGAGCACTGGGCCGAGGAGCGCTCGAAAGGCCTGTTCGCAACCTCGCGGGTGGCGGACGACGGCATGATCGACCCGCGCGACACACGCACGGTGCTGGGCATCGCGCTGTCGGCGTGCCACAACAACACGATTGCAGGCACCAAGGAGTACGGCACATGGCGGATGTGATGCTGCGGCCCATTCGTCGGCTGCTGATCGCCAATCGCGGCGAGATCGCGCGGCGCATCATCCGCACCGCGCGCCGGATGGGCATCGAGACCGTGGCGGTCTATGCCGACGGCGATGCGCGCGCGCCCTTCGTGGGCGAAGCCGACCGCGCGATCGCGCTCGACGGCCGCTCCTCGGCGCAGACCTACCTCGACATCGGCAAGCTGATGGACGCGTGCAAACGCGCCGGTGCCGATGCCGTCCATCCAGGCTACGGCTTCCTGTCCGAGAACGCCGGCTTCGCGCAGGCGGTGATCGAGCACGGGCTGACCTGGGTCGGACCGCCGCCGGAGGCGATCCGCCGCATCGGCGACAAGCTGTCGGCGAAGCGGCTGGCACGTCACATCGACGTGCCGACCCTGGATGCCTACGAGGTCGGCGAGGACGACGACGGCGCGGCGGCCGCGCAGCGCATCGGCTATCCGGTGCTGATCAAGGCGTCGGCGGGCGGCGGCGGACGCGGCATGCGCGTCGTCGCGTCGCCGGCCGATCTGGCGCAGGCGATCGAAGGCGCGCGCCGCGAAGCGCTGGCCGCGTTCGGCAACGGCACCGTGTTCCTGGAGCGCTGGCTGGCGCGTGTCGCGCCACGTCGAGATCCAGATCCTCGGCGACCGGCACGGCAACCTGGTCCACCTGTTCGAGCGCGAGTGCTCGATCCAGCGCCGGCACCAGAAGATCGTCGAGGAGGCACCGTCGCCCGCCGTCGACGCCGGGCTGCGCGAGCGCATGACGCAGGCCGCGCTGCAGGCATCGGTCGCACGATCGGCTACGACAGCGCCGGCACGGTCGAGTTCCTGGTCAGCGGCCAGGAGTTCTTCTTCCTCGAGGTCAACACGCGGCTGCAGGTCGAGCATCCGGTCACCGAGGCGATCACCGGCCTCGATCTGGTGCGCGAGCAGCTGCGGATCGCCGAAGGCGAGGCGCTCGGCTACGGCCAGCCGGACGTGTCGCATGAACGGTCACGCGATCGAGGTGCGCCTGTGCGCCGAGGACCCGGCGCAGGACTTCCTGCCGACGCCGGGCACGGTGGCCGTGTGGGCGCCCGCCGCGGGCGAGGGGCTGCGATTCGACTGCCGGCATCGAATCGGGCACCGAGGTCGGCATCGAATTCGACGCGATGATCGCGAAAGTGATCGCGCACGCGCCGACCCGCCGCGAGGCGGCCATGCGGCTGGCGCGCGCGCTCGAGGCCACGCGCATCCAGGGCATCACGCACAACCGCGACTACCTGGTGTCGATCCTGCGCTCGCCCGAGTTCGTCGCCGGCGACACGACCACCGATTTCATCGGCCGGGTGGCACTGGCCGCGCGACGCTCGCCCACTCAGAAGGCGCTGGACGATGCGGCCGTTGCCGCCGCGCTGCATGCCCGCGCGATGCGCCGTGCGTCGGCACCGGTGCTGGCGACGATCCCCGGCGGCTTTCGCAACTCGGTGATGCCGCCCGAGCGTGCCGGCTATCGCATCGACGATCGCGACTGCCAGGTCACCTACCGGAGCCTGCGCGACGGCAGCTTCGACGTGCGCGTCGACGATCGCGCGCACCGCGTGATCGTCTATGGTGCCGACGGCGACGGCATCGACCTGGCACTCGACGGCTGCCGCAGCCTCTACCGCGTGACCCGAAGCGGCAGCCGTCAACTGCTGCACGGCCCGGACGGCGACATCGAGCTGACCGAGCTGTCGCGCTTCCCCGAAGGCGCGCGGGCCGGCTTCCGCGGCGGGCTGCAGGCGCCGATGCCGGGCCGCGTGCTGGCGCTGTTCGTCGCGCAGGGCGAAGCCGTCACCCGCGGCCAGGCCCTGCTGGTGCTGGAAGCGATGAAGATGGAGCACCGCATCACCGCCCCCGCCGACGGGACCGTGCGGGCGCTGCGGGTCGCCGCCGGCGACCAGGTCGCCAACGGCGCCCTGCTGATCGAACTCGAGGAAACCAAGGAATCCTGATGCCGACGACTGAAGCCACACGCTACGAGGTCCGCGACGGTGCGGCCTGGATCACGCTGAACCGCCCCGAGAACCGCAATGCGCTGTCCGCGGTGCTGGTCAACGAACTGAACGACCACCTGATCGCCGCGATCGACGATCCGGCGGCGCGCTGCATCGTGATCACCGGCACCGACCCGGCATTCTGCGCCGGCGCCGACCTGAAGAACCCGCCCGGATCGGCGACCGGGGGCCGTGCCGGCGTGTCGCTGCCCGAGATCCTGAACCGCATGATGCAGAGCCCGAAACCGGTGATCGCTGCGGTCAACGGATCGGCCTTCGCCGGCGGCCTCGGGCTGGTCGGCGCCGCCGACATCGTGATCACCGCCGAAGACGTCGAGTTCAGCTTTTCCGAAGTGCGCATCGGCGTGATCCCCGCGATCATCGCGGTGGTCTGCGTGCCGAAGCTGGGCCACCACGCGATGAAGCTGTTCCTGACCGGCGAGCGCTTCAGCGGCAGGCGCGCGGTCGAGATGGGCTTCGCGCACCGCGCGGTGCCGAAGGCGCAGTTGTGCGACGCCGTGCAGCAGGAGATCGACATGATCCGCCTGGGCGGACCGATCGCGGTCGCCGAATGCAAGAAGCTGGCGCGCCGCGTGCCGCAGCTGTCCACCGAGGAGGGCTTCCGCGAGATGGCCGAGTGGAGCGTGCGCATGTTCGGCACGCCCGAAGCGAAGGAAGGCATGGCCGCGTTCCGCGAGAAGCGCAAGCCGTCGTGGATTCGCGACGCGTGACCGGCACACGGGAGCACAGACGATGAGCGAACTCGACGAGTTCCGCAACGAGGTCCGCGCCTGGCTGATGGCGAACCGGCCGGCCGAGCCCGGCTTTCTGCTGCCCGAGTCCTTCATGGAGGTCGGCACCGACGAGCAGTTCGAATACCTGCGCGACTGGCAGCGCAAGGTCTACGAAGCGGGCTACCTCGGCATGGCCTGGCCGAAGGAGTACGGCGGCGGCGGGCGGCCGCAGGCCTATCAGGACATCGTCAATGCCGAGATGGCGCGGCTGAAGGTGCCCTTCGTTCCGAACACGATCGGACTGAACTGGGCAGGCCCGCTGATCCTGGCGATCGGCACCGAGGAGCAGAAGCGCCGGTTCATCCCGGGCATCCTGAGCGCCGAGGACATCTGGTGCCAGGGCTTCTCCGAGCCCGACCAGGGCTCGGATCTCGCCAACAGCCAGACGCGCGCCCGGCGCGACGGCGACGCGTACGTGATCGACGGCGCCAAGATCTGGACCAGCCTGGGCAGCTACGCCAAGTACATGATCCTGCTGGCCCGGACCAACCCCGACCAGCCGCGCTACGACGGTCTGTCGTACTTCCTGATCCCGATGAAGGTGCCCGGCATCGAGACCCGGCCGATCAGGAAGCTGACCGGCGAATACGGCTTCACGCAGACCTTCTTCCGCGACGCGCGCGTGCCCGCCGACTGCCTGATGGGGCGCGAAGGCGAAGGCTGGAAGATCGCGATGATGACGCTGACTTTCGAGCGCGGCGCCAGCGGCGGGCAGGCCGGCGGCCTGGCGCGGATGTATCTGAGCGTCGCCGACGTGGTCGAAATGGCGCGCCGGGCCCGGCGCGAGGGGCGCCCCGCGCTCGATGACCCCTTCGTGCGCGACCAGATGGTGCGCTTCCTGATCGAAGACCAGGGCGACCGGCTGTGCACGGCGCGCGCGCGCGTGCCGGCGCTGTGCAGCGAACGACCCCAGGCGATCCCGCTGTCGAACAAGCTGCGCACCTCCGAGCACAAGCGGCGGCTGCTCCAGTTCGCGCTGTCGCTGCAGGGCGCGGACGCGGTGCGCTGGGTCGGCGACGGGCACGCCATCGACGGCGGCAAGTGGCAGCGCTCGTACTTCAATTCGTTCTCGTCGACGATCGGCGGCGGCACCAGCCAGATCCAGGCCAACATCATCGGCGAGCGCGTGCTCGGCCTCCCGAAGGACTGACGCATGCAGACCCTGAGCACACAACTGCGCTTCGGCGACGAGCAGGCGATGCTGCTCGAGACCGCGGTCGCGTTCTGCCGCGACAAGTCGCCGGTCGCGGCGGTGCGCCGGCAGCTCGACACCGAACACGGCTTCGAGCGCTCGCTGTGGGACGAGATGGTCGGCCTGGGATGGACCGGCATCGCCGTGCCCGAGTCCTTCGGCGGCAGCGGCCTGACTCTGGCCGAGGTGGCGACGATCGCGGAGCCGATGGGCCGTCACCTGCTCGCCACGCCGTTCGTCAGCACCCAGCTGTTCACGCAGGCGCTGCTGGCCGGCGGCGACGAGGCGTCGAAGACCGCCTGGCTGCCGCGCGTCTGCCAGGGCGCGATCGGCACGGTCGCACTGTTCGAGCATCACGGCGACTGGGACCTCGAGCACCTCGACACCACGGCGCGGCGCGAGGGCGGCGACGTGGTGCTGCAGGGGTCCAAGACCCTGGTGTGCGACGCCGCGGTCGCCGACGTGCTGCTGGTGTCGGCGTCGCTCGACGGCGCGCCGGCACTCGCGATCGTGCCGGCGTCGCTGCTGCCCCCGGGGCGCCTTCGCCGCGAGACGGTGATCGACGAGACCCGCCGCTCGTACGAGCTGCAGCTCGACGGCATCCGCGTCCCGGGCAATGCGCTGATCACCGGCGTGGCGGCCCGCGCGGGCCTGCGCGCAGTGCGCGACGCCGCGCTGCTGCTCGCGTCGGCCGAGGCGGCCGGCGGCATCGCGGCGGCGCTGGACACGGTCGTCGACTACCTGAACCTGCGCACGGCCTTCGGGCGCAAGATCGGCAGCTACCAGTCGCTGAAACACACCTGCGCCGACATCCTGATCGGTCTCGAGCGCTCGCGCTCGCACGTCCATCACGCGGCGACGCTGCTGGCCGACGGCGAGGACGCCGAGATCGCGCTGCGCATGGCGAAGGCCGAGGCCGGCGACGACTTCGTGCACGCCGGCGACCGCGCGGTGCAGTTCCACGGCGGCTTCGGCTTCACCTTCGAATGCGATGCCCAGCTGTACCTGCGCCGCGCGCTGTGGCTGCAGAACACGTTCGGCGACGCGGCCCACCACCGTCGCCGGCTCGCCGACCTGCTGCTGCCCGCCACGGGCGCCGCCTGACGCATCCGACCATCTGGGGAACGACGATGACCTACGCCGACGGACGGCTGATACACGACGCCGACAGCCACCTGATGGAGCTCGACGACTGCCTCGACCAGTATTTCGAGGGCGCGCTGCTGGCGCGCTTCCACGCGCTGCCCGCCGTGCGCGCCAAACGCGCGCTGCCGCGCCGGCCCGGCCAGTCCGCGTCGGCGCACGCGGACGCCGCGTTCCGCGCCGGGGTCGACGCCAACATCCTGCTGCGCAAGAACTACGAGGCGCACGGCGCGTTCCTGCCGGCCGACCGTCCCGCATGCGCTCGACCGGCTCGGCTTCGCCAGCCAGCTGGTGTTCACCACCTTCTGCCTCGGCAACTTCGGTCTGGACCAGGGCGACGACATGGATCTGTGCTACGGCGCGGCCAGCGCGCACAACCGCATGATGACCGACTTCTGTTCGGTGGACCGGCGCCTGCTGGCGACGGCCTACGTGCCGCTCGAGGACTTCGAGCGCGCGCGTGCCTGCGCCAGCGAGGCGATCGCGCTCGGCGCCAAGGCGCTGATGATCCCGTCGCTGTGTCCGCGTCGCCACTCGCCCAGCCACGTGGCGCTCGATCCGGTGTGGGCGATGGCGCAGGAAGCCGGCATCCCGATCCTGCTGCACGTCGGCGGCGAGGAGAAGATGAATCCGGTCTACAAGGAGAACGGCCTGCCGCCGGTGCCCGACTTCCACGGTGGCGACGACAACTTCACGTCGGTCAGCTACATGCCGATCCCGAACTCGGCGATGCAGACGCTGGCGACGCTGATCTTCGACGGTGTGCTCGATCGTTTCCCGCGCCTGAAATGGGGCGCGATCGAACTGGGGGCCGCCTGGGTGCCCGGCTGGATGCGCGCGATGGACTCGGCCGCGCACGCCTTCACGAAGAACGAGGAGCGTCTGAAGCGGCTGTCGGCCAAACCCTCGGAGATCGTGCTGCGGCAGGTGCGCGCCGCGCCCTACCCGCACGAGGACACCGGCTGGATCATCGCGAACTCGGGCGACGAGGTCTGCATGTTCTCGTCCGACTACCCGCACATCGAGGGTGGCCGCCATCCGCTGAAACGCTTCGACGAGTCGCTGCGCGGCTGCACGCCGAACGCGATCCGGCGCTTCTACGCGGACAACTTCATCGACATGATGGGCGACGGCCTGGCCCCGGAACTGCGCCGTCCGGCCCACCTGCAGGCGGCATGAACCCATGAGCTTCGACACACCTCTCACCCTGCGCGGCCCGCTGCGCGAACCGCGGCAGATGCTGGCCGACCAGGAATACGGCGGCCATGCCTCGATCCACGACGACAGCATGGCCGAGAAGCTCGGCTTCCGGGCCGGCCCGATCGAAGGCCCGACGCACTTCAGCCTGTTTCCGCCGCTGCTGGCGCACCTGTGGGGCCGCGCCTGGTTCGAGCGCGGCTGCATCTCGGCGCACTATCAGAACATGGTGGTCGAAGGCGAATCGGTCCGCGCGTTCGCCGAGGTCGTGCCGGCGTCGGCGACCGCGACGCGCGTCTGGGCCGAGAAGGCGGACGGCACGCCGGTGCTCGAGGCGAGCGCCAGCCTCGGCCCCGCCCACGGCGCGACGCTGCTCGAACGCCGCATGGCGAAGCTCGAACCGCCCGGACCGCTGGTGATCCTGCAGGATCTGCACGTCGGCATGAAGGGCGCCGCCGACGAGCGTGTGCGCATGGACCCCGACCAGCACATGGGCGCGCTGTATCCGTTCACGCTGAACCGCAAGCTGGCGGTGATCACCGAGAACAGCCCGTGGTACAGCGATGCCGCGTCCTCGCCCTGGGGACGCCCGATCATTCCGCTGGAGATGATCAGCGTGCTGGCCGAGTACTCGAACCGGCAGGCGAAGTTTCCGGTCAAGGGTCCGGCGGTCGGGCTGTTCGCCGACCAGGAGATCCGCATGATCGACGGACCGCTGTTCGTCGGCGAGGACTACCTGATCCGCCGCGAGATCGTCGCGCTGTCCGAGAGCCGACGCACCGAGTCGTACTGGGTGCGATCCGACATCTTCGATGCGCACGGCAGCCGGCTGCTGGCGCAGGTGCTGCTGAACCACGCGACGCTGAAGCAGTCGTACGCGGGCTACGACGAGGCACGCGCCGCCAGGGAACGGACATGAACGAACCGGTCGACGTGCTGATCATCGGCGCCGGCGCCTCGGGGGCCGCCGTCGCGTGGAGCCTTGCCGAGACGCGGATGCGGATCCTGTGCCTGGAACAGGGCGACTGGGGCAATCCTTCGCACTACCCCAGCGCCGGCCGCGACTGGGAGGCCAGGCAGCTGGGCGACTTCAGCTACAGCCCCAACCGCCGCCGCGGCCCCGGCGACTATCCGGTCAACGAGCAGGACTCGCCGATCAAGATCGCGAACTTCAACGGCGTGGGCGGCGGCACGGTGCTGTACGCCGGTCATTTCCCGCGTTTTCACCCCGGCGATTTCCGCGTTCGCTCGCTGGACGGTGTCGCCGACGACTGGCCGATCGACTACGCGACGCTCGCCCCGTACTACGCCGAAAACGACCGCCAGATGGGCATCTCGGGCCTGGCGGGCGATCCGGCCTACCCGTCCTGCGACGCGGTGATGCCGCCGGTGCCGCTCGGCAAGGCGGGCACCGCGCTGGCCAGGGGCCTGAACTCGCTGGGCTGGCACTGGTGGCCGTCGGACAGTGCGGTGGCCACGCAGGACTACGAGGGCCGCGCCCGCTGCATCAACCTCGGCCACTGCATCGCCGGCTGCGCTCAGGGCGCCAAGGCCAGCACCGACGTCACCTACTGGCCGAATGCGATCCGTGCCGGCGTGCGGCTGCGCACGCGCTGCCGCGTGCGCGAGATCACCACCAACGACGAGGGAATGGCCTCGGGCGTGATCTACCACGACGCCGACGGCGTCGAGCACTTCCAGGCGGCCGAAGTGGTGATCCTGGCCTGCAACGGCGTCGGCACGCCGCGCATCCTGCTGAACTCGCGCTCGGCGCGGTTTCCGGACGGGCTGGCCAACTCCAGCGGCCTGGTCGGCAGGAACCTGATGTTCCACCCGTACGCGGCGATCCACGGTTACTTCGACGAGCCGCTCGACGGCTACCGCGGACCCGGCAACTGCATCCGCAGCCAGCAGTTCTACGAGACCGACGCGAGCCGCGGTTTCCTGCGCGGCTACACCTTCGAGTTCACGCGCGGGCGCGGCCCGGTGCTGACCGCGATCTCGGGGATGAACTCGGGGCGCATCCCGTGGGGCGCCGATCACCACCGGGCGTATCGCCAGTTGTTCAACCGGATCGCGGGCATGGTCGCGATCTGCGAGGACCTGCCCGAGGAACACAACACGGTGACGCTCGATCCGACGCTGACCGACGCCGACGGCATCCCCGCGCCGAAGATCACCTACCGGCTGAGCGACAACAGCCAGCGCATGCTCGAACACGCGGTCGCAAGCGCCAGCGACATCCTGCGCGCCGCCGGTGCCTACGACGTCAGCTTCGAATCGCCGCTGGCGCTGGGCGGCTGGCACCTGATGGGCACGGCGCGCATGGGCAGCGACCCGGCGCGCTCGGTGGTCAACGAATGGGGGCGCAGCCACGACGTGAAGAACCTGTTCGTCGTCGACGGCAGCATCTTCGTGACCTCCGCGGGCGTGAACCCGACGTCCACGATCCAGGCGCTGGCTCTATATGTCGCCGACAACATCAAGAAGCGCCTCGCCAACCTGTTCGACTGACACGCCCATGGCCATCATTCCCCTGCATCCCGCCGGACAGCGTGCGACGGACCCGTCGCACGCATCCGCATCCGCATCCGCATCCGCATCCGCATCCGCATCCGCATCCGCATCCGCATCCGCATCCGCATCCGCATCCGCATCCGCATCCGCATCCGCGCCGGCGCCCGGCGAGGCGCCCCTGTCCGACGCACAGCGCCGCGCGCTGCGCTGCCTGGCCGGCCTGATGATTCCGGCCAGCGCCGAGTACGGCGTGCCCGGCGCGGACGACGAGTCGATCTTCGCCGACCTGCTGGCCACGATCGGCACGCAGACCGACTTCGTCGCCGAGGCGCTCGCCCGCCTCGACGGCTTCGCCAGCGGCCCGTTCGCCGACGCCGACCACGCGACACGACAGGCGGCCGCCGAACAGTTTCGCGACACGCGCGGAACCGGCGCGGCGCAGATGGTGGCCCTGGTCGCGCAGTGCTACTACCGCGACGACCGCGTGATGCGCTCGCTCGGCATGGAAGTGCGCCCGCCGTTCCCCGTCGGCTTCGAGGTCGAGCAGGGCGACTGGTCCCTGCTCGAGCCGGTGCGGGCTCGCGGGAAGATGTACCGCGACGCGCCCTAGACGCTTCACAGACCCACTCGACGACACGACGGAGACGAACCATGGCAGCCAAATCGATCGACACCGGAACCACCGACCTGCTCGCCTCGCTGGACGAAGGCGTGCTGACCCTGACGCTGAACCGGCCGGACGCGCGCAACGCGATGTCGCGCGCGATGAACGAGGCGCTGGCTGCCCAGCTGGCGTCGGCCGAGCTCGATTCGGCCGTGAAGTGCATCGTGCTGACCGGTGCCGGCAAGGGCTTCTGCGCCGGCGGCGACGTGAAGGGCATGGCCGCGCGCGGCGACGGCACGGTCGGCGACAACACGATCGACGGCGCGATCCATCGTCAGCGCGTGGGACAGCGCGCCACCGCGGGCAAGCTGTTCAAGATGCCGAAGCCGACGCTGGCCGCGCTGCCGGGCGCGGCCGCCGGCGCCGGCCTGTCGCTCGCGCTGGCCTGCGACATGCGCATCATGGCGAGCACCGCGATCATGACCACCGCCTTCGCGCGCGTCGGCTTCTCGGGCGACTACGGCGGCACCTACTTCCTGACCCAGCTGGTCGGCTCGGCGAAAGCCCGCGAGATGTACTTCCTGTCGGACCGCGTCGGCGCCGACGAGGCGCTGCGCCTGGGCCTGACCAACTGGGTGTGCGCGCCCGAGGAACTGGCCGCGAAGACCCGCGAGATCGCGCTGCGGCTGGCGAACGGTCCGACCGTCGCGTACCGCTACATGAAAGAGAACCTGAACCGCGCGATGGCCGGCGAGGTCGACGACTGCCTGGACCTGGAAGCGACGCACCACGTGCACTGCGGCCAGACCGAAGACCACCGCGAGGCGACCAAGGCCTTCGTCGAGAAGCGCGAGCCGGTGTTCAAGGGGCGCTGAGCGCTGCGGCGGCCCCGCGCCGGGGCCGCCGGTGGCCGGGAATCAGTCGGGGATCGAACGCGCCTGCGCGACGTAGCCGCGGTTCCAGGTCGGACTGATGATCACGTCGTTGATGCAGACGTGTTTCGGCATCCGTGCCAGGAACAGCACCAGCTCGCCGCAGTCCTCGGGCTGCACCATGCGGGCGCGCTCCTCGGGGGTGACCGGGATCGGCCGCTTGTCGAGGATCGGCGTGGCGACCTCGCCCGGGCACAGCGCGGTCGCCCGGATGCCGTGCTGTCCCTCCTCGATGTTGATCGTCTCGGTCATCGCGTTCACGCCGAACTTGGCTGCGTGGTACGCGGGTCCGGTCACGACGCCGACGTGACGCCCGGCCCAGGACGAGATGTTGACGATCAGGCCATCGCCCTGGCGGCGCATCTGCGGCAGGACCGCGTGGCAGCAGTAGAAGACGCCGTCGAGGTCGATGCGCACGACCCGGTCCCAGTCGGACCGCGCCAGGTGCTTCCAGTTGCGCCGCGGCACGTTCAGGCCGGCGCTGTTGACCGCCACGTCGATGCGCCCCTCCTCGCGCACGATGCCGTCGGCCACGGCCTGCACGGCGTCGGCGTCCGACACGTCCACCGGCGCGATCCGCGCCTGCCCGCCGCGCGCGGCGATCAGCGCGGCCACCCGCTTCAGTTCGGACTCCCTGCGGCCCGACAGCACCAGCCGCATGCCGGCCCCGGCGAGCGCGAGCGCCGCCCCTTCCCCGATGCCCGTGCCGGCACCGGTCACCCAGGCCACCAGACCCTTCAGATCACGCATGTCTTCCTCCGTATGCTTCGTTGTGCGATGCCCGACGCGCGCGGACCTGCGCGCGCAGGAACGTCACACTGGTACGATCGGCGCTGCCCGCTTTCGAGAGCCCCACGATCATGTCAAAACCATCGGCACGCGTGTCCGCCGCCGTGCTCGTCATCGGCAACGAGATCCTATCCGGTCGCACGCAGGACACCAACCTGGCGTACCTGGCAACGAAGCTGAACGAGTACGGCATCCAGATCCACGAGGCACGCGTCGTGCCCGACGTCGAGGACGCGATCGTCGACGCGGTGAATGCGCTGCGCCACCGCTACGACTACCTGTTCACCACCGGCGGCATCGGCCCGACCCACGACGACATCACGGCCGACTGCATCGCCAAGGCCTTCGGCGTTCCGCTGGTGATCAACGAGGAGATCGCCGAGCTGCTGCGCCGCCGCCCCTCGCCGCCCGAGGTGATGGAGGCGCGCATGCGCATGGCGCGGATCCCCGAGGGCGGCGGCGTGCTGCGCAACCCCCTGGGCCCGCCCGGCTTCTTCATCGGCAACGTGTACGTGATGGCCGGCATCCCGCAGGTGATGCAGGCGATGATCGGCGCGCTCGAAGGCCAGCTGCGGCGCGGCGAGACGATCCGCTCGCGCTCGGTCACCGCGCACCTCTCCGAAGGGCAGATCGCGAAACGCCTGGGGGACATTCAGGCGCGCTTCCCGCACATCGACCTGGGCAGCTACCCGTTCTATCGCAAGGACCAGTACGGCACGACGCTGGTGATGCGCGGCAGCGTCGAGGCGGACCTGGATGCGATGCTCGAACAGGTGCGGCAGATGATCGTCGACCTGGGCAGCACGCCGGTCAACGAAGAACGGACCTGAGCGCGCCGGCCGCGGCGACCCGCCGTGCCCGGTCGGCGAGTCAGGTCGTCGCCAGTCCCAGCAGCCGGGCCGCGCGATCCACGCGCCGCGGAATCGACGCCTTGTAGCTGTCGAGGTCGATCTCCTCCTCCTGGCTGCCCTGCTGCCCGCCGAGGTAACGCGCGTAGACGCCCTCGCCGATGCACGCCAGGCGCCATTGCGCGAAGGCACGGTAGTAATCGACGGTCGACAGCGCCACGCCCATCGCCTCGGCGTAGCGGCCCGCCATCTCGTCCTGCGTCAGGAAGCCGGGCAGCCCGGTCGTCAGCGGATCGCCGGCCTGCTTCGGATCGGACGGATCGTGCCAGTAGCCGAGCAGCCCGCCGAGATCCGCCATCGGCTCGCCCAGCGTGCACAGCTCCCAGTCGAGCACGCCGGCAACCGGCCCCGCGGGGTCCATCATGCAGTTCGACAGCCGGTAGTCGCCGTGGGCGATCGTCGGCTTCGACGGCGGCGGCATGCGCGCGGCGAGCGCATCGCGCACGGTGTCGATCAGCGGCAGCTCGCGGGTCTTCGACTGCTCCCATTGCGTCGACCAGCGTTTGAGCTGGCGCTCGATGTAGCCCTCGCGCTTGGCGAGATTGCCCAGGCCGACCGCGTCGATGTCGATGCGGTGCAGCGCCACCAGCGTGTCGATCAGTTCGCGGCTCATGCGCTCGCGCACGGCTTCGCTCAGCGCGCGGCCGACCTCGACGTCGCGCACGACGATGCCGTCGAGCCAGCGCATCACGTAGAAATCGCGCTCGTTCACCGCCGGGTCCTGGCACAGGCCGACCATCTTCGGCACCGGCACCGGCGTGTCGGCCAGCGCCGACATGATGCGATGCTCGCGCGCCATGTCGTGCGCGCTGGGCAGCAGCTTGCCCAGCGGCGGGCGGCGCAGCACGAAGCGCTGGCCGGCGGCGTCGGTGACGACGAACGTCATGTTCGATCGGCCGCCGGCGATCAGCTTGAACTGCAGCGGCGGGGCGATCTCGGCCCGTTCGGCGAGCCAGGCCGTCACCCGGGGAATGTCGATGCCCTCGATCTTGCGGATGCCCTGGTCGGCGCCACGCGCCTGTTGCGGGTCGGTCATGGATGAACCTCTCGTTCGGAAATGGGGTGCTGGACAGCGCGGCCGCCCGTGGAACGCGCTGACGGTACCGGCCGCCGATCCACGGGAACGGCCCGGCGTCGCTCAGGCCTGGGTGCCGCCGTCGACGCGCAGCACGGCGCCGGTGGTGAACGACGACGCGCCGCTGGCGAAGTACAGCGCCGCACCGACCACCTCTTCGGCCTCGCCGCCGCGGCGCAGCGCCATCGACATGGCCGCGCGCTTTTTGAACTTCTCCATGTCCCAGGCTTTCGAGATGTCGGTCAGGAACGGCCCCGCCATGATGCTGTTGACGCGGACCTTGGGGCCGAACGCGAACGCGAACGACCGCGTCAGGTTGTTCAGACCGGCCTTGGCCGCGCCGTAGGGCTCGGCGTGCGGCGCGGGGTTGGCCGCGGCCGTCGAGGAGATGTTGATGATGCTGCCGCCATCGCCCTGCGCCATGCGTTCGCCGATCAGCACGCTCAGCCGGTAGGGCCCCTTCAGGTTGACGCCGATGACCTTGTCGAACAGGTCTTCGCTGACGTCCGACAGCTTGGCGTAGGTGGGCGACATGCCGGCGTTGTTGACCAGGATGTCGACCTTGCCGAACGCGCGGTAGGCGGCCTCGACGAGCGCGTCGCAATCGTCCCAGCGCCCGACGTGGGCCGCGACCGGCAAGGCGCGCCGGCCGAGCGCGCGGACCGCGTCGGCGGTTTCTTCGCAGGCGTCGAACTTGCGCGACGCGATGATCACGTCGGCGCCGTGCTCGGCGAAGCCCAGCGCCATCGCGCGGCCAAGGCCGCGGCTGCCCCCGGTCACCAGCGCCACCTTGCCGGTGAGGTCGAAGCGATTGTCGTTCATTGATCGGTCTCCTCGATGCGTTGTTGTCGCGGGCGAAATCGCGCCGCCGGCGCGCTCCGTCACGACGGTGAGTGTATGACGAGCGCGATCCTGCCATCATCGGGACCGCGCGTCGCGAGAAAGACGGCGCCGACGACGATGGAGACGAGGATGGTCACGACGATGCGGAGCGAGCGATGAGCGGGTCCGCGCCCCTCGAGGGCGTGGTTGTAGTGGATGAAAGCAGCGGGCCGGTCGCCGGGCTGGCGACGATGGTGATGAGCGACTTCGGCGCGCGTGTGATCAAGGTCGAGCCCGCGGCGGGCGATCCGTACCGTGAACAGCCGTCGGCGCCGCTGTGGCTGCGCGGCAAGCAGAGCGTGGTGCTGGACACGCGCGCCGCGGCCGACCGCGCGCACCTGGCGGCCCTGGCGGCCCGCGCCGACGTCTGGGTGCGCGGCCCTGACCTCGACACGACGGGCCTTCAGGACGATGCGCTGCTGGCCATCAACCCGCGGCTGATTCTTGCCTGGGTCAGCGCCTTCGGGCGCAGCGGACCGTACGCGGCCTATCCGGCGCACGAAGCGATCGTCGCGGCGCGCGTCGGACGGATGCTGCAGTTCCGCGGCCTGCCGTCGCGCCCGGGACCTGTGTACGCGGCCCTGCAGGTGGCGACACACGCGGCCTCGCAGTCGCTGCTGTCGGGCATCCTCGCGGCGCTGCACGCACGGGCGCGCGACGGCACCGGGCAGGTGATCGAGACCTCGCTGCTGCGCGGCCTGCTGCCCTACGACATGCAAGGCGTGCTGACCCCGCAGGTCGAGCGCTGGCTGCAGGCGCGCGGCGAGCCGCCGCTGCCGCCGGTGCCGGATCCGGCGACCGCGATGCCGACGCTGAACTATCACCCGCTGCGCACGCGCGACGGCCGCTGGCTGCAGATGGGCAACCTGCTGCCGCACCTGTTTTTGAACTTCGTGCGCGCCGCCGGTCTCGAAGCCGAGTTCGCCGCGCTCGGCGAGACGGGGCCGACCAGCCTGTGGCCGGAGGACAAGCGCGAGCACTTCCGGGAACTGATGCTGGCGCGCATGCAGGACAAGACGCTCGACGAATGGCAGCGGCTCTTCGTCGCCGACGGCGGCATCGCCTCGCATCCGTACCAGAGCACGCAGGAGGCGCTGGACGACCCGGACGTCGTGGCCAACGGCCACTCGGTGCCGCTGGGCGAGGACGGGCGGCAGCTCGGCCTGCTGCGCGAACCTGACCGGCACGCCGGGCCGGGTCGCAGACTCGGCGCCGGCGATCGGCCAGCACACGAGCGAGCTCCTCGCCGAGCTGGCCGCGGCCGCGGCGCCGGAAGAGCCGCGCGCGGGCCTGGACGCGCGATCGCCGGGCGCGCCTGCGCGCCGGGCGGCGCCGCTCGACGGCGTCACGATCGTCGAGGCCGCGACGATCATCGCCGCCCCTTTCGCCGCGGCACTGCTGGCCGACATGGGCGCGCGGGTCATCAAGTTCGAACCGCCGGAGGGAGACCCGTTCCGCACGATGGCACCCGGCCTGGGCGCCGCTCGCGTCAACACGGGCAAGGAGAGCATCGCCCTCGACCTGAAGAAGCCCGAGGCGCAGCGGATCGCGCAGCGGCTGCTCGCGAAGGCCGACGTGTTCATCCACAACTACCGGCCCGGCGTGCCGGAACGGCTGGGCCTGGGCTACGCCGATCTGGCGGCGCTGAATCCGCGGCTGGTCTACGTGTCGGCCAACGGCTACGGCCCTGCCGGCCCCGGCGCGCTGCGCCCCTCGACGCATCCGATCCCCGGCGCCGCCCTCGGCGGGGTGCTGCACCAGATCGGCGGGGCCCCCGACACCGGCCCGATCGATGCGGCGCAATTGCGCGAGACGGCGCGCCGGCTGATGCGCGCCAACGACGTCAATCCGGACCCCAACACCTCGCTGGTGATCTGTTCCGCGGCGCTGCTCGGGCCCTGGCGGCGCAACGGCGCTCGGGCGTCGGCCAGCAGGTCTTCGTCGACATGTTCGGCAGCAACGCCTACGCGAACTTCGACGACTGCCTGCGCTATCCGGGCAAGGCGCCGCGGCTCTCGCCCGATCGCGACAGGCTTCGGTCTCGATCCGCTGTGGCGGCTGTACCCGTGCGCCCGCGGCTGGGTGTTCCTGGGATCCCGACGCCGCGCAGTGGCGTACAAGCTCGCGCTCGGTCGGCGACGTGGCCGCCCGCAGACTGCCGGCGGACGCCGACACTGCCCGGGCGTGGCGGCGCGCAGGTCGCTTACAGTGCTGCAGTCGATGTTCGCCGAGCCGACGCGGCCGCGGAGTGGGAGGCGCGCCTCGCGCCGCAGCGGCGTGGGCTGCGTGCAGGCCGACGCCGGGCTGCCGGAGCAGTTCTTCGTCGACGATCCGCACGCGCGCGCCGAAGGGCTGGTCACTGCCGGCGCAGACACCCGTCATTGGGGCGACTACCTGCGCCACGGCGCACAGACCGGTTCCACGGCACGCCCTGCGAGCTGCGCGGCGCCACGCTGCGCGGCGACTGCACGGACGCGCTGCTGGCGGAACTCGGCATCGACGACGACGAGCGCCGGCGGCTGCGCGAGATGCGCGTGGTCGCCTGACAGCGGACGAGGCGCGTCGCCGAAGCGCGGCCAACGGGTAAAGTCGGAAGATCGAAGCCCGACGCCGGAGCGCCTCCATCGGCACGAAGGGCGAGGGATCGTCGATCCGCTCGCCCTTCGCTCGAACTCGAGATGGCGCGCGGTGGCCGTCGCCGGCCACCGCGCGTCAGCTCCGGTGCGTCAGAACACCTCGAACAGGCCGGCCGCGCCCATGCCGCCGCCGATGCACATCGACACCACGACGTTCTTCGCGCCGCGCCGCTTGCCTTCCATCAGCACGTGGCCGGCCAGGCGCGCGCCGGTCATGCCGAACGGGTGGCCGATCGCGATCGAGCCGCCGTTGACGTTGTACTTCTCCGGGTCGATGCCCAGCTTGTCGCGGCTGTACAGGCACTGGCTGGCAAAGGCCTCGTTCAGCTCCCACAGGTCGATGTCGTCGATCTTCAGGCCGTGGCGCTCGAGCAGGCGCGGGATCGCGAACACCGGGCCGATGCCCATCTCGTCCGGCTCGCAGCCGGCCACCGCCCAGCCCTTGAACGCACCCAGCGGCTGCAGGCCGCGGCGCTCGGCTTCCTTGGCCTCCATCAGCACCACCGCGGCGGCGCCGTCGGACAGCTGGCTGGCGTTGCCGGCGGTGACGAACTTGCCCGGGCCCTTGCACCGGCTCGCAGCTTGGCCAGGCCTTCGAGCGTGGTGTCGGGGCGATTGCACTCGTCGCGGTCGACGACGTGACGTCGACGCAGCGACTCGGCCTTGGTCACCTTGTCGACCACCTTCATCTGGGTCTTCATCGGGACGATCTCGTCCTTGAACTTGCCGGCCTGCTGCGCCGCGGCCATCCGCTGCTGCGAGCGCAGCGAGTACTCGTCCTGGTACTCGCGGCTGAGGTTGTAGCGCTCGGCCACGATGTCGGCGGTGTCGATCATCGGCATCCAGAAGGCCGGGTACATCTCGGTCAGGCGCGTCGTCGCGCGCCGCCGCCGCCGCCGCCCTGGAAGCTGATCGAGTCGACGCCGCCGCCGACCATGATGCTGGCGCCTTCGTCGACGATGTGGTGCGCCGCACGCGCGATCGCGTTCAGGCCCGACGAGCAGGCGCGGTGCAGCGTCATGCCCGAGGTGGTGACCGGCAGGCCGGCCAGCAGCGCCGCGGCGCGCGCCACGTTGCCCGAGGCGGCCACGCAGCCGGCGATCACGTCCTCGATCTCGGCCGGGTCGACCCCGGAGCGCTTGACCGCATGCTCGATCGCGTGGCCCAGCATGCGTCATGTTGGAGCGTGTTGTTGAAGCCACCGCGCGCCGGCCTTGGCCAGGCCGGTGCGGGCGTAGGAAACGATGACTGCTTGTCGCATGTTGGTCTCCACCAGAGTTACTGAAGTGTTCGGGCTCGGGATTCCCCGGACTGCCCGCGATCATGGCACACCTTGGGCCCGGCCGAACCCCGATTCGTGGCGGCGACGCGCGCCGCGGGAACTGGTCCGCCCGGCGCCGATGCGCTACATTCGA
>CAWKFK010000017.1:0-190956 GCA_963849015.1 uncultured beta proteobacterium
GGAGTAACCTGTCAGTTCCGTAAACCCTTCCGATTATCTCTTCACTTGTTATACCATTAAGCAGTGATAGAATAATAGTATCATTACCGACAAAATTTTTTATGGCACTTACTGATTCCCCGAGGTTCTGTTGTTTCACAGCGATCAGGATAAGATCTGCAGGTTCAGCAGAGTCTCCCTGTCTTAAATAATTAAAATCGTAGGGTCTGTCATTGATCGTGACCTTATCTTTTTTATAGCGCTGAATCCTTTCATCATCAAGGATTACAGAGAGCATCCCGCTGCCTGAATCATATATTTTTGAGGCATATACACATCCAATTGCGCCCAGTCCCGAGATATAAACCCGATTAATTTTTTTCATGTTGTCACCGTCTGATAATTGAATATAAGCTCTTTTAAAATCATTATCTATGATTATTTAAGAAAATTTACTATTACTCTGTAAACCGCTTCCAGTTCACCACTACTTAAAGCTGCGTTGGCATACCGTGCAGCATCAAGTTTATCTTTAACAGCAGCAAATTCCACGGAACTTCTACCGGCCGGTGTTTCATGTATCATGTCAACAGCCCTGGAAAAAAGTTTCATCTGTTTATCATTGTCAGCTGAAATATACACCTGTTCAAGTTCATCCCTGAGCAGTTTAGCCGGGTCTGCCTTCACTTTTTTTGCATCATCTGTCTTTTTGCTTTCTTCAACCTCCAGCCCTGTGTACCTGCGCCTCTCCCTGATTATAATAAACGCAAGCCCGAATACCGCTGCTGCGAGCTGACCGTGTCGGGACGCTGCGCCGCGTGCGCCGCCGATCTCGCGGCCGGAGCCTGACAATCGCCCGCGCATTGCGCGGGCCGCAGACGTTTTTCTGGAGTTTCCGATGAGTGACAAGCACGTTCCGGTGACCATCCTCACCGGCTTCCTCGGCAGCTGGCAAGACGACTCTGCTGAACCGCATCCTGAAGGAGGAGCACGGGCTGCGGATCGCCGTGATCGAGAACGAGTTCGGCGAGGAGGGGGTCGACAACGACCTGCTGATGCAGGACAGCGAGGAGCAGATCGTCGAGATGAACAACGGCTGCATCTGCTGCACCGTGCGCGGCGACCTGATCCGCATCCTGGGCGAGTCTGAAGCAGCGCCGCGACAGCGGGGCCGTACGCTTCGACCGAGTGATCATCGAGACCACCGGCCTGGCCGATCCCGGGCCGGTCGCGCAGACCTTCTTCCTCGACGACGAAATCGCCGACTACTACCTGCTCGATGCCGTGATCACCGTGGTCGACGCCAAGCACGGCAGCAAGCAGCTCGACGAGCACAAGGAGGCCCAGGAGCAGGTCGGCTTCGCCGACCGCATCCTGCTGTCGAAGGTCGACGTGGCCACGCCCGACGAGCAGGCGGCGCTGCGCCAGCGCCTGGCGCGGATCAATCCGCGCGCGCCGATCAAGCCGGTGCACTTCGGCAATGCCGACATCGCCGACGTGCTGGACATCCGCGGTTTCAACCTGAACGCGATCCTCGAGATCGATCCGCAGTTCCTGGACAGCGACGAGCACGAGCACGACGAGGCCGTGCAATCCTTCGTCTTCCGCTCGAGCCGGCCCTTCGACCCCGTCAAACTGGAGGATTTTCTCGGCGGTCTGATCCAGGTTTACGGCCAGGATATGTTGCGGTATAAAGGCGTGCTTTACATGAAGGGCTCGGACCGTCAGACGGTTTTCCAGGGTGTCCACCAGATGATGGGCGCCGATACTGGCAAGCGCTGGCAGGGCCCGGAAAAGCCCTCGAGCAAGATGGTGTTCATCGGGCGCAACCTGCCCAGGGACATCTTCATCAAGGGACTGGAACAGTGCCTGGCGTGATCCGGGCAGTTCGTCCGCCGGGAGTGCCGGTCGGCACCGCATATCGACGGACAGGGTAGGGACATGGCTGCGACGAAAGAAAAAAAGCTTCTGACCGAAGCTGAACTCCTCAAGATGCCCGAAGCGGACTACATGAACGAGGCTCAGCTCGACTTCTTCCGCGCACGCCTGCGGCAGATCGAACGCGACCTGCTTGCGAACGCCGGCGAGACGACCGAGCACCTTCGCGAGACGGTCATCGTTCCCGACCCTGCGGACCGCGCCACCATCGAGGAAGAGCACGCGCTCGAGCTGCGCACGCGAGACCGCGAGCGCAAGCTGCTGAAGAAGGTGCAGCAGTCGCTGTCTCGAATCGAATCCGGCGAGTACGGCTACTGCGAAGAGACCGGCGAGCCGATCGGGATTCCGCGCCTGCTGGCCCGGCCCACCGCGACCCTGTCGCTCGAGGCGCAGCAGCGGCGCGAGCTGCGCCAGAAGATGTTCGGAGACTGAGCGGACCGTTCCGGCGGGGCGCGCCCGTTCAGAAGCGCGCCCGTACTCCGGCGATCAGCGTGCGGCCTGGCTGCGGCACGACATCCTTGACGAACGAGGTGTGCAGCCGGATCTGCTGGTCCAGCAGGTTGCGTCCCTGCACGAAGAAGGTGACGGGGGCTTGCTGCGAGCCCGGCACCGTGTAGGCAACCTCGGCGTCGATGCGGTTGTAGCCGTCGGTGCTGGTCTCGAGTTGCGCGACCCGGGTCTGGCGCTGCGCTGCCAGCATCGACAGGAAGCCGCTCCAGGCGCCGCTGCGGTAGTCCACGGCAGCGCCCAGTCGCGCCGGCGACATCCGTGGTGCGTTGCCGGCATTGCTCAGGTGCCCGCGCGCGACGTCGCCGAAGGCGCGAAGGCCGAAGGCCGATCCCTGCGGCCGCCAGGCGAGCTCGAACTCGATGCCGTTGAAGCGGGCGGCTCCCTGGGTGTACGCGATGCGCTTCAGCTCGCCGGCGCCCGGGTCGTCGGGCCCGTTGACGACCATGCCTTCCTCGTCGACGCGGTCGGCGACACCGTCGCCGTCGATGTCGGTCAGGTCGCCGTGAACGTAGTTCGCGAACCGGTTGGTGTATACGCCGAGCTTGCCCTGCAGCGGCCCGCTGACCCGCCGCAGCGCGAGGTCGAAGTTGGTCGAGCGCTCCGCGCCCAGTTCCGGGTTGCCGAGCTCGAAGGTCCTGGTCGCTGCGTGCGGCCCGTTGGCATACAGCTCGGCGGTCGCGGGGGCGCGCTGACCGGAGCTCACCCCGGCCGACAGCGCGTAGTCGGGACCGAGCGCGAAGCGTGCGCCGAGCGACAGCGCGTCGAGTCCGAAGCGGCGCTGTGCAAGCCCGTCCGTGGACTGCGGGGTCAGTTGCACCTGTTCGCCGCGCCAGCCGAACTCGACGCGCGCCGCGCCGAACTGGCGCTCGCCGACGTAGAACAGCGCACGATTCGACTCGTCCCCGCTCGGCACGTAGGCCTCCGCGCCGCTGGCGGCCAGTTCCTTGTCCTGGAACTGCAGGCCGAAAGCGCCGCGGATGCCCAGAAGGGGCTGGTGCACCAGTTCGAGCCTCTGTTCCCTTCCGCGGTTGCGGAACGCGGTGCCGATTTCGCCGGAGGATCCCTCGACCTCGTCGTGACCGTAGCGCGTATCGCCGACGCGCACGCGCATCAGCGCGATCCCCGGCAGCGCCTCATCGAGTTCGGCCAGCGCCTCCACGCGCTGCTGCCTCATCCGGATGAAGACGTCCTGCTCGCCGGGAATGCCGTAGACGCTGGACTGCTCCGAGTATCCGATGCCGATGACGCCGCGCGCGCCGACGTAGGACACGCCGGTGCCGATTCCGCTTGCGCGCGATCCGCTGTTCGGCATCCGACCGGTGGCGCTGTCGGGGTCCTGCTCGTTGGCGCGGCCGGGAAAGCGGTAGTTGCCGGCACCGCGGTTGAAGCCGTCGACGGTCCAGTTCCAGCCGCCGGCGCCGCCGCGCACGGCGAGCGCGCCGCTGTAGCCCGAAGTGCCGCTGTCGGCCGTGGCGAGCGCCGTTCCGCTCGGAGCGCCGAGGCGCGTCAGCGGGATGCGGTCGGTGACCACGTTGACCAGGCCGCCGATGGCGCCGCCGCCGTACAGCAGGGTCGCCGGACCGCGCAGCACTTCGATGCTGCGCGCCGCGAGCGGATCGGAGGCGACGGCGTGATCCGGGCTCAGCGAAGACGCGTCGGAGACGTCCAGCCCTGCCTGCGTGATGCGCACGCGGGGGCCGTCGAGGCCGCGGATGATCGGCCGTCCGGCGGCGGTGCCGAAGCCGCTGTCGTGCACGCCGGGCTGCTGGGACAGGGTTGCGCCCAGCGAGGTGTCGCGCTGCCGGTCGAGCGGCTCGCCGCGCAGCACGCTCGCCGGCTGGATCGACGACGGCTCGGCCGGATTCAGCGGGCTGGCGCTGATCGACACTTCCGGAAGAGACTGCGCCGAGGCCTGCACGACGGCCAGACCGGCGGCTGCCGGCAGGAGGGTGGAGGCGATCAGGCGTCGAGCTGTCATGATGCAACTGAGTAATAACAGGCGCACGGTGGCGGAGTCCAGTGCCGGCCGAAATCAAAGGCAATTCTGTTGCATTGATGATGCAATGATGTTGCGTTGACGAACGGCAGCCAGCCTCCGATCCGCGGTAGGCCGCGGGTGGTCGGACGCGAAAGGGCCGGTGCTACACTGAATTCGAACTTTCCGCAGGGTGAAACCTTGGTCTTTTCGTTGTTCGGTCGCAAGGCGAAAACCGACTCCCGACGTCTGCGCGACGGGATGCCGGTGCGCATTCCGGACACGACTTTGCGCGGACCGAGCACGACCTTGTCCGGACCGAACACGGCAACCAGCTCCGAAACGCAGCGAGAAATCGCGCGCCGCACTGCCGAGAAGATCGACCAGATCGAATCCGAGATGATCGAAGTCCCGGCGCCCCTGGCGCGGCCGGCGTCCCCGATCCGGTTCGACCCCGCTCCGCGCGCGGTGGCTGCGGCACGGCCCGTCGACGCGGGCGCGTCCCGAGCGTCGGCCGCGCCGGCCGCGCAGGCGCAACCGGCCACCCGCCGGGCGGTCGACGACGATACGGAGATCGTCCTGGGCTCGCCCGGTCACGCCGGCGGCGGCATCGAGATCACGGCCTCGGCGCTACCTGCCGACCTCGAGGAAGCGGCGATCCTGTTCGCGAACGGGCAAGCGCAGGCCGCTGCCACGACCCTGCGTTCGGCGATCGCGCGCGGCGCGCTCGAATCCTCGGCCCTGCAGGGCTGGGCGATGCTGTTCGACGTGCTGCAGGCCAGCGGTGCCAAGCTCGACCACGAAGCCGTCGCTCTCGAGTACGCGGCGCGTTTCGAGAAATCCCCGCCCGCGTGGGTCGACCGAACCGAAGAGCGGGCGCCCGTGCGCCGCGCTGCCCTTTCCTCCCCGATCGTGTTTCCGGCACAGCTGGATGGCGCGATCGAGCGCCAGATCGAGCAGTTCCAGCGTGCTGCGGCGGGCAAGCGGCCGGTCGTGGCCGACCTGTCGGCCGCGGGCAGCGTCGACGCCGCCGCTGCGACGCTGCTGGTCGCCAACATCGATGCGCTCGAGCGCGCCGGGCGCGAGCTGGTCTTGCTCGGTGTCCCGCGCCTGCTCGAAATCACCCGCACCGCGATCAGCCCCGGCCGTCGCGACGAGTCGGATGCCTGCTGGAAGCTGGCGCTTCTGTGCCTGAGGCTGCTCGGCGAAAAGCAGGCCTTCGACGACATGGCGATCGACTTCTGTGTCACCTACGAAGTCTCGCCGCCCTCCTGGGAGCCGGTGCATGCGGCGCTCCGCACGGCGTTGCCGGAGACGATCGCCGCGCAGCCGGAAGCGCCGCGCTCGGCCGTGTCGGTGGAGGGCAGCGCGCTCGCGCTGCGTGGCGAGGTGACCGGCCGCATGCCGGTCGAACTGGCTGCGCTGCGCGATTACGCGTCCGGGCGCGACGACGTCGTGATCGACTGCCGGGGGCTGCTGCGCCTCGACTTCGCGGCTGCCGGCGAACTGCTCAACGAGGTCGTCGGCATGTGCAGCTCCGGCAAGTCGGTGCTGTTCGTCGAGCCGAGCATGGTCGTCGAGGCCCTGCTGATGGTGATGGGCATTCACGAGCTCGCCGACATCCGCCGGCGTAAAATCTAGCCTTCTCCCTCTCTCGGGCGCATCCGGCCCATGCGGTCCGGCGGCGCGTTCACCCATGGAACAGTTTCACGGCACCACCATCGTGTCCGTGCGTCGCGGCGCTGCGGTTGCGCTGGGCGGCGACGGACAGGTCACCCTCGGTTCGATCGTCATCAAGCAGGGCGCACGCAAGGTCCGGCGCCTGTTCCACGACAAAGTGCTGGCCGGCTTCGCCGGCGGCACCGCCGATGCGTTCACGCTGTTCGAGCGCTTCGAGGCGAAGCTCGAAAAGCATTCTGGTCACATGCTGCGGGCGGCGGTCGAGCTGGCCAAGGACTGGCGCACCGATCGCATGCTGCGCCGGCTCGAGGCCATGCTCGCGGTGGCCGATCGCGAGCACTCGCTGGTGATCACCGGCAACGGCGACGTGCTCGAACCCGAGCACGGCCTGATCGCGATCGGCAGCGGCGGTGCGTACGCGCAGGCCGCGGCGCGCGCGCTGATCGAGAACACCGACCTCGATCCCGAAGCGGTGGTGCGCAAGTCGCTGGCGATCGCCGGCGACATCTGCATCTACACGAACCAGCACCACACGGTCGAGACCCTTTCCTGAAGGCGGACGAAGCGCATGACACAGATGACCCCGGAGGAGATCGTCTCCGAGCTCGACAAGCACATCGTCGGGCAGGCGCGCGCCAAACGCGCGGTCGCCGTGGCGCTGCGCAACCGCTGGCGTCGCCAGCAGGTCGCCGAGCCCCTGCGCCACGAGATCACCCCGAAGAACATCCTGATGATCGGGCCCACCGGCGTCGGCAAGACCGAGATCGCGCGCCGGCTCGCGCGGCTGGCCAATGCTCCGTTCATCAAGATCGAGGCGACGAAGTTCACCGAGGTCGGCTATGTCGGACGCGACGTCGACACGATCGTGCGCGACCTGGTCGAGTTCGCGATGAAGCAGGCCCGCGAACAGGCGACGAAGCGTGTGCGCCAGCGTGCGCTCGACGCCGCGGAGGACCGGGTTCTCGACGTGCTGCTGCCGCCGTCGCGGCCCGCCGCCGCGAGCCCGTTCGGCTTCGGCTTCGGCGGATCCGACGAAGCGGGCGCACCGCGCGCCGAGAGCACGGCCGAATCGGCGACCCGCCAGAAGTTCCGCAAGAAGCTGCGCGAAGGCGAGCTCGACGACAAGGAGATCGAGATCGAGCTCGCCCAGGCGATGCCGGCGATGGAGCTGGCCGCACCGCCCGGCATGGAGGAGATGACCCAGCAGCTGCAGTCGATGTTCTCCGGCCTGCAGGGGCGCCGCAAGAGCCGAAAGCTGAAGATCGCCGAGGCGATGAAGCTGCTCGCCGACGAGGAAGCGGCGCGCATGGTCAGCGACGAGGACCTGAAGGCGCAGGCGATCGCGGCAGTCGAGCAGAACGGCATCGTGTTCCTCGACGAAATCGACAAGATCGCCAGCCGCTCCGAGATGCAGGGCGCCGACGTGTCGCGCCAGGGCGTGCAGCGCGACCTGCTGCCGCTGATCGAGGGCACGACGGTCAGCACGCGCCATGGCGTGGTGCGCACCGATCACATCCTGTTCATCGCGTCCGGCGCGTTCCACCTGTCCAAGCCGTCGGACCTGATCCCGGAACTGCAGGGGCGTCTGCCGATCCGGGTCGAGATGGACTCGCTGTCGGTCGAGGACTTCGTGCGCATTCTCACCGAGACCGATGCCAACCTCACGCGGCAGTACCAGGCGCTGCTCGAGACCGAGGGCGTGCGGCTCGAGTTCGCGCCGGACGGCGTCGCGCGGCTGGCCGAGATCGCGTTCTCGGTCAACGAGAAGACGGAGAACATCGGCGCGCGGCGGCTGCACACCGTGATGGAGAAGCTGCTCGAGGAGGTGTCCTTCCACGCCTCCCGGCACGCTGGCCAGACGGTGGTGATCGACGCTGCCTGCGTCGACGAGCGCCTTGCCGGCGTGGCCGCACGCGAGGATCTGGCGCGTTACATCCTGTAGAGCAGCGGCCCGGCCGGCGTCGTTCGCCGGTCAGGCGCCGGGGCCCGGGGGTCGGTGCGGTGGTCCGGGGGCCGTCTCACGGCGCCAGGTTCGTGCCGTCGCGCTCGAAGCGGCCGTTGCGCAGCTCGAGCCGCGTGATCGTGCCGTAGTCGATCGGGCTGCCCGAGAAGCCGCGCAGCGGCTCTCCGGTCAGCACCCGAGGCAGGGTCTGGATGATCCCGACGTGCGTGACGAGGACGATCTCGGTGTCCGGGTCCTCGGGGTGGAGCGTCAGCAGCTCGTCCGCGAAGGCGCGCGCGCGCTGCGCCATCTGCGCCAGCGATTCGCCGCCCGGCGGCACATGGTTGGCGATGTCCGCGCGCCAGGCGGCGATCTGTTCGCGCGGCAGCTCCGCCCACATGCGCCCTTCCCAGTGACCGAAATCCATCTCCGCAATGCGCGCGTCGAAGGTCGGCTGCGGCCAGACGTCGTCGGCAAGTGCGCAAGCGACGCGCGCGCAGCGCTGCAGCGGACTGCTGTACACGGCGCGCGGCGCGGGATGCGCGCCGCTGCGCCAGCGCTGCCGCAGCCGGTCCAGAAGCGCGGTCAGATCGTCCGCCTCGGGCGGCACGTCGGTACGGCCGTAGCACGTGCCTTCGGCAACGGCAGGCTTAGGATGCCGGATCAGCAACAACTTCATCGATCACCGCCAGACTTGCGAGAACACCGATCATGAACGCGGTCTGCGCCACCAGCCGCAGCGACCCGGGTGGGGTCGTCGCGGCGCCGACCTCGGCGCGCGCCGCCAGATGGGTCGTGTGGATGTGCCGGAACCAGGTCGCGCATCCGAACGACAGAGCCCCGGCCAGCACGAACAGCCCCCACTCGGCGGTCCACCAGGCCAGCGCCAGCACCGGAGCCAGCCCGATCGCGAACGCGACCCAGGCATCGAAGCGCCGGTCGCGCGCCGCGAGGGCCGCGGCTGCCTCGGGCGCCACCGGCGAGCCGCCCGGCGCCGCGGGGCCTCCAGTGGCGACCATCAGTGCGACCGCGCGCGCAAACGTGCCGCCGCCAACCAGCGTGACCCCGATCCAGCTCGGGTCGATCGACGACAGCGTCTCGTAATCGAGCAGCAGCAGCATCGCCAGCGCGATCACGCCGCGCGTGCCGATCGCCGGTGCACCGGCCGCACCGTTGGCGGGCGCCGCGCCGATCGAGTCGGCGGACGCAGCCAGCAACGCGTGATCCCGCGTGCCGCTCAGCATCAGTCCGGCGGTCATCGCGACCAGCACCGCGACCGAGTGCGGCAGCACCAGCGCGAACATCGCATAGGTCATTGCCGTCAGCAGGCTGATCACCAGCCCGGCCAGCGGCAGATAGCGGTCGCAGCGCACGATCGAGGCCGGGTGCGCACCAGCCCAGGCGCGCAGGCGCGCGCCCACGGGCAGGCGCGAATGCAGGCCGATCGCCAGCGCGGCGAGGCGCAGCTGCAGCATCAGCATCGGCCGGGGGCGGCGGTCGCGCGCGCGGACGAGGATTCGGCCAGCGCGGACCGCAGGCAGCGCTCGCACAGGCACGACGCCGCCAGTCCCGCCGGCAGCGGATCGAGTACCGGCAAGCCGCCGCACCAGCAGGAGCCGGCATGCCTGCCGCAGTGGAAGGTCTCGCCGCAGCGCACGCATCGTGCCGGTTCGCCGGCGCGGGTCGGGAAGGGCTGGATGCCTGTGGTCATGCGGTCGGGGCGCGGGCAAGGGGGTGTCGTAGAATCAGCCGCATCTTATCGGATGCGCCCGTTGCGGTCCGTCTCCACGCCATCGAAGCCATGAACGAAAACGCCGTGACCGCAGGCCTGAAGGCCGAGATCCTCGCCGAGGCGATGCCCTACATCCGCCGTTTCCACGGCAAGACCATCGTCATCAAGTACGGCGGCAACGCGATGACCGACGACCGCCTGAAGTCGAGCTTCGCGCACGACGTGGTGCTGCTCAAGCTGGTCGGCATGAACCCGGTCGTCGTTCACGGCGGGGGTCCCCAGATCGAACAGCTTCTCGGCCGCATCGGCAAGAAGGGCGAGTTCGTGCAGGGCATGCGCGTCACCGACGAGGAGACGATGAGCATCGTCGAGATGGTGCTCGCCGGGCAGGTCAACAAGGAGATCGTCGAGCTGATCAATCACGCCGGGGGCAAGGCGGTCGGCCTCACCGGCCAGGACGGCGGGCTGATCCACGCGCGCAAGATGATGCTCGCCGACAAGGATCGTCCGGGCGAGCAGATCGACATCGGGCAGGTCGGCGAGATCGAGTCGATCGACCCGTCGGTGATCCGCACGCTGACCGGCAACGGCTTCATCCCGGTGATCGCTCCGATCGGCTCGGGCGAGTCCGGCGAGACCTACAACATCAACGCCGACCTCGTCGCCGGCAAGATCGCCGAGGTGCTGAAGGCCGAGAAGCTGGTGCTGCTGACCAATACGCCCGGCGTTCTCGACAAGGACGGACAGCTGCTCACCGGCCTGACCGCGCGCCAGATCGACGACCTGTTCGCCGACGGCACGATCTCCGGCGGCATGCTGCCGAAGATCTCGTCGGCGCTCGATGCCGCCAAGGGCGGCGTGAATTCGGTGCACATCATCGACGGGCGCGAGGACCACTGCCTGCTGCTCGAGATCATGACCGACCACGGTGTCGGCACCATGATCCGCTCGCACTGACACATGACGGGCGCGGGCGGCGAGACGATCCCGGCCGCGTCCTGACGCCCGGCGCCGCTGCGGTGGCGGAACACACACGCCAGCCCGTCTGGCTGCTCGATCTCGACAACACCCTGCACGACGCGGGCACGCACGTGTTCCCGCGTATCAATCGGGCGATGACGGACTACGTCGCGCGCACGCTGGCACTGCCGCACGACGAGGCCAGCGCGCTGCGCGTGCACTACTGGCGCCGCTACGGCGCGACCCTGCTGGGGATGATCCGGCACCACGACGTCGATCCGCACGAGTTCCTGCGCGAGGCGCACCCGTTCCCCGACCTGCACCTGCTGGTGGCGCGTGACCACGGTCTGCGCCAGGCGCTGCGCCGGCTGCCGGGCCGCAGGATCGTCGTCACCAACGGGCCGGCCGACTATGCGGCAGGCGTGCTGCGCGCGCTCGGCGTGGCGCCACTGATCGACGGACTGGTGTCGATCGAGGCGATGCGCTTCGCCGGGCGCTTCATGCCGAAGCCCTCGCGCACGATGCTGCGCAAGCTGGTGGCGCGGCTGCGCGTGCCGGCGGCGCGCTGCGTTCTGGTCGAGGATTCGGCCGACAACCTGCGTGCCGCGCGCGCCTGCCGCCTGCGCACCGTGCTCGTCACCGGGCACGGTGACCGTCCGGCAGGGGCCGCCGGTCTGCCCCGCGCAGGGCGGGGGCGGCGCATAGACGTTCAAGTACAATCGGTCGCGCAGTTGCCTCGGATCGTCCACCGACTGAAATGACCAACGACCTGCCGCCCCCTGCGAGGCCTGCGCGACCGAAGCCGGGTGAGCGGCGTCTGCAGATCCTTCAGACCCTGGCGACGATGCTCCAGGAACCGGGGGCCGACCGCGTCACCACCGCCGCGCTCGCGGCGCGGCTGCAGGTCTCCGAAGCGGCGCTCTACCGCCACTTCGCCAGCAAGGCCCAGATGTTCGAGGGCCTGATCGAGTTCATCGAATCCACCGTCTTCGGGCTGATCAACCAGATCGCGGCGCAGGAGGACGACGGCCTGCGTCAGCTGCGTGCGATCGTCGCGATGCTGCTCGGCTTTGCCGAGCGCAATCCCGGCATGACCCGGGTGCTGGTCGGCGACGCGCTGGTCACCGAGGATGGCCGCCTGCAGGATCGCATCAACCAGCTGATCGACCGGGTCGAGGCCTCGCTGCGGCAGGGTTTCCGCAATGCCGTCGTGCAGGGCACCTTGCCCCAGGATGCCGACGTCCAGGCCAGGGCGAGCATGGTGCTGGCCTTCGTGCTCGGCCGCTGGCTGCGTTTCGCCAAGAGCGGATTCCGGCGTCAGCCGACCGAATCCATCGACCAGCAGATCGGGCTGCTGGTCGCCTGAACCGACAAACGTCCATGACCAATGCTGGTCGCCTGAACCGACAAACGTCCATGACCAACATCGTCTCTCTCGACGCCGTCGAACTGTCGGCGGCGATCCGCCGTCGCGAGGTCTCGTGCCGCGAGGTCATGCGCGCATATCTCGATGCGGTCGCGCGCCTGAATCCGCGCTTCAATGCGATCGTGTCGCTGCAGGACGGCGACGCGCTGATCGCGCAGGCCGACGAGCGGGACGCGCAGCTGGCGCGTGGCGAGTGGCTCGGGTGGATGCACGGATTTCCGCAGGCGATCAAGGACCTCGCCGCGACGCGCGGCATCCGCACGACGATGGGTTCGCCGATCTTCCGCGACCAGGTGCCGCTGGAGGATTCGATCGTCGTCGAGCGCGCGCGGCGTGCCGGCGCGATCCTGATCGGCAAGACCAACGTGCCCGAGTTCGGCCTGGGATCCCAGACCTACAACAAGGTGTTCGGCGCGACCGGCAATGCCTACGACCCGGCGATCTGCGCCGGCGGTTCGAGCGGCGGCGCGGCCGTCGCGCTCGCGCTGCGCCTGCTGCCGGTCGCCGATGGCAGCGACATGGGCGGTTCGCTGCGCAACCCGGCCGCCTACAACAACGTCTTCGGGCTGCGGCCGTCCGCCGGGCGCGTGCCGAAGTTTCCCGCGAACGAGAGCTTCATCGAGCAGCTTGGCACCGAGGGGCCGATGGCGCGCACCGTGCCCGACCTCGCGATGCTGCTGTCGGTGCAGGCCGGCTACGACCCGCGCGCGCCGTTGTCGCTCGCCGAGGATCCGGCGCAGTTCAGCGCCGCCCTCGAGCGCGGCTTTGGCGGCACCCGGATCGGCTGGCTCGGCGATCTCGGCGGCCATCTCCCGTTCGAGCCCGGCATTCTCGACCTGTGCAAGGAAGCGCTGGGGGCGTTGGGAACGATCGGCTGCGTGGTCGAGGACACCGCGCTGGGCTTCGATCCCGACCGTCTGTGGCGGATGTGGATCACGCTGCGCAGCTGCGTGGTCAGCGGGGCGCAGCACGTGCACTACGCCGATCCGCAGCGCCGCCCGCTGCTCAAGCCCGAAGCGGTGTGGGAGGTCGAGAACGGGCTGAAGACCAGCGCGCTCGACGTGTACCGCGCCTCCGCCGAGCGCACCGCCTGGTACCGCCATCTGCTCGGGCTGTTCCGGCGCCACGACTTCCTCGTGCTGCCCACCGCGCAGGTGTTCCCGTTCCCGATCGAGCGGCATTGGCCGCAGGAGATCGCCGGACGCCGCATGGACACCTATCACCGCTGGATGGAAGTCGTGATCGGCGCGACGCTGGCCGGTTGTCCCGCGATCAGCGTGCCGGTCGGATTCGGCAGCAACGGGCTGCCGATGGGCATGCAGATCATCGGCCGGCCGCGGGCCGACTTCGAAGTCCTGCAGATCGCGCATGCCTACGACCAGGCGACGGGCTGGGTGCGTCGCCGTCCGCCGCCCGCGATCCAGGGCGACTGACCGCAGGCGTCAGGCCGCGCCGCGCGCCCCGCACACCGGGCAGCCCGCGCTGCGCGGCACCCGGATCGGCGTGATCTCCATCGTTCGTGCGTCGATCAGCAGCAGCCGGCCGGTGGCCGGAGTGCCGAAACCGCCGAGAATCTTCAGCGCCTCGGCCGCCTGCATCGTGCCGACGATCCCGGTCAGCGGAGCGAACACGCCCATCGTCGCGCAGTGCACTTCCTCGGTTTCGCGATCCTCGGGGAACAGGCAGGCGTAGCAGGGCGACTCGGCCTGCCGTGTGTCGAACACCGACAGCTGGCCGTCGAAGCGGATGGCCGCGCCCGACACCAGCGGGCGCCCGGCCTCGACGCAGGCGCGGTTCACCGCGTGGCGTGTCGCGAAGTTGTCGCAGCAGTCGAGCACCACGCCGGCTTCACGCACCGCCTGCGTCAGCGCACTTCCGGCCAGCCGCGTGTTCAGCGCGACCACCTCGACGCCGGGGTTGACGCGCGCCAGCGAGCTTCGGCCGGACTCCACCTTGGGCAGACCGATCGCGTCCTGGTGATGCAGGATCTGGCGCTGCAGGTTGGTCAGGTCGACCGTGTCGGCATCGGCCAGAAGGATGCGGCCGACGCCGGCAGCCGCGAGGTAGATGGCGGCCGGCGAGCCGAGGCCGCCGGCGCCGACGATCAGTGCCGAGCCGGCGAGCAGCCGCTCCTGCCCCTCGACGCCGATTTCATCGAGCAGGATGTGCCGGCTGTAGCGCAGCAGCTGCTCGTCATTCATCGGCTCTTTTCGGTTCCCGAGCCGGTCTCGGCCCTCAGTTCTTCCTTGGCCTTGGCCACGACGACCGGTTTGCCCTTCAGGTGGTTCATCGCCTGCTGCAGCTGATAGTCGTCGGCGGAGCCGAACTCGATCGGCTTGCGATCCTTGAGCTTGTCGCTGGCGGCGTCGGACGGGCTCGGGGCACGCGGCTTGTCCTCGGCATCCTTGTCGTTGGTCAGATGGCGGCTGAGATCTGCCTCGCGCACGCGGAACTGGCTGATGTCGCCCTCGGGCGTTTCCTCGACCACGAAGTCGGGCGTGATGCCCTTGGCCTGGATCGAGCGCCCCGCCGGCGTGTAGTAACGCGCGGTGGTGAGTTTGATCGCCGAGTTGTTGGTGAGGGGCAGGATCGACTGCACCGAGCCCTTGCCGAAGGTCTGGGTGCCGATCACGACGGCGCGCTTGTGGTCCTGCAGCGCGCCGGCGACGATCTCGGACGCAGACGCCGAACCGGCGTTGACCAGAACGACCATCGGCACCGACTTGATGCCGCCGGGCAGCTTCTGCAGGTAGTCGTCGCGGGTGCCGCGCAGGTAGTCCTCGGGGCTGGCGATGTAGCGCCGCTTGGCGTCCTCGGTGCGGCCGTCGGTGCTGGTCACCGTGACCTTCGGCGGAAGGAACGCCGCCGACACGCCGACCGCGCCGTGCAGCAGGCCGCCCGGATCGTTGCGCAGGTCGAGCACCAGGCCCTTCAGGGGCCCGCCCTGTTTGTACAGGGTGTCGACGTGCTTGACCAGGTTCTCGACCGTGTGCTCCTGGAACTGCGTGACGCGCAGGTAGCCGAAGCCGGGTTCGAGCACTTTCGACTTGACCGACTGCACGCGGATCACGTCGCGGGTCAGCTGGATCACCAGCGGGCGGGTCTCGCCCTTGCGCGACAGCGTCAGCGTGATCTGGGTCTTGGGCTTGCCCCGCATCAGCTTGACCGCGTCGCTCAGCGGCATGCCCTTGGTGGCCTTCTCGTCGATCTTGATGATCAGGTCGCCGGACTTGATGCCGGCGCGGGCCGCGGGCGTGTCCTCGATCGGCGAGACGACCTTGACGAAGCCGTCCTCGATGCCGACCTCGATGCCGAGGCCGCCGAACTCGCCCTGCGTCCCGACCTGCAGTTCCTTGAACGCGTCGGCGTCCAGGTAGGCCGAGTGCGGATCGAGTCCGGCGAGCATGCCGCTGATCGCCTCGGTGATCAGCTTCTTGTCCTCGACCGGCTCGACGTAGTTCGCCTTGATGGCGCCGAACACGTCGCGTGAACTGGCGCAGCTCCTCGAGGGGCAGCGGGGACGCGCGCATCGCGCTGCGCGACCGCGGTGAAACCGAGGCTGATGAGGACGCCCGCGACGGCGCCCGCCGAGACCAGACCGACCTTCTTGAACTTCCCGTCCATGGATTCCGCCTGCACTGCGTCTGTCCTTGGTCGCGTGGCGGCACGCACCTTGCATACCGGACAGAATCTCGCAGGCCGAGTATACCCTCGCCCTCCCGTTGGAGACGCAGGCCGTCCGGCGCGGCGACGGCCCCGCCGGGCGGCCGGATCAGCTCTTGCGGGCTTTGCCCTGCGCTGCGACCGCGGCCTCGCGGCCTGGATCTCGGCCTGGTCGCCCAGGTAGTAGTTGCGGATCGGCCTCAGGCGGTCGTCGAGTTCGTAGACCAGCGGTCGCGCGGTCGGGATGTTCATCTGCACGATGTCGTCGTCGGAGACGCCGTCCAGGTGCTTGACCAGCGCGCGCAGCGAGTTGCCGTGCGCCGCGATCGACGACCCGGCGACCGCTCGCGATGGCCGGCGCGATCGCTTCGTTCCAGAACGGCACGACGCGCGCGACGGTGTCCTTCAGGCATTCGGTGCGCGGAATCGCGCCCGGAGGCACGTCGGCATAGCGCGGGTCGTGGTCGGATTCGCGCGGATCGCCGGCCGGCAGCGGATCCGGAGCGATCGCATAGGCGCGGCGCCAGATCAGCACCTGCTGCGTCGCCGAACTTCGCGGCGGTCTCGGCCTTGTCCAGGCCCTGCAGCGCGCCGTAGTGCCGCTCGTTCAGGCGCCAGGAATGCACCGTCGGCAGCCACATCCGGTCCATCTCGTCGAGCGACCGTCCACAGGGTGCGGATCGCGCGCTTCAGCCTGGACGTGAACGCGACGTCGAAGTCGAAGCCCTCTCTTTCAGAAGCTGACCGGCGCGGCGGGCCTCGGCGCGGCCGTTCTCGGTCAGGTCGACGTCGGTCCAGCCGGTGAAGCGGTTTTCGAGGTTCCACTGGCTCTCGCCGTGGCGCAGCAGAACGAGCTTGTAGGTCATCGAAGTTCGTCGCACGAAGGGGTTACCGGACGCTATTCTATAATTGCCGATTGTCCGGGAAACCACCGGACCTACTGGAAGGATGCCGTGCAGTTCATCGTAGACAACCTCCTCTTCATCGCGATCGCGTTCGTGTCGGGCGGCATGCTGCTCTGGCCGCTGATCCAGCGCGGCACGTCCGGCCCTGCGCTCGACAGCCTCGGGGCGACGCGCCTGATCAACGACACGCAGGCGATCGTGCTCGACGTGCGCGAGCCGGCGAGTTCGGTGCCGGGCACCTGCCCGGTGCGCGCAACATCCCGCTCGCCGAGCTCGACAAGCGCGTCGCCGAAGTTCCCTCCAACAAGCCGGTGCTGGTCTGCTGCGCGTCGGGCGGGCGCTCGTCGCGGGCCGTGTCGCTGCTGCGCAAGTCCGGGCATGCGCAGGTGTTCAACCTGAGCGGCGGGTTGCAGGCGTGGCGGCAGGCCGGTCTGCCGGTCGTCAAGTGAACTCGTCCCACCTTCGGTAACGGATGCACCCATGAACAAGGTCTTGATGTACAGCACGGCGGTCTGCCCGTACTGCATTCGTGCCGAGCAGCTGCTGAAGCAGCGCGGCGTGGACGCGATCGATAAGATCCGCATCGATCTCGATCCGCAGCAGCGCGACGCGATGATCGCCCGCACGGGCCGCCGGACCGTGCCCCAGATCTTCATCGGGGAGACCCACGTCGGCGGCTTCGACGACCTGTCCGCGCTCGATCGCGCGGGCGGCCTGACTCCCCTCCTGAACGGCTAAGGAACGCCAGAATGTCCAATGAGAACCAGGATCCGGTCTTCGCGATCCAGCGCACCTACCTGAAGGACCTCTCGCTCGAGATCCCGAACGCGCCGCAGATCTTCCTCGAGACGACCCAGCCCGCCGTCGAGATCCAGCTCGACGTGGCCGGCCAGGAGGTCGCCGGCGGAATCTACGAGATCACCGTCACGGCGACCATCACCACCAAGGTGGGCGACAAGGTCGCGTTCCTGGTCGAGGCCAAGGAAGCCGGCATCTTCGAGATCCGCAACGTGCCCGCCGAGCAGATGCCGCTGATCCTCAACGTCGTCTGCCCGAACGTGGTCTATCCGTACCTTCGGGCCAACGTCGCCGACGTGATCCAGCGCGCCGGTTTCCCGCCGATCCACCTGCAGGAGATCAACTTCGAGGCGCTGTACCAGCAGCGCATGCAGCAGAAGCAGCAGGAGCAGCAGGAGCAGCAGCAAAAGCCCAGCATCTACGTGCCGAACTGACCCGCGCGCCCGGCGCCCTCCTGCCCTCGATGCCTGCCGCCGTGATGTCTGCGCGACGTCTCCTGCCGGCCGTGCTGCTCGCGTGCATGGCGCAGGCGGGCGCCGCCGCCGAATTCCGTTCCATCGGCACACCCGCCGCGGTGCTCTACGACGCGCCTTCGCTCAGCGCGCGCAAGCTGTTCGTTGCGCCGCGCGGCATGCCGGTCGAAGTGCTCAGCACGGTCGGCAGCTGGGTCAAGGTCCGCGACGTGCAGGGCGACGCCGTTTGGGTCGAACGCAGCCAGCTGTCTGCCCAGCGCACCGTGCTCGCCCGCGGCAGCGGCGCGACGGTGCGTGCCCAGCCCCAGGAAGGCGCGGAGCTGGTCTTCCAGGCCGAGCGAGGGGTTCTGCTCGAACTGCTCGAGCCGGCGGTCAATGGCTGGGCGCGGGTGCGCCACCAGGACGGCAGCGCCGGCCATGTCCGCGCCGCCGAGGTCTGGGGGCTGTAGAGGTCGGCAAGATGATCGTCGTCGTATTGGGTGCGGGCGCCTGGGGGACGGCCGTCGCGGTTCACGCCGCCCGCCGCCACGAAGTCCGACTGTGGGCCCGCAGCGGCGGGCACGCCGACGCGATGCGCAGCGAGCGGCGCAATCTGCGTTATCTCCCCGGCACCGGATTGCCCGACGCGGTGTCGGTCACGTCGTGCCTGGATCATGCGCTGGCCGGCCTGCAGGGCCAGGACGGCCTGATCGTGATCGCCGCCCCGGTGGCCGGGCTGCGTCCCACGCTCGATGCCCTTCCCGAACATCCGCCTGCGCCGCTGGTCTGGTTGTGCAAAGGCCTGGAGCGCGACACCGGGCTGCTGCCGCACGAGATCGTCCGGCAGCGCCGCCCGGCTGCGCTCGGTGCGGTGCTGTCGGGACCCAGTTTCGCGCAGGAGGTGGCGGCCGGGCTGCCGGTCGCGCTGACGGTGGCAACCGCGGCCGACGCGGCCGGGTCCGAGACCGTCCGCGCCTTTCATCACGGCGCGGCACGGATCTACCGCTCCGACGACGTGGTCGGCGTCGAGATCGGTGCGGCACTGAAGAACGTGATGGCGATCGCCGCCGGCATCTGCGACGGTCTCGGGCTCGGGCACAACGCGCGCGCGGCGCTGATCACCCGCGGCCTGGCCGAGACTTCCCGCTATGGCGTGGCGCAGGGGGCGCGGGCCGACACGTTCATGGGGCTGACCGGGCTCGGCGACCTGGTGCTGACCTGCACCGGCGACCTGTCGCGCAACCGCCGCGTCGGCATGGCGCTGGCCGCCGGCACGCCGCTCGATCAGGCGATGCGCGAACTGGGCCATGTCGCCGAGGGCGTCGCCTGCGCGCGCGAGGTGCTTCGCCGTGCACGGGCCCTCGGCGTGGACGTGCCGATCGTGTCGGCGGTGAACGCCGTGCTCGAAGGGCAACTGTCGCCGCGCGACGCGGTGCTGGCCCTGCTGTCGCGCGAGCCGCGGCGCGAGGCGGACTAGGGTCTGCGGATGCCGAACCCTGCGGTGTGCGTCTTCTGCGGCGCCAAGTCCGGGACCGACCCGCGCTGGATGGAGGTGGCGCGCGACTTCGGCGAGGCGCTGGCGCGGCGCGGATGGGTGCTGGTCTACGGCGGCGGGCGCGTCGGGCTGATGGGGGCGCTCGCCGACGGGGCGCTGTCCGCGGGCGGCAAGGTGATCGGGGTGATCCCGCAAGGCCTGCTGCAGCGCGAGCTCGCGCATCGGGCGCTGACGCAGCTCGAGGTCGTCGGCGACATGGCGGCGCGCAAGACCCGCATGATCGAGCTGTCGGACGCGTTCGTCGCGCTGCCCGGCGGCCTCGGCACGCTCGACGAGCTGTTCGAGGTGCTGACGCTGGCGCAGATCGGCGAGCACTCGAAGCCGGTTGCATTGCTGAACCAGGACGGCTACTGGGATCCCCTGCTCGCCGCCTGTCGTGCGATGGTCGCAGCCGGCTTCGTGCATCCGCGCGACATCGATACGATGGGCGTCGCCGGGCGGACCGGGGCGGTGCTCGATCTGCTCGCCGGGCGGCTTGCTCAGCGGCCTGCCGCGCCGGCGTAGCCGTTCTGCCGCCAGGCCTCGAAGACCGTCACGGCGACGGCATTCGACAGGTTCAGGCTGCGGTTGTCGGGGCGCATCGGCAGGCGCAGCCGCTGCGTGGCGGGGAACTGGTCCAGCACCTCGGCCGGCAGGCCCGCCGACTCCTTGCCGAAGACGAAGCCGTCGCCGGCCTGCAGCGCGACCTCGGACGGCGCCGCGCCCCCCGAGGTGGTGAGCGCGAACAGCCGGCCGCCGCCCCAGCCGCCGCGGAACGCGGCCCAGTCGTCGTGGACCTGCATGCGGGCGAACTCGTGGTAGTCGAGGCCGGCGCGACGCATCTGCGCATGGTCGATCGGGAAGCCCAGCGGGCGGATCAGGTGCAGCTGCGCGCCGGTGTTCGCGCAGAGCCGGATCACGTTGCCGGTGTTGGGCGGGATTTCGGGATGGACCAGAACGACGTGGAACATGGGGCTCGATCAGTCGGTGCGGGCAACGACCAGGTTGATCACGGTCGCCGCGCCCGCGTCCTTCAGCACGGCGGCGGTGGCCGACAGGGTCGCGCCGGTGGTCATCACGTCGTCGACGACGACGATGCTCAGGCCGTCGCATCGGCGTGTCGCCTGCATCGCGCCGCTGAGGTTGGCGTGCCTGCGCAGCAGCGGCAACCCGGATTGTGCCGCGGTCGCGCGCACCCGCCGAAGCAGGCGCGTGTCCAGCGGCACGTCGCAAGCGCGCGCGACCACGGCAGCGATCGCGCCCGCCTGGTTGTACCCGCGCGCGGTCAGGCGTTCGTCGGAGAGCGGCACCGGCACGATCCGGTCGCAACGCTGTGCTGCCTGCCGGAAGCGCGATGCCAGCGACGCGCCGATGCTCTTCGCCAGCCCGTACCGGCCGCCGAACTTGAGCGCGAGGATCAGCCGGTCGAGCGGCGGCGCATAGTCGGCCAGCGCCACGGTCCGGTCGAACGCGGGCGGCTCGCTCGTGCAGGCGGCGCAGCGCTGCTCGTGCCGACGCACGCGGATCGCGCACACGGCGCAGCGCGGGCTGTCCAGGCCGGGCAGCCCCGCGAAGCAGTGCCGGCACAGGCCCGTCGTCTGCAGGTCCAGTCGCATTCCGCACAGGCCGCAGGCCCGCGGCAGCCAGGGGTCGACGACCGCGCGGGCCACGGCGTCCCGCCAGGCGGGGGTGAACGGACGTGAGGCGATCCCGGCTGGCCGGGTCCGATGCGAAACCATGCCGCCAAGCTTAGCTTGCGCCGTCCGTATACTGCGCCGTCATGACTCGACCCGAGGACCTAGACCCGAAGGCGGTGCGCCTGCAGTTCGGCCGGCGGCGGCAGCGGCTTGCCGACGGCGATTTCCTGTTCCGCGAGGTCGAGCGCCGGATGCTGGAGCGGCTCGATGTCGTGCGGCTCGCGCCCGCGCTGGCGGTCGACGTCGGCTGCGGCCTCGGGCACGGTGCGGCGCAGCTGCGTCGGCGCTTCCCGTCGGCCAGCGTGCTCGGCGTCGACGCGGCCCTGCCCCTGCTCGTGCAGGCCGATGCGATCCACGGCGCGCGGGCGGGTCGTTCGCTCGGCGACCGGCTGCGGCGCTGGTTCGGCGCCGGCAGGGCCGGCAACGCCAGCGGTGCGGCGGCGGCGTCCTTCGTTGCGGCGGACGCGGCGCGACTGCCTGTGCGCGATTCCTCGGTCGACCTGTTGTGGTCGAACCTGGCCTGGCACTGGTTCGCCGATCCGGTCGGTGCGGCCGGCGAGTTCCACCGCGTGATGCGCCCCGACGGGCTGCTGATGTTCTCGTCCTTCGGCGTCGACACGCTGCGCGAGTTGCGTCGCATCGGGGCCGAACTGCCCGACTTCCCCGACATGCACGACATCGGCGACCTGCTCGGCTCGGTCGGCTTCGCGGCGCCGGTGATGGACACCGAACGGCTGACGGTCACCTGGTCGGATCCGGACAGCCTGCTTCGCGACCTGCGCGGACTCGGGGGCAACGCGCTGCGCGCGCGCCGCAGAAGCCTTTGCGGGCGCCAGCGGCGCGCGCAATGGAGTTCAGCCATCGAAACCTTGCGCGGCGAGGGGGGGCTGATCGCGATCAGCTTCGAGATCATCCACGCGCATGCCTGGTGTCCGCAACGCAAGCGCAGGCGCGATGGGCTGGCGCCCGTGGAGTTCGTCGCGCGGCGGCGGGCGGGCTGAGCGATACCGTTTTTTCGGGTTTCCCGCAAGGATCCCGCTCAAGGCAATTTGGTGCGCCACGTGGGCGCCCGTATAATCCGCCGCCAACCGCCTTCCAGGCACGAATCCTCGTATCATCGCTCGGCACTCAATTTGAACTCCATGCAGTATCGGTGGACCCATTCGATCGAGCCCGAACGCCAGCAGTGGGTGCTGAAGCGCAATTGCGCGATGAAACCCAGGCAGCTGGCAGCGTGCTTCGGGGTGCTGGCGACGGTGTCGCTCGCAATCGCCTCGGTCTTCGCGATGAACGGCGCCTGGCTCGTCGTGCCGTTTGCATGCCTCGAAATGGGGGCGCTGGCGGTCGCTTTTGTGGTGTATGCGCGACATGCGGCCGACTACGAGCGGATCGTGGTCGGGCCGGGCAGTCTGGTGGTGGAGCAGTCGCACGGCGCGGCGTTCGATCGGATCGAATGCCAGCCCGCGTGGATCCGGGTCGAATACCACGGTTCCCACCGGGAGCTGATCAGGCTGGTGGCGGGTGGCAGTGAGGTTGCGGTGGGCCGGTTCGTCCCCGGGGAGAGCAGGGGCGATCTGGCTCTGGAGTTGCGTCGGTCGCTTGCCGGATGGCATTCCTGACGGGCGACATGGAAAAGATCAACGACTCGGGGTCTGGTGAGAGCATGGTCATCAATAGATTTCAGCGGTGGGCGACGGCAGCGGTGCTGTCGGGGTGGGCTTCGATGGCGGCTGCCGTCGGCGACATGCCCGGGGGGCCGAGAGTCAACCAGCTGAACATCGCGGATCCGGTCACGCGCATCGCCGCCGACCAGCACTGGATCCACTGGTTCCTGATGGTCATCTGCGCGGTGATCTTCGTCGCCGTCTTCGGCGTGATGTTCTATTCCGTGTGGAAGCACCGCAAGTCGAAGGGGCACAAACCGGCCGACTTTCACGAGAGCACTTCGGTGGAGATCGCCTGGACGGTCGTGCCCTTCCTGATCGTCATCGGCATGGCCCTGCCTGCGACGCGGATGGTCGTCGAGCAGAAGGACACGTCCAACTCCGACATCACCATCAAGGCCACCGGTTACCAGTGGAAGTGGGGCTACGACTACCTGAAGGGCGAGGGCGAGGGCATCGCTCTGCTGTCGACACTGGCGACGCCGCGCGAGCAGATCGACGACCGCCAGTTCCCGGATGCGAAGGCCAAGCGCGAAGCCAACGCCACGTACCTGATGGAGGTCGACAACGCGCTGGTGGTGCCGGTCAACAAGAAGATCCGCATCGTGACCACCGCGAACGACGTGATCCACGCGTGGATGGTCCCGGCCTTCGGCGTGAAGCAGGACGCCATCCCCGGCTTCCTGCGCGACACCTGGTTCAAGGCCGAGAAGGTCGGCGTCTACCGTGGTCAGTGCGCCGAGTTGTGCGGCAAGGACCACGCCTTCATGCCGATCGTCGTCGAGGTCAAGTCCGAGGACGATTACCGCAAGTGGGTCGAGGGCAAGAAGAAGGAAATGCTCGCCAAGCTCGAAGATCCGAACAAGGAATGGCAGCAGGCCGATCTGCAGGCGCGCGGCGAGAAGGTCTACGCCGCCAACTGCGCCGCCTGCCATCAGCCGACCGGCAAGGGCGTGCCCGGCAACTTCCCGGCGCTCGAGGGCTCCAAGCTCGTGCTGGGCCCCCAGGAAGGGCAGATCGACCTCCTGCTGAAGGGCAAGGCCGGCACCGCGATGGCCTCGTTCAAGCAGCTGTCCGACGTCGAGCTTGCGGCGGTGTTGACGTACACCCGCAATGCCTTCGGCAACAAGGCCGAGGACGGCATCGTGCAGCCGAAGGAAGTGCTCGCCGCCCGCAAGTAGGCCGGCAGGTCGCATTTCGGTCGATATTCGGATTCACCGGACACAACGGATTTTCTCGGGAGTTGATTCATGAGTGCAGTGCTCGATCATCACGACGGACACGACCATGCGCACGACCATCCGCACGGATGGAAGCGCTGGGTATACGCGACCAACCACAAGGACATCGGCACGCTGTACCTGTGGTTCTCGTTCGCGATGCTGATGGTCGGCGGCGTCAACGCGCTGCTGCTGCGCTCCGAGCTGTTCCAGCCCGGCCTGCAGATCGTCAACCCCGAGTTCTTCAATCAGCTCACCACGATGCACGGCCTGATCATGGTGTTCGGCGCCGTGATGCCGGCGTTCGTGGGCTTCGCCAACTGGCAGATCCCGCTGATGATCGGCTGCTCGGACATGGCGTTCGCGCGGATGAACAACTTCAGCTTCTGGCTGCTGCCGGTGGCAGCGACGCTGCTGGTGGTGTCCTACCTCGTGCCGGGCGGTGCGACCGCGGCCGGCTGGACGCTGTACGCGCCGTTGTCGGTGCAGATGGGCCCGGGAATGGACCTGGCGATCTTCGCGGTCCACATCATGGGCGCGAGCTCGATCATGGGCTCGATCAACATCATCACGACGATCCTGAACATGCGCGCTCCCGGCATGACGCTGATGAAGATGCCGATGTTCGTGTGGACCTGGCTGATCACCGCGTACCTGCTGATCGCCGTGATGCCCGTGCTCGCCGGAGCGATCACGATGGTGCTGACCGACCGGCATTTCGGCACCTCGTTCTTCAACGCCGCCGGCGGCGGTGATCCGGTGATGTACCAGCACATCTTCTGGTTCTTCGGTCACCCCGAGGTGTACATCATGATCCTGCCCGCGTTCGGGATCGTGTCCGAGATCATCCCCACCTTTGCGCGCAAGAAGCTGTTCGGCTACAGCTCGATGGTCTACGCCACCGCGTCGATCGCGATCCTGTCGTTCATCGTGTGGGCGCACCACATGTTCACGACCGGCATGCCCGTGACCGGGCAGCTGTTCTTCATGTACGCGACGATGCTGATCGCGGTGCCGACGGGCGTGAAGATCTTCAACTGGGTCGCGACGATGTGGCGCGGTGCGATGACCTTCGAGACGCCGATGCTGTTCGCGATCGGCTTCATCTTCGTGTTCACGATGGGCGGTTTCACCGGCATCATCCTGGCGGTCGCGCCGCTCGACATCCAGCTGCACGACACCTACTACGTGGTCGCGCACTTCCACTACGTGCTGGTGGCCGGGTCGCTGTTCGCGCTGTTCGGCGGCACGTACTTCTGGCTGCCGAAGTGGACCGGCCACATGTACGACGAGAAGCTCGGCAAGCTGCACTTCTGGTCCTCGATCATCTCGTTCAACGTGACCTTCTTCCCGATGCACTTCCTCGGCCTGGCCGGCATGCCGCGCCGCTATGCCGACTACCCGATGCAGTTCGCGGACTTCAACGCGCTGGTGACGGTCGGCGCCTTCTGGTTCGGTCTGTCGCAGCTGATCTTCCTGTGGGCGGTCGTGAAGTGCATCAAGGGCGGCGCCAAGGCGGCCGACAAGCCCTGGGAAGGTGCCGAGGGCCTCGAGTGGACGATCCCGAGCCCGGCTCCGTTCCACACCTTCGAGACTCCTCCGCAGGTCAAGTGAGCCCTGCGTCGGCTGGGATCGGACGTCCAATGTCAGGCAGCGACGGCAAGAAGACCGGCAACTTCCGCACAGCGATGATCCTGCTGTCGGTGGCTGCGGTCTTCTTTCTCGGCGTGATCGCCAAGCGCTGGCTGTTCGGCGGCTGACGCGGCGGTCGACGCGTCCAGGATCGCATCGTGCAGGATCTGAATCCGCATCCCACGCAGCAGCAGCCCGCGTCGGCGCAGGTCGAGACGCTGGAGCAGGGCGTCCGCGTGAACCGTCGCATGCTGGGCAAACTCGCCGTCATCGCGCTGGCGATGTTCGGCTTCGGCTTCGCGATGGTGCCGATCTACCGGGCGATCTGCGAGGTGACCGGCGTCGGTCTGATGACCAAGCGCGACGCCGAGGCCGAGCGTTTCGCCCGCAACACGCAGATCGACACCAGCCGCACCGTCGTGATCGAATTCGACGCCAACAGTCGCGGCGCGGCATGGCAGTTCAAGCCCGCCATGGGGTCGATGAAGGTCCATCCCGGCGAACTGGTGACGATCGAGTACGAGCTGGTCAACACGCAGCCGCGCCAGGTCGCGGGGCAGGCAATCCCCAGTTATGCCCCCCTGCAGTCGGCCCAGTATTTCCGCAAGCTCGAATGCTTCTGCTTCAAGCAGCAGGCGCTCGGCGCCAACGAGGTCCGGCGCTTCCCGGTGGTGTTCGTGGTCGATCCGCAGCTGCCCCGCGAGGTCGACACCATCACGCTGTCGTACACGTTCTTCGAGGTCGCCGGAAAAGTGTCTGCGGCCGAATCCGGCAGGGGCGGCTGATGGGCGAACAGGGCGACGCGGCGCAGCGCAAGGCGGGATTCGTCGAGACGGTGAAGGCGGTGTCGGCGTCCTTTTTCGGTGTGCGCGGCAGCCGGGCGCATGAAAGCGACATGTCCAGGCTCAATCCCGTGCACGTGATCGTCGTGGGGGTCCTGCTGGCCGCCGCGTTCGTCACGGGTTTGATCCTCATCGTTCGTTCGGTGGTCGCCTGAGCGCGCCGGTTTCACAGAATTTCAGAGACACAGAGAGGGAGAAGAACATGGCTGGATCGAGCGCCCACGCGGCTCCGTACTACTTCGTACCGGGCCCGTCCAAGTGGCCGATGGTCGGCGCGATCGCGCTGACATGCTTCGGCTTCGGCATGTCCGGCTGGGTGAACGGCGCGTCGTACGGGCCGTGGGTGTTCGCCGCGTTCCTGGCGATCCTCGCCTACATGATGGTCGGCTGGTTCGGCGAGGTGTCGCGCGAATCGGAAGGCGGCATGTACAACGCGCGCGTCGACGTGTCTTTCCGCTGGAGCATGGGCTGGTTCATCTTCTCCGAGGTGATGTTCTTCGCGGCCTTCTTCGGCGCGCTGTTCTACGCCCGGTCGATCACCACGCCCTGGCTGGGCGACCTCGACCACAAGACGATGCTGTGGCCGGGCTTCAGCGCCGTCTGGCCGAGTGCGGGTCCGGCTGGCGTCGTCGAGGCGTTCCAGACCATCGGGCCGTGGCCGATCCCCACGATCAACACCGCGCTGCTGCTGACTTCGGGCGTGACGCTGACGATCGCTCACCATGCCTTGAAGGACAATCGCCGCGGCGCGCTGAAGTTCTGGCTGCTGATGACGGTGGTGCTGGGTGCGATCTTCCTGGTGCTGCAGGCCTACGAGTACATGCACGCCTACCGCGACCTGAACCTGAAGCTGTCGTCGGGCATTTTCGGTTCGACCTTCTTCATGCTCACCGGTTTCCACGGTTTCCACGTGACGGTCGGCGCGCTCATGCTGGCGGTCGTGCTGTTCCGGATCATGAAGGGGCACTTCTCGCCGGACAACCACTTCGCGTTCGAGGCCGCCGCCTGGTACTGGCACTTCGTCGACGTGGTCTGGCTGGGCCTGTACGTCGTCGTCTACTGGCTCTGAGCCACGGTGCCCCGGGTGGTGCGCGCAGCGCATCCCCCGCGGCGCGGCGCCGGTCTCGCGTGAAACGGCCGGTGCCCGAAACGGGAAGGGCTGCAGAATCTGCAGCCCTTCGCCTTTGGTGGCCGGCGGTGTTGCCGGCCGACGGGCCGGAATCGACGACCCACGGGGATCAGCCGCCGGTTCGGACCGGCACGCCTGTGCTCTGGATCCAGCCCATCTGATGGGCAAAGAGGATCAGCAGGAACAGCGCGATCGAGAAGCCGACGCGAAACCCGAGGGCGCGCACGACGTTGCGCGTGCGGCCCCGGTCCCGGATCAGGAACACCATGGCCGAGACCATGCTGCCGATGATCAGCACGAAGGCGACGATGACGATCCACTTCATGGCAGGGAGCCCCGATCTTGAGTGGCGGCAATTCTAGCCCCGGCGACGCGCGGGCCCCCGCGCGCCGGTCGCGCTCGCGCCTGCTGGCGAGCGTGGCGGGACTGGCGTTCATCGCGTTCACGACGACGCTCGGCAACTGGCAGATGCGCCGCGCCGCCGAGAAGGCGGCGATCCTGCAGCAGCGTGCGCAGCTGCAGCGTGCCGCGCCGGTGGCCGTCCCGGCCGTGCGCGTCGATCCGGCGGCGCTCGACGGTCTGCGCGTCATGGTGCGGGGCGAATTCGTACCCGAACGTGCGGTGTTCGTCGACAACCGCAGCCGCAACGGCGTGGCCGGCTTCCACCTGGCGATGCCGGTCAGGATCGAAGGCTCGGACCTGCACGTCCTGGTGCTGCGCGGCTGGCTCCCGCGCGACCCGGTCGAGCGCACCCGGCTGCCGGCCGTCGAGACCCCGGCCGGGGTGGTCGAAGTGACGGGAATCGCCGAGGCGGTGATCCCGCAGGCCTTCGAGCTGAAGGCCAGCCCGGCGCCCGGGCCGACCGACCGGATCTGGCAGAATCTCGACTTCGGCGTGTTCGAAGCCTGGTCCCGGCTCGAGGTGCAGCGCGTGCTGATCCGCCAGTCCGCCGATCCCGGCCTCGACGACGGGCTGGTCCGCGAGTGGCCGGTGCCGCCGCCGAGCGTCGAAAAGCATCACGCATACGCGTTCCAGTGGTACACGGTGGCCGCGACCGCGGCAGGGCTCTGGGTGTACTTCAGTTTCTTCAGGCGAAGGACCGATTCGGAATCATGATCTCCAACGCGACGGTGCCCGCTTCCGAGGCTGCGCAGCAGATCCGGCGCGGGCGGCTGAAGATGCTCGCGATCCTCGCTGTGTGCGCCGCGCCGGTGATCGCGTCGTACCTGACGTACTACGTGATCAAGCCGGAGGGCCGCACCAACTACGGGTTCCTGATCGAGCCGCAGCGCGACCTGACGGCGCTGCCGCTGGCGTCGCCCGACGGCAAGCTCGCGTCGATGGCCGATCTGCGCGGCAAGTGGCTGCTGCTGGCGATCGAGCCGGGGGCCTGCGAGAAGGCGTGCACCGACCGTCTCTATGCCCTGCGGCAGATCCGCCTGACGACCGGCAAGGACCGTGATCGCGTCGAGCGCGTGCTGCTGGTGACCGGCGACGCGGTCCCGTCCGCGCAGGTGTTGGCCGAGTACGAGGGAACGGTGGTCGGCAGGCTGCCGGCCGATATCGTCGCGCGCAGTTTTCCGGCCGATGCCGGCGCGCGCGCCGACGAGCATCTCTACGTGATCGATCCGCTGGGCAACCTGATGATGCGGTTTCCCAGGGACGTCGATCTGACCCGGATGAAGAAGGACGTCGCCAAGCTGCTTCGGGCGTCGCGTATCGGTTGAGGTTTCCTGATGGTCGATGAGACGAACCCCTCACGCATCGCCGGGCTGCGCTCGCTGGCGGCTTTTGCCACGGTGCTGACCCTGTGCCTGATCATGCTCGGCGCCTGGGTGCGCCTGAGCGACGCAGGTCTGGGTTGCCCCGATTGGCCGGGCTGCTACGGCAAGCTCAGCCCCGCGCACGCCGGCGACCACATCGCGCGCGCGGTCGACGCGCAAGGCGGCGAGCACGGCCCGGTGTCGATGGGCAAGGCGTGGGCCGAGATGGTCCACCGCTACATCGCCACGTTCCTCGGCCTGGTGATCGTCGTGATCGCAGTTCTGTCCTGGATGCGGCGGGCGCACCTGCGCGAGTCGCCTCTGCTTCCGATCCTGCTCGTCGGGGTCGTCGTGCTGCAGGGCCTGTTCGGCAAGTGGACCGTCACGCTGCTGCTGAAGCCGGCGATCGTGACCGGGCATCTGATCGGCGGGATGCTCGTCTTCTCGCTGCTGCTGTGGTTCTGGCTGCGCCTGCGGCCGCGGGTGCGGCATGTCGACGCCGAACCCCTGGCGGCCCTGCGCGGGCCGGCGGTGATCGGGCTGGTCCTCGTGGCGCTGCAGATCGCGCTGGGCGGCTGGGTCAGCACGAATTACGCTGCCCTGGCCTGCACCGACCTTCCGACCTGCCAGGGACAGTGGTGGCCGCCGGCGAACTTCGCCGACGGCTTCCACTTCGTGCGCGAACTGGGCAGGAAGGGCGACGGCGAGTTCCTCCCCATGCAGGCGCTGACCGCCATCCACCTGGCGCATCGGATCGGTGCGGTGGTCGTGCTGCTGGCGGTCGGCTGGCTGGGCATCCGCGCGCTGCGTACCGATGGCGCGCGCGCCATCGGCGCGGCCGTGCTCGTGATGCTGGTCGTGCAGTGGTCGCTCGGTCTCTCGAATGTCTGGTTCAGCCTGCCGCTGCCGGTCGCGGTTGCCCACAATGGCGGAGCGGCCGTGCTTCTGGGGCTGATGGTGGTGCTAAACTTCGCGGCCTTCCGGGCTCGTTTCCAGATCTGAAGAAACGAAGCTTCATCCGCCCGACGCGGTCCACCCACCCGATCCTGGCAGTCCTTCTGCGACCCCGACCATGCACGCCCGTCCGACGCAGATCACCGATTGGCGCTACCTTGCGGCGCAGTACTACGCGCTGACCAAGCCGCGCGTGGTGATGCTGGCAGCATTCTGCGCATTGATCGGCATGTTGCTCGCCTCCGAGGGCATGGTCCCCTGGCAGATCCTGGTCTTCGGGACGCTGGGCATCTCGCTGCTTGCTGGCGCCGGATTCGCCTTCAACTGCCTGATCGAACGCAACATCGACGCGCGCATGTCGCGCACGCGTGCGCGGCCGCTGCCCCGCGGCGAGGTCGGGGCCGCGGGAACGATCGTATTCGCGGGCGTGATCGGCGGACTGGGCGCCTGGCTGCTTTATGCCTTCGTCAATCCGCTGACGATGTGGCTGACGCTGGCGACGTTCGTCGGCTATGCGGTGGTCTACACCGTGATCCTGAAGCCGGCGACGCCGCAGAACATCGTGATCGGCGGCGCATCCGGTGCGATGCCGCCGGTGCTGGGCTGGGCGGCGGTGGCCAACGACGTCACGGCGCAGGCGCTGGTGCTGTTCCTGATCATCTTCGTCTGGACGCCGCCGCACTTCTGGGCGCTGGCGCTCTACCGCGTCGAGGACTACCGCAAGTCGGGCCTGCCGATGCTGCCGGTCACGCACGGGTCCGAGTTCACGCGGCTGAACATCCTGCTCTACACGCTGCTGCTGGTCGCGACGACGGTGCTGCCGTTCCTGATCGGCATGAGCGGCGTGTTCTACCTGCTGAGCGCCCTCGTGCTGGGTGGCGTGTTCCTGGTCTATTCGTGGTACCTGTGGCGCGACTATTCCGACGCGCTGGCCCGCAAGACCTTCGGCTTCTCGATCTTCTACCTGGCGGCGCTGTTCGGGGCGCTGCTGGTCGATCACTACCTCTGAACCCGTGAGCCGCCCGATCGCATCCGGCATTGCCCGCCGCGTCGACCGACCGGAGACCGTTGCCGGCGAGCGCTCGCGTGCCGCGTCCGTCTCGCCGATGCGGCGTGCCGCGCTGGCGGCGCTGGCCGGCGCGATCGGCCTGGCCACCGCGGCAGGCATGGCGGGCTGCACCGGCAAGGCCTCGTTCCACAACACCGACATCACAGGATCCGGCTTCGGCAAGGACTTCGCGCTGACCGGGCACGACGGCAAGCCGCGCACACTCGCCGATTTCCGCGGCAAGGTCGTGGTGGTGTTCTTCGGCTACACGCAGTGCCCCGACGTCTGCCCGACCACGCTCGCGGAGATGGCCGAGGTGATGAAGGTGCTGGGCGAGAAGGCCGACAAGGTGCAGGTGCTGTTCGTTTCGGTCGACCCCGAGCGCGACACGCAGGCGCTGCTGGCACAGTACGTTCCGGCGTTCGATCCGCGCTTCCTCGGTCTGTTCGGCGACGCCGAGACGACCGTGAAGACCGCGCGCGAGTTCAAGGTGTTCTTCCAGAAGGTGGCGGGCAAGACACCCACTTCGTACACGATCGACCACACCGCCGGCAGCTACGTCTTCGACCCGCAGGGGCGCATCCGGCTGTTCGTCAAGCACGCCCAGGGCGCCAAGCCCCTCGCCGAGGATCTTGGCCGCCTGATCGACGGGGCGTGATCGACAGCGTCGGATGCCTCTTCTCGACTGGAACGATCGGCTCGAACCCGGCGCCCCCGCGATGGACGACACGCAACGCGAATTCGTCGATCTCCCATGAGCCCGCCCGCCGACACCTTGATCCTGTTTGCCCACGGTGCGCGCGACCCGGGGTGGCGCGTTCCGGTCGACCGGCTTGCCGCGATGCTGCGGGACGCGATGCCCGACACCCGCATCGATGTCGCCTTCCTCGAGTTCATGACCCCGACCCTGCCCGAGACGCTCGACGCCGCAGCTGCCGCAGGGGCTCACCGGGTGGCGATTGCGCCGCTGTTCTGGGCCGAGGGCGGCCATCTGAAGCAGGAGCTGCCCGAGCTCATCGCCGCCGCGCAATCGCGTCACCCGCGGCTGGCGATCGAGCGCTGGCCGGTGATGGGGGCCAGTGACGAGGTGCTGGCGGCGCTGTCCGGCGTCTACCTCGGGCGCTGGAATGCGGCGCGTGCTGCCGGACAGAAGCCGGGTGCCTGAAACGCAGGCGCGGCCGATGCCGGCACGTCCGGCGCCGATGGCCGGCACGATCGTCCCGGCAGGAAAAGAAAAACCGCCGGAGGGGTCACCTGGCGGCGGCGAAGAGGGGGAGAGGAAAACCGAACGAGTCCGTTAGGCGTAGCGCGCGAGAGAACCTTTCATCTTCTGCAGCGCCTTCGCTTCGATCTGCCGGATCCGCTCGGCCGACACGCCGAATTCGTCGGCCAGATCGTGCAGGGTGAGGCCTCCGCCTTCGCTTTCGTCGCGCAGCCAGCGCGACTCGATGATGCGGCGGCTGCGCTCGTCGAGCGCGGCCAGCGCCTGCTCGATGCCTTCGCCTTGCAGCCGGTCGTACTCGCGGCGCTCGATGATCTGCGTCGGCTCGGACTGCGGCGCGGCCAGGTAGGCGATCGGCGAGTATTCGTCGTCACCGTCGTCGGAGACCGGCTCGAAGGACATGTCGCGCCCGCCCAGGCGGGTTTCCATTTCGACCACGTCGCGGTCGCGCACGTTCAGTTCGCGCGCGATGGCATCGACTTCGCCGGCGCTCAACGTGTGGCCGTCGGTCTTGTGCGAGCGCAGGTTGAAGAACAGCTTGCGCTGCGCCTTGGTCGTCGCGACCTTGACCATGCGCCAGTTCTTCAGCACGTACTCGTGGATCTCGGCCTTGATCCAGTGCAGCGCGAACGACACCAGGCGCACGCCGCGCTCCGGGTCGAAGCGCTTGACCGCCTTCATCAGGCCGATGTTGCCTTCCTGGATCAGGTCGGCATGCGGCAACCCGTAACCGAGGTACTGCCGCGCCACCGACACGACCAGACGCAGGTGGGACATCACCAGCTCGCGGGCGGCGTCCAGGTCGGCATGCTCGCGCAACCGGCGGCCAAGTTCGACCTCCCGCTCGACGCTGAGCATGGGAAGGCGATTGACTGCGGAAATGTAGGCGTCCAGGTTCCCGACGGCAGGCAGAGCCAGCGCTGCGCCGTCTGCGCCGGCGGGCACGAGGGCGGTCGAATTCCGTTTGGACATCGTGTCTATCCTTTCGAGAGCGCCGCATGCTGCGGCACACAAACAAGATAGCACTCCAAGGCCGAGAGTGCCAATTGAACCCGACGATCGGCGGCATAAAGTCCGACTATTCCCGACCAAAATAGTCGACTAACTCCAAATCCTTGACTCGACGCCCGGAATTCCGACTGTTGTCGTCGAGCGGGCCAGCACCTGACGGCCGGGCGGCAGCGTGCGGATGCTTTGCCCGGCCGCGCCGGTCGCGCCGGTTGCGCCGGTTGCGCCGGTTGCGCCGGTCGCGCGTCAGTCGAGCAGCGCCGAAGCAAATTCCGCGGCGCTGAACGCCTGCAGGTCGTCGAGTTGTTCGCCGATGCCGATGAAGTAGACCGGAATTGCGCGTTCGCGCCGGGTGTGGGCCAGCGCGGCCAGCGCGCCGCCTTTGGCCGTGCCGTCCAGCTTCGTGACGATCAGGCCGGTCAGCTGCACCGCATCGTCGAAGGCTTTCACCTGCGCGAGCATGTTCTGCCCGGTGTTGCCGTCGAGGACCAGCAGCGATTCGTGCGGCGCACCGGGCATCGCCTTGCCCACCACCCGCCGGATCTTGCGCAGCTCGTCCATCAGATGCTGCTGCGTCGGCAGCCGCCCCGCCGTATCGACGATCACCACGCCGGTGGCGCGCGCGATGCCCGCGCTGACCGCATCGTAGGCGACCGCCGCAGGGTCGCCGCCCTGCTGCGCGATCACCTGGACCCCGTTGCGCTCGCCCCATTCGGCGAGCTGCTCGCGCGCCGCGGCCCGGAAGGTGTCGCCGGCGGCCAGCAGGATCGTCTTGCCTTCGCGCTGCAGATGGTGGGCGAGCTTGCCGATCGAGGTCGTCTTTCCGGCGCCGTTGACGCCGGAGATCATCATCACCAGTGGCGCGGCACGGTCGATGTCCATCGGCTGCTCGAGCGGCATCAGCAGGTCGGTGAGCAGCTTGCGCAGTGCCTCGCGCACCTGGATGGCCTCGGACAGGCGCTCCTGCTTGACGACCTTGCGCAGGTTCTCGATCAGCCAGGTGGTGGTGGCGACGCCCGCATCGCTTCCGAGCAGGGCGGTTTCCAGATCCTCGTACAGGCTCTCGTCGATCTTCGAACCGCCGAACAGGCCGCTCAGGTTCGAGCGCGTCTTGCTCAGGCCCTGCTTCAGGCGTGCCATCCAGGAGGCGCGCTGCGCCGGCTCGGGGGCCGAAACGTAGGTGTCGGCCTCCTGCGCGGCCACTTCGGTCGCGACTGCCGGAGCAGGCGGGACCGGGACCGCCGGGGCGGCCGCGATCGGCGCCGCTGCGATCGGCGCGACCGCGGGGGCGACCGCGATCGGCGCGACCGGGGTAGGTGCCGGCGCCGGTGGCGGTGCAGCGACGGGCGCCGCGATCGGAGCCGGCGCGGCTGCCGGAGCGGGCGCGGAGCCGGACGCCTCGTCGACCGCAGCAGGCGACGCGGGTGCCGGAACTTCGACGTTGCCGCGGCCAGGGATCAGGGACGAGAACAGCGAGCGCCAGCCGGACGCTGCGGCCGGGGGCTCGGCGGGAAGGGATGAGGGAGACGCGGCGACCGGAGCCGGAGCGGGCGCCGGCGCTGGCGCCATCGGCTCGGGAACGGCTGTCGCCGCCGGGGGCGCCGACGCCATGCCGGTGCCGGGCGAGGACTCCACCGGCGACGTCCGGGTCGTGTCGCCGCCCTGGCCGGCTGCCGTCGCGACGCCGCCCGCGGGGCGGTCGTCGGTCGACGCCGTCGCGCCGGGCACGTCGCCGGCGGCCGCGAGTTCCGCAGCGGGCGGAAGCGGTGCCGAGGCCGCGAGTTCCGCAGCGGGCGGAAGCGGTGCCGGGGCCGCGGGCTCGGCCTGGGGAGGTTTCTTGCGTCTGAGAAAGCCGAACATGGTGAAGTGAGGCACGGGCGGCGAGCCCGCATCTGGAAGCGTCAGGTCCCTGTCCGGTTGGCGACAACCGGGTCTTCGCCCTGGATCGGGCCGGGTTTCAGCGACAATTCTAGTCGATGGCCCTCGACGTTCCCCCGGGCGCCGGACCGAACTCCTCCCCACCGACCAGGCCTGTGATGATTCCTCGACGTTTCGCTGCAGCGCTGCTGCTCGCGCTGCTCAATACCGTGGTCGCGGCCGGTGCCGCGCTGGCGCAGACCAGCGAGCGCGTCCTCGGCAACGGCATGAAGGTGCTCGTGATCGAGGACCACCGTGCGCCGACCGTCGCCCACATGGTCTGGTATCGGGCCGGCTCCATCGACGAGGTGAACGGCGCCACCGGGGTCGCCCACGTGCTCGAGCACATGATGTTCAAGGGCACGCGCGATCTGCCCGCCGGCGAGTTCTCGCGCCGCGTCGCGGCGATGGGCGGACGGGAGAACGCATTCACGTCGCGCGATTACACCGGCTACTACCAGCAGGTGCACAAGTCGCGCCTCGCGGAAGTGATGGCTCTCGAGTCCGACCGCATGGCGAACCTGGTGCTGTCGAAGGACGACTTCGACAAGGAGATCCGGGTCGTGATGGAAGAGCGGCGCTGGCGCACCGAGGACCGTGCCGAGTCCCTGGTGCACGAGCAGCTGATGGCGACCGCGTTCGCCGCGTCGCCGTACCGCGCGCCGGTGGTGGGCTGGATGAACGACCTCGAGGCGATGACCGTCGCCGATGCGCGCGACTGGTACGAGCGCTGGTACGCGCCCAACAATGCGCTGCTGGTGGTCGCCGGTGATGTTTCGCCGGACGAGGTGTTCGCGCTGGCCGATCGGACCTACGGCCGGATCCCCGCGCGCGCGCTGCCCGCGCGCAAGCCGCAGGCCGAGCCGCGGCAGCGCGGTGTGCGCCGGATCTGGGTCAAGGCGCCGGCCCAGAATCCCTACGTGATGATGGGCTTCAAGGTGCCGCGGCTCACCGACGCGGCTTCCGACGAGGACGCGTATGCCCTCGAGGTGCTGTCCGCGGTGCTGGACCTCGACGAGAACGGCCGGATCACCCGCAACGTGGTGCGCTCTGCGCGCGTCGCGAACTCGGCCGGCGCCGGCTACGACATGGTCGCACGCGGACCCGCGCTGTTCATGCTGTCGGGCACGCCTTCGGAGGGCAAGACCACCGAAGACGTCGAACGCGCGCTGCGCGCGGAGATCGGGCGCATCGCCGAGCAGGGCGTCGGCGACGACGAACTGCGGCGCGTGAAGACCCAGTACGTGGCCAGCCGCGTGTACCGGCGGGACTCGGTGTTCGGCCAGGCGATGGAGGCGGCCGGTCTCGAGATCGCCGGGTTCCGGCACGACGACTCCGACCGCATCCTCGAACGGATACGCGCGGTGACCGTCGAACAGGTGCGCGCCGTCGCGCGCAAGTACTTCGACGAGGACTCCCTGACGGTCGCCACGCTGCTGCCGCAGCCTGTCGAAAAACGTCAGTTTCAGCCGCCCGCCGACGCGCGGCACCGGTGACCTCGTCGCCGTCCGGCACGATCCAATTCGAACCGAGCCCAGCCGATGTCCGACCAGCCGATGCGCCCAGCCCCTTCCCCGGCATCCAGCGTGCCGCACGCCATGCGGACGCTCCAACGCCTGCTCTTCGTCGCATGCGCGGCGTTCGTCGGGCTGCACGCCGCGCCGGCTTCGGCGGTCCTGCCGATCGAGCACTGGACGACGGCCAGCGGCGCGCGTGTCTATTTCGTGCGCGCGCCGTCCATCCCGATGCTCGACCTGAGCATCGCGTTCGATGCCGGCTCGCGCTTCGATCCGCCGGGACGTGACGGCCTGGCCTCGCTGACCAGCGGCCAGCTCGCCAAGGGCGCGGGCGATCTCGACGAGACGGCGATCGCCGAAGGCTTCGCCGCGGTCGGCGCCCAGCGCAGCGGCGGTGCCAGCGACGATCGCGCGATGCTGACCCTGCGCACCCTGAGCAGCGAGGCCGAGATGTCGACGGCGCTGGCGCTGTTCGAGCGCGTCATCGCCGAGCCCGCGTTTCCGGCCGAGGTGCTCGAACGCGACAAGCAGCGGCTCGCGCTGTCGTTGCGCGAAGCGATGATCCGGCCCGAGAACATCGCGCAGCGCGCCTTCGGCCAGCTGCTGTACCCGCAGCACCCGTACGGCCGTTATGCGACGCCGGAGTCGGTTGCGGCCATCACGCGCGCCGACGTGGTCGCGTTCCACCGCGAGCGCTATGCCGCGTCGAATGCCGTGGTCGCGATGATCGGCGCGATCAGCCGCGAGCAGGCGCAGGCCATCGCCGAGCGCCTGACGGCGCGGCTGCCGGCGGGCGCGCCCGCAGCCGCGCCGCCGCCGGTGGAGCGGCCGAGCGCGCCGGTGCTGCGCCGGATCGAGCATCCGGCGACCCAGAGCCACATCATGATCGGGCTGCCGGGCATCGCCTGGGGCGATCCGGACCAGTTCCCGCTGCTGGTCGGCAATTACGTGCTGGGCGGCGGCGGATTCGTCTCGCGCCTGTACTCGGAGGTGCGCGAGAAGCGCGGCCTGGCCTACAGCGTCTACTCGTACTTCTCGCCGATGCTGCAGCCTGGGCCGTTCACGATCGGGCTGCAGACGCAGAAGGATCAGACCGACCTCGCGCTGCGGGTCGCGCGCGAGACGCTCGAGCGCTTCCTGAAGGAAGGTCCCACCGAGGCCGAGGTCGCCGCAGCCAAGTCGAACCTCGTCGGCGGCTTCCCGCTGCGCATCGACTCGAACCGCAAGATCCTCGACTACCTGATCGCGATCGGCATGTACCGGCTGCCCCTCGACTATCTCGAGCACTGGCCCGACCGCGTGCAGAAGGTGACGGTGCAGCAGATTCGCGATGCGTTCGAGCGGATCGTCCGGCCCGAGCTGCTGTCGACGGTGGTGGTCGGCGCCGCGCCGGCGCAGGAGCGTCGTTGAGATGACGCAGCGGCGGGGGCCGCGCGCGGACGCGCGGCACGCCACCGGTGCAACGCACCGCGTGCGGATCATCGGCGGGCTGTGGAAGCGCACCCCCTTGCCGGTGCCCGAGGTCGAGGGGCTGCGCCCGACCCCGGACCGCGTTCGCGAGACCCTGTTCAACTGGCTGGCCGGCGCTCTCGAGGGACGTCACTGCCTGGACCTGTTCGCAGGCACCGGTGCGCTCGGCTTCGAGGCCGCCTCGCGTGGCGCGGCGTCGGTCTGCCTGGTCGAAAGCGATGCGCGCGCAGCGTCGGCATTGCAGGCGACCGCGCGGCGGCTGGCGGCCGACCAGGTCACGGTAGTGCCCGGCGATGCGCTGTCCGCGCTGCGGCGGGCACACGACGACGGCCGCCGCTTCGATCTCGTGTTCCTGGATCCGCCGTTCCGCAAGGACTGGATCGAGCGGGTGCTGCCGCTGCTGGCGGACGTGCTCGCGCCCGGTGCCCTGGTCTATCTCGAGAGCGAACGCGCGCTCGACGAGGCCGCGCTGGGCAGCCTGCTCGGCCGCGGCTGCGAACTGCTTCGCTGCAACAAGGCGGGCCAAGTGTTTTACCATCTGCTGCGTTGTCCATAACGATCTCAGGAACCGCAGGCATGGCGATCGCCGTATACCCAGGCACTTTCGACCCCTTGACCATGGGCCACGAGGATCTCGTGCGCCGCGCAGCCGGCCTGTTCGGGCAGGTGATCGTCGGCGTCGCCGACAGCCGCGGCAAGAATCCGCTGTTCGCGCCGGCCGAACGGCTCGAGATCGCTCGCGAGGCGCTGGCGCAGTACAAGAACGTCGAGGTGGTCAGCTTCTCCGGCCTGCTGGTGAACTTCGTGCGGGCGCGCAAGGCCGACGTCGTGATCCGCGGGCTGCGTGCCGTCACCGACTTCGAGTACGAGTTCCAGCTCGCCGGCATGAATCGCCAGCTGATGCCCGAGATCGAGACGATCTTCATGACGCCGTCCGACAAGTACCAGTTCGTGTCGGCAACGCTGGTCCGCGAGATCGCGATGCTGGGCGGCGACGTCGGCAAGTTCGTGTCGCCGATCGTCGCGACCCGGCTCGCCGAGAAGCTGACGCTGCTGGGCAAGAGCCGCTGAGCGGCGCGCCGCCGGCGCATGTCGTGCGGCGGAATTTCGACAGGAGCACCCGATGGCGCTGATGATCACCGACGAGTGCATCAACTGCGACGTCTGCGAGCCCGAGTGCCCGAACGACGCGATCTCGATGGGTCCCGAGATCTACGTGATCGATCCCGAGCGCTGCACCGAGTGCGTCGGTCACTTCGACGAGCCGCAATGCCGGCAGGTCTGTCCGGTCGACTGCATTCCGCAGGATCCGTCGCGTCCGGAAGATCGTCCGACGCTGCTGCAGCGTTTCATCCGCCTGCAGGCGCAGGGTGTCGGCCGCAAGGCGGGCACCGGGTGACGGCGCCGGCCGGCTGCACGGCCCGGCGGATGCGCGGCCCGGTGCCTGCGTTCACGAGGCGGTCATGAACACGTGCGACGATGGCGGGTTTTCCGGGGGACTGATGAACCTGATCCTGTGGCGTCACGCCGAGGCCGAGGACGGCCCGGTCGACCAGAAGCGCGCGCTGACCGGCCGGGGGCGCAAGCAGGCCGAACGGATGGCCCGCTGGCTGCGCAGCCACCTGCCCGAGCGCTACGAGGTGCTGGCCAGTCCCGCGGTGCGGACCTGCCAGACCGCCGATGCGCTGGGCGTCGAGTACCGCACCGATCGTCGGCTGCTGCCCGGAGCCGACGTGGCCGACTACCTGGCGGCGATCGAATGGCCGGAGGGGTCGGCGAAGGCGCGCGGCACGCTGGTCGTCGTCGGTCACCAGCCGACGCTCGGCCGGCTCGCCGCATTGCTGCTGTCCGACCACGAGCACGACTGGAGCATCCGCAAGGGCGCGATCTGGTGGCTGTCGACACGCGAGCGCGAGTCGGCCGAGGAGCTGGTGCTGCGCGCGGTGGCCGGGCCCGACATGGTCTGACCGATCGATGACCGCCCCCTTCGACCTCGCGCAGGCGCTGTTCGCGCCGCGCTCGATCGCGCTGATCGGCGCGTCGGGCGATCCATCCAAGAACACCTCGCGGCCGCAGCAGTTCCTGCGCCGGCACGGCTATGCCGGGCACGTGTACCCGGTGAATCCGGGGCGCGACGAGGTGCTGGGCGAGCACGCGTACCGCGAAGTCACCGACATCGAAGGCCCGGTGGACCAGGCGTTCGTGATGGTGCCCGCTCCGCAGGTGCTGGCGGCGCTCGAGCAATGCGCGCGCAAGGGCGTGCCGGTGGTGACCGTGTACAGCGACGGTTTCGCGGAAATCGGCGAGGAAGGCGCGGCGATGCAGCGCGCGCTCGCGGCGCGCGCGCGTGCGCTCGGGGTGCGCCTGCTCGGCCCGAACTGCATCGGCATGATCAACATCCCCGGCCGCGTGCCGCTCAGCGTCAACGCGGCGCTGGCCTGCGACACGCTGCCGGCCGGCCGCACCGCCTTCGTGTCGCAGAGCGGCTCGATGCTGGGAACCGTGCTGTCGCGCGGGCAGGGGCGCGGCATGGGCTTCTCGAAGATGGTGTCGGTCGGCAACGAGGCCGATCTCGGTGTCGGCGAAATCGCACGCCTGCTGGTCGACGATCCCGACACCGACACGATCCTGTTGTTTCTCGAGTCGCTCAGCGACGCCGGCGCGCTGGCCGATGCCGCGCGCCGCGCGCATCGTGCCGGCAAGGCGATGGTCGCCTACAAGCTCGGGCGCTCGGAGGCCGGCGCGCAGCTCGCGGTCTCGCACACCGGCGCGCTCGCTGGATCCGACGCGGTCAGCGACGCGTTCCTGCGCGAGCACGGCATCGTCCGGGTCGAACTGCTCGAGACGCTGATCGAGATCGCGCCGCTGCTGCGCGCCGCGCCGGGCCAGGCGCGTGATGCGGTCGATGCGCGCGCCGCCGCAGCCGCGGGCCCGGTCGCGCCGCGGGTCGCGGTCGTCAGCACCACCGGCGGCGGGGCTGCGGTGGTCGTCGATCGCCTGGGCCTGCGCGGACTCGCGGTGTCGCGGCCCACGCCCGCCTTCATCGCGGCGATGGCTTCGCAGGGTGTCACGGTGCGCGATGCCCCGATCATCGACCTGACCCTGGCAGCCACGTCGGCGAAGTACGAGGCGGTTCTGCGCGGCCTGCTCGAGGCGGATTTCTGCGACGCGGTGCTGGCGGTGGTCGGCACCTCGGCGCAGTACCAGCCCCAGCTCGCCGTGCAGCCGATCCTGCGCGCGGCGGCCTCGGCGGGCAAGCCGCTGGCAGTGTTCCTCGCGCCGCAGGCCGACACCTCGCTGGCACTGCTCGCCGCCAGCGGCGTGGCGGCGTTCCGCACGCCCGAGGCGTGCGCCGACGCACTGGCCGGCGTGCTGACGCGTCGCGCGCCGCGCGCGGCGACCGCGGTCGACGAGGGCCTCGGAGCGGCGCTGGCCCCGCTGTTCGCAGCCGAAGCGGGCGGTGGCGCGGGTGCTGCGCGCCTGCCCGTGTTCGACGAGGAGCACTCGCTGAGGATCTTCGACGCGCTCGGTGTGCCGACGGTGACGCGTGCGCTGCTGGTTGCGCCGCCCTGGACACATGCCGTGCCGTATCCGGTCGCGGTGAAGCTGGTCTCCGAGGATCTGCCGCACAAGACCGAGGCCGGCGCCGTGCGCCTCGACGTGCGCGACGATGCCGCCCTGGCGCAGGCGATCGCGCAGATGGAAGAGGCCGTGCGCGCCCGCGTGCCGGGTGCGCGTGTGCGCGGCGTTCTCGTGCAATCGATGCAGACCAGCATCGCCGAGGCGCTCGTCGGCTACCGGCACGATGCGTCGGCCGGTCCGGTCGTGATGCTCGGCGCCGGCGGCAGGCTTGCCGAACTGCTGCGCGACGTCAGCCTGCGCATGGCGCCGGTCGACTTCGACGAGGCGCGGCGGATGGTCGAGGAGGTCGCGGCGCTCGCACCCGCGCGCGGCTATCGCGGCATGGCGCGTGGCGACGTCGACGCGCTGGCGCGCGCGGTCGTCGCGCTCGGCCGACTGGCGACGCTGCCGGGGCAACCAGTCGCCGAAGCCGAGATCAATCCGGTGCTGGTGCAGGCCGACGGCGTTGTCGCGGTCGACGGGCTGGTGGTGCTGCGCGGCTGAGCGCCCGGGCGCGGTTCAACGAATCTTCACAGGCTCGTCACCCACCCTTAAAGGCGGGTCGGCAATGTCCGGTCATCGAAGCCACCCGTATGACCTGCCATGGCCGCCGTCCTCGAATTCGGTTCTGTCGTCTCGCCGAACGCCCCCGTCGCGGCGCATCCCGCGAACCTGCTCGCCAGCGCGGGCACGCTGGAAGTCCGCGTCGCGGGGCACCCCGACGAGATCGAGCAGGCGATGCGCCTGCGCTACCGCGTGTTCCGCGACGAGTTCGGCGCGCGCATTGCGACCGCCGACGGGCTCGACCGCGACATCTTCGATCGTCACTGCCACCACCTGATCGTGCGCGATCGCGCGCGCGACGAGGTCGTCGGCACCTACCGCGTGCTGCTGCCGGAGCAGGCGCGACGGATCGGCCGCCTGTACACCGAGGACGAGTTCTGGCTCACGCGCCTGAATCCGATCCGCGACGAGCTGGTCGAGCTGGGGCGCTCCTGCGTGCATCCGGGCTACCGCACCGGCGGCGTGATCCTGCTGCTGTGGTCTGGGCTCGGCGCGTTCCTGTCGCGGCACGACTGCGGCTATGTGATCGGCTGCGTCAGCGTGCCGATGACCGACGGCGGCGCGCTCGCGGCCGGCCTGTACCGCCGCCTTGCGCGCCAGCATCTCGCCGACGAGTCGATGCGCGTGTGGCCGCGCGACCGCCTGGCCCTCGATTCGTTCGACGAGTCGCCCGAGCCGGCGCTGCCGGCGCTGATGAAAGGCTACCTGCGCTGCGGTGCCCGGCTGCTTGGCGAGCCGCACCGCGACTTCGAGTTCGGCTGCGCCGACTTTCCGATGATGCTCAGCCTGGATCGACTCGACGCGCGCTATCAGCGCCGCTTCATGTGAACGCGCGAGCCGGCGTCAGATCCGGACGTATTCGAAGCGTTCGAACACACCCAGTTCGTTCCAGGCATCGGCCTCCGAGGCCAGCGTCTCGTCGCTGAGCGGATGTTTGCGCGCCCAGTCGCCCGGCACTTCGATGCGCAGGCGGCGGCGCTTGAAGAACAGCGCCGGAAGGGGCAGTTCCTGCGTGTCGCGCCGGCGGTGCAGGATCGACGACACGCGCAGGCACAGCACCATCAGCCAGTCGAGGTCGGTCGCGACGAGCTCGCGCAGCTTGCGCAGCCCGCCGACGTGGCCGAGCGCAAGCAGCGACATCAGCCGCTGCTCCTGCTGCGAGAAGCCGGGCATGTCGGCGTACGACAGGATGTAGGCCGAGTGCTTGTGGAAGTCCTCGTGGGCGATCGAAACGCCGATCTCCGCCAGGCGCGCTGCCCAGCGCAGCAGTTCCCGGCGCGCAGCAAGCTCTTCGGACGCGGCGCGCGCGCCCTGATCGAACAGGGCGAGCGCGGTGTCGGCGACCCGCTGGCCCTGGACCGGGTCGGCCGAGTAGCGCCGCACCATGTGTGCGACCGTGAGTTCGCGCACGTCGGCGCTGCCGCCGCGCCCGAGCAGGTCGTAGAGAACGCCCTGGCGCAGTGCCGCCGGGCAGTAGCGCATGCGGTCGATGCCCAGCTCGTCGAACACCGCCGACATCACGGCCAGACCGCCGGCCAGGACCGGCCGGCGGTCGGCTCTGAGCCCATCGAGGCGCAGCCGGTCGGCGTGCCCGGCCTTCAGCAGCGCGCCCTCGATCGAGGCGAGCGCCGCGCGGTCGAGTCCGTCGCTGCCGAAGTTCGCCTCGGCGAGCTGGGCCAGCGCCTTGGCCGTTCCCGAGGTGCCGACCGCGTAGCTCCAGCCGTGGTTGCGGTATGTCAGGGCGATCGGCGCCAGCACGTCGCGGGCGGCGTAATAAGCGTGATCGAAGGAGTTGCGGCTGACCATGCCGTCGGGAAAGAACCTGCGCGACAGCGACACGCAGCCCACCCCGGCCGACTCGAGCAGGTCGGCGTCGTAGTCCGCGCCGACGATGCACTCCGTCGAACCGCCGCCGATGTCGACCACCAGCCGGTGGCTGCCGTCGGTGGGCAGCGCGTGCGCGGCGCCGGTGTAGATCAGACGGGCTTCCTCGCGTCCGGAGATCACTTCGATCGGAAAGCCCAGCGCGGCCTCGGCGGTCGCCAGGAAGCGCGAGGCGTTGCGCGCCACGCGCAGGGTGTTCGTGGCAACCGCGCGCACCGCGTCCGGGCTGAACGAGCGCAGCCGCTCGCCGAAGCGGTGCAGGGCGCCGAGCGCGCGCTTCTGCGCGTCGGCGTCGAGCACCCCCTGCGCATCGAGTCCCGCCGCCGAGGCGCACGGGCTCCTTCATGTTGTCCAGCGGGCGGATCTGCCGGCCGATCGCGGAGGTCTCGACCCTTCCGATCAGCAGGCGGAAACTGTTGGAACCAAGGTCGACGGCGGCCAGCAGTCGGGGTCCGGGCATCTTCGGGTCTGGGAGGAGCGGTACGTGTTGTTCTGGTTGCCGGCGCGAAATCCGGCGGCATCATCGGACGAGGGATGTCAAAGAAACCCCGTGTCATCAAATCGTCATCCGGACGGGCGAAACTCCTCCGGATGAAACCAGTCCGCAACGACCGGCCAGGCGGGGCCGTGCGACTGCTGAACCGCGAGCTGGGCATGCTCGCGTTCAACGAGCGGGTGCTGGCCCAGGCAGAGGATGGTACCCGCCCGCTGCTCGAGCGCCTGCGCTACGTGACCATCGTGTCGCGGCAACCTCGACGAGTTCTTCGAGGTGCGCGTCGCCGAGCTGCACGAAATCGCGGACGAGCGACCGCCCCGAGGCCGCGCCGCGCGCGAAGCCTGCAGCGCGATCGCCCAGCGGGTGCGCACGCTCGTGACACGCAAGTACCGCCTGTTGAACGAAGTGCTGATCCCGGCGATGCGCCGAGGGCATCGTCTTCCAGCTGCGCGGCCGACTGGACCGACCCGCAGCGCGCCTGGGCCGAGCAGATGCTTCCTGACCGAGATCGAGCCCTTGCTGACGCCGATTGCGCTCGATCCCGCGCATCCGTTCCCGCGCATCCTGAACAAGAGCCTGAACTTCATCGTCGAGCTCGACGGACGCGACGCATTCGGGCGCCGGGCCGGCATCGCCGTGCTGCAGGCGCCGCGGGCGCTGCCCAGGCTGCTGCGGGTTCCCGTGGAGATCTCCGGCTTCCCGCACGGCCTGATGCTGCTGACCTCGGTGGTGCGCGGTTTCGTGGACCGTCTGTTCCCGGGACTGAAGGTTCGGGGGTGCACCAGTTCCGCGTCACCCGCAACAGCGAGCTGTTCGTCGACGACGAGGAGATCACCGACCTGCGCGCGGCTTTGCAGGGCGAGCTTCCGCAGCGGCACTACGGCGATGCGGTGCGTCTGCGAGGTTTCGGCGGAGTGCCCCGACGCCATCGTCGATCGCCTGATGAAGGAGTTCGAACTCGGCGACGATGACGTCTATCGCGTCGACGGCCAGGTCAATCTGAACCGGCTGTCGCAGGTGCTCGACCTCGTCGACCGTCCCGACCTCAAGTTCCCGGTGTTCGAGCCGGGCCTGCCGGCTGCGCTGCGCGGGCGCGACCTGTGCGACGCGATCCGCAAGGGCGACGTGCTGCTGCACCACCCCTACGAGTCCTTCGGCCCGGTCACGGACTTCCTCGGTTCCGGCTGCGACCGACCCCGACGTGGTCGCGATCAAGCTCGACCGTCTATCGCACCGGCGCCGACTCGGTGCTGATGGAGGCGCTGCTCGCCGCCGCGCGGGCCGGCAAGGAAGTGACCGTCGTGCTCGAACTGATGGCCCGCTTCGACGAGGAAGCGAACATGAACTGGGCCCAGCGGCTCGAGCAGGTCGGCGCGCACGTGACTATGGCGTCGTCGGCCACAAGACCCACGCCAAGATGGCGCTGGTGATTCGCCGCGAGCGTGGCCGCCTGTGCCGCTACGCGCACCTGGGCACCGGCAACTACCATCCGCGCACCGCGCGTCTGTACGAGGACTTCGGCCTGCTCACCGCGGACGAGGACATCTGTGCCGACGTGCACGAGCTGTTCCGCCGCCTCACGGGCCTCGGCCAGACCGGCGCCTTGCGCGCGCTCGTGCAGAGTCGCCTTCGACCTGCACGCCATGGTGCTGGCCTCGATCCGGCGCGAGACCGAGCACGCGCGCGCCGGCCGGCAAGGGCTATCTGGCGGCGAAGGTGAATGCGCTGCTCGAGCCCACCGTGATCGACGCGCTGTACGAGGCGAGCTGCGCGGGTGTCCAGATCGACCTGATCGTGCGCGGCGTCTGCGCACTGCGTCCCGGCGTCCCCGGCGTGTCCGAGAACATCCGCGTGCGTTCGATCGTGGGCCGTTTTCTCGAGCACAGCCGCGTCTACTACTTCTGGAACGACGCAGCGCGCGACGTCTGGCTGGCATCGGCCGACTGGATGGACCGCAACCTGCTGCGGCGGGTCGAGGTCGCGTGTCCGGTGCGGGACCGCAAGCTGAAGAAGCGCGTCATCGACGAGGCGATCGTCGAGCACCTGCGCGACAACACCTCCGCGTGGGTCATGAACAGTGAAGGCGAGTACCAGCGCCGTCGCCCGCGCGGGCGCGCGGCGCGCACTTCGCAGCTGCGTCTGCTGGAGCGGCTCGCGGGCGCCTGACCCGAGGCCGCGCAGACGCGGCCTGCGCCACGACGCACGCCGCGCTGCACGCCGCGCGAGGCGCGGCTCGCACGGTCACGAATCCGCGTGCGCCGAAACCCGCGCCGTCATCTGCCCGTCACCCGCCCTTCATCGCATCGTCATCTTCGCGTCACGGTGCCTTAATCGGCTTTATCTACCTTCGCGGGACCGATCCAACCCGCGAGGAAACCGCAATGAACAAGCCTGTCGATCTGCCCCTGTCGCGCATCTCCGACGAGGAGAATTCCAACACATCGGCGAACCCGACATTCGCGTCGGTGCTGGATGCGCGCCTGAGCCGCCGCAGCCTGCTGCGCGGCGGCGTCGGCACGGCCGCGGCCGCGGTCTTCGGCAGCTTCGGGCTGGCCGCTTGCGGCAGCGACGACGATTCGTCGCCCGCCGAGAAGATGCTCGGCTTCACCGCTGTGCCCAAGAGTCTGGCCGACAGCCTGTCGGTGCCGGTCGGATACACCGCGACCGTGCTGTACGCGCTGGGCGATCCGCTGACCGCCAGCACGCCTGCATACAAGAACGACGGCACCGACACCGACTTCGAGAACCGCGCGGGCGACCATCACGACGGCATGGAGTGGTTCGGCCTCTCCGGCACCGGCACGCCGTCGACCACCGCGGCCGACCGCGGCCTGATCGGCATGAACCACGAAGCGACCACGGACGAGAAGCTGCAGCTCGTTCTTCCTGCACGCCGACGGCGGCACGTCGACGCTGCCGCGTCCGGCCGCCGAGGTCGACAAGGAGATCGCGATCCACGGCGTGTCGATCGTCGAGATGAAGCAAGGACGACCGCCGGCAAGTGGGCCTACGTGAAGGACTCGGCGTTCAACCGCCGACTCACCCCGCTGACCGAGGTCGAGATCGCCGGCCCGGCGCGCGGCGACGCGCTGATGGTGACCAGGTACTCGACCAACGGCACGCTGACTCGCGGCACGCTGAACAACTGCGGCACCGGCAAGACGCCGTGGGGCACGTTGCTGACCGGCGAGGAGAACTGGGCCGGCTACTTCACGCGCCCGGTCGGCGACGACGCCGCGCGCGGCAACGACAAGAGCGTGACTGCGCTCAAGCGCTACGGCCGCAGACGAGGGCGCGGCGTCGCGCCACGGCTGGGAAACCGGCGGCTCCGACGACAAGTACGCGCGCTGGAACATCGCGAAGACGGGCACGTCGGCCGATGGCAGCGACGACTACCGCAACGAGATGAACACGCATGGGCTACGTCGTCGAGGTCGATCCGTACGACAAGTCGCAGCAAGGCCCGCAAGCGCACCGCGCTGGGCCGCTTCGCCCACGAGAGCGCGGCGTTTTCGAATCCGGTCGCCGGCCAGCCGCTGGCGGTGTACAGGGCGACGACGCGCGCAACGAGTACATCTACAAGTTCGTGTCAGCACCGCGAACTGGGAGCGCGACCGACGCCAATGCCGCCGATCGCCTGGCGGTCGGCGACAAGTACCTGGACAGCGGCAGGCTGTACGTAGCGAAATTCAATGCCGACGGCACGGGGCAGTGGCTGGAGCTTTCCATCGCGAACCCCGCAGTCGTCGGGTTACGCGGCCTATCCGTTCGCCAACCAGGCCGACGTCAGCGTCAACTCGCGCCTCGCCGCCGATGCGGTCGGTGCCACGAAGATGGACCGTCCGGAGTGGTGCGCCGTGCATCCGACCACCGGCGAGGTCTACTTCACGCTGACCAACAACAGCAATCGCCGCGTCGACCCGTCGGGCTCGTCGCAGCTCGCTCCCGACAGCGCCAACCCGCGCGCCTACACCGACATCAAGGGCAGCGACGAACCAGCAGGGCAACCCGAACGGCCACATCATCCGCATGAGGGAAGGCGCCGCGGGCCGCGCCGCGACGACCTTCACCTGGGACGTCTATCTGTTCGGCGCCGAGTCGGGCGCCCCTGCCGGCACGGTGAACCTGTCGAGCCTCACGGCCGACCAGGACTTCTCCAGCCCGGACGGCCTGGTGTTCAGCAAGTCGACCGGCATCTGCTGGATCCAGACCGACGACGGCGCCTACACCGACGTCACCAACTGCATGATGCTGGCGGCGGTGCCGGGCAAGGTGGGCGACGGCGCGAAGAAGACGCTGACGCTACACGCGCACGGCGGGCACGACGCTGAACGTCGACACCTACGTCGGCAAGACGCCGACGACCGACACGCTGAAGCGCTTCCTGGTCGGCCCGGCGGGCTGCGAGATCACCGGCCTGTGCGAGACCCCGGACGGCAAGGCGATCTTCGTCAACATCCAGCACCCCGGCGAGACCACCGCGATGGCCAACATCGGCGATCCCGACGCAAGTACACCAGCCAGTGGCCGAGCAACGTCGGTTACGGCGCGGGCAAGCGGCCGCGCTCGGCAACGATCGTGATCACGAAGAACGACGGTGGGCGCATCGGCACCTGAGCCCCGTCGCGCACGACGTGCTGAGCACGCCTGCGCCGGTCGTCGACGGCGAGGTCAAGGGCGGGGCCCTCCGCGCTGAAGCTGCGCAGGCGCGGCGAGCGCGACGCGGCCCCGGTCACTCCCTGAAGTAGACGATCTGGTGGCTGGTGGCGAGCAGGACGCCGTCCTCGCTCCAGACCTCGGCCGACTGGTCGTGGTAGCCCAGGCCGAAGTGCGTCGCGCGGGCGGTGCCGAGCACGTGCCGCGTGCCCTGGGCCGCCAGCAGCCGGGCGTCGGCGTGGAAGTAGGTCGTCAGCGACACGGTTCCCGCCGGAACCGGCTGCGGCCTGCGGACGATGATCCTCGGGACGAACGCGTCGCAGATCGCCGCCAGCGACACGAAGTCCAGCGGGCGCGCGGGCTGGTCCCGGATCCACAGAACGGTGGTCGAGTCGCGTTCGGCCTCGGGCCGGGACGCGTCGAGGGGCATCCCCCGGACGATGCGCAGGTCGTAGCTTCCGAACCACGCGGTCGCGCGGGGCAGCTGCAGGCGCGGCACCTGTGCGGCGGGTGGCGCCTTCGGGAACGCCGCTTCGGTCGCCGCCCAGGTCTCGCGTCGCACTGCGAAGACCGCGCTCGCGGTCGCGGCCACCTCGTCGCCCTGCGTCAGCGTCATCGACCAGTGCTGGGTCGAGCGGTTGGTTCGCACCGGCCCGGCATCGATCCGGAAGCCGCCGTCGGCGATCGGCCCGGCGTAGTTGACCGTCAGCGCGATCGGATCGCCGATGCGCGACGGGTGGGTGAGGGCGGCGTTGAGCAGCGTGGCCGCCGTGATGCCGCCGAACGGGCCGACCGCGTGGGCGTAGGACGGATCGGTACGCCCCGTCAGGGATCCATCGTCCGACCGGGCGAGGCGGATGGCGCGGTCCAGCGGATGAGGAGCGGGTTCGTTCATCGCATGAGTCATCCCGGCGAGTGGATCGTGATGGACGCGTCCGGCCTCGAAGCGAAGGCGCTCAGCGCTTCGCGCCCGCCTGCGTCATGTACTCCAGCGACACTTCGACCAGCGCCTTGACGCCGGTCTTCACCTCCTGGTACGAGAGCTCGGCGTTCTCGTGCAGGTGGCGTCGCCACTCGATCACGCGGGGTTCGACCGCATCGACGAGCGCGGCCGTCGCCGGCTGCGCCGAGGCCGCGGGCGCGATGGCGGACAGAGAAGTCACGAGGACGACGCTGCGCAGCAGGCGTCCGGCGAAGGGGGTGTTCATCGGCGGTCTCCTCCTCGGCCATCGTCTCGGGTCGCGCAGCGGTCGGGGAACGGCGGCACGTCAGTAGTAGATCGATGGTACTGAGGCGCGGCGCCAAGCGCCAGCCTTAGCCTTCGGGACACAGCCTTCGGGACGCGCCGTCGGGACGCGCCGTCGGGACGCGTCGAGCGGCGTGGGCGATCGATCTCGCGCACGTAGGCACCGCACGACGATGTGGCTCGAGTCGAACGCGCTCGGCGTGTCCGACGAGGATGCCGCCCGCTTCGCGGGATACTTCGCAAGATAAACTCCCACGCCCGGTATCGGACTGCCTCCGCGAGAAGCCATGCAACCCCTGAAAGGCATGACCGTCGTGACGCTGGAACATGCGATCGCGGCCCCCTTCGCCACGCGCCAACTCGCAGACCTCGGCGCGCGGGTGATCAAGATCGAGCGCCCCGGCGTCGGGGACTTCGCGCGCGGCTACGACGAGCGCGTGCGGGGGCTCGCCTCGCACTTCGTGTGGACCAACCGTTCGAAGGAAAGCCTCACCCTCGACGTCAAGCACCCGGGGGCGGCCGACATCCTGATGCGGCTGATCCGCGAGAAGGCCGACGTCGTGGTGCAGAACCTGGCGCCGGGCGCCGCCGCGCGGCTGGGCGTGTCGTACGAAGCCTTGTCGCAGGTCAGGCCCGGCATCATCGTGTGCGACATCTCGGGCTACGGCGCCGACGGGCCTTATCGGGACAAGAAGGCGTACGACTTGCTGATCCAGAGCGAGGCGGGTTTCCTGTCGGTGACCGGCACGCCGGACGAGCCCAGCAAGGCAGGCGCGTCGATCGCCGACATCGCGGCTGGCATGTATGCCTACTCGAACATCCTGGCAGCGCTGCTGCAGCGCGCGCAGACCGGGCAGGGGCGTCGCATCGAGATCTCGATGCTGGAGGCGCTGACCGAGTGGATGAGCTTCCCGTTGTACTACGCGTTCGACGGGGCGGCTGCGCCGCCGCGCTCGGGCGCCAGCCACGCGACGATCTATCCCTACGGCCCGTTCCCCACCGGCGACGGCCACACCGTGATGCTCGGGCTGCAGAACGAGCGCGAGTGGGCCGTGTTCTGCGACAAGGTTCTGGGCCGGCCTTCGCTGGCCAGCGACGAACGGTTCGCGAGCAACTCGCTGCGCAACGCCGCGCGCGCCGAGTTGCGCGCGCTGATCGTCGACGTGTTCGCGTCGATGACGGCAGCGCAGGTCGCCGCACGCCTGGACGAGGCCCAGATCGCCAACGCGCAACTCAACACGATGGCAGACCTGTGGCAGCACCCGCAGCTGGCGTCGCGCGGACGCTGGCGAAGCATCGGTTCGCCGGCCGGGCCGATCCCGGCTCTGCTGCCGCCGGGCAACTGGGACGCGCAAGATGGCGGCCCGCGCATGGATGCCGTGCCCGCCCTGGGCGAGCACACCGATGCGATCCTGTCCGAACTCGGTCTCGACGCGGCGGCGATCGCGGCGCTGCGGGCGGACGGCGCGATCTGACGCCGCCGGTCTTGCGCCCGCGGTGCTGCGGAGCGGGTGAAAGGAGCGCGCCGCGCGGCCGATCCCCGCCCCCGCCGACTCAGGTGGAGCTGCCCACGGGCGTCGCGCTCAGGCCCTGAGCGACCGCCGCGCGCTCCTGCGAGGCCATCGCCCGCTTGAAGCCGTCGCGCTCGCGCATGCGCGCGTAGTACGCCGCGACCGCCGGCGTGAATCCGCTCTGCAACCCCAGCGTTTCGGCCAGCAGCAGCGCATACGCCACCGAGATGTCGGCCGCGGTGAACCTGCCGGCGCACAGCGTGTCCTGCTTCGACAGCAGTGGTTCGAGCGTGCGCAGGCGGGCCAGGAACCACTTCGAGTAGTCCGTCGCGACCTGCGGGTTGCGCCGTTCCGGCGGCTCCAGCTGCGTGTAGCGCAGCACCAGCGTCTGCGGGAACGTGAGCGTCGCCTCGCCGAAGTGCAGGTAGTTCAGGTACGCACCGAAGGCCGGATCGGAGACTTCGACGTTCAGCGGGTTCGGCGCATAGCGGGCAGCGAGGTATTGGCAGATCGCGGCGGATTCGGTCATGCGCGTGTCGCCGTCGATCATCAGCGGGATCGTGCCCAGCGGATTGATCTCGAGATAGGACTTCGACAGCACGCGCGGCGGGAACGGCAGCATGTGCAGCTGGTACGGCAGCCCCAGCTCCTCGAGCGTCCACAGCGGACGGAAGGAGCGGGCGCTCATGCAGTGGTAGAGCTGGATCATCGGGTGGTGTCTCCGTCGTGGATGTCGTCGGGTTCGGATGGCCGGGCGATCGTATACGGTGAAGCGCGGGCCCGCCAGCGGTCGCTGCGTGGACGCGGCGATGCGACCCGGCGCGCGATTGACAATTGCCCTTTGCACGTCGCTGCCGTCTGGGTACGATGATACCCATTGGGGTATTTAGGCCTCGATGCGGAACCCGTCCTCGGGCCGGGGTTCGCCCGACATCGACAACGCCGGCTTCGGCGCACGGCAACAGGAGACTTCAATGGCCCACATCGTCGTCGTCGGCGCGGGCACCGGCGGCATGCCCGCTGCCTACGAGCTGCGCGACGACGCTGGGTGCGCCGCACCGCATCACGGTGGTCAAGCCGTCGGATCACTTCCAGTTCGTGCCGTCCAATCCGTGGGTCGCGGTCGGCTGGCGCAAGCGCACGCGACACCACGTTCCCGATCGCGCCGTATCTGAAGCGCAAGCGGCATCGACTTCGTCGGGCAGACGGTGCCGCGATCGACGCCGAAGACAGCGCGCTGGTGCTCGCCGACGGCCACGCCTCGCCTACGACTACCTCGTGATCACGACCGGCCCGAAGCTGTCGTTCGACGAGGTGCCGGGCGCCGGCCCGGACGGCCACACCCAGTCGATCTGCACCGTCGACCACGCCGAGAAGGCCTAGGCGACTACCAGGCGTTCGTCGACGATCCCGGGCCGATCGTCGTCGGCGCGATGCCGGGCGCGTCGTGCTTCGGTCCGGCCTACGAGTTCGCGTTCATCATGAACACCGACCTGCGCCGCCGCCTGCGCAACAAGGTGCCGATGACCTACGTGACGACCGAGCCGTACATCGGGCACCTGGGGCTGGGCGGCGTCGGCGACTCGAAGACGATGCTCGAGTCCGAATTGCGCAACAACGACGTCAAGTGGATCACCAACGCGAAGGTGACCGCGCGTCGAGCCGGGGAAGATGTTCGTCACCGAGCTCGACGACCAGGGGCAGGTCGAAGAAGGAGCACGAACTGCCGTTCAAGTTCTCGATGATGCTACCGGCCTTCAAGGGCGTCGATGCGGTTGCGGTCGTCGACGGGCTGTGCAATCCGCGCGGCTTCGTGCTGGTCGACGAGTACCAGCGCAGCAAGAAGTACCGAGAACATCTACTCGGTCGGCGTGTGCATCGCGATCCCGCCGGTCGAAGTCACGCCGGTGCCGACCGGCGCGCCGAAGACCGGCTACATGATCGAGACGATGGTCACGGCGATCGTGCGCAACATCGCGCCGACCTCGCGGGCAGGCCGCGCCGAGGCGAAGGCGACGTGGAACGCGATCTGCCTGGCCGACATGGGCGACACCGGCGTGGCCTTCGTCGCGCTGCCGCAGATCCCGCCGCGCAACGTGAACTGGTTCAAGAAGGGCAAGTGGGTGCACCTGGGCAAGATCGCCTTCGAGAAGTACTTCCTCTACAAGATGAAGCACGGCAGTTCGGAGCCGATCTACGAGAAGTACGTGCTGAAGATCCTGGGAATCGAGCGGGTCGAGCGCTGATTCCTCAGGACACGAGCATCGCCAGGGCGGTCACCATGGCGATGCAGACGAGGTTCAGCCACAGCCCGCAGCGCATCATCGACGCCTGCGGCACCAGACCGGTGGAAAACACGATCGCGTTCGGTGGCGTCGCCACCGGCAGCATGAAGGCGCACGACGCCGAGATCGCCACAGCGGCCGCGGCCGCCTGCGCCGACATGCCCAGGGCGGCGACGGCGGGCAGCACGATCGGCAGCACGAGGGCCGCGCTTGCGGTATTGCTGACCAGTTCGGTCAGGAACACGACGAACGTCACCACCACCAGCATCACCAGCACGGGGTGAGTTTCGCGGACCAGCGCAAGCGCCTGCCCGGCCAGGAACCCGCTCGCCCCGCTGCCCTGCATCACCTCGGACAGGGCCAGGCCACCGCCGAACAGCAGCAGCACGCCCCAGTTGGTCTGCGCTTCGATCTCCCGCCAGCGCAGGCAGCCGCTGGCGACCAGCGCGACGATCGCCGAAAGCGCCACCATGCTGTCGATGTCGCCGGCGATGCCGAGCGCGCGCGCCGCCGGCGTGCCGGCGATCCAGCACGTGACCGTCGCGGCGAAGATCGCGACGGTGCCGATCCGTTCGCGCGTCCACGCGATCGGGGTCGATTCGACGTCCACCGTGCCGCCCAGCGACGGCCGCAGCGTGAGCCACAACACGGCCATCGCCAGCGGCCACAGCAGCAGCGCCGCCGGCAGGCCGAAGGCCAGCCACTGCGTGAAGCCGATGCCGGCCTGGGCCGCGGCGATCGCGTTCGGCGGGCTGCCGACCAGTGTGGCCATGCCGCCGATGCTCGCGCTGTAGGCGATCGCCAGCAGCACGAAGACCCGAGTCCGATCGACGGCCGTGGATGCTCCCGCGTCTTCGGCGCGCGGACCGCCGCCGAGCAGGCCGAGCGCAAGGGGCAGCATCATCGCCGCCGTCGCCGTGTTGCTGATCCACATCGACAGCAGCGCGCCGAGCCCGGCAAGCAGGATCACCGCGCGCCCCCGGTGGTGCCCCGCCGCGCGCAGGACCGTTTGCGCCAGCGCCCGGTCCAGCCCGTGTCGCTGCAGCGCCGACGCCAGCGCGAAGCCGCCCAGGAACAGGAAGATGATCGGATGCGCGAACGATGCCAGCGCGCCGCGCAGGTCCAGCAGGCCGGCTGCGCCCGCCAGCAGTGGCACCAGCAGCGCAGTCACCGGCAGCGGCAGCGCCTGCGTCATCCAGAGCCCGGCGATCAGCACGAACAGTGCGAGCGCCGTGCGCAGGTCGTCGGGTTGCGGACCGAACTGCAGGGTCGCAGCCGCTAGCGCGAGACAGATCAGCGCGCGCGTCATTCCGCTTTCGATCCGGCGATCGCGCGCAGGCGCCGCCGCCGCGTCCACCAGACCTTGAGCGTCCACAACCACGACACGGCGAAATACGTCAGCACGCCCACGCTGCAGGCAAGGATCGCGAGGCCCAGCAGCAGGGGCTTGCCGACGCCGAGCACGCGACGCGCGGCGAGGCCGAACCAGCCTTCTTCGGACGATTCGGGCTCGACAGCCGGTGTCGGGGGCCCTTCGCGCTGCTCCACCGGTTCGCCGAGAATCGCGCTGCCGAGGCGCCACGCCGCGAAGTACACCGGTCCGAACGTCACCGGGTTCGTGACCAGCGTGCTCGCCACGGCGGCGGGCACGTTGGCGCGCAGCGCGACCGCGGCCGCGGCGCTCACCGGGATCTGCGCGATCGGGATCAGCAGGCCGAAGAAGATGCCGAGCGCCATGCCGAGCGCGAGCCCGCGGCGGCTGACGTGCCACAGCCGCGGATGCTGCAGCGTCGGGCCCAGCCAGCGCAGCCAGCGGTTGCTTCGGATGGTCTCGGGCGAGGGAAGGAAACGGGAGAGTCCGGGCATCGTGTGGTGGCCGCATGCGGGCGCCCGAGCGTTTGTGCTCGGACTCGGATGGGCAGTTTCTCATGGGGCGCGGCGGCGAGGTGCACCTGACAGCGCGGCCGTTGCTGGCAGGGTTCTTGCTGGCTGGATTTGGTCGAGAACCTGATGAAGACCAGCCTCCATTTCCTGATTGCGGCCAAGCAGTGCGAGATCGCCGAGCTCCGAGCGCTCGCCGGCACGGCCACGCTGGTCGAGGTGACCGCGCGTCTGGTGCACGGGCTGCAGCGGGAGCGCGGCCTCAGCAACCTGTACCTCGGCTCCTGCGGCGAGCACTTCGCCGCTGAACGGGACGCGCAGATCGGCGAGACCGATCGCCTGGAGTCCGCGCTCAGGGCCCTGTTCGATCGCCTGGACACGGCGGCGGCCGGGTTCGGGCACGGCGCCCGGCTGTTCGCGCGGATCGCGTATGCCCTCCAGGGTCTGGACGTGCTGCCGGCGCTTCGATCGCTGGTGCTGCGTGGCGCCTATCTGCCGCCGCAGGCCACGCAGGCCTACTCGCGGCTGATCGCCGGCCTGCTCGCGGTGGTGTTCGAGGCGGCCGATACCGCGACGGACGCCGAGGTGTGCCGTCTTCTGGTGGGCTTGTTCAACCTGATGCAGGCCAAGGAACTGGGGGGCCAGGAGCGGGCTGCCGGCTCCAGCCTGTTCGCGTCCGGACAGGTTCGCCTGCAGGAGCAGCAGCGCCTGCAGCACCTGATCGAGTCCCAGGAACGCGGCCTCGAGGTGTTCGCCCAGTTCGCCCGCGACGACATTCTCGCGCACTGGCGGGCACGCCAGGCCGATGTGCGGCCGGCGGACCTGGAACGGCTGCGCCGGGTTCTGTGCATCGCGGGCGACGGTGGCGTGCTGAATTCCGACCTCAGCGGGCGCTGGTTCGACGCATGCACGCGGCGCATCGATGCGATGATGGAGATCGAAGCCCGGCTGACCGCCGACCTGCGCGCGCTGTGTGCGCACAAGCGCGAACAGCTCGAGGCCGAGTTGTCGTCACTGGTGGCGATCCAGGCGAAGCCGGATGGCGCGGCTCGCCCCCCGGATCCGATGTCGGTGCTCGATGACCGGGGCGGCCCTGCGCAGCCTTCTGCGGGTGGGCCGCTCGGCCCGCAGCTGGAGCGCTCGGTGCTCGAACTGGTCCAGGCGCAGGCCGGACGGCTGCAGGCGATGGCCGCGGAACTGGATTCGGTGCGCGCCGCGCTCAACGAACGCAAGCTGATCGAGCGTGCGAAAGGCCTGCTGATGGCGCAGCGCCTGGTCACCGAAGACGAGGCGTACCGGCTGCTGCGTCAGGCCGCGATGAACCAGGGGCGGCGTCTGGCGGAGGTCTCCGAAGCCATGCTCGCATCGGGCCCGGGCAGGCCGGGCGGCTGACGCACCCGGGCCCGCACCAGCGGGCGGGTGGCTGGCCCGATCGATGTTTCCGACTTTGCATGCTGCGATGCACAACTCTTGTGCCGACGCACCGGTGCGGCGCGGATTCATGCACCGAGATCCTGCTGTTCCCCCGTGAATCGGCCCTTCCGTGGTCGAAAATCGGGACCAGGATGCCTGGCACGCGACGTGCTTGGTAGATCCGTGCGGATCGATCAACGGTGATCGCTCTGCATCCGACCCGGTTTCGACAGGACAACGGCGTCCACTTCCCGTGCCGCATTCGGCGACGCGGAAGGTGGGCGCCGTTTTTGTTTTCCTCGCCTCGCGTATTCATCCCTAGGAGTCGTCCATGCCCATTCATCCAAGCCCTGCCGCGGCGTCTCCAGCCCGTCGCACCCTGATCAAGGCCGGTGCCACCGCTGCTGCCGGCACCGTGATCTCGGGGCTGGGTCTCGGCGGCGCCTGGGCCGCCGGTTCGGACGCGCCCGAGAAGACCGAGGTCCGGATCGGTTTCATTCCGCTGACCGATTGCGCCAGCGTGGTGATGGCATCGGTGCTCGGCATCGACCGCAAGTACGGCGTGAAGATCATCCCCACCAAGGAGGCGAGCTGGCCCGGCGTGCGCGACAAGCTGGTCAACGGCGAGCTCGACATGGCGCACGTGTTGTACGGCCTGATCTACGGCGTGCACCTCGGCACCGCGGGTCCGAAGAAGGACATGGCGGTGCTGATGAACCTGAACTACAACGGCCAGGCGATCACGCTGTCGAAGAAGCTCGCCGACAAGGGCGCGACCAACGCCGCCGGCCTGGCGAAGCTGATGGCCGCGGAGAAACGCGAGTACACGTTCGCGCAGACCTTCCCCACCGGCACGCATGCGATGTGGCTGTACTACTGGCTGGCGTCGGCCGGCATCCACCCGCTGAAGGATGCCAAGGTGATCACCGTGCCGCCGCCGCAGATGGTCGCCAACATGCGGGTGGGCAACATGGACGGCTTCTGCGTGGGCGAACCCTGGAATCACCGCGCGATCATGGACGGCATCGGGATCACCGCGACCACGACCCAGGACATCTGGCAGGACCACCCCGAGAAAGTGCTGGGCACCACCGCGGACTTCGTCAAGAAGTACCCGAACACCGCGCGTGCGGTGACCGCGGCGATCATCGAGGCGGGCAAGTGGATCGACGCGGGCCTGCAGAACAAGCTGAAGATGGCCGAGACGATCGCCGACCGGGCGTACGTCAACACCGGGGTCGATGCGATCAATCAGCGCATCCTGGGCCGGTACCAGGACGGCATGGGCAAGACCTGGGACGACCCGAATCACATGAAGTTCTTCGCCGACGGTGCGGTGAACTTCCCCTACCTGTCGGACGGCATGTGGTTCCTGACCCAGCACAAGCGCTGGGGCCTGATCAAGGAGCACCCGGACTACCTGGCGGTGGCGCGGCAGATCAATCGGATCGCCCTCTACAAGGAGGCGGCCAGCGCCGCCAAGGTGAGTGTCCCGAAGAGCGACATGCGCAGCCACAAGTTGGTGGACGGCGTGGTCTGGGACGGTCGCGATCCGGCGAAGTACGCCGACAGTTTCCGCATCAAGGCCTGAAGGAGAGAGCGACATGGTCAGTGCCGTCTTTCATTCCCCGCTGGGTGCCGCTGTCGCTGGCGCCGACGAAGCCGGCGCGGCAGCGCGTGCTGCGCATCCCGCGGGTTCCGTCCATCGCGATGCCGCCGACCTCGTGCCGTCCGCGCACGTCGCAGTCTCGGCGCAGCCCCGGCGCGCACGCGCCGGCGCCCTTGCTGCGATCGACTGGGGCGGCGTATGGGGCCGGTTGTTGCCGCCGGTGCTCGGCCTCGCGCTGCTGGTGGGCATCTGGGCGCTGGTCTCCGCGTCCACCGGCAGCGCCATCCCGTCACCGTCGGTCACGTTCGCGCAGGCGATCACGCTGTTCAGCGATCCGTTCTATCGCAACGGACCCAACGACCAGGGCGTCGGCTGGAACGTGCTGATGTCGCTGCAGCGCGTCGGCCTGGGCTTCGGCATGGCGGCATTGGCGGGCATCCCGCTCGGGTTCCTGATCGGGCGCTTCGAGTTCCTGTCGCGGATGTTCAACCCGCTGATCAGCCTGCTGCGCCCGGTGTCGCCGCTGGCGTGGCTGCCGATCGGGCTGCTGGTGTTCAAGGGTGCCAACCCGGCCGCCATCTGGACCATCTTCATCTGCTCGATCTGGCCGATGGTCATCAACACCGCGGTGGGCGTGCAGCGCGTTCCGCAGGACTACATGAACGTCGCCCGCGTGCTCAACCTGAGCGAGTGGAAGATCGTCACGAAGATCCTGTTCCCGGCGGTTCTGCCCTACATGCTGACCGGTGTGCGGCTCGCGGTCGGCACCGCCTGGCTGGTGATCGTGGCTGCCGAGATGCTGACCGGCGGCGTGGGCATCGGCTTCTGGGTCTGGGACGAGTGGAACAACCTCAACGTCACCAACATCCTGATCGCGATCTTCGTGATCGGCGCCGTCGGCCTGCTGCTCGAGTTCGCGCTGATCAGGCTCGCCACTGCCTTCACCTACGAGGAGGTGAAATCGTGAATGCCACCGAAACCGTCGTGCGCCCGTCGTCCGCCGTGCCGGCAAGCCTCGGCGCCCGGTACATCGAGATCCAGCAGGTCGAGCAGACGTTCAGGACCCGCAAGGGGCCGTTCCAGGCGCTGCGCGACATCGACCTCACCGTGGCCAAGGGCGAGTTCGTGTCGCTGATCGGCCATTCGGGCTGCGGCAAGTCGACGCTGCTGAACCTGATCGCCGGACTGGCCGCCCCGACCTCGGGCACGCTGCTGTGCGCGAACCGCGAGATCGGCGGCCCGGGGCCCGACCGCGCCGTCGTGTTCCAGAACCATTCGCTGCTGCCCTGGCTGACCTGTTTCGAGAACGTGCAGCTGGCGGTGGAGCGTGTGTTCGGTGCCGGCGAGAGCCGCGCGCAGACGAAGGCGCGCACCCAGGCCGCTCTGGCGCTGGTGGGACTGGAACACGCTGCCCACAAGCGTCCCGGCGAGATCTCCGGCGGCATGAAGCAGCGCGTGGGCATCGCGCGCGCGCTGTCGATGGAGCCGAAGGTGCTGCTGATGGACGAGCCTTTCGGCGCGCTCGACGCGCTGACTCGGGCCCGTCTGCAGGACGAGCTGCTGGCGATCGTTGCCGAAACGCACAGCACCGTGGTGATGGTGACGCACGACGTCGACGAAGCGGTGCTGCTGTCCGACCGGATCGTGATGATGACCAACGGGCCGGCGGCGACGATCGGCGAAGTGCTGGCGGTGGACCTGCCGCGTCCGCGCGACCGGGTCGTGCTGGCCGAAGACCCGCGTTACCAGCGCTGCCGCAAGGCGGTGATCGATTTCCTCTACACCCGGCAGTCGCACGTCGAGAAAGCCCACTGAGCGGCCGATCGCAGGAGTTGTTCATGGACATGTCAGAACGCAAATCCCTCGGACGGCAGCGGCTGGTGATGGTCGGCAACGGCATGGCCGGCGTGCGCACGCTGGAGGAGTTGCTGAAGATCGCGCCGGACGCGTACGACATCACCGTCTTCGGCGCCGAACCGCATCCGAACTACAACCGCATCCTGCTGTCGCCGGTGCTGGCCGGCGAACAGACGCTGGACGAAATCATCCTGAACGACTGGTCCTGGTACGAGGACAACGGCATCACGCTGCACGCCGGCTGCAAGGTCACCGCGGTCGATCGCGTGCGCCGGGTCGTTCATGCCCGCAACGCGAATGGAGACGAGGTCAGCGCCGGCTACGATCGTCTGCTGCTGGCCACCGGCTCCAATCCGTTCATCCTGCCGGTGCCGGGCAAGGACCTGGAGGGCGTGCTTGCCTACCGTGACATCGCGGACACGCAGGCGATGATCGAGGCGGCGGCAACCCGCAGGCACGCGGTCGTGATCGGTGGCGGCCTGCTGGGGCTGGAGGCGGCCAATGGCCTGATGAAGCGCGGCATGAGCGTCAGCGTCGTGCACGTGGCGCCCTGGCTGATGGAGCGCCAGCTCGACGACGTGGCCGGCGGGATGCTGCAGCGATCGCTGCAGGAGCGCGGCCTGAAGTTCCTGATCGGCGCGCAGACGCAGGAACTCGTCGGCGACGCCGACGGGCGCGTGCGGGCCGTGCGCTTCAAGGACGGCACCGAGGTGCCCGCCGAACTGGTCGTGATGGCCGTCGGCATCCGTCCCAACACCGCGCTGGCCGAGTCGATGCGCCTGCACGTCGAGCGCGGCATCGTGGTCAGCGACACCATGCAGACCACCACCGACGCGCGCATCTACGCGGTCGGCGAGTGCGCCGCGCACCGCGGCATCGCCTACGGCCTGGTGGCGCCGTTGTTCGAGCAGGGCAAGGTCGCGGCGAACCACCTGGCGCAGTTCGGCATCGGGCGTTACACCGGTTCGCTGACCTCGACCAAGCTCAAGGTCACCGGCATCGACCTGTTCTCTGCCGGCGACTTCATGGGCGGCAAGGGGGCCGAGGAAATCGTGCTGAGCGATCCGGCCAGCGGCGTCTACAAGAAGCTCGTCATCAGGGACGACAAGCTGGTCGGCGCGTGCCTGTACGGCGACACCGTCGACGGCAGCTGGTACTTCAAGCTGCTGCGCGACGGGCGCAGCGTGCACGACATCCGCGAGCGGCTGATGTTCGGCGAATCGAACATCGGCGACAGCGGTCACGAAGGCCACAACAAGGCCGCCGCGATGGCCGACAGCGACGAGGTCTGCGGCTGCAACGGCGTGACCAAGGGCGCGATCTGCAAGGCGATCAAGGACAAGGGCCTGTTCACGCTCGACGAGGTGCGCAAGCACACGAAGGCGAGCGCCAGCTGCGGCTCGTGCACCGGCCTGGTCGAACAGATCCTGATGTTCACCGCCGGCGGCGACTACTCGGCGACGCCGAAGACGAAGGCGCTGTGCGGCTGCACCGACCACGGCCACCAGGCCGTTCGCGATGCCATCCGCACCCTGCTGCCCGACGGGCGCAAGCTGCTCACCGTCGGCGAGGTGTTCAGCTTCATGGACTGGCGCACGCCGAACGGCTGCGCATCGTGCCGCCCGGCGGTCAACTACTACCTGATCAGCACCTGGCCCAAGGAGGCGAAGGACGATCCGCAGAGCCGCTTCGTCAACGAGCGCAGCCACGCCAACATCCAGAAGGACGGCACCTACAGCGTGATCCCGCGCATGTGGGGCGGCGAGACGACGGCCGCCGAGCTGCGCCGCATCGCCGACGCGGTCGACAAGTACCGGATCCCGACCGTGAAGGTCACCGGCGGCCAGCGCATCGACCTGCTGGGCGTGCGCAAGGAGGACCTGCAGGACGTCTGGCGCGACATCGGCATGCCGAGCGGCCACGCCTACGCGAAGGCGCTGCGCACGGTGAAGACCTGCGTGGGCAGCGAGTGGTGCCGGATGGGCACGCAGGACAGCACGCAGATGGGCAAGGACCTGGAGCGCGCGATGTGGCGGATGTACGCGCCGCACAAGGTCAAGTTCGCCGTCAGCGGCTGCCCGCGCAACTGCGCCGAGTCCGGCATCAAGGACGTCGGCATCATCGGCGTCGATTCGGGCTGGGAGATGTACGTCGGCGGCAACGGCGGCATCAAGACCGAGGTGGCGCAGTTCCTGGTCAAGCTGAAGACGGCCAACGAGGTTCTCGAGCACACCGGCGCGTTCATGCAGCTGTACCGCGAGGAAGGCTGGTACCTGGAGCGCACCGTGCACTACATCGCCCGCGTCGGACTCGACCACGTGAAGCGGCGCATCCTCGACGACGCCGCGGGCCGCAAGGCGCTGTGGGAGCGGCTGCAGTTCGCGCTCGACGGCGAGCCCGACCCCTGGTTCGAGTTCGACAAGGCCGCGCTCGACCGGCGGCAGTTCATCCCGATCGCCGTCGAACCCGTCGCCGCAACCGAGAGGACACACGCATGAACGCCTGGACCCCGATCTGCCGGCTCGACGAGATCCCGGTGCTGGGCGCGCGGCGCGTCGCCCGCGCCCGCGGCCTCGACGTCGCCGTGTTCCGCAACGACCGCGACGAGGTGTTCGCGCTGCTCGATCGCTGCCCGCACAAGGGCGGGCCGTTGTCGCAGGGCATCGTGTTCGACAACCGCGTCGCCTGTCCGCTGCACAACTGGACGATCGACCTGCGCGACGGCGAGGCGCAGGCGCCCGACCAGGGCTGCGCGCCGCGCTTCGCGGTCAGGGTGGATGCCGGCCAGGTGTATCTCGACACGACCGAACTGGCCGGCCACGCGATCGACGCGACCCGTCCGGTGGCGGGCCCGGCGTGCCGCGCCGCGGCCTGCGCGTGATCCGTCGGTCGCCCGAAAGGATCCGGCCATGACGAGCCGCGAAACGCGCTCGACCTGCGCCTACTGCGGCGTGGGCTGCGGCGTGATCGTCACGTCGACCGCGGACCGGATCACCGGGGTGCGCGGCGACCCGGAGCATCCGGCCAACTTCGGCCGGCTGTGCACCAAGGGGGCCACGCTGCACCTGACCGCGGCCGCCGAGGTGACGAGGCAGGCGCGCCTTCTTGCGCCGATGCTGCGCGCCGACCGCGCGTCTGCGCCGGCGCCCGTGTCGTGGGACGCGGCCCTCGATCTGGCCGCCGAGCGCTTCGGCCGGGTCATCGAACTGCACGGCCCGGACGCGGTGGGCTTCTACGTGTCGGGACAGCTGCTGACCGAGGACTACTACGTCTTCAACAAGCTGGCCAAGGGCCTGATCGGCACCAACAACATCGACACCAACTCGCGGCTGTGCATGAGCAGCGCGGTGGCGGGCTACAAGAAGACGCTCGGCGCGGACGCACCGCCCGCCTGCTACGACGATCTCGGCCACGCCGACTGCCTGTTCATCGTCGGCGCCAATCCGGCGTTCGCGCACCCGGTGCTGTTCCGTCGCATCGAGGACGCGCGCCGGGCCAATCCGGCGCTGAAGGTGATCGTCGCCGATCCGCGCCGCACCGACACGGTCGCGCTTGCCGACCTGCATCTGCCGCTGCTGCCCGGCACCGACGTTATGCTGTTCAACGGCATGCTGCACCTGATGCTGTGGGAGGGCTGGACGCGGCCGGAGTGGATCGCCGCGCACACCACCGGTTTCGACGCGCTGAAGGCGACCGTGCGCGACTGCACCCCGGACCGCGTGGCGCAGACCTGCGGCATCGACCGCGACGCTCTGTTCACCGCGGCCAGGTGGTTCGCGACCTCGCCGGCGACGCTCAGCCTGTATTGCCAGGGCCTCAACCAGAGCAGCAGCGGGACGGCGAAGAACGCCGCGCTGATCAACCTTCATCTCGCCACCGCTCAGATCGGCAGGCCTGGTGCCGGGCCGTTCTCGCTGACCGGCCAACCCAACGCGATGGGCGGGCGCGAGGTGGGCGGCCTGGCCAACCTTCTGTCGGCGCACCGCGACCTGGCCAACCCGGCGCACCGCGCCGAAGTGGCCGCACTGTGGGGCGTGCCCGACGTGCCCGGCAAACCCGGCAAGACCGCGGTGGAACTGTTCCAGGCGGCTGCCGACGGCGAGGTGAAGGCGTTGTGGATCGCCTGCACCAACCCGGCGCAGTCGATGCCGGATCAGGCGACGGTGCGGCGCGCGCTGCAGCGCGCCGAGTTCGTGGTGCTGCAGGAGGCGTTCGCGACGTCCGCCACCGGCGAGTTCGCCGACCTGCTGCTGCCGGCGACCACCTGGGGAGAGAAGGAGGGCACCGTCACCAACAGCGAGCGGCGGATCAGCCGCGTGCGCGCCGCCGTGCCCGCGCCCGGCGAGGCGCGCCACGACTGGCGCATCGCGGTCGACCTGGCGCACCGGCTCGAAGGGCGGCTGGGCCGGCCCGGACTGTTCCCCTACGACTCGTCCGAGGCGATCTGGAACGAGCATCGCGAGACCACCCGCGGGCGGGATCTGGACATCACCGGGCTGAGCTACGACCTGCTCGAGCGGCGCGGGCCTCAGCAGTGGCCGATGCCCGAAGGGGCGGACCGCGGCGCCGCGCGACTCTACGGCGACGGCGTGTTCCCGACGCCCGACGGCAGGGCGCGATTCGCCGACACGGCCTGGCGTCCCACCAGCGAGACGCGCAGTGCGCACTACCCGTTCTCGCTGACCACCGGCCGCCTGCGCGACCAGTGGCACGGCATGACCCGCACCGGCACGCTCGGCCGGCTGTTCGGCCACGAGGGTGAGCCGGCGGTGCAGATCAATCCGCAGGACCTGGTGCGACGCCGCCTGGCGGACGGCGACCTGGTGCGCGTCGTGTCGACGCGGGGCGCACTGGTGGTGCCGGTGCGCGCGTCGACCGACGTCGCCTGCGGACAGGCGTTCATGGCGATGCACTGGGGGCCGGAGTACCTGGGCGGCAGCGATGCGCAGGGCGGCCGGAGCGCCGGAGTCAACGCGCTGACGACCTCGGTCTTCTGTCCCGATTCGAAGCAGCCCGAGCTCAAGCATGCCGCCGTGCGCATCGAACGCTGCGAGCTGCCCTGGCGCATCCAGGGGATGGCCTGGCTGCCCGACGACGGCGTGCTCGCGGCGCAGCAGGCATTGCGCGCGCTGATGGCCGGATTCCCGTTCGCCGCCTGCGTTCCGTTCTCGAGCGGCGCCGGCCCCGCCGAGCGCAGCGGGGTGCTGTTCCGGGCGGCCGCGGAAGCACCGGCCGCCAGCGCGCAGCTGCTTGCGATCGAGCGCCTGCTGGGCCTGGCGACCGCGGACGCCCTGCGCTACGCCGATCCCCGCCTCGGTCAGCACCGCACGGTCCGGCTGTCGCGCCAGGGCGAGGACACGCGCCTGGAGGGCTTCCTGCTCGCGGGCGACACCAGGGCGCAGCAGTGGATGGCCGATCTGCTGCGCGAGGGGCTGCCGGCGCAGGCGTATGGCCGCCTGCTGCTGCAGGCCGGCGCGCAGCCGCCGGTGCGCGTGCCGTCGCGCGGCCGCGCGGTCTGCGCCTGCGAGAACGTCGCCGAGTCGGACATCGTCGCGCACCTGCACGGCTGCGCCGGGACGGCCGAGCAGCGGCTCGCGTCGCTGCAGTCGGCCCTGCGCTGCGGCACCGGATGCGGGTCGTGTCTGCCCGAGCTGAAGCGTCTGGCGCAACGCACGGCCGAGGCGCAGCCCGCGCGGCGCGCCGTCGCGCTGTGACGAGCACACGACCGTGGGCATCCAGGCATATCTCAGGCAGATCGGGCGCGGTCGCGACGGCGCCCGCGCACTCGGCCGTGAGGATGCGGCCGACCTGTTCGGCCAGGTGCTCGACGGCAGCGTGACCGATCTCGAGGTCGGCGCCTTCTGCGCGGCGATGCGCATCAAGGGCGAGACGCCGCAGGAGATGGCGGGTTTTCTCGATGCCGCCCGCGCCCGCATGAACCTGGTGCCCGACAACGGCGTTCCGCCGGTGGTCCTGCCGAGCTACAACGGTTCGCGCAGGCTGCCGGTGCTGACACCCTTGCTGGCGCTGCTGCTGGCCGATCGCGGACTGCCGGTGATCGTTCACGGCACGGCCACCGAGGCGGCGCGGGTGCACGCGTTCGAGGTGTTCGCGCTGCTCGGCATCGCGCCGATCGGCGCGGCCGATTCCATGGCCGATTCCACGGTCGTCATGACGGGCGCTGCGGTTGCCGACGTCGTTGCCGCTGGCCGGGGCATCGTCGCGGCCACGCCCGGCACCGTCGTCTGCCTGGCGACCGAGGCGCTGCATCCGGGCCTGAAGCGTCTGCTCGACGTGCGCCGTGTCGTCGGGTTGCGCAATTCGGCGCACAGCCTGGTGAAGCTGATCAACCCGTGCGCCGGCCGGGCGCTGGTCGTCGGCAGCTACACCCATCCGGAATACGCGGTCTCGATGGCCGAGACCTTCGCGCTGATCGGCGCCGACGCGATGCTGTTGCGCGGCACCGAAGGCGAACCGGTGGCCGATCCGCGTCGCCTGCCGGCGATCGACGGCTTCGTGGGCGGCGAGCGGATCCTGCTCGAGGCGGCTCAAACGGGTTCGCTGCAGACGCTGCCCGAGCTTCCGCCTGCCGACCCGGTGGCGACCGCGCGGTTCGTCCGCGCGGTGCTCGACGGGCAGGCGCCGCTGCCGGCGCCGATCGCCACCCAGATCGAACTGCTGATGCGGCTGCATCGGCGCCTGAGTACGCCGACCCCAAACGACCGGAGCCGATGATGAAGCACGAGTCCTGCGACGACGTCTGGATCGCCGGCGCGCCGGCTGCCGCCGCCACCGCCGCCACCGCTGCTGCCGCCAGCGTGCCGACCGGCGCGTCGCCGACCGTCACCCTTGTGGGGGCGGGGCCCGGCGACCCGGAGCTTCTGACATTGAAGGCTGTCCGTGCGATCCGGCGCGCGACCCTGCTGCTGGTCGACGATCTCGTCGACGAGGCGGTGCTCGAGCACGCGCAGCCGCGCGCGCGCATCGTGCGGGTGGGCAAGCGGGGCGGTTGCCGCAGCACCCCGCAGGCGTTCATCGAGAAGCAGATGATCGCCGCCGCCCGCGCGGGCGAGACCGTGGTGCGGCTCAAGGGCGGCGACCCGTTCGTCTTCGGCCGCGGTGGCGAGGAGGTCGAGAGCCTGCGCGCTGCCGGCGTGCGGGTCGAAGTCGTCAACGGGATCACCGCCGGGCTGGCCGCGGTCACCTCGCTGAACGTGTCGCTGACGCATCGCGACCACGCGCACGGCGTGGTGCTGGTGACCGGTCACACCGGTCCCGGCAGCGCCGGCACCGACTGGCCTGCGCTCGCCCGTACGGCCCGGCAGGCGCGCCTCACGCTGGTGATCTACATGGGCGTGTCCGGCCTCGAATCGATCGCCGCCGGCCTGCTCGAGGGCCTGGATGCGGACACCCCGGCGATGGTGGTCCAGAACGCCAGCCTGCCGCATCAGCGGCACGCGCTGTGCCGGCTGGGCGAGCTGTGCGCGACGGTTCGCGGGCAGGGCTTCGGCAGCCCCGCGGTGCTGGTGGTGGGCGACGTGACGAAGGCTGCATCCGCCGCGGGCGCAACGTTGCCGGAGGAGCGCGCCGGTCGGGCCCGGCAGGCGGCCTGACACCGGTCGGCGCCGTTCGAGCGGATCGAGATCGGCGAGCTCAGGCCACGCGCTGCTGGGTCGATACGTCGAACCAGTGAAGCTGCCGCGGCTCGGCCTGCAGCGTCGCCATGTCGCCGATGCGCGGCGCGGGCAGCGTCGACTCCATGCGCACGGTGAACAGCTCGCTGCCGACCCTACCGTGCACCAGCCGCTCGGCACCGAGCATCTCGGACATCTCGACCTTGAACGGCCAGCCCGGCAGTCCGGCAGCGCACAGCGTGGCGTGCTCGGGGCGCAGGCCGACGATCAGGTCGCCGGCGCGCGGCGCGGGGCCCGGCAGCGGCAGCTCGTTGCCATCGACCGTGAAGCGCGCGCCGTCGGCACGTCCGGCGAGCAGGTTCATCGGCGGCGAGCCGATGAACCCGGCCACGAAGGTGGTGGCGGGCCGCGCGTACACCTCCTCCGGCGTGCCGATCTGCTCCATGTTGCCGGAGTTCATCACGATCATCCGCTGCGCCAGCGTCATCGCCTCCACCTGGTCGTGCGTGACGAACAACGACGTCACGCCGAGGTCGGCATGCAGCTTCTGGATCTCCAGCCGTGTCTGCGCGCGCAGCTTGGCGTCCAGGTTGGACAGCGGCTCGTCGAACAGGAACACCTGCGGCTGTCGCACGATCGCCCGGCCCATCGCGACGCGCTGGCGCTGGCCGCCCGACAGCTCGCGCGGCTTGCGCGTCAGGTAGGGGCCGAGCTGCAGGATCGCCGCGGCCTTGTCGACGCGCGCCTTGATCTCGGCGGGCGGCACCTTCGCGATCTTCAGCCCGTAGGCCATGTTGTCGAACACCGACATGTGCGGGTACAGCGCGTAGTTCTGGAACACCATCGCGATGTCGCGCTCGGACGGTTCGATGTCGTTGACCACGCGCCCGGCGATCGAGATCTCGCCGCCGCTGATCTCTTCGAGCCCGGCGACCATGCGCAGCAGCGTGCTCTTGCCGCAGCCCGACGGGCCGACGATGACGATGAATTCGCCGTCGGCGATCTCGGCGTTCACGCCGTGGATCACCTGGTTGGCCTTCGCGCCGCTGCCATAGCGCTTGACCACGTTGCGGATGCTGATCGCTCCCATCGCCTGCCTCTCGTCCTTCGCCTACTTCTCGGTGTCCACCAGGCCCTTTACGAACCACTTCTGCATCAGCAGCACGACGCAGGCCGGCGGCAGCATCGCCAGGATGGCGGTGGCCATGATCAGGTTCCATTCGTTGGCCGCGTCGCCGCCGGCGAACATGCGCTTGATGCCCATCACGATGGGGTACATGGTCTCGTCGGTGGTCACCAGCAGCGGCCACAGGTACTGGTTCCAGCCGTAGATGAACTGGATCACGAACAAGGCGGCGACGCTGGTCATCGACAGCGGCACCAGGATGTCCTTGAAGAATCGCATCGGCCCCGCGCCGTCGATGCGCGCGGCCTCGACCAGTTCGTCGGGCACCGTCAGGAAGAACTGGCGAAAAAGGAAGGTGGCGGTGGCCGACGCGATCAGCGGCACGGTCAGCCCGGCGTAGCTGTTGAGCATGCCGAGGTTGGAGACCACCTCGTAGGTCGGGCCGATGCGCACCTCCACCGGCAGCATCAGCGTGATGAACACCATCCAGAAGCACAGCGAGCGGCCGGGAAAGCGGAAGTACACGAACGCGAATGCCGACAGCAGCGAGATCGCGATCTTGCCGATGGCGATCGTCATTGCGCTGACGAAGCTGATCCAGAGCATCGGCGCGACCGGCGCGACCTTGCCGCCGTAGCTGGTCTGGCCGCCGAACAGGGCCACGCGGTAGGTCTCCAGCATGTGGCCGCCCGGCGCCAGCGACATCGGCACCTGCTGCACGATCTGCTGCGAGGTCTGCGTCGACGCGATCAGCGTGACGTACACCGGGAAGGCGACGACGAGCACGCCCAGCACCAGCACGAGGTGCGAGATCGCCCGGCCGATCCTGTCGCGTTCGACCATCTCAGTACTGCACCTTCTTCTCGACGTAGCGGAACTGCACCGCGGTGAGCGCGATCACGATCGCCATCAGCACCACCGACTGCGCGGCCGAGCCGCCCATGTCCAGCGCCTTGAAACCGTCGTAGTAGAGCTTGTAGACCAGGATCGCGGTGTCCTTGCCCGGGCCGCCGTTGGTCGCCGCGTCGACGATCGCGAAGGTGTCGAAGAACGCGTAGACGACGTTGATCACCAGCAGGAAGAACGTGGTCGGGGTCAGCAGCGGGAAGACGATGGTCCAGAACCGGCGCCAGGGGCGGGCGCCGTCGATGGCGGCGGCCTCGATCAGGCTCTTCGGAATCGATTGCAGCCCGGCCAGGAAGAACAGGAAGTTGTACGAGATCTGCTTCCACACCGCGGCCATCACGATCAGCGCCATCGCGTGGGTGCCGTTGAGCAGGTGGTTCCAGTCGAAGCCCAGCGCGCGCAGCGCGTAGCTGACGATGCCCACCGACGGCGCGAACATGAACAGCCACAGCACACCGGCCACCGCGGGTGCCACGGCGTAGGGCCAGATCAGCAGGGTCTTGTAGACGGTGGCGCCCTTGACCACGCGGTCGGCCATCACCGCCAGCAGCAGCGCGATCGACAGCCCGAGCACCGCGACCAGCGCCGAGAACACCGCGGTGGTGGTGAACGAGGCGAGGTAGGTCTCGTCGTCCCAAAGGCGCTGGAAGTTCAACGCGCCGACGAACTCGGTGGAGGTGCCGAATGCGTCCTGCTCCAGAACGCTCTGGTAGATGGCCTGCCCCGCCGGCCAGAAGAAGAACACCAGGATGATGGCCATCTGCGGCGCGATCAACGCCCAGGGCAGCCACCAGCTCTTGAAGAGGACGCGTTTTTCGACGGCCAAGGTTCGTTCTTCTGTCCAGGGGCTCCGCGCAGGGCGGGATTGGACGACATGGGACGCGGCAATGAGCGCCCGGCGGCGCGCTCGGCGCCGCCGGGCGACCACCGCTGCGTCAGGACTTGTTCGCCTTCTGGAAGCGTTCGAGCTGCTCGTTGCCGCGCTTCACCGCCGCGTCGATCCCCTGCTGCGCGGTCTTCTTGCCGCTCCAGATGTTCTCCATCTCCTCGTCGATGATGGTGCGGATCTGCACGAAGTTGCCCAGGCGGATGCCGCGCGACTTGTCGGTGGTCTTGCGGATCATCTGCGTCACCGACACGTCGGTGCCCGGGTTCTTCTTGTAGAAGCCGCTCTTGTCGGTCATTTCGAACGACGGGATCGTCACCGGCAGGTAACCGGTGCGCTGGTGACTGGCCGCGGCCACCTCGGGCTTGGACAGATGGGCGAAGAACTGCGCCACGCCCTTGTACTCGTTGGGCTTCTTGCCCGACATCACCCACAGGCTCGCTCCACCGATCACCGTGTTCTGCGGCGCGCCGGGCACGTCGGGATAGTACGGCAGCGTCGAGATGCCGGAGGCGAACTTCGCGTTGCGCTTGACGTTGCCGTACAGCGCCGACGAGCCCGTCACCATCGCGCACTCGCCGGACACGAAGGTGGCGTCGGCGGCATTGCCGCGACCCTTGTAGACGAACAGGCCCTGCTTGGACATGTTCGCCAGGTTCCCGATGTGGCGCACGTGCAGCGGCGTGTCGAAGGCCAGGCGCGAGTCCAGCCCGCCGAAGCCGTTGTTCTTGGTCGCGAACAGCGTGTTGTGCCAGGCCGAGAAGCTCTCGAGCTGCGTCCAGCTGATCCAGGCCGTCGTGAACGGGCACTTGTGGCCGCTGGCCTTGAGCTTGGCGGCGGCCAGCGCCACCTCCGGCCAGGTCCTGGGCGGCGTGTCCGGGTTCAGGCCGGCGGCCTTGAAGGCGTCCTTGTTGTAGTGGAAGACCGGCGTCGAGCTGTTGAACGGAAAGCTCAGCATCTGGCCGTTCGGTGCCGTGTAGTAGCCGGCAACGGCGGGCACGTACACCTTCGGGTCGAACTTCAGGCCGGCGTCGGCCATCACCTTGCCCACCGGCACGATCGCGCGCTTGCTGGCCATCATCGTCGCGGTGCCGACCTCGAACACCTGCAGGATGTGCGGCGCGTTGCCGGCGCGGAAGGCGGCGACCGCCGCCGTCATCGACTCGTCGTAGTTGCCCTTGAAGGTGGGCACGACCTTGTAGTCCTTCTGGCTGGCGTTGAATTCCTTGGCCAGATCGTTGACCCATTCGCCGAGGGCGCCGCCCATCGAGTGCCACCACTGGATCTCGGTCTGAGCCTGCGCCGGGCCGGCCAGCAACGCGGCGAGCGCGAATGTCGAAAGAGCGAAGCGTGTCGGTTTCATGAGGTCTCCGTGAGGGAAATATGGCTTGGCCCGAGGCCAGCCCGCCAGTGTGGACGGCGGATGTGACAGCCGCGTTTATCTCCCGGAATCGTGCCGTCGCGCAAGCGGGATAACCCCGTCGGGGTATGTATATCGTGGCAATATACAAAAATGATCGACCTGTCCCTGATCGCCGGCTTCGACTGGGACGACGGAAACGCCCGCAAGAACGAGAAGCACGGGGTCAGCCAGTCCGAAGCCGAAGAGGTGTTCTTCAGCCAGCCGTTGCTGCTGCTGGACGATGCGCGGCACGGCGCGCAGGAGCGTCGTTGCCACGCGCTCGGGAAGACCCTCGACGGCCGACGGTTGCACATCACGTTCACGCTTCGTGCGGCGGGCTCGCTGATCCGCGTGATCTCGGCGCGGGACATGCATCGGAAGGAAAGGAGCATCTATGAGCAGGCCGACTAGGCCCTTGCCCAGGTTCAAGACCGAGGCACAGGAGCGCGCCTTCTGGGAAGCGAAAGGGACAGACTCGACCGAGTACCTGGACTGGGCGAAGGCCCGGCGGGTGGTCATGCCCAATCTGAAGCCTTCGACAAAGACGATCTCGCTGCGTCTACCGCAGCACCTGCTCGATTCCATCAAGGCAGCAGCGAACGCGCGCGACGTGCCGTATCAATCGTTGATCAAGGTCTGGTTGCAGGAGAAAGTGGAACACCAATGAGGCTGCGTCAGCGCGTCTCGGCGAGCGCCGCGGCCACTGCCGCGCGCCACCAGGCCGCGTCGACGCGACCGGGCCAGTCGTTGTGATCGGCGGACTCGATCACCATGAGGTGCTTCGGGCCGCTCAGCCCCGCGTGCAGTGCGGTGCCCAGGCGCGCGGGCACGATGCTGTCGTGCTCGGCGACGGCCACGACGACCGGGCGGTCGAAGTTCGACAGTCGCGCCTGCGTGTCGTAGCCGTCGCGCAGCAACCGGTTCACCGGCAGCCACGGGTAGTGGTGCGAGGCAACGCTCGCGAGCCGGTCCCAGGGGGTGATCAGCAGCAGGCCGGCGGTCAGGTCGCGATGGCGCGCGGCGGCGGCCGCGGCGACGGCAGCCCCAAGCGATTCGCCCACCAGCAGCAGCGGCCCGCCGTGGCGACGGTGCGCGGACGCGATCGTCTCCTCGGCGTCCGCCACCAGGCTCGCTTCACCAGGAGCACCGGCGCGCGGTCCGTAGCCCGGATACTCGGCGAGGATCACGCGCAAGCCCAGCGGCGTCAGCGCGTGCGCGTAGAACGCGCGCTGGCCGACGTGCCCGGCGTTGCCGTGAAAGACGATCGCGGTGCCGCGCACCGGCCCGGCCGGTTCGGCGACGACGCCCCGGAAATCCTGCGCCGAGGGCCATGCCCGCAGTCCGCCGCCGGTCACGTTGTCGAGCGTTGCCTGCGCCGGGAAGTAGAGCAGCCGGTCCTGCGTCAGGTAGATCCCTGCCAGCGACACCAGGCAGACGACCGCGATCGCGAGCGCTGTAGCCATTGCCTTCTTCAGTCCCTCGGCCAATCGGGTCACGATGCAGTCTGCCGACCGACCAGCCGCCGCCGCAACGAGGCTCTCGGGACGACCGCAGCGTCGGACCGGACGGTCAGACGTTGAAGCGGAAGTGCATGACGTCGCCGTCGTGCAGCACGTACTCCTTGCCTTCCAGCCGCATCTTGCCCTTTTCCTTCGCGCCGGCTTCGCCTTTGCAGGCGACGAAGTCGTCGTAGGCGATGGTCTCGGCGCGGATGAAGCCGCGCTCGAAGTCGGTGTGGATCACGCCGGCCGCCTGCGGCGCGGTGGCGCCCACGCGCACCGTCCAGGCGCGCACTTCCTTCACGCCGGCGGTGAAGTAGGTCTGCAGGCCCAGCAGCTTGAAGGCCGCGCGGATCACGCGGTTCAGGCCCGGCTCGTCCATGCCCATGTCCTGCAGGAACACCGCCTTGTCCTCGTCGGACAGGTCGGCGATCTCGGCTTCCACCGCCGCGCACACCGGCACGACGATCGAGCCTTCGGCCTCGGCGTGCTTGCGCACCGCGTCCAGATAGGGGTTGCCGGTCGAAGCCGCCTTCCTTGACGTTGGCGACGTACATCGTCGGCTTCGCGGTGATCAGGCACAGCGGCCTGAGCACGGCCTTCTCTTCCTCGTAGAGGTCGAGCGAGCGGACCGGCCTGGCCTGGTCGAGCACCGTCATGCACTTCTCGAGCGCAGCCACCAGCCGCGCCGCCTCCTTGTCGCCGCCCGAGCGCGCGACCTTCGAGTAGCGCGCCAGCGCCTTCTCGACGGTGGCCATGTCTGCCAGCGCCAGCTCGGTGTTGATCACCTCGATGTCGGACAGCGGGTCGATCCTGCCGCTGACGTGCACGACGTTCTCGTCCTCGAAACAGCGCACCACGTGCACGATCGCGTCGGTCTCGCGGATGTTGGCGAGGAACTGGTTGCCCAGTCCTTCGCCCTTCGACGCGCCGGCGACCAGGCCGGCGATGTCGACGAACTCGACGGTGGCCGGCAGCACGCGCTGCGGTTTCACGATCGCCGCCAGCGCGTCGAGCCGCGGGTCGGGAACCTCGACGATGCCGACGTTCGGCTCGATCGTGCAGAACGGGTAGTTCTCGGCGGCGATGCCGGCTTTCGTCAGCGCGTTGAAGAGGGTCGACTTGCCGACGTTGGGCAGGCCGACGATGCCGCATTTCAGGGCCATGGCGATTCCGCAGTGGGAGCTTGATCGGGCTGATGCAACCGGCGTCCGCTCCGCGGGGAAGGGTGGACGGGGAACACAGCGAAACCCTCGATTTTACCGGGAATCTCCCCGATCACCATTCGCCGATCACCTGCGCCGGGTCGTCGTCGTGGCGCGCCCTGGCCGCCGCGGTCGGCGTGCCCGTGACGATCCAGCCGACCAGAGTCTCGCCGGGTCCGCAGAATGCCTCGACGATGGCGGGCTCGCCCGCCTTGCGGCCGCTGAGCATCTTCGCGCCGTAGCCCATCAGGTGCAGCGCGTTGAGGAAGTTCATCAGCGCGCCGCCGGCGCTGATCCACTGCTCGTGCTCGGGCACCTCGGGCTGTCCGGGCGTGATGCGGGCGATCATCGCCACCAGCACGGGTCCGTTCCAGGCGCGGCGCCCTTCGGCCGCGATGTCCGCGTCCGGGTGGCCGTGACGGCGTGCCGCATCCTCGAACAGGCGGGCGAGTTCCGCGCGCCGCTGCGACGGCACGACCGCGAAGCGGAACGGCGTCATGTGCCGGTGATCCGGCGCCCGCAGCGCGGCGCGGGCGGCCGCGAGCAGCTGTCCGGCGTCCGGGCCGGGTTCGGCCAGGTGCTTGGGGCCGACCGAATGGCGGCCGAGCAGGAACTGGAGCACCTCGCGTGCGCCTGCGCTGCCGCTGTCCTCGATCTCGTCGGGCGGTCGTTTGGAGATGCTCATTGCGGGCGGGTTGTCGGGTTCGTCGGTGAGCGGATTCTGCGCGTGTCGTGGCGGCGCCGCCGCTATGATCGCTGACTCCCGCTGCAAGGTGCCTGCCGATGCCCGTCTCGCTCGAAGGAAAACTGGTGGTCGCGATCTCCTCGCGGTCGGTGTTCGACTTCGAGGAGGAGAACCGCGTCTTCGAACGCGACGACGACGCGGCCTACATGGCGCTGCAGCGTGCGCGGCTCGAACAGCCCGCGCCGCCCGGTGTCGCCTTCGCGCTGATGAAGAAGCTGCTGGCGTTCGACTCGCCCGACACCGACGAGTCCGAGCGCCGCGTCGAGGTGGTCGTCGTGTCGCGCAACGACCCGGTCAGCGGGCTGCGCGTGTTCCGCTCGGCCCGCCAGGCCGGGCTGCGGCTCGAGCGCGGCGTGTTCACGCGCGGCCGCGCGCCTTGGCGCTATCTCGAGCCGCTGAAGGCCAACCTGTTCCTGTCGGCGAACAGCGACGACGTGCGCGCCGCGCTCGAGGCCGGCTTCCCGGCCGCGCGGGTGTTTCCCGAGTCGGTCAAGGCGTCCGAGTCGCATCCCGACGAGATCCGCATCGCCTTCGACGGCGACGCCGTGCTGTTCTCGGACGAGTCCGAGCAGGTGTTCCAGCGCGGCGGCCTGGAGGCGTTCCAGCAGCACGAGGACGAGCACGCCGGCCGGCCGCTGCCCGGCGGGCCGTTCAAGCCGCTGCTCGAGGCCTTGCATCGACTGCAGCGCGAGGGCGGCAGCGGCGGCATGCGCATCCGCACCGCGCTGGTCACCGCGCGCAGCGCGCCGGCGCACGAGCGCGCGATCCGCACGCTGATGGACTGGGGGGTGGAGGTCGACGAGGCGTTGTTCCTCGGCGGGCTGGCGAAGGGCCCGTTCCTGAAGCAGTTCGAGCCGGACTTCTACTTCGACGACCAGACTCGCCACTGCGAATCGGCGGCACTGGCCGGCCCGACCGGGCACGTCGTGAGCGGCATCGCGAACCGCAGCGGCTGACCGGTCACGGCCCGCACGGCTGCTCAGATCGGTTCGACCAGCGCGGGATCCGGGCGTTCGACGAAGCGCGCGAAGGCGTCGGCCATTCGTGCGCATTCGGCGATCGCGCCACGCCAGTCGCGCAGGCGGCGGTCGTGATCCAGCCCGTAGCGGTGGAAGTCGTTGCGGTCGGGCAGCCTGCGGTTCGGAAGCCGCGCCAGCAGTCCCGGACCGGGCGCCAGCAGCACCAGGTTGTCGAGCCAGCCCGCGCCCGCGGGCCCGATGCCGTGGCGGCGCCAGGGCAGGAACTTGTCCAGCCAGCCGGCGGTGAGGTGCGGCACGAAGTGCGGATACAACACGAGGCCGTCAAGCCGTGCGAACGGCCAGTACAGGTGGTAGTCGATCAACCCGCCGTCCCAGTAGTCGCCGGCGGGCGCGCCGTCGATGCTGCGCACCGGGTCGGCGACCAGCGGGATGCTGCCGGACGCGAGCAATGCGTCCTCGAGGTTCCCGGCGTCGAGGGCGACCGCACGGGTGGCGAAGCGATCGGCGGGTACGGCCCGCGACAGTGGCGCGGCGGCGCGGCCGGCCGCGTCGTGCGCGTCGTTCCCGGCGCTGGCGAACACCACGCGCTGCAGGTGCATGCCGAGCCGCTGGCGCGACAGCAGGTTGGCGACGGCGGCGCGCACGAACCGCCCGCGCGGCGAGCGCAGCCGCGGCCCGAGCCCGCGCGCCGTCACCAGATGCAGGTGCGCGTTCCCGTCGAGTCCGCGCACGAATCCTCGCGCATCCGCACCGATCACGGCGCGCACGATGTCGCGGCAGACGTGCGACACCAGCCGCGGTCCCGGCGACTCGGGGTAGCGCTGCAGCTCCAGATAGGCCGCCTCGAGCCGGTCGAGCGCCGGCAGCGGCGCGCGTTGTGCGGCGGCCGCCATCCGCCACGCACCGATCGACGCGCCGAACAGCGCGCGAGGCCGCGGCGCCGAGGCAAGCCAGTCGCCGAACACGAAACGGTCCAGCGGGATCAGCGCCAGCCCCTTGGGTCCGCCGGCGGCGCCCGCGATCGCGCTGATCTGCGCCGCCTGCAGTCCGTCCGCGGCGATGCGTTGCCGGGCACGGGGGCCCGCCAGGATGCGCAGTGCGTTCACGTCCGGATCGCCGCTGCGCGCACCGTGCGCCCGGACGGCGCGGTCCGCGTCACCCCGGCAGGCCGCGCGGTTCGCCGGGGCTGCGCGCAGCGCGTCGTCACGCGGCCGGCGCCTTCGGCGCGCGCGGCCGGGTGTGCAGCTTCAGCATCGCGGCTTCCATCCGCCCGGCGACGCAGTCCGGCAGGATTGCCATCGCCCGGTCCATCTCGTCGTCGATCGCCGCGCGTTCGTCGCGCCGCGGCGGATGCAGCACGAAGTCGATGACTTCCTGGTTCAGGTTCAGCGTGCGCGGATGGCCGATGCCGAGCCGCAGCCGCCAGAACATCGGCGACCCATCTGCGCCTGGATGTCCTTCAGCCCGTTGTGGCCCGCGTGACCGCCGCCCTGCTTCATCTTGCTCTGGCCCGGCAGCAGGTCGAGTTCGTCGTGGACCACGAGGATCTCGTCGACGCCGATCCGGTAGAAGTTGGCGAGCGCGGCCACCGCCCGGCCCGACCGGTTCATGTAGGTGCCCGGTTTGAGCAGCCAGACCTGCCCGCCGTGCAGCGACGCCTTCGTGACCTCTCCGAAGAACTTCGACTCCTTCGCGAAGCGCGCGCCGGCAGCGCGTACGATCGCGTCGACGAACCAGAAGCCCGCGTTGTGGCGCGTGTCCTCGTACTCGGGGCCGATGTTTCCCAGCCCGGTGATCAGTCGTATGGCAGTCATGCGGCAATGATATCGGCGGGGCAGGGGACCCGCGGCCAGTCGCAGAAGGCGGTTTCGCGCCGTCCCGGAAACGAGAAAGGCGGCCGTCGGCCGCCTCCAGGCAGGTCGCGGCGCGCGCTGCGCCGCTGCGAGCCGATTACTTCTTGCCCTTCTTCGCCGGCGCGGCGGCGGCAGCGGCGGCCGGCTTCTCTTCCTCGACGACCGGAACGGTGACCGTCACGATCGCCGGGTTCTCCTTGGCGCGCAGCACGGCGGTGACGCCCTCCGGCATCGGAATGTCGCCGATGTGAACCGAGTGACCGGGGGTCAGGTTCGACAGGTCGACCTCGATGTACTCGGGCAGCTTCGACGGCAGGCAGGACACGGTCGATCTCGGTGATCACGTGGCTGACGATCGCGGCCGACAGCTTGACCGCCGGCGACTGGTCCTGGTTCGTGAAGTGCAGCGGCACCTTCAGCGTGATCTTCTGATCCGGCGCCACGCGCTGGAAGTCGATGTGCATCACCTGCTGCTTGTACGGGTGCCACTGCACGTCGCGCAGCAGCACCTGCTCGGGCTTGCCGTCGAGATCCATGTCGAGGATCGACGAGTGGAAGTTCTCGACCCGCAACGCGTGGTACAGCGCGTTGTGGTCGATCTCGATCGACGTCGGCTCGACGCGTCCGCCGTAGATGATTCCCGGCACCTTGGCCGCACGGCGCAGACGGCGGCTCGCACCCGTACCTTGCGCGTTTCTCGTGTTGGCAACGACTTTCATCGTTTTCTCCTTAATCAGCCCCGCGTCCGCGACCAGACGGCCGGGGGATCGAACAACACCTGCCGACGCACGCGCCGGCAGGCACCTTGAACCAGGGGATCACAGCCCGGCGGGCTGCGGTCCGGAAAGATGCGCCTCAGTCGACGAACAGCGACGAAACCGAGTCGGCGCGGTTGATGCGCAGGATCGTTTCGGCCAGCAGCTGCGCGCAGCTGAGCTGGCGAATCTTGCTGGACGCGCGCGCGTCCTTGGGCAGCGGGATCGTGTCGGTGACCACCAGCTCGTCGAGCGGCGAATTCAGCACGCGGTCGACGGCACCGCCGGACAGCACGGCGTGCGTGCAATAGGACACGACCTTGGTCGCGCCGTGCTCCTTCAGTGCCGCGGCGGCCTTCACCAGCGTGTTCGCGGTGTCGACCATGTCGTCCATGATCACGCAGGTGCGGCCGTCGACGTCGCCGATGATGTTCATCACCTCGGCGACATTCGCCTTCGGGCGGCGCTTGTCGATGATCGCGAGGTCGGAGTCGATCCGCTTGGCCAGCGCGCGCGCGCGCACCACGCCGCCGACGTCGGGCGAGACCACGATCGACGTTCTCGTACTGCTGCTTGTGCACGTCGGCCAGCAGCAGCGGCGCGGCGTAGATGTTGTCGACCGGGATGTCGAAGAAGCCCTGGATCTGGTCGGCGTGCAGGTCCATCGTCAGCACGCGGTCGACACCGGCGATCTGCAGCATGTTGGCTACGACCTTGGCGCTGATCGCGACGCGCGATCGAGCGAACGCGGCGATCCTGGCGGGCGTAGCCGAAGTACGGGCATCGCGGCGGTGATCCGGCCGGCGGACGCGCGCTTGAGCGCGTCGACCATGACCATCACTTCCATCAGGTGATCGTTGGTCGGCGCGCAGGTCGACTGCAGCACGAACACGTCCTTGCCGCGGACGTTCTCGAGGATCTCGACCATCACCTCGCCGTCGGAGAACCGGCCGACGGTCGCCTTGCCCAGGGACAGATGGACGTGGGCGGCAACGTCGCCGGCGAGTTTCGGATTGGCGTTGCCGGTGAAGATCATCAGACCTTCGGGGGACAAGCCTTCCGTACTGCGGCGCAGCAATCTGCTGCATGGTCGAACCCGGTCGGACGCGTGCCTAACCGCTCACGCCTGAAAGATGGCTGGGGAGGAAGGATTCGAACCCTCGAATGCCGGAATCAAAATCCGGTGCCTTAACCAACTTGGCGACTCCCCAGTGGAACCGACGGCTCGAGTCGACGCCGTGCGATGCTGCCACACCGTCGAAAGCCCATTCGCGAAGCGGATGCCGCGCCAGCGATCGGACCGTCAGGATCCGGGCATCAGTCCGGCCCTGGAGCCGGTTGCGCACGGTGACGGCATCGATCTCGCTGTCCAGCGGAAGGAACACGCAGGCACCCGAGCCGGTCATCCGGGCAGGCCTGGGATCGATACCGGCATCCCCGGCCGCCTGCCGCAGCGCTTCGAGCGCCGCGGCCACCCGTGGTTGCCGCGCCACCACGACGTGCTGCAGGTCGTTTCTTCCACGAAACACCTGGTGGCCTCGCGAAAGACCGCGGATTTTGAGGGGTTTCGTATTTCGTGTCAATTCGGGGGCCGAGAAGACGCCGGCGGTCGGGCACCATCACGCGGGGCGCCACCACCACGTACCAGCGCCGGGGCAAGTCGAAGGGGCGCAGCCGCTCGCCGATGCCGGTGGCGTAGGCGTCTGCGGCCGTACACGAAGAACGGCACGTCGGCGCCCAGGCGCAGGCGCCAGCGCGGCCAGACGCGATCGCGGCCCCAGCGCAAGCCCCCAGAGCCGGTTCAGCCCCAGCAGCACGGTGGCCGCGTCGGAACTGCCGCCGCCCAGCCCGCCGCCCATCGGAATCCGCTTGTCGAGTCGCGATCTCGACGCCCAGCCGGCTGCCCGATGCCTGCGCCAGCAGCCGGGCGGCGCGCACCGTCAGGTCCTGCTCGGGATCGACGCCTGGAATCGGGTCGATGCCGCACGATCCGACCGTCGTCCCGGCGCCGCAGGTGCACCGGGTCGGCCAGGTCGATCAGCTCGAACACCGTCTCGAGCAGGTGGTAGCCGTCGGCCCGGCGCCCGGTGACGTGCAGGAACAGGTTCAGCTTCGCCGGCGCCGGGCAGTTGCGAAGCTCGGCGATCATTGCGGACCCGGGTCGACGGCGAGGCGGATCTCGACGCGGCGCCAGGAGCCCGGCACAGTCTCGAACGGCCACTTCAGGACCAGTTGCAGAGGACGGCCGTCCTGCCAGCGCTGTGCGAGGATCTGCCAGCCGGAATCGACCGCGCGCAGTTCGCCGGGGCCGTCCGCGCTGCGCGCCTGCCCGAAGTCGCCGGCAAGCCAATCTCGCAGCCGCTCGATCGGAACCCGCCAGCCCAGGAATTCCTCGGTCAGCAACTGCGGATTGGCTGCCTGGTGCTTGCGGCCGTCGGCCGTCTCGATCGTCGCAAGCCCGGGCCGGGCGCGGGCCCGGGCCAGCGTCTGACCGAACGGCGAGCTGATGTCCAGTTCGGTGGTGTCGCCGGCCGCGCGCAGCTCGAAGCGTCCGGAGGCGCGCTCCTCGCGCGGCGGCGTCGCCGGCCAGCGTCCAGGTGGCTGCGAAGCGGCCTGTCCAGGCGCGTGCGTCCTCGCCGGTCGCCAAAGGGGTCGTGCGCGGCGTCGCACATCCGGCGAGCGCCAGCGCCACCGCGACGGCCAGTGCCGCCGCCCGCGGCGACCGATGGGCGGCAGGCTCAAAGCGCGATGTTCAGCCGTGCCAGCGTTTCGCTGCAGGGTCTCGTTGTTCGGCTCGCGGCTGCGGGCCTTGACGCCAGAGCCGCGCGCCTCCTCGGTGCGACCCATCTTCCAGAGCACCTCGCCCAGGTGGGCCGCGATCTCGGCCTCGGGGCGCAGGTCGTAGGCGCGTTGCAGATACTGTCGCGCCTGCTCGAGTTCGCCCCGCCGATAGAGCACCCAGCCCATGCTGTCGAGGATGTGCGCGTCGTCGGGCGACAGCTGCACCGCCTTCTGCGATCAGCTCCATGCGCCTCGTCGAGCCGGATGTTGCGGTCGGCGAAGGAGTAGCCGAGCGCGTTGTACGCGTGGGCGTGGTCCGGGCGCAGCTGGATCAGCTTGCGCAGGCTGGCTTCCATCACCTCGAGGCGGTCGATCTTCTCGGCCGCCATGCGCGTGGTCGTAGAGCAGGTCGGGATTGTTCGGCTGCCGTTCGAGCGCCTTGTCGAGCACGTCGAAGGCCTCGGCGAATCGGCCTGCCTCGCGCAGCAGCTGCGCCTCGGCGCTGGTCAGCTGATTGCGTTCGCGGCTGGTCGCGACGCTGGTGTTGCGCAGCAGCTCGCGCGCCTCGTCGATGCGGCCGGTCTTGCCCAGCAGCAGCGCGCGGCGCACCACTGCCGGCAGCAGCTGCTCGCCGCGGGTGACCTGCGCCAGCCAGTCGATCGCGTCGTCGAGGCGGCCGCGGTCTTCGGCGATCTGGGCCAGGAACAGCAGCGCGGGGCCGTTGTCGCGCTGGATGTCGTCGCGGCAGCGCGAGGTAGCGCCGCAGGTAGTCCTCGGCGACCGGCAGCTGTTGCGTCTGATAGGCGATCTGCGCGAGCGAGAACAGGATCGCCGGGCTGTCGGGCTCCTCGCGCAGCGCCAGTTCCATCTGGCTCTGCGCCTCCTCGGCGCTTGCCGTCGCCGGCCAGCAGACGGGCGTAGGCAAAAGCGCGCCTCGATCGCCTTCGGGCTGCCGGGCGAGGAACGTCGGCGAGCAGCGGCTGCGCCTCGGCCTGGCCCGTTCGGCGCATCCGCGCAGGTAGCGTGCGGCCGTCACCGCGGTTGCTTCGTCGTCGGGGCGCGCAGCCGCTGCGGCGCGTGCCTCCGACGCCGCGCGCTCGTTCAGGCCGGCGGCGCTGGCGAGCACCGCCGCGGCGAGCCGCGCCTCGGGCAGTGCCTGGTCGGGCCGCGGCGAGGCGGTCGAACAGCGCCAGGGCGGCGGCCTTGTCGCCGGTGCGCAGCAGGTTGCGCTGCAGCTGCGCGTAGAACTCGGCAAGCGTGTCGTCGCTGCGCGCCGCGGCCAGCCGCTGCGGCGAGCAGCGGTTCGGCCTGCGTCGAGCCGACCGGTGCGAAAGCCACAGCGTCTCGAGCGTCTGGGCCGCCAGCGTCGACTGCCGGCGACACCTGCCGCCACAGCGTGGCGGCCTGCGGTCGCCCGTTCGAGCGGAGCGCTCGGCCAGCGCCAGTTCGGTGGCGCGCCTGGCCAGCCGGGGGTCGCGCGTCTGTCGTGCCAGCGACAGGTAGGTGGCGGCTGCGCTGCCGATCTGGCCGCGCTGTGCGGCGATCTCCGAGGCGAGCAGCTGGAACAGGATCTGCGAGGACAGCTCGACCTGCGGCAGCGATTCCGCGGACTCGGCATGCGGCGTCCGGGTCGGCCTGCCGGCCACCGGTCGCCGGGGGCTCTGCGCGCTCGGGCGTTCGGAGGCTGCCGGCGAAGTCGCATCGCCGACCGCAGGAGAGGCGTCTTTCGAGGGGGCTTTGCCCGCTGCGCCGTCGCCCGCAGCGGGAACCGGTCCGTTCAGTGCACATCCGGTCAGTGCTGCGGCGAGCGCCGTTGCGGCGCACGCGCGCGCCAAACGTGTGGTTTTCATCTGGGGATCTTAGGTTCAATTACACTGCCCGGCAAGGAATCGGCGCCCGTGCGGGTGCTGCGATATCCGCGCCGGATCCGCCCTCTGCAAGCCGTCCCGCCCATGCCCGAATTGCCCGAAGTGGAGGTCGTCCGCCGCGGTCTCGCGCCCCATGTCGCCGATCGCATCGTGCGGCATGTGCGCGTGCGCGCCCCGATGCTGCGCTGGCCGGTGCCCGCCGATCTCGACGCCCGGCTTGCCGGGCAGCGCTGTCTGGGCGTGTCGCGGCGGGGAAAGTACCTGCTGTTCGAGTTCCCGCGCGGCGGCCTGATCGTGCATCTCGGCATGACCGGCAACCTGCGGTTCATGCCGAGCGCCCCGTCCCCGGCCCGTCACGACCACGTCGATGTCGAGTTCGAGCACGGCACGATGCGTTTTCGCGACCCGCGGCGCTTCGGCGCGGTGCTGTGGCGCGATCTCGCGGACGGTCCGGTTGCGCAGCATCCGTTGTTGTCGAAGCTGGGCGTCGAGCCTTTCTCGGATGGCTTCGACGGCGACCTGATGTACCGTGCCACCCGCGGCCGACGCGTCGCGATCAAGCAGGTGCTGCTGGCCGGCACGGTGGTGGTCGGCGTCGGCAACATCTACGCATCCGAGTCGCTGTTCCGCGCCGGTATCCGGCCGTCGACGCCGGCCGGGCGAATCGGGCTGGCGCGCTACCGCCGGCTTGCGGCCGCGATCCGCGCCACGCTGTCCGAGGCGATCGAACGCGGCGGCAGCACGCTGCGCGATTTCGTCGGCAGCGACGGGGCGAGCGGCTACTTCCAGCTCGACTGCCATGTCTACGACCGGGCCGGGCAGCCTTGCCGGGTCTGCGGCACCGCGGTGCGCACGCGGCACGACCAGCAGCGTTCCACCTACTGGTGTCCGCGCTGCCAGACCTGACCGCTGAACACGCGCGTTGCCGGATGCCGCCGGGCATTCGCGTGCCGCCGCAGGGCGGCCCGCCGGGCCGCACCGGTCCTCGCCGAACCGGCCCGTGCTAGTGTCGGATGCCTTGTCGTCCGTCGATGCGCCCGTGGCGTCATCCGGACACCGATGCCCCCTCCCACGGAGCTTCCCTGCGCATGGCTGCCGGCAATTTCGGAGAGAGAATCGCCTCCTACGGGGCGTGGCGACGCGAGCTGATCGATGGTGTCCGTCGTTACGGGCACTGGCTCGAGACGTCCGACCTGGCCGACGCCGCAGTCCGCGCGCGCATCGAGCGCGTGATCGAGCGCCTGCGCGACGATCGCATCTCGATCGTGTTCGTCGCCGAGTTCTCGCGCGGCAAGTCCGAGCTGATCAACGCGATCTTCTTTTCGCGCTACGGGCAGCGCATCCTGCCGTCGTCGGCCGGACGCACGACCATGTGCCCCACCGAGCTGTTGTACGACGGCACGCGCCCCTCGTCGATCCGCCTGCTGCCGATCGAGAGCCGCCTGGGCGAGGCCTCGCTGACCGAACTGCGCGCCCGCTCCGCCGACTGGCATCGAGCTGCCGATCGAGCCGGGCGATCGCGACAGTCGTCGTCGGAGGCGTTCGCCAGCGTGCGACGAGACCAAGCGCGTCAGGGTCGAGGAGGCCGCGGCGCTGGGGCTGTACCAGCCCGACGACGAAGACTCGCCGGTGCAGCCCGATGCCGACGGGCAGGTCGAGATCCCGCTCTGGCGGCACGCGATCGTCAACATCCCCGATCCGCTGCTCGAGATGGGGCTGGTCGTGATCGACACCCCGGGCCTGAACGCGCATCGGCATCGAGCCCGAACTGACGCTGAACCTGATCCCCAGCGCCGACGCGGTGCTGTTCGTGCTCGCGGCCGACGCCGGGGTGACGCGCTCCGACATCGAGGTCTGGCGCGATCACATCAGCCCTTCGCACGCGTCGGGCCGCTTCGTCGTGCTGAACAAGATCGACGGTCTGTGGGACGAATTGCGCGACGACATGGAGATCGAGGTCGAGATCGCGCAGCCAGGTGTCGTCGGTGGGTCGCGACGCTCGAGCTGCCGCGTCTCGCGTCTTCCCGGTGTCGGCGCAGAAGGGCCTGGTGGCCAAGATCCAGGGCGACACGCCGCTGCTGCGCCGCAGTCGCCTGCCGGAGCTCGAGCGCGCGCTGTCGCTCGAACTCGTGCCGCAGCAGCAGACGCTGGTGCGCGAGCACGTCCGCCGCGAGTTCGACGAGCTCGCTTCGGTGATCCAGTCGGTGCTCGTCGCGCGCCGCCGCAACGTGGTCGAGCAGCTGTTCGAGCTCAACGGCCTGCGCGGCAAGAACCGAAACGTCGTCGACCACATGGCCGGACGCATCAAGGCCGAGCGCGCCGACTTCGAGAAGAGCCTGCGTCACCTGCAGGCGCTGCGCACGGTGTTCTCGCGCCATTCGCAGTCGATCTACTCGACGATCGGCGTGGATTCGTTGAAGCGGCCACGTGCGCGGAGCGCGCGAGGTGATGCGTGCCAGCAACTTCTCGGTCGGCCTGCGCGAGGGCATGGAACGGCTGCTGACCGCGGTGCGCTCCGATTTCGCACAGGTGGCGCGTTGCGTCGACGAGATCACCACCCTGATGAACGCGATGTACCGCACCTTCAACGCCGAGCACGGCCTGACGCTGGGCAGTCCGATGATGTTCTCGGTGCGACGCTACCACGAGGAACTCGACCGCATCGAGACGCTGCACCGCAAGCCAGTTCGGCGCGCTGACCCTGGTCACCACCGAGAAGTGGGCGCTGATGCGCCGCTTCTTCGAATCGGTCGCGGCCCGCATCAAGGAGGTCTACGACCAGGCCAACCGCGAGGTCGAGGCCTGGCTGCGGGCGGTCATCGCGCCGATCGAAGGGCAGGTGCGCGAGCACCAGGCGCAGCTGCGCCGGCGTCTCGACTCGGTCAGGCGGGTGCTCGACGCGACCGAGAGTCTCGATACGCGCATCGCCGAGATCGACGAGGCCCGCGCGCAGGTCGAGCAGCAGCTGGCGATCGCGGGCGAGCTCGCCGAGCAGGTGCGCACGGTGCTGGCGCAGAACCTGCCGGCGATCGAGGAGCTCGAAGCCGCCTGACCCTCGATCGGCCGGACGAACCGGGTGGCGGCCGCGCGCGCATGAGCGAATTCGCAAGACAGGTGATCGAATGGCAGCGCGTGCACGGCCGCCACGACCTGCCGTGGCAGGGCACGCGCGATCCCTATCGCATCTGGCTCTCCGAGATCATGCTGCAGCAGACCCAGGTGGCGGCGGTGATCCCGTTCTACGGGCGCTTCCTGCATGCGCTGCCCGACCTCGAGTCGCTGGCGCGCGCCGACCTGGACCAGGTGCTCGGCCTGTGGAGCGGTCTCGGCTACTACAGTCGCGCGCGCAACCTGCACGCGTGCGCACGCACGATCGTCGCGGACCTCGCGGGTCGCTTTCCCGACGACGCGTCGCAGCTCGCGCGGCTGCCCGGCATCGGACGCTCGACCGCCGCCGCGATCGCCGCATTCGCCTTCGGCCGGCGCGAGGCGATCCTCGACGGCAACGTGAAGCGCGTGTTCTGCAGGCATTTCGGCATCGAGGGGTTCCCCGGGGCCCCGGCGGTGGAGCGCCGGCTCTGGACGATCGCGCAGGCTGTGCTGCCGGACGACGGCCTCGAGTCCTACACGCAGGGGCTGATGGACATCGGCGCGACGATCTGCACGCGCACTCGGGCGTCGTGCGGACGGTGCCCGCTGTCGGCGAGCTGCGAGGCCCTGCGCAGCGGCCGGGTCGACGCCCTGCCGACGCCGCGCGAACGGCGCGCGCTGCCGGTGCGCCACACACGGATGCTGATCCTCGTGCGCGGCGAGCAGGTGAAGCTCGAGCAGCGGCCGCCGTCGGGCATCTGGGGCGGTCTGTGGAGCCTGCCTGAATTGCCCGGCGACGCTCCGCTGCCGGCCCTTCCCGCGAGCGGCTGGCGGGCGCTCGAGCCGTTCGAGCATCACTTCACCCACTTCGCCCTGCAGGTGCAGCCGATGATCGCCGACGATTCGACCGGCGTGCCCGGGAACGCTGCGGCGGCGCCGATCGCTGCAGATTCGGCGGCGGATCCGACGGCACGCTGGCTCGCGTTCGCCGCCGTCGACTCGGCGCCTCTGCCGCGCCCGGTGAAGACGCTGCTGCAGTCGGTGCGGGCAGCGCGCGCGGTCAGATCACGCGATGTTGCTGAAGGTACTGGTGCACCAGCGACAGGCGCGCCAGCGGATCCGGAAGTTCCATCAGTTTCTGGCGCGCGCGTGCCTGGATCGGCAGGAACTCGCACAGCCGGTTCGCGACCCAGGCCGCCGACTCGAAGTCGTAAGGCTCGGCCACCATCCGGTTGAGCGGATCGGACTCGCGCTCGATCAGGTCGTCGACGATGCGCCTGACGAGGTCGACGCAGCCGCTGAACTGTTCCGGGACCGCGACGCGAGGATCGTCGGCGATCGGTTCGAGGTCGGCGCGGATCAGTCCGTCCTTCTGGGTGCGGCGTTCGACGACGCGAAATCGCGAGCCGCCTCGCGTGCGGATCTGCAGCAGGCCGAGCTGCTGCATGTCCCAGTCGATGATCGATGCCAGGCAGCCGACGGGCTCGTGTTCGGCCGCCTCGCCGACCTCCCTGCCGCGCGTGATCAGGCAAACGCCGAACGGCGCCCCGGTCTGCATGCAGTCGCGCACCATGTCCATGTAGCGGGCTTCGAACACACGCAGCGGAAGCACTCCGCCCGGGAACAGCACGGATCCCAGCGGGAAGATCGCGATGTTGGCGAGAACGGACATCGGGCTGCGACGCTCCGGCGGCCGAGGTCAGCCGGCAAGCGCGAGCTGGCTGAGCGCGCGGTGGCGCACCAGCACGTGCTCGGTGCGCCGGAAGCGCCGCGCGAGTTCTTCGATGCACGTAGACCGACCGGTGCTGTCCGCCGGTGCAGCCGATCGCCGACCGTCAGGTAGCTGCGGTTCTCCTGGATGTAGAACGGCAGCCAGGCGTGCAGGAAGCCGCCGATGTGGTCGATGAACCGCTGCACCGACGGGATCTCGCGCAGGAAGTCGGCGACCGGTTCGTCCAGGCCGCTCAGCGGGCGCAGCTCGCTGGTGTAGTAGGGGTTCGGCAGGCAGCCTGCGTCGAACAGCGAGGTCGGCGTCGAGCGGCACGCCCTGCTTGTAGGCGAACGACTCGAACAGCAGCGTCATCGGCGCACGTTCGGCGCCGACGACGTCGCGCACCCACTGGCGCAGCACGTTCGGGTGCAGATCGCTGGTGTCGAGCGAGACGCCGAGGTCCTCGAGCACCGACATCAGCTCGCGCTCGCGCTCGATCGCTCGACCAGCGTCTTCGGCGTGCTCGTCGCCGTGCCGGGGTCGCCGTCGTCAGCGGGTGACGGCGTCGCGTCTCGGAGTAGCGCTGCACCAGCGTGTCGGTCTGCGCGTTCAGGAAGATCGACCTTGACGTCGTGCCCGTCGCGTCCGAGGCCGGCCATCATCACGCGCAGTTCGGCGACCGATTCGCCGCTGCGCGCGTCGATCGACACCGCGACCCGGTCGTGGCCGGCGCTCGCGCAGCGAGCTCGATGACGTCCTGTAGGAAACGTACCGGCAGGTTGTCGATGCAGTAGTAGCCGTCGTCTTCGAGCACGTTGATTGCAATCGACTTGCCGGAGCCGGATATGCCGGTGATCAGTACGACGCGCATGACGCAAGCTACGGCCGCGCGCACGAAATGCGAGGGTGTCCGTTCCGTCAGCCGCCGGATTCCTCGATCAGGCGATGCTGACGCTCGATGAAGTCGCCCGTCGTGTCGATGCCGCGCAGCGAGAGCACGATGCTGCGCACCGCGGCTTCGGTGAGCACGGCGATGTTGCGGCCGGCCGCGACCGGTATCACGACCTTGCGCACCGCCAGCCCGAGCACGTCCTGGGTCAGCGCCTCGAGCGGCAGGCGCTGGTATTCGTTCTCCATCGTGCTGCGCCGGACCAGGTGCACGATCAGCTTGAGCTTCATCTTCGGCCGGATCGCCGTCTCGCCGAAGATGGCGCGGATGTCGAGCAGCCCCAGTCCGCGGACTTCGAGCATGTTGCGCAGCAGGGGCGGGCAGCGGCCCTCGATCGCGTGGGGAGCGATGCGCCGGAAGTCGACGACGTCGTCGGCGACAAGACCGTGGCCGCGGCTGATCAGCTCCAGCGCCAGCTCGCTCTTGCCGAGGCCGGATTCGCCGGCGATCAGCACGCCCATGCCGAGCACGTCCATGAAGACGCCGTGCATCGAGGTGCTGTCCGCGGTCGCCTTGACGAGCCAGCATCGCAGCAGGTCGACGCCCGCGCGGCCGAGCAGCGGCGAGGACAGCAGCGGCAGGCCGTCGGCCTCGCACAGTTCGACCAGCGCGGGGTCCGGCGTCGATGCCTTCGGTGACGACGATCGCCGGCGGATGGCCGGCGACGAGGTCGCTCAGGATGCCCGAGCTGCGCGCTTCGTCGAGCCTGCCGTAGTAGTCGGTTTCGGCACGGCCGAAGACGTGCAGGCGGGCGGGTGGATCAGGTTCAGGTAGCCGACCAGGTCGGCCGGCGACGCTGCCGACGGTGCCGAGCAGTCGGTCGGCGCCCGAGCGGCCCGCGATCCAGTTCGGGCCGCAGCGACTCGCCGTTGGCATCGACGAGTTGCGGACGGTGACGGACATCGGGGCTGTGGGGTCGACCGGTCGGTGCTGCCGGGATCAGGCAGCCGGCCGGTACGGCGTCCAGGTGGACAGGATGCGGTGCATCTTCGCGGGGTCGTCGCAGGCCATCAGCGACTTTCGCGGATCGACCGGTCGGACAGCAGTTCCGCGAGCTCGGACAGCAGCTCGAGGTGCTCCTCGGTGGCGTGCTCCGGGCACCAGCAGGAACACCAGCAGCCGCACCGGCTGGCCGTCGGGCGCGTCGAAGGGGATCGGCTCGGCCAGGCGGACCACCGCGGCGAGCGCTTCGTCAGCCCCTTGATCCGGCCGTGGGGAATCGCAACGCCTTCGCCGAGCCCGGTGGAGCCGAGCCGCTCGCGCGCGAACAGCGAGTCGAACACCTTGCCGCGTTCGATGCCGTGGTTGTTCTCGAACAGCAGTCCCGCCTGTTCGAACAGCCGCTTCTTGCTGGTGACCGAGAGGTCGGTCGACCACGTTGGTCGGGGGCAGAAGCCGGGCGATTCGGTTCATCTCTTCTCGCATGATCCGGCATTGCTGCAAGCGCATGTGCCGCGTCTCGCAGGCCGGTCGGAGGGAGGAAGATGTTACAGCCTAGCGAGTTTATACCGGGCGGCGTCCAGATCGGGATGTGACGTATTCCGCGACGCACAAAAACAACAGGAGCGAACCGGGTGCCGGCGAGTCGGGCAAGGTCGACTCGTCGGTCGCCGCCCCGGAATCCGGGCGCCGGCGTGTCAGGAGCGGCGACGTGCTGCTTGATCGCGTCGTGACCGTGGTCGTTCTGCCTTGTCCTTGTACTTCATGCACCTGGCGGTCGAGCTTGTCGACCAGTGCGTCGATAGCGGCGTACAGGTCGTCGTCGGTGGACTTCGCGCGAAGATCTCCTTGCCCGCACGTGGATGTTGATCTCGGCCTTCTGGACCAGCTTGTCCACCGACAGGAACACCTTGACGTCGATGACCCGGTCGAAATGCCGGGGATCCGCTCGAGCTTCTGCGTCACGTACTCGCGCAGCGACGGGGTGACTGTCGAGGTGGTGTCCGCTGATCGAGAGGTTCATGCTGCCTCCTTGGGTGGGTCGTTCACCTAGATTACAGGAGTTCCCTTACAGCACCTTTCGCTGGGCAACCGGCGGGATCGAGCACGCCTCCCGGTACTTCGCGACCGTCCGTCGGGCGACGACGAATGCCCTGCTCGCCGAGCAGTTCCGGCGATCCGCCCGTCCGACAGCGGCTGGTACGATCGTCCTGGCGTCGACCAGCTGGCTGATCAGCGCGCGGATCGCGGTGCTCGACGCCGCGCCGCCCGCCTCGGTCGCGACGTGGCTGCCGAAGAAGAACTTCAGCTCGAAGCGTCCCGAACGGCGTGAGCATGTACTTCTGCGTCGTGACCCGCGAAATGGTCGATTCGTGCAGGCCCAGCTCCTCGGCGATCTCGCGCAGCACCAGCGGACGCATCGCCACCGCGCCGTGCGAAAAGAAGGCGCTTCTGCCGGTCGACGATCGCCTGCGACACGCGCAGGATCGTGTCGTAGCGCTGCTGCACGTTCTTGATCAGCCACCGCGCCTCCTGGAGCTGCGCCGAGAGCGCCGCCGGCGGAGCCGCGGTTGCGGCGCAGGATCTGGGCGTAGACATCGTTGATGCGTCAGCCTCGGCAGCACTTCGGGGTTCAGCGTGGCCTGCCATCCGGCGCGCGTGCGGCGCACGACGACGTCGGGAACGACGTAGGTCGGCTCGTCGATCGAGAAGGCAGCCCCGGGCCGCGGGTCGAGCTGGCGGATCAGCGTCTGGGCTTCGCGCAGCTCGTCGTCGTCGCAGCGCAGCACGACGCTTGAGCCGGGTGAAGTCCTTCGCGCCAGCAGCTGGAGATGGCTCGAGGCGATGCCCCGCGCGAGCTCGAGCGTGCGTGCGGCGGCGGGGCGGGGGATTCCGCGCGTGCGGCCAGTTGCAGCAGCAGGCTCTCGGAGAGATCGCGCGCGCCGACCCCGGCCGGCTCGAAGCTCTGGAGCATCGCTGAGAGCCGTCGATAGGGCCTCCGGCTCGATCTCGAGCTCCTGCGGCAGCATCGCGGCGAGCTCGTCGAGGCTCGCGTCCAGGTAGCCGTCGTCGGTCAGGTTGTCGATCAGCAGGCCGACGAGCGCGCGGTCCACCGGGGTGCACTGGGTGGCCGCCAGCTGCCCGATCAGGTGGTCCCGGAGGGTCCGGCCCGTGGTGGCGATCTGCGGCGAGCTGCGCTCGTCGTTGTCGTCATCGGTCGCTGCGCCGTTCCGAATCGCCGCCCCAGTCCGAGCCGTGGTCGTCGTCCCACGCATCGCCTTCGGCCTGCGCCCCGGGCGCTTCGTCGCTGGCTGCGCGCCTCGGGCGCGGCACTCGTCGTGTCGGCCCCGGTCTGCGGCGTCAGCGGGGCGCTGCGACTCGACCACGCCGTTCGGGCCGATGCGCAGGGCGTCGGAGAACGGGTCGTCGGTCCGCTCCAGCAGCGGGTTGTCGGCGAGCACCTGCTCGAGTTCCTGGTTGAGTTCCAGCGTGGAGAGCTGCAGCAGTCGGATCGACTGCTGCAGCTGCGGCGTCAGCGCGAGGTGCTGGTTGAAGCCTGAGCTGGAGGGAGGGCTTCACGCGTGTTTCGGGGCCGGTCGGCGGAGCGCCACCGCAACGGGCCGCTACGCGTTACATCCGGAAGTGCTCTCCGAGGTAGACGCGTCGCACGCTCTCGTTGTCGACGATTTCGTCGGGGCGTCCGGAAGCAAGAACAGTACCAGCGTTGATGATATACGCGCGATCACAGATGCCAAGCGTCTCGCGGACGTTGTGGTCGGTGATCAACACGCCGATGCCGCGCTTCTTCAGAAATCTTCACGATCCGCTGGATTTCGATCACCGCGATCGGGTCGACGCCGGCGAACGGCTCGTCGAGCAGGATGAAGCGAGGCGAGGTCGCGAGCGCCCGTGCGATCTCGACCCTGCGGCGCTCGCCGCCCGACAGCGAGAGTGCCGTGTTCGTGCGGATGTTCTCGATCTGCAGTTCGAGGAGCAGGGCGTGCAGCCGGCGCTCCAGCTCGGCGCGCGGCAGCGGGCGGCCGCGCTCGTCGGTCTGCAGTTCCAGCACTGCGAGGATGTTCTCCTCGACGGTGAGCTTGCGGAAGACCGAGGCCTCCTGGGGCAGGTACGAAAGTCCCGAGCCGCGCCCTGCGGTGGATCGGCAGGTGTCCGATCGGCTTCTCGTCGAGCCGGATCGTCACCGTCGTCGCAGGGCACCAGCCCCACGATCATGTAGAAGCAGGTGGTCTTGCCCGCGCCGTTCGGGCCCAGCAGGCCCACGACCTCGCCGCTGGCGACTTCCAGGGAAACGTCCTGCACGACACGCCGGCCGTGGTAGGCCTTCATCAGGCGCTGCACCTGCAGGCGGCTCGAGCCGCCCGGCGCTACCGCCGGGGCCGCGGCAAGGCCGCTGTCCGTCCGCTGCGCGTCGCCTGCGTCCGGCGCGATCATTTGCGGGCCGGGTCGATCCCCTGCGCGGGGGTCAACGGGGCCGGTGTCGTCGGGGCGGCCGGGGTGGACTTCGGCTGGATCACGACCCGGACCCGTCCGCCCGGGTTCTCCGGGGTGGCCGAGGCAGGGCCACCGCTGCGGACGTCGAAGAACTCGCTGCGGCTGTCGTAGACGATCAGGTTGCCGTGCACTTCGTCGGTCACCCGCTCGCTCTCCAGTCGCTTAAGGGTGGCGCGCTGCTCGAGGCGAACGATTTCGGACTTGCCGTCGTAGACGAGCTGCTGGCCGATGCCGACGATGAACTGGTCGACCCCGTCGCGCTTCTGCCGGAAACTGGCCGGATTGCCGTAGGCGGTGCCGTACTGGTTGCCGTCCGGGTCCTGGCGCAGCACCAGGCGGTCGGCCCGGATGAGATCGTGCCCTTGGTGAGCGTGACGTTGCCGTTGAACACGTTGATCTGCTTCGCGTCGTCGTACTGCATCGCGTCGGCCTCGATGTTGACCGGCTTGTCACGGTCGGCGCGCTCGGCGAAGGCGGGAACACCGGCCAGGACGGCGAGCGCGACCGGCTGCGGCGAGGGCATGGCACACGGGCAGCGCGCGGCGTCGGGGAGGCGAGGCGAGGGGGCTGGGTCAGCGTTGTCGGCGGGAGCATCCACACGCCGCGCACGTTCGACTGGACGGTCAGAACGCGCGGCGCATTATCGAATTCCATGCCGACCCCAGTCAAGGACGATTCGCCCTGCGAGATGCGCACGTCGCGATCGGTGCGCGCGATGTTCTCCGTACGGAGCATCAGCACGTAGTCGGATTCGATCCGCAGCGGCGGATCGTCGCGCACGCCGGCGCGCACCAGCCGAACCGCGTCGTACAGGTGGGTCGCCTCCGCGCCGCTGTCGGCGCGTGCCGCGCTCGGCGCGACAGCGTCACCAGCGGCTTGGTCGGGTCGAGGCTCACCAGGCGGGCTGCATCGAACTCGCTCGAGTCGTCGTCGGGAAAGTGGACCAGCCGCTCGGCCGACATCCGGAACACCGGCTCGCCGGTGGCGTTCAGCCGGGTGACCGCGAAGCCTTCGACGAAGTAGTCGGGCTCGTGCGCCAGCCTCGGATCCGCGGCCGGCCGTTCGACGCGATCGGACAGTTCGGCCAGGTAGTAGCTGAACCCCGCGAGCCCGGCGAGCAGCGCCATCGACAGTGCGGCAGCCGAGCGGTCGTACAGACGCGGGTCTGCATGACGTATCGGAGGCGGCCCGCAGCTTCAGCCGCCGCGATGGCGCTCGAGCAGCCGATCGAGCTCGCCGCGCGCCTGCAGGATCCACTCGGCGAGCTCGCGCACCGCGCCGTGGCCCGCGCGGCACGACGACACCCAGTGCGGCGCAGGCGAGCACCGCCGCGGCCGCATCGGCGGGCGCCGCGGCCAGCCCGGCGATCCGCAGCGCCGGCAGGTCGGGCCAGTCGTCGCCCATGTAGGCGATCTGCGCCAGTGTCAGCCCGGAGCGTCCCGGCCAGGTCGGCGAAGGGCCTGCGCCTTGTCGTGCACGCCCTGGTGAACGATGTCGATGCGCGAGTTCGGCGGCGCGTCGCTCGACGATCTCGGACCTGCGGCCGGTGACGATCGCGAGCCGCATTCCGGCCTCTTTCAGCAGCGTCAGGCCGAAGCCGTCGCGCACGCTGAAGCCCTTCATCGCCTCGCCCTGCGGGCCGATGAACATGGTGCCGTCGGTCATCGTTCCGTCCACGTCCAGCGCCAGCAGACGGATGCCGGCGGCGCGACGCGTGGCGTCGTCGGACGGGGCTCCCGGCGTGGCCGCGGGCATCAGACCACCTTCGCGGTCGAGCAGGTCGTGGATGTGCAGCGCGCCGACCAGACGCGCCGGCAGCGTCGACGACCAGCAGCTGGCTGATCCGGCGATCCTCCATCAGCCGAACCGCTTCGACCGCCAGCGCGCTCGGCGCCGATCGTCGCCGGCGTGCGCGTCATCACCTGCTCGACGCGGAATGCGCGGATGTCGCCGTCGCGCTCGAGCAGGCGGCGCAGGTCGCCGTCGGTGAAGATGCCGCGCACGGCGCCCTGTGCGTCCAGCACCGCGGTCATGCCCATGCGCTTGCGGGTGATCTCGAGGATCGCGGCGCCGAGCGGCGCGGTCTGCGGCCACCGCGGGCACCGCCTCGCCGGTGCGCATCACGTCCTCGACCCGCGTCAGCAGCCTGCGGCCGAGCGCGCCACCCGGGTGCGAACTGGCGAAGTCCTCGGCGCCGAAGCCGCGGGCATCGAGCAGCGCGACCGCGAGCGCGTCGCCGAGCGCCAGCGTCGCGGTGGTGCTCGCGGTCGGGCGCGAGGTTCAGCGGGCAGGCCTCGCGCTCGACCGCGGCGTCCAGGTGCGCGTCGGCCAGCGTCGCCAGCGGCGAGCCCGGACTGCCGGTGATCGCGATCAGACGCGCACCGCGACGCTCGACAGGGCGGCAGGATCGCGAGGAGCTCTGCCGTGGTCCCGGAGTTGGACAGTGCGAGGAACACGTCGTCGCCGGTGATCATGCCGAGGTCGCCGTGGCTGGCTTCGGCCGGATGCATGAAGAACGCAGGCGTGCCGGTCGACGCAAGCGTCGAGGCGATCTTGCGCGCGACGTGCCCGGACTTGCCGATGCCGCTGACGACCACGCGCCCGCGGCACTCGAGGATCAGGCGGCAGGCGTGCACGAAGGCTCGCATCGATGCGGGGCACCAGGCGGTCACCGCGGCGGCCTCGATGCGCAGAACCTCGACCGCCCGCTCGACCAGCCGCTGCTCCTGAGAGGGGGTGGATAGAATCACAGCAACCATCCGATCGAGTATATCGACACACGCCGCTCGATGCTTTCGTCCCTCGAAATTGCGCTCGTCCTGCTCGCCGCGTCGGTCGTTGCGGTGGTCGTGCTGCGCGCGTTCAACCTGCCGCCGCTGGTTGCGTACCTGGCCGTGGGCACACTGCTCGGTCCGCACGCCACCAATCTGGCCGGCGACCCGGAGGCGGTGCGGCACGCCGGCGAGCTCGGGGTCGTCTTCCTGATGTTCACGCTCGGGCTGGAATTCAGCCTGGGCAAGTTGACGGCGATGCGCTCGATGGTGTTCGGCCTGGGCAGCGCGCAGGTGCTGGTCACGATGGCGATCGTCGTTGCCCTGCTGGTGGCCGTTCCGGCTGCCGCGACGGTGTGGCTGCTGGGCGGTGCGATCGACTGGCGCGCCGCGCTGGTGATCGGCGGCGCGGTGGCGATGTCGTCGACCGCGATGGTGACCAAGCTGCTCGCCGAGAAGCGCGAGCTCGAGTCCGAGCACGGCAAGCGGGTGTTCAGCGTTCTGCTCTTCCAGGACCTGGCGGTGATCCCGCTGCTGATCCTGATCCCGGCGCTGGCGCAGGGAGGCGATGCGTGGATCGGCGCGGTCGGCCTGGCGACGCTCAAGGCGGTGCTGCTGCTGGTGCTGCTGATGCGCTTCGGGCCGTGGCTGATGAAGCGCTGGTTCAACGTCGTCGCACGCCAGCGTTCGCACGAACTGTTCACTCTGAACGTTCTGCTCGCGACGCTGCTGTTCGCGTGGCTCACGAAGATGGCCGGCCTGTCGATGGAGCTGGGCGCTTTCGTCGCCGGCATGCTGATCTCCGAGACCGCCTTCCGCTTCCAGGTCGAGGAGGACATCAAGCCGTTCCGCGACGTGCTGCTCGGTCTGTTCTTCGTGTCGATCGGCACCCAGCTCAACCTGCGCGTCGTCGCCGAATTCGCGACCGCAGGTGCTGCTTCTGACGGTCGTGCCGACGCTGCTGAAGTTCGGCCTGATCGTCGCCCTGGTGCGGCGGTTCGGTGCCGACTCGGGCGTCGCGATCCGCACCGGCGTCTGGCTGGCGCAGGCGGGCGAGTTCGGCTTCGTGCTGCTGGCGCTCGCCGCAGGCGTCGGGCTGCTCCCCGACCGGCGCACTGCAGCCGGTGCTGGCCGCGATGCTTCTGTCGATGCTGACCAGCCCGATGCTGATCGAGCAGGCGAACCGGATCGCGATCCGGCTGTCGGGCGAGGAATGGATGCTGCGCTCGCTGCAGCTGCAGACCATCGCCAGCCGAAGCCTCGCCCGCGAGCGGCACGTGATCGTGTGCGGCTACGGCCGTTGCGGCCAGGCGCTGGCTCACGTTCTGGAGGCCGAGAAGGTGCCGTTCATGGCCCTGGACCTCGACCCCGACCGCGTCCGCGAGGCGGCGGCCACCGGCGAATCCGTGGTCTACGGCGATTCCGCGCGCCGCGACACGCTGATGGCGGTCGGCCTGCAGCCGCGCCCGCGCGCTGGCGGTCACGTTCGACGACACCGCCGCGGCCCTGCGCGTGATCCGCACCGGTGCGCGAACTCGCGCCGCAGCTGCCGATCCTGGTGCGCACCGCGCACGAGGCCGACATCGAGCGCCTGCGCGCCGCTGGCGCGACCGAGATCGTCCCCGAGATCATCGAGGGCAGCCTGATGCTCGCGTCGCACGCCCTCGCCCTGGCGGGCGTGCCGATGTCCCGGGTGCTGCGCCGCGTGCGCTCGGTGCGCGAGGGGCGATATGCGCTGCTGCAGGGGTTCTTCCACGGGTCGGACGACAGCTCCGAGGATTTGATCGAGGACATGGAAATCCATCTGCGCGCCGTGGCCATTGCGCCCGGCAGCGGCCTGATCGAGCGCACGATCGGCTCGCTGCCGTTGTCCGGGGCGCGCGTCAGCACGGTGGTGCGTAGCGGCAAGCGGATCGTCGACCCGTCTCCGGAAATGGCGCTCGAGGCGGGCGATACCCTGGTGCTCGCAGGCACCCTGGAGCAGATCAGCACCGGCGAAGACCGCCTGCTGCGCGTCTGACCTGCGCGCGGCAGCACCGGACCGGCGCGCGGGCAGCGGCGGGCGGCCCGGTTTAGAATCCCCGGCTTGTCCGCAACCGCAGGCTGGTCCTGCATGCCCGTGAACCCCGCGCCCGTGAACCCCGAACTCCTAGACCTCGACCAGGTCCGATTCGCCTACCGGGACCGCGTCATCCTCGACGGGGTGTCGCTGCGTTTTCCGCGCGGCCGGGTCGTGGCGCTGATCGGCGGCTCGGGCTCGGGCAAGACGACGATCCTCCGGCTGATCGGCGGACAGCTGCGCCCCGGTTCGGGCACGGTCACCTTCGAGGGCCAGAACGTCCACGGCCTGGACCGCGAGGGCCTGTATGCGCTGCGCCGGCGCATGGGCATGCTCTACCAGTTCGGCGCGCTGTTCACCGACCTGAGCGTGTTCGAGAACGTCGCGTTCCCGCTGCGCGAGCACACGTCGCTTCCCGAGCCGCTGATCCGGGACCTGGTGCTGCTCAAGCTGAACGCGGTCGGGCTGCGGGGCGCGGCCCAGTTCCGGATTTCGCAGCTCTCCGGGGGCATGGCGCGGCGCGTCGCCCTGGCCCGCGCGATCGCGCTCGATCCGCCGCTGATCATGTACGACGAGCCTTTCGCGGGGCTCGACCCGATCTCGCTGGCGACGGTCGCCGCCCTGATTCGCAACCTGACCGACGCGCTGAACCTGGCGTCGATCGTCGTCTCCCACGACATCAAGGACGCGTTCCAGATCGCCGACTACGTCTACCTGCTGGCGTCCGGGCGCATCGCGGCGCATGGCACGCCCGACGAGATGCGCGCCTCGTCGGATCCGAACGTGCGCCAGTTTCTCGACGGCGACATCGACGGGCCGGTCGCCTTCCACTATCAGGCCAGTCCGCTGGAGCAGGACCTGGGGTTGCCGTCGTGAGCGCGCAACCGACGGGGCCGCTGCACTGGATCGGGGAGCGGCTGGTCCGCATCGGCTACGGCACGCGCTTCTTCCTGCGCCTGTGCGGCCTGGGCGGGCTGTCGTTCCGCAGGCCGCGGCTGGTCGTCGACCAGATCCACTTCATCGGCAACTTCTCGTTGTCGATCATCCTGGTGTCGGGCCTGCTGATCGGCTTCGTGCTCGGGCTGCAGGGGTACTACACGCTGCGCCGCTACGGTTCGGAAGAGGCTCTGGGCCTGCTGGTCACGCTGTCGCTCGTTCGCGAGCTGGGTCCGGTGGTCACGGCGCTGCTGTTCGCCGGCCGCGCGGGCACCTCGCTGACCGCCGAGGTGGGGCTGATGCGCGCCGGCGAGCAGATCGACGCGATGGAGATGATGGCCGTCGATCCGGTCGAGCGCGTGCTCGCTCCGCGCTTCATGGCGGCGCTGATCTGCATGCCGCTGCTGGCGGCGCTCTTTTCGTCGATGGGCGTGCTGGGCGGTTATCTCGTCGGGGTCGAGATGATCGGCGTGGACGCCGGGGCGTTCTGGTCGCAGATGCAGGGCGGGGTCGACTGGCTAGACGACGTCGGCAACGGCGTGATCAAGAGCGTGGTGTTCGGGTTCACGGTTGCCTTCGTCGCGCTGTTCGTCGGGTACGAGGCCGAGCCGACGCCGGAGGGCGTGGCCCGCGCCACGACGACGACGGTGGTGGTCGCGTCGCTGGCGGTGCTGGGTCTCGATTTCATCCTGACGGCGCTGATGTTCAGCACCAATTGAGGGGAGTTCCAGATGAATCGGAAATCGGTCGACCTGCTGGTGGGCCTGTTCGTGCTGCTAGGGTTCTGCGCGCTGGTGTTCCTGGCCGTGCGCGCCGGCAACATGAGCGGCAGCATCGCGTTGTCCGACACGTATGAATCCCGCGCGCTGTTCGACAACATCGGGGGCCTGAAGCCTCGCGCCGCGGTGCGCAGTGCCGGCGTGGTCGTCGGTCGCGTGACCGCGATCCGCTTCGACGACAAGACCTACCAGGCCGAGGTCACCCTCGCGCTCGACCGCCGTTACCAGTTCCCGAAGGACTCTTCGGCCAAGATCATGACGTCTGGGTTGCTGGGCGAGCAGTACATCGGCCTGGAGCCCGGCGGCGACGAGGCGATGCTCAAGGAAGGCGATCGCATCACAATGACCCAGTCGGCGGTGGTGCTCGAGAACCTGATCGGCCAGTTCCTGTACGGCAAGGCGGCGGAGGGGGGGGGCAAGTGACACGGAGCGGTCGCACCGGCTGCGCGTTCCGAGGGGCGGCCACCGCCGCCCCGGGAATTCGCACGTCGCTTGCGGCCCTGACCGCCGCCGCGCTGCTCGCCTCGGGCTGTGCGACGGGAGGCGGCGGGTCCGGCGCCGCTGCCGACCCTCTCGAGCCGCTCAACCGCGCGGTGTTCGAGTTCAACGAACTGGGCGACACCTATGTGGCGAAACCTGCCGCGCAGGCCTACAGCTTCGTCGTGCCGGAACTGTTCCGCGGCATGCTCGGCAACGCGTTCTCCAATGTCCGCGACCTTTGGACCGCGGCCAACCAGCTGCTGCAGGGCAAACCGATGGCGGCGCTCGGGGATCTGTCGCGCTTCGTGATCAACTCCACGTTCGGATTCGCCGGCGTCGCCGACGTGGCCAGCGAGATGGGACTGGAGCGGCACATCGAAGACTTCGGCCAGACGCTGGGGCGCTGGGGGATTGCGAGCGGCCCGTACCTCGTTCTGCCGATCTTCGGGCCGTCGAGCGTGCGGGACGGGTTGGGGTTCGTCGCCGGCATCTACGCCGACCCGTTGCGCTACGTCGGGTCCGAAGGCTTCAGCAACAATCTGCGGCTGACGCGCGAGATCGACCAGCGCGCGTCCCTGCTCAGCGCCGGGCGCGTGCTGGAAGGCGCGGCGCTCGACAAGTACAGCTTCATGCGCGACGGCTTCCTGCAGCGGCGGCGCAATCAGGTCTGGGACGGGAATCCGCCCGAGGAACGCCGAGGAGCCCGAGGATGCCGACGAGCCCGGGGCGGGCGGGGCGGCCGGGGCCGAAAAGGCCGCCGGGACGGAATCGAAATGATCCGGCGTCAGCCGGGGTGGGGGGTCGGGCGTTCTGGATCGACCCCGAGACGAGGATGATGGGATGAAAAGGTTCTTTCTGAAGGTGATGGCGTCGCTGGCGCTCGCGTTCCCGCTGCTCGATGCGGCCGTCGCGCAGGAGGCGCCCGACGCGCTGATCAAGCGGCTGTCGACCGAGGTGCTCGACCGCATCCGTACCGACAAGGATCTGCAGGCGGGCGACTTCGCCAAGCTGTCCGAGCTGGTCGATTCGACGGTGATGCCGCACGTCGATTTCCGGCGCATGACGGCGCTGTCGGTCGGCCGCAACTGGCGCTCGGCCAGCCCCGAGCAGCAGAAGCAGCTGATGGCCGAGTTCCGTCTGCTGCTGCTGCGCACGTATTCCGGCGCCCTCGGCTCGGTGAAGGACCAGACGATCAAGATGAAGCCGTTGCGTGCCCAGCCGTCCGACACCGAGGTCATCGTTCGCAGCGAGATCGCTCAGCCGCGCGCCGAACCGATCCAGCTCGACTACCGCATGGAGAAGGCCGCCGACGGCTGGAAGATCTACGACGTCAACGTTCTGGGCGTCTGGCTGGTCGAGACCTATCGCGGGCAGTTCGCGCAGGAAGTCAGCGCGCGCGGCATCGAAGGCCTGATCAAGTCGCTGTCCGACAAGAACCGTTCGTTCGAGTCGCCGCGGAAATCCTGAGCGATGCCCGATCCGGTCCGGCTTCCCGAGCGCGTCGTGTTCGCCAACGCGCCCCAGGTCCTCGAAGATCTCGCGCTCGAGGTCGGCCTGAGGCCGGTGCACATCGACCTGTCGGCGTGCACCGAGTTCGATTCGTCGCTGATCGCGGTGCTGCTCGACATGATGCGCCGCGCCGGCGCAGCAGGCTGCGTGGTGTCCGGCGCGTCGTCCAACATGGTCAAGCTCGCGCGGCTGTACGGCGCGGACCGGATCCTCTTCGGGAGCCGGGACGACGCCTGATCCCCGGCGCCCGCCGGGCGCCTCACCGATCCGCTCCCTCAGACATGTCCATCGCCATCGATATCCGCTCGGTCGTCAAGCGTTACGGCAGCTTCGAGGCGCTTCGCGGCGTGTCGCTCCAGGTCGAGGAGGGCGAGTTCTTCGGTTTGCTCGGCCCGAACGGCGCCGGCAAGACCACCCTGATCACTTCGATCGCCGGCCTCACGCGGCCCACGTCGGGGAGCATCGCCGTGATGGGCCACGACGTCGTCTCCGAATATCGGCGCGCCCGGCGCGCGCTCGGCGTGGTGCCGCAGGAACTGGTCTTCGACCCGTTCTTCACGGTGCGTGAGACGCTGCGCCTGACGTCCGGCTACTACGGGATCCGGCGCAACGATGCGTGGATCGACGAGATCCTCGCGAACCTCGACCTGACGTCGAAGGCCGATGCGAACATGCGCGCGCTGTCGGGCGGCATGAAGCGCCGTGTGCTGGTCGCGCAGGCGCTGGTCCACCGCCCGCCCGTCATCGTGCTGGACGAGCCGACCGCGGGGGTCGACGTCGAGCTGCGCCAGACCCTGTGGCAGTTCATCCGCCGGCTGAATCGCGACGGCCACACGATCGTGCTGACCACCCACTACCTCGAGGAGGCCCAGGAGCTGTGCGGTCGCATCGCCATGCTCAAGCTCGGCCAGGTGGTGGCGCTCGACCGCACCAGCGAGCTGATCCGGCGCTTCGCCGGCGGAAGGCTGGTGCTGCGCCTGTCGCAGGGCACCTTGCCCGAGGCCCTGGTGCCGCTAAGGGTCGACGCCGGGGCTGCGGCACCGGCGGGCGCGCCGCGTCCGACGGCGCCCGGACCCGGTGAGCGGTTCGTGCTGCGCATCGACAGCTACGACCATGTCGAGCCCGTGCTCGCGGCGCTGCGCACGTCGGGCTGCGTGATGGACGAGATGGAGCTGCAGCACACCGATCTCGAGGACGTGTTCGTGCGCATCATGCAGGAGAACCGGTGATGCAGGCCTTCTTCACGCTGTTCCACAAGGAGCTGCTGCGTTTCGCCAAGGTCAGCGTCCAGACCGTCGCCGCGCCCGTGCTCACCTCGCTCCTCTATCTGCTGATCTTCTCGCATGCGCTCGAGGGGCGGGTGATGGTGTTCGAGAAGATCAGCTACGTGTCGTTCCTGGTGCCCGGCCTGGTGATGATGGCGGTGCTGCAAAACGCCTTCGCCAACGCGTCCTCGTCGCTGATCCAGAGCAAGGTCACCGGCAACATCGTGTTCGTGCTGCTGCCGCCGCTGTCGCACTGGGAGCTGTTCGGCGCCTACGTGCTTGCCGCAGTGGTGCGTGGTCTGGTGGTCGGCGCCGGTGTGTTCGTCGTGACCGCGTGGTTCGCCAAGCTGTCGTTCGCCAGCCCGCTCTGGATCGTGGTCTTCGCGGTCCTCGGCAGTGCGATTCTCGGTACAATGGGCCTGGTGGCGGGCATCTGGGCCGAAAAATTCGACCAGATCGCGGCTTTCCAGAACTTCCTCATCATGCCGGCCACGTTCCTCGCCGGCGTGTTTTATTCGGTGCATTCGCTGCCGCCGTTCTGGCAGTCGGTATCCCACTTCAATCCGTTCTTCTACATGGTCGACGGCTTTCGCTACGGCTTCTTCGGGGTATCGGACGTGCCGCCGACCACCAGTCTGGCCATCGTGCTGGTCACGCTGGCGGTGGTGTCGGCGCTGGCGCTGTCCCTGCTGAGCCGCGGCTACAAGCTTCGACACTGAAGAACCGGTGCCGAGGCGGCGCCCGCCGAGCGGACGCAGTCCGATCCATTCCGTCCCAGAGCATTCCATGGTCACCCCTGAAGACGTCAGACGCTACATCGCCGAAGGCCTCGCCTGCGACCGGCTCGAAGTGACCGGCGACGGCCAGCACTTCGAGGCGCTGATCGTGTCGCCGCTGTTCGAAGGCAAGCGGCTGGTGCAGCGCCACCAGCTCGTGTATGCCGCGCTCGGCGACCGCATGCGCGCCGAGATCCACGCCCTGTCGATGAAGACCCTCACCCCGGCCGAGTTCGGGGGCTGACGTGGACAAGCTGCGAATCGATGGCGGACGGCCGCTGCGCGGCGAGATCGCGGTCTCGGGCGCCAAGAACGCCGCGCTGCCGATCCTGTGCGCCGGACTGCTCAGCGCCGAGCAACTGGTCGTGTCCAACCTGCCGGAGCTGCACGACGTCGACACCGCGCTGAACCTGCTCGGCACCCTCGGCGTCGGCATCCAGCGCAGCGCCGGCCGCGTCGCGTTGCAGGCGTCGGCGGTCTCGTCGGTCGAGGCGCCCTACGACCTGGTCAAGACGATGCGCGCGTCGATCCTCGTGCTCGGTCCGCTGGTCGCGCGCTTCGGCGAAGCGCGCGTGTCGCTGCCCGGCGGCTGCGCGATCGGCCAGCGGCCGGTCGACCAGCACATCAAGGGGCTGCAGGCGATGGGTGCGTCGATCAGCATCGAGCACGGCTACGTCGTCGCCAAGGCGCCACGGCTGAAGGGCGCCCGCATCGTCACCGACATGGTGACGGTCACCGGCACCGAGAACCTGATGATGGCGGCGGTGCTCGCCGACGGCGAGACCGTGATCGAGAACGCCGCGCGCGAGCCCGAGGTGGTCGACCTGGCGCGTGCACTGGTCGCGATGGGCGCGCGCATCGACGGGGCCGGCAGCGACCGCATCGTCGTCCAAGGCGTCGATCGCCTGCACGGCGCCGAGCATCCGGTGATGGCCGATCGCATCGAGGCCGGCACGTTCCTGTGCGCGGTCGCTGCGACGGGCGGCGAGCTGACGCTCACGCGCGGCGATGCCCGACACGATGGACGCGACCCTCGACAAGCTGCGCGAGGCCGGGGCGCAGATCGAGACCGGCCCGGACTGGATCCGGCTGTCGATGTTCCGCCGGCCGAAGGCGGTCAACATCCGCACCGCGCCCTATCCCGGATTCGCCACCGACATGCAGGCGCAGATCATGGCGATGAACGCCGTCGCCGAGGGCACCGGCGTGATCACCGAGACGATCTTCGAGAACCGCTTCATGCACGTGCTCGAGATGCAGCGCCTCGGCGCCGACATCGCCGCCGAGGGCAACACCGCGGTGGTGCGCGGCGTCGAGCGGCTGTCGGGCGCGGCGGTGATGGCCACCGATCTGCGCGCGTCGGCCGGGCTGGTCATCGCCGGCCTGGTCGCCGAAGGCGAGACCCTCGTCGACCGCATCTACCACCTCGACCGCGGCTACGAACGCATGGAAGTCAAGCTGGCCTCGGTCGGTGCCCGTATCGAACGGGTCGGCGGTTCGCCGGCCGCGACCGCACCGGATTCCCGATGAACACCGCCACCAACGACACGATCACGCTGGCCCTGTCCAAGGGCCGGATCTTCGACGACACGGTGCCACTGCTTGCGAAGGCCGGCATCCAGGTCGATCCGGCAGTGCTCGAATCGCGCAAGCTGATCCTGCCCACCGGCGACCCGCTGCTGCGGCTCGTGATCGTGCGCGCCAGCGACGTGCCGACCTACGTGCAGTACGGGGCGGCCGACATCGGCGTCGCCGGCAAGGACGTGCTGCTCGAGCACGGCGGCGACGGCCTGTACCAGCCGATCGACCTGCGCATCGGCATCTGCCGCATGTGCGTGGCGGCGCCGCGCGGCTTCGACTACGTGTCCGCGGTGCGCCGCGGCGCACGGCTGCGCGTGGCGACCAAGTACGTCGAGACCGCCCGCAGCCATTTCGCGTCGAAGGGCGTGCACGTCGACCTGATCAAGCTGTACGGCTCGATGGAGCTCGCCCCGCTGGTGGGGCTGGCCGATGCGATCGTCGACCTCGTCAGCACCGGCAGCACGCTGAAGGCCAACAACCTCGTCGAGGTCGAGCAGATCATGCCGATCTCGTCGCGCCTGATCGTCAACCAGGCATCGCTGAAGACCAAGGCCACGCGCCTGCAGCCGCTGCTGGCCGCGCTCGAGGCGGTGGTGCCGGCGGAGTGAAGCGATGAGCGACCGTCCCCTGATCAACGAACTCGATGCGACCGCCGACGGGTTCCACGCCTGCCTGTCGGCGCTGATCGCGTTCGAGCCCGAGCAGGACGCCTCGATCGAGAAGGTCGTCGCCGACATCCTCGCCGACGTTCGCCGGCGCGGCGATGCGGCGGTCGTCGAGTACACCAACCGCTTCGACCGCCGCCAGGTGCAATCGGCCGGCGCGCTGGAACTGCCCGCCGCGCTGCTGCGCGACGCCGTCGACGGCCTGCCCGCCGATCAGCGCGCCGCGCTCGAAGCGGCTGCGCAGCGCGTGCGCGCCTATCACGAGCACCAGAAAGCTGCGTCGTGGTCCTTCGTCGATGCCGACGGCAACCGGCTGGGCCAGAAGGTCACGCCGCTCGACCGCGTCGGCCTCTACGTCCCCGGCGGCAAGGCGGCTTACCCGTCGTCGGTGCTGATGAACGCGATCCCGGCCAAGGTGGCGGGCGTGCCCGAGCTGATCATGGTGGTGCCGACGCCCGACGGCGTGCGCAATGCGATGGTGCTGGCCGCAGCCGCGATCGCCGGTGTCGACCGGGTGTTCACGATCGGCGGCGCCCAGGCCGTGGCCGCGCTGGCCTACGGAACCGCCACCGTGCCGCGGGTCGACAAGATCGTCGGCCCCGGCAACGCCTATGTCGCCGAGGCCAAGCGTCGCGTCTTCGGCACCGTCGGCATCGACATGATCGCCGGCCCCAGCGAGATCCTGATCCTGTGCGACGGCACGACCGATCCCGACTGGATCGCGATGGACCTGTTCTCGCAGGCCGAGCACGACGAGATGGCGCAGGCGATCCTGCTGTGCCCCGATGCCGCGTTCATCGCGCGCGTGCGCGAGTCGATCGCCCGACTGCTGCCGCAGATGCCCCGGCAGGCGGTGATCGCGCGCTCGCTGTCCGATCGCGGCGCGCTGATCCTGGTGCGCGACATGGAGCAGGCCTGCGCGATCGCCAACGACATCGCCGCCGAGCACGTCGAGATCTCGGCGCGCGAGCCGCAGCGCTGGGCCGACCTGATCCGCCATGCCGGCGCGCTGTTCCTCGGCCCGTACGCGTCCGAATCGCTCGGCGACTATTGCGCCGGCCCCAATCACGTGCTGCCGACGATGCGCACCGCGCGTTTTTCGTCGCCGCTCGGGGTCTACGACTTCCAGAAGCGCAGCAGCGTCATCGAGATCTCGCGCGGCGGCGCCCAGACGCTCGGTCGCGTGGCCTCGACGCTGGCCCGTGGCGAGGGCCTGCAGGCGCACGCCCGCAGCGCCGAGTACAGGCTGGACGCGTGAGCCGCGGCTCGGGTCCGGCGCGGGTGCTGCGCCCCGAGGTGCTCGGCATGGCGGCATATCACGTTCCGCCGGCCGAGGGCCTGGTGAAGCTCGACGCGATGGAGAATCCGTATCCGCTGCCGTCGGCGCTGCGCGACGAACTCGGCCGCCGCCTGGCTTCGGTGGCGCTCAACCGCTATCCGGTGCCGGACTACGCGGCACTGAAACGATCGATCCGGGACCGGCTCGAGGTGCCCGAGTGCTCCGGGCTGATCCTGGGCAACGGCTCCGACGAGCTGATCACGCTGCTGTCGGTGGCCACTGCGCGACCCGGCGCGGTCGTGCTGTCGGCGTGGCCGTCGTTCGTGATGTACCAGGTGTCGGCGCAGCTTGCGGGCAGCCGTTTCGTCGGTGTGCCGCTGACCGACGGTCTTGCCCTCGACCGCGCCGCGATGCTGTCGGCGATCGAGCGCGAATCGCCGGCGGTCGTCTACCTGGCGTATCCGAACAACCCCACCGGGGCCTGTTTCGACGACGACACCGTCCGCGCGATTCTCGACGCAGCGCCCGGGCTGGTCGTGATCGACGAGGCCTATCGCCCGTTCGCGCCGCGCTCGTGGATGCCGCTGCTGCCCGGGCACCCGAACCTGCTGGTGCTGCGCACGGTGTCGAAGCTCGGGCTCGCCGGCATCCGGCTCGGTTACATGGCCGGCGCCCCGGAGTGGATCGAGCAGTTCGAGAAGGTGCGCCCGCCGTACAACATCAACGTGCTGACCGAGGCGGCGGCGCTGTTCGCGCTCGAGCACCTCGACGAGTTCGCGCGCCAGGCGGACGCGATCCGCGCGGATCGGCAGTCGCTGGCGGCGCAGCTCGCGGCTTTCCCGGGCGTCCAGGTGTTTCCTTCCGACGCCAATTTTCTGCTGGTCCGCGTGCCGCAGGCGGCGGCCGTCTGGCGGGCACTGCTCGAGCGGCGCGTGCTGGTCAAGGACGTCGGTAGAATGGACCCCTTGCTGCGTGACTGCCTGCGCATCACGGTGGGCTCGGCGCAGGACAACGCGGCGCTGCTCGCCGCGCTGGCCGACGTGCTCGGCCCGCGCGTCACGCCCACCCCGACAGCCTGACCGGTCCCGGTCGTCCGGAACCCGACGGCGCAAGCCACGACACCTCATGACCAAGCGAAGCGCCGAAATCGTCCGAAACACTGCCGAGACCCGGATCAGGGTCGGGATCGACCTCGACGGCACCGGCCAGCGCCGGCTCGAGTCCGGGGTGCCGTTCCTCGACCACATGCTCGACCAGATCGCGCGCCACGGCCTGATCGACCTCGAGGTCGAGGCGCAGGGCGACCTGCACATCGACGCGCACCACACCGTCGAGGACATCGGCATCACCCTCGGGCAGGCTTTCGCGCGCGCCGCCGGCGACAAGGCGGGCATCCGCCGCTACGGCCACGCCTACGTGCCGCTGGACGAGGCCTTGTCGCGGGTGGTCGTCGACCTGTCCGGGCGACCGGGCCTCGAATGGCACGTCCCGTTCACGCGCGCGATGATCGGCGCTTTCGACGTCGATCTCGCCCGCGAGTTCTTCCAGGGGTTCGTGAACCACGCTCTGGTCACGCTGCACGTCGACAACCTGCGCGGCGACAATGCCCACCACCAGTGCGAGACCGTCTTCAAGGCGTTCGCGCGCGCGCTGCGCATGGCGGTCGAGCCCGACCAGCGTCTCGGCGGTCGCATTCCGTCCACCAAGGAAGCGCTCTGAGCGCCGTCGTGCAACCGATCGAGGCGCAGTCGCGATGACGACGATCGCAGTGGTCGACTACGGCATGGGCAACCTGCGCTCGGTTGCGAAGGCGCTCGAGCACGTCGCGCCCCGGGCACGCGTGATCGTGACCGGATCGGTGCAGCAGATCGATGCCGCCGACCGCGTGGTGTTTCCGGGCCAAGGGGCGATGCCCGACTGCATGCGCCACCTCGACGAGTCGGGCCTGCGGGCGGCAGTGCTGCGTGCCGCGCAGACCAAGCCGCTGTTCGGTGTGTGCGTCGGCGAGCAGATGCTGTTCGACCGCAGCGAGGAAGGCGGCACCGATGGCCTGCACGTGCTGCCCGGTGACGTCGTCCGCTTCGACGACGCTGCGATGCGTCTTGCCGACGGATCGCGGCTGAAAGTCCCGCACATGGGCTGGAACCGTGTCCGGCAGGTCCGTCCCCATCCGATCTGGAACGGTGTCGCCGACGGCGCGTACTTCTATTTCGTGCACAGCTTCTACGCGGTGCCCGCACGCGACGACCTGACCGTGGGCATCAGCGAGCATGGTCTCGCCTTTACCTGTGCGGTAGCGAGGGATAATATCTTCGCGACCCAGTTCCACCCCGAAAAGAGCGCGGCCAGCGGGCTGCGTCTCTACGAAAATTTCGTCAACTGGAATCCCTGATCCAGTTCCTCTCCCCGGTACCGACATGCTGTTGATCCCCGCCATCGACCTGAAGGACGGCCGCTGTGTCCGTCTGCGCCAGGGTGACATGAACGATGCCACCGTGTTTTCCGAGGACCCGGGCGCCGTGGCGGCGCACTGGCTGAACCTCGGTGCCCGACGCCTGCACCTGGTCGACCTGAACGGTGCGGTCGCGGGTCGCCCGAAGAACGAGTCGGCGATCAAGAGCATCGTCGCGGCGATCGGCGGACGCATCCCGATCCAGCTCGGCGGCGGCATCCGCGACCTCGACACCATCGAGCGCTATCTCGACGAAGGCATCGACTTCGTGATCATCGGCACCGCTGCGGTCAAGAACCCGGGCTTCCTGCACGACGCCTGCGGCGCGTTCCCGGGTCAGGTGATCGTCGGGCTCGACGCCAAGGACGGCAAGGTCGCCACCGACGGCTGGAGCAAGCTCACCGGCCACGACGTGCTCGATCTCGCGAAGAAGTTCGAGGGCTACGGCGTCGAGGCGATCGTCTACACCGACATCGGCCGCGACGGCATGCTCTCCGGCGTGAACATCGAGGCGACGGTGCGATTGGCGCGCGAACTGCGCATCCCGGTGATCGCCTCGGGCGGTGTCGGATCGATCGACGACATCGACCGTCTGTGCGCGGTCGAATTCGAGGGCATCCAGGGCACCATCCTCGGGCGCGCGCTCTACGAGGGCAAACTCGATTTCGTGCAGGCCCAGGCCCGGGCCGACGAGCTGAACGGCCAGACCTGACGATCCCCGTTCCGGGTGCCGTCGGGCGCCGGACGGTTCTTTCGCCGGCGCGACAACACAAGGCCTCCCCGTGCTGACCAAACGCATCATTCCATGCCTCGACGTGACCGCCGGGCGCGTCGTCAAAGGCGTCAACTTCGTCGAGCTGCGCGATGCGGGCGACCCGGTCGAGATCGCGCGCCGCTACGACGAGCAGGGCGCCGACGAGCTGACGTTCCTGGACATCACGGCTTCGAGCGATCAGCGCGACATCATCCTGCACGTGATCGAGGCGGTCGCCGACCAGGTCTTCATTCCGCTGACGGTCGGCGGCGGCGTGCGCGCGGTGTCGGACGTGCGCCGACTGCTGAACGCGGGCGCCGACAAAGTCTCGATCAATACGGCCGCGATCCAGAATCCGCGCCTCGTCGCGGATGCGTCGGGCTATTTCGGGTCGCAATGCATCGTCGTCGCGATCGACGCGAAATCGGTCGCGCCCGGCCGCTGGGAAGTGTTCACGCATGGCGGGCGCAACGCCACCGGCCTCGACGCGGTGCAGTGGGCGTGCGAGGTCGAGCGGCTGGGTGCCGGCGAGATCCTGCTCACCAGCATGGACCGCGACGGCACCCGCCAGGGCTTCGACCTGCCCCTGACGCGGGCGATCTCCGACGCCGTCGGCATCCCCGTGATCGCATCCGGGGGCGTCGGCACGCTCCAGCACCTCGCCGACGGCGTCAGCCTGGGTCGTGCCGATGCGGTGCTGGCGGCGAGCATCTTCCACTTCGGCGAGTTCACGGTGCGCCAGGCCAAGGAGTTCATGGCCCGGCAGGGCATCGCGGTGCGCCTGGACTGAAGCGATGTCGGAACCGACCAGCAACCTCGATCAGGAATGGCTCGACGCCGTCCGCTGGGACGCCAACGGGCTGGTGACGGCGATCGCGCAGGAGGCCGGCAGCCAGCGCATCCTGATGGTCGCGTGGATGAACCGCGATGCGCTGGCCGAGACGGCCGCCACCGGGCGGGCCGTCTACTGGTCGCGTTCGCGCGGACGCTTGTGGCGCAAGGGCGAGGAGTCCGGTCACGTGCAGCGGGTGCGCGAGATCCGTCTCGATTGCGACGGCGACGCGGTGCTGCTGAGCGTCGAACAAGGCGGCGGAATTGCCTGCCACACCGGGCGCCACTCGTGCTTCTTCAGCAGGCTCGTGGACGGGCGCTGGGTCGTGGTCGACCCGGTCTTGCGCGACCCCGAATCGATCTACAAACAGGAGCCCCGATGACTGGCAGCCAGGATGCACTGGAGCGGCTCGCCGCCGTGCTGGAGTCGCGCCGCGGCGGCGACCCGGACAAGTCCTATGTGGCGAGGCTGTTCGCGAAAGGCCCCGACGCGATCCTGAAGAAGATCGGCGAGGAGGCCACCGAGACCGTGATGGCGGCCAAGGACGGCGATCCCCGCCGCATCGTCGCCGAGACCGCCGACCTGTGGTTTCATTGCCTGGTGATGCTGGCGCACTTCGGTCTGAAGCCCGGCGACGTCGTTGCCGAACTCGAACGGCGCGAGGGCGTGTCCGGACTTGCCGAGAAGGCTGCCCGCAGGAGCTGATCACATGAGCACCCATACCGACTGCATCTTCTGCCGGATCGCCCGCGGCGAGATTCCGTCCCGCAAGGTCTACGAGGACGACGAGATTCTCGCCTTCCACGACATCCATCCGTCGGCGCCGGTGCATTTCCTGCTCGTGCCGAAAGTGCACGTCGCGAATCTCTACGACGCCGACCTTCGCCACCAGCAGGTGCTGGGCCGGATGATGGGGATGATCGGCACGCTGGCGCGCCAGGAGGGGCTCGACGACGGCTTCCGGGTGGTGATCAACAATGGTCGGGTGGGACGGCAGGAGGTGTATCATCTCCACATCCATGTTCTCGGTGGGCCGGAGCCGCTCGGCTCCGGAAGCATCCGCAGGTAGGCTTCGCCTGCGGTTCCCCGGGATTCCGGAATTCAGGAGTCGGTTATGGGATCGTTGAGTATTTGGCACTGGCTGATCGTGCTGGTGATCATCATGCTGGTGTTCGGCACGAAGAAGCTGCGCAACATCGGCTCGGACCTGGGCGGCGCGGTCAAGGGGTTCAAGGAAGGCGTCAAGGAAGGCACGTCCGACAAGGTCGCCGGCGACGCCCCGGCTTCGGCCAAGACCATCGACGTGGAAGCACGGGAGAAGTCCTGAGCCTTCGGCCAGGTCTCCTGCCTCGAAGCGAGCGGCCTTCACCGGCCGCTCGCCGCGTTTGTAGGGGCCGCATCCGCTTCGGCTGCCGCTTCGCTTCCGCTCCCAATTCATTCCGGCTGGATTCCGACCGTGTTCGATCTCGGCTTCTCCGAGATGCTGATCATCGCCGTCGTGGCGCTGGTCGTGCTCGGCCCCGAGCGGCTGCCCAGGGTGGCCAAGCAGGCGGGGCAGTGGATGGGCAAGCTCCAGCGTTACGTCGCCGACGTGAAGACCGACATCAACCGCCAGATGGAACTCGACGAGCTGCGCAAGCTGCAGGCGCAGGTCAAGGATGCCGCGTCCAGCCTGGAGAGCTCGATCCAGTCCACCGTCTCCGAAACCCAGGCGCAGTTCGATTCGCTGTCGAACGACTCCTCCGGTTCGACGTCGACGTCGGGGCCCGCCACCGACTGGGACAGGATCTACGCGGTCCGCCGGTCCAGGGACCGCATCCGCGAGCGGCGTGTCGAGCGCGCGCGCGAACTCGGGCAGAAACGGCCCAAGCGCAGGCGCTGAATCCGTAATGCTGCGTCTTCCAAAATATCTTCGACCCCGCGGCGGGGATCAGACCGCAGGCCAGGAAGACAGCTTCCTGTCGCACCTGGTCGAACTGCGCGACCGCATGATCAAGTCGCTGCTGGTGGTGCTCGCGCTGTTCTTCGTGTGCTTCTACTTCTCCGGCGACATCATGCGTTTCCTGTCGCAGCCGCTGTACGACGTGCTGCCGCCGGGGACGAAGCCGATCTTCACCGACCAGGCGGGCGCGTTCTTCACGCTGACCAAGGTCGCGTTCCTGACGGCGCTGCTGATGTCGCTGCCCTGGGTGCTGTACCAGGCGTGGGCGTTCGTCGCGCCGGGGCTCTACGAGCACGAGAAGAGGTTCGCGCTGCCGCTGATCGTGTCCAGCGTGTTCTTCCTGGTCGTCGGCATCGCGTTCGCGTACGTGTTCGTGCTGCCGGCCGCCTACAGGTTCTTCTTCTCGTTCGCGTCGCAGACCGGCGCCGACGTGCTGCAGGACCTGCAGAAGTACTGGGACTTCACGCTGGCGATCTTCTTCGGCTTCGGACTGACCTTCGAGGTGCCGGTCGTCGAGATGCTGCTGGTCAAGCTCGGCATGGTCTCGACGCAGCAGCTGCGCGACGCGCGCCGCTACGTGATCGTCGGCGCCTTCGTCGTGGCGGCCGTGCTGACGCCGCCGGACGTGCTGTCGCAGTTCATGCTGGCGGTGCCGCTGTTCCTGCTCTACGAGCTCGGCATCTTCCTCGCCGGATTCATCAAGGCGCACAGCAAGGCGCCGGACGCGAGCCCCGAGGAACCCTCCACGCCGGCCTGATCACTCCGGCTTGTCGGCGCGCGGGCGCTTGCCCACCGTGATCCGGATGTCGAGCTCTTCGCCGTCGCGCACGAAGCCGAATCGGGCAGGGGCGCCGGGCGCCAGCTGCGCGATCAGGTTCAGCATCGTCGCGGTGTTGGAGACCGGGGTGTCCTCGACCTTGACCAGGATGTCGCCGACCCGGATCCCTGCCTTGTCGGCGGGGCCGCCGCGCACGACGCCGGCGATGATCGCGCCTTCCTGGCGCGGCAGCTTGAACGCGTCGGCCAGTTCCGGCGTCAGGTCCTGGGGCTCCACGCCGATGTAGCCGCGCGTGACGCTGCCGTTGGCGACGATCTGCTCGATCACCTGGCGCGCGGTCGACACCGGGATCGCGAAACCGATGCCGAGCGAGCCTCCGCTGCGCGAATAGATCGCGGTGTTGATGCCGAGCAGGCGGCCTTCCGAATCGACGAGAGCGCCGCCGGAGTTGCCCGGGTTGATCGCAGCGTCGGTCTGGATGAAGTTCTCGAAAGTGTTGATGCCCAGCTGGTTGCGGCCCAGCGCGCTGACGATGCCCATGGTCACGGTCTGGCCCACGCCGAACGGGTTGCCGATCGCGAGCACGACGTCGCCGACCCGGGCGCCGTCCGAGTCGCCGAAGGTGATCGCCGCCGCCGCGCGATGTCGACGCGCAGCACCGCGAGGTCGGTCTCCGGGTCGCGGCCCACCAGCTTCGCGCGGCGCGCTGGCCGTCGGCCAGCAGCACCTCGATCTCGTCGGCCGATTCGATCACGTGGTGGTTGGTCACGACCAGGCCGTCGCGGAGACGATCACGCCGGAGCCGAGGCTGGAGGTCTGGCTGGCGCTGCTAGGACTGGTCGCCGAAGAAGCGGCGGAACAACGGGTCGTTCAGCAGCGGGTGGTCGCGCGGAACGCGCGATCTCCTTGGTCGTGAAGATGTTCACGACGGCCGGCGTCGCGCGTCGCGCTGCCGCGCTGTACGAATCGGAACGGGGCGCCCGCGCTGTCGCGGGCAGCCGACGGCGCGCGGCAGCGGCGCAATCTCCGGCCGGGCCAGGCGCTCGGCAGCCATTCGGGCCGCAGGGTTGCCGTGACGAACAGCGCGGCCAGTCCGACCGTGATGGCCTGCGCGAAGGTCAGCCAGAGGTTTCGGAGCATGGATGGCGTACGGGAAGACAAGGGGGCGGGCGATGAAGGCAACGGGGGCGCGCGGATCGCCCGGGAGCGCGGGTGGCATCGCCCGCCGAAGGGCGGGCGGGTATCGCGGATCGAGATGAAGTCGATGGCTACCTCGCGCAGCTGCTCGATGTGTCGCGGTTCGCGGATTATTGCCCAAACGGACTGCAGGTGGAAGGAGAGGAGCGGATCCGCGCCTGGTCAGCGCGGTGACGGCGAGCGAAGCGGTGATCCGCGCGGCGATCGCCGCCGACGCGGATGCGCTGATCGTGCATCACGGCTACTTCTGGCGCGGCGAGGATCCCCGTGTGATCGGCATCCGTCGCCGCCGGATCGGCTGCTTGCTCGAGCACGGCCTGCACCTGTTCGCGTACCATCTTCCGCTCGACGCCCACCCCGAGCCTGGGCAACAACGCGCAGCTCGCCCGCGTGCTCGGCTGGCAGGTGGACGGAGGTTTCGGGGCTCACGGGCTGGGTTGCTGGCACGACCTGCCGCGGCCGCAGGCCGCGACCGCGCTGGCGGCGCGAGTGTCGCGCCGGCTCGGCGCGCCGACCGCTGGTGGTCGGCGATTCCGCGCGGATGGTGCGTCGCGTCGCGTGGTGCACCGGGGCCGCGCAGGATATGCTCGAGCAGGCGATCGCCACGGGCGCCGACGCCTTCGTCAGCGGCGAGATCTCCGAGCGCACCACGCACCTCGCGAGGGAGGCCGGCGTCTCTACGTGGCGGCCGGCCACCATGCGACCGAGCGCTTTCGGCGTACAGGCGCTCGGCTGCGCGGCTCGCCGGAGCGCTTCGGCTTCGAGCACCGTTTCGTCGACGACCCGAATCCGGTGTGAGCAGCGGCGCTGGCCGGGGCCACGGCCGTGGTCGTCAGCTCGGGCCCTTCTTCAGCAGGTCGCGGATCTCGCCGAGCAGCGACTTCGCTGGCCGACGGCGCGGCGGCGCCTCGGCGCCGGCGGGCTCGTCTTGCTTCCAGCGGTTCATCATCTTGACCAGTCATGAAGATGATGAACGCCAGCAGGACGAAGTTGATCACGATCGTGATGAAGCTGCCGTAGGCGAACACCGGCACGCCCGCCTTCTTCAGCGCGTCGAGCGTCATCGCGGTGCCTGCCGGCACCTCGCCGAGCGGGATCAGGAGGCTGCTGAAATCGAGCTTGCCGCCAAGGATCGCGCCGATGACCGGCATGATGATGTCGCCGACCATCGAGTCGACGATCTTTCCGAAGGCAGCGCCGATGATCACGCCGACGGCGAGATCCATCACGTTGCCCTTCATCGCGAAGGCCTTGAACTCGCTCATCATTCCCATCGCTTCGATTTCTCCTTTGTGCTTGTCGTCCGCAGCTGCGGCGTCGTCGCGCGGGGTGGCACGAGCGCGGATCGTGAGACTGCCGGGCTCAGGTGCATTGGGATCGCTCGCGTTGGATCGGCTCGTGTACGCGGGTTCATTGGGCGGCGCAATACGCTAAAATCCGAGTTGGCCGCGGCCGCGGCACCGGATAAGGGCGGAAAATGCGGCGGAAAATACGGCGGAAAATACCAAGCATTCAGTCGATCTTCAGGGAAAGCCTCATGAGCGAGCTCCTCCTTCCCGCCGATCCTTCCCGACGCAACGCCGTCCTCGTACCACCTGCACAGCCGGCGCGGTCGGTGGCGCCGCGGTCGCCTGGCCGTTTCTCAAGAGCCTGCGGCCCTCCGAACGCGCGCTCGCAGCCGGCGCGCCGGTCGAGGTCGACATCGCCGGCATGGCGCCGGGCGAAATGAAGCGCGTCGAATGGCGCGGCAAGCCGGTGTGGGTCCTGCGCCGCACGCCGGAGATGCTCGCGTCGCTGAAGGCGCTGGAGCCGAAGCTGGCCGATCCGAATTCCAATCGTACCGGCCATATCCGACGCCCCCGTACGCGAAGAACGTGGCGCGCGCCATCAAGGATGAGTACCTGGTGGTGGTCGGCATCTGCACCCACCTCGGGTGCTCGCCGACCGACAAGTTCACTCCGGGCCCGCAGCCCTCGCTGCCGGACGACTGGCAGGGCGGTTTCCTGTGCCCGTGCCACGGTTCTCTGTTCGACCTCTCCGGCCGCGTCTTCGCCAACATGCCGGCGCCCGACAACCTGGAAGTGCCCCCGCACTACTACGTCTCGGACACGCTGCTGCTGATCGGCGAAGACAAGGCCGCCTGACGGCGACCTGGGCGAGAACAGGAAAGGGCAAGACACGACCATGGCCGCTGAGAAGCAACTCCCGCCGGACGCGTCGGCGCTCGACAAGACGCTGAACTGGGTCGACGCCCGGTTTCCGCTCACTTCCACCTGGAAGGCGCACCTGTCCGAGTACTACGCGCCGAAGAACTTCAACTTCTGGTACTTCTTCGGCTCGCTGGCGATGCTGGTGCTGGTGATCCAGATCCTGACCGGCATCTTCCTGGTCATGCACTACAAGCCGGATGCCTCGCTGAACGCCGCCGGCGTGCCGGTCGCGTTCGCCAGCGTCGAGTACATCATGCGCGACGTGCCCTACGGCTGGCTGATCCGCTACATGCACTCGACCGGCGCCTCGGCCTTCTTCGTCGTGGTGTACCTGCACATGTTCCGCGGGCTGATGTACGGCTCGTACCGCAAGCCGCGCGAGCTGGTCTGGATCTTCGGCTGCCTGATCTTCCTGTGCCTGATGGGCGAGGCCTTCATGGGCTACCTGCTGCCCTGGGGTCAGATGTCGTACTGGGGCGCGCAGGTGATCGTGAACCTGTTCTCGGCGATCCCGTTCATCGGCCCGGACCTGTCGGTCTGGATCCGCGGCGACTACGTGGTCAGCGACGCCACGCTGAACCGCTTCTTCTCGTTCCACGTGATCGCGGTGCCGCTGGTGCTGCTGGGTCTGGTGGCGGCGCACATCGTCGCGCTGCACGAAGTCGGCTCCAACAACCCGGACGGCGTCGAGATCAAGGCCAAGAAGGACGCCAACGGCATCCCGCTCGACGGCATCCCCTTCCATCCGTACTACACGGTGCACGACATCCTCGGGGTGTCGGTGTTCCTGATGGCGTTCTCGGCGATCATCTTCTTCGCGCCGGAACTGGGCGGCTACTTCCTCGAGTACAACAACTTCGTCCCGGCCGAATCCGCTGAAGACGCCGACCGCACATCGCGCCGGTCTGGTACTTCACGCCGTTCTACTCGATCCTGCGCGCCACCACCGACGACTTCCTGATGTTCTGGATGATCCCGTTCCTGATGTTCTACGCGCTGCTGGTGCTGGTCAGCGCGCGCAACGGGCTCAGCAAGCTGATCGCGCGTGGCCGCGTGCGGCGCGCTGATCGTCGGTTTCTTCGTGATCGACGCCAAGTTCTGGGGCGTGGTCGCGATGGGCGCGTCGGTGATGATCTTCTTCGCGCTGCCGTGGCTCGACAACAGTCCGGCCAAGTCGATTCGCTATCGCCCGGGCTGGCACAAGTGGATGTACGGCATGTTCGTGGTCGATCTTCCTCGTGCTCGGCTACTTCGGCGTGCAGGCGCCGTCGCCGATCGGCAACCTGTTCTCGAAGATCGGCACGCTGCTGTACTTCGCGTTCTTCCTGCTGATGCCCTGGTGGAGCAAGATGGGCGAGTTCAAGCCGGTCCCCGATCGCGTCACTTTCGCCGCGCACTGAGGCCGACCGGGAGGAAAACGACATGAATGTCTCTGTAAGAAATTCGCGGCGCGCTGTCCCTGGCCGTGGCGATCTCTATGGCGCACGCGGTCGGGCGGCGGCTATCCGCTCGATCACTTCCCGATCGAGAAGCTGACCGACCAGGCGGCGCTGCAGAACGGCGCCAAGCTGTTCGTCAACTACTGCCTGAACTGCCACAGCGCGTCGTCGATGCGCTACAACCGCCTGATGGACATCGGGCGTCAGCGAAGACCAGATCAGCAAGAATCTGCTGTTCACCGCCGACAAGGTCGGCGAGCCGATGAAGATCGCGATGAACCCGGTCGACGCCAAGGAGTGGTTCGGCGCGCTGCCGCCCGACCTGTCCGTGATCGCGCGGGCGCGCGCGTCGGGTGACGGCTCGGGTGCCGACTGGCTGTACACCTACCTGCGCTCCTACTACCGCGACGCGACCCGCCCGACCGGCTGGAACAACGCGGTGTTCGAGAACGTCGGCATGCCGCACGTGCTGTGGGAACTGCAGGGCAGCCGCGGCGTCACGATCGAGGAGGTCAAGGCGGTCAAGGATGCCAAGCCGGCGCCGCGACCGGCTTCGACAAGGTGACGATCACCTTCGACGCAGCGGGCTCGCACCGAGAAGACGGACAAGCTCGAGGGCGCTCATCACCACGAGATCGCCGCGATCACCCTTGGCAAGGCCGAGGGCGGTCTGATGAGCCAGGCGGCGTACGACGAGGAGGTTGCCGATCTCGTCGCCTACCTCACCTTCATGTCCGACCCGACCGCGCAGGACCGCACCCGGCTCGGCGTCTGGGTCCTGCTGTTCCTGGCCTTCTTCACGGTGCTGGCGTGGTGGCTGAACCGGGAATACTGGAAAGACGTCAAGTAACCCGGAACTGCAGTCCGCTCGACGGGTGAGCCGAGTACCGCGGCTCACCCTGATTTTTTTCAAGTTCGCAGACAATACACCCATAGGAGCCGCCCGCCATGATGGTCCTGTACTCGGGCACCACCTGCCCGTTCAGCCAGCGCTGCCGCTTCGTGCTGTTCGAAAAGGGCATGGATTTCGAGATCCGCGACGTCGATCTCTACAACAAGCCCGAGGACATCTCGATCATGAACCCGTACGGCCAGGTGCCCATCCTGGTCGAGCGCGATCTGATCCTGTACGAGTCGAACATCATCAACGAGTACATCGACGAGCGCTTCCCGCATCCGCAGCTGATGCCGGCCGACCCGGTGATGCGCGCGCGTGCGCGGCTGTTCCTGTTCAACTTCGAGCGCGAGCTGTTCGTCCACGTGCAGCAGCTCGAGCGGCGCGACCACTACAAGGACGCCGCCAAGCAGATGGACCGCGCGCGCCAGCAGATCCGCGACCGTCTCACCCAGCTCACGCCGATCTTCATGAAGAACAAGTACATGCTCGGCGAGGAGTTCTCGATGCTCGACGTGGCGATCGCGCCGCTGCTGTGGCGGCTCGATCACTACGGCATCGAGATGCCCAAGACCACCGCGCCGCTGCTGCGCTACGCCGAGCGCATCTTCTCGCGCCCGGCGTACATCGAGGCGCTCGACCCCGTCCGAGAAGGTGATGCGGCGCTGATCGGCGCCCGACACATGGCCGAGACCTCGACCAAGCCCTATCTGATCCGCGCGATCCACGAGTGGTGCACGGACAACGGCTACCGCCCGTACATCGCGGTGGCCGTCGACGAGCGCACGGTCGTGCCGCGCGAGTTCGTGCGCAACGGCGAGATCGTGCTCAACGTGTCGGCCGACGCCACCAACCACCTGCGGCTCGGCAACGACCTGATCGAGTTCGAGGCGCGCTTCAATCGCGTCGCGCGCCAGGTGTCGATCCCGATCGAGAACGTCACCGCGATCTATGCGGCCGAGAACGGTCACGGCATGGCCTTCGAGGTGCCCAAGCCGCTCGCTCAGCCGGCCGAACCGGCGCTGCTGTCGGAAGTGCCGCCGCCCGCCGGCGGCACGACGACCGGCGAAGACGCGGCGGCTGCGCCCGAGCCCGAGCCTGCCCGCGCGCCGCTGGGCCTGGTGCCTTCGGCCGCCGATTCGTCGGGTGGAAGTGCTGCGCCGGGACCGGCTTCCGGCGGCACCGGTGTGCCCGGCGGCACCGACGAACCCCAGCCGCCGACCGGTGGACCGTCGCCGCGGCCGAGGCTCACGCGCATCAAGTAAGATCGCGCTTCCCTTTCTTTCGCCCTTGTAGCTCAGCTGGTAGAGCAGCGGTTTTGTAAACCGAAGGTCGCGGGTTCGAATCCTGCCGGGGGCACCAATCCTGCCGTAACTGCGCCTCGCGCCGGTTCGCCGTCGGCGCCCGCTACTGGACCGCGCTCTTGTCCCGTCGGCCGACGGTGTCGCTCAGATCCTGCATCTTCGCGCTCAGCAGCCGCATCGACGCGGCCATCCACAGCATCGAGGTCTGGATACGGGCTGCGTCGTCCTTGCCTGCCAGCTGGGTTTCGAGCCGGCGAAGGGTCGCGCGCGCTGGCCCGGCGACGGCCGGGCTGGCCTTTGCCAGTTCGAGGGCCAGCACCGCCTGCCGGCGCGCTTCGAATGCCGCGGGGTCGCGCCGATACAGCTCGGCCCAGTCGTCGAAATCGAACTTCTCCATCTGCCCCTCCGCGCCGCCTGTGCTGCCGTTCGTCGGCCGGAATCGACCGTGTGTCCGGACTGTACTAGCAGGGGCTGGCCGCAAACGTGAACAAGCACACGCGCAGCGTCACTCGCGTTTCGACAGGACCAGGCTGCTTACGGCCCAGCTGATCAGGCTGTAGAGGATCGCCGCGACGATGGCCCAGCCGAACCCGGCGATGGCGAACCCGTCGACGAAGCGGTCGACCAGCCAGAACATCGCTCCGTTGATGACGAAGGTGAACAGCCCCAGGGTCAGCAGGTTGATCGGCAGCGTGAGGATCAGCAGAACCGGACGGATCAGCGTGTTCAGCAATCCGAGCACCAGCGCGACGATCAGCGCCGTGCCGAAGTCGCTGACCTGCACCGACTTCATCAGGTAGGGCAGCGCGAGCAGGCTCAGCGCGTTGATCAGCCATCCCAGCAGGATCCGCATCGTCGACTCCTTTGCGCAGAGGTCCGGACACCGCCCGGCGGGCGATGATCGTGGTTGGCACGCTACTTCACGAGCAGGACCGGCACCTTCGACATCTGGACGACGCGCTGGGCGACCGAGCCGACCAGCAGGTCCTTCAGCGCGGTCCGGCCTTTCGAGCCGATGATGATCATGCCGAAGCCGCCCTGTTCGGCGGTCGAGGCGATCTCGCCGGCGACGTGCCCGGTGCGGATCACCATGTCGTGGCGGATGCCCACCTTGTCCAGGGCCTTGCGCGACTCGCCGAGATCCTTCTCGCTCAGGTCCCGCAGATAGTCGTCGACCGCCTTCTTGCCAACGAAGCGCTCGGCGTGGCGCAGCGCGGCGTCGTCGTGCACGCTGATCAGGGTGATCGTGGAGTCGGAGCGCAGTTCGCCTGCCAGCTTGGCGGCGTATTTCACGGCCCGCAGGGCGTTCTTGGAGCCGTCGGTCGGGACGAGGATCTTCATGGCTGGGGTGGTTTCCTGTTGGCGAAGGTCAGCGGGAACGCAGCCCGCTCCATCTGGGGGAGAAGTCCTGTTCGACACCGAACAGGTCCAGGACTCGGCCGCAGGTGTGGTCCACCATCTCTGCGATGCTTTGCGGCCGATGATAAAACGCGGGCAGCGGCGGGAACACGATGCCTCCCATCTCGGTGACGGTCACCATGTTGCGCAGGTGGACCAGGTTCAGCGGCGTTTCGCGCACCAGCACCACCAGCCTGCGCCGTTCCTTCAGCACGACGTCGGCGGCGCGGCTGACGAGCGTGTCGGCGACGCCGGTGGCGATCGACGCCAGCGTGCGCATCGAGCACGGCGCCACGATCATGCCCGCCGACTCGAACGAGCCCGACGCGATCGTCGCGCCGACGTCGCGCGGGTTGTGCACCACGTCGGCCAGTGCCTCGACCTGCGGACGCCCGATCGCGAGTTCCTGCTCGACGTTCATCCACCCGGCCGGCGACACGATCAGGTGTGTCTCGATGCCGTCGAGGGGGCGCAGCAGTTCGAGCAGGCGCACGCCGTAGACCGCGCCCGACGCCCCGGTGATCGCGACGATCAGTCTCGTGGTCCGCATCGCAGTTTCGTCGTCCGGCAGTCCTGTGGTCCGGTGATCCGCATCGCGTCCTATTGTAGCGGGCGGTTCGCAGACTGCCGGGCGTCGCTTGGGCGATCATAGAGGTGCATCGCATGCACGAGCATGCGCGACATCCCGATTCGAAGGCGAACTCCATGACCCGATACGACTTCAGGCTTCCTTACCCGACCCGCGCGCCGGTGCTCGCGCGCAACATGGTCGCGGCTTCGCAGCCGCTGGCTGCGCAGGCCGGCGTGCAGGCGCTGGCCCGCGGCGGCAACGCCGTCGACGCGGCGCTGGCCACGGCGATCGCGCTGACCGTCGTCGAGCCGACGATGAACGGGATCGGCGGCGATGCCTTCGCTCTGGTCTGGGACGGCGATCGGCTGTTCGGCCTGAACGCCTCCGGCCGGGCGCCGCTGGCCTGGAATCCGCAGCGCTTCGGCGGGCTCGAGCGCATGCCCGCGCTGGGCTGGGGCTCGGTCACCGTGCCGGGTGCGGTGTCGGCCTGGGTCGCGCTGTCGCAGCGCTTCGGTTCGCTGCCGTTCGAGGATCTGTTCGAGTCGGCGATCCGGTACGCCCGCGAGGGGTTCGCGGTCAGCCCGGTGATCGCGCGCCAGTGGTCGGACGCGACGGCGCAACTGGCAGGCCAGCCCGGCTTCGCCGAGGCATTCATGCCGCGGGGCCGCGCGCCGGCCGCCGGCGAACGCTGGCGCTTCCTGGCGCAGGCCGAGACGCTGGCCGAGATCGCGCGCACGCGCGGCGAGTCGTTCTATCGCGGCGCGCTCGCGCGGCGAATCGCGGCGTACGCGGCGCAGACGGGCGGCGCGCTCAGCGAGGGCGACCTGGCCGATCACCGCGCCGACTGGGTCGATCCGATCTCGCACGACTACGGCGGGTTCACCGTGCACGAGATTCCGCCGAACGGGCAGGGCATCGCCGCGCTGATGGCCCTCGGCATGCTGGAGCACCTGCCGGTCGCTTCGACGGCTCCCGATTCGGCGCAGCGCCTGCACCTGCAGATCGAGGCGATGCGCGCGGCCTTCGCCGATGCCCACGCGCACGTGGCCGATCCGGCCCACATGCGCGTCGGTGTCCAGTCGCTGCTCGATCGCGACTACCTGGCCGCGCGCGCGCGCCTGATCGACCCGGCGCGCGCCGGCCGTTACGACGCGGGCGCGCCGCCTTCGGGTGGCACCGTGTATCTGTGCGCGGCCGATGCGCAGGGGCGCATGGTCTCGCTGATCCAGTCCAACTATCGCGGCTTCGGCTCCGGAGTCGTCGTGCCGGGCACCGGGATCGCGTTGCACAACCGCGGCATAGGCTTCTCGCTGGCGCAAGGTCACCCGAACCAGGTCGACGGCGGCAAGCGGCCGTTCCACACGATCATTCCCGCGTTCATGTCGCGCGACGGGCACCCGGTGATGGCCTTCGGCGTGATGGGCGGCAACATGCAGCCGCAGGGGCACCTGCAGGTGGCGATGCGCTTCATCGCGGACCGGCTCGACCCGCAGGCCTGCTCGGACGCGCCGCGCTGGCGCATCGACGACGAAGGCCGGCTGACGGTCGAGTCGGCAATGCCGGCGCAGACGGTGAGCCAGCTCGCGGAAATGGGGCACGACGTGCGCGTGATGCCGCGCGACAGCCTGGATTTCGGCAGCGCCCAGCTGATCGCGCGTCTGTCGGACGACCTCGAGGACGGCTATGCGGGCGGGTCCGACCACCGGCGGGATGGCCAAGTGGCTGGCTGGCAGTAGGCGCGACGGCGGTCGGCCGAAAACCGCAGCCGAACTGCCCGTGGGCTACAGCGCCCAGGCCGCAGCGGCGGCCCGCAGCCGCCGCGACCTCAGGCGCAGGCGTCCTGGGGGATCAGTTTCTGCAGTTCGCCCGACTGGTACATCTCGTACATGATGTCCGAGCCGCCGACGAACTCGCCGCCGATGTAGAGCTGCGGAATCGTCGGCCAGTTCGCGTATTCCTTGATCGCCTGGCGGACGTCGTCGTCCTCCAGCACGTTCACCGTGACCAGGTTCTTGACGCCGCACCCCTTCAGGATCTGGATCGCGCGGCCCGAGAAGCCGCACTGCGGGAACTGCGCGGTGCCCTTCATGAACAGCACAACGGGGTTGTCGGTGACGGTCTTTTGAATGAAATCCTTGGCGTCCATCGATCGGTCCTTCGTGTTGATGCGCGCGGGTCGCTCTATCCCGGCGCGCCGGGTTCGACGCGAGAGCTTGCGTCGTCCGAATCGCGCTGCGCGTGTCGAAACCCGAACGTTACACGTTCCCGGCCCTCGTCGTCGCGCAGCGTTGCCACTCCTGACAGCCCCGCATCGCGCATCAGCGCGCGCACGGCGGCGCCCTGGTCCCAGCCGTGCTCGCACGCGATGCCGCCTGCGGGAGAAAGCACACCGCTCGCGCCGGCCGTGATCGAGCGCAGTGCGCCGAGTCCGTCGCCGCCATCGGTCAGCGCGTGCCTCGGTTCGCAGCGCAGATCCGCCTGGGTCATGTGCGGGTCGTCCGCAGCGACATAAGGCGGATTCGACAGCACGAGCTCGAACCGGCTGCCCGCGGGCAGCGCCGCGTACCAGTCGCCCTGCAGCAGCGTGACACGCGCCGCCGCCGCGGCAAGCAGCCGGTCGCGGTTGCACGCGGCGACCGCCAGCGCGCCGGCCGCCACGTCGGTCGCGGTGATCCGCAGGTCGGGGCGCTCCAGCGCCAGCGTCAGGGCGATCGCACCGCTGCCGGTGCCGAGTTCGAGCACGCGGGCGCCCTGTGGCGCGTGTCCGAGCGCCCAGCGCACGAGCAGTTCGGTCTCGGGACGCGGGATCAGGACCTCGGGCGACACCGTGAACCGGCGGCCATGGAACTCGCGCCAGCCGATCAGGTAGGCGAGCGGTTCGCCGGCGGCGCGGCGGCGGGCCAGTTCGACGAAGCGTTCGGCCTGCGCGGCCTCGACCGGTTCGTCACCGTGTGCGATCAGCCATTCGCGCGAGCGCCCGCTGACGTGTGCGGCGAGCGCGCGGGCATCGATCCGCGCCAGGCCGCAGGCGGCGATCAGGGCATCGAAGCTCGTCGCGGGTGCAACCATCGTCTTCGTGGCAACCGTCGTTGCGGTTACGCGCCGCCTTCGGCGAGCGCCTCGAGCTGCTCGGCCTGGTGGGCGGCCGCCAGCGCATCGAGCACGTCGTCGAGCTCGCCGTCCATGATCCGCTCGATCTTGTACAGCGTCAGGTTGATGCGGTGGTCGGTGACCCGCCCCTGCGGAAAGTTGTAGGTGCGGATGCGCTCGGAGCGGTCCCCCGAGCCGATCAGCGACTTGCGGTGCGCCGCTTCGCGCGCGTGGCTCTCGCGCTCGCGCTTGTCGCGCAGCCGCGTGGCGAGCACCTTCATCGCCTTCTCGCGGTTGCGGTGCTGCGAGCGGTCGTCCTGGCACTCGGCGACGATGCCGGTGGGCAGGTGCGTGATCCGGACTGCCGACTCGGTCTTGTTGACGTGCTGGCCACCTGCGCCCGACGCGCGGTAGACATCGATGCGCAGTTCGGAGGGGTCGATCGCGATGTCGCCGGCCTCGTCGGCCTCGGCCATCACCGCGACCGTGCAGGCCGACGTGTGGATCCGGCCCTGGGCCTCGGTCTCGGGCACACGCTGCACGCGGTGCCCGCCCGATTCGAACTTCAGCTGCGAGTACACGCCGTCGCCCGCGATGCGAACGATCACCTCGCGGTAGCCGCCGAGATCCGACGGGCTCTCCGACAGCACTTCCGTCGACCAGCGCCGGCGCTCCGCCAGCCGCAGGTACATGCGCAGCAGCGCGCCGGCGAACAGCGCCGATTCCTCGCCGCCGGTGCCTGCCCGGATCTCGAGGATCACGTTGCGCTCGTCGTTCGGGTCCTTCGGCAGCAGCAGCCGCTCGAGCTGGCGCTCTTCCTGCGCGATGCGCCCGGAGGCGGCCGCGGCCTCCTCGTCGGCGAAGGCGCGCATGTCGGGATCGGATCGCATCGCTTCGGCCGTTTCGAGATCGCGTTCGGCCTGCCGCCACGCCTGCAGGTGATCGATCACCTGGCTCAGCTCGGAGTGCTCGCGATTGAGCTTGCGCCAGACGTCGAGGTCACGCGCCGCCTGTTCGCTCGACAACAGCAGATTGACTTCCGCCAGGCGCCGCTCGAGCTGCTCGAGCTTCGCCTGCATCGAGATCTTCATCTACTTGACGTTCCGGTCCGACGCCGGGGCGTCCGTGGTGGGGGTTCCGCGCTCGGGCAGCAGATGATCGAGGATTCGGGCGACCTGGTCGCGGCCTTCGCCGCCACGCTGCAGCAGCGTGGTCGGGCCGTGCAGGAACTTGCCCGTGAGGGCGTTGGCGAGCGATTCGAGCACCGCGGCGGGATCGTCGCCGCGCGCCAGCAGGCGCTGTGCGCGCTCGAGCTCGGCGGCGCGGATCGCCGCGCCGCGCTGGTGCAGCTGGCGAATCATCGGCACCACCTGGCGCGACGACAGCCACTGCATGAAGGAGTCGACCCGCGTCTCGATGATCGCCTCGGCCTGCGCAACCGCAGCCTGCCGGTTCTCGACGCCGCTCTGGACCAGCCGGCCGAGGTCGTCGACGGTGTGCAGGAAGACGTCGTCCAGCCGGCCGACCTCGGCTTCGATGTCGCGCGGCACCGCCAGGTCGACCATGAACACGGGCCGCCGCTTGCGCGCCTTCGTCGCACGCTCGACCATGCCCAGGCCGATGATCGGCAGCGTGCTGGCGGTGCAGGACACGACGATGTCGAAGCGGTCGAGCACGTCGGGCAGTTCGGACAGGCGGATCGTGGTGGCGTTGAAGCGCTGCGCGAGCTTCTCGCCGCGCTCCAGAGTGCGGTTCGCGATCACGATCTGGCGCGGGTGCTGCGCGGCGAAGTGCGTTGCGCACAGCTCGATCATCTCGCCGGCGCCGACGAACAGCACGCGGGTCTCGCGCAGGTCCTCGAAGATGCGGCGCGCCAGGCGCACGGCCGCCGCCGCCATCGACACGGAGTGCGCGCCGATCTCGGTCGTGGAGCGAACCTCCTTGGCCACCGCGAACGAGCGCTGGAACAGCTGGTGCAGGTGCGTGCCGAGCGAGCCGGTGTCCTGCGCGACGCGCACGGCTTCCTTCATCTGCCCGAGGATCTGCGGTTCGCCGAGGATCATCGAGTCGAGCCCGGCGGCGACACGGAACGCGTGGCGCACGGCCTGGCCGTCGGGAAGCGTGTACAGGTGCGAGCCGAGCTGCGCGCTCGCCAGGCCCTGGCGCTGCGACAGCCAGTCGGTCAGCGCCGGGCGGACGCGCTCGGGCGTCGGTGTTGCGCAGTAGATCTCGGTCCGGTTGCAGGTGGACAGGATCGCGCTCTCGGGCACCAGCGACTGCAGGCGTTCGCGCATGTCGGACAGCGCCGTGCGCAGTACCTCGCCCGGGAACGACACGCGCTCGCGCACGGCGAGCGGCGCGGTGGTGTGGTTGAGACCGAGTGTCAGGAGGTACATAAGTGCCTGAATGGATTCAGGAAATTATAGCGCTCCGGGCACCTTCCGGCAGCCGTCATCGCTCGCTCGACGCGAGGAACAGGCGATAGGCCGGATGCGCGCTCTCGTCCCAGTACCGATAACCGAGCGAAGCGAGGAAGTGCTTGAATGCGCGCTTCTCGTCGGACGGCACCTGGATTCCCACCAGGATCCGGCCGTAATCCGCGCCGTGGTTGCGGTAGTGGAACAGCGAGATGTTCCAGTTCGGGCTCATGCTGGACAGGAAGCGGGTCAGCGCGCCCGGGCGCTCCGGAAACTCGAAGCGGTACAGCAACTCGTCGCGCGCCAGCGGCGAGTGGCCCCCGACCAGGTGGCGGATGTGCAGCTTGGCGAGTTCGTCGTCGGTCAGGTCGAGCGTCGCGAAACCCGCGCGCTCGAAGCCGGCCGCGATCTCGGAGGCCTCCGCGCGGCGCTGGATCTGGATGCCGACGAACACGTGCGCCTGCTTCGCGTCGGCGATCCGGTAGTTGAACTCGGTGACGTTGCGCGGGCCGACCAGCTCGCAGAAGCGCCGGAAGCTGCCGCGCTCTTCGGGGATCGTCACCGCGAACACGGCTTCGCGCTGTTCGCCGATCTCGGCGCGTTCGGACACGAAGCGCAGGCGGTCGAAGTTCATGTTCGCGCCGCAGGCGACCGCGACGAACGTCTGATCGCGGATGCCTTCGCGCTCGGCGTACACCTTGGCGCCGGCGACCGACAGTGCGCCCGCGGGCTCGAGGATCGAGCGCGTATCGAGAAAGACGTCCTTGATCGCCGCGCACAGCGCGTCGGTGTCGACCAGGACGATCTCGTCGAGATGCTCCTTGCACAGCCGGTAGGTCTCCTCGCCGACCTTCTTCACCGCGGTGCCGTCGGAGAACAGGCCCGACGTCGTGCAGTTCGACGCGGCGTCCCGCCTTCAGCGACCGGTCCATCGCGTCGGAATCGGTCGTCTGCACGCCGATCACCCGGATCTCGGGCCGCACCTGCTTCACGTAGGTTGCGATGCCGGCCGCCAGGCCGCCGCCGCCGATCGCGACGAAGATCGCATGGATCGGCCCCTGATGCTGGCGCAGGATCTCCATCGCGATCGTGCCCTGCCCGGCGATCACGTCGGGATCGTCGAACGGGTGCACGAAGGTCAGCCCCTGCTCGCGCTGCAGCTCGAGCGCCCGGGCGTAGGCGTCGCTGTACGACTCGCCGTGCAGCACGACTTCGGCGCCGCGGTTGCGCACGGCCTCGATCTTCAGCATCGGTGTCGTGACCGGCATCGCGATCACCGCGCGGCAGCCGAGCTTCTGCGCGGCCAGCGCCACGCCCTGCGCGTGGTTGCCGGCCGACGCGCAGATCACGCCGCGCTCGAGCTGCTCCGGCGTGAGGTGCGCCATCTTGTTGTAGGCGCCGCGCAACTTGAAGGAGAACACCTGCTGCATGTCTTCGCGCTTGAGCAGCACCCGGTTGCCGAGCCGCGCGGACAGCTGCGGCGCGAAGTCGAGCGGCGTCTCCTGCGCGACGTCGTAGACGCGGGCGTTCAGGATGCGTTTCAGATAGGTGGTGCTCATCGGGTGGGCTCGGTCGCGCGTTGCGGCGCGCCGGTCGGGGCGCGCCTGGTGGCAGGCCCGCGAGCGCTCTTGGCGCCGCGGGCGGCGGGCGGTGCAAAACCCGTGATTTTACTTGGCGCGCGGGGTTTGCCGCGGCCAGTCCTCTAAACTGCCCGCCGATGGAGGCTCTGGTCGCATCCCTGATCGATTGGTTCGCGCTGCCCAGCAACGGGCTGGTGTCGGTATTCCTGATCGCGTTCGTGTCGGCGACGCTGCTGCCGATGGGGTCGGAGCCGGCCGTGTTCGGATTCGCCAAGCTCAATCCCGACCAGTTCTGGCTGGTCGTGCTGGTCGCGACCGCGGGAAACACGCTCGGCGGCATCGTCGACTACTGGATCGGGGCCGGCGCCAATGCCGCGGTGCACGGACGCCACCACTACCGGTCGTTGGCCTGGTTCGAGCGGCTCGGACCGAAGGCGCTGTTCTTTTCGTGGCTGCCCGCCGTCGGCGATCCGCTGTGCGCCGTCGCCGGCTGGCTGCGCCTGCCGTTCTGGCCCAGCGTGGGCTGGATGGCGGTCGGCAAGTTCCTGCGCTATACGATCATGACCGGGGCGCTGCTGTGGGTCCCGAACGAATGGTGGCAGGCGATCGCCAGGCCGTTCACCGGCGGCTGAGTGGATATGCGCGGCTGCGCGCGGCGGTGGCATCGGCGCGATCGCAGGGCCTCGGATAAAATCCGCGGACCATGAGGTCTTCTCCCAACTCATCGCCCGCTCTCTGTCCGGACCGCGCCGGCCTTACCCCGGGCCGCGGCGCCTGGCGATCGTGCCGCTCCGGTCGGCCCTGTCGGTCGCGCTGAACCCGCCCCGCCGGTGCCCGCCGCGCCGCTCGTCCCGCCGTTCGACACGGACTGGACGTCCGCCCCGCGATCCGACCGTTCCCGTTCTTCCGGCACCCCCGGCCAAATGACTTGCCGTCGTTTCCCCCGTCAAGCAGAGACTCTCCGATGAACGCTCCACTGCCCTTGAACGTCGCTCAGCCCGAAGCCGACGCGCCGGTCCGGCTCCGCGAGATCCCGTACAACTACACCTCGTTCTCGGACCGTGAGATCGTCATCCGGCTGCTCGGCGAGGATGCGTGGCAGATCCTCGACGAGCTGCGCGCCGAGCGCCGCACCGGCCGCTCGGCCAGGATGCTGTTCGAGGTGCTGGGCGACATCTGGGTGGTGCGCCGCAATCCCTACCTGCAGGACGACCTGCTCGACAATCCGAAGCGCCGTCGGCTGCTGATCGAGGCGCTGCGCCACCGGCTCGGCGAGATCGAGAAGCGCCGCGGCGGCGACCAGGAGCAATCGGCCGATCCGCAGGCGGCGGCGCGCAGCGCGCGCGTGCTGCGGCTGGTCGGGCTCGCGCAGGCGGCGGTCGACGAATTCGCGCGCGAGTTCGGTGAAACCGACGCGCTGCGCCGGCGCACCGCCAGGCTGTTGTCGAAGTTCACCGCGCGCGACAACATCAAGTTCGACGGCATGTCGCGCGTCTCGCACGTGACCGACGCCACCGACTGGAGGGTCGAATACCCGTTCGTGGTGCTGACGCCCGACTCCGAGGCCGAGATCGCCGGTCTCGTGGCCGGCTGCATCGAGCTCGGACTGACGATCATCCCGCGCGGCGGCGGCACCGGTTACACGGGGGGCGCCATCCCGCTGACCGCGCTGTCGGCGGTGATCAACACCGAGAAGCTCGAGCGTCTCGGCGAGGTCGAGCACCTCGTCCTTCCGGGCCTGGACGCTGCGGCGCCGACCATCCTGTCGGAGGCGGGAGTCGTCACCAAACGCGTCACCGAGGCCGCCGAAGCGGCCGGACTGGTGTTCGCGGTCGATCCGACCTCGCTCGAGGCCTCCTGCGTCGGCGGCAACGTCGCGATGAACGCCGGCGGCAAGAAGGCCGTGCTGTGGGGCACCGCGCTCGACAACCTGGCGTGGTGGCGGATGGTCGACCCGCAGGGCAACTGGCTCGAGGTCACGCGCGTCGGGCACAACCTGGGCAAGATCCACGACGTCGGCGTCGCGCGCTTCGAACTGCGCTGGTTCAAGCCCGCGCAGCTCGGTGCCGACGGGGCGATGCGCGGCGAACCGCTGCGCACCGAGATCCTCGAGATCGAGGGCAGGCGCTTTCGCAAGCAGGGTCTGGGCAAGGACGTCACCGACAAGTTCCTCGCCGGCCTGCCCGGCGTGCAGAAGGAGGGCTGCGATGGCCTGATCACGTCGGCCCGCTGGGTTCTGCACCGCATGCCGAAGCACATCCGCACGGTCTGTCTGGAGTTCTTCGGCCAGCCGAAGGACGCGGTGCCGTCGATCGTCGAGATCAAGAACTACCTCGACTCGCTGACCCGCGAGCCCGACCCGACCGGCCAGCGCCCGCGCGTGCTGCTCGCGGGCCTCGAGCACCTCGACGAGCGATACCTGCGCGCCGTCGGCTACACCACCAAGTCGGCGCGCGGCGGCCTGCCGAAGATGGTGCTGTTCGGCGACATCGTCGGCGACGACGACGCGGCGGTTGCGCGTGCCACCTCCGAGGTCGTGCGCATGGCCAACGGCCGCGCGGGGGAGGGCTTCGTCGCGGTGTCCCCCGAGGCGCGCAAGACCTTCTGGCTCGACCGCGCGCGAACCGCCGCGATCGCACGGCACACCAACGCGTTCAAGATCAACGAGGACGTCGTGATCCCGCTTCCGCGGATGGGCGAGTACACCGACGGCATCGAGCGGATCAACATCGAGCTCTCCACGCGCAACAAGCTGCGCCTGCTCGACGAGCTCGACCGGCTGTTCGACGGCCCGCTGCCGCGCGGCAAAGCGGCCGATGCCGACACCGATCCGTTCGCCGTCGACGAGCTGCTGGCCGAGCACGTGCGCCAGGCGCGCGATGTGATCGGCCGGGCGCGCGCGCGCTGGCAGTTCCTGCTCGACGAGATCGACCGGCCGTTGACGGCGGTGCGGGCGCGGCTCGAGTCGGTCGGGCTCGGCGCGGTGCTGGCCGAGGCCGAGGCCCGGATCGCGGCGGACGGCGCCGAGCCCCCGGCTCAGGGTGCCGGCCCATCGGAGAAAGCTGCCATTTCTGCGGCGCAGGGTGCCGCGCCTTCCTCGCCGACGCGCCTGTTCCATCTGCTGCAGGACCGGACGATCCGCGTCTCCTGGAAGGCCGAGGTGCGCGCGCCGCTCGGCGAGATCCTGCACGGCCAGGCGTTCGAGCCGGTGCTCGAGCTGTGCGACGAAACGCACGCGCGCGTGCTGCGCGGCCGGGTGTTCGTCGCGCTGCACATGCACGCTGGCGACGGCAACGTCCACACCAACATCCCGGTCAACTCCGACGATTACCTGATGCTGAAGGAGGCCGAGGCGGCCGTCGCGCGCATCATGGCGCTCGCCCGCTCCCTCGACGGCGTGATCTCGGGCGAGCACGGCATCGGCATCACCAAGCTCGAGTTCCTGACCGAGTCGGAGGTCGCCGAGTTCCGCGCCTACAAGGAGCGCATCGATCCCGACGGGCGCTTCAACCGCGGCAAGCTGCTGGCCGGCGGCGATCTGCGCAACGCGTACACGCCCAGCTTCGGGCTGATGGGCGCCGAGTCGCTGATCCTGCAGCAGTCCGACATCGGCAGCATCGCCGACTCGGTGAAGAACTGCCTGCGCTGCGGCAAGTGCAAGCCGGTCTGCTCGACGCACGTGCCGCGCGCCAACCTGCTCTATTCGCCGCGCAACAAGATCCTCGCGACCTCGCTGCTGGTCGAGGCCTTCCTGTACGAGGAGCAGACCCGGCGCGGCGTGTCGATCCGCCACTGGGACGAGTTCTCCGACGTCGCCGACCACTGCACCGTGTGCCACAAGTGCGAGGCGCCGTGCCCGGTCGACATCGACTTCGGCGACGTGACGATGAACATGCGCAACCTGCTGCGCAAGATGGGGAAGAAGAAGTTCAACCCCGGCAATGCCGCGGCGATGTTCTTCCTGAACGCGACCGACCCGGACACGATCAACGCCACGCGCGCGGCGATGGTGGGGATCGGCTACCGCGCGCAGCGCTTCGCGCACGACCTGCTGAAGAAGTTCGCGCTGGCACAGACCGCGAAGCCGCCGGCGACGGTGGGCAAGCCGCCGGTCAAGGAGCAGGTGATCCACTTCATCAACAAGAAGATGCCGGGCAAGCTGCCCAAGCGCACGGCGCGCGCGCTGCTCGACGTCGAGGACAGCCGCTACGTTCCGATCATCCGCGATCCGAACGGCACCAGCGTCGACAGCGAGGCGGTGTTCTATTTCCCGGGCTGCGGCTCCGAGCGGCTGTTCTCGCAGGTCGGTCTGGCGACGCAGGCGATGCTCTGGAAGGTGGGCGTGCAGACCGTGCTGCCGCCGGGCTACCTGTGCTGCGGTTACCCGCAGCGCGGCTCGGGCCAGTTCGACCGCGCCGAGAAGATCATCACCGACAACCGGGTGTTGTTCCATCGCGTGGCGAACACGCTGAACTACCTCGACATCAAGACGGTGGTGGTGAGCTGCGGCACCTGCTTCGACCAGCTGCAGGGGTACCAGTTCGACAAGATCTTTCCGGGCAGCCGGATCATCGACATCCACGAGTTCCTGCTCGAGAAGGGCGTGCGGCTCGAAGGCGTGACCGGCGCGCGCTACATGTATCACGAGCCCTGCCACACGCCGATGAAGACCTACTCGTCGGCGAAGGTGGTGAACACGCTGATCAACGACGCGCTGAACGGCAGGGTCGAGAAGAACGACCGTTGCTGCGGCGAGTCGGGCACGCTCGCGGTCACGCGTCCCGACGTGTCGACGCAGGTGCGTTTCCGCAAGGAAGAGGAGATGCGCAAGGGCGCGGCCGCGCTGCGCGCGATCCCCGTGCGTCAGCAGGGCGTGTCCGGCGAATCCACACAGGGGGCCGCGACGTTCGACGGTCCGGTGAAGGTGCTGACCTCGTGCCCGTCCTGCCTGCAGGGGCTGTCGCGGTACGAGGGCGACACCGGCGTCGAGGCCGACTACATCGTCATCGAGCTCGCCCGGCACCTGCTCGGCGAGGACTGGATGGAGCGCTACGTCGCGGACGCCAACGCAGGCGGCATCGAGCGCGTGCTGGTCTGAAGCGGGAGAACGCGGTGCGCTTGCTGGTGCTGTCCGATCTGCATGTCGAGCATGCCGAATTCGCACCCCCGCCGGTCGCTGCCGACGTGATCGTGCTGGCGGGCGACATCCATGCCGGCGACCAGGCGATCGGCTGGGCGCGCCGCACGTTCCCGAAGCATCCCGTCGTGCAGATCGCCGGCAACCACGAGTTCTACGACGGCGAGTACGGCGAAGTCCTCGCGCGCATGCGCGAGCGCGCGCAGGCCGAAGGCGTGCACTTCCTCGAGAACGATGCCGTCACGATCGGCGGCGTGCGCTTCCTGGGCTGCACGCTGTGGACCGACTTCCGGGTCTACGAGGCGTCGGGCCGCGCGCTGCAGATGGAGCGCGAGCAGGCGATGGCGGGCAACCTGCACCTGCTGGCCGACTATCACGCGATCGACATGGCCGACGCCGGCGCGGGCATGGCGCGCAGGCGCTTCTCGCCGCTGGACGCGGTCCGCATGCACGAGGTGTCGCGGGCCTGGCTCGAGCGCGAGCTCGCCGCGCCGCTGCCGGCGTGCACGGTCGTGGTCTCGCATCACCTGCCCAGCTGGCGGTCCGTGTCGCCGGCCTTCGCCGCGTCGCTCAGCAATCCCGCCTTCGTCAGCGACCTCGATGCGCTGGTCGCGCGCAGCGACCTCTGGATTCACGGCCACACGCACTCGAGCCATCGCTACGCGATCGACGCGGCGCGGGTCGTGTGCAACCCGCGGGGCTATCCGGGGCGCATCAAGCCGAGGCCGGGCGCGACGGCCGCCGCGTGCGCCGTCGAATTCGAGAATCCGGCTTTCGATCCGGCCTTCATCGTCGATCTGCCCGTCCGGGACTGAAGCGCGGCCGCCGCCCGCGACGGGATTCCCGCCGTTTGTCGGTGCGCGCCGCTGGCGCACGACAACTGTGACGCTGTTCAGGGGACCATCGCGGACGAACCGCCATAGTTGGGCTGGTGGCGAAGGCGGTGGAGAGAGTGCAATGAGCGGTGAAACCCTGGTTGAGACCTCGCGGATCCGGGATGCGGCGAGCTGTCGTGCCTGGCTGTCGCGTCTGTCCGCGGAGGACGGCAGCCGTCTGTCCGCGGTCGACCGGCTGCTGCGCAGCCTGCAGCGCTCGGACCAGGCGCCCGACCTCGTGCTGGAGATCGCCGAGCAGGCGCGCCCGGTGCACCTGGTCGAACTCGGTGGCGTCATCGACCGGCTCGACACCGGCCGCTTTCCGATGAGCGAGGCGGACCGGCGCCGCTTCCTGTCGGCGATCGAAAGCCTGCGTCTCGGACGCAACCTGTACAAGCAGTTGCACACCCGGCTGGTCGACGACAGCGGCGTGTCGACGCGCTCGGTGATTCCGGGGGCCGCGCCTTCCCTGCGCGCCGTGCTGCCGCTGGCGCGCGCCCTCGATTTCCAGTCGCGGCTGCTGGTGGCGATGCAGCGGCTTCGGGTCGTCGTCGACGCCGAGGAATGGGACGAGCTGTGCGTCCTGGCCAGGCATCTGCGCGCCAGCACCTTCATCGACACGGCACTGCCCGACGAGGCGCCGCTGCTGCGTCCGTTGACGGCGCGCGCGCTGTTCGTGTACCCGCTGCTGGTCCGTCTGGCGCGTCCCGAGGCCCTGAGCGCTGCGGAGTTCGCGCTCGCCGCGCGTCTGGCGCGCCGCTGGTCCGGCCGCGTCGGCTTCCGCCTGATGGAAGGGTCCGTGTCGCACGACGGCGGTCAGGGGCCTTCGCTGGCCGTCACCGAGCGCAATTCGATCCGGCTGGTCACCCATCGGCTGAAGCGGCGCCTCGACGAACGGCGCGCCGAGGTCGACGGGCTCGGCCGCAAGGGCGCCGCACGTCTGCCCAAGGGCATGACGATCGAGTCGACGCAGCGGCTGCTGGCGGAACTCGACCAGGCGTGGATCGCGCCCGGCATGGTGCCGCGCGTGCCGCACGTTCGGCTCGGCGAGATGCGCCTTCGCTTCGGCTTCCCGCAGGTCGATCCGGCGCCGGTCAGGGCCAAGGCCGCTCCCGATCGGCCCCTGGCCTGGCACTCCGCGGCCAGCCGTGCGTACATCTACGGCCGCTTCGAACAGAACACGATCATCCGCATGGCGCTGGGCGACGAGCCGATCTGCGATCCCCTGGCCGACTGGGTGAGCGGCGCGCGTCCGGCCGACTGGGTGTCGATCGAACGCCAGCAGTCGGTCTTCGAGTTCTCGCTGGCGGCCGGAGAGATCGCGCTCGGCAGTCTCGTGACCGTCGTGGTGTCCGCGCCCGCCGACGCGAAGCAGAGCGCGCCTTCGCAGGGATCGGTCGCGAGCGAAGGCCGGCGCATGTTCGGCCGCGTCGTGTCCTTGGCGCAGCAGATCTCGGTCGACTCGCGGCAGGGGCCCGTGCAGCGCGTCGGCGTGTCGATCTGGTCGGCATCCCCGGTGCTGGTCGGCGTGCGGATCGGCGAGGATCCGTTCTTCAACGATGCCTACCTGCTCGCGCCGGACCCGAATTCGGGCGAGTCCATGAGCCTGCTGATGAAGACGGGGACGTTCCACGGCGCCGATTCGGCGATGCTGCGCGAAGCGATGCGCGACGTTCGGATCCGGGTCGATCATCTGATCGAGCGGGGCCCGGACTACGATCGGGTACGGATCTCGCGCCTGTCGCCCTGACCCCCGGCGGTGCGGCCGTCGGCCGCTGTCCGTTTCGGCTACCATGGCGACCGCACCACAAGCAGGCAGACTCCATGGCCGGTCAGGACAAGGCGACCCCGCAGCCGACGAGTATCGTCGTTCACACACAGTCCCGCGTGCTCGAGATCGAGTTCGCCGACGGCCGGTGCTTTCGCCTGCCGTTCGAATTCCTGCGCGTGCATTCGCCGTCGGCCGAGGTCCGCGGCCACGGTCCTGGCCAGGAAGTGCTCCAGACCGGCAAGCGCGACGTGGGAATCGAGGCGGTCGAGCCGGTCGGCCACTACGCGATCCAGCCCCGCTTCTCCGACGGCCACGACACCGGAATCTACGCCTGGGACTATCTGTACTGGCTCGGTGACCGCCAGGAGACCCTGTGGAGCGACTATCTGCGCCGGCTCGAGAAGGCAGGCGCAAGCCGCGACCCGGCCGCTGTGGCGGGTGACCAGGTCGGTGCGGCGCGTGGCCCGGCCGGACCCGCAGGCGCCACCGCGCAAACGGGCACGCTGAACGCGCAGCCGCTTTCGCGGCCGCGCTCCTGAGGCAATCCATGGCAGAACGGGACAAGACCCACTTCGGTTTCGAGGCCGTGCCGGAAGGCCAGAAGGCGAGCCGGGTCGCGGCTGTGTTCGATTCGGTTGCGACGCGCTACGACCTGATGAACGACCTGATGTCCGGCGGCCTGCACCGGCTCTGGAAAGCATTCACGATCGCCCAGGCCGGCGTGCGGCCGGGAATGAAGGTGCTCGACGTCGCCGGCGGCACCGCCGACCTGTCGCGTGCGTTCGCGCGCCAGGCCGGGCCGTCCGGCGAGGTCTGGCTCACCGACATCAATGCGTCGATGCTGAAGGTCGGGCGCGACCGGATGATCGATCACGGGCTGGTGACGCCGGTGGCGCAGTGCGACGCCGAACGTCTGCCGTTCCCCGATGCCTATTTCGACCGCGTGACGGTCGCGTTCGGCCTGCGCAACATGACGCACAAGGACCGGGCGCTGGCCGAGATGGCACGCGTGCTCAAGCCCGGCGGAAAGCTGCTGGTCCTCGAGTTTTCGCGCGTCTGGAAGCCGGTCGAGCCGCTGTACGACCTCTATTCGTTCCGCGTGCTGCCCTGGCTCGGCAAGGCGGTCGCCGGCGATTCCGACAGCTACCGATACCTCGCCGAATCGATCCGGATGCACCCGGATCAGGAAACGCTGAAGCAGATGCTCGAGGCCGCAGGCTTGTCGCGTGTGCGGTATTTCAATCTCGCCGCAGGGGTGGTTGCCCTGCACGAAGGTGTTCGGTTGTAGGGTTCGTGTGGGTGCGCCGACAGAGCGCACGTAGCGTGTCCGTTTCCGGTGCAGGTGCGAATCGCTCGCGCCCCCGGGTTGGGCGCGTGAACCGTCGCCCGGTGGTGGGCAAAGTTTCGACAGGAGACAGGTTATGGCAAAGATGCGGTCGCTTTTGATGATGTTCGTGGCGTGCTTCGCGCTGTTCGCGGCGCAAGCCGTCGAGGCTGCGCGCCTGGGCGGCGGAAAGTCGGTGGGCCGGCAGTCGCAGAACGTGACCAACCGCGAGGCGACGCCCGCGCAGGCGCCGCAGGCCTCGCCCGGTCAGGCGGCGCAAGCCCAGCCGGGGATGCGCCCGAATCAGACGCCGGCTGCGCAGCCGCAGCGCAACCGCTGGCTCGGTCCGATCGCCGGCTTGGCCGCGGGTCTCGGCCTGGCGGCGCTGGCCAGCCATCTCGGTTTTGGCGAGGAGCTCGCTTCGTTCATGATGATCGCGCTGATGGCGATCGCGGCGCTGTTCATCGTCCGCATGATCATGGCCCGCCGTGGCGCGGCCCAGCGTCCGATGATGCAGCCCGCCCCGGCGTACGGCCACACCGGCATCGGCTCCGAGGCCACGGTCAACTACTCCCCGCTGCGGCCGGAACCCGAATCCGTGCCGGCCTCGGGCGGCATGACGCCGGTGTCCTCGGCACCGGCGGCCGTTGCCGACGGGCGCTGGCAGATTCCCGCCGGCTTCGACGTCGATGGCTTCGTGCGCAACGCCAAGGTCCAGTTCATCCGTCTTCAGGCTGCGTTCGACTCGGCGAACCTCGCCGACCTGCGCGAATTCACCTCGCCCGAGCTGTTCGCCGAGCTCAAGATGCAGATCGACGAGCGCGGTCCGGCGCGCAACCAGACCGACGTGGTGAAGCTGGATGCCGAACTGCTGGGCATCGAGACCGGTCCGGTCGACTACCTGGCCAGCGTGCGGTTCAGCGGCATGCTGCGCGAAGCCGAGGGTGCGGCGGCCCAGAACTTCGACGAGGTCTGGAACCTGAGCAAGCCCGTGTCGGGCACGTCCGGCTGGATGCTGTCCGGCATCCAGCAGCTGGGCTGACGCACTTCCTGCGTGCCGGGCGGCCAGAGCCGCCCGGCCGCCGCCCGCGAGCCCCCTGGTGAGCGACTCCCCCCTGCCGGCACTGGTCGATCCGGTCCGGATGCTGCCAGCGGCCTTGCTGCGGGCCCTCAACCACGTGTTGCGCCAGCAGGCCTGGGCCCGCGAGCGTCTCGCAATGCACGCGGGCAAGACCGTGTGCATCGGCCTCGACGGCGATCCCGCGGCATCGTCGGCGCCGATCCGGCTGACGGCCGGAATCGATGCCGAAGGATTCCTGCACGCGGGCGACTCCGATGCCGAACCGGCCGCGACCTTGCTGGTGCGCCGGCCGGTCGATTCCGTCTTCGCGCTGCTGCGCGAAGGACCGACCGGGGTTCAGCGCCACCTGCGTGTCGAAGGCGACGTGATGCTGGCCGCAACGCTCGGCGAACTGGCCCAGCATCTGCGCTGGGACGCCGAGGAAGACCTGAGCGCCCTGATCGGCGACGTCGCAGCGCACCGCGTTCACGGCCTGGTCGGCGCTTCGCTCGGTCAGCTGCGCGCGCTCGCGACGCGTGCCGGCGCCTCGGTGCAGCAGTTCGTCGCATCGGGCCGCGCGCCCGTCGTCGACGTCGACACCACCCGCAGCCTGGGCGACGAACTCGCCGCCCTCGAACGCCGCGTCCGGGCGCTGGAGCAGAGGGCCGAGCGGCTCAGCGCGGCGGCAGCAGGAAGCTGAGCGGCTGCGCGCGCCACTGGTTGCGCAGCGCCGCGCCGAACTCCCCTCTGCCGAACAGGCGCACGCCGCGCGCCTTCATCGCGGTGTGCAGCGCCAGGCCGAAGCTGACGGTCAGGTTGACCGCACCGATCAGCACGACTCCGAGAACCGTGACCAGGATCTGGCCGGCCCCGGTGGCGAAATCCACTCCTGCCAGCCCGAAGGCCGTGTTCGCGCTGGAGAAGGTCACGTGCCGGATATCGACGGGCAGGCCGAGGATGGAGCCGAAGAAGCCGACGAATCCGAGCATGAATCCGAAGGCGATGTTTCCCGCCAGCGCACCCAGGTTGTTCTCGACGTAGGCGGCGAACCGCTCCAGCCGAACCGTGCCGAGGATCCGCTGGAGCCGCGCCGCGCGGCGCAGCCGCCCGGGCACCTGGCCGTACACGCAGCGGTTGTCGTAGTAGCCCGACACGATCCCGGCCAGGTACAGGCAGACGCCCGCGATCGCGGCATGCGGCAGTGCCAGCGACCGCCACGGGTGGCTGTCGGTCAGCATCTGCGCCGCCTTGGCGGGATCCGCGACGTGCGCTCCGGTCAGCGCGTGCCAGCCGAGTGCGATCGCCAGCGCGACCGGGAACGCGACCGCGATGTTGCCGAGGATCGCGACGATCTGGGTCCGCGAGATCTGCGCGGTCATCTCGGCGATCCGTTCCAGCAACTGGCGCCGGCCGCTGGCTTCGTCGGCGACGGCTGCGATCCGCGCGGCCGTCATCGCCGGCTGCTTCGTCGCGATCGTGAAGTGCAGCAGGTGCACCAGGACGAAGCCGGCCGCGTAGTTCAGCCCGAACAGGAATGCCTCCCAGAACGCGGGAAGGTGCAGGTACGCGAGCCAGATCTTCACCAGCGCCATCACGCCGACGATCACGCCGGCGCCGCCGGCCGATCTGGCCATCGCCCAGTACTCCTCGCGGCTGCTGGTGATGTAGTGCTCGCCGGTCCGGCTCGCGTTCTCGGTCACCTGCAGAGCCAGCAGGTCGGTGCTGCGCACGAACAGTTCGCGCACGCCATGCCGCCGCGATTCGCCCTCGACGAGGTCGATCAGCAGTGCCGCCGCGGCCTGCGCCTGCTCCTTGCCGACGGTCTGCAGCAGGTTCATCAGCAGCTTGATCCTGCGGATCGACGAGCGTCCGTACAGCACCAGTCGCGTCAGCGCGATGCTCGCGCCCTGCTGCCGCGCGAGCTTGCGGGTTCGCAGCAGAATCTGTTCGCACTGATCCAGCAGCACGTCGAGGTGCTGCGCGATCTCGGCGTCCCCCGCCGGGCGCGCTGCGGCATCCCCCGCCGGGCCCAGGTACTGCAGCATCTCGTCGGCCTGCGCGAGAAAGGGCGAGACCTGGTGCGGTGCCGGCGCGTAGTAGCGCAGCAGGCTGGGCTCGACCCCGAGGGCCGCCAGCCGGTGCGTCAGCATGCGCAGGGCTTCGAGGGTTTCGGCGCCCGCCACCGTCGCCGCGCGCGCGCAGATGCCGCCGGGATCGGCCGAGCCCTCTGCGTTGGCATGCATCGCCACGTTCGCGATGATTCTTCCCCAGAGTTCCAGGCCGGCCAGTGCGACCCACTCGCGATCCTCGCGCTGCACGAAGATCTCGCCGAGCAGGTCGGCCCAAAGCGCCCGGTCCGGCGCCCGGGGCAGGACGCGCTCGCAGCCGCGCCGGAACAGCTCCGAGACGAATCCCTGCTCGGAGCCGATGCCGACTTCGGACAGCAGGTGCCGCTGCGTGCGTCCGGGGATCAGCGCACAGGCGTGACGGGCCACCGACAGGGCCAGCGCCTCGTCGATTTCGAGCCGGGTGGCCAGCGCGTCGAGCCGCGCGACCGCGGCATCCGGCGCCTCGCCATCCCGTGGACGGATCCAGCCGACCAGGTCGATCAGCCAGTCGGGGTCCGATTCGGGCGCCCGGTCGGCGAGTCCGGCGAGCGGCGGGATGGGATCCGCCGGCGCGGACTCCGTGTCGATGGAATGATTCGCCAGCACGTGCCTGTCGTTTCGGTGTCGGAGGTGGCTCGCGGTGCCGCGGCTCAAGCCCCGGTATAACGCGGCGGGCGTTTCTCCAGGAAGGAGCGCACGCCCTCGGCGTAGTCCTCGGACGCCGCCGCCAGTGCGAACTGGTCGAAGTCGGCGTGGCTGACCGCGCGGTCCAGCGCGAAGGCGGCGGCGTTCACCGCCTGCTTGATCATCCGCACCTGCACCGGCGGCATGCTGGCGACCCGCTCGGCCAGTGCCATCGCGGTGTCGACGGCCTTGCCGGCCGGCGCCAGCTCGTCGACCAGGCCCCAGTCGAGCGCGCGCGGCGCCGGCAGTTTCTCGGACAGGATCGCGATCCGCTTGGCCTTCGCCGGGCCGACGAGACGGGTGATCCGCGGCACGGCGCCCCATTGCAGGTTCATGCCGCGCTCGATCTCGGGCACGTAGAAGGTGCTGTCGTCGGCGGCGACGCGCAGGTCGCAGGCGGCGACCAGCGCGGCTCCGCCGCCGACGCACCAGCCTTCGATGGCGGCGATCGTGATCGCCTCGATCTCCTCCCAGGCGCGGCACAGCTTGCCTCCGGTCTGCAGCTGCAGGCGGCGCTCGGACAGGCGCGTGGTGCGGGGATCGAGCCGGTCCGGATCCTTCAGGTCGGCGCCGTTGCTGAAGCTGGTCGGCGTGCCGGTGAGGATCACCGCGCACACGTCGGGGTCGTTCTCGAAGCTGCGCGCGGCTTCGGTCAGCTGCAGGCAGGCCTCGATCGACAGCGCGTTGGCGCGGTCGTGGCGGTCGAAGCGGACGATCGCGATGCGGCCGTGCCGCTCGATCTGGACGAAGGACATGGTTCCTGTTCTCCCGGGGCGCAGGGTCGAAGGGGCGGCAGCGGCGGGCGTCAGCCGCGGCCCACGAACGGCATCTTGGTGGCCATGACGGTCATGAACTGCACGTTGGCATCCGGCGGCAGGCTCGCCATGTGCAGCACGGCGTCGGCGACGTGCGCGACGTCCATCAGCGGCTCGGCGGCGATCGTGCCGTTCGCCTGCGGCACACCGTTGGCCATGCGGGCGGCCATGTCGGTGGCGGCGTTGCCGATGTCGATCTGGCCGCACGCGATGTCGTACTTGCGCCCGTCCAGCGAGGTCGACTTCGTCAGGCCGGTGATCGCGTGCTTGGTCGACGTGTATGGCGCCGAATTGGGGCGCGGCGCATGGGCCGAGATCGAGCCGTTGTTGATGATGCGCCCGCCCCGCGGCGACTGGTCCTTCATGATGCGGAAGGCCTGCTGCGTGCACAGGAAGGCGCCCGTCAGGTTGACGTCGACCACGGCTTGCCACTGCTCGTAGGTCAGTTCCTCGAGCGGGATCGCCGGCGCGCCGATGCCGGCGTTGTTGAACAGCAGGTCGAGCCGACCGAAGACCGCGCGCGTGCGCTCGAACAGCGCCGCCACCGAGGCCGGGTCGGCGACGTCGGTCGGCACCGCCAGCGCCCGGTCCGCACCGACCCCGGCCTTCGCGATCGTCGCGTCCAGCTCGGCGGCGCGCCGTCCTGCCAGCACCACCCGCCAGCCGGCGTCTAGCAAGCGGATCGCCGTCGCCCTGCCGATGCCCGCGCTCGCGCCTGTGATCAGCGCGACCTTGCCTTGTCCGTCCATGTTGCAGGTCTCCTCGATGTCCGTGTGTCGTCGCTCAAGACTACACCGACTCGAAGGGCCGGCATGCGGGCGCCGGTGACGGCCACGCCGGCGCGCCGCCGGTTCGTCGGCCTCAGGTTCCGGCGAAGCTGCGCGGCTGCCCGGTCGCCTCGATCACCGACATCCACAGGTCCCCGTCCGGGTCGACCTGCTTGCGCCGGCGCGTGGCCAGCGCCATCGGCACGTGCACGAAACGGCCGTGCCAGCGGCCCGACCAGCATGCCGGTGTTGCCGGCCATCGCCGCATGCACCGCATTGCGCGCCATGTTCCAGCAGAACACGCTGTCGGAGGGCGACGCGGGGATGCTGCGGATCGTGTAGCTGGGGTCGATGTACTTCAGCGTCACGTCGCGCCCCTGGACGTCGAAGTGCGCGGTGATCCGGTCACGCAGGAACACGCCGACATCCTTGAGCCGCGCGTTGCCGCTCTTGTCGGTGGCACCCGTTGCGCTCTCGTCCGCGATCAGGTCCTGCGCGGCGCCCTCGGCCGCGACGATCACCGCGTGTCCGCTGCGCTCGAGCACCCGCTCGAGGTGCTCGAGTAATCCGCCGCGGCCCTCGAGCCGCGCCGGCACCTCGGGGATCAGAACCAGGTCCACGTCGGCCGATGCGAGCGCGGCCTGGCAGGCGAGAAAGCCCGAGTGCCGGCCCATCAGCTTGACCAGACCGATGCCGTTGCGTGCCCCCGTCGCCTCGACCCGCGCGCTGCGGATCACGTCGACCGCGGCCGAGTAGGCGCTCTCGAAGCCGAAGCTGCGGTCGATGAACTGGATGTCGTTGTCGATCGTCTTGGGCACGCCGATCACCGCGATGCGCAGGCCGCGCCGGGTGATCTCGTCGGCGACGCGCATCGCGCCGTGCATGCTGCCGTCGCCGCCGATCACGAACAGGATGCCGATGCCGTTGGCCTCCAGGTTGTCGACCAGTTCTGCAGGGTCCTGCAAGCCGCGCGACGAACCGAGCACCGTGCCGCCGGCGTGATGGATGTTGGCGACCGAGTCCGGCGTCAGCGGCATCGGCGCGTGTCCGAGGCGTGCGATCAGCCCCTCGTAGCCGAAGCGGAAGCCGTGGATGTGGCGCACGCCGTAGCCGTTGGCGAGCTCGAGCACGATGCCGCGGATCACGTTGTTCAGTCCGGGGCACAGGCCGCCGCAGGTGACGATCGCGCAGCGCACGGTGCGCGGGTCGAAGAAGATGCGGTCGCGCGGACCCGCGAGCTCGAAGGCCGGCAGCCGGTCGGGCGGCTCGATGCTCGCGCGCAGCCGCTTCACGCTGTCGTCGATCAGCACCTTGTCGGCCGCGCCGACGAAGGACATCGCCCTCTCGCCCAGGTGCGAGGCGACCGGAGAGGGCAGCAGGCAAGGGCCGAGGTCGCGGATCGCGGTGTCGTCGGCGCTCAGCGCGGCGATCGCCGCGCCCATGTCGCCGGCGTCGCCCGTGCCCCCCGATGCTCCGACGGCCGCGTTCATCGTCGCCACCTATTGCAGGATGCCCGCGCGCACCTCGTCGTGCGTCAGCAGGTCGATCGGCACCGGCTTCACGTGCCAGATGTCGTGGCAGTACTCGCGGATCGTGCGGTCCGACGAGAACAACCCCGAGCGCGCCGTGTTGAGGATCGACATGCGCGTCCAGCGCTCGGTGTCCTCGTAGGTCTCGCCGACGCGCCGCTGGCAGTCGACGTAGGCGCGGAAGTCGGCCAGCACCAGGTAGGGATCGTGCTGCAGCAGGTTGTCGATCAGCGGGCGGAACAGCTCCGTGTCGCCGCGCGAGAAGAAGCCGCGGCGGATCAGGTCGATCACCTCGCGCAACTCGTCGTCGGCGCGGCACAGCTCCGCCGGCCGGTAGCCGCGTGCGCGCAGTCGCGGCCACTTCCTCGGTCGTCAGTGCCGAACAGGAAGAAGTTCTCGGCGCCGACCTCGTCGCGGATCTCGATGTTGGCGCCGTCGAGCGTGCCGATGGTCAGCGCGCCGTTCATCGTGAACTTCATGTTGCCGGTGCCCGAGGCCTCCTTGCCGGCGGTCGAGATCTGCTCCGACAGGTCGGCGGCCGGATAGATGCGCTGGCCGTTGCTGACGTTGAAGTTCGGCAGGAACACGACCTTGCAGCAGATCGCGCACCGCCGGGTCGCGGTTGACGATCTCGCCGACCGCGTTGATCAGCTTGATGATCAGCTTGGCCATGCGGTAGCCCGGCGCCGCCTTGCCGCCGAAGATGAACGTGCGCGGCCGGGATCCGTGTCGACGGGTTGCTGCGGAGCCGTAGGTACAGCGCGATCACGTGCAGGATGTTCAGGTGCTGGCGCTTGTACTCGTGGATGCGCTTGACCTGCACGTCGAACATCGAGGCCGGATCGACCGCGATGCCGGTGCGCCGGCGCACGTAGGCGCCAGCGCGCCCTTGTTGTCGTGCTTGATCGTCGCGCCACGCGGCGCGGAACGCCGCGTCGTCGGCCAGCGGCTCGAGCCGTGCGCAGCTCTGCCAGGTCCGTGATCCAGCGCGTCGCCGATCGCGTCGCTGATCAGCGACGCCAGCCGCGGGTTGCCGAGCACCACCCAGCGGCGCGGCGTCACGCCGTTGGTCTTGTTCTTGAACTTCTCCGGCCACAGCTCGTGGAAATCGCGCAGCACGTCGCGCTTGAGCAGCTCCGAGTGCAGTGCGCGACGCCGTTGATCGCGTGGCTGCCGACGCAGGCGAGGTGCGCCATGCGCACGTAGCGCTCGCCGCTCTCGTCGATCAGCGACAGCCGCGCGACGCGCGCCTCGTCGCCGAGGAAGCGCAGCCGCACCTCGTCGAGGAAGCGCGCGTTGATCTCGTAGATGATCTCGAGGTGCCGCGGCAGCACGCGGCCGAACAGGCGAGCGGCCAGCGCTCCAGCGCCTCGGGCAGCAGCGTGTGGTTGGTGTAGGCGAAGGTCCTGCGCGTGATCGTCCCAGGCCGTCGTCCCAGGGCATCGCGTGCTCGTCGACCAGCAGCCGCATCAGCTCCGCGACGGCGATCGCCGGGTGCGTGTCGTTGAGCTGGATCGCGAACTTCTCGTGGAAGCGCTCCAGCGGCAGCTTCTGCGTGCGCATGATCCGCAGCATGTCCTGCAGCGAGCAGGACACGAAGAAGTACTGCTGCTCGAGCCGCAGCTCCTTGCCCTGCAGCGGCTCGTCGTTCGGGTACAGCACCTTGCGTGATGTTCTCGGAGACGATCTTGCGGTTGACGGCGCCGTAGTAGTCGCCGCGGTTGAACTGCGCGAAGTCGAAGGACTCGGGCGCTTCTGCACGCCACAGCCGCAGCGTGTTCGCGGTGTTCGTACGGTAGCCGAGGATCGGCGTGTCGTAGGGAATGCCGCTGACGACCTCGATCGGGTACCCAGCGCACGCGCAGTCGGTCCGTGCTCGTCGTGGTACTGCTCGGTGTGGCCGCCGCAGCTTCACCTCGACCGCCCACTCGGGCCGCACCATCTCCCAGGGGTTGCCGAAGCGCAGCCAGTTGTCGGTGCTTCTCCACCTGCCAGCCGTCGCGGATCTCCTGGTCGAAGATGCCGAACTCGTAGCGGATGCCGTAGCCGAGCGACGGGATCTCCAGCGTCGCCATCGAGTCGAGGAAGCAGGCCGCGAGCCGTCCGAGGCCGCCGTTGCCGAGGCCCGGCTCTTCCTCCTCGTTCAGCAGCTCGTCGAAGTCCAGGCCCAGTTCGGCGATGGCCTGCTCGCACCTGGCCGTAGATGCCGAGGTTGACCAGGTTGTTGCCCAGGTGCGGGCCCATCAGGAACTCGGCCGACAGGTAGGCGACGGTGCGCGCGCCGTTGCGGGTGTAGGCCGCGGCAGTGCTGATCCAGCGCTGCAGCAGCCGGTCGCGCACCGACGTAGGCGAGCGCGAGGTAGTAGTCGGTGCTGCGTGGCCAGCGCCGGGAACTTGCCCTGCATGTAGAACAGGTTGTCGAGAAAGGCGCGCTTGAGGGCGTCCTTGCTCAAGCCGGTGCGGTCGTCGTTCTCGGTGTCGGGCTGTACCGGGTTGCGGGCGCGCTGATCCACGGGAGATTCCTCGGATTGGTGCCGGGGTGCGCTGCGCCGGTTCCGCCATGCACGGACGCGGTGCGGGCTGGCGGCATGGCGAAGCGCGCCCGACGGTGCGGCGTGTGCTGCAAGAAGCGTGCTAGATCGCGCGATGCGCGGCCTCGGTTCGGCCAGCCGCTCGGTCCTCCTAGCCGGTTTCCTGCACGAGCCTGTCGAAAGCCTGCGACGCGGGGCTCGGCGGTCGCTCCCGCATGCGTGCGCGGTACAACGGGCGCATGGTCCGCAGGCCGGCCAGCTCGAGCTCCACTAGCCTGCCCAGCGCCAGGGGGTCGCGCGCCGCCTCGACGCTGATCATCGTCACGCCCAGTCCTGCCGCGACGCTCGCAACGACTGCGGCATTGCCGTCGACTTCGAGCATGTCGCTGATTTCGACGCCGGCCTCTCGCAACCGGCTGATCGCGATATCTCGTGTTCCGGATCCCGTCTCCCGCATGATCCAGCGCATCGAGCTGAATCGCTCGGTGGACATTCGGCGGCGGGTGCCGCGAAAACGGGTGGCGCTCGCCACGATCGCCATCTGGTCGTCACGCCATTCCAGAAGCTCGATCCGTGGGTCGTGCATGGGCGCCTCCACGAGCGCCAGGTCGAGTTCGTACGCCAGCAAGCGCTGCTCGATGGCGTGAGTGTTGTCGCTGACCATGCGCACGGAGACGTGGGGGTGCGCTTCCAGGAAGCGGGCGACCAGGGGCGGGAGCAGATAGGTGGCGACGGTCCGGCTGCCGCCGACCACAAGAGTGCCCTGCTTGAGACCCCGGCGTGCGCGAATGTCCGCTTCGGCGGTGCGTTCCAGCGCGAAGATCGCGCCCGCGTGCCGGAAGAGCGCCGTTCCTGCCTCGGTGCAGCGCACCTGGCCCGCGATCCGCTCGACGAGCGGCAGGCCGAGTTGTTCCTCCAGTTCGCGGACAGCCCTGGAGACGGCCGGCTGGCTCACGTGGATCGCTTCGGCCGCCCGAGTGAAGCTGCCGTGCTCGGCCACCGCGGCGAAGGTGCGCAACAGGTGCAGGTTCACGACCGTATAAATCAATGTTATGACTTCTAAAGAATAATCAATTTGCGTACTGCTGCAACGACCCGCATTCTTTTTTCGACCTCGAGTCATTCATAAGCGAAGCGCGGGAAACCAATGCGCGGGAGGAGACACCATGACCTATCAGACGATCCAGGTACGCAAAGTAACGCCCCGAATCGGGGCCGAGATTTCGGGTGTGGACCTGTCCAAGCCGCTCGACGATCGCACGTTCCGGGAGATCAAGGCCGCACTCCTGGAGAACCAGGTCATCTTTTTCCGCGACCAGGACATCACGCTCGATCAGCACAAGGACTTCGGCCGCCGCTTCGGTGAACTCCACGTTCACCCCGCGGCGCCCGCTCCGGAGGGCCACCCCGAGATCCTGCGGATCCACGCCGACCAGAACTCCAAGCGCGTCGCCGGCGAGGGCTGGCACAGCGACGTCTCCTGCGACCCCGAGCCGCCGATGGGCAGCATCCTGCGCCTGCACAAGGTCCCCTCGTGCGGAGGCGACACGCTGTTCTCGAGCATGTACGCCGCCTACGATGCGCTGTCCCAGCAGATGAAGGATTTGCTGTGCGGGCTGACGGCTGTGCACTCCGGCGAGCACGTCTACCGCGGACGCTACGAATACACCGAGGGATCGCGCGAGGATACGAAGAAGGCCTTCCCCTTGTCCGAGCATCCGGTGATCCGCACCCACCCGGAAACCGGACGCCAGGCACTCTTCGTGAACTCCAGCTTCACGACTCACATCAAGGGCCTGCCCAGGCGCGAGAGCGAAGCGCTGCTCGAGTTCCTGTACGCGCACTGCGCCCGGCCCGATTTTCAGTGCCGGTTCAAGTGGGACGTCGGGTCGATCGCGTTCTGGGACAACCGCTGCACGCAGCATCACGCGATGTGGGACTACTTCCCCGAGGTTCGCAGCGGGTTCCGGGTCACGATCGCGGGAGACCGGCCGTTCTTCCGGGCGAACACGCCCGAGAAGAGGGCGATGGCGGCCTGACGCAATCACTGCCGAAGTGTCGACACCCGCGTGCTGGTCGCTCGGCGGTCGGCGCGCGGCGACCTGCACGCGCGGTTGGGCAGGCGCTATCGGGCCTCGCACGGCGTCGGCGGCGTTCGTGCGCCGCGCTCGCCCATGACTGGAACAGACCGGAGGAGACAGAGATGCGAAACATCCCGATGGGATCTTCGTGCGGGATCGCATTGCGGCTGAGCCGTGCGGCCAGCGTACTGATGGCCGTCGTCGTCACGGCAATCACCCTCGGCCTTGCACCGGCGACGGCGCCTGCCGCCGAACCGCGCAAGGGCGGCGTGCTGACGGTGGGGCTGGAGGCGGATTTCCCCGGCTTCGATCCGCTGGGCATGGGGGCGCTGGTCGAGCGCATGGTGGCGGTGTCGTTCTACGAGCCGTTGATGGAGATCAACGAGAAGGGTTTCATCGTTCCCCACCTCGCCGAGTCGTTGTCCGTGTCGGGCGACGGCATGACGTATACGGCCAAGCTGCGCGAGGGCGTCAAGTTCCACGACGGATCCCCGTTCGACGCCGACGCGGTGGTGTTCAACTTCCGGCGCCTGATGGATCCGGCCAAGGGTTGCCGCTGCCTGGCGGAGGTGTCTTCGATCAGGAGCGTCGACAAGACCGGGCCATACACCGTCGAGTTCCGCCTGAAGGCGCCTAACGCCGCATTCCCGGCGGTGCTCGCGGACGTTGCCGGTCTGCAGACGTCGCCGACTGCGATCCGGAAGGCCGAGTCGGCGGGCAAGAACTATGCGGAAACCCCGGTCGGTACCGGCCCCTTCCGCTTCGTCGAGTGGAAGCGCGGCATCTCGCTTCGGGTCGAGCGCAATCCGGACTACTGGCAGAAAGGCCTCCCGCACCTGGACGCGGTGGTCTATCGGCCGATCCCAGACGGCCAGACGCGGATGGCGAGCCTGACCGCCGGCGACATCCAGCTCGCCGCCGTGCCGTCGGCAACCGATGTCGCCGCCGCCAAATCGGGGCAGTCACGCGTCAAAGTGGTCGAATCGCCCGGGCTTGGCAGCGTGTTCGCGATGTTCCATGCGCAACGGGCTCCGACGAACGACGCACGCGTGCGCCAGGCGCTCTTCCATGCCACCGACCGGGCGCTGATCCTGAAGACGATCAACCGGGGCGTCTATCCGATCGTCAACGCGCCCTTCGGTCCGGGCATGATGGCGGGCCGGCTGGATGTCAAGTTCCCGGAATACAACCCCGACAAGGCGCGGGCGCTCCTCAAGGAATACGGCAAGCCGGTCAAGTTCACCCTGTCGGTCAGCGCCGTGCCGTCCAGCGTGCAGATGGCCCAGGTGTTCCAGCAGATGTGGCAGAAGGTCGGCATCGAGGTGACGATCGAGCAGCTCGAGCAGTTGCAGCTGATCCGCAAGGCGATCAAGAACGACTTCGACGCCGTGTACTTCCGCTGGCCCGGCCGTGCGGACCCCGACCTCAATGCGTACCAGTTCTTCCATTCGACCAGCCCGAGGAACTACACGCAGTACAAGAACCCGGAGATGGACAAGCTGCTCGAGCAGGCCCGCAGCGCGCTCGATTCCAAGGTGCGGCTGGACACCTACGGCAAGGTCGCGCAGCTGCTCGCCAGTGACGGCACCTACCTGTTCCTGCACTCGACCACCAACTATTTCCTGTCCAGTCGCAAGCTCGACGGTCTGCCGAAGATTCCGGATGGTCTGCCGAGGGTGGGCAACGTCTGGCTGGAGCGATAGGGGCCGGCGGATGTCTTTCGCACGGATTCGGTCGCGGCTGCTGTCGCTGGTCCTCGTCGTGTGGGGGGTGACGATCGCGACCTTCGTGCTCGCGAACCTCCTGCCCGGTGATCCGGTGCTGGCTCTGCTGGGCGAGGATGCAACCCCCGAGAACATCGCTGTCTGGCGCGCGAAGCTCGGACTCGACCAGCCGCTGCTGGTCCGGTACGCCGACTGGCTGCTCAATGCCCTGCAGGGCGATTTCGGCGCCTCGTATCGTACCGAGGAGAAGGTCTTCGACATGATCCTGCATCGTCTGCCGGTGACCGTCGAGATCCTGGTTCTGACACAGATCGTCGCGCTGGCGATCGCTGTGCCCTGCGGGATCTTCAGCGCCTGGCGATCGGGGGGCAATTTCGACCGGGCCGCGATGGGTACTTCGCTCGGCCTGCTGTCGGCGCCGCCGTTCCTGATCGGAATTCTGCTGATCTACCTGTTCTCGATCCAGCTCGGGCTGTTGCCGGCGACGGGCTACGCATCGCTCGACGAGGGCGTTCTCGAGAACCTCCAGTCCCTGTTGCTGCCGGTGCTGGCGCTCGCGCTGGCGGAGATCCCTGTCTACCTGCGTCTGCTGCGCGAGGACATGATGCAGACGCTGCAGCAGGACTATATTGCCGTGGCCCGCGCGAAGGGCATGCCGCCGAGGCGCATCCTGCTGTTCCATGCGCTGCGGCCGTCGTCGTTCTCGCTGATCACGGTCGTGGGGGTCAACATCGGCCGGCTGATCGGAGGTGCGATCATCGTCGAAGTGCTGTTCGCGCTTCCCGGCATCGGCCAGCTGCTGATCCAGTCCGTCTACCAGCAGGACTTCCTGGTGCTGCAGGGCATCGTCCTGTTCGTCGCGGTGGCGTTCGTGCTGGTCAACGCCGCCGTCGACCTGCTCTACACCTTCCTGGACCCGAGGACGAGCCATGTCTGAGACAGCGCTGGATGCGCCTGCGCTGGCGTCCGAACCCGCCGCAGCGCGGCGGCGTTCGCTCGACGTGCCGGTGTTTTTGTCGATCGGCTGGCTGACGCTGCTCATCGGCCTGTCGATCGTCGGGCCCCTGCTGCCGATCCCCGATCCGAACGCGCAGGATCTGGTCAGCATGCTGGCGCCACCCGGGGAAGCTCACTGGCTGGGCGCGGATTCGCTCGGACGCGACATCTTCGCCCGCGTGCTCTACGGCGCGCAGATTTCCCTGACGGTCGGTCTCGGCTCGGTGGCGATCGGACTGCTGGTGGGGGGCGGCCTCGGGATGGTTGCCGGCTACTATCGTGGCTGGAGCGAGCAGATGGTCATGGGATTCATGAACGTGCTGCTGGCGTTCCCGGCCCTGATCCTGGCGATCACCATCGTTGCGAATCTGGGCGGCTCGCTGCTCAACGTGACGCTGGCGATCGGGACTCTGTTCGTGCCGGCCTTCGCGCGCATCGCGCGCGCGAACACGCTGGTGTTTCGCCGCCGCGAGTTCGTCCTGGTCGCGCAGGCGCTTGGCGCACGTGATCCGCGCATCCTGCTGCGCGAGATCCTGCCCAATCTCGTCGGGCCGATGCTTTCCTACAGCCTGGTGATGTTCGCGATCGCGGTGCTTGCCGAGGCGTCGCTCGGTTTCCTCGGACTGAGCGTGCCGCCGCCGGCGCCGAGCTGGGGCAGCATCATCAGCAACGAGCGCGCCAACCTCGACACAGCGCCGCACGTGATCTTCGTGCCGGCGGCGGCGATGTTCCTCACGGTCATGTCCTTGAACCTGCTCGGAGAGCGCGCGCAGCGGGCGTACGACATCCGGGTGCACGGAAAATGAGAATGCCCGCCGAAGCCGTGCCGATCGCTTCCGTCCGTCAGGGCACACAGGGCCCGCCGGCTGGACCGCTGCTGACGGTCGAGGGGCTGTGCACTCATCTCAGGACGCCGCAGGGCCTCGCCCGCGTGGTCGACCAGGTCTCGTTCTCGCTGGCGAGAAAGCGTGTGCTCGCGGTGGTCGGAGAATCGGGGTCGGGCAAGTCGATGCTCGCGCGTTCGATCATGGGTCTGGTTCCGGAGCCGCCGGGCATTCGTGCGGGCGGGCGCGTGCTGTTCGACGGCAAAGACCTGATCGCGCTGTCCGAGCGCGAGATGAGCCGGATCCGCGGGCGTGACATTGCGATGGTCTTCCAGGACCCGATGACCTCGCTGAACCCGGTGCTGCGCGTCGGCGAGCAGATCGCCGAGGTGGTCCGTCATCACTTGGGCATGGACAGGGCCGCGGCGCGCGCGCGGGCTCTGGAACTGCTTTCGGCCGTGGGTATCCCGATGCCCGAGCGGCGCCTGGACGAGTATCCGCACCAGCTGTCCGGCGGGCTGCGCCAACGCGTGGTGATCGCGATCGCGCTCGCGTGCCGGCCCCGCCTGCTGATCGCCGACGAGCCGACGACCGCGCTCGACGTCAGCATCCAGGCCCAGATCCTCCGTCTGCTGAAGAGGTATCAGCGGGAAAACGAGATGGCGATGATCTTCGTCAGCCACGATCTGGGTACGGTTGCCGGTATCGCCGACGACATCGCCGTCATGTACGCCGGCCGGATCGTCGAGTACGGCCCGGTGCGGCAGGTGCTGAGCGCTCCGCGGATGCCGTACACCGAGGCCTTGCTGCGCTCGATTCCGCGGCTCGATGCCCCGAGCCACGGGCGGCTGGACGCGATCCGCGGCAGGCCGCCGCTGCTGACCGCACTGCCCGATGGCTGCGCGTTCCAGGCGCGTTGTCCGTATGCCGAGCCTCGCTGTGCCAGCGAGCGTCCGACGCTGTCGGGTGCCCCGCATGCGTTCGCCTGCTGGTTCCCATGTTCGACTGCGTATGCCCGGGAGTCCCTCGCATGACGGCGATGCACGCGCCATTGAGGTCGACCGACGAAGTCGGGGTCCTGCTCCAGGTACGGAACCTCGTGTGCAGCTACCAGATCAGGGGCAACCGATCGTTCAACGCAGTCGACGGCATCAGCTTCGACGTTCACCTCGGCGAAACCCTGGGGCTGGTCGGTGAATCGGGCTGCGGCAAGTCGACCACCGGGCGGGCGATCATCCAGCTGCCGCGCCCGTCCGCAGGCAGCGTTCGACTCGGGCCGGACGATCTGACGACGCTGCGCGGCGATGCGCTGAGGATGCGCCGGCGGCAACTGCAGATGGTGTTCCAGGATCCGATCTCGTCGCTGAATCCGCGCCGGTCCTGCGGCGACATCGTTGCCGAGCCTCTGCGGATCGCGGGAGGGGTCGGCGAGCAGCAGATCCGCGCGAAGGTCGAACGAGCCCTCGAGACGGTCGGGTTCGACCCGGGGGTGGTTTGGGACCGTCGGCCGCACCAATTCTCGGGTGGCCAGTGCCAGCGCATCAGCCTCGCGCGCGCGATCGTCGGTGAGCCGAAGTTCCTGATATGCGACGAACCCGTCTCGTCGCTCGATGTCTCGGTGCAGGCGCAGATCCTCAATCTGCTCGAAGACATGAAGGCCAGCTACGGCCTCACGATGATCTTCATCTCGCATGACCTGGGGGTGATCAAGCAGGTGAGTGACCGCGTGGCGGTCATGTACCTCGGCAGGCTGTGCGAACTTGCCCCGGCCGACGCGCTCTACCGCAGCCCCCGACACCCCTACACGGCAGCCCTGCTCGGGTGTGTGCCGCGCGTCGACCGTCCGACCGATTACGACAACGACGCGCCGATCCTCGAAGGTGAACTGCCATCCCCGGTCGACCCGCCCAGCGGTTGCAGGTTCCGGACGCGATGCCCGGCGGCACGGCCGGAATGTGCGCAGGCCGTGCCCGAAATGCGCGAACTCGCCGCAGGGCATTGGGTCGCCTGTCATTTTCCCCTGGATTCCTGAGACCGGCAGCGGGTCGGCGAGGGGTTTCCAGCAATCTGTCCAGTTCGTACACGGAGAATCGATCATGAACTCGCCCGAGATCGCTGCCCAGGTTCGCAACCAGCATCGGCCGCTGCCCCGCTATGAAGGGCCCCAGGCGTGGTATGGACCGGACATGGCGCTGCGCCGTGACGAATGGCTGCGTGCCTGGACCGGGCCCGAACTTGCCGAGATCGAGGCGGCCGTCGCACGCGTGCTGGAGCGCGATCTCGAGATCCTGGAGATCGGGCGCGAGCAGTTCCCCTTGCCCACCCTCGAGCCCGTGCTGCACGAAATCAGGAGGCAGGTGCTGCATGGGCGAGGGTTCGTGCTGCTGCGCGGTCTGCCTGTCGAGCGCTGGAGCGTGCGTCAGGCCGCGATCGCTTACTGGGGAATCGGCGCGCATCTGGGTGAAGCGTGTTCCCAGAATGCGCAGGGCCACGTGCTGGGACATGTGAAGGATCTTGGGCGCGACTATCACGACCCGCTGGCCCGCGGTTACCAGACCAACGCGCGACTGCCGTACCACACCGACTCCACCGACATCGTCGGACTGCTGTGCTGGCGGCCGGGCAAGGCCGGCGGGCTGTCGTCGATCGTCAGTTCGACGACGGTCTACAACGAAATGGCCGCGCGCCGGCCGGATCTCGCGCAGGTCCTCATGGGCTCCTTTCATCGGACGCGCTGGGGCGAAGTGGCCGAGGGCAGGAATCCCTGGTCCGAGATGCCGGTCTTCATGCCGACCGACAGCCGCATGATCGTCAGCTACGTGCGCAGCGCGATCACGAAGGGACAGAAGATCCCCGGCGTTCCCAAACTGACCGATCGCCAGGTCGAGGCGCTCGACATGATGGACGCGCTTGCCGAGGATCCCGAGCTCTATCTCGACATGGAGTTCAAGTCGGGCGACATCCAGCTGCTGTGCAACCACAGCATCCTGCACAGTCGCACCGCCTTCGAGGATTGGCCCGAGCCGGACCGGCGGCGGCACCTGCTGCGCCTCTGGTTGTCGTGCGCCGACGGCCCCGCGCTGCCCGAGGCGATCATGCGCAGAGAGCAGGACCAGAGCGCAAGCGGCCGACCGAGCGGCATCCGTCTGCCGGGCGTCGCATTGAAGGCGCCGCTCGAGGCCGAATGATCGGCGCGCCGCGTCGCCCGAGCGCGCGCGCTGCAATCTGTGCGCGCGCTTGGCGCGGCCCCCGAGCTGCCGGGAGATGTCGGCGGCGGATCGCTCAGGCGCCCGCCCCCCGCGCGCGTCGCGCCAGCTTCTCGACCAGATTCCCTGCCACCCCCGGCAGGCTCCACGGGCAGACCGCCACGCAGATGCCGCATCCCATGTGCTCGTTGAAGTAGGGCAGGCAGCGGTCGAAGTCCACGTACCAGCGCACCTCGCCGCGCACCAGTTGCTTGCGGTCGCCGATCGCGCGCGGCGGACAGGCGTCCGAGCACACTCTGCAGCGGGTGCAGAAGTCGTCCGCGCCGAAGGTGTCGGGCGCATCGGGCAGCAGCGGCACGTCGGTGAATACCGCCGCCAGCCGGAAGCTGGATCCGAGCGTGCGGTTGATGATCGAGCCGTGCTTGCCGAGTTCGCCGAAGCCGCAGGTGAGTGCCGCCGGGATCAGCACGGCCGGCCCCGCCATCGGGCCGCCGTGCGGGCGCGCCTCGTGTCCGCGGGCGCGGATCCACGACGCGACGGCTTTCGCGGCGCGGTTGCCACGGCCGTACTGGCGGATGACTTCGACGGCCGAGGCAAGCTCGGGTGCCGTGCGCATGGCTTCGAACGCGTGGCCCACGCCGATCACGATCACCCAGCGCTCGGCCACGGCGTAGCCGTCGAAGACCCAGTCGTCGCGCATCCGCGCGATTCCGACCAGGTCGGCGCCGTTGTCCAGCGCCGCCGCCTTCACGCCTTGCGTCCACTGCGCTTCGCTCAGTGACGACGGGGTGTCCGCAAGGGGCGCCAAGGGCACGTCGATGATCCGCTGCCGCTCGGCGCGTGCCTCGTGCAGGCGCGGGTCGTCCGGCGTCTGGGTGAAGAACCACTGCTGCAACCGGCCGTGCGCCAGCGTCGACGGATCGTGCCAGTAGATCGGCTTCGGCCGCCGCGGCGTCGCCTCGCCGAGCCCGTTGATCGTGTTGCCCGAGACCTCGGGCATCAGGGCCAGCTGTTCGGGCTTGGGCGTGAAGCGCGGTTGCGCGGGATCGTGTCGGCGTTCCATCGGCGGCTCCTCGATGAGGGGACAGGGTGGGGCGAACGTTCGCATCCTATCGGAAGCCTGGCCGGGCCTTGCGCCCGGCGGCCGCGCGGTTCAGTCTCGAGCGATCCGTCCACACACGACGACAGAGGAGACGATCCATGGCGTGGGATTTCGATACCGACCCCGAGTTCCAGAAGCAGCTCGACTGGGTGAACAGCTTCGTGCGCGAGGAGGTCGAGCCGCTCGAGCACGTGCTCGGGCATCCGGCCGACGTGCACGATCCGCGCCGCAACGTGCTGGTGCGCCCGCTTCAGGCCGAAGTCCGCAAGCGCGCGTTGTGGGCCTGCCACCTCGGGCCCGAGCTCGGCGGCCAGGGCTACGGCCAGGTGAAGCTCGCGCTGCTCAACGAGATCCTCGGGCGCGCGCGTTACGGCCCGACGGTGTTCGGCTGCCAGGCGCCCGATTCCGGCAACGCCGAGATCCTCGCGCACTACGGCACGCCGGAGCAGAAGCGCAGCTACCTCGAACCGCTGCTGAACAACGACATCGTCTCGTGCTTCGCGATGACCGAACCGCAGGGCGGCGCCGATCCGAAGGTGTTCACGACGAAGGCGGTGCGCGACGGCGACCACTGGGTGATCAGCGGCCAGAAGTGGTTCGCGTCGCACGCCAACTATGCCGAGTTCCTGATCACGATGGCGATCACCGACCCGGACGCGCCGCCGTACCAGCGCATGTCGATGTTCATCGTGCCGAAGGACACGCCGGGGCTGAAGATCATCCGCAACGTCGGCTTCGTCACCGAGAAGGCGCCGACCCACGGCTACCTGAGCTTCGACGACGTGCGGGTCCCCGCCGACCACATGCTGGGCCCGCAGGGCGGCGCTTTCGTGGTCGCGCAGGTGCGGCTCGGCGGCGGGCGCATCCATCACGCGATGCGCACGATCGGCGAGGCGCGCCGCGCGCTCGACATGATGTGCGAGCGCGCGTTGTCGCGCGTCACGCAGGGCGAGCGGCTCGCACGCAAGCAGATGGTCCAGGAGAAGATCGCCGATTCGTGGATCGAGCTCGAACAGTTCCGGCTGCTGGTGCTGCGCACCGCGTGGCTGATCGACAAGCACAAGAACTACAAGACGGTGCGCGGCGACATCTCGGCGATCAAGGCGATCATGCCGAAGGTGTTGCACGACATCGCCTCGCGCGCACTGCACCTGCACGGTTCGCTCGGCATCTCCGACGAGATGCCGTTCGCGGGCCTGGTGATGCAGTCGTTCCACATGGGGCTCGCCGACGGACCGGTCGAGGTGCACAAAGTGACGCTGGCGCGCGAGGTGCTGTCGCGGTACCGCGCAACCGAGCAGCTGTTTCCCTCGTATCACCTGCCCGCAGTGCGCGAGCACGCGATCGAAAAGTACCGGCAGGCGCTGGAGCACATCGACGACAAGGTGTGATTCCGGCGCACGCCGGCGCGTTCAACCGAGTCGCCGCGCGAGATCGAGCGCCGCCGCGTAGCGTGCATCGAGGCGCCGCGACAGGGCCTCGATCTCGTCTTCGGAGCGCTGCAGAATGCCCTCTCCGAACTGGCAGGTCAGAGACATCTCCGCGTCGGACCGCAGGTCATCGAGGTAGGCGGTGAGCGCGTTGCGCACGGTCTCGAGCGTGTCGGCCAGGCTCGCCTGGTCGACGCCGACGGTCGCAGACGGGGGCAGTGCCGTGCGATCCGCCGAGTGCAGCCAATCGCAGAGGGTCGCGAGCCGGGTACGGGCCATGGCCACCGCATCGAGCCGGCTTCGGATCGATTCGATCGCCCGACGGTGCGCCTCGGACTGCGCGTCGCCGAACCCGCCGGCGGACGCGGCAGCCAGGTAGTGGTCGAGGACCTCGCTGAGGGTGTCCGCGCTGCCTGCCAAAGCCTCTTCGATCAGGTCGGCATCCGATGCCCGCCGCACTTCCGCACGCACCGTGACGCCGCTGCGCGGGGCGCTTCGTGCCCGGCGCGCCGATCCTGCCGACGGCGCAGCGTGCCGGCCGAGGGGTACACCAGGCTTTGCTTTGGGGCGGCGGCCGGCACGCATCGCTGCACCTCGCTTCGGAGCCTCTGTTGTCGATACGTGCATTGTCCACCAGGTTGGCCATCCGTGCATCCCGCAGAACCAGGGGCGCGGGGTCACTGTCGACACGACGCGCGCGCTGCAGCCGTGAGCGCGTTCCGTTCGCACCGGGACGACGCCCCGTTCACAGGCGCTGCAGCAGCGGCGTGTCCTGCTCGGCCAGGAACCGTTCGCCGTTCTCCAGCATGAAGTAGCGGAAGGCCTCGGCGGCCGGCGACAGGATGCGGGACTGCAGGTGCACGATGTGCCAGGTGCGCAGCACCGGCGCGCGCTGGACGTCGAGCATCGCGAGCAGGCCGCTGCGCAGTTCCAGCCAGAGCGTGTGCAGCGACAGGAAGCTCAGCCCCATGCCGGCCATCACCGCCTGCTTGATCGTCTCGTTGCTCGACATCTCCATCGTGATGTGCGGCCGGAACCGCTGTTCGGCGAAGAACTGCTGCATGGCATTGCGCGTGCCTGAGCCGTCCTCGCGCACGATCAGCGGATAGGGGGCCAGCGCCATCACCGACAGGTCCGGCCGGCCGCACAGCGGGTGATCCGGCGGCGCGATGAACACCATCGGATGCGCCGCGAAAGCCTCCGCGCGCGTGGCGAGTTCCTTCGGCGGGCGCCCGGTGACCACGAGGTCCACGTCGCCGGCCTTGATCATCGCAACCAGCGCATCGCGACCGGCCGCGACCTGCAGGCGCATCTCGATGCCCGGGTGCTCGGCGCGGAACAGCGCCAGCATCCGCGGCACGAAGTACTCGGCGGTGCCGACCATGCCGATCGAGAGCTGCCCCGACTCGACCTTCTTCAGGCGCGCCATCTCGTGATCCGCCTCCCTGAGTGCGGCCAGGATTCGCCGCGCGTGCACGAGGAAGTACTCGCCCGCCGTCGACAGCGAGATGCTGCGACCCTCCCGATCGAACAACAGCACGCCGAGTTGCGACTCGAGCTCGCGGATGTGCATCGACACCGCCGGTGTCGTCAGGTGCACCAGTTCCGCCGCGCGGGTCATGCTGCCTGCGCGCGCGACCTCGACGAAGACCTTGAGCTGGCGGAAGGTGATGTTCATCGTTAAGTAATTACTGAAGTCATCGCTAATAAAGTCTGATTGTTCTTGATCTGACGTGCAACTAGGATCGTTCTTCGAAATGAACACCGAGTGGCCGACGACACGGCGGGCGACGCCGAGTCCCGACCGATCCGCGAACCAGCTTCCAGGGAGAGCCGATCATGAACAGCCACACGACCACCGCGCGCATGCGCAGCGAAAACACCATGCGCCGCACCTTCGCCCTTCTCGCCATGCACGGCCGCGGTCCCCGGGGCGATGCCGGCGCTTGCGACGACGGCGCATACGCCGGGGCCTTCGCCGGGTTTCGTCACGACGAACTGCTCGATGCCGCCGAGCTGATGCTCGCGCAGATGAACTGCGAGTTCGGGGAGGGCGCACGCCAGGCGTTCGCGGCGCGCCTGTCACCGCACATGCAGTCGCGCGCTCCGAACGCGCACGCCGTGCGCCGCGCGTTGCTGCGGGCGCGCCTGCGGCAGGCCCGCCGCCTGTTCGTCGACCGCGATCGCACCCTGAGCCGGGACGAGCGCGTCACGCTGTTGCCGCAGGACTTCGGCGACTGATGCGGGCCGTCGCGCCGCGCGTGAGGTTCCGGGCTGCGCGGTTCGCGCCCCCTTCGCTTGCGACGGCTCCGTTCCCGCGCGCGCCGCGCTTAAGGCTCCGTTAATCGCCGCCTGCCACTCTCTCGCTCCATAGCGCTTCCCCCTCTCCCGGGAGGCGAACCAAGGAGCAGATGTGTTGGCCTTGTCCCCGAAGTCCGAACCCCGCGCCCATCCGGTGCCGGGGTTTCCCGCCCCTGCCGCGGGTCTGGTCCCGATCGAGCGCGAGCACCCCGAGCGCGCAGCCGTCGAGCGCTTCGTGCGTCGCGTCTACGCCGAGCGATACGGTGCCGTCGTCCGTCGGTTCGCGCCACGGATGGTCGCGCTGCATGACCACGACGGCGAGATCGTCGCGGCTGCAGGCTACCGGCCGGCCGGCCCCGAGCCGCTCTTCCTGGAGCGCTACCTGTCGGCGCCCGTCGAGACGCTGCTCGGACAGGACGCGACGCTGCGGCCGGCCCGCGGGCGCATCGTCGAAGTCGGCCACCTGGCTGCCAGTCGGTCGGGCCAGGGGCGCAAGCTGATCCTGCAGCTCGGGCCGCATCTGGCTGCCCAGGGCTTCGAGTGGGTGGTCGGCACCCTGACCGAGGAATTGCGCCACCTGTTCGTGCGCCTGGGCATCGTGCCGCTGGCTCTCGGCGTGGCCGACCCCGCGGCACTGGGCGCCGATGCCGCCGCCTGGGGGAGCTACTACGACCACCGGCCGGTGGTGCTGGCCGGGCATCTCGACGCCGCGTTGCAGACGCTGGCTCGGCGCAGGGTGATGTCATGACGCCGGCGCTCGACGACGGGCAGCGGGTCTGGTCCACGGAGGACCTGCAGGCCGCCGTGACCGACGCGGCAGGGCTGCTGCGCGACATGGGCACCCGCGTGCTGGCCTCGCTGCTCGACAACGGCGCAGCCTTCGTGGCGCTCGACGAGGCGGCGCTGCAGGCGGGTGTGGTGCACGTGCCGCTGCCGCTGTTCTTCACGCCCGAGCAGATGCAGCACGCGCTGCGCAGCGCCGGTGTCGACACCCTGGTCGCAGCGGCGCCCCTGGCCCGGCAGTGGCCCGGTCTGCAGTGGTCGACGACGTTCGTCGCGGGCGAAGCGGTGGCGCTGGCACGGCTGCCGGCCGCCGCCGTCGCCATGCCGGCAGGCACCGCGAAGATCACCTTCACTTCGGGCAGCACCGGCGCGCCGAAAGGCGTGTGCCTGTCGGCCGGGGCAATGCAGCGCGTGGCGCGCGGCCTGGTCGATGCGATGTCGCCGCTGGCGATCACCCGCCACCTCAACGCGCTGCCCTTCGCGGTGCTGTTGGAAAACATCGCCGGGCTGATGGCGCCGCGGCTGCACGGCGCCACCGTGATCACGCGGCCGCTGGCGTCGCTGGGTCTGGCGGGCGCATCCGGCTTCGACGCGTCGCGCTTCGACGCCGCCGTGCGTGCGCTGCATCCGCACAGCCTGATCCTGCTGCCGCAGATGTTGCGCGCGTGGTGTGCGTTCCTGCAGCACAGCGGGCAGCCGGCGCCGGCGGGCCTGAAGCTCGTCGCGGTGGGTGGCGCGGCAGTCGGCGCGCCGCTGGTCCACGCCGCGCACGCTCTGGGCCTTCCGGTCGGCGAAGGCTACGGCCTGTCGGAGGGCGCCTCGGTGCAGACGCTGAATCTGCCCGGCGACGAGCGTCCCGGCAGCGCCGGCCGCGCGCTGCCGCACGCGCGATTGCGCGTGGCGCCCGACGGCGAGCTTCTGATCGCCGGCAGCCTGTTCAGCGGCTATCTCGGCGACCCCTCGCCCGTACCGCAGTGGTGGCCCACCGGCGACCTTGGTCGCATCGACGAAGACGGCTTCGTGCACGTGCTGGGCCGCAAGAAGCATCTGCTGATCACCGCCTACGGCCGCAACGTCTCGCCCGAGTGGGTCGAGACCGCGCTGCGCAGCCAGCCCGCCGTGCTGCAGGCCGTCGTCTTCGGCGACGGGCAGCCGGCGCTGCAGCGCGGTGTTGTGGCCGGTCGACCCGATGGCGGGCGATGCCCAGCTGCAGGCCGCCCTGGACGCCGCCAACACCACGCTGCCCGACTACGCGCGCATCACCAACTGGGTGCGCGGGCGCGCCGCGTTCGACGCCGGCACCGGCCTGGCCACCGCCAACGGCCGGCCGCAGCGTGCCGAGATCCTGCGCGTGCACGCCGACGCTGCTGCAACTCCTTTCCCCCCAATCCGCCTGACACGACACCATGAGCTTCCACGCCCAACTGCTTGAACAGACCGCCGCGGCCCGCGACGAATTGCTGGCCACCCCCATCATCCAGGGTGCGCTGCGCGGCCGGGTTTCGCTGCCCAGCTACCTGGCCTTCCTGCGCGAGGCCTATCACCACGTGAGCCACACGGTGCCGCTGTTGCGGGCGACGAAGGCTGCGCTGCCCGCGCACCACGCCTGGCTGCGCGACCCGCTCGACGAGTACATCGAGGAAGAGTCGGGCCACGACGAGTGGATCCTGAACGACATCCGCGCGGCCGGCGGCGACGCCGAGGCCGTGCGTCACGGCGCGCCGGGCCACGCCACCGAAGTCATGGTGGCCTACGCCTACGACACCATCGCGCGGGGCAACCCGCTGGGCTTCTTCGGCATGGTGCACGTGCTCGAGGGCACCAGCGTGTCGCTGGCGCTGCTGGCGGCCGACGCCATCCAGAAGCCGCTGCTCGCTGCCCGATGCGGCCTTCAGCTACCTGCGCTCGCACGGCACGCTGGACCAGCGAGCACACGGCGACCTTCGAGGTGCTGATGGACCAGATCGAGGACGAGCGCGATCGCGCCGCCATCGTTCACGCAGCGCGCGCCTTCTTCCGCCTGTACGGCGACGTGTTCCGCAGCCTGCCGCTGCCGCAGGCGGCGCCGCTGACGGCCGCGCAGGCTGCTACGGGGACGCCACGCAGGCTGCTACCGGGCACGCCGCGCCGGCAGAGGCCGCCTCGGCCGGGGCACTGGCATGAAGGCCGCCCGAGGCGCGTGTGCTGCTCACCGGTGCCGGCGGCGGACTCGGCCGGGTGATGGCGCAGACGCTGCGCGACGCCGGTGCCGCCGTTCTGGGCGTGGGTCGTGGCGCCGCGTCGACCCTGCCGCCGGGAATCGAGTGGGTGCAGGCCGACCTGACCACCGACGCCGGCGTATCGGCGGTTGCCGCGGCCGCGGTTCGATGGCGCGCCAACGTCGTGGTGCATGCCGCCGGCGTGCCCGCCTTCGGTCCGCTCGCCGCCGTCGGCCCCGCACAGATGCAGGCGGTGCTGCAGGCCAACCTGCTGGCGCCCATGCAACTGACGCAGGCACTGCTGCCGCATCTGCGTGGCCTGCCTCGGGCCCAGGTGGTGTTCGTCGGCTCGGCGCTGGGCCGCATCGGGCTGCCGGGCTTCAGCGTCTACGGCGCCAGCAAGGCCGGCCTGCACGGCTTCGCCGAGGCGCTGCGCCGCGAGCTGGCCGACACCTCCGTGCGCGTGCAGATCCTGGGCGCCGCGCAGCACGCGCACCGGCTTCAACGGCGCCGAGGTCGAGGCCTACAACCGGGCCACCGGCACCGCCATGGATCCGCCGCAGGCCGTGGCCGCGGCGCTGATGCAGCTGATCGAGAGCGAAGCCGCAGAGCGATTCCTCGGCTTCCCCGAACGCCTGGCCGTGCGCCTGAATGGCCTGCTCGGCCCTGCGCTCGACGGCAGCTTCGTCAAGCACCGCCGCAGCATTGCTGCCGCGGACCTGCCCCTCGTCAATCGAAGGAGAACCGACATGAAGAAACCGATCGCAAGCCTGCTGTCCCTGGCCGCCGCCGCCGTGATCGGCTGGCCGCTGGCTGCGCTCGCCGGCCCGGTGGAAGACGCCGTCACCGAACTGCAGCGCGACTGGGAAGTGATCCGCTACCAGACCCCGGAGGCCGAGCGCGAGAAGCGCTTCGAGGCGCTGGCGGCCAAGGCGCACCAGGTCAGCGGGAGATTCCCCGGGCCGCAGCGAGCCGCTGGTGTGGGAAGGCATCGTCGTCAGTTCGTGGGCGGGCGAGAAGGGCGGCCTGGGCGCCCTGAGCCTGGTCAAGCAGGCCAAGACGATCTACGAGCAGGCGATCAAGATCGACGGCAAGGCGCTCGACGGCTCGGCCTACAACAGCCTGGGCGTGCTGTACTACAAGGTGCCGAGCTGGCCGCTGGGCTTCGGCGACAAGGACAAGGCCGGCGAGCTGTTGCAGAAGGCGCTGGCGATCAACCCGCAGGGCATCGATCCCAACTTCTTCTACGCCGAGTACCTGGCCGAGACCCGACCGCGCGGACGAAGCCGTGACCTATCTCGAGCGCGCGCTGCGGGCGCCGCCGCGGCCCGGCCGCCAGATCGCCGACACCGGCCGGCGCGAGGAAGTCCGCGCGCTGCTGGCGAAGATCAAGTCGAACTGAGTTCGGCGACCACGCCCTCGCCGTCGCCGCGGGCCGCGCGATAGCGCAGTTGCAGGCCGTGCAGCGCCGCGATGCGCCGCGCGATCGACACGCCCAGCCCGCTGCCGCTCTCGGCCTGGCCGTCGGGCCGGTGGAAACGCTCGCCCAGGCGCGCCAGCGCCTCGGGCGTCAGCGGCGGGCCTTCGTTCTCGACCGTCAGGCACGCCGTGCCGAAACGCAGCGTGACGGCGCTGCCCTCGGGGGCATAACGCACCGCGTTGTCCAGCAGGTTTCGCAGCAGCACGGCGAGCAGGTCGGCGTCGCCCTGCAGCGGGAACGGCGCCGCGCCGTCGGCAGGCCAGTCGCAGCCCAGTTCGATGCGGCGGCGTTCGGCCAGCGGCAGCACGTCGTTGATCACCTGCGCCACCAGCATCGCGCCAGTCGACCGCGCCGCTGTCGCGGCAGGTGGTCGGTGGCCTCCAGTCGCGACAGCGCCAGCATCTGCGTCACCAGCCGATCGATGCGGTCGAGCCCGGCTGCCAGGCGAGCCTCGGCCTGCTCGCGTTCGGCGTCGTCGATGGCGCCACGCACCACGTCCCACTGCGCCCGCAGCACGGCCAGTGGCGTGCGCAGTTCGTGGGCGGCGTCGGCGGTGAAGCGGCGTTCGCGCGCCAGCGTGGTCGTCGATGCGCACGAACAGTCCGTTCATCGCGGCCAGCAGCGGCTTCAGTTCGCTCGGCGCGTCTTCGGCAGGCACCGGCCGCAGGTCGTCGGCGCCGCGGCCCTGCAGCTCGCCCGCGAGCGTGCGGATCGGCGCGAGCGCCTGCCGCACGGCCCAGGCCATCGCGGCCATCAGTACCGGCAGCACGAGCAGCCAGGGCAGCAGCTGGCTGGCCATCAGGTTCTCCACCAGCTCGTCGCGTTCCGTGACGCGCTGCCCGGCGGCCACCAGCCACTCGCCCTGCGGCGACTGCAGGTAGTAGACGCGCCAGGCGGCGCCCTCCAGCGTGAGGTCGACGAATCCGGCCGCGTCGGCGCGCCGCGGCAGCTGCACGCCCTCGCGGTCGACCAGCAGCAGCCGGCCATCGGCATTCCACGACCGCGAGCGACAGGTCGCGCAGGTCGGCCTCGCCGGCCGGGTCGAGGCGGGTCGCGGGCCGACGCGGCGGCCGGGCAGCTGGCGCCGGCGGACGCGGCTTCGGCGCAGGCGTCGCGCACTCGACGCCCCGGCCAGCGTGGCCTGCACCTGGCGCGCGAGGCGGATGATCTCGGTGTCGAAGAGCTCGTTGACCTCGTGCCGTGCCCGGTCCGCCGACGCCAGCAGCGCGATGCCCCACACCAGCGGCGCGCACAGCAGCAGGTAGACCAGCAGGCGGCGCTGCAGGCTCATCTGCGCACCATCTCCGGTCCGCTCGTCCGCCGCGCCGAGCGCATAGCCGACGCCGCGCACCGTGCGCACGATGCCCGGGTCGATCTTGCGTCGCAGGTGATGGACGTGGACTTCGAGCGCGTTGCTCTCGGGCTCGGAGCCGCTCCAGTCGTAGAGCTTTTCCATCAGCTGGCCTTTCGACAGCACGCGCTGCGGGTGGGTCAGAAACACCTCCAGCAGCGCGAGTTCGCGCCCGGTGAGCTCGATCTCGCGCCCGTGCCAGAGCACCTGCTTGGTGGCCGGGTCGTACTGCAGGGCACCGTGACTCCACAATGCCTGCGCGCGGCCCGAAGACCGGCGCAGCATGGCGCGCAGACGGGCGGCGAGTTCGTCGATCGCGATCGGTTTGATGAGGTAGTCGTCGGCGCCGGCGTCCAGCCCCTCGATGCGCTGTTCGACGCCGTCGCGCGCGGTCAGGATCAGCACCGGCAGCGCCATTCCCTTCGCGCGCCAGCGCCGCAGCCAGGTCATGCCGTCGGCTCCCGGCAATCCGAGATCCAGCACCAGGGCGTCGTAGGGCGTGCCGCCCAGGGCGGCATCCGCCTGCTCGCCGTCGCGAAACCAGTCCACCGCATGGCTCGACTGCCGCAGGCCCGTGGCCAGCGCGTCACCGAGGTCGGGGTCGTCTTCGAGGATCAGCAGTCGCATATCGATGTCGATGAGCAGAGGGTTGCCGCAAGCACGCTTCGCACATTACAGGTACGGGGCGCTCGCTTGCAGGATCGACCGCGGCCCCGGTACCGATCAGGCTGACTTCAGCCTGATAAGTGCAATCTGTCTGTACTCTACTTGCCGAGAGTGCGGTGTCGATCGAAACCACATACGGCCAGGCCCCGCCCAGCTGGCCGCGGCGATGAATCGCGTCGCGGATGTCCGCGAGGTGGTCATTGTGAAACGACGGGACCACCCCGCAGCGGCCATGATGCGTCGCGAGGTCGGGTTCGACGGGTAAGACCCGCCGTCGGGTCGTCGTCTTCGACCCCTCGCTCATCGAGGATCTTGGGCGCTTGGAGCATGGATTCATGAAAACCGCAGTCGTCGTCGGCGCCCTGGGCGTCATTGGCCGATACATCGTCGACCGGCTGGCCCGCGAGCCGGACTGGCAGGTCGTCGGCCTGTCGCGCCGCAAGGGCGAAGATCGTGAGCGGGTGCGCTACCTGTCGGTCGACCTGCTGAAGCCGTTCGAGGCGGACTTCGGCGGGGTCACGCACGTCTTCTACGCCGCGTTCCAGGCCTCCGAGGGTCAAGCCTCCGGCTATGCCGCGAATATCGCGCCGAACCGCGACATGCTGGTCAATTCGGTGACGGCGATCGACGCGGCCTCGAGCGTGCTCGAGCGTGTCGTGCTCGTGACCGGCACCAAGTACTACGGCACCCATCTCGGCCCGTTCAAGACGCCGGCCCGCGAATCCGACCCGCGGCATGCGGGCGCGAACTACTACTTCGACCAGATCGACTGGCTGACCGCGTTCCAGAAGGGCAAGCGCTGGACCTGGACCGAACTGCGGCCGCAGACCTTGTGCGGCTTCGCACCGGGCACCGCGATGAGCATCGTGTCGGTGATCGCCGCCTATGCCGCGATCATGAAAGAGCTCGGCCGTCCTCTGTGTTGGCCCGGCAAGCCGGGCAGCGGCCGCAACATCTATCAGGCCACCGACTCGGCGCTGTTTGCCAATGCCGCGCTGTGGGCCGCGACGAGCGCGAACACGGCCAACCAGGCCTACAACATCACCAACGGCGATTACTTCCGCTGGCTCGATGTCTGGCCGCGCATCGCCGAGGTCTTCGACATGCCGGTCGGAGATCCGGCGCCGATGTCGTTGACCGACTTCATGGCCGACAAGGCGCCGCTCTGGGACGCGATGGTCGCCAGGCACGGGCTCGCGCCGTATCGATTCGACGAGGTGGTGTCCTGGCCCTTCGGCGACTACGTGTTCAACACCACCTGGGACGTGATGTCGAACCTCACCAAGTCGCGGCTGCACGGCTTCCACGAGGTTCTCGACACCGAAGAGATGTTCGTCCGCCTGTTGCGCCAGTTCCGGGCCGAACGCATCGTTCCGTAGCGGGCGCTGCATGCGCGAGGCAGAGACGGCGGAGATGCGCGACGCATCGGTGCGCGTGCTCGCGCACGAACAAAAAGGCCTGCCACGCAGGCAGGCCTACAGCGGTGCAGGCTGGACTACTTGCGCCGGCTCTTGACGTTGTGGTCGCACACGTCCGACCAGTCCAGGCGCTCATCGAGCTGCCCGAGTACCACCTATGACAACGCACCTCGGCACGAGGCTGCCGATTCGCTGCTCGCGAAATTTCCGGGCCAGGGCGGCCGCTCAGTGCCCGATGCGCGCCGCCAATGTCAAGACGTTGTGTCCGTTTCGCCTCACGTAGCGGCATTCGTCCATGAACTTCCTGATCAGATCCACCCCGAGGCCGCCGATCGACGCGTCCGCGAGACTCTCCGGTTGTTCGTGCTCCGGCCGTGCCAGCGGGTCGAACGCGATGCCGTCGTCCTCGATCTCCAGACACAACAGGTCGTCGTCTCGTGAGAGGCTCAGCGTGATCTCGTGCGTGCCGCTGTCCCGGTAGGCGTAACTGATGATATTGGCCACTGCCTCGTTCGCGCACAGGTCGAACTTGAAGGACATCTGCTCCGGCGCATCCAATTCGCGGATGGTCTCCTCGAGCCACTCACTCATTCGGCGCAGAGCCGAAAGCTGGTTCGGGATCATCAGTCTCGATGCGGCGTCTGGCTTCAATGCCATGGTATCCGGCATGCTGTCCACCTCTCGTTCGTTGCTTGGTGCGCCACCTGCGCACTGTCCCCAGAGCGCGAATCCCGAGCGAGGACATGAGCGGTACCGCGGACATGCCCATGATGATCGCCATCCGCGGCGACGCCGTCGTACCCGCGAGCCCGACGACAAGAAAATCACACGATTGTTGCGTCGTCATGACGAGGTCCAGCGCATCACGACCACCGTCAAGTCGTCCGACGGATCGACCCCCGTCGCGAATCCGTGCACGCTCGTACAGACCGCGTCGAGGACCTGCTGTGCCGACGCGCCGTGGGTCCCGTGTCGCCTGAGTACCGCCAGCAGCCTGTCCTTGCCATACATCTCGCCCGCCGAATCGAGCGCCTCCGTCACCCCGTCGGTGAACATGCAGACCATCTCGACCGGCGCCAGTTGCCTGCGATTCGTCCGATACTCGAAGTCATCGATGATGCAGATCGGCGGACCCTTGGGGCCGTCGAGTTCGATCGGCAGGGAACCCGGTGCGAACACGAGCGGATTGTCGTGTCCCGCATTGCAGTAGCGAAGTTCACCGTTGCGCAAGTCGAGCACCCCAATGAACGCTGTCAGGAACAGCATCTCGGGGTTGTCGCGCGAAATCTCCCGGTTCGCCTGTCGCATCAGCGCGCCGGGGTCGCTCTGATCAGGATCGTCGCGCAGGACCAGGCTCTTGCAGAGTGTCTTGCTGATCGCCATGAACAGCGCCGCCGGCACGCCTTTGCCGCACACATCGCCGATCGTGAAGAAAGCGTGATGGTCATCCAGCATGAAGCAGTCGTAGAGGTCGCCTCCTACGTGCTTCGCCGGCTCCATCCGGGCGGCAATGTCCAACCGGCCTTCGCTCGCGAACAGAGCCTGCGCGTCCGGCAGCATACCGGTCTGGATCCGGTTCGCAGCCTCCATCTCGCCGCGGGCCCGGGCCGCATGTTCTCGTTGAGACGCGAGGTCGTGCTCGAGCGACCTGCGCTGGACTTCCTCGCGCGCAAGCTGGTCCGCGAGCCACTTGCGACGGAGCTCCTCGCGCACCAGCGAGTCCGCCAGCATGAACGCGAACATCATGACGAAGATCGACATCGGCGATGCGACGTCGAACAGCAGGTGCGCGCGGGTGTACGCCGCCACACCCCCGAACCACAACAAGGCGATTGTCGCGGCCATGATCGGAAGCACCACCCTGGCACGCATGTGCGGGAAGCCCCAGCTGATCGACAGCCCCACCACGAGCATCAGCGCCCCCTCCAGCCAAAGGGCCCAGTGCGGGCGAAGCAGCGTGGTGCCATCGACGATCGACTCGAGCACCTGCGCGTGGACTTCGACCGCCGGCACGCGCTCACCCAGCGTCGTGGTGTGCAGATCCCCCGTCCCCGGCCCCGACACGCCGACCAGAACGATCTTGTTCCGAAGTGCCTTCGCATCCAGGCTGCCGTCGAGCACTTGCGCCGCCGACACCGATCGCACCCGGTCCCGGGGTCCGAAATGGACCCACAAGGAGCCGTCGTCCTGGGTCGGGGCGTAGCTCCCCCGGACTGCCACGCCTGCGATGCGCCCGGGCTCGGTCCGTATTTCCAGCTCCGGGCTTCTGGTCGCGAGCCGTAGCATCTCGAGCGAAAGCGACGGGACGACGCTCTCGCCGACCTTCGCGATCATCGGCACCTTGCGGACCACCCCGTAGTGGGTGTCGACGTTCCTGAGCGCGACCCCGGCAGCGGCGTGCAATTCGGGCAGACTCGTCGAGGCCGCCTCGAAGCTGCGCATGGTGTCGCCGGACCCGTTGCCGACCACTCGCACCGGCGGTACTCGGAGGGCCTCATCGGATGCACCGTCGCGGCCACGCACGCTCAGCACGGCCTTGCCCCGCCTGAGCGACTCGGCGAGCGCGCTGTCGTTGCCGGGCAGGGCGCATACCCTGCGGACCAGCGGCGCGTCGATGCCCGGAACGTAGCGTGCAATCTCGCATGCCGAGAAGCGATCGGCCTCCGGCATTTCGATGTCCAGCCCGACCGCGGCCGGTTGCATGCGCCAGATCCGGTTCAGAAGCAGGGCCGTCAGGTTGCGCGGCCAGGGCCACGCACCCAGCTTCTCCAGAGCGGGCGCGTCGATCTCCACGACGATGACGGGCGTCGACAGCCGTTCGCGCGGCGCGGATGTCTGGTAAAGCTGGAACGTGAACATCCGCAGCGTTTCCTGGAAGGGCAGGCTGCCCGCGAGGTGCAGCGAGACCACCGCGGCCAGTGCCAGGGTCGCCCCGAGACGGCCGCGTGCCAGCGCCGCCCGCGACAGAGCCGACCTGATCCTCAGCCGGGGCAACGCGTGCCCGCCACCCGGCGCAGCGAATGCTCCGGAAGATCGCGGATGCAGACGTCGCGAGGAAAAGATCCGCCGAAGGAAATCAACATCATGTGCGCGCTTGCCGCTCCAGCCGATGTCAGCGCTGCTCTCCCGCCCCTTCGTTCGGGGCCGGATCTTCCGCTTGCGGCAGTCTGGCACGGGATCGCGGAATCTGCCACGCCAGTCGTGCTCGAAGCGGACGAATGTCGCGGGCGGGCGGGTATGCATCGCGGCAGGTGGCCGGTCGCTCGGCCATCTCCAAGGGCGCCAGCGCCTCGGCGACGAGCGCAAGCACTGGTTCCGAACCAGGTTCTTCCAGCAGTACCGGCTGTTCTTGCGGTTCCACGCGCGGGCCACGGTGATCGTGTTCGCCTGGGTCGACGACGAGGATACGAAGCGGGCCTACGAAGGCGCAGGCGGCGCCTATCGGGTGTTCCGCAGGATGTCTGACAGTGGCCGTCCGCCGTCGCTCGCGAAGCCGGCCTGCATGTCGATCAGCGCGTCCGCGTGTCCTTGGAGGACGGACGCGTCGTGACCACGCCGGTCGAGCAGACCGCGCCAAGCCTGGAGCAGAAACTCGCCATGTTCGATCCCGAACGCCATGGGGGTGAGGCGATGGCGACTCGGCCCGTCGGCGCGGGGCGGCCCCGATGCCGAGCCCGACTTGCGCCGCTGGGTGCTCGGGCACGCGATCCTCGCGCCGCATTCGCACAAGCTGCAGTCGTGGCTGTTCGACCGCACACGACGTCGTGACGCATCCTCCGCAGCAGGCGCTGCAGGAGTACCCTGAGCAGGCGAAGCCGTACGCCGAGATCCACGCGCTCGTCGGTGCCGACCGCCCGGCGCAGACGGTGCAGATGTGGGCACGCGTCGGCTTCGCCGAACCGGTCGGCCCGGCACCGCGCCGCGGGGTCGATGCGCATATCGTCACGGGCTGACGGCAAAGGGGGGTGATCATGTGGGACGTCATCGTCGTCGGCTCAGGCATCAGCGGTCTCACGGCCGCCGCGGCACTCGCGCGCCGCGGCAGACGCGTGCTCGTGCTCGAGCAGCACACGATCGCCGGTGGCCTGACCCAGACGTTTCGCCGCCAGGACTGGGTGTTCGCCACCGGCGTGCACTACGTCACCGACGTCGGCGACGAGCCGGGGCCGGCCGGCGGCTTCGGTCGCCTGCTGTCGTGGCTGACCGACAGCGCACTGCAGTTCGCGTCGTCCGGCAATCCGTACGACATCGTGCGCCAGCCGGGATTCGAGTTCGGCATCGAACATCCGCAGTCGGCCTACCGCGCGGCATTGCTGGCGCGCTTTCCTGGTCAGCATGGGGCAATCGAGCGCTGGTTCGCTGACGTGGCCGCGGCGCGCCACGCCGCGTTCACGCTGCTGGCCGCGCGCGGCATGCCCGAGTGGCTCGCCCGAGGGTTGCGCTGGTGGCGCGGCGCCGAACTGCAGCAGTGGACCGGGCGCACGCTGGCGCAGCGTCTGGCTGAAATCGAAGATGTGCGGCTGCGCGCCGTTCTGGGCGCGCGCTGGGGCAACTACGGTGCGCCGCCCGAAGTCGCGCCCTTCGTCGAACACGCACTCGTCACCGGAGCGTACGACCACGGCGCGTACTACCCGATCGGCGGGCCGGCGCGTTTCGCCGAGGCGCTGCGGGCGCCGGTCGAGCGCGCCGGCGGCGAGCTTCGGCTCGGCGCCGACGTGCGAGAGATCGTTGTCGACGACGGCCGCGCGCGCGGCGTTCGCAGCATGCACGACGGCCGCGAGCAGGTCGAGCGCGCCGAGCACGTGATTTCGACGATCGGCGTCGGCAACACGCTCGCCCGGCTCGACGCCGCACTCGCGGCCGACTGGCGCGCTGCCGCGGCACGGCTGCGCCCCGGCCTCGCAATGGTGGTGCTCTATCTGGGCTTCGAAGGCGACATCGCCGGCGCCGGCGCGTCGGCTGCCAACGTCTGGCTCTACGAGAGCGACGACATCGGTGCCGTCTGGAGTGCGCCGGCCGACGACGACGCGCCCGGCCTGTTCGTCTCGTTCCCGTCGTTGAAGGACCCGGCGCACGACGGACCGCCCACCGCAGAAGTGCTGGCCGTGTGCGACGCGCGCGCCTTCGAGCCATGGCTGCACGCGGCGCCCGGCGAACCGAGGCCCGAGGAGTACCTGGCACTCAAGGCGTGGATCGAGCAGCGGCTGCTCGCGCAGTTCGAGCGCAATTTCCCCGCGCTGGCGCCGATGGTGCGCTTTCACGAGCTATCGACGCCGCTGACGCAGGCGAGCTTCGTGCGCACACCCGATGGCGCGACCTACGGCATCGAGATGAGCGTTGAGCGCCTTGCGTCGCCCGCGCTGAAGGTGCGCACGCCAGTGCCCGGTCTGCTGCTTGCCGGCCAGGACGTGAGCGGCGCCGGCGTCGAGGCCTCGAGCATGAGCGGCCTGATGGCCGCCGCGGCGATCGAACCCGCGCTGCTGCGGCAGCTGCGGGCCTGAAAGCTTCAGGAGATCGCGTCGGACTGATGGCCAATGGTGATTCCCGACACACTCGCACCGCCGCGGCCGCAGCCGCGCGACCGCGCGGCCAGTGAAGAGCGCATCCTGGCTGCCGTCGGCGAAGTGCTCGCGCTGCCGCCGGCCGAGCGCTACGCACTCTTCTTCCGCCACTTCATCGACGAGTTGCGTGTGCGCCCCCTTATGCTCGGATTGCCGCTTGTCACGGCTACGATGCCCTCAAAGAGCCTGTTCTGTCGGGGCTAGATTCACTCGCGTCGACAAGGCGTGCAGGGCGATGGCGTGCAGCATGTCGCTCACCGTGGTGCAGGCATCGGTCAAGACGGTGACCTTCTTGTAGCGATCGGCCTGACGCGACAGCGCAGTGTGCGTCACGCAGTTCTGGGTCATCATCCCGCACACGATCAGCTCGTCGACGCCCAATTGCTGCAACGTCTCGTGCAGGTTGGTGCGCTCGAAACTGTCGGCGAAGTGTTTGACCACGACCGGCGCGTCCGGCGCGGCATCCCGGATGCGGGGGTGAATCTCGACGCCAGGAGTGCCGGCGTTGAAGAACGGTGCGATTCCTTGCTGCGGGTCGGCGACATGCTGCACATGTACCACCGGGATGCCTTTGGCGCGTGCGTTTGCGATGGCGCGCTCGATGGCGAGCAGTGTTGCGTCGGTATTGGCGAGCGGGAAGGCGCCGCCGGGGAAGTAGTCGTTTTGCAGATCGATGACGATCAGCGCGGGTTTGCTCATGGTCCTTGTTCTCCGGGAGGTGATCACACAACGGTGACGACCCCACCATTCTTTGGGTTTGTGCCAATCGGCGCCATTGGCCTGATTTCTGATTCTCGTTAAGATTGGGCCAATATCCCTCTCATTCTTCAACGTTCGCCTCGATGACCGCTCGTTCGACTGAAGCCGGCCAGTGTGTCCGTGTCGCGGTGGTCGCGTTCGACGGGATCAGCCCTTTTCATCTGGCCATTCCCGGCGTGGTTTTCGGCGAGGCGCCGCCCGCGCCCAATCCGTTCGAGCTTGTCTTCTGCTCTGCAGAGCCTCAACCACTCACCACCAGCGCGGGCTATCGAATCTCCGGAATCGCCGGCTTGCGGGCGCTGCATCGTGCCGACGTCGTCGTGGTGCCGAGCTGGCGCAACGTGAACGAGCGCCCCCCTGAGGCCCTGCTGCGCGCGCTGCGTTCCGCCAGAGCGGCCGGAGCGCAAGTCGTCGGTTTGTGCCTTGGCGCCTATGTGCTGGCCGAGGCCGGGTTGCTCGACAACCGTCGGGCGACCACTCATTGGGAGTACGCCGAGCAAATGGCGAAGCGGTTTCCCGCGATTCAGGTCGAGCCGGACGTGCTTTACGTCGACGACGGAGGCGTGATGACTTCAGCCGGCACAGCCGCGGGGTTGGACGCCTGCCTGGAACTCGTTCGGCAGCGAGTGGGTGCCGCGCGCGCCAGCCAGGTGGCCAGACGGCTGGTGATTCCACCCCACCGAGCGGGTGGTCAGGCGCAGTTCATCGAGCAGCCGCTGCCGCTGACCACGGGTGGCCATCGTCTGTCGCAGCTGATCGAATCGGTGCGCAAGCGCCTGCACGAGGCTCACAGCCTGGACAGTCTGGCAGCAGAAGCGCGGATGAGTCGGCGCACCTTCACCCGCCAATTCAAGGCGCTGACGGGCTCCACCGTCCTGACTTGGCTTCTCACGGAACGCCTGCATCTCGCCCAGCAACTCCTGGAGCGGACCGATCAGTCCATCGAGCGCATCGCCGAGCTGGCGGGGTTCGGGTCCGCCGAGGCGTTGCGGCATCACTTTCGCAGGACCTTCCACATCGCTCCGATCGACTGGCGGCGAAGTTTTCGTGACTTCAGGACGCCGGGCCGCCACGGCGTGGCACATGCAGATCGGCGCCGAACCCCGCGTGGCGTCGCGGAACCCGGAAATGAAAACGCCCAACCGATGGAGGTTGGGCGTTGAATGGTGGTGGCCAAGGGCGGAAGCGCAGCAGACCGCCGAGCGCGACGCCGCGAAAGCCGAGCGCGCGAAGCTGGAGGTGTCGGGGCTCGACGCCTGGGCCGTCGTACGTGCGAGGAACGGCGCGAAGCCTGGGGCGGCGCGCAACTATGCGGACCATCTGAAGATGGCCGCAGCCGGCGGGGAGGCGCGCAAGCGCTCGCGGGAGAAGCTGACCAAGCCGGGGCCGCTGCGCGCGCTGCTCAATCGCCCGCTCGTCGAACTCGACGCGCAGGCTGTCGAGGATTGGGTGAGCCGCGAGACGCGCACGCGGCCGGCGTTCGCGGCGCTCGGATTCCGCCATGTTGCGCGCGTTCGTGAACTGGTGCGCCGAGCATCCCGACTATCGCGGCATCGTGCAGGCCGACGCCTGCAAAGGGCGCCGAATGCGCGAGAAGCTGGGCCGGCCGAAGGCGAAGGACGACGCGCTCCAGCGCGAGCAACTGGCCGCGTGGTTCGCCGAGGTGCGCAAGCTGCTCGCCCGCGGTGGCCGCGTACCTGCAAGTGCTGCTGCTGACCGGCTGCCGCGCCGGCGAGGATCTCGAGCTTCGGTGGGATGACGTGGATTTTCGATGGCAGGCTCGCTGCGCATCCGCGATGCGCCGCTCGTAGACGCCCGACAGGCGCGAGCGGTGCAGCGCGCCGAGCAGTTGCGACTGCGTGGCGAAGTGCACGTCGTGGCCTTGGCGCACGGCCTGGTGACCAATCGCCTGAGCGAGATGGCTCTTGCCGGTGCCAACCGGTCCGACGATGTGGATCGGTGCCGCTTGGGCGACGAAGCGACAGGTCAGCAGGTCATGCACGAGCGCGCGGTTCAGTCCGGGCATGACGGCGAAGTCGAACTGCTCGATCGTCTTGGCCGAGTGGAAGGCGGCGCGATGCAGTCGGCGGGCGAACTTGTGCTGGTCGCGCCGAGCGAGTTCGTCTTGCAGCAGCAGGGTCAGGAATTCGGTGGGCGCGAGTTGCTCGGTGAGCGCCTGGCGGTTACGGGTCTCGAGCGAGTCGAGCATGCCCGACAGGCGCAGCGTCTTGAGCATGGGGGCGAGTTCGGTGAACGGGTTCATGATCGTTGGATCCTCATTGCAGTTCGAGCAAGGCTTGCGCCGCGCCGACGCGATAGAAGCGCGACTTGCCCTGGTAGACGGGGCTTGGTGCCGGTGGCGGCTCGGGTGTGTGCTCGAGGCCCTTCTGGAGCATCTGGCGTACGGTCCTGGCCGAGACGATGTCCACGCCTTCCATGCGCCGGCACGCGGCTTCCAAACGCTGTGCGCCGAAGTCATCGCACAGACGCAGCAACCCCTGCACGCCGCGTAATCGATCGAGCACACGGTCGCCGAACATGCGCTGCACCAGCGCCAGGCACGCGGGCCCGATCGCCTCGGCCTGCTCCAGGCAATAGCGCGGGGTGCGCATCTTCCAGGCCTGTGCCGCCGGCGGCAGGTGGTCATCGAGCGTGAAGCGCTCGCCGCGCCGCTTGCCGCGAGGGTGGCTGGCGATGAGACGGTGTTCGCCGTCGAAGGCCTCGAGCATGCTCGAGGTTGCGCGGACCAGCACCTCGGAGCCGATCAACCGGTACGGCACCGAGTACAGGCAGTAGGCAAACTGCACGTGGGTGTCGCGATGAACCGTAGCGCGCGCCCACGCGCAGACCTCCGGGGCGCGTGCGGGCAGCGGCTGCAACGACTGGCGCTCCAACTCGAACATCGCCAGCGGCTGCGCGCGCGTGGTTCCGTGGATGCGCCGGCCGGCCTCATCCATCACCCACGCGTGGGCTTGCCGATTCAGGTCATGCAGGTCCACAAACTCGCGCAGCGGCAGGAAGTTGCCCTTGACGTACTTGACCCCCGACTCGACGATGCCCTTCTTGGCCGCGTCGGCCGGCGGACATGGGCTGACGAGGAATCCGTAGCCTTGCGCGCACTCGGCGTAGGCGCGCTGGACCTGGGGATCGTCGACAACGGCGCGCGTGATGGCGCACTTGGGGTTGTCGATGATCAGGCGCCGCGGCACGCCGCCGAAGTGCCTGAGCGCGTGGTGATGGCAACGCTGCCAGGTCTCCACGGTCTGGTCGAGAACGAACTCGACGTACTGGTGCCGGCTGAAGCACAGCGTCATCACGAAGAACCACGTACGCACGAGCGTCTGCGAGCCCGGATCTATCACCGACGGCCCGGCCCCGAAGTCCACCTGCGCGGCCTCGCCGGGCGCGAAGTCCAGCACCATCGTGGCATCGACGCGCTGGCCCTCGAGCTTGGCGAGGAAGCGGCGCACCGAACTGTAGTGGCCGGTGAAGCCGTGGTTGCGCACCAGCGCCGCGTGAATCGCCACGCCTTGCACGCCTCGACCGCGCCACTGCTCGATCAGGGCTGCGAACGGTTCGACGCTGGAACTCTGCGGCTTGAGGAGTTGCGGGGATTGCGCCCGCTGGCGGGCACGCAGCGCTTGCAGAAGGTCCGCCTCCGGCGGCAACGCTGCGCCCGGATCCAGCCATCCCTCCTGGGCGGCGGCGCTGCGCAGACGGGCCAGTTTGCGCCGTCCCATGACGCCGTCCCGGCTGATCTGGCGGTCGGGCTCGCCGCGGCGCATGCGGTACAGCGCCTCTCGGTACTCGTGCATCTCGATTCTCCGGTTTGCCATCCTCGCGCGCTCAAAAAAATCGAACCACCGACACGCGGATTTTCAATCCGCTGCTCTACCAACTGAGCTACTTGGCCGTCCTGTGAGGACGCAACACCCGGACTCAAACACCGTTCGCGCGCCGCGCCCACAGAGCTCTCAAGTATACGCGAACTTCCAGCACCCGTAGCTCGAGCACCGCACCGGCCCAGTTCCCAATCCCCGGTCAACCCCGTGGCCCAAGGCCACCCACCTATAATCCGCCCTCATGCACACCCCCACCAGCGCCGGGCTCGCATTCGACGTCGCCGTTGTCGGCCGGGGGGGCGTCGGTGCGGCCGCCGCGCTCGGGCTGGCGCGCCTGGGCTTGCGGGTCGCCAATATTGCGCCGGCCGCTGGTGTTTCCGCCGGTTCCCCCGAAAATGCCCCTTCGAGGCCGACGCTGCGCCCCGACGACGACTGGGACGCCCGCGTCTACGCACTGTCGCCGGCCACGCGCGCGCTGCTGCGAGCGCTGATGCGTCTGGGATGCGCTCGATGCGAGCCGGATCGCACCGGTCTACGACATGCGCATCTACCCGGCGGCGCGCGCCGATGCGCCCGAGCTTCACTTCGGCGCGTTCGAAGCCTGTGTCGACGCGCTATCGTGGATCGTCGAGGACCGCAACCTGTCGGGAGCGCTCGAGCGCGCCCTTGCGCTTCGCCGGCGTGGCGCGCGATCGACGCGCGGGTCGACGCGATCGACACCGCGAAGCCTGCCGGAGCGCAGCTGCGCCTGTCGGATGGCCGCGACGCTGCGGGCGAAGCTGGTCGTCGCCGCCGACGGCGCCGACTCGCCGCTGCGCGCGAAGCTTTCGGCATCCCCGCCACCGACGCGCCTCTACGCGCAGCAGGCGGTGGTCGCCAACTTCGCCTGCGCGCGTCCGCACCGCGACTGCGCCTGGCAGTGGTTCGGCGCGCACGGCATCCTCGCGCTGCTGCCCTTGCCGGGCGATCGCTTCAGCATCGTCTGGTCCGCGCCCGAGCCGCTGGCCGACACGTTGATGCCGCTCGATGCATCCGAGGCTCGCGCAGCGCGTCGCCGAGACGGCGCAGGGCGTGCTCGGCGCGCTCGAGCCGATCACGCCGCGCACGCCGCTTTCCGCTGCGGCTGATCGACGTCGATCGCCTGTGCTCGCAGCGCGTCGTGCTGATCGGCGACGCCGCGCACGTCGTGCATCCGCTGGCCGGGCAGGGCATGAACCTCGGCTTCGGCGACGTCAAGGCTCTGCTCGACGTGCTGCGCGGCCGCGAGCCGTTCCGCGACCTCGGCGATCCGCTGCTGCTGCGGCGCTACGAGCGCGCGCGGCGCGAAGCGATCGCCGCGATGCGCCTGACCACCGACGGCCTGCAGCGCCTGTTCGACCCCGCCCCGGCGCGTCCCGGTCTGCTCGAGCCGCTGGTCGGCATGCGCGAGATCGGCTGGCGTCTGGCTGCAAGTTCATCCTGGCTCAAGCGACGCCTGATCGCACATGCCGCTTCCTGAGGAACCGTTCGATGATCAAGTTGTCCCGGCTTTCCGCCCTTCTTCACCGGTCTCGCGCTCGCGCGCCTTCGCGCTGCTCGATCGGCGCCGGTCCGGCCGTCGCGCAGCAGACCGAGGCGGCCGGCACCGTGCGCACCGCCGTCGAGACCTGGCTGAAGGGCCGCTACAAGGTCGACGAGGTCCGCACGCTCCGGTCGCCGGCATGTGGGAGGTGCGCATCGGCAACGACCTGATCTACGTCGACGAGAAGGGCCAGTACGCCTTCGTCGAGGGCAGCCTGGTCGACCTGCGCAGCAACCGCAACCTCACGCGCGAGCGGGTCGACGAGTTGCTGACGATCGACTTCAAGGATCTGCCGCTGAACCTGGCGATCAAGCAGGTGATCGGCAACGGCAAGCGCGTCGTCGCCGTGTTCGAGGATCCGAACTGCGGCTACTGCAAGAAGATGCGCATGGATCTGGTCGCGTTGAAGGACGTCACCATCTACACCTTCCCGATCCCGATCCTCGCGGCCGATTCCGAGGTGAAGTCGCGCAAGGCCCTGTGCGCCGACGACAAGGTGCGCGCCTGGAACGACATGATGATCAGCGGCAAGGTCCCGTCGAATCCGGGCACCTGCGACACCGCGCTGCCGAAGACTGCGCGAACTCGCGCAGAAGCTCGGCGTCAGCGCGACACCGACCGCGTTCTTCCCGAACGGCAAGCGCCTGCAGGGCTACGTGCCCGGCGCGCAGTTCGACAAGATGCTCGACGAGAACGCGGCGAAGTCCTGACGCGGGCGCCCGTCGGGCGCAGCGACCGGATGCTGCGAGGCGCGTCGCGCGCGTCGGCCTGCGCGCGCGCCAACCCCGCGGCTTTCAATTCGCGCCGACCGGCACCAGCAGCCACAACCGGCCCCGCTGCTTCATCAGCCCCGCATTGGTCTCGGCCTGCTGGCCGCTGCCCCAGAACAGGTCCGCGCGGACCGCGCCCGTGATCGCCGCGCCCGTATCCTGCGCCATCACCAGGCGCCGCAGCGGCGAACCGTCGGCCGGATGCGTGGTCGACAGGAACATCAGCGCGCCGCGCGGCACGTGGCGCGGGTCGACCGCGATCGAACGGCCGGCGGTCAGCGGGACGTTCAGCGACCCAGGCGGCCCCTCGTCGGGATCGGCCGGCGGCAGCTCGCGAAAGAAGATGTAGCGGGCGTTCGATCGCATCACGTCGCGCGCCTGCCCGGGGTTGGCGCGCAGCCACGCCTTGATCCGGCCGGCGTCGAGCTCCTGCTCGGACGATGCGCCCCGCTCGCGCAGCACGCGGCCGATCGCGGTGTAGGGCTGGCCGTTGTCGCCGGCATAGCCGATGCGCAGCACCTTTCCATCGGGCAGTCGGATGCGGCCCGAGCCCTGCACGTGCAGGAAGAACGCTTCGACCGGATCGTCGATCCAGGCCAGCTCGCTGCCGGCGAGCATCGCGCTGCGCTCGATCTCCGCGCGGGTCGGCCGGCGTGTCAGCACTTCGGCCGGCGGCCGCCGGTAGACCGGTTCCTGGCGGACGTCGCGACGCACAAGGCTGCCGGTCAGCGCGGGCTCGTGGTAGCCGGTGATCAAGCCGTCGGCGTTGCCGTCGGCACCCGTGACCGGGCGCGCGACGAAGCGCTGCTGCACCCACTCCTTGAGCCGGCCTGCCTGTCGGGGAACCTCGGCGCACAGGCGCGGCCACGGCACCGGAGGCGCGCGCAGTGCGCACTGCCGTGCGATCGCCTGGTCCAGTCCGGCCGCATCCTCCTGCGACCAGCCTGGCAGCGACGCGACCGGGACCGGCCCGGTCCCAACGCCCGGCTGCGAGCCGGTACCCGACCTGCGGTCTGCCTCATCCGGCAGCGTTCCGGTACCGGGGCTGATCGTGGTGCTCGCGCCTCGCCCTCGATCGGGCAACGCGGGAGGGGCGAGTACTGGTCTTTGCTCGGCCGTCGATCCGGCGTGCGGCCCCGACGCCGCGCCAGGTTCCCGGTCCGTGCCACAGCCTGCGACCATCAGGGCCATCGCCCATGCCGATAGAATCCGGCTCCACGGAGGACATCGCATGTGGGTCGTCTATCTCGAAGCGGCGGGCATCCTGCTGCTGGTTCTGTTCTTCGTCTGGTGGACGATGCGCGGCAAGAAGTGAGCCGGGCACCGATGCCGCCGGCCAGGGCGGCGCGGGTTCAGTGCAGCGTGCGCGGCATCGCCAGCGCGAACTCCGGGATCGGCGCCTCGAAACGTTCGCCGTCTTCGGCGACGCAGAAGTAGCTGCCGCGCATCGAGCCCGCCGGCGTCGCGATCTGGCTGCCGCTGGTGTATTCGAACTGCTGGCCGGGGGCCAGCAGCGGCTGGTGTCCGACCACGCCCAGGCCTTTCACTTCGATCACCTTGCCGTTCGCGTCGGTGATGATCCAGTGGCGGCTGATCACCTGCGCGGGCACGTTGCCGCTGTTGGTCGATGTTGATCGTGTACGCGAACGAGTACTCGCCGTCCTCGGGCTTCGACTGCTCCGGCAGGTACCGGTCTGGACGGTCATCTTCAGCGAGTACTTTCGTTCGTTCACGGATTGGCTCGCAGCCGCGTTGGAGATAGAATCGCTTCATTCTATTGGCAGCATCCGCCGCGGTCCCGCAGACTTGCCCGAAGGAGCTTCTGCATGCGAACCCCATGCCTGCACACTTCCGGATCGCCCCCAGCATCCTGTCGGCCGACTTCGCGCGGCTCGGCGAAGAGGTCCGCGCGGTCGAGGCCGCCGGCGCCGACCTGATCCACTTCGACGTGATGGACAACCACTACGTGCCGAACCTGACGATCGGGCCGATGGTCTGCGAGGCGATCCGCCCGCACGTGACGATCCCGATCGACGTGCACCTGATGGTGCACGCCGGTCGATCGCATCATCGGCGACTTCGCGAAGGCTGGCGCGAACATCATCACCTTCCACCCCGAGGCCTCCGAGCACGTCGACCGCACGCTGTCGCTGATCCGCGAGGCGGGCTGCAAGGCGGGGCTGGTGTTCAACCCGGCCACACCGCTGTCCTGGCTCGACCACGTGATGGACAGGCTCGACATGGTCCTGCTGATGTCGGTCAACCCCGGCTTCGGCGGGCAGAAGTTCATCCTGTCGACGCTGGCCAAGCTGCGCGAGGTGCGCGCGCGGATCGACCGCGTGGCGCCGCGGGCGGCCAGCCGATCTCGCTCGAGGTCGACGGCGGCGTGAAAGTCGACAACATCGCCGACGTCGCGGCCGCGGGCGCCGACACCTTCGTCGCCGGGTCGGCAGTGTTCGGCGCGCCCGATGCCGACGGCGGCTACCGGGGCGTGATCGGTCGCAGGCTGCGCGGCGCTGCGCCGGTCGCGTGAGGCCGCCCGGCCGCGCTGCGGCGTTACCGCACGCGGCGCAGACCGGTCGCAGCGGCTGCGTCGTGCCGCGGCCGCTGCGTTCGCCGCGGCGATTCGCGGCTCCGGCGTCATCGTCGATCTCGACGGCACGCTGCTCGACACCGCCGCCGACCTCGCCGCCGCGGTCAACGCGATGCTGGTGGAGTCTCGGCCGCCCGCCGCTGACGCTCGAGCGGGTCGCCGAGCTACGTCGGCAAAGGCGCCGAGGTGCTGGTGCACCGCGCGCTCACCGGCGAGCCCGACGGACGAGGCCGACGCCGCGCGCTTCGAGCGCCGCGCTCGCGCCTTCCTGCATCACTACCGGCGCGAGAACGGCCTGCACGCAGCGGCTCTACGCGGGCGTCGTCGACGGGCTCGCGGCGATGCGCGCGATCGGCCTGCGCCTGGCGGTCGTCACCAACAAGCCGCTCGGCGTTCACCGTGCCGCTGCTCGCGCAACTGCGGGCTCGAGCGGCTTCTTCGACCTGGTCGTGTCGGGCGACACGCTGCCGCGCAAGAAGCCCGATCCGATGCCGATGCTGCACGTCTGCGCAACGCTTCGGCGTGCCGCCGGCACGCATCGTGGCGATCGGCGATTCGATCAACGACGCGCTCGCCGCGCGCGCCGCCGGGCATTCCGGTGATCGCGGTGCCCTACGGCTACAACGAGGGGCGCGATGTGCATGCGCTCGACGTCGATGCTATAGTCGCCTCGCTGCTCGAGGCAGCGATCGATCGCGTCGATTGCGTCGTGACCTCGATCTGGCGGATCGGCACTGCATCCTTCGTCTCCGAGTTCGGTCGACCAGCCCAGGACTGGCCGCGGTCCTGCCGCTGGTGGTGCTGGCGTCACTGACCCGCACCGCGTCGGCACGTCCGCCGACGCACCCCTTCCGCAGTTGCAGCGCAGCCCCGCGGGCTGGCGGGAGACCAGAAACGGAGACCGACATGGCCCGTCCACCAGGGGAAGCACGCATGACCGAAATCGAATTCAAGGCGATCGCCGCCCAGGGCTACAACCGCATCCCGCTGCTGGTCGAGTGTTTCGCCGACCTCGACACGCCGCTGTCGCTGTACCTGAAGCTGCGCACAAGCCGTACAGCTTCCTGCTCGAGTCGGTGGTCGGCGGCGAGCGCTTCGGCCGCTACTCGTTCATCGGCCTGCCGGCCAGCACGCTGTTGCGCTCGACGCCCACCGGTGCCGAGGTGGTGCGCGAACGGCAAGGTCGTCGAAAGCTTCGAGGGCAACCCGCTCGACTTCGTCGACCAGTACCGCAAGCGCTTCAAGGTCGCGGTGCGGCCCGGGCCTGCCGCGCTTCTGCGGCGGGCTGGCGGGCTACTTCGCCTACGACACGGTGCGCTACATCGAGCCGCGCCTGGCCGGCGTCGAGCAAGCCCGACCCGATCGGCGTGCCCGACATCCTGCTGCTGCTCACCGAGGAGCTGGCGATCGTCGACAACATCGCCGGCAAGATCTACCTGATGGTGTACGCCGACCCGGCCGAGCCCGAGGCCTACCAGAAGGCGCAGCAGCCGGCTGCGCGACCTGCGCACGAAGCTGCGCCAGCCGGTCGACGTGCCGGTCGAGCAGCGGCAGCTACGAGACCGCCGATCGAGCGCGACTTCCCCAAGGACGACTACCTGGCGGCGGTCAAGCGCGCCAAGGACTACATCATGGCGGGCGACATGATGCAGGTGCAGATCGGGCAGGTGCTGCGCAAGCCCTTCCGCGACTCGCCGCTGACGCTCTACCGCGCGCTGCGCTCGATCAATCCGTCGCCGTACATGTACCTGTACAACTTCGGCGACTTCCACGTGGTCGGCGCCTCGCCCGAGATCCTCGTGCGCCAGGAGCGCCGAGCGCCGACGGCGACCGCGTCACGATCCGGCCGCTGGCCGGCACGCGGCCGCGCGGCGGCACGCCGAGCGGAGGACGAGGCGCATCGCGGCCGAACTGCTCGCCGATCCCAAGGAGCGCGCCGAGCACGTGATGCTGATCGACCTGGCGCGCAACGACATCGGCCGCATCGCCGAGATCGGCAGCGTCAAGGTCACCGACCAGATGGCGATCGAGAAGTACTCGCACGTGATGCACATCGTCTCGAACGTCGAGGGCACGCCTGAAGCCCGGCATCGGACCGCATCGACGTGCTGCGCGCCACCTTTCCCGCCGGCACGCTGTCGGGCGCGCCGAAGATCCGGGCGATGGAGATCATCGACGAGCTCGAGCCCACCAAGCGCGGCATCTACGGCGGCGCCTGCGGCTACATCTCGCTTCGTCGGCGACCTGGACCTGGCGATCGCGATCCGCACCGGCGTGGTCAAGGACGGCATGCTCTACGTGCAGGCCGCCGCCGGCGTGGTCGCCGACTCGGTCCCCGAGAGCGAATGGCAGGAGACCGAGAACAAGGCGCGCGCCGTGCTGCGGGCCGCCGAGCTGGTGCAGGCCGGGCTCGACTGAGAGGAGGCAAGCATGCTGCTGATGATCGACAACTACGACAGCTTCACCTACAACCTGGTCCAGTACCTGGGCGAGCTGGGCGAGGAAGTGCACACCGTGCGCAACGACGAGCTCACGCTCGACGACATCGAGGCGCATGGCGCCCGACGCGCATCGTGATCTCGCCCGGGCCCGTGCACGCCCAACGAGGCGGGCATCTCGGTGCCGCTGCTCAAGCACTTCGCGGGACGCCTGCCCATCCTGGGCGTGTGCCTCGGGCACCAGGCGATCGGCGCGGCCTTCGGCGGCAAGGTCGTGCGCGCGCCGCGAGGCTGATGCACGGCAAGACCTCGCCGATCGAGCACACCGGCAAGGGCGTGTTCCGCGGCCTGCCGAACCCGTTCACGGCGACCCGCTACCACTCGCTGGCGATCGAGCGCGCCTCGCTGCCCGACTGCCTCGAGATCACCGCCTGGACCGCCGACGGCGAGATCATGGGCGTGCGGCACCGCGAGCACGCGATCGAGGGCGTGCAGTTCCACCCCGAGTCGATCCTCACCGAGCACGGCCACGCGCTGCTGAAGAACTTTCCTGGAGACCTGAGATGCCGATCACCCCGCAGGAGGCCCTGGTCCGATGCATCGAGCATCGCGAGATCTTCCACGACGAGATGCTCAAATTGATGCGCATGATCATGGCCGGCGAGATGTCGCCGACGATGACCGCCGCGTTCCTGATGGGCCTGCGCGTGAAGAAGGAGACCGTCGGCGAGATCGCCGCGGCGGCCGAGGTGATGCGCGAGTTCGCCAACAAGGTCGAGGTCGACGGCGGGCCGCACTTCGTCGACGTGGTCGGCACCGGCGGCGACGGCGCCCACACCTTCAACATCTCGACGGCCGCGAGCTTCGTTG
>CAWKFK010000018.1:0-232290 GCA_963849015.1 uncultured beta proteobacterium
CATGGCGGCCACACCTTCGGCCAACATGACCTCGACGGCCGCCGCCTGGAGCCCAGCCTGGATCAGGATCTCGCGCGTGTGCTGGCCGCGGCGCGGCGGGGGGCGCAGGTGGGTGGTGAGAGGCTCGGTCGACTGGAAGCCGATGCCGGGCACAACCGTCTCCCGCGGGCCGTCCGGCAGGTCGAGCGAGACCCGTGGCCAGTCCGCGGCCACGCTGCGTGCGGCGTCGATGGGGCGCACCGCCTCGGCCACCGGTACACCCGCCGCGTCGAGCAGATCGACCCATTCGTGGGCCGTCTTGCGCGCGAGCACGGCCCCCAGGATCTCCTGCGTGCGGGCCACCTCGCCCGCCCGGGCGGACTGGGCCAGGGCGTGCGCCTCGTCGGCACTGGCAGCCGATTGCGCAAGCGTCGTCTCCAGGGCCTCGCCCTGGTTGGGCGCGTTGCAGACGATGGCCAAAAAGCCATCGGATGTCGCAAAGGTGCCCGAAAGCGGGTTGCCCGAGAACGCGGTGGATGTCGACCGAGGCGGCTCGATGCCGCTCACCAGCGGTGTGGCGAAGGCCGGCGCCATGAGGGAGAGGGCCGCGCCCATCATCGAGATCTGCAGCCATTCGCCCCGATGGCGGGGCTGCGGTTCCCTTTCGCGACGCAACAATGCCGCCAGCACCGCCAGCGCCGCCTGCTGGCCCGCGGCATAGTCGATCACCGGAAAGCCCACCCGCTGCGGCTTGCCGTCGGCGCCGGCGTTGGCCGCCATCAGGCCGCTGGCGGCCTGCACGACATGGTCGTAGGCGCGCTTGTCCGAACCCTGGCCGAAGCCGGTGACCGAGCACACCACCAGCCGCGGGTGGCGCTCGATCAGATCGGCCGGGTCGAACCCCAACCGGGCCAGTTTGCCGGGACGAAAGTTCTCCACCAACACGTCGGCACGGGCGATGAGGACGGCCATCGCCTCGCGGGAGCGGGGGTCCCGCATGTCCAGCGCGATGCTTCGCTTGCCCGCGCCCTGTGCGATGAAAGCCTCCCCCAGGCCCAAGGGGGCCAGCGCGGGGTCCGGCAGCCTTGGCGCGGATCATGTCGTCGCCTTCGACCCGCTCGATGCGGATCACGTCCGCACCCAGGAGCCCCAGCTGGTAGCCCACGAAAGGGCCGGCCAGCACATGGGTCCAGTCGATGACGGTGATGCCCGCAAGCGGGCCTCGTGCTGGGGTCATCTCACTGCTCCGGCTTGACGCCGCTGTCCTTGACATACTTGGCCCAGCGGGTGGCCTCGCGCATGTAGAAGGCCTGCGTGTCCGCGGCGCTGCTGAAGTTCATCGCGCTGCCGCCGCTCCTGGCCGTGGTCTGCACCATCTCCGGTCCTTCGTTGGTCTTGCGGACGGCGGCGTTCAGGTGCTCGAGGACGGGCGCGGGCACGCCGGCGGGCGCGAAGACCGCGACCCACGCGGTGAACTCGAAGCCGGGCATGCCCTGCTCGCGCGAAGGTGGCCGCCTCCGGCGTGGCCGGGTTCCGCGCCGCAGCCGCGACGGCCAGGGGGCGCAGCCGCTTGCCCTCGACGAAGGCCCGGGCTGCGCCTGGCGTCGGAAAACGCATAGCTCACCTGGTTGCCGGCCACGTCGGTCAGCGACTGCGGGTTGGACTTGTAGGGGACGTTGGTGGCCTGGATGCCCGCCTCCTGCCGGAAAACCTCGCAAGCCACCTGGGTGACCGCGTTGCCGCTGGCGCAGCTGAACTTGCCCGGGTTGCGCTTGGCGTCGGCCACCAGGTCAGCGAGCTTCTTCCACGGGGAGTTGGCCTCGACGTAGAGCGAGACCGGGCTGAAGGACAGGCCGCCCACCCCCTGGAACTGGTCGGGCTCATAGCCGAGCCGGCCCGGGAAGAAAGCGAAGTTCACGGCGTGGGTGGTGGCGCTGCCGATGACCAGCGTGTAGCCGTCGGCCTTGGCCTTGGCGGCGGCCTGCGCGCCGATGGCGCCATTGGCTCCGACCTTGTTTTCCACGACCACCGGCACCTTGAGCTGCTCGGACATGCCCTTGGCCAGGATGCGGGCGACGATGTCGGTGCCGCTGCCGGGGCCGAAGGGCACGACCAGTGTGATGGGGCGGGAGGGGAAAGCCTCCTGGGCCCGGACGGGGCCGGCGGCGAGGACGGCAGCGGCGGCAGCCGCGGCAGCCGCCAGCACGATCGGGAGCGTGGCCGATTTCATGGTCATGTCTTCTGTTCCGGGTCGGGAAGGGATGGAAGAGGCCGCATCATAGGCAGGCCACGCCGCACGAGCAATCAAAATACCCGGGATATCGTTTCCAGATTGGAAAACCATGGATTTGAGCGACCTGCATATCGCCGTCGTCGTCGGACGCGAGCAAAGCGTGTCGGCGGCGGCCGTGCGCCTGGGCCTGGCCCCGGGCACCGTGAGCAAGGCCATCAGCCGGCTGGAGCGTGAGGCGAAGGTGCAGCTGTTCGAGCGGCTGGCGCGCGGCATGCGCCCCACCGAGATCGGCGCCGCCTTCCTGCGACGCGCCCAGGGCATGGACCTCGCAGCCGAGGACCTGTATGCCCAGATGCGCGACCTGCGGCAGGCACGCACGGGCACGCTGCGTATCGGCGTGGGCCACGGCATCCCTGATGGCCACGTGCTGCCGGTCATCGGGCGGCTGGTGGATCGTGGCGTGCGGGTGCAGATGTCGGGCGGCATGACGGACTCGCTGAGGCGCGAGGTGGCGGTGGGCGAACTGGACTTCGCCATCTTCGGCCTGTTCGATCCCCCGGGCGAGGGCCTGGCCTGGGAGTCGATCGCGCACGACCCGATGCAGCCCATGGCGCCCAAGGGTCACCCGCTGGCGCGTCCTCGCCGTGCGGCGCCTTGGAAGGAGCTGGCCCAGGCACGCTGGATCGTCACGGGCCGCCAGACGTCCACCTACTCCGAGTACGAGCGGAACTTCCGGGCCCATGGCCTGGTCGCCCCTCCACCCACGGTGCTGTCGCAGTCTTCGCTGCGGGAGGTGGCGCTCGCCTTGGCGACCCAGGCGGTGGTGCTCATGCCCCGCTCGATGACCCCGGAGGCCAACGCCGCGGCGCTCGCAGCCGTGCACCCGGTGGGCGGCTGGAAGTCCGAGCGCCACATCGGCCTGGCCTGCCGCGAGGGCGGCTACCTGGGGCCCGCGGCCCAACTGGCGATGACGCTGTTCCGGGAGGCGCTGAAGAAGCTGCCGCGGCTGGCGGGCTGAAGGCTCGCTTAGGGAAGGTCTGCATAACCCGCCGCTGTTCGACGAGGTGATGCGATGATTGTGGATCGAACCGATGAACTGCGCGACCGATGAAGCAAGCTGACCTCGGACTGAACCTGTCGACCAAGCGCACGCGCAAGCGTGAGTTCCTGGACGAGATGAATCGCGTGGTGCCGTGGGCGGCGCTGGTCGAACTGATCGAGCCGCACTACCCCAAGGGGAAGACGGGGCGCCCGCCAATGGGGATCGAAACGATGCTGCGGATTCACTTCCTGCAGCAGTGGTTTGGTCTGAGCGATCCGGCGATGGAAGAGGCGCTGCATGACGTGCCGCTGTACCGGGAGTTCGCCGGCCTGGACGGCCCGATGCGACGTCTTCCCGACGAGAGCACGATCCTGCGCTTTCGGCACCTGCTGGAGAAGCATCAGTTGGCTGGCCCGTTGCTGGCCGCGGTCAACGAGGTGCTGCAGGCGCACGGTCTGATGCTGAAGATCGGCACGGTCGTGGACGCCACGCTGATCTCGGCGCCGAGTTCGACGAAGAACGGCAGCGGCGAGCGTGACCCCGAGATGCATCAGACGAAGAAGGGCAACCAGTGGTACTTCGGGATGAAGGCGCACATCGGCGCCGATGCCGAATCGGGGCTGGTGCACACCGTGATCGGCACGCCGGCAAACACGAACGACGTGACGCAGGCCGAAGCCCTGCTGCACGGCGAGGAGACGGCTGCGTTCGGGGATGCCGGCTACCAGGGCGCGCAGAAGCGGCCCGAATCGAGGCTGTCGAACTGGTTCATCGCGATGCGGCCAGGCAAACGCAAGCTGCTGGACCTGAACGATCGGCGCGACGCGATCATCGACGAGATCGAACGACTCAAGGCCAGCGTGCGCGCCAAGGTCGAGCATCCGTTTCGGGTGATCAAGCGCCAGTTCGGTTTCACGAAGGTCCGTTATCGCGGGCTGGCGAAGAACACGGCGCAGATCACGACGCTGTTCGCGCTGTCGAATCTGTGGATGGCGCGCAAGAAACTGATGGCGGCGATGGGATGAGTGCCGTCCAGAAAGGCAACCGGAGTGCTTCGCGCGGGCGAAAAGGGGCCTTTGCGACCGGCAGTGAGGTGCAAATACCTCGCCGAACGGTCGAGGTACTTCTCAGCGGGTCGCGGTTCATCTCCGTCACTCGGCCTTGGCTGTTGTTCAGACCTTCCCTAGGCAACATCCGCGCCAATCCCCAAGTCGAGATGCTGTTCGTCTCCATGGGTGAGCAGCCGAGGCGTCTACGCGTCAACGGTCAGGCACGAGTCATCGCAGGAGATCCCCTGGCGGGCGAGTTCCCTGGCGCCCAGTTTATCGTTCGCGTGACGCCGGAATGCATCTTCTCGAACTGTCCGCGCTATATCCCGAGCACCGAGCTCGTTCGGGAGTCGATGTACTTGCCGAACGAAGGTTGTGAGCCGGTCGAACCCGAATGGAAGTCTCGCCCTGAGTTCAGCGACGTCATCCCACCGTGGAAGGCGTAAGCGGCGCGCTCTTTGACCGCTAAGGTGGCCGCGACAGCACCGTTCGGGGTCGAAGGAGCATCTCTTTCTTTCGCCCCGGGGATCGACGGACTCGCATCGAAAGCGGCGAAGAATTACCGCTTCCGGGCTGGCACGGTGACCCCGAACAAGACCACCGCTAGGCGGGAAACTATGGCTTCCTCCACATCTTTCGGAGAGAGTCATGGACGAATCATCTGCGCCCACCCGCGCCGCGCACCCTTGGAACAAGGGCAAGCTCCTCGGCCAGAAGGCGCCGCTCAAGGTCAGCGAGGTCTGGGCAATCCGCGTGCGTCTGCAACTCGCGGACCGCGCGCGCGATCTCGCCCTGCTCGACCTTGCGATCGACAGCAAGTTGCGCTCATGCGATCTCGTCGGCCTTCGCGTTCGCGACATCTTCCACGGAGACCACGTCGCCCCGCGCGCGGTGGTCATGCAGCGCAAGACACGACGCCCAGTGCTCTGCATCGAAGCGCCTCATGACGACGCAGGTTCCGCCCGATTCGAGCACGCGCATCGAGTAGCGCAACGGGCCGGCATGGTAGAGCGGGCCGGTCGAGAGGTAGACCGCATGCTCGTCGAAGCCGAATTCCCTGCGCCAGGTATCGACGTGCCGATCAAGCGAGCCCGCTCGGATGCCGGCGTGAGCGGGCGTCTGACTCCCTTCGGCCGACCGGTCGTGCCCGACGAATACAGCATGTCCCGTCCGATCGGCCGCTCCGGGAGCGAGCGGGCCTCGTCGTCGGCGACCAGCTCCGCCTCGAGGTCGACGAAGCCCGGACGCGGACCGTCGAGCGATACCCAGAGTCGGCCGTCCGGCGTGGGCAGATGCTGCGACACCCCGGGCGCGCCGTCACGGATCTGCGCAGCCAGCTCGAGCGTGGGGCCGGCCGCGAGCACGATCCGCGCGTCGCAGTCGGCGATCATGTACGCCGCTTCCTCGGGATTCAGGTGAAAGTTCACCGGGGTGTAATAGAGGCCCGACCTCATCGCCGCGAACATGAGTTCGAAGATCCTGGGGTCGTTCTCGAGAAGGAGGGCGATGTGCTGGCCGGGTTGCAGGCCGCGTCGGATCAACCAGTGCGCGATCAGCGTGGCGCGACGGTCGATTTGTTCATACGGGATCTGCCGAGCGGATGGCCCTTGGACAAGAGGCCTCCCGAAGGATTGACGACCACCTTGCCGCCGTACGTGTTGTCTCCGTCGAGCACGAACCGCTCGCACTCCTCCTCCGGACAGAAGCCGAGTCCCGCGTAGCTGAGCAGCTCGTTTTGGACGAAGCAGTCGTGCAGCTCGCACACGTCCACGTCTTCCGGGCCGATGCCCGCTGCCTCGTAGACCTTCGCGGCGGCCGTTCGGGTCATGTGGAAGCCGCAGAAGCTCACCATGGACTCCGGCTCGAACGAGTCGCGCGGGTCGGTCGTCGGGGCCTGGGCACGGATGACGACGTCGGTCCTCAGGCCGTGCCGACGCGCGAACCGCTCCGATGTCAGCACGGCGGCAGCCGCACCGCAGGTCGGCGGACACGCCATCATCCGCGTCATCACGCCCGGCATGACGATCTGGTCAGCCATCACCTCCGCGGTCGTGACGACCTTGCGGAACACCGCGTTGGGATTGCGTGCCGCGTGACGACTCGCCTTCGCGCGGATCGCCGCGAAGGTGTCGAGCTTGAATCCGTGCTTCGCCATCAACTCGCGGCCGACCCCGGCGAATGTGCGCAGCGATTGCGGCAACCCGTCGAGGTCCGGCGTCAGCCGGTCGAGGATCGGTAGGTATCGCACCCGGGGCTGGACCCGGTCGGGCCAGTGCCGCTTCAGCGGGCCCGGGTTCATCTGCTCGAAGCCGAACGCGATGGCGCAGTCGACCTCGCCGTGCTCGACGGCCGCACGCGCGAGATGGAGTGCCGTCGACCCGCTCGCGCAGTTGTTGTTGACGTTGAAGACCGGGACCCCGGTGAAGGCCACCTCGTACAGGGCGCCCTGACCGCATGCCGACTCGCCATAGACGTATCCGGCGTAGGCGCTCTGCACGGCCTCGAGGCCGAGCCCGGCATCCGCCAGCGCCGCGCGAACGGCGCCGGCCCCCATCTCCAAGTACGTTCCGCTCACGCCCGGCTTCGCGAACGGAACCATGCCGATTCCGGCGACGACGACTCGATGGCTCACAGGTGCTTTCTCCTTATCAAGTGCTCTTCGGTCGACGCCATTGGTCGACGGCACATCGCAAGTAACCATAGACACGAACAAAAAGTACAGGACCAAGAACTAGAGGATTTGCTTCGCAAGCCTGGAAGCGAACTTCTCAGCCAGGATGGTTCTTACTTCGCCGACCCGCCTCGGTCAGGTGATCAATTTGCTTGCACTTTAGTACACTGACATGTACGATTTGTTCGTGTACATGTAAGTGTGCCGCGGTCCACCTGGAGGGGAGAGATGGCGAAGATCGATCTGGCGTATCGCAGGGGAGTACTTCGTGCCTTTGGGGCAGCGGGGGCCGCATGGACGCTTCGACCGAATCAAGTCGGAGCGCAGTCCTACCCCGGAAGTCGGACCGTGAAGCTGCTTGTCGGTTCGCCCGCCGGTGCCACCACCGACCAGTTCGCCCGTGCACTGGCAGCGTCGATGGGGCAGGCGCTCAACGGCACGATCATCGTCGAGAACGTTCCCGGGGCCAGCGGCACGATCGGCGCCGCACGGGCCGCGAGATCCGAGCCCGACGGGCACACGCTGGTGATCGGCTTCACCTCGAGCCACGGCACCGCGCCTGCCCTGACGAAGAACCTGTCGTATCACCCGGTCAAGGACTTCACGCCGATCGGGCTGGCTGCGACGCTGAGCTGGTGCATCGTCGCGAACCCGAGCGTCCCGGCGAACAACCTCGCCGAACTGCTGGCCCTCGCCAGGACACCGAACAGCAACCTGATGTACGGCACCTGGGGCATCGGCTCTTCGGCGCACCTGCTGATGGAACGGATCACCTCGCACGGGAACGCCAAGATGCAGATGGTTCCGTACAAGGGGGAGGGGCCGGCCTTCCAGGCGGCCATGGCAGGCGAAATTCCGCTGTCGATCGCTGCCGTCGGCACGACCCTGCCGTTCGTCAAGGCGGGCAAGGTCAAGATCCTCGGCGTGATCGGCATGCGCAGGCACTGGGCGCTGCCTGACGTTCCCACCGTCGCAGAGCAGGGCATTCCGCTGCGGATGGCCGGCTGGCTCGGCCTCATGGGCCCCGCGGGACTGCCCGCGGCCATCGTTCAGCCCGTGACGCGTGCGCTCGACGAGACCCGCAGGTCCCCCGAGTTCGTCGAACGCGCCCGGACGTTCGGCTGGGACGTCGAAGCGCTCGACGGTGATGCCTTCGCGAAGTGGGTCTCCGACGACGTCGCCACGTGGGCCGAGCTCGTCAAGCTCGCCGGTGTCCAGGCGCAGTGACCGCGGTCTTCGTACCACTTACCGGAAGCACACGTCTCATGATCGATCGTCGTCACATCGGAACCGTCTTGTCGCGGCATACGGTCCGTGTCGAGCATGGTCGCCTGCGCTTCTTCGCGAAGGCGACCGGACAGACGGACCCCTGTTATACGGACGTCGCGGCAGCCCGGGCTCGCGGCTATCCGGACCTGCCGGTGCCGTCAACGTTTCTCTTCTGTCTCGACACGCTGGACAACCCGGCGCCGAGAGCCCTCGTCGAGGTGCTCGGCATCGAGCTGGGCAGGATCTTGCACGGGGAGCAGGCGTTCGAGTACGGGCGCATGGCCTTCGCTGGCGACGTGCTGCACTTCGAGACCCGCGTGGCCGACATCTACCAGAAGAAGCAGGGGGCGCTCGAGTTCGTAGTACGCCAGACGTCCGTCTCGAACGAGCTTGGGGAGCCGGTCGCGACACTTCGTTCCACCGTCGTCATTCGACACGGCGCCGACGCGCGATGAGGAGCAGGGCCGATGTCCGTCCAGTCTGAGACCCCGCTGAGCGTCGGCGCGGAGCTGCCGCCGCTGAAGACGCCACCGCTCACGCGAGGCACGCTCGCTCTGTACGCGGGTGCGTCGGGCGACCACAACCTCCACCACATCGACCTCGACTACGCACGCGACGTCGCGGGCATGCCCGACGTATTCGGGCACGGGATGCTGACGATGGCCTACGCCGCGCGCATGGTCACGAACTGGGCGCCGCAGGAGACCATCCGGAGCCTCTCCGTCCGTTTCGCCTCGATCGCCTGGATCCGGGACGAACTGACCACGCGAGGGCATATCGCCGAGGTGCTTCCCGACGACACGGTGAGGATTGAAATCGTAACGACCGACCAGGCGGGCGACGTCAAGCTCGTCGGCCACGCGATCGTCGCAATGGGTTCGAATCGAGGAACAGGGTCATGAGAAAGCTTGAGGGAAAGGTTGCCATCGTCAGTGGGTCCGGTCGCGGTATCGGCCGCGAAGTCGCGCTGAAGCTGGCGAGCGAGGGTGCATCGGTCGTCGTCAACGACGTGGACGCCGAACCGGCCGACCAGGTGGTGCAGGAGATCGTCGCCGCGTCGGGCCAGGCGGTCGCGTGCAATGGCAGCGTCACGGCCGACGGGTTCGCGGAACGTTTCGTCGGCACCGCCCTCGAACGCTTCGGCCGGCTGGACATCGTCGTCAACAACGCGGGCTACACCTGGGACAGCGTCATCCAGAAGATGACCGACGAACAGTTCCGGACGATTCTCGACGTCCACCTCTTGGCTCCGTTCAGGATCCTGCGGGCCGCGTCCGACTATTTCCGGCAGGCCGCGAAGGACGAGGCGGACGCGGGCGTCGAGGTCTTCCGGAAGGTCGTCAACATCTCGTCCACGTCCGGGGTGCTCGGCAACGCTGGGCAGGCGAACTACTCGACGGCGAAGGCCGGCATCAACGGCATGACCAAGGCGCTCGCCAAGGAATGGGGGCGCTACAAGGTGTGCGTCAACAGCGTCGCGTTCGGCTTCATCAAGACCCGCATGACCGAGGTGAGCGCCGGCGAAGGCACCACCCTTCAGATCGACGGTCGAACCCTTCGGGTTGGCATCAGCGAGTTCATGGCGAAGAACGCCGCATCGATCATCCCGCTCGGGCGCGCCGGAACCGTCGCGGAAGCAGCGGGTGCGGTCTACCTCTTCTGCATTCCTGAGTCGAACTACGTGAGCGGTCAAGTCCTCCTGTGCGCCGGAGGCCGGCCATGAGCGGCGGAATGTCTGCGATGACGAGCAGCTACGAGCGGCCCTGGATCGACGAGAGCGTCGAAGCGTTTCGAAGATCGGCGCGCCGCTTCGTCGAGAGCGAGCTGGTGCCCAACGAGGCGAGGTGGTGGAAGCAGGGTCACGTCGACCGTGATACCTGGCTGAAAGCGGGGGCCGTGGGGCTCCTGCTGCCGAGCATTCCCGAGGAATACGGCGGGGGCGGCGGAACGTTCGCGCACGACGCGGCTCTCATCCTGGAGCAGGCACGGGAAGGCGTATGCAGCCTCGGCACCAACGTGCACAGCGCGATCGTCGCCCATTACCTGCTGACCTACGCGAGCGAGGAATGCCGTCGTCGATGGCTGCCGAAGATGGCCCGCGGCGAACTGGTCGCGGCCATCGCGATGACCGAACCCGACGTCGGCTCCGATCTCCAGAACATCCGCACGCGAGCCGTGCGCTCGGGTGACGAGTACGTCATCAACGGTGCGAAGACCTACATCACCAACGGCCTGCTCGCCGACTTGATCATCGTCGTCTGCAAGACCGATCCGGCGCTCGGCGCGAAGGGGATCTCGCTGATTGCGATCGAGACCGAGGGGGTGGCCGGATTCAGGCGCGGTCGGTTGCTCGACAAGATCGGCATGAAGGGCCGCGACACCACCGAGTTATTCTTCGAGGACGTGCGCACGCCCTGCTCGTACCTGCTCGGCGGCGTCGAGGGGCAGGGCTTCGCGCAGCTCATGCAGCAATTGCCCCAGGAGCGATTGATCGTCGGTGTCGAGTCGACCGCGCTGATGGAGCGCGCGATCACGTTGACGACCGACTTCGTACGCAACCGGGCGGTTTTCGGCCAGAAACTGATCGAGATGCAGAACACCCGGTTCACGCTCGCGGAATGCAAGACGCATGCGACCATCGCTCGGATTTTCGTCGATGACTGCATCATGAAGCTGATGGCCGGGCAGCTGGACGCCGCGACCGCGGCGATGGTCAAGTGGTGGTGCACGGCCCGCAACTGCGAGATCATCGACGAGTGCCTGCAGCTTCACGGCGGCGCCGGCTACATGCTCGAGTACCCGATCGCGCGTATGTACGCGAACGCGCGCGTCAGCAAGATCTACGGCGGCTCGAACGAGATCATGAAGGAACTCATCGCTAGGACGCTCTGAATTCAGCACCCCCCGCATCCGACCGCCGTCGCGCCCGACTCACGGTGCCGACAGGCCGGGCTCGATGCGCGCAATGCTGCTCGCGGATCAAGCCGGTTTGCAGCCGCACAACTCGCACCGAGGCGTGGTGCTCGAGCGCGCCGGGGCGTTCGACCAGCCCGCGATCGCAGTTCTCGAGCAGTCCGGCCGCGTGCGATTGAACGCCTCAGTCCGGCAACAGCGGCCTCGGCGCTGCGCTCGGCCGGGGCCTCGACCTGGAACGGATCGATGCGCTCACGGTACTAAGTATCGTACGATGCGAATCCTCGTATGACCCTGGCGCCGCCCTCGGAACTCGCGGACGAGGAACGGTTCTGGGTCGCGAACGCCGTTCCCGCGGCTCTGCATCGTGGCACGGCCGCTTCGGCGGCCCCGCGGGTCGTCGGGTGATTCGGCCGAACGATAATCGAGGATTTCCGTGGATGTACCCCAAGTCGTCAATGCGCTGAAACTGATCGAGTTCTTCGCGGAGCGGCAGCGCCCGGCGACGCTCGCGGACGTCGTCCGACGCTTCGGCTGGCCCCGTTCCAGCACGCACAACCTGCTGCAGACGCTCGTGAACCGCGGTTATCTGTACGAGCCCGAACCGCGAGAAGGCTTCTATCCATCGCCGAAATGGAAGGACCTCGCGGGCCGGATCGAAGAAGCGTTCCCGATCGGCGGCGAACTGCGTGCGACGATCGAACGGATCGCCAGCCGGACCAAGGAGACGGTGGTGCTGGGCGGATTCAGCGGGGCAAGTGTGCTCTTTCTCGATGCGATCGAGTCACCGAACGTCGTGCGTTACATAGCACCGGCTGGCCGTCGCGCGCCGTTGCATGCGTCAGCCACGGGCCGAGCCCTGCTGTCGCTGTTAGCACCTGAGGATCGTGGGGTGCTGCTTCGCAAGATCACTTTTGAGCAATACACGGCGAAATCTCCGATGAGTGTGCAGGCCGTGGAGCGCGAGATCGCGCGCTCGATCCAGCGCGGCTGGTTCGAGAGTGACGGCGAGTACACCGAAGATCTCGCGGGCGTGGCGATTCCGTTCACGGAGGCGTCGCGTCCCCTCGCGATGCTGGTCGCAGGCCCGGCTGCACGCGTGCGCGAGCGCTTCGCCGACCTCGCTGCGACGCTCGTCGATGAGCTCGCGGCGACGCCGGGAGCTCAGATCCCTGTGCTTGGGCGCGGCCTCGCGGCCGCCTTTGACAGCGCAACGGACTGACGATCCTTGCGAGGCGGACCGCACATGGCGGCCGCGTTCGCGCCCCGCTGCCCGGGGGTGGTCGACCGCCAAGGTGCCAAGTCGCGTTTCGTGAAGATCGACTTGCTCGGCTCCATCCGCGCAATTCCGTCGACAAAGGCCGGCTGCCCACAGGCACAGTGCACGGGCAGGGCTTCGGTCTCGCCCATCTGCGAACGTGGTTGGCGCAGTTTGGGTTGGGTGGTGATGGCACGGTTGAGGAGCCGCCGGCCACGCAATACTGGGCAACGCGATTGCGCCAAACGAAAAATTGGGTCCGAAGGCCCGATTATTGAGCGCGAGACCTTCCGGATCCGGGCGCGCCTTCAGACCGGAACGATTCCAATCCGGTATGTCGAGACGAAGACCGGCCAGTCCTTGTGCGAGACAAGGTCGAGGTCTCCGATGCACTTGAACTTTCCAGCCGCGCGATCGAAGAGCGCCACGCAGGAGGCCGGCCAATTGTTCCGCGATGGGTAATGGATGCCGTCGAACGTATGACGTTCGTCGCGGTCGGATCAATTTCACGCTGCGACAGATTCAGGTTCGGTATGGGTTCACGTCGAGGAAGAACCGGACCCGCTCGCCTGCCGCGCTCGAATTCATGGCGCGGGTCAGGCAACTCGAGCAGGACGCCATCGAACGCGACGCGGCGCTGATCGCCGACCGTGCGAACTACGGCAAAGCGGGCAGGGGCCGCCCGGGGATGGACCGGATCAGTCGAGTCCGATGATCTGATTCAGGCAGTCGCAGGCTTTCGAGAACAGCGTTTCGGGCAAAACGCCGATTGGGTGAGGCTTGGCGCCGCGCGTCCGCCAGTCGAACGACTTCGGCTGATGACACAACACGTAGCTGGTCTGTCCCGACTTGCGCCCCTTGGCAGGTCCAACGGCCAGCGCGAACGGGTTGTCCGAGTTGTACGCCGCCGTCGTCATCGGCAGGCCGATGACCAGGGAAGTCTTGTCGTTGAAGATTCGCGGCGACAGCACGAGGAAGGGGTGAACGTCCCGCATTTCGCGGCCGGCCTGCGGATTGCAGTCGATCCAGATCACTTGCCGGCGGTCAGGCACCCAGGCGGCGCGCTTCCTTTTCGGCGAAGGCGTGTCGATCACCACCGCTCCGCGCCGACGAGCGGAGTGGCCATCGCCTCACCCCCATGGCGGGCGGGATCGAACAGGGCGAGCTTCTGCTCCAGGCTCGGCGCGGTCTGCGCGACCGGCGTGATCACGACGTGTCCGTCCTCCACGGACACGCGGACGCGCTGATCGACATGCAGGCCAGCTTCGCGAGCGACCGCGGCGGGCAGGCGAACGCCCAGATTGTTTCCCCACTTCTTGATGTCGAGCACGGCTTCCGTCATCTGCAACCTCGGCATATGTATAAACAAAGTCTATACGGACGGTTGCAGGACGTCAATCCGCAGGCCGAAAGAGCGCCGGTGTCGCGTATCCGCTCAGGAGGGAATCACTCGGCGACTCCGACTGCCCCCACCCCCCGATTCCGCCGCCGCTCCTAGCCATCTGTCGGAGTCCGGCCCCCTGGCTGGTGCGGCACACCGGCAGCCGGCGCACCGTCTTCCAGTCGATTCAGCCAGCGATGCATCAGGAATCCGTCCGAGCCGGGCTCGAACCCTTCGCGCGCGAGTTGCTGCTCGACGAGCGTCGTCAGCCGACGCGTAGCGTCGAGGCCGAGATCGTCCAGTGTGTGCGCCATCAGGTCGCACCGCATGTTCAGCAGGCCGTGCAACTCCTCCCATTCGCGGTGATGCCTTCGCCCATCGCTGTCGCCTCCGGATGACTCCGCGCCCGTCGTGGGCTGCAGATATTCGGTCTCGCGGTGCAGGATGCGCTGCACGTCCGCTTCGGACTCGAGCCGCGCACCCAGCGAGATGGCCAGCCGGGCGATTCGCTCGTTGAGCTCGACGAGCGCGTGACCCACGCGCCGCTCTTTCTCGATCAGCGGGTCGTCGGGCGCAGAGTGTTCGTCGGTCATGGCGATTCTCAGGAGTTGGTGCACGCAATGCGCCGCGCGATTTCCGGTCGCCGCGGGCCGAACGAATCGTAAACGAACGGGTCCGCAAAGCCGACCTCGTCCCGACTGGATGCCGGGCCTGGCGCTACTATTGCTCAAACGACACGAGGAGACAAACCATGCATCTGGAGGGTAAATCCGCCATCGTCACCGGCGCCGGCCGCGGCATCGGCCGCGAAGTCGCGCTGCTGCTGGCGAAGGAGGGCGCGAAGGTGATCGTCAACGATCCCGGCGTCGGCCGCAGCGGCGAACCGACCGACGAGCGTCCGGCCGACGACGTCGTCGGCGAGATCCGGGCGGCGGGCGGCACGGCGATCGCCAACTACGACAGCGTCGCCGACTATCAGAAGGCCGGCCGGATGGTCGCCCAGTGCGTCGACGCCTTCGGCAAGATCGACATCCTCGTCAACGTCGCCGGCATGCTGCGCGAGCGCATGATCTGGAACATGTCGGAGGACGATTTCGACGCGGTGATCGACGTGCACCTTAAAGGGCACTGGGCGATGTCGCATCACGCGATCAAGTACATGCGCCGCGAAGGCTACGGTCGGATCGTCAACTTTTCGTCCGACGCTTTCAAGGGCTCGGTCGGCCAGTGCAATTACGCCGCCGCCAAGGCCGGCATCATCGGGCTCACGCGTTCGATCGCCAAGGAGACCGCCAAGTTCGGCATCACCTGCAACGCGCTGTGTCCGGCCGCAGACACGCGCATGATGATGAACGACGCCGTGATCGCCAACCAGAAGCGCAAGCTCGATGCCGGGCTGCTCACGCAGGAGCAGTACGACCGCTTCTTCGCCGGACGCGGGCCCGAACACATTGCACCGATGGTCGCCTACCTGTGCACGGATGGCGCCGACACCATCAACGGTCACGTCTTCCACGTCGAGAAGGGGCGCATCAACAGCTACTTCTACGGCGAGGACTTCAAGACGCTGACCAACGACGGCTCGCTGTTCACGGTCGATCAGCTGATCGAGCTGATCCCGGCAACGGTGATGAGCGGCGTCACGCCGGTCGTGCCGCCGGTGCGAATGCAGGACGCGATCCGCTCGACGGACGTGAAGAAAGTCGGATGAGCAAGCACCCTGAGGTCACAAAACGATGAAATTCAGTTTCACGGACGAGCAGCAGGAGTTCCGGCGAGTCGTTCGCCGCTTCCTCGAGGACAAGTCACCGACGAAGGAGGTGCGCCGCCTGATGGAGACCGAGGCGGGCTGCGAGCGCGCTGGCTGGGCGGCGCTGAGCCGCGAGCTCGGCCTGACCGCCGTCCACATTCCCGAGGCCTACGGCGGCCAGGGCTTCGGCTTCTCCGAGCACTGGCATCGTGCTCGAGGAGATGGGCCGCGCGCTGTTGTGCGCGCCGTATCTTCGACCGACCGTGCTGGCCGCGAGCGCGATCCTGAACGCCGGCAACGCGATGCAGCACGAGGCGCTGCTGCCCGGCATCGCCGCGGGCAAGACCATCGCGACCTTGGCCGTCGCCGAGGACGACGGCCGCTGGGACGCGGGCGCCACGACGCTCACCGCCGCGAAGTCCGGCGGCTGCGCTACAAGCTCGACGGCCACAAGAGCTTCGTGCTCGACGGCCACACCGCCGATCTGATCGTGGTGCTGCGCGCCGGCCCGGCAGCGTCGGGCGAGAGCGGCCTGTCGCTGTTCACCGTCCGCGGCGACGCGGCGGGCCTGCAAGCGCCGGCCGCTCGGCGACATGGACCCGACGCGCAAGCTCGCGCGGCTCGACGTTCGCCGACGTCGAGGCCGAGCCTGCTCGGCGACGAAGGCGCGGCGGCCGCGCCGTTCGCCCGGACGATGCTCGAAGCGCCGCCGTCTGCCTCTCCAACGAGATGGTCGGCGGCGCCGAGCGACTGCGCGAAGACGCGCTCGACTTCGCGCATGATGCGCATGCAGTTCGGCCGTCCGATCGCCTCCTTCCAGTCGCTGAAGCACAAGGCGGCCGACATGCTGCTCGAAGTCGAACTGGCGAAGTCGGCGGCCTATTACGCCGCCGGCGGCCGCTCGACGACGGCGACGCGGACGTCGCCGGCCACTGGCCTCGCTGGCCAAGGCCGCCGCCTCCGACACCTACATGCAGACGGCGATCCACGCCGTCCAGATCCACGGCGGCATCGGCTTCACCTGGGACAACGACACCCATCTCTGGTTCAAGCGCGCGAAGAGCTCCGAGGTGTTCTTCGGCGACGCGCCATCATCACCGCGAGCAGATGATGCAGTCGTGGACGGTATGACGGCCGGACAGGGAGAAACGTATGAGCGAACATCACCGAAGCCGCCGTCCGCGCCGAGGTCCGCGGCCTGGCTGGAAGCCAACTGGAACCCGGACTACGGCCTCGTCGAGTGGCGCAACAAGCTCGTCGACTCCGGCTGGGGCGCGCCGCACTGGCCGAAGCAATGGCATGGCCGCGACCTGCCGGTCGGGCTGGTGCCGGTCGTCGACGAGGAGTTCGAGCGCGTCGGCGCCGTCGGCGTCGCCAAGATGGGCATCCGCACGCTGGCCGCCGCCACGATCCTGGCGCACGGCACCGACATGCACAAAGGAGAGGTTCCTGCGCCGCATCCTGACCGGCGAGGACACCTGGTGCCAGCTGTTCAGCGAGCCGGGCAGCGGCTCCGACGCGGCCGGCGCCGTCACGCGCGCCGAGCGCCGGGGCAACACGTGGGTGATCAACGGCCAGAAGGTCTGGACCACGAGCGCGCATCACGCCGACTGGGGCCTGCTGCTCGCGCGCACCGACAGGGACGTGCCCAAGCACACGGGCCTGTCGTACTTCATCATCGACATGCACCAGCCCGGCGTGCACGGTGCAGCCGCTCAAGCAGATGAACGGCCACGCCTCCTTCAACCAGGTGTTCCTCACCGACGCCGACGTTCGCGCCGGAATTCTGCTCGTCGATCGCGAGGGCAACGGCTGGAAGGTCGCGACCACGACGCTGATGCACGAGCGGCGCGGCGCCGACGGCCTGCGCCGCTGGGCGGTGCCGTCCGATCGGCCCGGCCGCACCTACGAGGAGGAGCGGGCCGAGATCGCGATCGCGCTGGAGCCCTACAAGTGGTATCCGCAGCGCGCCGGGCCGCGTCGATCTGATCGATCGAGCGCGCGCAAGGAGACGGGCCAGTTCGAACGATCCCGTCGTGCGCCAGGAGATCGCCAAGGTGCTGATCATGGCGAAGTGCGCCGAGTGGACGGCACGGCGCGCGCGCGCGGCCCAGGAGCAGGGCCGGCCGCAGGGGCCGGAGGGCTCGCTCGGCAAACTGGCGGCCAGCTACGTCGCGCGCGCGGCGGCGCGCGTGCACACGCTGATCAGCGGCGCCGACGCGATGCTGACCGGAGCCGACAGCCCGATGGACGGCACCATCGCCGAGATCTTGGTCTCGACGCCGGCCATCTCGATCGCCGGCGGCACCGACGAGATCCAGAGCAACATCATCTCCGAGCGCGTGCTCGAACATGCCGCGCGAGGCGAGTGTCGACACGGGCAAGCCGTTCCGCGACGTGCCCCGCAATGCGGTGGGGTGAGGGCGCGGGCTGCGCGGGGCATCGGCGAGTCCGGACGCGGCGTGCGCTCGACCGGCGCGCCGCGTCGCGTCGTGCCCCGCCGCGCCCCGCACTGACGATCGCCGGCCCGCCATGAGCGGATTCGCCGCGCTGGCCCCGTTCCGCACCCGCAGCTTCCGCTACCAGTGGCCGGCCGATCTCTGCACGGCCTGGGCGCTGGAGATGGAGACGATCATCCTCGGCTGGTACGTGCTGGTCGAGAGCGGCTCGGTGCTGCTGCTGACCGTGTTCGGCGCGCTGCAGTTCGTCGGCACGCTGCTGTCGCCGCTGATCGGCGTGCTCGCCGACCGGCTGGGCCTGCGCAACGTGCTCGCCGCGATGCGGCTGTGCTACGCGCTGTGCGCGTCGGTGATCCTGACGTTCGCGCTGACCGGCCGGCTCGATCCGACGCTGGTGCTGATCGTCGCGGCGGTGTCGGGACTGGTCCGTCCCTCCGACATCGGCATGCGCAGCGCCCTGGTCGGCGCCACCGTGCCGGTGACGCATCTCGTCGCCGCGATGGGCATCTCGCGCACGACGATGGACTCGGCCAAGGTCGGGGGCGCTCTGGCCGGGGCGGGCTTCATGGCCGCGTTCGGCATGGCGCCGGCCTACGTGGCCATCACCGTCATCTACGTCGCCGGCGCGCTTCTGACGCTGCTGGTCGATGGCGGCCGGCGACCGCGTTCGGTGGCGACCGCGGGTGCGACTCCGGTCGTGCGGCCGTCGCCGTGGCGCGACCTGAAGGAAGGCATCGCCTACGTCTGGCGCACGCCGCAGCTGCTTGCCGCGATGAGCGTCGCCGCGCTGGTGAACCTGACCGCGTTCCCGCTCACCGGTGGTCTGATGCCGTACATCGCCCGCGACGTGTTCGGTCTGGACCAGCAGGGCCTCGGATGGATGGTGGCGAGCTTCTCCTGCGGCGCCTTCATCGGCTCGGTGGCCCTGAGCATGTTCGGCACGCGGGTGCAGCCGGCGCGCACGATGATGATCACCTGCGTGGCCTGGTACCTGTGCCTCTTCGGTTTTGCGCTCTCGACCAGCCTGCCCGTCGCGCTGCTGCTGCTGGTCGGCGCCGGCGTCGCGCAGAGTCTCAGCATGGTGACGCTCGCGATCCTGCTGCTGCGCACCTCCGAGGAGCGCTTTCGCGGCCGGATCATGGGTGTGCGGATGCTGGCGATCTACCCGCTGCCGCTGGGGCTGCTGATCGCCGGCGCGCTGATCCCGGTGATCGGATTCCGCGTGACGGCGACCATCCTGGTGGTGTCGGGCCTGCTGCTGACGCTGGCGATTGCGGCGGCGTGGCGAAACGATCTCGTGCGGCGGGACGCGGTCGGCAATGCTGGTTGAGCGGGGCGCTCCGTGCGCGGCGCGCCGCGCCAGCGGCCCACCGTCGGGAGTGCTTTCGATCGGCTCGCCTTCGGCCGACAGAGAGTAATACTTCGAGGTGAAGTAATACTGGATTATGATGTATTACCGATGTCACCATGCGAAGTCGAGGTCTCCATGCGGAGTTCAGCCGTCACCACCAAAGGGCAGGTCACCATTCCCGCCGAACTGCGCGAAAAGTTGGGCATCAAGCCGGGCGACCGGGTGGGTTTCATCGAGGACGGCGATCGCATCGTGATTCTTCGGCAGGAGACCGCAATCGAATCGGTGTTCGGCCTGGTCAAGGCCAGGAAAGGCGTCTCCCTGGCGGATATGGACGCGGCTGTCGCCAGGGGCAGAAGGCGTCATGCTCGCGCTTGACACCAACGTACTGGTGCGCGTGCTGGTCGATGACCCGTCCGCCCCCGAGCAATGCCAGGCGGCGCGGCGCGCGGTCAGCGAGGCGGGCGAGGTGGCGATCTCGCAGATCGTGCAGATCGAAACGGTGTGGGTGCTCGCCGGCGCGTATGGCCTGGGCAAGAGCGCACTGCAAGGCATTCTCGGCATCGTTGCCGAGCACCCTGCGTTCCACTTGCAGCGGCCGGAGATCTTCGGCGCCGGATTGCAGCACTATCTCGCCGGTCACGGCGATTTCGCCGACTGCATGATCCTGGCCGAAAGCGCGGCCGCGGACTGCGAACTGGCGACCTACGACCGCAAGCTCGGCAAACTGGCGGGAACGCGCCTGATCGTGTGATAGGGGGACCCGAGACGTGAATCGACGAGTCATCGACAAGGAAGCGCTGCGCCGCAAGTACATCGAGGAGCGCGACAAGCGCCTGCGCCCCGATGGCAACGATCAGTACCTCGAGGTCAAGGGGCGGCTCGCCCACTTCCTCGACGACCCCTATACGCCCGTGGCCGAACGCGAGCCCAGGACCGACCACGTGACCTTCGCGTTCATCGGCGGCGGCTTCGCCGGCCTTGCGACCGGTGCGCGACTGGTCGAAGCGGGCATTTCGGACGTGCGCATCGTCGAGAAGGGCGGCGACTTCGGCGGCACCTGGTACTGGAACCGCTATCCGGGCGCGCAATGCGACACGGCCTCGATGGTCTACATGCCGCTGCTCGAGGAAACCGGCCACATGCCGAGCGAGAAGTACGCGCACGCCCCGGAGATCCTCGCGCACTGCCAGCGAATCGGCCGACAGTACAAGCTCTACGACAACGCGCTGTTCCACACCCAGGTGCGCTCGCTGACGTGGCTCGAGAAGCAGCACCGCTGGCTGATCCGCACCGATCGCGGCGACGCGTTCACGGCGCAGTACGTCGGCCTGGGCACCGGTCCGCTGCACGTCCCCAAGCTTCCGGGCATCGCGGGGATCGAGTCGTTCCGGGGGCACTCCTTCCACACCAGCCGGTGGGACTACGCGTACACGGGTGGCGACGCGGAAGGCGCGCCCATGAACAAACTGGCCGACAAGCGCGTCGCGATGATCGGCACGGGGGCCACGGCGGTGCAGTGCGTGCCGCATCTGGCCAGCGCCTGCAAGGCGCTCTACGTGTTCCAGCGCACGCCGTCGTCGGTCGACGTGCGCGACAACGCGCCGATCGATCCCGACTGGTTCGCCGGCATCGCGACGCCCGGCTGGCAGCAGCGCTGGCTCGAGAACTTCACCGCGAATCAGGCCGGCGGCACTGCCGAGGTCGACCTCGTGCAGGACGGCTGGACCGATCTGGCCCGACGGATCCGCGCGCAGATCGCCAAGTTGCCGCCTTCGGAACGCACGGTTCCGAAGATGCTGGCCGCGTACGAGGATGCCGACTTCGAGAAGATGGAGGAGATCCGCGCGCGGGTCGACGCGATCGTGCGCGAACGCGAGACGGCCGCGAAACTCAAGGCCTGGTACCGGCAGCTGTGCAAGCGCCCCTGCTTCCACGACGCCTACCTGCAGGCGTTCAATGAGCCCACGGTGCAGCTCGTCGACACGCGACGGCAAGGGCGTCGAGCGGATCACGGCCAGCGGCGTCGTCGTCGCCGGCAAGGAGTACCCGGTCGACTGCATCATCTACGCGTCCGGCTTCGAGGTGGGCACGCCGTACGAGCGTCGCGCCGGCTTCGACCTGATCGGCCGCGGGGGCCGCAAGCTGTCCGAACACTGGGCGCAGGGCATGCGCAGCAAGCACGGCATCCACGTGCACGGCTTTCCGAACGCGTTCTTCGTGCAGCCCACCCAGGGCGCCAACCTCATCTCGAACGTGCCGCACAACCTGACCGAAGCCGCCCGCACCATCGCCGTGCTGGTCCGGCACGCGTGCGACAACGGCTACCGGGAGATCGAGGTCACCGAGGAGGCCGAGCAGGCCTGGGTCGAACTGCTGCTGAAGAGCGCCGGCAGGATGACCAGCTCGCCCGACTGCACGCCCGGCTACTACAACAACGAGGGGCAGGACCCGGGCCCGGCCGCGCGGCTGAACGTCGGGTATCCGGCGGGCGCGACGGCGTACTTCAAGTACCTCGACGAGTGGCGCCGCTCGGGCAGATTCGAGGGGCTGGCGTTTCGTTGAGGCTTGTTCGTCGAGTGTTGCTCGCCGATTGCTGTGCCGCATAGAGCAAGGAGATTTTCGCGATGTCGAATCCCCAGCCGTTCCAGGCGCCCGCGCGCCGCGTCGGTCGCCTCGCGCGCCCCGATTGCGAACTCCATTACGAAGTCACCGGCAGCGGGCCTGCGATCGTCTTCGCGCACGGCCTTGGCGGCAACCAGATGTCGTGGTGGCAGCAGGTGGGCCACTTCGCCGCGACCCACACCTGTGTGACGTTCGCTCATCGCGGCTTCCCGCCGTCGTCGATGCCCACGGGCGGCCCGGATCCGGCCGATTTCGCCGCGGACCTGGCCGCGCTCGTCGACGAGCTGGGGCTCGAGCGCTTTCACCTGGTCGGCCAGTCGATGGGGGGCTGGACCGTCGTCGAATACGCGATGCGCAAGACCGGCAAGCTGGCCGGCGCCGTCTTGTGCAATACGACCGGATCGATCGATTTCAGGCGGATTCCGGAACCCTGGCGTTCGCGCGTGGACGCGTGGGACAAGCAGTCGCGGGCCACGGCGGCCGGTCTCGTCGCGGCCGGCATCCACCCGGGCTGCGGCGAACGGCTGGCGCGCGAGCAGCCCTCGCTGCACTGGCTCTATCGCCAGCTCGACGACATGGGCCACGTGCTCGACAAGGACGCTTTTCGTCCGCTGCTGAGCCAGCTGCGCCGGCGCGACCCGGGCGAGATCGCGACGATCGGCTGCCCGGTGCTGTGCATCGTCGGCACCGAGGACATCCTGATCCCGCCGTTTGCGCAGGAGGCGATCGCGAGCGTGGCGCCCAACGTCCGGGTGGCGTACGTGGAAGGCGCGGGGCATTCGGCCTACTTCGAGCGTGCGACCGAGTTCAACCGGCTGCTGGAGGGTTTCGTCGCCGGTACATTCATCGCCGGTACGGGTTGACTTAGCTAGAGACTTAGTCCATTTTGAAGCCATGGAAGTCAACGTTCATCAAGCGAAGACGCAACTCTCCGAGCTGCTGCGTCGTGTCGCCGAAGGCGAGGAGATCGTCATTGCCCGCGCCGGCACTCCGGTGGCCCGGCTTGTTCCGGTGCAGGCGGCCCCGAAGCGGCTGCTCGGACTTGATCAGGGTCTCTTCGATGTACCCGGCGATTTCGACGACCCGCTGCCCCCCGACGTGCTGGCTGGGTTCGAGGGGTGAGACTCCTGCTCGACACGCACGTCTGGTTGTGGATGCAGGTCGCGCCGGCGCGCATCGGTCCGGCCGCGCGCGAACTGATTGTCGACACACGCAACGTGGTGTTGCTGTCGGCCGCGAGTTCGTGGGAGATCGCGATCAAGTACGCGCTGGGCCGACTGCCGCTGCCGATCGCGCCCGCGGAATATGTGGTGTCGCGAATGGCCCGTAGCGGCACCACCGGGCTGCCCGTGGAGCACCGGCATGCGCTTCAGGTCGCTGAACTGCCCGATCACCACCGAGATCCGTTCGACCGGCTGCTCGTCGCCCAGGCACGTGTCGAGGATCTGGCCCTCGTTACTGCCGATCGTCAGTTGGACGTCTACGACGTGCGGATCGTCCGGGCGTAGAGCACACGGCGATACCCGGACGAGAAACGGCGAGGCGGGCGCGTTCCTGGACCCCGGGCGCGGGTGCACGTAGACTGCCCCGCACGGTAAAAGGCAGGCGCCCCGCGGCAAAGCCGCTGCCCCGCCGACCAGAGCGAACGGTTGCACTTCATTGGAGAACGAATGCCCGCGCCCAATGTGGCCTTACCCGACGACGGTCTGATCGCGGTGGTCAAGCGCGACTGCCCGACTTGCGAACTGACCGCGCCCGTGCTGGCCGAACTCGCCGCGCAGGGCGGGCTCGTGGTCTTCACGCAGGACGACCCCACGTTCCCGGAAACGGTCCCGGGACGGATCGACGACACGGCGCTGAACGTGTCTCATCGGCTCGGCATCGAAATCGTCCCGACCCTGATCCGCCGCAGCGGTGGGCAGGAGGCCGCCCGCACCTATGGCTGGGATCGCGCCGAATGGGAGCGCGTGACCGGCATCAAGGGGCTCGGCGCAGGCCTCCCGGCGATGCGGCCCGGCTGCGGCGCGCTGAATGTCGAACCCGGCACCCTCGAAGACCTCCGGATCCGCTTCGACGAAACCGGCCTGACTGCCCGCCGCGTCGAGTTCGGCGAGGACGAGGACGAGATCGAAGCGATCTACGAGCGCGGCTGGTCCGACGGCTTGCCCGTCGTGCCGCCCACCCAGAAGCGCGTGCTGCGCATGCTGGCCGGCACCACCCGGGACCCGAAGGAGGTGGTGGGCCTGTGCCCGCCGAACCTCGCCGAGCTGACGGTCGAGAAGGTCGCCATCAACGCGGTGATGGCGGGCTGCAAGCCCGAATACCTGCCGGTCGTGCTGGCGGCCGTCGAAGCCGCGCTCGATCCGGCGTTCTCGATGCACGGTGTGCTCGCGACCACGATGTTCGTCGGCCCGGTGCTGATCGTGAACGGCCCGATCCGCCGCCAGATCTCTATGAACGCGCGGGGCAACGCCCTGGGCCAGGGCAACCGGGCCAATGCCACCATTGGCCGCGCGTTGCAGCTGATCATCCGCAACGTCGGCGGCGGACGCCCGCAGGAAGTGGATCGCGCCACGCTCGGCAATCCGGGCAAGTACACGTACTGCTTCGCCGAGGACGAGGAAGGCTCGTCGTGGGAACCCCTGTCCAGCGATTTTGGTGTCCCGCGCGGGGTCTCCGCCGTCACCGTGTTCGCGGGCTTCGGGCTGCAGGGCATCGTCGATCAGAAGTCGCGAACGCCGGAAAGTCTGGCCCGCAGCATGGCCGAATCGCTGAAGGCGATTCACAACGTCAAGCTCGCCCCCGCCTGCGACGCGCTGATGGTCGTCTGCCCCGAACACGAACGCACTTTCCGGCAGGCGGGCTGGAGCAAGGCGCGCCTTCTGGAAGAACTCTATCGGCTGTGCGAGATCCCGGGCGAGGAACTGGTCCGGGGCGCGAAGGGCATCGACGAAGGTTATCCCCCGTCGGTCGCAGGCACGACACGCAACAAATTTCGCCCTGGCGGACTGTTCATCGTCCGCGCGGGCGGCAGCGCCGGCATGTTCTCCGGCATCATCGGTGGCTGGTCGGGCGGTGGATTCGCCGGATCGCTACCCGTCACCAGGGAGGTGAAATCGTGACAGTTGTAATGGATCCGACGGCGGAACAAAGTCCGACGTCGCGCGAGCGGCTGGCCCGCCCGGACCGGCTGGAAGGCCTGACCGTGGGCCTGCTGGACATTTCGAAGCCGCGCGGGGACGTGTTCCTCGACCGGCTCGAGACGCTGCTGACCCAGCGCGGCGTCGCGGTGAAGCGCTACATGAAGCCGACCGTCGCCAAGCCCGCGCCGCTGCCTTTGCGGCAGCAGATCGTGGGTGAAGTGAATGTCGTGATCGAAGGGCTAGCGGACTGAGGCTCCTGCACGTCGTGCTGTACGCATGACCTGGCGGATCTCGAGTCCAACGGAATTCCTTCGGTTGGTGTGGCCACCACCGAATTCATCGATGCCGCAGCAGTGCAGTCGAAGGCGCTCGGCACCGACCCGGCGTACGTGTTCGTGCCGCACCCGGTGCAGGACCGGACCGACGACGAACTGAAGAAGATGGCCGACGATCACCTCGACGCGATTCTTGCGCTGCTGGTGAAGAAGGCCTGAACCAATGAGCGCAGGCACCCGACTTCCAGGCACACCCACCCCGATGCATCTTTGGCCTGGCGCCGGCGGTGTTCGCATCGCGGGCGATTCCTGGGGCGACCCCGACGGTCCTCTCGTGCTGCTGCAGCACGGCGGAGGGCAGACCAGGCACGCCTGGAAAGGGGCGGGCGAGACCCTGGGTGCCGCGGGTTACTTCGCCGTTGCCTTCGATGCGCGCGGCCACGGCGATTCCGACTGGGCGCCCGACGGCAACTACGGCCAGGACGTGATGGTCGAGGATCTCGAATGCGTGGTGGCGGCGCTCGGACGGCGCCGCCCGGTGCTGGTCGGCGCTTCGATGGGCGGGGGCACCAGCCTGGTCGCGGTGGGCGAGGATCGGGTCGACGCGACCGCGCTGGTGCTGGTCGACGTCGCGCCGCACATCGAAGCCGAAGGAGTCGGCAAGATCCAGGCGTTCATGACCCGCAAGCCCGAGGGCTTCGATTCGCTGGAGGAGGTCGCCGACGCGATCGCCAGCTACCAGCCCCACCGCACGCGCCCGCGCAACGTCGACGGGTTGGCGAAGAACGTCCGCCTGGGCGCCGACGGCAAGTATCACTGGCACTGGGACCCGCGTTTTCGTGCCGGGCGGCAGATGCTGGAGAAGCGCCGGGATCGCCTCGAAGCCTGCGCCCGCAGTCTGAACCTGCCCACGCTGCTGGTGCGCGGCGGCTTGTCGGACCTGCTCAGCGAAGAGGGCGCGCAAGCGTTCCTGGCGCTGTGCCCGCACAGCGAGTACGTCAACGTCACGGGCGCCGGTCACATGGTGGCCGGCGACCGCAACGACGTGTTTGCCCACGCCGTCATCGAGTTTCTGAAGCGCACGGTGCCGGTGGGTGGCCATCCGGTTCATCCGGCCCACGTGACACGCCCGCATCACGAAGGGCCGCCCGGCGACATCGACGACGTGCCCTGAGCACGATTCACTCATCGCCCCCTACTGGAGCAATCGATACATGAGCGACAAAGAGACCTACACGCCCCCCAAGGTCTGGACCTGGAACAAGGCAAGCGGCGGGCGGTTCGCCAACATCAACCGCCCGATCGCCGGGCCGACGCACGACAAGGAACTTCCGGTCGGCCGCCATCCGTTCCAGCTCTATTCGCTTGCGACACCCAACGGTGTCAAGGTGACCGTGATGCTGGAGGAACTGCTGGCTCTCGGCCATCGCGGCGCCGAATACGACGCGTGGCTGATCCGCATCGGCGAAGGCGATCAGTTCGGCAGCGGCTTCGTGTCGGTCAATCCCAACTCCAAGATCCCGGCCCTGGTCGACCGGAGCGGACCGACGCCGATCCGGGTGTTCGAGTCCGGCGCCATCCTGGTCCATCTGGCCGAGAAGTTCGGAGCCTTCCTGCCCACCGAGGCCGAGGCGCGCGCCGCGTGCCTGTCCTGGCTGTTCTGGCAGATGGGCAGCGCGCCGTACCTGGGCGGCGGCTTCGGCCACTTCTATGCCTACGCGCCGACCAAGATCGAATACGCCATCGACCGGTTCGCGATGGAGGTGAAGCGCCAGCTGGACGTGCTCGATCGGCACCTGGCGGACAACGAATACATGGCCGGGAGCGACTACACGATCGCCGACATCGCGATCTGGCCCTGGTACGGCGCGCTGGCCAAGGGACTGCTCTACGAGTCCGGTGAATTCCTGCAAGTGCAGGAGTACAGGAACGTGCAGCGCTGGACCGATCTCGTCGCCGAACGTCCGGCCGTGAAACGCGGCCGGATGGTCAACCGCGTGATGGGCAATCCGGCGAGCCAACTGCACGAACGCCACGACGCCAGCGACTTCGACACGAAGACTCAGGACAAGCTCGCATCGGGCTGAGCGCAGAGACGCAACCGGAGCGCGCCGCATGCCAGGAAAGGCCGCGATCATTGCCAACCCGATGTCGGGACGCGACGTTCGTCGTCTCGCGGCGCGAGCCAGCAACATGACGCACGAGGCCAAGCGCGATCTGGTCGCGCGGATCGCCACGGGGCTGGACGCGATGGGCGTCGACGAGATCATGATCCTGAAGGAGCCGTATCGGGTATCGACCGGCGCGCTCGAATCGATGCCTCTGCGCGCGCGCGTGCGCCTGCTGGACGTGGGCGTAACCCATTCCGCCGCCGACACGGTCGCGGCCGTGCGAGCGGCCCGTGCAGCGGGCTGCGACGTGATCGTTTCGCTGGGCGGTGACGGCACCAACCGGATCATCGCCCGGACCTGGCCCGACGTGCCCCTGGTGCCTTTGTCCACCGGCACGAACAACGTCTTCCCGGTGATGGTCGAAGCGACCAGCGCCGGCGTCGCGGCAGGCCTGATCGCCAACGGCTCGCTTGCGCCGCACGAAGCCGCGGCGCGCTGCAAGCTCGTGCACGCGCGCGCCGCGAACTGGCAGGACGTCGGCGTCATCGATGCCGTGCTGCTGCTGCGCGATCACACCGGCAACCTGCTGCCCTTCGATCCGGAGCGCATCGCGGCCCTGGTGCTTACGCGCGCGGAGCCGGCCGCGGTCGGCATGTCGCCGATCGGCGGCTACCTGGACCCGGTCGGCTTCGCGGACGACTGCGGGCTCGCGCTGCGTTGCGGCAGCGGCCGTGCCTTGCACGTGCCGATTTCACCCGGGCTGTTTCGCACCGTGCAGGTGAGCTCCTGCGAGCGATTGCCGTTCGGGACGGAGTTCGACTTCGTCGGGCCCGGCATCGTCGCCTTCGACGGTGATCGCGTGCACGAGCTGGCGGCGGGTGAGACGGCCAGTGTCGGTGTGCGACGCGACGGCCCGCCGGTCGTCGACGTGGTGCGCTGCATTCGGCTCGCGGCGGAGCGCGGCTTGTTCGCGGGTGATGCGTCGAGCACGCTCGCCCGCGGGGTGCTGTCGGCATAGTGCTCGAAGGCATCGTGTACTCTCGACCTCGTTCGGCGCAAGCCGGGATCGATCGGGAGACAACACATGAAACTGTCTGGTCTGCTGGCATTCGCCGCCAGCGTGCTGCTGCTCACCGCGTCGGCAGGTGTTGCCGCCGCCGATTTTCCGACGAAGACCCTGCGCATCGTCGTTCCCTATGCGGCCGGCGGCACCTCCGACATCGTTGCCCGGCGCATCGGCCAGCGCCTGTCCGAGCGGGTCGGTCAGCCGGTGATCATCGACAACCGCGGCGGCGCCGGCGGTTCGATCGGCACCGAAGCCGTGGTCCGCTCCGACCCCGACGGACACACCATCCTGTTCCACAGCGGCGCGGTGGCGGTCGATCCGGTCTCGGGCAAGAAGCTGAACTACGACGTCCAGAAAGACCTCGAGCCCATCACGATGGCGGTGGTCGGCCCGTTCGCGCTGCTGGTCAACAACGATCTGCCGGTGAAATCGGTGGCCGACCTGGTGGCCTACGCGAAGGCCAATCCGGGCAAGCTGAACTTCGGCACTCCCGGGGTGGGCACCTCCATCCATCTCACCACCGAACTGTTCAAGGCGATGGCGGGCATCGACATCGTGCACGTGCCCTACAAGGGCGCTTCGCTGGCGCTCACCGCGCTGGCTGGCAACGAAGTGCAGTTCCTGTTCGATCCGCTGACCACCGCCAAGAACCTGGCGCAGGCCGGCCGGGTGCGCGCGCTGGCGGTGAGCACCGGCGCCCGCAGCGGCTTCTGGCCCGAACTGCCCACGGTCGCCGATGGCGGCGTCAAGGGCTTCGATCTGGGCGTCTGGTACGGCATCTTCGTGCCCAAGGCCACGCCCGCAGCGGTGGCCGACCAGCTGAATCGCGAGTTCGTCGCCTTGCTGCAGGAACCGGCGATGCGCGAATGGCTCAAAGCCAACGGGCTCGACGTGGTGGCCAATAGCCGCGACGAATTCCGCGTCCGCTTCGCCGGCGAGATCGAGCGCTGGGGCAAGCTGATCCGCGAAGCCGGGGTCAAGCTGCAGTAGACAGGTGCGGCGCGTCGCGCCGCGGCGCGCGGGCTTCACGCGTGCCGCGACCGGCAGCAGCGCCGGCAGGCACGTCGGTGTGGCCTGCCTATAATCGACCGGACCTGCGACGTTCCACCGATCGTTCACCCTTGGCCAAGGATTCACCACGATGAGCACGAACCAACTCAAAGCCCGTTGGAAGGCGGGCAAGGCCGCCGTCAATGGCTGGCTTGCCATCCCTTCCGGCTTCTCGGCCGAGGTCATCGCGCAGTGCGGCTTCGACAGCGTCACCGTCGACATGCAGCACGGCGTGCAGGACTATCAGTCGATGGTCCAGTGCTTCCAGGCGATGGACAAGCATCCGGTCACGAAGATGGTGCGGGTGCCCTGGAACGAGCCCGGCATCATCGGCAAGGCGCTGGACGGCGGTGCCTGGGGCGTGATCGCGCCGATGATCAACACCCGCGAACAGGCCGAGGCGATGGTCGCCGCCTGCCGCTATCCGCCGCACGGCAGCCGCAGCAACGGGCCGATCCGGCACGCGTCGTACGGCGCGCCGACCAACTATCAGAAGATCGCCAATGACGAGATCCTCGTGATCCCGATGATCGAGACCCGGCAGGCACTCGACAACCTGGGCGTGATCCTCGACGTGAAGGGCATCGACGCGATCTACGTCGGTCCCAGCGACCTGGCCTTTTCGCTCGGCAAGACGCCGAAGCTCGATCACGACGACCCGGCCATCCTCGAGATCTACGAGCGGCTGATCGCCGAATGCGGCAAGCGCGGGATCTACGCGGGGATCCACTGCGGCACGCCGGAATACGCGGCCCGGATGATCGCGATGGGCTTTCGCCTGACGACGATCGCCAACGACGCCGGGCTGATGGCGAAGGCGGCGCTCGACGCGGTGGCGGGCGTCTGGAAAGTGGTGGGCGACAAGCGCTGATCCGGCTGCCGAAGACAAGGAGACCGTGCGATGGCCGACCGACGACTCGAACGCGACTGGACGACACCGGTGCGCTACCCGGACCCCGCCATCGAGCACCTGGATCGCCGCTTCGCGAAGTATCGAATCGGCAGCGCCGCATTGGAACGCATCTGGACCGGCGGACGCTGGAACGAAGGGCCGGTGTGGTTCGGCGATCTGCGCAGCCTGATCTGGAGCGACATTCCCAACGACCGGATGCTGCGCTGGTGCGAGGACAGCGGGGTGGTGAGCGTGTTTCGCCAGCCGGCCAACAACGCCAACGGCAACACGCGGGATCGCCAGGGCCGTCTGATCACCTGCGAGCACCGCAGCCGTCGCGTGACCCGCACCGAGATCGACGGAACGATCAGCGTGCTGCTCGACCGGTTCGAGGGCAAGCGCCTGAATTCGCCGAACGACGTCGTCGTCCATCCCGACGGCGGCATCTGGTTCACCGATCCCGGATACGGACTGCTCTCGCACGATCAGGGCGACAAGGGCGAGCTCGAACTGCCGACGCGCGTCTATCGCATCGACCCGAACTCGGGCGCGGCGAGCGTCGTCGACGAGTCCCTGGAGAAGCCGAACGGGCTGGCGTTTTCGCCCGATCACCGCCTGCTGTATGTCGCCGACACCGGGGCTTCGCACAAGCGCGGGCATCCGCGCCAGATCCACGTGTTCGACGTGGTGGATCGGCAGCGCCTGGCCAATCCGCGCGTGTTCTGCGACTTCGGGACTTCGTCGACCGATGGCTTCCGAGTCGATACCGACGGCAATGTCTGGGCCGCTGTGGGCTGGGGCGAGCCCGATCTCGACGGCGTGCACGTATTCGCACCCGACGGCGACAGGATCGGCGTCATTCATCTGCCCGAGGGCGCGGCGAACCTCTGTTTCGGCGGGGTCAAGCGCAATCGCCTGTTCGTCACCGCGTCCCAGTCGATCTATGCGTTGCACGTGAACGCACAAGGCGTCGCCTACGGCTGAGCGGACCTCAGGGTCGGGGCGGTGCCAGTGCCGCGATGCAGGCTTCGCGAATGCTCCACGCTGTTTCGACGGCCAGGCCCTGCGTCTCTGCCCACCGCGCCAGGACCTGTCTGTGCAAGGACGCCTTGCGCTCGGCGAGTGTGTCCGGCGCCAGGAAGTACTCGGCCGACAGCGATGCGAAGGGTGAGATCGATCCGCGCGGACCGCCGGTGAAATCGAAGCGTTGGTGGTCGATGGTCAGGTAGCAACGTGCTTCGGGAATGGACGTGAGGGACGCAGCGGTCAGCACGGCGCCCACCCCCGGCGTGTTGGCTTCGCTCATCGAATAGATGCCGACGGTCAGCATCACCTCGAAGTGACCGCAGCCCTGCGCCACGGTCGCGAGCAGACGATGCTTGGAGCTGGACGTGCCGCAGCCCTCGCGCAGCACCGCCAGGGGATCGTCCGAGCGAAGCGTTCGCCCGTAGGGCAGGGCCTGCACGTGCCCGGCCAGCCCGCCGAAGGTCGAAAAACCCAGTTTGCGGGCCGCTTCGCCGATCGCCGCCGAGCGCGCCATGACCGGATCGCCGGGCGAAGCCGGCGGGGGGTCGAGCGAGAAGCCGAGTGGGTCGTGGAAGTGCATCAGGCTCTGGCCGACCGGTCGGCGCTGCAACCCATTCAGGCCAGCCGCCGGATCACAGCACGCAACCGTAGTGCGCCGACGAAACCAGCCGGATGTACTTGTCGTGCACCGACCCGGGCCGCACTTTTGCGGACTGATCGGGCGCCCGCCAGTCCGCCATGCGCCGGGCGATCTCCTCGTCGGCAACGTCCAGGTTCAGCGTCCGCGCGCCGGGGTCGATGACGATCGCATCGCCATCGCGCACGGCCGCGATCGGTCCGCCCCGGGCCGCCTCCGGCGAGATGTGACCGATCAGGATCCCGTGCGAGACGCCGGAGAAGCGGCCGTCGGTGATCAGCGCCACGTCTTCGCCCAAGCCGCGTCCCTGCAGCTGGATCGTGAGCATCACCATCTCGGGCATGCCGGGACCGCCGACCGGACCGACGTTGCGCACCACGACGACGTTGCCCGCCACGATCTCGCCGGCGCGGATGGCCTTCATCGCATCGGCCTCGGACTCGAACACGCGCGCGGTGCCCCGGAACCGGCCTTTCTCCAGCGTCTTGCCGGACATCTTGAGCAGGCAGCTCTCGGGCGCGAGGTTGCCTTTCAGCACGCTGATGTGATTGTTCGGCGGCGCGATCGGCTTCGCCACCGGGAACACCACGTCCTGGGCGCCGATCTGCTCGAGCGTCGGAACGTCGGCGAGGTTCTCTGCGAGCGTCCTGCCGGTGACCGTCATCACGTCGCCGTGCAGCAGACCGTGGCGCAGCAGCTCCTTCATCACGATCGGCACGCCGCCGATCGCGTGCAGGGCAGCCATCGCATACGGGCCTTGTGGCTGCAGGTTGGTGATCAGCGGGATCCGCTCGCCCACCTGCTGGATGCGTTCGATCGTGATCGGCACCTGCGCCTCGCGCGCGATCGCGAGCAGGTGCAGGTACATGTTGGTCGAGCCGCCCATCGCGTAGACCGTCGCGATCGCGTTCTCGAACGCGCGCTCGGTCATGATGTTCAGCGGCCGGATGCCTGCCGCGATCAGCCGGTACAAGGCGTCGACCGAGGCACGCGCCTGCGCACGGACGTCCGCGTGAATGTCGCTGTGGGCGTCGTAGTCGGCCGGATGCGAGGCGCCGCGCGGCAGCATCATGCCGATCGCCTCGGCGATCGTGCTCATCGTGTTGGCCGTGAACATCGCGCCGCAGGTGCCGCTGCCGGGCATCACGCCGCGTTCGAGTTCGAGCAGGTTGGCGGCGGAGATCTTGCCGGCTTCGTGGGCCGCCCGGCCTTCGGCGTAGTCGAGGATCGTCAGGTTCGTGCCCTTGCTCGCCCAGGGCTCGAACGACACGTGGCCGGGCGAGCTGGTGCCCGGATACAGCACCAGGCCGAAGGCGTTGGTTCGTGCCAGAGGCATCAGCGCGGCGGCGCCGGTCTTGTCGCAGCCGGAGATCACGATCATCGCCTCGCCGTGATGCGCGTAGTGACCGATCTCGAAGCAATCGGCGACGACGTCGCGGGACACGAGGCTGTAGCCGGCGGTGGGCGTTCCCTGCGTCAGCGCGTCGGACACCGCCGGCGCGCCGACGATCAGGCCTTGCCCGCCGCGTTCGGCCAGCAGTTCCACCAGCAGGTCGCCGATGCTGCGCACTCGATTGTTGCAGCGGTGGGCGTTGGTGTAGGCGCTGGCGATCGTCACCACAGCGTTGGTCTGCGCGGCGTGGTCCGGGTCGAACCCGGCGGCCCGCAGTTCGACCCGGGACTTCTTCCAGAAGATGCTGCTGTCTTGCGTCATGAGGGGCTCCAGCGTCGCCGGTCAGTTGCGGGGCTTGCGCGCTGCTGCCTGATCGGCCAGCGCCTGCTTCACGCTGTCGCGCGCCGCGACCGCGTCGTACCAGGCCTGCGCGCCAGGGATCTGCGCCAGCAGATCGATGCCGGCGTTCTGTTTCGCCGAGAGGCTGGCCAGCGAGAACGCCCAGTAGCCGAACAGGTCGGCATAGGTGAACTGGTCGCCGGCGATCCACGGCGAGAACTTGACGAGCTTGCCGACTGCCGCGATGCCCTTCGGGAGATCACGTGCGATCTCCGCTTTGACGTCCTCGGGAACCTCGCGTCCGAACAGGGCACCAAGACCGCGGCGCGCCACCAGTTCGATGTAGAGCTCCAGCGACTGCACCAGCTCGCGCACTTTCGCGCGCGCGAACGGATCCGCCGGCAGCAGCGCGGGCGTCGGCTGACTTTCCTCCAGATAGTCGAGAATCGCGTGCGTCTCGGCGAGATAGCCGGCATCGGTCTGGATGCAGGGGATCTTGCCCATCGGACTCATCGCCAGATGCGTCGGGTCCTGGGACGGCCGCGCCGGCACCGCCTCGAACGGAATGTTCTTTTCGAGCAGCGCGGTCTTGACGATGTTGTAGTAGTTGCTCAGCGGTGCGCCGTGCAGTCTGATCATGGGGTGTCTCCTGATGGATGGAACGATGAATGCGCCGCTACGCGGACTTGCCGTCGTCGAGGCTCACCACCACCGCGGCGTTGGCGATGATGATGGCATCGCCGCCGCTCTCGGCGGGAATTTCGAGTCCGCCCTTCACCGCCGTCACCGTCACCGTGCCGTAGGGCAGTTCGGCGGCGACCGCGGCAGTATCCACCGCGGCGGGATCCGGGACACCGATGGTGACGTCGACGAACATGTCGTGCGCCGTCTTGCCCAGCATGCGGAAGAAGCCCAGGCTGCTGTGGCGGATCGCGTCCGAGACCGCGCGCCGGGCGGCCTTGGTGGCATCGCGGCCATGGACGTCGACGCCCATGCCCATTTCGGTGACGCAGCGAACACGTGTCATCGGAGCTCCTTTGCTCACTTGATCAGGGTCACGCCGAGGGCCTCTCGCACTGCGGCCGGGATGGTGATCCGGCCTCTGCTGGTGAGGGTCGCGGTGGACATCGTCGTCTCCTATCGGCGGCGCCTATGACTCGACCGTGAAGCTCAGGCCGGCATTGGCCTGCAAACGCGCGACGAGCCTGCCGCGCATCGCGGCCCCCGGAGTCCAGACGCCACCGGCGATGTCGGGCGAATCCTTGACCAGGCAGATGGCGGCCTCGGCCAGCATCTTCGCGGTCGAGCCGTAGCCCGGGTCGCGGTCGCCCTTGACCGACACCCGCACCTGTCGGCCGTCCGCTGCGATGCCGATGAACAGCAGGTCGTACGAGCCCGCTTCACGTTCGGCTTCGGTCGGCCCTTCGCCCGGCCTGGGCGGATTGGCGAGCATCGCGTCGAAGTCGGTCGGCGTGCCGGCGATCGCGATCGACATCTCGTCGTACCGGAAGTCCGTTCCCCAGGGGTGGCCCATCAGGTAGTTGGAGCGGTGGATGTTCTTGGAGTTGATCGCGGCCATCATGAACGGGCGGACCTCGGCGCCGACGTCGGGGTCGAACATCGCCTTGTTGCTGGCGGGCTGCGCCGGGCCGACGAAGCCCGGCGTGAGCGCGAAGGGATCGATCATCAGGGCCATCAGCGACGGATCCTTCTGAAGCGCAGCCCGGGTGGCCGCGCCGCTGGCCGCGGTGCCGCCCGACAGCCCGCCATGAACCGAGCGCACACGCCCCTTCACGCGAGGAACCGGGCCGCCCAGTTTCGCCCGCGCGGTCTCCTGGCAGAAGTACACGCCGAGCTCGAACGGGATGGAATCGAAGCCGCAGGAATGGACGATGCGTGCGCCGGTCCTGCGTGCCGCCGCATCGTGCGCGGCGATCACCTTCGCCATCCAGTTGGGCTCGCCCGTCAGGTCGAGGCAGTCGGTGCCGTTGGCCACGCAGGCCTCGACGAGCTTGTCGCCGTACAACTGGTAGGGCCCGACGGTGGTGATCACGGCCCTGGTGCGCCGGACCATGGCGGTCAGCTGCGCAGGGTCGTCCGCGTCCGCAAGCACCAGCGGGGTGTTCGCCGGCGCGCCGATGCCGTCGCGCACCTCGGCCAGCTTGGCGGCGCTGCGCCCGGCCATCGCCCAGCGCACCTCGCCACCGGTGCCATGGCGGCGCGCGAGGTACTGGGCGACGAGGCGGCCGGTGTAGCCGGTGGAACCGTAGACGACGAGGTCGAATTCAGCGGCAGTGTTCATGGATCGGGCCCTCCGGGCTGCAAAGGAAGGCAGCTTGCCGGTCGCGGTCCGTACTGGCAAGCCGCGTCATCGCCGCTCACCCGATGCGCGTCCCCATCCCGCCGTCCACCGGCAGCAGCGCGCCGGTCACGAATGCCGACTCGTCGCTGCACAGGTACAGCGCCGCATAGGCGGTGTCCCAGCCCGTGCCCATGCGCCCGCGCAGCGGCACGCGTGCGTTGCGCTCGGTGCGCACCGTCTCCACCGGCCTGCCGCTGGCGCGCGCGCCGCCTTCGACCGCCATCGGCGTGTCCATGAAGCCCGGCAGGATCGCGTTGCAGCGGATGCCGTGGCGCGCATTGGCGGCGGCGACGCCGGTAGTCAGGCGGTTGACTCCGGCCTTGGAGACTTCGTAGGCGATCATGTTGGCCCCGCCGATCGATGCGAGCGACGAGATGTTGACGATCGCGCCGCCCGTGGCCTGCTCGCGCATCACGGGCACCGCGTGCCGGATCGTCATCCACATGCCCTTCAGGTTGACCGCCATGATGCGGTCCAAGGCGGCTTCCTCGGCGCGGTGCGCCGGGCCGTCGCCGCCGCCGCCGATGCCGACGTTGTTGACCAGCGCGTCGATGCGGCCGAAGCGCTCGCGTGCCGCCTGCACCAGCGCCGCGCAGTCTTCGCGCAGCGTGATGTCGGCGCGGCAGGCCCATGCCTGTCCGCCTTCGGCGGCGATCATCGCCACGGTCTCGGCCGCGCTGGCTTCGTCGCGGTCCACGCACAGCACCTGCGCGCCCTCGCGCGCGAACAGCAGCGCGATGGCGCGGCCGTTGCCCACGTTGGCGCCCGGCGACTGGCCGGCGCCGACGACCACTGCTGCCTTTCCTGCCATTCGTCCGGCCATGATCTCAGCCCTTCCTCAAATCGGGGTCCAGCACCTGGCCTTCGTCGAGCTGCACGCCGAGCGAGTTCAGCATCATCGACACCAGCGTGTACTGGCCCGTCGTGTAGATCACGTCGACGCACTGCTGCTGCGTGAAGTGCGCGCCGAGCGCCTGCCAGGTGGCGTCGGAGATGAACTGGTCCGTGTGCAGTTCGTCGGCCGCGCGCAGCAGCGCCACGTCGGCGGCGCTCCAGCCCGGCGCGTCGGGGCCCTTCTTGATGCGTCCGATCTCGTCCTCGGTCAGACCGGCGCGCATTCCGATCGGACAGTGTTGCGTCCACTCGTAGCCCGAGCGGCACAGGTAGCCGATGCGCAGGATCACCAGTTCGCGCTCGCGCCGGGGCAGGCTGTTGCGCTTGCTCAGCACGTAGTTGCCGAACTGCAGGAAGGCCTTCATCGCCTCCGGGTGCGCGAGCTGGGTGCGGAAGATGTTGATCACCTTGCCGCGTCGTTCGAGCATCGGTGCGGCGATCGCCTTCTGCTCGGGGGTCCACTGTTCCTGGGGAACGGGCGGGATCCTGGGGGTGGACAGGCGCATGAAGTCTCCTCGTGTGTGGTTGTTCGGATTCCGGGGCCTGGCGGGGATTGTAGAGTCGTTCCCGCCGATGCTCGTTCAGTGGTTGCAAAGAATGAACCTCCTGACGCCAACCGGGTCACTCCGTGTCTTCGAGTCGATTGTGGGTTATTTTCTGCACATCCTGCGGGCCGGGCGAGTCCGGCACCGAAGCGGCATCCATCGACCTGGGAGTGTGAACATGGCGGACTACGATCTCATCATCCGTGGCGGCACGGTCCACGACGGGCTCGGCGGCGCGCCGCGTGTCGCCGACGTCGCGGTCAAAAACGGGCGCATCGCCGCGATCGGCGAAGTCTCCGGCACGGCGGCCGAGGAGATCGACGCGCGTGGCCGGATCGTGACCCCCGGCTTCGTGGACGTTCACACGCATTACGACGGGCAGGCGACCTGGGAGAACCGGCTCGCGCCGTCCTCGGGTCACGGCGTGACCTCGGTGGTGATGGGCAACTGCGGCGTCGGTTTCGCCCCTTGCAAACCGGAGCAGCGCGACATCCTGGTCAAGGTCATGGAGGGCGTCGAGGACGTGCCCGAAGTGGTGATGGCCGAGGGTCTGCCGTGGAACTGGGAGACCTTCCCCGAGTACCTGGATGCGCTCGACAAGCGTGTCTTCGACATCGACGTCGCCGCGCAACTGCCGCATTCGGCGCTGCGCGTGTTCGTGATGGGTGAGCGTGCGGCCGGGCACGAGCCGCCCTCGGCCGAAGACCTCGCGACGATGCGCAAGCTCACCACCGAGGCGATCCGCGCCGGCGCGCTCGGCGTCAGCACCTCGCGCAACATGCTGCACCGGACGAAAGCCGGCGAACTGGCCCCCAGTCTGTTCTCCGAGGAGGACGAACTGGCCGCGCTGGCCGAGGGCCTGAAGGACGCCGGCAAGGGCGTGTTTCAGATCATTCCAGCGCCGATGGGCGATGCCCAGTCGGAGTTCGCGCTGATGCGCCGGCTGGCCGAGCGCAGCGGACGGCCGCTGTCCTATTCGCTGATCCAGATGCCCACCGGCGACGAGAACGCCTGGCGCAAGTCGCTCGCCGCGCTCGGCGAGGCGGCCAACGACGGTCTGGAGATGCGGGCGCAGGTGGCGCCGCGGCCGGTCGGCATGTTCTACGGACTCGAGCTCAGCTTCCATCCGTTCGCTTTCCATCCGAGCTACAAGGCGATCGCGCACCTTCCGCTCGCGGAGCGGGTGGCGCGCATGAAGGATCCGCACTTCCGCGCGCAGCTGTTGTCGGAGCAGCCGGAGGACACCAACCCGGTGAACGTGAAGACCGTGAAGTCCTTCCAGTACTCGTACGTCTGGGGCAACGAGGCGAACTACGAGCCCGACCTGGCCGACAGGATCGACAAGCGCGCGAAGGCGGCGGGCCTGTCGGTCGAGGAGTTCGCCTACGACCTGCTGCTGGCCAACGACGGCAAAGCGATCTTCTACCAGCCGGGCGCCAACTATCGCGACGGCAACCTGAACGCGGTGCGCGAGATGCTGGGCCATCCGCGCGCGGTCGTCGGCCTGGCCGACGGTGGTGCGCACTACGGCATGATCTGCGATGCGAGCTTCCCGACCTATTTCCTCGCGCGCTGGGCGCGCGATGCCGACGACGCGCAGCGCATCCCGCTGCCGCAGGCGATCGCCGCGCTGACCAGCGAGCCCGCGAACCTGGCCGGGCTAAACGACCGAGGCCGGCTGGCCGTGGGCTTGAAGGCGGACATCAACGTGATCGATCTGGACCGTCTGAAGGTGCACGTGCCGACCGTGGTGCACGACCTGCCGGCGGGCGGGCGACGGATGCGCCAGCTCGCCGACGGCTACGTCGCCACCATCGTGTCGGGCAAGGTCACCTATCGCAACGGCGAGCCCACCGGGGCGCTGCCGGGTCGCCTGGTGCGCGGGCCGCAGGACGCTCCGGCCATGGCCGCCTGATCTCAGAATCGCAGGCCGAGCGTTGCCGCCAGGAAGGGCGCGGTCCCGAAGTCCTGGCTCGCGATCTTGTTGCCGCTCGGGTCCTCCAGCCGCAGGCTGCCTGCGACGATTGCGCCGGCATAGACGTTCAGGGCGATGCCGGGGGTGACGGCGAGCGAGGCGCGAACGAACAGCGGCAGCCCTCGCTCCTCGCCCACACCACCGGCCACCGGCCCGGTCTCGCTCAGCCGGAATCGCGCCGACCGATAGGCGCCGCCGATGCCCAGGTCCCAGCCGCCATCGGTCCGGTAGCGCAACTCCAGGCCCGCCGGTCCGGTCGGCCCGGCCACCGCCGGATTGGTGAGCCGCAAACGCGAGGAGAGCGGCCAGTCGATCGTGAGATACGGGAACACCGTGGTCTTCTCGAACCGGTCGAACACACCAAGCCCCAGGCCCAGCCGGCGGCCATCGCCGAAGGTCCTGGTTCCGGCGAAGATCGCCCCCCAGCTGAACGAATCGCCCGACTTCGCGCCTTGTTCGCCAAACCAGTCGAACGAAGGGGCAACCGTGATCGCCCAGCCGTCATCGAGCGAATGGTTGATCGGCACGCTGAAGCCGACACGCTGCACGTTGTTCCAGGGCGCGACGCCGCCGAATGCGTTCGGCTGCGAGAACCGGTAGTCCAGATAGTCGTAGTTCAGCGTGATACCCGCGGACGTCGCAGCGCCGACCCGGCCCATCGTTCCGAGGCGCACGATCGCACCCGTGCTGCCAAAGCTGCCGCCGCTGTCGAGATCCGCGTCGAACTGGTAGAGCGGTGTGATCGACGCGAAGCTGCTCCATCGGGACGCGCCTCCTGCAGCGCCCTGCGCGGCCGCATGGCCGGCGCTGAGCGACAGTGCGAGCGCGGCGCCGAGGGGTGCGATCAGGCTGCCGAAGCGGTCTGCGAACAGGTTCATCCGGGATTCTCCAGAGGGCTGGCGATGCGACCGCTTGCGGCCGGGAAGTCGGCGCGCAGTCTAACCGAACCCCTGAACCGGGTTCGCGCCGAACCCACAGCGTCCGAGTAGGTAAGAATCAGGTAAGAATCGCTGCGACCGGGGCTGGCTACCGGGCGAGCGCCGCGCCCCGGCCCAGCCAGTCGAGGATCTCGGCGTTGAGCTCGACCGGGTAGCAATGACCGAGATCGGGCAGTTCTCGGTACGTGACCGACGCGCCGGCTGCCGCGAGCGTAGCGGCAGCCGCGCGCGCCATCTCGACCGGAAACATCCAGTCGAGCGCGCCGTGCGCGACGAACACCGGCAGTCCGCGCAGGCGGGCCGGTTCCGCCACTTCGGCCAGGATCGGGTGAAAGGCCGCCGAGACCGGGGCGAGGTGCGTGAACGGCGAGTCCGTCTGCAGACCCGCCAGGTACGCGAAGGTGCCGCCGTCGCTCATCCCGGTGAGCAGCACGCGCGTCGCATCGATGGACCAGCGGGCGCGTACGAACTCGAGCAGTTCCAGCAGCTTTGCGGTGTCGGTGTCCTCGTCCTGGATCGGCCACGACCGCCCCGACGCCGTGGGGGCGACGAGGATCGCGCCCTGGCCGCGCGCATCCCTGAGCCAGTTCCACAGGAAGTCCCGCCCGTGGCCGCTGCCGCCGTGCAGGGCCACCACCAGCGGCCAGGCTTCCTGCGGGCGGTAGTACTCGGGCACGTAGACGGAGAATCCGCCGCGCATGCTCCGGTCGCTCGCGAAGTGCAGCACCCCGGTCCGCTCGTTCTGCACGGCGACCCGCACGCGTTCCTTGACGGTCGGACCGTCGCGCCGGGTCGGCGCCAGGAAATGGTCCGAGACCGCGTCCGACAGCGGGTACAGCGGGTACAGCGACTCATCGGCGCTCGCCACGCGCCGCAGCGCGCGATACGCCGCGCGCAGATCGTCGTGCTGCCCGGCGCTGCGCAGCTCCTGCATCGCCACGACGATCTCGTCGCAGGCGCGATCGATCGCGCTCGCCGCGTCTGCGGCCAGGTAGCGAGCCGAGGGCACCTGCGCCCGCGCTCGCGCCCGCGCCCGTGCGGCGAGCAGTGCCGCCTCCGGCGTGTCGATTGCCTGCACGAGGCCCGCGAGGATCGACGGATCGAGATGACGGGCGATCGCGCCCAGCACGTCGAGCGCGCGCAGCAGCGGTGGTAGCAGGGCGGTGAGCGGATCGGGATCGGACTCGTTCAACACGTTTTCGTTCCTTCTCGAGCCCGTTGCCGATCCAGGCCCTGATCGTCCATCGAGGCCGGATCCTCGATCGGCTCGAGATGCGAGATGACGTGTGAACCCGGCACGAGCCCTCGCAGATCTTCCTCGATGCATTCGACCCGATCGTGGCCCTGCCTCACTGTCCAGGCCCCGGGCACGAGGATGTGCACCGTGATGAACGATCGGCTGCCCGCCTGGCGCGTGCGCAGCGCGTGATAGCCGATCCCCTCGGCAGCATAGGCGGCAAGCCTGGCTTCGATCTGTTCGACCACCGGGGCGGGCAGGGACGCATCCATCAGCCCCGACGCGGATCGGCTCAGCAGCTTCGCGCCCGTCCAGACGATGTTGGCCGCCATCAGCAAGGCGATGACCGGGTCCAGCCAGTTCCAGCCAGTCAGCCAGACCAGTCCGACCCCGACGATCACGCCGCCGGACGTCCACACGTCGGTCATCAGGTGGTGTGCATCCGCCTCGAGCGAAATCGAGTTGCGTTCTCGTCCGACGCGCAGCAGCACTCTTGCCGTGGCGAGATTGATCGCCGAGGCGACCGCGGATACCAGCAATCCGACGCCTACGGCTTCGAGCGCTCTTGGGTGGATCAGCCGGTCGATCGCCGCATAGGCAATTCCTGCCGCGGCCAGCACGATCAGGAGTCCTTCGAACGCGCTGGAAAAGTATTCGGCCTTGCCATGACCGTGTGGATGATTGGCGTCGGCTGGCTGCGCAGCCAGCCACAGCATCCACAGCGCCATCGTTGCCCCTGCGAGATTGACGAAGGACTCGAGGGCGTCGGACAGCAGGCCCACCGAACCGGTCAGCCACCAGGCTGCTGCCTTGAGGACGATCGTCGCGAGGGCGGCAGCGATGGACAGCCAGGCATAGCGCAGCAGATCGTTCGTCAGGGGCGTCGTCCCGGTCATCCTCGTCCTTCCTTCGGCGCCGCCCGCTAACGATAGAGCGGCAGGGCCGCGATGCGGCGCTCGATGTCGTCCATCGTGCGCTTGTACGCTGGCGCGCCGATGCCACCATAGCGGCGCTGGAATTCGGCTTCCTGCATGAACTCGGGCAGGTCCGAGACCGGTGGCAGCAGGTCGGCGTCACGCACGCCCGCCGCCACCAGCCGCTGCAGTTTCAGCGCCGATTCCCTGCCGCCGGCAGCCAGTTCGCCGAAGCGCGTGCCGGCGCGGTCGGCGGCGATGTCGTTGAAGCTGAACCCGCTGCCGCGGCGCGCGTCGTCGACCTCCTTGTAGAGCCCGATCGCGTCGGCCAGCTGCCCGCCGGCATTGGCGGCGATTGCGGCGGAGACCATGAAGTGCAAAGTGAAGTCCTCGCGGCCGGCCAGCAGGACCCGGCGCGGCGGGGGTTGCGGCCATTCGCTCGCGGCCGGGACGATCGCGGCGAGTCGCTTGCCGTTCACGAACAGCGTCGTGATCAGGATCGCAGCCCGGTTCTCCGCGACCGGATCACCGTTGGCGCCGCGCTCGGCCGCAAGCTGGAAGAGGGGGGGCAGCACGTGGGCGAGCGACGTGCCGGCGCCGCTCGGGAAACGGGCAGCGAGATCCGCAAGGCGAACCTGATAGGACTTCAGACGCTCCTGGTCCTCGCGCGGCAGCATCGCTGCCCTGATCCGGTCCGGAAGATCGGCCTGCCAGGCGTACGTGACCAGGAGCCGGCCGTCCTTGACGCGGACATTCCTGATCATGTCGCTGGCGATCCGGTAGTCCTCGCGCGTGACCAGAAGACGTGAGGCCTGCTCGAGCAGCGAGTTGGCGAGCCAGACCGGGACCGGCAGCCGCCCGATCCGCAGATCGTCGACCACGGGCAGCGCCGAAGTTTCGCGCAGCGTCGTGGCGATGTTGAGGTAGCGTCCCAGCGGATTGGCCGGCAGCTCGAGGCTTGCGGAGACCGCCGCGGCGCCCTGCGTCAGCACGACGCGCGTGCTTGCGTTCGCATAGCGGCTGGCGAGGTAGTTCAGCGCGAGGTCGGCGTCCGCTTGCGTGAGCGAGATCGTGCGCAGCACGCCGGCGCGCATCGTGCGCCTGTCGTGTTGGTCGACGATGCGCTTCGCGCGTTCGATGTCCGCTGGCGTGAACGCGACCGGCCGCTCCACCGTGGGCCGATCCGCCAGCGCAAGATACAGCGCGCCGCCGATGCCGAGCGGCAGCGACAGCAGGGCGAACAGAAAGGCGTAGGCGAGAAGGCGCATCGGTCCGTCTCTGGGGGGGGGGTTGCCCGGGCACCCACTTCGCAGAGGACTCGACCAAAGCGGCAAGCGAGAGCCGGCATGCCGGTCATTGCCATTCTATCGGGGGCGCGTCGGGCCGCCGCCAGCCTCTTGGCCGACCCGGATGTTGCGCTCGCCACGGGCAATGAAGGTTACGATATGAATATGCCGACCATGGACGACAGCACCCGCCATGAACCGCCATTGTCACGCCGTGACCATGACGAGTCGGTGATCTTTTGCGGCACGCGCGAGCAGTTGCTGGCGGCGGGCGTGATCGTGGCGGATGATCCATTGCCCGGCGATCCGGGCATGCGCAACACTTTTGCCCGGTTCAACCCCGGCCATCCGCGCCGCATCGCGATGATCTGGCGGCGCGGCACGCGGTTCACCGTCGAAGTGCTTCGTCCCCAGCACGAGCGGGAAGCGATCGCGCGTGGCGAGGAACTGCGGCGCGCGCGCGAACAGTTCGAGCGGGAAGCGCGTCTCCTCGAACAGAGAATCGAGGACTTGCCCAGGACGCATGCGGCCTTTCGCCAGACCCGGGAACGCGCCTTGCGCACCCTGATGGCCTCGGCACGGGCGTTGACCGAACCGGCTGGCGGGTTCTCGTTCGACCAGGAGACGGTGGCGGAAATCGCGCTGCTCGTCAGGCGGATCCGCAAGGTGCTCGCCGAGGGAGCGACACAGTTCGACCAGGAACTTCGCGATGCCGAGGTGGAGCGGATGCGGTCCGACCTGCGCGCCAAGGATCCGGACTTCGCGCGATTTCTCAGAGAGCTGGGGTGACCGCAGCGTGGGCACGAATGCCGGAGCCATCGCCGATCGGCTCCGCTCTGCGTGTCCGGTCCGCCACTACCCGGTGAACATCCCTCCGTCCGGGAACAGGATCTCGCCGGTGAAGAAGCCGGCCTCGTCGCTCGCCAGGAACAGCGCAGTGTTCGCCACGTCGAGAGGTTCGCCGAGGCGTTTCATCGGCACCATCGCCAGCGCCTGCTGGCGCCGCGACTGGTCGTTCTGCAGCATCGCCGTCATCGGCGTCTCGATGTAGCCGGGTCCGATCGCATTCACGCGGATGCCGGCGCCGGCCAGTTCCAGCGCGAGCACCTTCGTCAGCATCCAGACGCCGGCTTTCGACACGCAGTAATCGGCAGCGCCCGGCAACGGCACCTTCGAGGCCGCCGACGAGATGTTGACGATCGACCCGCGCACGCCGCGATCGACCATGCGGCGCGCGACCGCCCGGTTGGTGTACATCACGCCGGTCAGGTTCACGGCGAGCACCTTGTCCCAGTACTCGACCGGCTTGTTGATGATGAAGCCCGCCGTGCGGTCCGCCGGCGCATCGACCGCCGCTCCGCTCACGTAGCGTGCGTTCGAGACCCCGGCCGCAGCCACCAGGACGTCGATCGTTCCGAAGGCGGCCAGCGCCGCGTCCGCCAGTGCCTCGTTCTCGGCGTGGCTGCTGGTGTCGGTCTTCACGAACACCACCTGGCCGCCGGCCGCGCGGAGCTCGGCGAGGCTTTCCTGCGCGCGATCCTCGAGCAGATCGGCAAGCACGATTCGCGCGCCCTCCTGCGCGAAGCGAACGGCGGTCGCCCGCCCGATCCCGCTCGCCCCCCCGGTGATGACCGCCACCTTGCCTTCGAGCCGTCCCGCCATGACGAAGCCTCCTCGTGAGTCGACGCCCGGATCATCCGGGCCGGCTAGTCTCCCAGCACCGTGCCCGCGCTGAACAGCGCGTCGATGCGGTCCTCGGCGTAGCCGAGGTCGCGCAGCACCGCGCGGCTGTGCTCGCCCAGGCGGGCTGCAGGGCCGGGAACGGTGGCCTCGCCGGCGCCGAAGCGCGCAGCGCCACGCGGCAGCCGCACCCGGCCGAGCGCGCCGTGGTCGACCTCGACCACCGTGCCGTTGTGTCGGACCTGGGCATCGGCGAGCACCTCGTCGAGCTCGTTGACCCGACCGACCGGCGTGCCCGTCTCGCGCAGTCGCTCGAGCAGGGTGTCGGTGTCGAACTCGGCGGCCACCGGATCGAGTTCGGCGCGCAGCGCGGCCGCGTTGCGCATCCGTTCCAGTCCGCTGGCGAACCTCGGGTCGTCGGCCAGGTCCGGTCGCCCGAGACCCTTGCACAACGCGACGAACTCCTCCTGCTGCGGCAGGTTGGTGGCGAGATAGCCGTCGCGTGTCTTCCAGGGGCGCTGCGACGCGCCGAATCTCGGCGCCAGGGGCGGTGGATCGTCCAGGAACACGTGGTTGTACATCGCGTCCGGCCATTGGAACGCGATTGCGGCATCGATCATCGACAGCCGCACGTGCTGGCCCTGGCCGCTGCGCTCGCGCGCGAACAGTGCCGCGCAGATCGCCTGCGCCGCGGTCAGGGCGGTGAGCTTGTCGCACACGTTGGTCGACAGCAGCATCGGCTCTCCGGTCTGCTGGCTGCGGTGCGAGGCGCTGACGCCGGACGACGCCTGGATCACGGCGTCGTAGACGCGCGCGCCGGCATACGGGCCGTCGGAGCCGAAGCCCGAGATCGACAGGTAGACGAGGCGCGGATTGAGCGCGGCCAGGTCGGCGTAACCGAGGCCGAGGCGATCCATTGCCCCGGGACGCAGGTTCTCGACGGCGACGTCGCAGTCCCGGGCGAGTTCCAGCACGATGGCACGGCCTTCCGGGCGCTTCAGGTCGATCGCGATCGAGCGCTTGCCCCGGTTGGTGGCGATGAACATCGCCGACATGTCGCCCTTGGCCGGGCCGACGCGGCGGGTCGTGTCGCCGCCGGGCGACTCGACCTTGATCACATCGGCGCCCTGGTCGCAGAGCATGCTGGTGGCGAGGGGGCCGGACAGCACGGCGGACAGGTCGAGGACTTTCACGCCCTTCAGCGGCTGATTCATCGGGGAGTCGTTCCTTGGATGGGGCCGAACGGGCAAGGGTCGACGAAGGCGCGGCGCCGACGGTTCAGTGCAGGTCGGGCCGCTTGAGCAGGGCCAGACGGTCGACGGATTCGAGCTCGAAGCGCAGCACGTCCCCCTTGCGGGCGACCTTGAGCGGGATGCGGCTTCCGGCCGGTCCCACGCGCCAGACGGCACGCAGGAATTCGGCCAGCGTCGTCACGCGACGTCCTGCCACTTCGAGCACGAGGTCGCCTTCGCGCAGTCCGGCTTTGCGGGCCGGACCGCTGTCGGCGAGGCCGCCCACCACCACCTGTCCTTCGGAGTCGCCGGCATAGAGCCCAAGCCACGGCCGTGGCGTCACACCGGACACGCCGGTGGCCAGCATGCTGTCGAGAATCGGCTCGAGCAGGTCGACCGGCACCATCATGTTGCCCTGTTCGGTGCGTCCGGCGACCTCCTCCTGGATCAGCAGCGAGCCGATCCCGATCAGCAGGCCTTGCTCGTTCACCAGCGCCGCGCCGCTCCATTCCGGATGGGCCGGCGCCGTGAACAGCGCCTCGTCGAGCAGGTACTCCCAGTAGCCCGCGAATTCGCGCTTGTCGGTGATTCGGGCCTTCAGGGCATGGCGCTGGCCGCCGTGGCTCGCGACATAGACCCGGTCACCGCGTCCGCATGCGGCGGCGCTGCCGCGCGCGAGCACGGGCGCCTCCAGCGCAAGCAGCGCCTTCACCAGCCCGAAGCCGGTGACGTGGTCGTAGGCCAGCGGGTACGCCGGCACGACCTTGCCGCGGCTGTTCGTCAGCCAGACGGTGTGCGCCTCGGTGATCAGATAGCCGATCGTGAGGACGAGGCCATCGGGGCCGATCACGACGCCGTTGCCGCCGCGCTCGGTGCCGAGTGTCTGCGCGGTGAATGCATCGTCGGGAACCTGGGCCCGGATGGCGACCACCGAGTCCAGCACGCGGTCGAGGTCGAAGTCGACGTCTGCCGCTGCTGGACGCATGTCCTCCGGGATCGACCAATCGTTGCTGGTGGACATGGGAGTAGCTTCCGGTTCGCGTCGAGGGAGCGCTGCGCATTTTCGGGGACGGCGCAGCGAGCCCCGAGTGTAGGCGATTTCACCGTGCCGGTCGGAGCCCTGCGCATCGCGTCGGCCGCCATCGTGCCCGGCTGCGCGGCAGTCGCTGTCGCGGTGGCCGCTGCGATCAGCGCGAACGGGCCGCGGCAGTGCCGAGATGGTCCTGGACCAGGGTCTTGGCCTCGTTGCGCACCAGGTCCATGAACGCTCGCGCGGTCGGCGAAACCTGCTTGCCGACCGGGTAGACGAACTGCCAGCGGCGCTCGATCGGAAAACCTTCGACGTCCAGCACCGTGAGCTGCGACGGGTCGCTGTCCAGGCCCAGCGTATAGCGGGACAGGATGGAGATGCCCAGGCCGGCAAGGATCGCTTGCTTGATCGCCTCGTTGGTCGACAACTCCATGCGGATGTTCGGCTCGATGCCCGCGCGATCGAACGCTTCGAAGGCGACCAGCCGCGTGCCCGATCCCGCCTCGCGCATCAGGAAGGGCTCGCTGGCCAGCGCCGCGAACGGAATCGCGCGGCGCCCCGCGAGCGGGTGGTCCGCGCGCGCGAACACCACCAGCGGGTTCGACAGGATGGGCTGGCAGACCAGTTCAAGCTCGGTCGGCGGGTTCGCGAAGATGTAGAGGTCGTCTTCGTTGCGCAGCAGGCGGTCGATCAGTCCCTGGCGGTTGTGGATCTGCAGGGACACCTCCACCTTCGGATGCTGCTCGACGAAGCGTGCGAGCAGGCGAGGGGCGAAGTACTTGCCGGTGGTGCTCACCGCGAGCCGCAGGCGTCCGCCTTCGACGCTTCGCAGCCCGGCGAGCCGGTCCTCGATGCGGGCAAAGGTCGCGAACAGTTCCTGGCAGCCTTCGTACAGGGCGATACCCGCCGGAGTGAGGTGGACCTTGCGGCCGATCTGCTCGAACAGCGGCAACTCGAGCGTGTCCGACAGCTTTCGGATCTGCGTCGACACGGTGGGCTGAGCGAGGTGCAGAGCCTCGGCCGCACGGGTGAAACTGCCGAGTCGCGCGGCGGTTTCGAAAACAGCGAGCTGGGGGAGCATCCCGTGGCGCAAATGGCGACGGATACCGGCATGGGGCATGGCAGACCTCTTCGTCGAGACAAAGGTCTGGCTCATGCGAACGCACATCGATGTGACGTCGCACCCACGGAACCGGGGACTTGCCCGTAATGACGATTCCGCGGCGGGGGCCACGACGGCCCGGAGCTACTCCCGCTTTGCTGGTGGGGGAATTGTATCCGTGGGGGCCGGCGGGTCGGCAATAGACCTGCCGTGCTCAGGACTATTGCACCGATCGCAGGTCGGTTGCGCCGGCCGATCGGTGCGACAGCGACAAGTCGTCGCATTCCGCCTGTGACGGCTGGCTGATGCGAATCCCTCGAACGGGGTGCTCGAAGCATCGCACGACGCAATGACATGCATCTGTTTGCGCGATTGGATCGCGATTCGTGATTCAAAGCATCCGAAAAAGCGACTGTACGGGGATGCGCTGCCGCGCCAACAATGCAGCCGTCGACAACGCGAGGCGGACATGGAGATCCTATCTACTGAATTCTTATCGGCCCTGCTGGCGATCGTGGTCATCGACCTCGTGCTCGCGGGCGACAACGCGATCGTGATCGCGCTCGCGGCGCGCGGGCTGCCGCCGGCACTGCAGAAGCGCGCGGTCGTCTGGGGCACGGTCGGCGCGATCGTGGTGCGCAGCTTGATGACGATGGTGGTCGTATGGCTGCTCCAGGTGCCTGGCCTGATGCTCGCCGGTGGCGTCCTGCTCGTCTGGATCGCGTACAAGCTGCTGGCCTCGGACGGCGGCGACGACAAGGGCCACGGGCCGACGGCCACGACGTTCTGGGGCGCGATGCAAACGATCGTGATCGCCGATGCCGTGATGGGGCTGGACAACGTGCTGGCCGTCGCCGGCGCGGCGCACGGCTCGTACCTGCTGGTGGTGCTCGGCCTGCTGATCAGCGTGCCGATCGTGATCTGGGGTTCGTCTCTGATCCTGAAGTGGATCGAGCGCTTTCCTGCAATCGTCTATGTCGGCGCGGCCGTGCTGGCCGGAACCGCGGCGAAGATGATCCTCGGCGAGCCTCTTCTGGCGCCATCGCTCGAGGAGTACGGATTCGTCGCACCGCTGACGTATCTGCTGATCATCGGTGGCGTTCTGGGCGGTGGATGGCTGAGAAGTCGCCGTGGCCGGAAATCGCGCGTCGCCAGGCGGCCCGCGGCGAAGGCAGCGGCTGTCGGCCCGGTTTCCGTTACGCAGTCGTCAACAGTTTCCCAAGGAGGTCCTGCCATGCAACGCATCCTCGTCCCAGTCGACGATTCGCGCAACGCGCAGTTCGCGGTTCGGCACGTCATCACCCAGTTCATGCAGGACTCCGCCCGCGAGGTGCACCTGCTGAACGTGCAGGCGCCGCTGACGCTGCATGCTGCGCGCTTCGCCAGCCGTCGCGACCGGGACGACTGGCACCGGGCCGCGGCCGAGCGGGCCCTGGCGCCGGCCCGCGCGCTGCTCGAGCAGCACGGTGTTCCGCACTCGGTGCACTACAAGACCGGCGAACGCGCGTCGGTGATCGTCGCGGAGGCGCGTCGCCTGCGCTGCCATCGCATCGTGCTCGGCACCTCGCGCAAGAACTCGCTGGCCCGGCTGGTCGAGGACTCGACCACCAACAAGGTGCTCGAGCGCACGACGGTGCCGGTCGAGGTGATCGCGGGCGAGTCGGTGCCGATGCTCGAGCGCTGGGGTATTCCGGCTGGCGTGGGTGCGGCGATCGCGCTGCTCGCGCTGGCAGTGGACTGAACCTTCGGTCAGGGCTTGCGCGCGTAGATCTCTTCGAAGATCTCGAGCAGCTTCGGATCGGGCGACTGCATGCCGTCGATCACCGATCTGGCCCAGTCGAAGTAGCGCCGGCGCCTGCCCATGTCCCAGTCGTGGGGCGGGTCGTGCGCCACGTCGCGCAGGTTGCAGATCTTGTCGGCGAGCTTGACCTGTTGAGCCGCGTACGACAGATGCCTCGCCTGATCGATCTGCGCCTGCTTGCGGTCCTGCCAGTGCAGCGTCTGGTCGTCGGTCACCTCGAGCACGATCTCGGCGACGCGGGCTCCGAACGTGCCCTCGAGTTCGGTCCGCGTCGTCTGGGTGTCCTCGACGGTGTCGTGCAGGATGGCGGCACGCAGGATGTCCACGTCGGTGATGCCGGCTTCCAGAGCGAGCACGCGGGCCAGTTCGATCGGATGGTTGATGTAGGGGCTGGCGCGCGCGTTCTTGCGCCGCTGGTCGCGGTGCTTGTGCGCAGCAAACGCGATCGCCTCGATCAGCTCCGATAGCGCCAGGTGCGCGTGCTCGGAGGTTCTCCGCTCTGCGTGCTCGGAGGTCCTCCGTGTGGTTCTGCCGGGATTCATGGCTGCCGCGGGTCGTCGGATGCAGGTACTTCTCGACCCCCATAGCCGGTGGTTCCGGACCGCGATGAACGAGGAGCACCTCGGCAGGAGGTTCGGGGGGCGATCGAGGGATCGATGATGCCACGCCCGACCCGGCCCTGCGATCAGAAGGTGTGCCGGATGCCGGCCGCGAATCCCGTCGGGTCGTCGCCTGCGACTGCAGGGGTGATGATGAACGCCCCCGAGCGCAGGCCGAAGGTGCCGGCCCCGTTGTTGCGCGTCTGGCCGTAGGCCACGTACAGGTTCGTGCGTTTCGACATCGGATAGGTGTAGCCGAGGCCGATCGTGTCGCCTTCCTGTTCGGGGCCGCTGGTCATGTCCAGTTTCTGCTGGACCAGCTGGGCGAGCAGCTCGCCGGCGCCGAGCTTGACACCGACGCCGAGGTTCCAGGCGGTCTGTTTGACCACGGCGCCCGAATCGGGGTCGGCGACGTAGTAGCCGCCGTGCACCCGGACCGCGCCGAACCGGTAGCCGCCGCCGATCCCGTACTGGTAGTCGCTCTCGCCGGCGTTGTTCTTGATGTCGTGCAGGTAGGCCTGCAGCGACAGCGGGCCGCTCACGTAGGCTGCGCTCACTGCCATCGTGTTGCCGGCGTTCTTCTTGACGGTCGCTGTGTCGGCGGTCCGCTCGCTGGTCGAGTACATCGCGCGCAGCCTCAGGCCGCCGGCGATCGACGGGCTCAGGTAGTGGATCGCGTTGCTGGCGCGGTTGAGAAAGCCGAGATTGCTCGCCGGTGCGGAGATCTGGGCGCTGCCGGAGCCGCCCACCGAGGTGCCCCACGGCGCCTGCACCGTGTGCAGGCTGCCGAACAGGCCGTAGTTGAAGACGTCCCCGATCGAGGCGGTGTGGTAGCCGGGCGTGTTGTCCCGACCGAGCAGCACCGTGCCGAAGCCGCCCTCGAGGCCGACGACCGAGCGGCGCTGAAAGAGGCCCGAGCCGGTCGCGTCGGAGGATCCGTCGTCGAGGCCGACGCCGGCTTCCAGACCGAAGACGGCCTTCATGCCTGCGCCGAGATCCTCCGTGCCGCGCAACCCGAACCGGCTGGTGCTCTGCACGCCGGAGTACACCTGCGGCGCGTCGCCGCCCGTGTCGCCGCGGTCGGCCACACCGACGCCGCCGTCGGCGATGCCGTACAGAGTGACGCTGGACTGCGCTATCGCCATGCCCGGCAAAGCCGATGCGATCGCCGCGAGAACAAGTGATCGTTTCATTGGTGAGTGCTCCAGAATTCCCCGAGTGCCGGCGGATCGGGAGGTCCGCGCCCAGCGAGTGCCGCTGTGCCGAGGTTGCTGCGTTTGGATACCCGAGTGTGTACCGGCAAGATGAAATCTGCGAGACAGCGTCGGCTACACTGCTTTCCCATGAAGCCCGTCTCAGCGGAACGAAGGCGCGTTCTGGCCCGGGGGCTGGCCGCGGCGATCGGCCTGGCTGGCGCGTCGACCGGTGCGCGCGGGCAGGCGCAGACCCCAGCGTCGGCGGCCGGCTCCGAGCCGGCCGTGCGGCCGAAGTCATCTCGCTCTCTGCGGATTCGGGAGATCGCTGCCGGTCTCGATCATCCCTGGAGCCTGGCGTTTCTGCCGGATCGATCGATGCTGGTGACCGAGCGGTCCGGCCGGCTGCGTCGCATCGGGCCCGGCGGCGAGGTCTCGCCGCCGATCACGGGTCTTGCGCCGGTGCGCGCCAGCGGCCAGGGGGGCCTGCTCGACGTCGCGCTGTCGCCCGGATTCGATCGCGACCAGACCGTGTTCCTGTCCTTCGCGCAGCCGAGCGGATTCACCGGCGCGCGCACCGCCGTCTTTCGCGCCGAACTTGCCGGCGGTGCGCTGCGTAACGGCCAGGTGATCTTTCGCCAGCGCGACGACCCGTCGGGCGGTCTCCACTTCGGCTCGCGGCTGGTGTTCGCGCGCGACGGGAGCCTGTTCGTGACCCTCGGCGACCGGTATGCCCACCGCGACCGAGCGCAGGATCTCGGCAGTCATCTCGGCAAGGTGGTCAGGGTGATGCCCGATGGCGGGATTCCGCCCGACAATCCGTTCGTGCGCACGCCCGGGGCTCTGCCGGAGATCTGGTCGTTCGGGCACCGCAACGTGCAGGGCGCGGCGCTGCACCCGCGGACCGGTCAGTTGTGGACCCACGAACACGGCCCGCAGGGAGGCGACGAACTGAACCTGACCCTGGCCGGGCGCAACTATGGCTGGCCGGTGATCACTTTCGGCCGCGAATACGGCAGCGGGGCACCGATCGGGGAAGGCACCAGCAAGGCCGGCATGGAGCAGCCGCTGTGGCAGTGGACGCCCTCGATCGCGCCTTCGGGCATGTGCTTCTACACTGGCGACCGCTACGCCGGCTGGAGCGGATCGCTGCTGGTGGGAGCGCTGAAGTTCCAGCTGCTGTCACGTCTCGAACTCGACGGCAGCCGCGTGTTGCGCGAGGAGCGGCTGCTCGCCGACCTGAAGGAACGCATCCGCGACGTGCGCCAGGGGCCGGACGGTCTGGTGTACCTGCTCACCGACGACGCGAACGGCCGCCTGCTGCAGCTCCTGCCGGGCTGATCGGCACGGCTTCCGAAGTCCATCGCCGTCGCATGCGTCAGGTCGGCAACGACATGGCCGGTGTACGTCGAAGCGACCCGGTCGATCGTCTGCAACACCGGGTCGTTTGCGCCGCCTGTCGGCCGACTTGACAGCGCCGGGGGCAACTTGGTCACAATCCGCCCGGCGCGAATCGCTTAGCATCGGCCACGTGAAACCAGAGCCTCCTTCATGACCGACCCCGCCGATCAAGCCGAGGAACGCGCTGGCCTGCTCGGTCAGGCACTCGACCGGCTCGGCGCTGCGCTGGAGAGGGTTCTGCCCGAGGCCGTCGGCAGGGTGGTCGAGGATCTCGGCCAGTCTGCGGTCGATGAACCGGACGCCCGCGAACGGCAAGGGCTGCAGACGGTGTCGGCAATCCTCCGCGCCGAGGCGCGCGCCCGCGCGCAGGGGGCTGCAAAGGCGCTGCGCGAGCGCGCCGACAAGTGCCTCGAGTACACCAGGCACGCGCGCGACGAGAACCAGGCGCTCGCGTTGATCGAGGAAGAAGAGCTCCAGCAGCAGATTTTCGCGGCCGAAGTGGCGCGTGCCGCGCGCCATGCCTGCTCCGCCGACTATGCCGGCTACACCGGCAGGATCCGGTCGCTGCTGCCGAGGCTGTGGGAGAGCGACGAGCTGAATCCGGCAGGCGCCCGCACGGTGGCCGCCGCCGCGGTCACGGCGTTCGCTCGTCTCGGCGCCACGGGCAGGGCGGCCGTCGTTCTGCGCGAGTCCCTCGCGAGGCACCTGCCGGCTCCGGTGGCACGGGTGATCGATGAAGTCGACGCCTGGCTGCGCGGGCAGGGCGTGCGGCCGAGGTCGCCCGCCGATGTCGAGATGCCCGCCGAGCCTGCTGCGGCAGCCACGCCGGCTACGGGCGCGCCGGATACGGGCGCGCCGGATACGGGCGCGTCGGCGGCGGCGCCATCCCGGCCGCTCGATGGCCTGCCGGCGTCCTCGGCGCGTCCGCCGCCGGCGGCATCCGACGCGGGTATCCGGTCGATCGACGCCACCGCGCAGACCGCCGATGCCGCGCGCAAGCTCGGGCGCTCGGCGTTCGCGAACGACCCTGGGCGGGCGCCGCTCCAGGTTCTGGCGACCCTGCAGCCCGTGGTCGAGATCGAGCGCGACGCCGTCGCATTCGCGCATTCGATCGACTCGCTTCCCTACAGTCGCGAGTCCCGGGCGGGTTTCTTCGGCAACGTCCGCGATCGTCTGCGTGCCGCCGGTGTTCCGCCCGCCCAGCTGTCGGTGATCGAGGTGGTCGCGGCGATGTTCGATTACGTGATCGACGATCGTCGTCTGCCCGAGGCCGCCAAGCCTCTGATCTGGCGCATGCAGCAGCCGGTGGTGGCGCTGGCGCTCCTCGACCCTGCGTACCTCGGCGACGAGCCGCGCTCGCTGCGACGGCTGGTCGAGAACCTCGGGGCGATCGTCAATGCCTATGCCGACGACCTGACCCGGGGCAGCGAGCTGCATCGCCGCCTCGAGACCGTCGTGCGCGCGGTCGAGATCGTCGCGGGAGCGCTGCAGACCCGCTCGGCCGTGATGGCGCGCCAGGTGGAGCAGCGAATACGGGCGCGCCGCGCGCAACGTCACCCAGCTGATCGACCGGCTGGTCAACGAACGCGCATCACTCGAGGCAACCCCCGGCCGCCGCAATCGGCGCGACTATCGCCGACGGCCGAACCGCGAACGCGAGCACGAGGTCGACCGCAGCGGCTGGTGACGATCCTCGGCGAGCGGCTCGATCGCCACGAGGTGCCGGAGTCCGTTCGCGAGTTCGTGCTCAACGTCTGGCTGCGCCATCTCCGCACGGCACTGCTGCGGGATGGCGAGGACAGCGCCGAGTTCAAGCTGTCGCTGCAGGTCGTCGACGATCTGCTGTGGAGCCTCGACGGGACGCGCGAGCGGCAGAGCCGGCGGGTCCTCGGCGCAGAAGATCCCGCCGCTGATCCGACTGCTGGCCCAGGGCCTGAGGGCGATCGGCGCTCGCGACGAGGAGTTCAAGCCGTTCTTCGACGAACTGTTCCTGATCCACCTGCGCAAGATGCAGCGCCGCGGCGCACGCGTGTCCGACGCGACCGAGGCGCGTCGAGCGACACGGCGCCCGCGGCCGCGCGTGCGATCACCCGTGCTGCGCGCGCCCGGGGACGCGCCGCGCCCGGCTGCCGCGCCACTGGCGCCTCGCGTCGACCTCGACGGCTTCGTCGACCGCGACGGCCGCGACGGCGTCCGCCTCGAAAGCGCGGCGGCCGTCGCAGCGCCGACGGCGACGGCGCCGGCGTCGACAGCGCCGGCCTCGACCGCAGCGGACGGCACGCAGCGAGCGCCGGCTGCTCGAGGTGCTGTCGTCGCTCGACCTCGGCGACCTGCCGACGGCACCGCACTGGTGGGCGGAACCCGGACGCAGGTCGTCGCGAGCGCTGCGGCGCGGGCGACTGGCTGAAGATCCACGGCCGCGACGGCGACGCCGGTGCACGTGAAGGTGGCGTGGATCAATGCGCGGCGCACGGTCGTGCTGATGGTGCGGCACCCGGATCGTCGCGCGCTGTCGATGCGCGCGTGTCCGAGCTGCTCGAGCGGCTGGTCCGGCCGGGCGAGGCCGTGCGCTGAGATCGCGCTCGAAGTCGCCAGGTCGCTCCGCGCACCTGCGGGGCGCACCCTGGGTCGCAAGGCGATCCGCCGCTCAGCTCGAGTCGAGCGGGAACGTCACGACGTGGTCCGCGTCGAAGCGGATGCCGATGCGCTCGCCGATCGCGTGGTTGTGATGGCTGGGCACCAGCGCGAGCAGTTCGGCGCCGCTGGCAGTCGCAGCGTGTAGAGGAACTGCGCGCCGCGGAACGCCTTGCGCACCACCTCCGCCAGCAGCGGGCTGTGGTCGTCGTGGATCACGTCGTCCGGGCGCAGCAGCACGACGACCTCGCCGTGGATGGCCGGCGCTCGCGCCGGCCAGCGCCTGGTCGGTCCGGGCATCGGATCGGCAGCACGCCGAGTTCGAACTCCACGCTGGAGATGCCGTCGCGCTGCGCGCAGGCGCCCCGGCAGGAACGAGCCCAGGCCGACGAAGTCGGCGACCTCCCGGGCTGGCGGGCCGGTGATAGAGCCGATAGGGCGGGTCCCACTGCGCGATGCGTCCGTGCCTGCATCACGCCGACCACGTCGGCCATCGCGAAGGCTTCGTACTGGTCGTGCGTGACCAGCAGCGCCGTGGTCTGCGCCTCGTTCAGGATCTCGCGCAGCTCCATCGCCAGCCGTTCGCGAAGGTCGGGGTCGAGGTTGGAGAACGGCTCGTCCAGCAGCAGCAGCGCGGGGCTCCGGCGCGAGCGCGCGCGCCAGCGCGACGCGCTGCTGCTGGCCGCCCGAGAGCTCGTGCGGGTAAGCGCCCGGCGAAAGTCGCTCATGCCGACCAGCTCGCAGCATCGCGCCAACGCGTGCTCGCCGCCGCTGCGTCCGGCACGCCGGCGCAGGCCGAAGCCGACGTTGGCGTCCACGTCGAGGTGCGGAAACAGCGCGTAGTCCTGGAACACGACGCCGACGCCGCGTCGTTCCGGTTCGACCCAGTCGCGCCGGGATGGCGACGACGCGACCGTCGATGCGCGACCTCGCCGGCGTCGGGTCCGGACGAAGCCGGCGATCGCACGCAGGGCGGTGGTCTTGCCGCAGCCCGAGGCCCCAGCAGGCAGCCGATCTGCGCCGCGCGCGCAGCTCGAAGCCAGGCCGTCGATCGCACGCGTTCGCCCGGCGCTCGGCGCGACCGTCGAATGCGAGACGGCAGCGCCACCGGACCGGTCGAGGGTCGGGAAAGGTGCGGGAGCTGAATGCATATAATTCGCGTTCTGCCGCGATTCTACCGAAGCCGATCATCGAATCCGCTCACTCGCAGCGCAACTCGACGCGATCGACACGCTGCCACGGCAGCCTGCTGACTGGAGCGCGCATCGGGCTCGACGCTGGCCGCGCTCGCCACGCTCGGCGCGCTGATGACGGCGGCACCGATCATCGTGCTGCTGGCCCTTGCCGCGTCGCCGTCGGCGGGCTGGGACACGCTCGCGCACCTCGCGAGCACGGTGCTGCCCGTCGACGATCGGCGCCAGCAGTCTGCTGCTGTGCGGCGATCGTGCTGGCGGTGGTGCTGTCGTCGGCGTCGGCGCCGGCTGGCTGGTCGCCGCCTACGATTTTCCCGGCCGGCGCATCCTGTCCTGGGCGCTGGTGCTGCCGCTGTCGATGCCGGCCTTCGTGATGGCCTACGCCTACACCGACTTCCTCGACACCTCCGGGCCGTTCCAGTCGTGGATCCGCGCGACGTGACCGGCTGGTCGGTGCGCCAGTACTGGTTTCCCGACGTCCGCTCGCTGCCCGGCGCCGGCGCTGTTCCTGGGCCTCGCGCTCTATCCGTACGTCTACATGCTCGCGCGCAATCGCGTTCGCCGAGCGCAGCCCGTCGCTGCCGAAGCCGCGCGTTCGCTCGGCCTGCGCGCCGCGCCGCGTGGTGGCGGGTCACCTGGCCGGTCGCGCGCCCGGCGGTCGCGGCCGGCTGCGCGCTGGTGCTGATGGAGACGCTGGCCGACTTCGGCACGGTCAGCTACTTCGGAGTCGACACGCTCACGGCCGGCGATCTATCGCTCGTGGCAGGGGCTGGGCGACAAGATCGCCGCGGCGCGGCTGGCGCTCGTGCTGCTCGCGCTGGTCGGCGGTCTGGTCTGGATCGAGCGCCGGCAGCGCGCGCGGATGCGCTTCTACGCGCGCAGCGCGCGGCCGGCGCCGCGCGAGCGGCTGAGCGGCGCACGCGCGTGGCGGGCGCTGCTGCTGGGCAGCCTGCCGGTCCTGTTGGGTTTCGTGCTGCCGACCGTGCTGCTGCTGCGCGCCTGGCTGGGCGCCGACGTGCCGGTCGACGCCCGCCTTGCGAAGTGGGTTCTCAACACGGTGACGCTTGCGGGCGTCGCCGCCGCGCTGATCGTGCCGGTGGCGCTGATCACCGCTTATGCGGCACGGATCGTCCGCCGGCCGCTGGTGTCGGCGGCGGTGGCGCTGGCCTGTGCCGGTTACGCGCTGCCGGGCGTCGTGATCGGGGTCGGTCTGATGGCGTGGATCGGCGCGATCGACCGTGCCCTGGGCATGCTGGTGCTGGGAGGCACCGCGGCGGCCGTCGTCTATGCGTACGGGGTGCGCTTCTTCTCGATCGCCTACCAGGGGGTCGAAGCTGCGCTGGTGCGGATCAGCCCGTCGATGGATCAGAGCGCGCGCAGCCTCGGGCTGACACCGATGGAAGTGCTGCGCGACGTGCACTGGCCGCTGCTGCGGCCGAGTCTGGCGGGCGCGGCGCTGCTGGTGTTCGTCGATTGTCTGAAGGAGCTGCCGGCGACGCTCGTTCTGCGTCCCTTCGATTTCGACACCCTGGCCGTGAGCGCGTACCACCTTGCGGCCGACGAGCGCCTCGGCGAGGCGGCCCTTCCCGCTTTGCTGATCGTCTGCGCCGGGTTGCTGCCGGTGCTCCTGCTGTCGCGCCTGGCCGGCCGGCCGGCGGCCGGGCAGGGGGCCGATCCGCAGACATCCTGATGCCGTCTCCTCGACCTGTGCTATAGTTGCGGACTTCAGGCGCGTAGCTCAGTTGGTTAGAGCACCACCTTGACATGGTGGGGGTCGTTGGTTCGAATCCAATCGCGCCTACCACTCTTTCCGGTCAGCTCCGCGACAGCCGGTGGCGGCCCCGAAAGGGTGAAACCTGAAGCAGTCTCATCAAGAAGCTGGGCGAGAGAAAGGGCCTGTTCGATCATGATGGTTATGACACCGCGAACTCCGTTCGGTTCCGAGTCCTGACCCCGGGTCGACCCCTCTTTACCCAGTGCAAAGAGCGCGGCCATGCCGCGCTTTTTGTTTTCCCGGCGGAGTTCCTTCCATGATCAGCATCACGCTTCCCGACGGTTCGGTGCGCAGCTTCGACGCCGCGCCGAGCGTTGCCGACGTCGCACGCAGCATCGGCCCGGGCCTGGCCAAGGCCACCATCGCCGGCCGGGTCGACGGCACGTTGGTCGACACCTCGTTCGTCATCGAGCGGGATGCGTCGCTGGCGATCGTCACCGACAAGGACCCCGACGGCCTCGAGGTGATCCGGCACTCGACCGCCCACCTGCTGGCCTACGCGGTCAAGGACCTGTTCCCGGACGCGCAGGTCACGATCGGTCCGGTGATCGACAACGGCTTCTACTACGACTTCTCGTACAAGCGGCCGTTCACGCCCGAGGACCTGGAGCGCGATCGAAGCCCGCATGCGCGAGCTCGCCGCGCGCGACGAGGCCGTCACGCGCGAGGTCTGGGATCGCGACGAAGCGGTGAAATTCTTCGAATCGATCGGCGAGAAGTACAAGGCCGAGATCATCGGCTCGATCCCCGCCGGCGAGAAGATTTCGCTGTACCGCGAGGGCGACTTCATCGACCTGTGCCGCGGGCCGCACGTGCCGTCGACGGGCAAGCTGAAGGTCTTCAAGCTGATGAAGCTGGCCGGGGCCTACTGGCGCGGCGACTCGAAGAACGAGATGTTGCAGCGGGTCTACGGCACGGCCTGGGCGAACCAGAAGGAACAGGACGCGTACCTGCACATGCTGGAGGAAGCCGAGAAGCGCGACCACCGCAAGCTCGGACGCGAGCTCGACCTGTTCCACATGCAGGAAGAGGCGCCGGGCCTGGTGTTCTGGCATCCGAAGGGCTGGACGGTCTGGCAGCAGGTCGAGCAGTACATGCGCCGCGTCTACCAGGACAGCGGCTATCAGGAGGTCAAGGGGCCGCAGATCCTCGACCGCAGCCTGTGGGAGCGCACCGGCCACTGGCAGAACTACCGCGACAACATGTTCACGACCGAGTCGGAGAACCGGCACTACGCGCTCAAGCCGATGAACTGCCCGGGCCACGTGCAGATCTTCAAGTCGGACCTGCGCTCGTACCGCGAGCTGCCGCTGCGTTACGGCGAATTCGGCCAGTGCCATCGCAACGAGCCGTCGGGCGCGCTGCACGGCATCATGCGCGTGCGCGGCTTCACGCAGGACGACGGCCACGTGTTCTGCACCGAGGAGCAGATCCTCGACGAGTGCGTCGCGTTCACCGAACAGCTGCACGGCGTGTACCGCGACTTCGGCTTCACCGACATCCTGTACAAGGTTGCGACGCGGCCCGACAAGCGGGTCGGCTCGGACGAGCTGTGGGAGCGCGCCGAACAGGCGCTGATGGAGTCGCTGCGCCGCTCGGGCTGCGAGTTCACGATCGCACCCGGCGACGGTGCGTTCTACGGTCCGAAGATCGAGTACACGCTGAAGGACGCGCTGGGCCGTCACTGGCAGTGCGGCACGATGCAGGTCGACTTCAACACCGCCGAGCGGCTGGGCGCCGAGTACGTGACCGAGGACAACGGCCGCCGTGCGCCGGTCATGCTGCACCGGGCGATCGTCGGCTCGCTCGAGCGTTTCATCGGCATCCTGATCGAGAACCACGCCGGTGCCTTGCCGATGTGGCTGGCGCCGATCCAGGCGGTGGTCATGAACATCACCGAAGCCCAGGCCGAGTACGCGGCGTCCGTTGCGCAATCGTTGAAAAAACAAGGGTTTAGGGTCCAGACCGATTTGCGCAACGAGAAGATCAACTATAAAATCCGCGAGTTCAGCTTGCAGAAGGTTCCCTACATCCTCGTCGTCGGGGACAAGGAGAAGCAGGCTGGCACGGTGGCTGTGCGCGCACGGGGTGGACTCGACCTGGGAGCGATCGGGCTCGAGGATTTCGCCCGTCGTCTTTCCGAAGACGTGTCCGCCCGGAAGGCCGCGCCTTCGAAGTGAGGCCGACCGGCCCGCCTCGGGGTTCGTCCGCGTTGCGCCGGCCTGTGACGAATATTTTGAGAGGATCGCAGCATAGCTACTGAACGCTCGCATCGCCTGAATGGCGAAATCACGGCGCCCGAAGTTCGTCTGGTCGGCATCGACAACGAACCGCTTGGAATCGTCAGTTACCGCGACGCCATGCGCATGGCCGAGGAAGCAGGAGGTCGATCTCGTCGAGATCGCGCCCACCGCCCAGCCTCCCGTCTGTCGCCTGATGGACTACGGCAAGTTCAAGTACCAGGAACAGAAGAAGGCGCACGAGGCCAAGCTCAAGCAGAAGATCATCCAGGTCAAGGAAGTGAAGTTCCGGCCCGGCACCGACGAGGGCGACTACCAGGTCAAGCTGCGCAACCTGCAGCGCTTCCTCGAGGAAGGCGACAAGACCAAGATCACGCTGCGGTTCCGGGGCCGCGAGATGGCGCACCAGGAGTTCGGCGTCCGGCTGCTGGAGCGGGTGCGCGACGACCTCGAGGCAGTTCGGCCAGGTCGAGCAGATGCCCGAAGCTCGAAGGGCAGGCAGATGATCATGGTCATCGCGCCGAAGAAGAAGAAGTAGCGGCAGCGGCAGTAGGGAACGGTTCAGGCGGGCTGGTCCCGCGGGTCCGGAGGCCGAAGCCTCCGGATGGCACCGCACCCGGCACCCCGGGTGATGGTCGGCGAGGCGCCGCGTGCGGCGCTTTCGCCCAGAAGCCGAGCGGGTCGTCGAAGTTCCGGCACAGTCGCCGGACACCCGACAAGGCATTAGAAAGGAAGAGAAGGGACATCATGCCCAAGATGAAGACGAAGAAAAGCGCGGCCAAGCGATTCCGCGTGCGCGCAGGCGGCACGATCAAGCGGGGACAGGCGTTCAAGCGCCACATCCTCACCAAGAAGACCACCAAGACCAAGCGTCAGCTGCGCGGGACGCACGGACGTCCACGAGACGAACGTCCAGCTCCGTGAAGTCGATGATGCCGTACGCGTAACGGAGAACGACCATGCCTCGAGTCAAACGTGGAGTCACGGCACGCGCGCGTCACAAGAAGGTCCTGGCGCTGGCCAAGGGTTATCGCGGTCGCCGCGGCAACGTCTATCGCGATCGCCAAGCAGGCGGTCATGCGCGCCGGGCAGTACGCCTATCGCGACCGCCGCACCAAGAAGCGCGTGTTCCGTGCGCTGTGGATCGCCCGGATCAACGCCGCCGCGCGTGAGCACGGCATCAGCTACAGCCGGTTCATCAACGGCCTGAACAAGGCGGCGATCGGACTCGACCGCAAGGTGCTGGCCGAACTGGCCGTGAACGACAAGCCGGCGTTCGCGGCGATCGTCGCCAGCGTCAAGGCCTCGCTCGGCACCGCCTGAGGGGTGACTCCCGACGGCATTGGCGCGCCGCCCGGGCGGCGCTCCGACCGCGATGCGGACGGGGCCTGACTGGCCCCGTTTTCATTTCGTCGACCTCGCACAACCGGATTCAGATGGACTCGAGCCCTCCAGAGACATCGTCGACGACGCGCGCGCGGCGATCGCTCGCCGCCGATCCGGCATCGCTCGCCAACACCAAGGCGCGCTTCCTCGGCAAGGAAGGGCCGGTCACGCAGCGGATGAAGACGCTGGGCAAGCTCGCGCGCCGAGGAGCGCTCGCGGCTAGGCAAGGAACTGAACCAGGTCAAGCAGGCGATCGAGGCGCTGGTCGGCGAGCGCGAGGCCGCGCTGGCCAAGGCCGAGCTCGATGCGCGGCTGGCGCACGAGGCGATCGACGTGACGCTGCCCGGGCGCGGCCTCGGGCAGCGGCGGCCTGCATCCGCTGACGCTGACCATCGAGCGCATCGAGGCGATCTTCCGCTCGATCGGCTTCGACGTCGCCGACGGCCCGAGATCGAGGAAGACTTCTACAACTTCACCGCGCTGAACACGCCGGAGAACCATCCGGCGCGCTCGATGCACGACACCTTCTACGTCGAGGCGAAGGACGACGCACGGCCACGGCCTGCTGCTGCGCACGCACACCAGCCCGGTGCAGATCCGCTACGCGCGGATGCACAAGCCGCCGATCAAGGTGATCGCGCCCGGCAAGACCTACCGGGTCGACTCCGACGCGACCCACTCGCCGATGTTCCACCAGTTCGAGGGGCTGTGGGTCGACGAGGACATCAGCTTCGCCGACCTGAAGAGCGTCTACACCGACTTCCTGCGCATGTTCTTCGAGACCGACGAACTCGACGTGCGATTCCGCCCGTCGTACTTCCCGTTCACCGAGCCGTCGGCCGAGATCGACATGCGCTTCGACACCGGACCGCTGGCGGGACGCTGGCTCGAGGTGTCCGGTTCCGGGCAGGTGCATCCGCACGGTGATGCGCAACATCGGGCTCGACCCCGAGCGCTACATCGGCTTCGCGTTCGGCTCGGGCATCGAGCGGCTGGCGATGCTGCGCTACGGCGTCGGCGACCTGCGCCTGTTCTACGACAACGACCTGCGCTTCCTCGCGCAGTTCAATCGATAAGAGGCCGGCGTCGGAGGGCCGACGATTCGCGCGGGTGCCCGGACGAACCTTCGAATCGAGACCGAGCGATGAAGTTTCCCGAGAGCTGGCTGCGCAGCTTCTGCAATCCCGGACTGGACCACGCGAACAGCTGTCCGAGCGCCTGACGATGGCCGGCCTGGAGGTCGAGGAGGTCACCGCCGGCCGCGCCGCCGTTCAGACGAGGTGGTCGTCGCCCAGGTGTTGTCGGTGACACGCCATCCCAATGCCGACAAGCTCAACGTCTGCGAGGTCGACACCGGCTCGGGCGTGCGCTCGATCGTGTGCGGCGCGCCCAACGTGGCCGCGGGCATGCGCGTGCCCTGCGCGCTGCCCGGCGCCGTGCTGCCCGGCGGGCTTCGAGATCAAGCCCGTCAAGATGCGCGGCGTCGACAGCGAGCGGCATGTTGTGCTCGGCGCGCGAGCTCGGCCTGTCGGAAGACCACGCCGGGCTGCTGGCTGCTTGCCCGCCGATGCGCCGATCGGCACCGACATCCGCGAGCTACCTGCAGCTCGACGACGCGGTGTTCCTGCTCAAGCTCACGCCGAACCTCGCGCACTGCTTCGGCGTGCACGGCATCGCGCGCGAAGTCGCGGCGCTCAGCGGCGCGGCGCTGACGGCGCCCGCGTTCACGCCGGTGACGCCGCAGATCGACGAGCGGCTGCCGGTGCGCATCGATGCGCCCGACCTGTGCGGCCGCTTCTCCGGCCGCGTGATCCGCGGCGTGAACGCGAAGGCGCCCGACGCCCGACTGGATGCGGCAGCGCCTCGAGCGGGCCGGGCAGCGCTCGATCTCGGCGCTGGTCGACATCTCCAACTACGTGATGCTCGAGCTGGGGCGGCCGACCGCACGTGTTCGACCTGGACAAGATCCACGGCGGGCTCGAGGTGCGCTGGGGGCGCGCCGGCGAGCGCTCGAACTGCTCAACGGCCAGACCATCGAGCTCGACGACCGACGTCGGCGTGATCGCCGATGCGTCCGGGCAGGTCGAGAGCCTGGCCGGCATCATGGGCGGCAACAGCACCGCGGTGTCGCTGGACACCACCAGCATCTACGTCGAGGCCGCGTTCTGGTGGCCCGAGGCGATCGCCGGCCGTGCGCGCCGCTACAACTTCTCCACCGACGCGGCGCAGCGCTTCGAGCGCGGCGTCGATCCGCGCCGACCACGGTCGATCACCTCGAGTACTCTGTCGCGGCTGATCCTCAGGTCTGCGGCGGCGAGGCGGGCCCGGTCGACGACACGGTCACCGGGCTGCCGGAGCGCAAGCGCCGGTGACGCTGCGCATCGCGCGCGCGCGCAAGGTCATCGGCGTCGACCTGTCCGAGGCCGAGATCGCCGACGCGTTCACGCGCCTGCGGTCTGCCGTTCGAGCGCGACGGGCGACGACTTCGTCGTCACGCCGCCGTCGTACCGCTTCGACCTGCAGATCGAGGAGGACCTGATCGAGGAGGTCGCGCGGATCTGGGGCTACGAGCGCCTGCCGGTGCGCCCGCCGCGTCGCCGCGTCGCCGATGCGCTCGCAGCCCGAAGCCCAGCGCAGCGCGCTCGCCGTCAAGCGCGCGATCGCCGCGCGCGATTACCAGGAGGTGATCAACTACAGCTTCGTCGACCTCGAGGCTCGACCGCACTGCTCGGCAACGGCGCGCCGATCCGGCTGCTCAACCCGATCGCGGCGCAGATGGACGTGATGCGCACCACGCTGTGGGGCGGGCTGGTCGAGACCCTGCGCGCCAACCTGAACCGCAAGGCCTCGCGGGTGCGCCTGTTCGAGGTCGGTCGGGTGTTCGGCGCCGACGCCTCGGTGCAGTCCGGGCCGCTCACGGTGCGCGGGGTCAGCGCCAGCCGCAGATGCTGGCCGGCATGGCCTACGGCCCGGCGGCCGAAGAGCAGTGGGGCCTGCCGGCCGCGCGCGGTCGATTTCTTCGACCTGAAGGGCGACCTCGAGGCACTGTTCGGCTGCCGGGCGAGCTGCGTTTCGAGCGCGACGAGCATCCGGCGCTGCATCCGGGGCGCAGCGCTCGGCATGGCCGTCGACGGCAGCGCGGTCGGCTGGATCGGCGCGCTGCACCCCGCGTTGCAGCAGGAACTCGAGCTGCCGCAGGCGCCGGTCCTGTTCGAGATCGAGCTCGATGCGCTGATCGCGCAGGCCGGTGCCGGTGTTCAGCGACGTGTCGAAGTTTCCGCCGGTGATCCGCGACCTCGCGCTGGTGCGTCGGTCAGCGATTCCGGCCGCCGCAAGTGCTCGCGCAAGTCGCACGCCGCGGTGCGCTGAAACCCCCTACGGCGGGCTCGTGAAAAACGTCAGACTCTTCGACGAATATCGCGGTAAGGGATTGGAAAATAAGGAAAAAAGTCTTGCCATCCGATTCTGGATGCAAGATACTCAGTCGCACGCTGAACGATGCCGAAGTCAACGATTTGATGTCGGCGATCGTCGCCTGGGTCGGCCGACCGGACTCGGTGCCCGCCTGCGCTCAGGCGCCTGAGAACGGTCTCGATCGGAAATGAACGCAGTTGGCCAGCAGCTGATGGTGGACCGCCTCGAACCGATTCAGTCGCGGATCGGCACTCACCCGACTCGATCTGATGCCGGCGACGCAGTTCACGCTGACCAAGGCCGAGCTCGCCGAGATGCTCTTCGAGCGCGTCGGCCTGAACAAGCGCGAAGCCAAGGACATGGTCGAGACCTTCTTCGACGAGATCCGCGGCGCGCTCGAGCGCGGCGAGAGCGTCAAGCTGTCCGGCTTCGGCAATTTCCAGCTGCGCGACAAGCCGCAGCGGCCGGGGCGCAATCCCGAAGACCGGCGAAGAGATCCCGATCTCCGCCCGCCGCGTCGTCACCTTCCACGCCAGCCAGAAGCTGAAGATCCCAGATCGAGGGCGACGCGTCCTGAGCGCCGCCGGTTCCGCCGCGACGCCATACCGAAGCCTGCCCGGCCATGCAGCCGAAGAACGACGCCAAGGTCGTGCTGCCGCCGATTCCGGCCAAGCGCTACTTCACGATCGGCGAGGTCAGCGAACTGTGCGGCGTCAAGCCCCACGTGCTGCGCTACTGGGAGCAGGAGTTCACCCAGCTGCGCCCGATGAAGCGCCGCGGCAACCGGCGCTACTACCAGCACCACGAGGTGCTGCTGGTGCGCCGGATCCGCGAACTGCTCTACGAGCAGGGCTTCACGATCAGCGGCGCTCGCAACCGGCTGGGCGAGGGCGCGGCCAACGGGCGTTCCGCCCGCGAGAGTGGCGGAGCTTCTGCGCAGCCGCCGGTGCCGATGGTCGAGCTGCCGGCTGCGGACGTCGAGTTCGTCCGCGGCGAGCTGACCGCGGCGTTCGTGCTGCTTGGCGGTGTTCTGCCGGCACAGCCGGAGGAGTCGGGTGCGGAAGCGGGCGATGCGGAAGCGGGGGCCCAATCGGGCCAAGCCGACTGAGGGCCTTGGCGAACCTGCTATACTGTTTGACTTCGGGGCGTAGCGCAGCCTGGTAGCGCACTTGCATGGGGTGCAAGGGGTCGCGAGTTCGAATCCCGCCGCCCCGACCAAAGAAATCAAAGGGTTAGCTCTCACGAGGGGCTAACCCTTTGGCCTTTCTGGACCCGCCATGACCACGCCCCCTGCCGACGCCCTCGACGCGCTGATCGACGAGGCCTACACCTATGCGTTCGCGCTGTTCGAGATCGCGCGCACGCGCCACCACGACCTGCACCACGCCGATCCCGCGCTGCGCATCGCGCCCAACACCGCCTGGCACGACCGCCGGTTGTGCGACCACGAATCGCGCTGGATCACGACGCCCAACAACGACACGCTCTACTCGCGCGGCTGGCTGGACCTGTCCGGGGGGCCGGTGCGCGTGACGGTCGACGCGATGCCGCCGGGCCGTTACTGGTCGGTCGCATTCATGGACGCGGTCAGCAACAACTTCGCGATGCTCGGGCAGCGGCTCGACGGCGTCGGACCGGTGTCGGTGACGCTGGCGGGGCCGCGCCACACCGGGCCGCTGCCGGCGGGCCGCGTCGTGCGGGCGCCCGGTGACGACGTGTGGCTGTTAGGTCGCTGGATCGTCGACGGTCCCGGCGACCTGCCGGCCGCGCACGCGATGCAGGACCGATTGCAGGTCGAAGTGCTCGAGGCTGCCGGTGCCGACGCGACGAAGCGGGGCGGATCGGTGCCGCACGGCTGCTTCGATGCGGTCGCCGCAGCGCGGGCCGGCGCTCCGCGTGAAGGCGCGCCGGCCTCGCTGGACCATCTCGATGCCGCCGTCTTCCTCGCGGTCGTCAACGCCGGGCTCGCCCGCAATCCGGCTCCGCCCGCCGATGCTGCGGTGCTGGCGCGCTGCGCGGCGGTGGGGCTGCGGCCCGGCGAACCCGACGTGTGGCGGCGCCTCGACCCGTCGATCCGCGCGGCCTGGCTGGCACGCATCGGTGCGGCCTACGAAGGCGTGCGCCGCTCGATCCCCAGGCTGAGTCATCGCGTGCAGGGCTGGCACGTGCGCGGCCCGGAACTCGGCAACTTCGGCACGAATTACGCCGAACGCTCAGCGATCGCGCTCGGCGGCCTAGGCGCGCTCGAGCCGATCGAGGCGGTCTACGCGTCGCGTGCCACCGACGCCTCCGACGAGCGGCTCGACGGGGGCCGCCGGTACATTCTGCGCATCCGTCCGGGCAGCCTGCCGGCCGACGGCTTCTGGTCGCTGTCGATGTACGAACAGACGCGTGACGGACGCCTGTTCTTCGCCGACAACCCGATCGGCCGCTACACGATCGGCGACCGTACGCCGGGGACGTGCCCCGACGCCGACGGCACGCTGCGGATCGCGTTGCAGCACGACGCTCCGGCCGATCCGGATCTGCGGACCAACTGGCTGCCGGCGCCGGCCGGGCCGTTCGTGCTGACGCTGCGCGTCTACCTGCCGCACCCGGAGTTGCGCGCCTGGCAGGTGCCGCTGCCGACGATCGAGCCGCAGGGTTGACCGGAGCGGCCTTCGGCTTCGACGGAGAGACGGCGACCCGATTCGCGCGCAGCGACGTGCCCCTGAATCGCGCGGTCGACAGCGAGCGGAAACCTGTTCCTCGAGCTGTGAATCTGGCGAGAAGGCGGGGCAGGTCGGAGCCGCATGAAGGACCCGCATGCAGGGTGGTGCGGGAGGAGCCGGTCGGCTATGCTGAACGCCCCGATCCCGAATGGAAGGCACGCAGATGTCAACGCCTCCCGCCAAAGGACGCCAGGTGCCCGCGTTCTTCGCGCGGCGCCCGCTGACGCCCGATCCGGCGCACGAGCTCGGGCTGGCGGCCGCCTTGCGCAGCGGGCGCGACGCCACCGCACTGCTGGCGCTGTGGGACCGGTTTTGCGCCGGCAGTGATCCGTTCGACGCGACGATGCGACGCGTGCTGTGGCGTGCGCTCGGCGCGCGCCTCGGTGACGGCGCTGCGATCGGGCGTCATGTCGGCTTCAGGCACCTCGAGACCTTTGCTTTCGGGGGTGGACTTCACGTCGGTGACCAGACCGTGCTGCAAGGACGCCACGACGGGCACTGCCTGATCGGCGAGCGGGTCTGGATCGGCCCTCAATCGTTCCTGGACGCGCGTGATCTGGAGGTGGGCGACGCGGTGGGCATCGGGCCCGGCGTGCGCATCCTGGGGTCGACTCACACGGGCGAGCCGGCCGATGCGCCGGTGATCGGCACAGACCTGGACATCCGTCCGGTCCGCATCTGCGGGGGCGCCGACATCGGCACCGGCGCCACGGTCCTGCCCGGCGTCACGATCGGCGAGGGCGCCATCGTCGGCGCCGGCGCAGTGGTGGCCGACGACGTGCCGGCCGGCGCGGTGGTGGGCGGCGTCCCGGCGCGAGTCCTGCGCGCGCGCGGCTCGCTCCTGCACACACGCGGGTCGCCCCCGGGCGGCTCCGGTCGGTGAGCTCGGCCCCCGCGTCCGGCGGCGCGCCGTTGCTGGTCACCGGCGGCGCAGGCTTCATCGGGGCCGAACTGGTGACCCAGCTGGTGGCCAGCGGCGCGCGTGTCACGGTTCTCGACAACCTCGTCAACGGGCGCCGCGAGCATCTCGCGCATCTGCCGGCCGATCGGGTCACGCTGGTCGTCGGCGATGCGCGCGACGACGCCTTGGCCGTGCGCCTGCTGCGGGAGCACCGCCGCGTCTTCCACCTCGCCTGTCTCGGCGTGCGCCATTCGTTGCGACGCGCCGGACGAGACGCACGAGGTCAATGCGACTGCGACCCAGACGTGGCTGCGCCTCTCTCACGAAGCACGCAGCGAGCGTTTCGTGCACGTGTCCTCGTCCGAGGTCTACGGCAGCGCCCGGCGTGCGCCGATCGACGAGGACCATCCGACCGCGCCCACCACCGTCTACGGAGCGTCCAAACTCGCGGGCGAGGCCTACGCGATGGCCTGGCACCGTACATGGGGCCTGCCGGTGACCGTGCTGCGCCCCTTCAACGTTTTCGGGCCGCGCTGCCATCACGAGGGCGATGCCGGCGAGGTGATCCCGCGCTTCGTGCTGCGAGCGATGGCCGGGCTGCCGATGGTCGTGTTCGGTGACGGCAGGCAGACCCGCGATTTCACCTTCGTCGCCGACACCGCCCGCGGGATCGCTGCCGCGATGCGCACCGATGCCGCGATCGGAGGTGTCTTCAACTTTGCCTCGGGGCGCGAGATCGCGGTCGGCGCATTGGCCAGGCGCATCGCGCAGCGGCTCGCGATCGACGGCGCGGCGGTCGAGTGCCAGCCGCCTCGTCCGGGCGACGTTCGCCGGCTGATCGGCGATGCGAGCCGGGCGCGCGAGGTGCTGGGCTTCGCGCCACGCGTTGGACTGGACGAAGGGCTGGACGCAGTGATCGGCTGGTATCGCAGCCTCGGCGTCGACCCCGCGGAGCTGCTGCGCGAAGAACTCCCGCGCGGCTGGTAGCGGCGCTGTCGGCCGAATTTACACTGGGTGATCGAGAACCCGCGTCCGGTGATGCCTCGCGGAGTTCCCGAGCTCGGGTTCCCCTCTGAATGTCAAGGAATCCGTTCCGGGTGGCACGCTCCATGCGTGCTGAGCTCCGAAGAACAATCCGCGGGGCTGATCATGCACAGCGTTTTCCGCTTCACCGCCTACCTGTCGACCGTTCGTGCCTGCCTGGGTTCGGCGATGGTCGCGCTGCTCGCCTTCGGCCTCTGCGGTGCTGCGGCTGCACAGGGACCCTCGAACACGACGTTCACCGTGTCGACGTCGCGCTCACCCGACACGTTCGTCGACACGATCCTGCCCACCATCCGCGTCGACACCTTCCGCACGCGACTGATCGGGCTGTTGCAGGGTGACCCCACGCTGTACTACGACCAGACGTTCGCTGTGCCGTTCGCCGACGCGTCGGTTCAGAACGGACTGCTCGCGGCGCAGGCCGCGCTCGATGCTGCCTCGCCCGATCCGCTGAACTTTGTCGGACCGTCACTGCTGGGTTCCTTGTCCGCCCTTCTGTCGAGCGTCGAGGCTCGCTCGGTGACCGGCGAGACACTCAACGAGACGGTGACCATCGAAGAGACGATCGGGCCCGGGTTTACGATGATCGGAGCGCGCGGACCTTGCGAGGGTCTGCTGACGCCTGCCACTCCGCTGTCGCTGGTCTACTGCCCGGCTGACCCGCAGACGTACGACGTCGTAGTGGGTACGAGCAACTTTAACGCCAACAGCAACCTTCAGGTCGAGTACACCCGGGACGTCCAGACCACCGAAACCTGGGAGCTGTTCCAGACTTGGCAGATCGTCGGCGTTCCGGAGCTTGCGCAGGTGCCGGCCCCGGCGCCGCTCGCGCTGCTGGCGATCGGTCTGATGGCGGGGCTTGCGGCGCGCCGACGACCGGCCTGACCGGAAGTGTCGCGGACATCGTGCCGGCCGCAGCCGTGCGATCTGGCGCGCGCTTCGGCGCACGACAAATCGCACGTCCGCCTGCGCCCGCCGCTGACATAATCGTTCGACCAGCGTATCGCGACGGCCGCGGCAGGGCGGGCCGTGCGCTGCACCCCGGACGGTGAGCAGATGACCCGGATGAACGAACCGTTGCGCATTCCGGTGGCCCGTCCGATGCTGGGCGAGCCCGAGATCGCCGCCGTGCGCCGGGTGATCGAATCGGGGTGGATTACCCAGGGCCCCGAGGCCGAGGCCTTCGAGCGCGAGTTCGCGGCGTGGGTCGGAGCGCCCCATGCGGTCTCGGTGTCGAGCGGCACCACCGCCTTGCACTGCGCGCTGATGGCCGCAGGTATCGGGCCGGGCGACGAGGTGATCACCGTCAGCCACTCGTTCATCGCGACCGCCAACGCGGTCCGTCACGTAGGCGCGACGCCAGTGTTCGTCGACATCGAGCCGGGCGGCTGCAACATCGACGTCGCCGGCGCGGCGGCGGCCATCGGGCCGCGCACCCGCGCGATCCTGGCGGTGCACCAGGTGGGCATGCCCTGCGATCTGGCGCGCCTGCTGCCGCTGGCGCGCGCGCGCGGGCTGCTGCTGATCGAGGACGCCGCCTGCGCGGCTGGCAGCGAGATCCTTTGGAGCGGACGCTGGACGCCGGATCGGCGCGCCGATCGGCGATGCGGCGTGCTTCTCGTTTCATCCGCGCAAGGTGCTGACCACCGGCGACGGCGGCATGGTCACCACCGCGCATGCCGACTGGGACGCACGGATCCGGTCGCTGCGCCACCACGGCATGAGCGTCCCCGCTCACGTGCGCCACGATGCCAGCCGCGTGATCTTCGAGCGCTACGACGAGCCCGGCTACAACTTCCGGCTCACCGACCTGCAGGCGGCGATCGGTCGCGAGCAGCTCGCCAGGCTTGCCGGCATGGTCGCGCGCCGCCGCGCGCTGGCGGCGCGCTACACGGCCGCATTCGCCGGACACCCGCGCATCGCTCCGCCCGCCGAGCCGACTTGGGCGCGCAGCAACTGGCAGAGCTACTGCGTGCGTCTCGACGAGGCTCTGGATCAGCACAAGGTCATGCAGCGCCTTCTCGATCGCGGCGTGGCCACGCGCCGCGGCGTGATGTGCGCGCACCGCGAGCCGGCCTGGCAGATGCCGGGGGCGTGGCGATGCGTCGGTCCATGCGGTCGTGATGGCCAGCCGCCCGACGACGCTGCGAGCGGGCCGCAGCTCCGTTGTTCGGCCGGCCGCTGCCGGGTGCTGGTCGAGAGCGAGCGCGCGCAGGATCACGCGATCGTGATCCCGCTGTCGCCACAGATGACCGACGCGGAGCAGGACCACGTGATCGCGTCGCTCGACGACTGCGCGCGATGAACACGGCCCTGCCCGCCGGCGAACACGTGCGGCCGATCGGCTCGATGCGCGCCGCGCCGTGCCCGATCGTTGCGCCCGGGCAGGACCGCCTCGCGCCGACGCTGTCGGTGGTCAGCCCCGCGTTCCGCGAAGCGGGGAATCTGTGCGCCCTGCATGCGCGGCTGACGGCGGTGCTCGACGGCGCGGGGATCGACTGGGAATGGGTCATCGTCGACGACCATTCGCCCGACGACACCTTCGGGACGGTCGCGACGATCGCGGCGCAGGATCCGCGCGTGCGCGGCCTGCGTCTGTCGCGCAACGGCGGTTCGCACACGGCGATCGCGGTCGGGCTCGCGCACAGCGCGGGACGGGCCGCTGCGGTGATCGCGTCCGACCTGCAGGACCCGCCCGAGCTGATACCGTCGCTGCTGGAGGAATGGCACTCGGGCGCGCAGGTGGTGTGGGCCGCGCGCCGCGCGCCGGCCGGGGCGACGGGCTTCGATCGCCTCGCAGGACGATTGTTTCACGGCGCGATGCGCCGGCTGGCGGGCTTCGAGTCGATGCCCGCACTGGGCAGCGACTGCTTCCTGCTGGATCGGCTCGCAATCGATGCGTTGTCGGGCTTCGGCGAGCGGCGCGTGAACCTGATCGCGCTGATCCACTGGATGGGTTTCCGCCAGGCCCTGGTTCACTACGACAAGGCGCCGCGCGCGGCCGGGCGCTCCGGCTGGACCTTCGGGCGCAAGGTCGAACTGGTGATCGATTCGGTGACCGCGTTCTCGATCCGGCCGATCCGCTGGATGACGGTGACCGGAGCGCTCACCGCGCTGGCCGGTTTTGCGTGGGCCGGATGGGTCGTCGTCAATGCACTGGCGGGCGCGCCGCCGTCGGGCTGGTCGTCGCTGATGGTGGCGGTGCTCGGGCTTGGCGGCCTGCAGATGCTGATGATGGGCGTGCTGGGCGAGTACCTGTGGCGGGCGCTCGAGGAGTCTCGCCGTCGGCCGCGCGCGCTGATCGAGGCGGTCACGAAGCCTCCCGCGCGATGAGTGCGACCGCGGCGATTCGCTTGGGCCCGCGCCTGTATCGCGGTCTGCAGCGCGTGTTCGCGCCGGGCGCCGAGACCGCATTGCCCGCGCAGCTCGACGCACTCCTCGCCGGCTGGCGACCGACGGGGCCGGCGCTGGACGTCGGCTGCGGCGACGCGTCGATGCTCGTTCGGCTCGGCTTCGCTCCGGTCCTCGGACTGGACACGGCGCACGACCGGCTGCTGGCCTTCGCGGACACTGCACGGAGGATGCCCGGCGACTGCATCGCGCTGCACGGCGCTGCGCTGCGTGCCGACGCCATGCGCCTGCCGCTGCGCGACGGCGCCTGCGGGCTGGTGCTGTGCTGCGGGCTGCTGCACCACCTGCCCGACAGTGCCGCGACGCGTGCGCTGTCGGAGATGCGCCGCGTGCTGGCCCCGGGCGGGCGCCTCGTGGTCTTCGACGCGGTGCTGCCCGAGCGGCCCGGGCGACGGCCGGTCGCAGCGGCGATCCGCGCCCTGGACCGGGGCCGATTCATGCGCTCGCAGCGCACGCTGCAGGCGCTGGTGCTGGGCTCGAACCCGGGGCTCGACTGGCGCGTGCGGCGGACCTCGTATGCCGGCACCGGGCTCGAAGGGCTGTGGTGCATCGCGTCTTCGCCCTATGCCGATCGCCCCTGACGTACTGCTCGCCGACGGGGCAGTCGTCCACCACGCGGAGCTCGTCAACCTCTACGGCTGCACGATCGGTGCGGGCTCGAGCATCGGCCCGTTCGTCGAGATCCAGGCCGGCGTGACGGTCGGCGCGCGCTGCAAGGTCTCGTCGCACAGTTTCGTTTGCAGCGGGGTGACGATCGAGGACGAGGTGTTCGTCGGTCACGGCGTGATGTTCTGCAACGACCGTCATCCGCGCGCGGCCGTCGACGGCCGCTTGGCGGGCTCCGCCGACTGGACCCTGGAGCCGATCCGGGTCGGGCGCGGCGCTTCGATCGGCAGCGGCGCGGTGATCCTGCCCGGCGTGACGATCGGCGCCGGCGCCGTGGTCGGTGCCGGCGCCGTGGTCACGCGCGACGTGCCGCCCGGGGCGATCGTCGCCGGTGTGCCGGCGCGGCTTGTGCGATGAGGGGGGCGTCGTGACATCCGTCGCGGTCATCGGCTATGGCTACTGGGGTCCGAATCTCGCGCGCAACCTGGTATCGCTGCCCGGCGTCCGGCTCGCGCGAATCTGCGAACCGGACCCGGCGCGCCGCGCGCAGGCGACGCGTCAGTATCCGTGGGTCGAGGCCGATGCCGATCCCGCGCGCACGCTGGCCGACCCATCGCTCGACGCGGTCGTGATCGCCACGCCTCTGGCCACGCATTTCGCACTCGCCCATGCCGCCATTGCCAGCGGCAAACACGTTCTGGTCGAGAAGCCGATGACCGCGTCGAGCGCCGATGCGCGCACGCTGGTCGATGCCGCCCTCCGTCGCGCCCGCGTGCTGATGGTCGACCACCCGTTCGTGCACGGCGTCGCGGTCTCGCATCTGCACGCGATGGTCGCGCGTGGCGACCTCGGCCGTCTGCTGCACTACGATTCGGTGCGCGCGAATCTGGGACCGTTCCACACCGACACCGACGTGATCTGGGACCTGGCGGTGCACGACCTGTCGATCCTCGATCGTCTGACCGGACGGCAGCCGCTGCGCGTGAGTGCGATCGGAGCGGGAGGCGGGGGCGGTGGGGAAGGCGCGGGAGGCGCGGGAAATCCGGGAAATGCGCGCGCCCCTCAGATCGCTCACCTGCTGCTGCACTATGCCGACGGGCTGCTCGCCCATCTGCACCTGAGCTGGCTGTCGCCGGTCAAGATCCGCCGCACGACGCTTGCCGGCAGCCGCGCGCTGGTGCTGTACGACGAGCTCGAACCGGACGAAAAGCTGCGCATCTACGCGGGCGAGCGCGATGTGGCCGATGCGTGGGGGTCCGAAGAGCAGAAGCGCATCGGCTTCCGGCTCGGCGACATGGTTTCGCCCAGGCTGCCTGTCGACGAGGCACTGCGGCGGGTCTGCGCGGAGTTCGTCGAGTGCGTGCGCAGCGGCCGCGCGCCGCTGACCGACGGCGCGTCGGGGCTGCGCACGGTCGTCGTTTTGGAAGCCGCGCGCCGGTCGCTCGCCGAGGGCGGGTCGCCCGTGGATGTGGCCGCGGACTGGCTGCCCGAATCCTTGCCAGGCCTGCGACAGCCATGACGCCTCGTGGCACAGCCGTCGCGCGGCCGGACGACGCCGCGTGCCCGGACCGATCCGCACGCGCTAGGCGGGTCGAGCAGACGAGCTTCGCTCTGGCCTGCCTGCTGCTCCTCGCCCTGATTGCGATCCGCTTCGCCGAACCGATCAAGGACGGCGACCTGTTCTGGCACATGGCGTACGCGCGCCAGATGCTCGAGCGGCACACGCTGGTGCCCGACCCGACGATCTATTCGTGGACTCCGGTGTCGGCCGCGATGATCTACTGTGCCTGGCTCTCGGAGCTGGTTCTGTACGGCCTGTGGTGGCTGGGCGGCGAGGGGGCGATGTTCGTGCTGCGCTACGCCGCCGCAGCGGCGATCGTCGCCCTGCTGTGGCACCACGCGGCGCGCTTCAGGCACGCCTGGCGCGCCTGGACGCCGCTGCTGATCCTGCTCGTCGTGTTGGCCAGCGCGCCGGTCATGCCGGCCAAGCCCGAGCTGTTCTCGATCGTCTTCACACACCTGCTGCTGTGGCTGTTCGCCGGGGCCCGCCACGCGGATCGCTGCGCGCTCGGGCAGGACAACACGAAGGGGGGCGCGGGCGAACCGGAGGCAGGCGGGCTCGAAGCGACCGGCCGTGGCAATGGCGATAGCGACGGTGGCAGTGGCGCGCAGAGCCGCGCGATGGGCAGAATCGACGGTCGCGGGAAGGGCTTCCCCCGTGGCGCCGGCTACTGGCTTTGGGCGGTGCCGGCGTTGATGCTCGTCTGGGTCAACAGCCACGGCGGCTTCATCCTGGCCGGGCCGCTGATGGCGGCGATGCTGGTGGGGGACCTGGCGAACCGCCGATACGCGCCGTCGCTGGCGTTTGGCGCGCCGGCGCGCCGCACGTTGTGGCTGGCCTGGATCGCCGCCGCGGCGGTCACGCTGTTCACGCCTTACGGCTGGAGCTATCCGCAACAGTTGCTTGCCGACTACGTGTTCGGCGCCACCGCCCGACCCGATGTCGACTGGAACAATGCCCACCAGGGCCTGTTCAGCGCCGGGGGCTGGGCGCTGCATCTGCCGGAGTACGGCGCGCTGATGTTCGGGGTGTTGGCCTGGTTCGCCTGGCGAGCGCGTCGGGCCGGTCGCCCGGTCGATGCGGTGTCCGTGCTGCTGGTGCTGGTCGCGCTTCCGCTGTTCGTGGTCTACCTGCGGTCGAGCTACCTGCTGCCCGCGGTGTTCGGTTACGTCGCGCTCGCGATGCTGCCACGGCCGGCGAACACCGGTGACGCAACTGCATCTTCCGTGTCCTCTGCCGCGCCGATCGCCATGGTCGCCACGGTCGCACTTGCGGCGGCGCTGGTCGCGCGCGCTGGCTGGGAGGCGCGCTGCCGGCCCGAGGGCTTCAGCTGGTGGGGTTTCGGCATTGGCCACATCAATCCGGTCGAGGAGGCGGAATGGCTGGACGGGCATCGCCTGGGCGAGCGGCTCTACAACATCTTCGATTCGGGCGGCTACCTGCTGTGGCGCCTCCATCCGGTCTATCGCGTGATGGTCGACTCGCGCTCGTATCCGTACCTCGGCTGGTTCGAGGACCAGTACCGGTTCACGATGGGCCAGAGCTTCGATTCGTTCCTGCGCAGGTACCCGGCGGACGTCGCTGTGATCGACCTGGCCAAGGCGCCGGCGTGGCGCAACTTCCTGCGCTCGCCCGAATGGCGTCCGGCATTCGTCGGCGCGACCGCCGCCGTCTTCGTTCGGACTGGCGACATGCGTGCCGAGGGTATCGGCTATCGGGCAGCGGCCGGCCTCGAATCGATACGCAACGCCGACGCCGCCCTGCGGGTGTTCGACTTCGTGGTCGACGCCGGTGACTGGGTCACTGCGTGGCGCCTTGCCGATCGCCTGCAGGGGCCTCTGGCCTGCCAGGTCCCCCCGCGCGTGCTGGCCGCGATCGAGGACCACCGCGTCGCCTATCGGCTGGCGCAGGACGGGCGCTATCGCGAGGCAGCCGAGCGCCTGGGCCGAGCGCTCGCGCGCAAGCACCCTGGCGAGCGCGACCAGGCCCTGCTGTTGATGCTGCAGGCGATGACCGTGGTCGACGACCCGGGCTCTACGCGGGCCATGCAGATCCGCGCCGGTCTGGCGAGCCTGCTGGCGCAGCGCGAGTAATCAGGTTACCGGATGCTGGTTCGGCGGCGCGAAGCTCGTCGACGCGAGCGCAGTGGCGGCAGCTGCCCCGAAATTCACTTCGGCGGGAACTTGGCCAGCATTCCCTCGACGGCCTTCGTCAACTCGCCGGAATCGGCATCCGTCCTGATCCGCCCGCTGGCAGTTCCCCGCCACACCAGCCCGTTGTTGTCGCCCCGGCCGACGTTGAGCGTCAGCGCTCGGAGTTCATTGCCGTAGCTGCTGGCGTCGGTCTCGTAGCCGATCCAGACGACGAGGTCGGCGGCGCCCGTCGTCGCCGTCAAGCCCTTCGCAGCCAGCGCACGATCCGCCGCGAATCGTGTGTTCTGTTCGACAAGCGGGTCCTGCCGATAGCTCGACTTGGCCGCGCCCCACCGGTAGGTCTTCGACCCCGCGAAGCTGAACTGGGGTTCGTAGGCATATGTGATGGCCGGGCCCATGATGGCCGTTCCGCAACCGCCGATGAACACGGCGCCGAGAATGGCGGCCACCGACATCCCGAACCGAAGACCCGATCTCATGCAAGCTCCTTGAAGCGGACCTCGTTCGCGAGGCCCTTCGACTCAACTCGGGATCCTATCGTACTCGGGGTGGCGCGCCGGGTCGTCGTCGCCGATCAGCGGCGCGCTGCGGATCTCGGCCTCCAGACCCGCTTCATGCACCGCGGCGCGCGCCAGCAGATGGGAGGCGACCGGCAGCGTGGCCAGCAGAAAGCCTGCGATCAGCAAAAGGCGCCAGGTCCAGGCACCGTCGCCAGCGGCGGCCATCGCACCGGCGCACACCAGGGCCAGCGCGAGGGTGCCCGCCTTGGTCGCGGCGTGCTGGCGGCTCAGCGCATCCGGAAGGCACAGCACGCCCCATGCGGCGATCACCAGCAGGATGGCGCCGGCAAACAACAGGGCAACCGCCAGAACGGTCATTTCATCGGCTCCTCGGGCGGGCGCGGGGAGCGGGCGATCAGCTGCGCCCAGCCGATGGTGCCGACGAAGCCGGCCAGCGCCAGGCCGATCGCCACGTCCAGGAAGACGGTGCGTCCGGTCGACAGCGCGGCGGCGATGCACAGCGCCACGGCTGCCGCCATGTAGATGTCGAGCGCGATGACCCGGTCGGCGTGACGCGGACCGCGCAGAATGCGGACCGAAGCCAGCAGCAGGGCCAGCAGTGCGCCTGCGACCAGGGCCAGGGTGGCTGCGGCGATCCAGCCGGTGCTCATCGTTCTTCCCCGAACAAGGCGAGCAGCCCGGGTTCGAACTCGCGCCGGATTCCGGCGATCGCGGCCGCGGCATCGCTGCCGTCCAGCAGGTGAAGCAGCATCTCCCTGCGCTCCATGTCGATGTCGATGACGGTCGTGCCCGGTGTCAGCGTCACCATGCACGCCAGCAGCGTGGCTCCCCGGGCGTCGATCGGAGCGAAGCGGATGCGAACGAACGCGGCCGCCGCCGGCGAGCCGACGCCGGCACTGCTGCGCAGGATCACGCGCATGGTCTGCAGGCCGGAGACGACGACGGCCCAGGCGAAACGGATGCCCAGCACCAGCGCGGCGGTCAGCTTGTACATGCGGAACCCCTCTTTGGTCATTCGCGTCGGGCCGTCATCGCAGGCCCAGTTGCGCGGCCGCATCACTGGCATAGGCCATCAGCACCTGCGGGTCCAGGCCGATCGCGAGGGTGACGCACGCGAGTGCGCCGGTGGCGACCCAGGCGGGCCCCAGGCGCGCCGTGCGCGGACGCCACGCCGGGTCGGGATGCGGCTTCCAGAACGCTTCGAGCCAGATCTTCATCATCGAGTAGAGAGTCAGCACGCTGACCGCCAGAGCGGCCGCTGCCCACGCGAAGTGGCCGGTCGCCAGCGCCTGTTGCAGCACCAGGACCTTTGCCCAGAATCCTGACAAAGGCGGAACTCCCACCAGCGACAGCGCGGGCACCGCGAACAGAACCGCCAGCATCGGGCGGGCCGCATACAGTCCGCCCACCTGGCGCAGGTCGTAGCTGCCGGCGAGTGTGCACAAGATCCCGGCGATCAGGAACAGGTTCGCCTTCACGACGATGTGGTGCACCGTGTAGAAGAGCGCTGCGGCATTGCCCCCCGCACCGCCGATTGCGACCGCGAGCAGGATGTAGCCGATCTGGCTCACGATGTGGAAGGCCAGGATGCGCCGCATGTCCCAGTGATAGGCGGCCCCGAGCACGCCGGTGAGCATCGTGGCCACTGCCAGCCAGCCCAGGACCTCGAGCAGGACGGGCGCGGCGGGGGCGAACACGTCGCCGACCGTGCGCAACACCGCGTAGACACCCACCTTGGTGAGCAGGCCTGCGAACAGCGCCAGCACCGGGGCCGGCAGCGTGTGATACGAAGCGGGCAGCCACGCGAACAGCGGGAAGGCGCCCGCCTTGAGCAGCAGCGCGACGACCAGCATGACCAGCAGCGCCGTCATCAGTCCGGCGGGCTGGCCGCGCGCCGCAGCGGCGAGCGCGTCGTAGTTGAGTTGCCCGGTGGCCGCGTAGACGAGCCCGATCGCGCCCAGCAGCAGCAACGTGCCGAACAGGTTCAGCACCAGGTACTTGAACGTCGCGTCCAGCTGGTCGAGCCGGCCGCCGAGCGCGAACAGCCCCAGCGCGCAGATCAGCATGACCTCGAACCAGACGTAGAGGTTGAACAGGTCGGCGGTGCTGAACGCGCCGGCCACGCCCGCAAGCGTGCCGTGCAGCAGCGGCAGCAGCATCGGATGCCGCGGTCCCGGGTCGGCGTCGCTGACCAGGTACAGCAGCGACGCCAGGCCCATCAGCGCGGTCACCAGAACCAGCACGCTGCCGATCCGGTCGAGCTGAAACTGGATGCCGTACGGGGCCGCCCAGCCACCGAAGGAAATCTCGGCCCCCCGATCCGCCGCGGCGAGCGCGACCAACGCCAGCGCGCAGCCCAGGAAAGCGACTGCGCCCGCGAAGCTGAAGACCTGCTGCATGCGCGGTCGGCCGGCGCACAGCGAGGTCACCGCGGCGGTGGCCAGCGGCACGAGAACGGGGGCGGCGGCCAGCGCGCTCACCGCACCACCTCGTCGTCCTGGCCGGGTGCGGGCAGCGGCGGCTTGACCGGATCGCGGGCCGCAGGCTCGGCGTGGCGCAAGGCCGCGGCGTCGTCGGTCGCGGCGCGGCGCACCAGCTGCAGCACCAGAACCAGCGCGAAGCAGACGAGCGCGAATCCGATCACGATCGCGGTCAGCACCAGCGCCTGCGGCAGCGGGTTCGCCGCGGCGCCGAGCGCAGTCTCGCCCGCCGCGATCACGGCCGGCTGGCTCGACTGAAGGCGCCCGGAAGCGATCAGCACGAGATTGATGCCGCTGCCGACCAGCGCCAGCCCGACCACGCAGCGCAGCAGGTCGCGCGACAGCGCCAGGTAGATGCCGGCGGCGAGCGTCGTCCAGATCGCCAGCGCGAGGGCCCAGATCATGCCGTGCTCCGTTCCGGGTCGGGATCGAGCAGTGCCAGCGCATAGCCCGCGAGCGCGCCCCACACGCACAGGAACACGCCGAGGTCGAACATCAGCACCGTCGACACCGGCAGCGTCGCAAACCCGAGCGAAAGCGTGCCCCACCAGTGCGTGAGATAGGCCTGAGCGTCCAGCCAGGCGACGACGCCCGATGCCGCGGCGAGCAGCAGGCCGGCGGCGGCCAGCCGCACGGGGGAGCGCAGCGGCAGGCGCCGGATCGCGGCCGCGCGGCCGTGTGCCACCGCCCACAGCACGCTGGCGACCACCGCGAGCAGTCCACCGATGAAGCCGCCACCCGGCTCGTTGTGACCGCGCAGCAGGACCACCACGGAGGCCACGAGGATGACCCAGTACAGCGGTGCGGCCACGACGTCCAGCATCACCACTCGTCCGCCGCCGTCGACGCCGGTTGTTCGCGTCGACGCGCGCAACCGTCCGAGCAGCGGCAGCGCGGCCAGCAGGGACAGCATCACCACCGTGATCTCGCCCAGCGTGTCCAGAGCACGGAAGTCGACCAGGATCACGTTGACGACGTTGCGGCCGTGCGCATCGGGCAGGCTGTGCCGGGAAAAGAAATCCGACAGGCGCGGGTCGAAGTCGACGGCGATCGAAGCCAGCAACAGCAGCGTGGTGACGCTGGCGAAGGCGAGCGCCAGCGCGAGCGCGCCGGGGCGAAGTCCGGGCTCCGGCAGGCTGAGCGCACGGCCATCGCGCCTGAGCACCAGAAGCACCGCGGCGATCACGATCACGAACACCGTCTCGACGATGAACTGCGTGAAGGCGACGTCCGGTGCGCCGACGAACAGAAAGACCACCGCGCTGCCGTAGCCGACGAGGCCGGCGCCCAGCAGCAGCACCAGACGCTCGCGAAGCAGCGCGGCGGCGACCGCACCGGCGGCGATCAGCAGGCTGGCACCGACCAGGGCCGGCGACGGGGTCTGCCAGACTGGCAGCTGCAGGTCGGCCGATCCGTGCCACAACGCCAGCGCTAATGCCGCGGTCACCGCCGCCACGGCCAGGCCGAGGTACCCGGGAAGACGGCCGTGCTGCAGGCTGCGGGTGCAGATTGCGGCGGCGCGCGGCAGCCAGTCCAGCGAGCGCTCGTAGTTCGCCGCCATGCCGAAGCCGGACAGGGGTCTGGCCATTGCCTCGATGAGGCGATGCATCGGGTCCCAGAGCAGGAACACCGCGACGCCGATCACGAAAGTCACCGCGAACGACACGAGCGCCGGCCATCCGTACTGGGCGAGTTGCGCGGCCACCGGCGTGGTGCCTGGCGTCATGGCGACGCCCGCGCTCTCGATCAGCGGCTGAGCGTACAGCGGAAACAGACCGAGGGCGCCGCCGAGCGCCGCCAGTGCGAGCGGCGGCAGCACCAGCGACAGGCCGCCCTCGTGGGCTTCCGGCGTCTCGTTGGTGCCGGGGTGGCGCCAGAAGACGCGCACCGCGGCCACGCCGGCGACCGCCACCGCGATTGCTCCGAACACGTAGTTGGCCGCACGTGCCAGCAGCAGCACGTCGTTGCCGGCCTTGGCGTCGACGATCAGCTCCTTGGCGACGTGGCCGAACGACAGGGGCATGCCCGCCATCGACATGCCGGCCATCAGCGCCGCGGCTGCGGTGAAGGGCATCGCATGCCGCAGATTGCCGAGCCGGTCGATCACCCGCGTCCCGGTGCCGTGATCGATGTTGCCGGCGACGAAGAACAGCGGTGCCTTGTAGAGGGCGTGCGCGAGCAGCAAGGCACCGGCAGCGATCGCGGCGCCCTCGCCGGGCAGGCCGACCAGCATCACCAGGGTTCCCAGCGTCGCCACCGTCGACCAGGCGAGGATGCGCTTCAGATCGCGTTCGCGCAGCGCGAGCACCATGCCCCAGGCGGCGGTCAGCGAGCCGGCTCCCTGCAGCAGCCACTGCCAGGTCGTCGACTGATCCCAGCCTGGATCGAGGCGGGCGAGCAGGTAGACGCCGAGCTTGACCATCGTGGCCGAGTGCAGGTACGCGGACACCGGCGTGGGCGCGGCCATCGCGTTCGGCAGCCAGAAGTGGAACGGGAACTGGGCGCTCTTCGTGAACGCGCCGATCGCGATCAGCACCATCGCGGCCGACAGCGCCGCGCTCGGCGGCGTCTGCGGGAGACGTTCGACGATGGCGCTGATCGAGGTCGTTCCCATCTGCTGGGACAGCAGCAGGATGCCTGCCAGCAGTGCCAGCCCGCCGGTGCCCGTGACCAGCAGCGCCTGCTGCGCCGACCGCCGGCTGGCGGTGCGTTCGTGGTCGAAGGCCACCAGCAGGAAGGACAGCACGCTGGTCGCCTCCCAGAACACGAACAGCGTGACCAGGTCGTCCGCCGTGACGCAGCCGACCATGGCGAGCATGAACAGGGACAGCAGCACGTACAGGCGCCGCTGCCCGGGGTGGCCCGCGAGATAGCCGCCTGCATAGACGAACACCGCCGTTCCCACCCCGGTGATCATCAGCAGCATCAGTGCCGACAGGCCGTCGACGCGCACCGCCAGGTGCACGTCGAGGGCGGGAATCCACGCGCGTTGCCAGGAGAAAGGCAGAGGCTGCGTCGCCAGCAGCCACGTCACGCAGGCGAGGGCACCGGCCGGCAGCAGCACGAAGGCGGCGCGCAAGGCCAGGCTCATCGGCCGCCCGTCGGCGGTCGCGATCGCACTTGCCATCGTCACCGGGCCCGGCGTTCGGGCAGTGCGAACGGTCCTGCGATGAAGGCGGCCGCTGCGGTCAATCGATCTTCTCCCTGAAAGGTTCTCGGTCGCTGCCCGCGCGATCGGACTGCAGGACGTGCGCGTCGGTCAGGTGGCCGGCACGGTGCGCGGCTCGCTCGATCGCATCGTACAGGTCGGCGCCGAAGTCGACGACGGTGGCGGCGCGCTGGCCGGCGAGGCGCAGGTGGATCAGGCAGTAGGGATCCTGCCGGCCGTCGGCCCCCTGTGCGTCGCCGAGGCGTATCTCCAGGCGTTCGACATGGTCGCTGCGGCCGTCGAGGGCCTCGACGAGCCGGCCGTGGGCGTGACCGGCGAGCATGGCGCCGACAGGGGCGCCGTGGGCGTGGATGCATACCTCCATGCTGCTTCTCCTGGCGTGTGATGGCGAATGCGACGGCCGCACTCTAAGGGCCGCAGAGCGTTCGGTAAATTCGAATATTCAATTGGTATCATGCGGAAAAATCGTATCGATCGGAATGAACTACAAGCACCTCAACTACTTCGTGCAGGTCGCCGAAACCGGCAGTGTCGCTGCGGCCAGTCGCCAGCTGCACCTGACGCCGCAGACGATCAGCGGCCAGATCCAGCTGCTCGAAGAGAAGCTGGGAAGCCCGCTGTTCGCCAAGAGCGGACGGGGGCTCGAACTCACCGACACCGGTCGCCTCGTGCTCGGTTACGCGCGCGACATCTTTTCGCTGGGGGCGGAGCTGGAGGCCGCGGTGCGCGACAGTTCGACGAAGGCGAGGACGCTCGAATTTCGCGTCGGGGTTGCCGATGCCGTGCCGAAGAGCATCGCCTATCACCTCGTCGAGCCGGCGATTGCGGTGCAGGTGCCCGTTCGGATCGTCTGCCGCGAGTGGCGGCTCGACCGGCTGCTGGCCGAGCTCGCCCTGCACCGGCTGGATCTGGTGATCGCCGACGCACCGATTCCGTCCTCCGTGAGCGTGCGTGCCTACAGCCATCGGCTGGGGGCTTCGGGGATCTCGTTCTTCGCGAGCAAGGCGTTGCGCCGGCGGTTCGGCCAGCCCTTCCCGGCATGCCTGGATGCGGCGCCGGTGCTGATGCCCGGCGAGGACTCCGCCGTCGGTCAGCGCTTGCGCGCCTGGTTCGAGTCCAAGGTCTTGGTGCCGCGCGTCGTGGGCGAGTTCGACGACAGCGCACTGATCCAAGAGTTCGGTCGCAGGGGCGCCGGCTTCTTCGCCGGGCCGCGCGTGCTCGCCGACGAGATCTGCGCCCAGTGCGCGGTCGAAGTGGTCGGGCACGCCGACGGCGTCGACGAGGAATTCTTCGCGATCTCGGTCGAGCGCAGGATCACGCATCCGTGCGTCGTAGCCATCGCGCAGGCCGCGCGACGTGGTCTGCTGGTGCACACCGCAAGATCGTCGCGCCGCAGCGCCTGACGATCGACTCGTCGGGCGCGGATCGGGGCGCCGGCGCCCCTCGGGCCGGCGCGAGGGGCAAGCGCGAGGGGCAAGCGCGAGGGGCAAGCGCGAGGGGCAAGCGCGAGGGGCAAGCGCGAGTCGCCAGGGGCAGACGCGCTCGAAGCGACGGTCTGTGCGTGTGCGTGGCACACGGATCGTGCCGGTGGTTGTAAAGTCGACGAGCGCCCGAAGACCCAAAGGGGCCGCACGCCCGTCCGGACGAGCGTATCCCGGGCCGCGGCGGTATCCACCACCCGATCGCGTCCTTCGACCGATCGGAGAAACCCGAATGAACCGCCGCAAGCTGCTGTTGCTGGTCGCACTGCTCGCCGCAGTGGCGGCCTTCTTCTGGTTGGACCTCGACCGGTTCTTCACGCTTGCCGAGATCAAGGCGCGGCAGCAGTCCCTGACCGCCCTGGCCGGCGAGCGTCCGCTTCTGGTCGCCGGGGCCTACTTCGCCGTCTATGTCGCGGTCACCGCGCTGTCGCTTCCGGGAGCGGTTCTTCTCACGCTTCTGGGCGGTGCCGTGTTCGGCCTGTTCTGGGGCACGGCGATCGTGTCCTTCGCCTCGTCGGCCGGCGCGACGCTCGCCTTCCTGTCGAGCCGGTTTCTGTTCCGCGACGCCGTGCAGGCCCGCTTCGGCGACAAACTGCAGCCGGTGAACCGCGGCATCGAGCGCGACGGGGCGTTCTACCTGTTCACGCTGCGCCTCGTGCCGGTGTTTCCGTTCTTCCTGGTCAATCTGGTGATGGGGCTCACGACTTTGCCGGTGCGCACGTTCTACTGGGTCAGCCAGATCGGCATGCTGCTGGGAACGATCGTCTACGTGAATGTCGGCACCCAGCTCGCGCAGATCGAGTCGCTGCAGGGAATCCTGTCGCCTGGCCTGCTGGCCTCGTTCGTGCTGCTGGGCGTCCTGCCGCTGGCGGCGCACAAGCTCGTCGACGCCGTGAAGGCGCGCCGCGTGTACGCGCGCTGGACGCGTCCGCGCCGCTTCGACCGCAACCTGATCGTGATCGGCGCGGGCAGCGCCGGGCTGGTCAGCGCGTACATCGCTGCGGCGGTGAAGGCCAGTGTGACGCTGGTCGAGCGGCACCGCATGGGCGGCGACTGCCTGAACACGGGCTGCGTGCCTTCGAAGGCCCTGATCCGCACCGCCAAGCTGCTGCACCAGGCGCGCCGCAGCGAACGCTACGGCATCCGCTCGATGCGCTCCGAGGTCGATTTCACCGAGGTGATGGAGCGCGTGCAGCGCGTGATCGCAACGATCGAGCCGCACGACTCGGTCGAGCGGTACACCGCGCTCGGAGTCGAGTGCATCGCCGGCACGGCGCGCCTGCGCTCGCCCTGGGAGGTCGAGGTGAGCGCGGCTGGCGAGTCGGGCGCGCCGGCGACCCGCACGATCAGCGCGCGCAGCATCGTGATCGCGACCGGCGCGCGGCCGCTCGTGCCGCCGATTCCCGGGATCGCGGAGGTGCCGTACTACACGTCGGACACGCTGTGGGATCTGCGCACGCTGCCGCGTCGACTGCTGGTTCTCGGCGGCGGGCCGATCGGCTGCGAGCTCGCGCAGGCCTTCGCGCGGCTCGGTGCCGGGGTCACTCAGGTCGAGATGGCGCCACGCCTGCTGATGCGCGAGGACGAGGACGTGTCGGCGCTGATCGCCGCGAGTTTCGCCGCCGAGGGGATAGAGGTGCTGACAGGGCACAAGGCGGTGCGATTCGAGCGCTCCGACTCGTCGTCCGTGCTGCACGCCGACGGGCCGCAGGGGCCGGTGCGGATCGAGTTCGACGCGATGATCTGCGCGCTCGGGCGCAAGCCGAACGTGACCGGATTCGGTCTCGAGGAGCTGGGCATTGCGCTGGCGCCGGGCGGCACCATCGAGGTGAACGACCGTCTGCAGACCGTCTATCCCAACATCTTCGCGTGCGGCGACGTGGCCGGCCCGTATCAGTTCACGCACACCGCGGCGCACATGGCGTGGTACGCGTCGGTCAATGCGCTGTTCGGGCGGCTGCGCAGTTTCCGCGTCGACTGGAGCGTCGTCCCCTGGTGCACGTTCACCGACCCGGAGGTGGCGCGCGTCGGGCTGAACGAGACCGAGGCGCGGCAGAAGGGGGTTGCGTACGAGGTCACGCGCTACGACATCGACGACCTCGACCGTGCGATCGCCGACGAGGCCGCGCACGGTTTCGTCAAGGTGCTGACGGTGCCCGGTAAGGATCGGATCCTCGGCGTGACCATTGTCGGAGAGCACGCGGGCGATCTGCTGGGCGAGTTCGTGACGGCGATGAAGCACGGGCACGGGCTGAACGCGATCCTCGGCACGATCCACATCTACCCGACCTTGTCGGAGGCGAACAAGTTCGCCGCAGGTGTCTGGAAGCGGGCGCATGCGCCGGAGGGGGTGCTGCGGCTGGTGCGCAGATATCACCAATGGCGACTGAAATGATCGACGGAGCAATGGATTCGCGCGCGGCTGCACCCTGGCGCGCTGGGCAGCCTTCAGACGGACTGGTGGCGCGGTCCGGGGCGGTTCGCAGGCGGCTGCTGATTGCAGCCTGCGCGCATGTTGCCGGCGCAGGCGCGCTCGTCTCGCGTGCCGCAGTCGCCTCGACGTCCTCGGCGGCTGTGTCCGCCAACGCCACCGCCACCAACGGCGATCCGCTGCATGCCGGCTGGGACGCGCTGCTCAGGCGTCACGTCGCCTGGAGCCAGGGCGGCGAGTCCTCGACGGTCTCCTACCGCGGCTTCCTCGCCGATCGAGCCGAGCTGCGCAAGGTGCTGGATGCCTACTCGGCCCTGCCGCGCGCCCAGTACGACGCTCTGCGGCGCGACGAGCGGCTGGTGTTCCTGATCAATGCCTACAACGCCTTCACGATCGAACTGGTCCTGACGCGCTACCCCGACCTGAAGTCGATCAAGGACCTGGGTTCGCTGCTGCAGAGCCCGTGGAAGCGCAAGTTCGTGCGCCTGTTCGGTGACGAGGTCCACCTCGACCACATCGAGCACGAAGTGGTCCGCGCGCCGGGCCTGTTCGACGAGCCGAGAATCCATTTCGCGCTGGTCTGTGCCTCGATCGGCTGCCCGGCATTGCGTCCCGAAGCGTTCTCGGCCGCACGGCTCGATGCGCAGCTGGAGGACAGCGCGCGCCGGTTCCTCAGGGACCGCTCGCGCAACCGCTTCAATCCCCGCAGCGGCCGGCTCGAGGTCTCGAAGATCTTCGACTGGTACAAGGGTGATTTCGAGAAGGGCTACCGCGGCATCACCTCGCGCGAGGTGTTCTTCGCCCGCTATGCCGAGCTGCTCGCCGACGATCCCAAAGACCAGTCGCTGATCCGCGAGGGCCGTGCGCCGATCGCCCATCTCGACTACGACTGGACTCTGAACGACCGAAGATGAAGATCGCCGCGATCGTCCCGGTGCTGAACGAGGAGCGTTCGATCGACGACTGCCTCGGTGCGCTGACGGACGCTGCGGACGAGGTGATCGTTGCCGACGGCGGCAGCCGCGATGCGACCCTGCAGCGCGCGCTGCGCGCCGGCGCGCGTGTCGTCGAGACGGCGCGCGGACGCGCCGCCCAGATGAACGCCGGCGCTGCGCTGGCACAGGCCGACGTCCTCGTGTTCGTGCACGCCGATACGCGCATGCCGGCCGGCTGGCGCGAGGCGGTTGCCGGGGCTCTCGCGCGTGGGCACCAATGGGGGCGCTTCGACGTGCGCCTCGACGACGACGGCCTGCTGCTGCGCCTGATCGCGCGCATGATGAACTGGCGCTCGCGCCTCACCGGCATCTGCACCGGCGACCAGTCGATCTTCGTGTCGTCTGCGGCCTGGCATCGCCTGGGCGGCTATGCCGCGATCCCTCTGATGGAGGACATCGATCTGTCGGCGAGGCTGCGGCGAGGCGAGGGCGCGCCAGCGTGCCTGACCGCGCGGGTGCTGGTGTCCGCCCGGCGCTGGCGGTCGCGCGGCGTGGTCCGCACGATGGCACTGATGTGGATCCTGCGGTTCCTGTACTTCGTCGGCGTGCCGCCCGCCGCGCTGCATCGCCTCTATTACGGCAAGGGGCGCTGAGTGTCCGCAGACACCGTCATCGTCTTCGGCCGCGTGCCGGAACTCGGGCGCGTGAAGACCAGGCTTGCCGCGCAGATCGGTGACGAGCGCGCCCTCGATCTGTACCGGCGGATGCTCGAGCACAGTCTGGCGGTCGCGCAGGCGAGCGGCCGCCGCGTCGAATTGTGCATCGAGGGCGTCGACCGCGACGGAGAATGCGCGCGCCTGGCGAGTCGATACGGCGCGGTGCTGACGGCGCAGTCGGGCGGCGATCTCGGCGAGCGCATGCACGGCGCGCTCGACCGAGCCCTGCGGCACGGCGCGGCGGCGGTGCTGATCGGCAGCGACTGTCCGGCGCTCGCGGTCGAGGACCTGCAGCAGGCGTTCGCGGCGCTGGCCGGCCACGATGCCGTGTTCAGTCCGACCGAGGACGGCGGCTACGTGCTGGTCGGCCTCGCACGGCCGCGGCCGGAGATCTTCCACGGCCCGGCCTGGGGCAGTGCGCGGGTGATGGCGCAGACCCGCATGCGGCTGAGCGCTGCCGGGGCGCGATGGGTCGAGCTGCGTACGCTCTGGGATGTCGACCGCGCCGAGGACCTCGAGCACTGGAGCCGTGCCGGCGGGTGAAGGGCCGGCCGCGATCGCTGGAGCAGGCCCGGGCTCGTCAGGCCACCATCAGGCCACCATCAGGCCACCATCAGGCCACCGTCAGGCCACCGTCAGGCCACCGTCAGGCCACCGTCTTCGGCGCCAACGCGGCTGCGGCCGCGCGCGCGGCCGCAGCCGCCGCCGAACGCTCGAACAGGTCGGCGATCGGGATCGCGGTGCCGATGATCTCGCCCTGGATGTACTCGACGCCGAGCGAGCGCACGCGTTCGCAGATGGCGTCGCTGTGCACGTGCTCGGCGATCGTCTTGCACGTTCAGCCGCCGAGCGACCCGCACCGTCGACAGCACGATCTCCTCGTCGATCGGATTGGTGACGAGGTTGCGGATGAAGGATCCGTCGATCTTCAGGTAGTCGAGCGGGAAGCGCTTCAGGTATTCGAACGTCGCCAGTCCGGTGCCGAAGTCGTCGAGCGCGATGCCGAAGCCCTCGGCTTTCAGGTCGTCGACCAGGCGCGATGCGGCGCCGGGATTGCGGATCGCCTCGCTCTCGGTGATTTCGAACACGATCTTCTCGGCCGGGATGCGGTGCAGCGCGCGCTGTTCGCGCATGAAGCCCGCGAACGCTCCGTCGCTCATCGTCATGCCCGACAGGTTCAGCGAGCACTTGTACGTGCGCCGCAGCGCATCCGGATGCTCGGCAAGCCAGGCGAAGACCTTGCGAACCACGCCCCGGTCGAGCGCGACCGTCAGCTGCGCCTGGATCGCCAGCGGCAGGAACTCGGGCGGGCGGATCAGGGTGCCGTCGCGGTCGCGCAGCCGCGTCAGCACCTCGTACGAGATCATGCCCTCGGGCGCATCCGGGTCCTCGATCGGCTGGGCGTAGACCTCGAGGCGCTGTTCGCGGATCGCCTCGCGGATGTGCTCGATCTTTCCCTGGTGCGCGCGGCGCGCGTCGATCATCGTCTGCGACAGCGGTTCGACGAACAGCTGCGGGTCGCGCACGCTGGCAGCGATCGCCATCGCGTCGGACAGCGACATCAGGCAGTCCTCGCTGTTGATCAGCACGCGCCGGTCGATCAGCAGACCGCCGACGCTGGCCTGCAGACGGATGCTGCCGTGCTCGGCCTTGTAGACCTGGCCGTTGAGCTGCACGTAGACCTCGCGCGCCAGTGCGCGCACGTCGGCAACCGTCTCGGCCGTGATCAGCAGCGCGAAGCGGCCCGACGACAGGCGGGCCGCGTGCAGCATGCGGGGCTGGCGCAACAGCAGCATCGCCGCGCTCTGCTCGAGCTGCAGCGCCTGGATCGGTCCGCACATGTCGTGCACCACGTCGAAGTTGCTGACGTGCACGCCGATCAGGCCGTAGTTCGCGCGCTGCGGCGACACGAGCCGCTCGCCCAGTTCGGCGAGCAGGCCGCGGTCGTTCAGCAGGCCGGTGCTGAGGTCCTGATGGGCCTGCTGGGCGACGCGCGCCAGCGCGATCCGGCGGTCGGCGGCGATCGCCTGGAGGATCAGCGCGAGCAGCACCGCGCTCAGCATCAGCGTGGTGTCCGCGAGCGTGCGCGACGGATCGGCGCCGCCGTGGCTGATCTCGAAGCTGCGCGTCGCCAGCAGCGGCAGCGCGGTCAGCAGCAGCGTGTGCGCGGTGGTGCGCTCGGGCGAGCGGACCGAGGTCCAGGCCACGATCGGAAAGTAGAAGAACAGCAGCGCCAGGCCGAAATAGCGCTGCCCGTAGCCGGACAGGAGCAGGCTGCAGCCGAGCAGCAGCATCGAGAGGACGACCGCCGGCGCGTCCGAGGAAAGGGCCGTCGTGGTCGTCGGAGGTGATGCTGTGTTCGCGATCCCAGGCGAGCACCGCGGGGGTCAGCAGCAGCAGGCCGAGCGCGTCGATCAGCCACCAGCCGACCAAGCTGTGGAGCAGCAGTGCATTGGGAAACACGCCGGACAACTGCAGCCCGATGGCGGCGAGGGTCGCGTCGATCGGCGCGGCGATCAGGGCCGTGGCGATCACGAAGCGGAACATCGCTTCGAGGCGGAACTCGTTCGGCTTCCATGCGTCCAGCCGCCGCATCGTGCGGATCGCGACTGCCGGGCCCAGCGTCGAACACGCGAAGGCCGTGGCTGCGAGCACCGCGCTTCCGTACTCGATCGCCGCCCACGCCGCGGCGCCGAGTCCGACGAGGGGAATCCACGCGAGTCCGTAGCGCCAGCCGATTCCAAGCGCAAGACCGGCCGCGGGCCACAGCAGCAGCTCGAACAGTCCGCCGAATGCGAAAAGTCGCGCCAGGAGGCAGCTGCAGAAGCTGATCCCGGCGATCAGCAGGGCACGCCGGACCATCCCGGTTGGAGAGTTGGCGCTACGGTCGTCGGGCAAGGCGGGATGCGGCAAGGGGTGACTCGCCGAGTGTACTGCCAAAGGTTGCGGATCTGTAGTTCCGCGCAGGCTCCGGCCGACCGGTGGCGCCGGGCGCGCGGCTGCGCCCGGCCACCCGCGCGCCGTCGACGGATCGACGGCGCGCGCCGGTCTTGCACCCACGAGTCGCCGCTCAGGCGGCGAGCAGTTCGCGCAGCACGAAGGGCAGGATGCCGCCGTGGCGGTAGTAGTCGACCTCGATCGGGGTGTCGATGCGCAGCAGCACGCGCGACCCGCGTCGAAGTGCCGTCGGCCGCGTGATCACCAGCGTGACGTCCTGCTGCGGGCTTGATCTCGCCGTCGATGCCCTTCGATGTCGAAGGTCTCCTTGCCGGTGATGCCCGAGCGATGTCGACGCTGTCTTGCCCTTGAACTGCAGCGGCAGCACGCCCATGCCGACCAGGTTCGAGCGGTGGATGCGCTCGAAGCTGCGCGCGACCACCGCCTTGACGCCCAGCAGCTGGGTGCCCTTGGCGGCCCAGTCGCGCGACGAGCCGGTGCCGTATTCCTCGCCGCCGAACACCACCGTGGGCACGCCGTCCGCGACGTAGCGCATCGCGGCGTCGTAGATCGACAGTTCCTTGCCGCTGGGCTGGTGGATCGTGATGCCCCCCTCGATCGCGCGAGCCGTCGGCCTTCGGCGGGATCATCAGGTTCTTGATGCGCACGTTGGCGAAGGTGCCGCGCATCATCACCTCGTGGTTGCCGCGGCGCGAGCCGTAGCTGTTGAAGTCGGCCTTCACCACGCCGTTGTCGAGCAGCCACTTGCCGGCGGGCGAGGACTCGCCTTGATCGAGCCGGCCGGCGAGATGTGGTCGGTGGTGATCGAGTCGCCGAACAGGCCGAGCGCGCGGGCGCCGCGGATGCCGGCCGACGGCGCAGCCGGCTGCATCGAGAAGTCGTCGAAGAACGGCGGCTCGGCGATGTAGGTCGACTTCGGCCAGTCGTAGACCTGGCCCTTCGTGCCCTTGACCTTCTTCCAGAGCTTGCCCGGGTTGTCCTTCGACCTGCGCGTAGTTCGGCCTTGAAGACCTTCGGATCCATCGCGTACTTCATCAGCTCGTAGATCTCGTCGCTCGCTCGGCCAGATGTCGCCGATGTACACGTCGCGGCCGCCCTTGCCCTTGCCGATCGGCTCGGTCATCAGGTCGACGCGCACGTTGCCGGCCAGCGCGTAGGCAACCACCAGCGGCGGCGAGGCGAGGAAGTTGGCCTTCAGGTTCGGGTGGATGCGCGCCTCGAAGTTCCGGTTGCCCGACAGCACCGCGGCGCAGACCAGGTCGTTCTTGGTGATCGCCTCGTTGATCTCGCGGCGTCAGATCGCCGGCGTTGCCGATGCAGGTGGTGCAGCCGTAGGCCGCCACCGAGAAGCCGAGCTTCTCCAGGTAGGGCAGCAGCCCGGCGCTTCTCGAGGTACTCGGTGACGACGCGCGATCCCGGGGCCAGCGAGGTCTTGATGTGCTTGCGCACCTTCAGGCCGGCCTCGACCGCCTTCTTGGCCAGCAGGCCCGCGGCCAGCAGCACGCCCGGGTTGGAGGTGTTGGTGCACGAGGTGATCGCGGCGATCAGCACGTCGCCGTTGCGCAGCTCGAGGCCGTTGGCGGTCGTGAAGACCTGGTCGAGCTTGTCGGCCGGCTGGTTGAAGCCGTTGTCGGCGGTCGGCTTGGAGAACAGGTCGGCGAAGGTCGGCGCAGACCTTGCCGATCTCGATGCGGTCCTGCGGCCGCTTCGGGCCCGGCCAGCGAGGGCGCGACGCTTGTCGAGGTCGAGCGTCGAGCGACCTTGGTGTAGTCGATCGTCGCCGGCCTTCGGCACGCCGAACAGGCCCTGCGCGCGGAAGTACGACTCGAACGCGTCGATCTCGGCCTTGCTGCGGCCGGTGCCCTCGAAGTAGTCGATCGTGCGCTCGTCGACCGGGAAGAAGCCCATGGTCGCGCCGTACTCGGGCGCCATGTTGGCGATGGTCGCGCGGTCGGGCAGCGCGAGGCTGCGCGGTGCCTTCGCCGAAGAACTCGACGAACTTGCCGACCACCTTCTCCTTGCGCAGCATCTCGGTGATGGTCAGCACCAGGTCGGTGGCGGTGACGCCTTCGCGCAGTCGGCCCTTCAGCTCCACGCCGACCACGTCGGGCGTCAGGAAGTAGACCGGCTGACCGAGCATGCCGGCCTCGGCCTCGATGCCGCCCACGCCCCAGCCGACGACGCCGATGCCGTTGATCATCGTGGTGTGGCTGTCGGTGCCGACCAGCGTGTCCGGGTAGACGACGCCGTCCTTGCCCTTGTGCACGCCGCGCGCCAGGTACTCGAGGTTCACCTGGTGCACGATGCCGAAGCCGGGGGGCACGACGCCGAAGGTGTCGAAGGCCTGCATGCCCCACTTCATGAACTGGTAGCGCTCGTTGTTGCGCTCGAACTCCAGCTTCATGTTCAGGTCCAGCGCCTTGGGCGAGCCGTAGTGGTCGATCATCACCGAGTGATCGACCACCAGGTCGACCGGCACCAGCGGCTCGATCATCTTCGGATTCTTGCCCATCTGCGCCGGCGACGTTGCGCATCGCGGCCAGGTCGGCCAGCAGCGGCACGCCGGTGAAGTCCTGCAGCACGACGCGCGCGACGACGAACGGAATCTCGTCGATGCGCTCCGCGGTTGCGCCCCAGTTGGCCAGCTGTTCGACGTGCTCGGCGGTGACCTTCTGCCGTCGCAGTTGCGCAGCACCGACTCGAGCACGATGCGGATCGACACCGGCAGCCGCTTCACGTTCGGGAATCGGCGGGCCAGCGCCGGCAGCGAATGGAACTTGGCCGTGCGGCCGGACTGCAGCTTGAAGTCCTTCAGGGTCTTGAACGGTTGTTGCGTCATGTGGAGGCCTCCGGGGAGGGAAGGTCGGGGATCGGGATGCGTCGCTTCGGGCGCTGCGATTCAGGGCGTGCGGCGGCTGGGGTGGCGGCGGAGGTTCGGCGCGGAAGGTTCCGTCGATCATGTTCAGCGTGCCCATGCCGGGCACCACCATGTCGCCGGGCTTCTGCGACGAGGTCGCAGGGGCCGAGGTAGCGGGCGACGACGGCCTCGCTGTCCTCGCGGCGCACGCCGCCCAGCGGCGGATCGTAGGTCGACCAGGGTGTCGATCCGGTACTCGGCTCGAAGTCGCCGGTGGCGATGGCCCGGCTGACGGCAGAGGATCTTGCCCTCGCGGCAGACGGACTCGGCGAGCCAGGCGTCGCCGGCGCGCCGAAAGGCGCCCAGCGTGCAGGCGCCGCGGTCGCCGACGCTGCGGTCGAGCTGGCGGGTCTCGTTGTCGGAGCGATCGCCGACGCAGAATTGCGTCGGCGGCAGACCCCGATGCCTGCGCGGCGACCGCGCGGACTTCCCACAGGCCGGGCTTTGCGGCGCGGAAGTTCGGCGGGCGGGTCGGCGGCAATGGCGCGCCTGCGAGAGCAGGACTCCGGCCTGCGCCAGCAGCAGCGAGCGCAGCGCGCGCCGGCCGCGACACGCGCCGCTCCTGCCGTCGCGCCACCGGTTCGGCCGGCGGGGAAGGGCACAGGCGCGATCGGGGGTCATCGCCGCGCGCGGCTCAGAGCTTGCACTCGTTGGCCAGTTGGCTGGCCCTCGCGGGTGTCGAGCAGCATCGACTTGCCGACGATGGTCAGCCACATCAGCCCCTGCTTCGAATTCTCGTAGCGCAGTGCGCCGGTGCGCGCTTCGACTGCGTCGAGAGCGTGGTCCTTGCCGTCCCAGCTGATCACCATCGAGCGGCCGTCGTCGGCGATACGGCGCACCGTCACGCGCCGGTTCAGCTCGCAGCGGTACAGCCCGGGCTCCATGCGCAGCGACGCATGACCCAGGTGACGCGGTCGCGCACCGTCCCCGCCGCCGACGTTCTGGCCATGGCTGTACACCATCTGGCCCTGACCCTGGACGGCCACCGGCAGCGGCGCCGGCGCCATCGGCCCGCCCATCGAGTCGGTCGACTGCGTGCCCGCCAGGGAGTCGACCGCAGCGCTGCCGCCCGCGGCGGCGGGCGCGGATGCTGCCGGGCCGGGGGTTGCCGGCTGCTGCGCCGCGCAGGCCGCCAGCAGTGCGCAGGCAGCGAGGACGGCAAGCGTCCTCAGTGCGGGGGTGGGCTTGTTCGGCATCGCATTCTCCTTCGTTCGAGGCGGGCTCACCGGGGCCGGTCAGCGCTTGGCGATCGGCACGAACTTCAGGTCCTCGGGACCGACGTAGTTCGCGCTCGGGCGGATGATCTTGTTGTCGATGCGCTGCTCGACGACGTGCGCCGCCCAGCCGGCGGTGCGCGCGATCACGAACAGCGGCGTGAACATCTCGGTCGGCACGCCCATCATGTGATAGCTGACCGCGCTGAACCAGTCGAGGTTCGGGAACATCTTCTTGATCTCCCACATCACCGTCTCGAGGCGATCGGCGATGTCGAACATCTTCATGCTGCCGGCGTCCTTCGACAAGCGGCGCGCGACTTCCTTGATGACCTTGTTGCGCGGGTCGGCGATCGTGTAGACCGGGTGTCCGAAGCCGATCACGACTTCCTTGTTGTCGACGCGGCGGCGAATGTCGGCCTCGGCCTCGTCGGGCGTGTCGTAGCGCTTCTGGATCTCGAACGCGACCTCGTTGGCGCCGCCGTGCTTCGGACCGCGCAGCGCGCCGATGCCGCCGGTGATCGCCGAGTGCATGTCCGAACCAGTGCCGGCGATGACGCGGCAGGTGAAGGTCGAGGCGTTGAACTCGTGCTCGGCGTACAGATTCAGCGAGGTGTGCATCGCGCGCACCCACAGCGCGCTCGGCGCCTCGCCGTGCAGCAGGTGCAGGAAGTGGGCACCGATCGAGTCGTCGTCGGTCTCGACCTCGATGCGCTTGCCGTTGTGGCTGAAGTGGTACCAGTACAGCAGCATCGAACCCAGCGAGGCCATCAGCCGGTCGGCGATGTCGCGCGCGCCCGGCACGTTGTGGTCGTCCTTCTCGGGCAGCTGGCAGCCCAGCGCCGACACGGCGGTGCGCATCACGTCCATCGGGTGCGACGATGCGGGCAGGCACTCGAGCACCGCCCTGACGTTGGCGGGCACACCGCGCATCGCCTTCAGGCTTGGCCTTGTACGCTTTCAGCTCGGCCTTGTTCGGCAGCTTGCCGTGCACCAGCAGGTGCGCGATCTCCTCGAACTCGCAGACGTCCGCGATGTCCAGGATGTCGTAGCCGCGGTAGTGCAGGTCGTTGCCGGTGCGGCCGACGGTGCACAGGGCAGTGTTGCCGGCAGTGACGCCGGACAGCGCGACGGACTTCTTCGGCTTGACGCCTGCGGCGGTGGCTTTGGGTTCGCTCATCTTGCTTGTCTCCGGAAACGTTGGGTCACTTGGCCTTGCCTTGCGCGAACAGGGCGTCGAGCTTCTGTTCGTAGGAGTGATAGTCGAGGTACTTGTACAGGTCGTCCCGCGTCTGCATCACGGGGATCAGGCTCTTCTGCGTGCCTTCGCGGCGGATCGTCTGGTACACATTGAGGGCGGCCGCGTTCATCGCACGGTACGCCGCGCAGCAGTAGAGCACGATGTCGACGTCGGCCGAGCCCAGCTCCTCGGTCGTGAACAGCGGCGTCTGGCCGAACTCGGTGATGTTGGCGAGGATCGGCACTTTCACCGCCGCCTTGAACTGACGGTACATGGGCAGCTCGGTCATCGCCTCGGGGAAGATCATGTCGGCGCCGGCCTCGACGTAGGCGCAGGCCCGGTCGATCGCGGCGTTGATGCCCTCGACCGCCAGCGCGTCGGTGCGCGCCATGATCACGAAGCCCGGATCGGTGCGGGCATCGACAGCCGCCTTGACGCGGTCGACCATCTCGGCGCAGCTCACCACTTCCTTGCCCGGACGGTGGCCGCAGCGCTTGGCGCCGACCTGGTCCTCGATGTGCACGGCGCCGGCGCCGACCTTGATCATCGACGCGGATCGTGCGCGCGATGTTGAAGGCGCTGCCCCAGCCGGTGTCGATGTCGACCAGCAGCGGCAGGGTCGTGACCTCGGTGATGCGGCGCACGTCGGTCAGCACGTCTTCCATCGTGCTGATGCCCAGGTCGGGCATGCCCAGCGAGTTCGCGGCGACGCCGCCGCCGGACAGGTAGATCGCCTTGAAGCCCGAGGCTTCGGCCATCCGGGCGGTGTACGCGTTGATCGCGCCGACGACCTGGAGCGGGTGCTCCTGCGGCCACGGCATCGCGGAACTTCTGGCCAGCGTTCATCGAGGTTTCCTGGATGCGTTGATCGATTCGATCGAATCAGGCGCGGGCCGCCTCGTCGGGGACCGCCGCGTCGGCGGCGCGCGCCTGGTGCACGTGCTCGCCGGGCGTGTGCTGTCCGACCTCAGCCGAGCAGGTGCTTGACGCCGTCGCGCTCTTCGAAGAGCTCCTTCAGCGTGTGGTCCATCCTGCCGCGGCTGAAGTCGTCGATCTCCAGGCCTTTGATCATCGTGTACTCGCCGTTCTGGCAGGTGACCGGGAAGCCGTACATGATGTCTTCGGGGATCCCGTACGAGCCGTCCGACGGGATGCCCATCGTGACCCACTTGCCGTTGGTGCCGAGCGCCCAGTCGCGCATGTGGTCGATGGCGGCGTTCGCCGCCGACGCGGCCGACGACAGGCCGCGCGCCTCGATGATCGCCGCGCCGCGCTTGCCGACGGTCGGGATGAACACGTCGCGGTTCCAGGCGTCGTCGTTGATCATGCCCTTGATCGGGGCGCCGCCGCTGGTGGCGAAGCGGTAGTCGGGGTACATCGTCGGCGAGTGGTTGCCCCAGACCACCAGCTTCTCGATCGACTCGACCGGCTTGCCGGTCTTGGCGGCCAGCTGCGACAGCGCGCGGTTGTGGTCCAGGCGCAGCATCGCGGTGAAATTCTTCTTCGGCAGGTTGGGCGCCGACTTCATCGCGATGTAGGCATTGGTGTTGGCCGGGTTGCCGACCACGAGGATCTTGCAGTCGCGGCTCGCGGCCTCGTCCAGCGCACGACCCTGGACGGTGAAGATCGCGCCGTTGGCCTCGAGCAGGTCCTTGCGCTCCATGCCCTTGCTGCGCGGGCGGGCACCCACCAGCACCGCGTAGTCGGCGTCGTGGAAGGCGACCTTCGGATCGTCGGTCACGACCACGCCCTGCAGCAACGGGAATGCGCAGTCCTCGAGCTCCATGACCACGCCCTTGACGGCCGGCAGCGCTGCGGTGATGTCGAGCAGCTGCAGCACGATCGGCTGATCCTTGCCCAGCATGTCGCCGTTGGCGATGCGAAACAGGATGCTGTAGCCGATCTGGCCGGCGGCGCCGGTGATGGCGACGCGCTTGACGGGTTTGGTCATGGTGCGATTCCTCGGTGACGATGCGGATGGAAATTGTCAGGTCGGAAGGTCCTGGCCGACGTCCCGCCGGGAAGGCGGGGCGCGCGGACGAAGGTGTTCCGGCGGCGGCAAGATGGTACGCCGATTCGCTGCTCCCGTTTGCGTCCTTTCGTCAGTCAGTCTAGGCGCAGAGCGCGTCCGTGTCAATCGATAACATATCTTATATAAGACATATGTTATTGAATTTGGTTGCTCGTTGTGCTCGAATTGCAACATGACTCAGTCCAGCCGGATCGACGACAGCCTTGGCGCTGTCCAGCCGCGCCAGGCGGCGCCGAAGTTCAGCCCGTTGTACAGGCAGATCAAGGCGCTGCTGACCGCCGGCTTGCGTACCGGCGAATGGAAGCCTGGCGAGCTTATTCCCAGCGAAAAGGAGTTGTCGGTTCGCTTCGGAGTCAGCCAGGGCACCGTGCGCAAGGCGGTCGACGAACTCGCCGCCGAGAACCTTCTCGTCCGCCGGCAGGGGCGCGGCACCTTCGTCGCCAGCCACCAGGAGGCGCGCGCGCAGTTCCGCTTCCTGAGACTGCGCCCCGACGACCCGGGCGATGTCCAGGCGATGGACAGCCGTGTGCTGGAGTGCCGGCGCATGCGCGCGCCGGTCGAGATCGCCCGTGCGCTCGAATTGCGTTCGGGCGAGACGGTGCTGCTGATCCGCAGACTGCTGTCGTTCGGCGACGAGCCCGCGGTGCTCGACGAGATCTGGGTGCCTGGGGCGGCATTCCGCGGACTGACCTTCGAGCGGCTGTCGGCCTATCGCGGGCCACTGTACGCGCTGTTCGAAAGCGAATTCGGCACGCGCATGATCCGCGCGACGGAGCGCGTGCGCGCCGTGGCGGCAGAGCCCTGCCGTCGCGGCCGAGCTGAAAGTCGAGGCAGGCGAGCCGCTGCTCCTCGTCGAACGCGTGACCTGCACTTACGAGGACCGGCCGGTCGAGGTCAGACGCGGGTTCTACTCGACCCGCCGGCATCACTACTTCAACGAGCTCGGCTGAATGCGGACCGCAACCCTGCCGCAGCGCGCGACGGTATCCGCATCCGCATCCGCGTCGGCATCCGCGTCGGCGGCACGACGCGCCGCGGCCCCGGAGGCGGTCAAAGCGAGACGGGAAGGGGCGTGCGGTCGGGTGCGCGTTGGTGCGCCGCGCATATTTCGTTCAAAATAGTCAGGTTTCGCACCGTCCCGTGCACCAACGTCACTAGGGGAATCAATGGCAGACGTCGCCAGCAAGCCGGGGGCCCGCGCCCGGCCGGAATTCAGGAACATCCACGTCTCGCAGCTCGCCCAGTACCGGCTGCCGCTCGCGGGGATCGTGTCGATCCTGCATCGCATCAGCGGGGCCCTGATGTTCCTGTTCGGCATCCCCTTCGTCCTCTACCTGTTCCAGCAGAGCCTAACGTCCGAGCTCAGCTTCGAGAACTACCGCGCGGTGGTCGGCAGCGTGCTCGGAAAGCTCGTGCTCCTGGGCCTGATCTGGGCCTACCTGCACCACTTCTGCGCCGGCATCCGCTACCTGGTGCTCGATCTGCACGTCGGCGTCGACAAGGACGCGTCGCGCACCTCTGCGGCGGCGGTGCTCGGGGTCAGCCTGGTGCTCACGGCGGTCGTGGCGCTGAAACTGTTCGGAGTGTTCTGAGATGACGACCAAGCGAATCGTGGTCGGGGCCCACTACGGCCTCAAGGACTGGCTGGCGCAACGCGTCAGCGCGGTGGTGCTGGCGGTCTACACGGTGATCCTGCTGCTCGCGCTGATGGCGCAGCCCGAGCTGTCGTACGGCAGCTGGGCCGGCCTGTTCGCATCGGGCTGGATGAAGGTGTTCACGCTTGCTGGCCCTTCTGTCGCTGATCTGGCACGCCTGGATCGGCGTGCGCGACATTTTTATGGATTACATCAAGCCCACCGGGGTCCGCCTGTTCGTGCAGATCCTGGCCATCCTGGCCCTCGTCGGGTACGGCTGCTGGGCAGTTCTCATTCTGTGGAGAGTCTGAGATGGCCGATGTTCTGAACCATCTGTCGAACAACCTTCCGCGCCGCAAGTTCGACGCGGTGATCGTCGGCGCCGGCGGCTCCGGCATGCGCTGTTCCCTGCAGCTGGCCGAGGCCGGCTACAACGTCGCGGTCCTGTCGAAAGTGTTCCCGACCCGCTCGCACACGGTCGCCGCGCAGGGCGGCATCGGCGCCTCGCTGGGCAACATGGGCGAGGACAACTGGTACTGGCACATGTTCGACACCGTCAAGGGCTCGGACTACCTCGGTGACCAGGATGCGATCGAGTTCATGTGTCGCGAGGCGCCGAAGGTCGTCTACGAACTCGAGCATTTCGGCATGCCGTTCGACCGCAATGCCGACGGCACGATCTACCAGCGCCCGTTCGGCGGGCACACGGCCAACTTCGGCGAAAAGCCGGTGCAGCGCGCCTGCGCGGCGGCCGACCGCACCGGTCACGCGATGCTGCACACGCTGTACCAGCGCAACGTGCGCGCGCGCACGCAGTTCTTCGTCGAATGGATGGCGCTCGACATCATCCGCGACAGCGAGGGCGACTGCGTCGGCGTCGTCGCGCTGGAGATGGAAACCGGTCAGGTCATGGTCCTCGAGGCCAAAGTCACGGTGTTCGCCACCGGCGGGGCGGGCCGGATCTGGCAGGCGTCGACCAACGCGTTCATCAACACCGGTGACGGCATGGGCATGGCGGCGCGCGCCGGCATCCCGCTCGAGGACATGGAGTTCTGGCAGTTCCACCCGACCGGCGTGGCCGGTGCCGGCGTGCTGATCACCGAAGGCGTGCGCGGCGAGGGCGGCATCCTGCTGAACAAGCACGGCGAGCGCTTCATGGAGCGCTACGCGCCGACGCTGAAGGATCTCGCGCCGCGCGACTTCGTCTCGCGGTCGATGGACCAGGAGATCAAGGAGGGGCGCGGCGCGGGCCCCGACGGCGACTACGTGCTGCTGAAGCTCGACCACCTGGGCGCCGACACGATCATGAAGCGGTTGCCGTCGATCCGCGAGATCGCGATCAAGTTCGCCAACGTCGACCCGATCAAGGACCCGATCCCGGTCGTGCCGACGATCCACTACCAGATGGGCGGGATTCCGACCAACTACCACGGCCAGGTCGTGGTGCCGAAGAACGGCAATCCGAACGCGGTCGTCAACGGGCTGTATGCGATCGGCGAGTGCGCCTGCGTGTCGGTGCACGGCGCCAACCGCCTGGGCACGAACTCGCTGCTCGACCTGCTGGTGTTCGGCCGGGCGGCCGGCAACCACATCGTCGCCTCGAAGCTCAAGGACGGCAGCCACAAGCCGTTGCCGACGAACTCCGGCGACCCGGCGCTGGCGCGGCTGGCGCGACTCGACGGCTCGAAGTCCGGCGAGAATGCGCAGGACGTGGCCAACGACATCCGCCGCGAGATGCAGGCGCACTGCGGGGTCTTCCGCACCGACGAGCTGCTGGCGAAGGGCGTCAAGCGGATCCTCGAGATCGCCGGTCGCGTCGACGACGTCCACATGAAGGACAAGTCGCAGGTGTTCAACACGGCGCGTGTCGAGGCGCTCGAGCTCGACAACCTGATCGAGGTCGCCAAGGCGACGATCGTGTCGGCCGAGGCCCGCAAGGAGAGCCGCGGCGCACACGCGCACCGCGATTACCCGAACCGCGACGACGCGAACTGGATGCGCCACACGCTTGTGGTACTCGGAGGGCAACCGCCTCGACTACAAGCCGGTGAACCTGAAGCCGCTCACGGTCGAGACCTTCGAGCCCAAGGCCCGCACGTTCTGATCGTCAATCCGCGCAGCATCCGGAGCATATGCAGATGAATGCAGTTGTCGAATCCCCAGTCCAGAGCCCGGTCGGCTCGCAGGCGCCCAAGCGGGTCGTGAAGTTCTCGATCTATCGCTACGACCCCGACAAGGACGCGAAGCCGTACATGCAGAACCTCGAGGTCGAGCTGCTGCCGACCGACAAGATGCTGCTCGACGCGCTGATGCGCATCAAGCAGTCGGCCGACGATTCGCTGGCGTTCCGCCGTTCCTGCCGCGAGGGAGTGTGCGGCTCGGATGCGATGAACATCAACGGCAAGAACGGCCTGGCGTGCATCACCAACCTGCGCGACCTGAAGGAGCCGATCGTTCTGCGCCCGTTGCCGGGCCTGCCGGTCATCCGCGACCTGATCGTCGACATGACGCAGTTCTTCAAGCAGTACCACTCGATCAGCCCGTTCCTGATCAACGACACGCCGCCGCCGGAGAAGGAGCGTCTGCAGAGCCCCGAGGAGCGCGAGGAGCTCGACGGCCTGTACGAGTGCATCCTGTGCGCGTGCTGCTGCACCTCCTGCCCGTCGTTCTGGTGGAACCCCGACAAGTTCGTCGGTCCGGCCGGCCTGCTTCAGGCCTACCGGTTCATCGCCGACAGCCGCGACCAGGCGACCAGCGAGCGCCTCGACAATCTCGAGGATCCGTACCGCCTGTTCCGCTGCCACACGATCATGAACTGCGTCGACGTCTGTCCGAAAGGGCTGAACCCGACGCGCGCGATCGGCAAGATCAAGGAACTGATGGTCCGTCGCGCCGTCTGAGCATCCGATGACCGCAGGCGACGACAGCTCGCGACATCACCGGTCGGATGCCGGCGCAGCGCCGGCGCCTGCGCTGGCGCGCGCGCCGCGGGCTGCTCGAGAACGACCTGGTGTTCGAGCGCTTCTTCGCACGCCACGGGGATCTGCTGTCGGATGCCGACGTCGCGGGGCTCGACCAGCTGCTCGAGCTGCCCGACAACGAACTGCTCGACCTGATCCTCGAACGCTCGCAGCTTTCAGGGCCGTTGGCGACACCCGATGCCGAGCGCGTGCTGCAGATGCTGCGCACCGCCTGAAACACCAAGAAACCACTCCGAGAACCAAGGGAATCACGCGATGACGACCCAGCAGAAAGCCACGCTGTCCTTCGAAGACGGCACCCCTTCCGTCGATTTTCCGATCTACAAGGGGACGATTGGTCCCGATGTGGTCGACATCCGCAAGATGTACGGCGCCACCGGCAAGTTCACCTTCGATCCGGGGTTCCTGTCGACCGCTTCCTGCGAGTCGAAGATCACCTACATCGACGGCGACCAGGGCGAGCTGCTTTATCGCGGCTACCCGATCGAGCAGCTGGCGGTCAACTGCGACTACCTCGAGACCTGCTACCTGCTGCTGAACGGCGACCTGCCGAATCCCGCGCAGAAGAAGGACTTCGTGGGCCGGGTGATGAAGCACACGATGGTCCACGAGCAGATGACGCGGTTCTTCCAGGGATTCCGCCGCGACGCGCACCCGATGGCGGTGCTGGTCGGCTGCGTCGGCGCGCTGTCGGCCTTCTATCACGATTCGCTCGACATCCAGAATCCCGAGCACCGCTTCGTGTCGGCGATCCGCCTGATCGCGAAGATGCCGACGCTGGTCGCGATGGCCTACAAGTACTCGAGGGTCAGCCGTTCATGTACCCGCAGAACAATCTGTCGTACGCGGCGAACTTCATGCGGATGATGTTCGGCACGCCGTGCGAGGAGTACGAGCCGAACGACGTTCTGGTGCGCGCGCTGGATCGCATCCTGATCCTGCACGCCGATCACGAGCAGAACGCGTCGACTTCGACGGTGCGCCTGGCCGGCTCGTCGGGCGCCAACCCGTTCGCCTGCATCGCGGCCGGGATCGCGACGCTGTGGGGGCCGGCGCACGGCGGCGCGAACGAGGCCTGCCTGCTGATGCTCGAACGAGATCCAGCAGCGTGGCGGCGTCGAGAAGATCGGCGAGTTCGTCAAGGAAGGTGAAGGACAAGAACTCGCAGCATGAGGCTGATGGGTTTCGGCCATCGCGTCTACAAGAACTACGATCCGCGCGCCAAGCTGATGCGCGAGACCTGCCACGAGGTGCTCGGCGAACTGGGCCTGCAGAACGATCCGCTGTTCGCGCTGGCGATGAAGCTCGAGCAGATCGCGCTCGAGGACGAGTACTTCGTGCAGCGCAAGCTGTACCCGAACGTCGATTTCTACTCGGGCATCGTGCAGCGGGCGATGGGCATGCCGACCGACATGTTCACCTGCATCTTCGCGCTGGCCCGCACGGTCGGCTGGATCGCGCAGTGGGGCGAGATGATCTGCGAGCCGGACCAGAAGATCGGCCGTCCGCGCCAGCTGTTCACCGGCGCGACGCGCCGCGACGTGAAGCCGATCGGCAATCGCTGATTGGGCGCGCCCGTGCCCGGATCTGCCGGGCGGGTGCGAACGGCGGCGCCCTGCGGGGCGCCGCTTCTTTTCCAGGGGCGGGTCGCCCTTCAGGGCGCGGCCGGGACGAACTGGGTCGTGTCGATCTGCAGGCGGGGCGTCGCGCTGCCCAGCAGCGCCTCGGACGATCCCGTGCCGGGGGTCTCCTGCGATACCCGCAGCGAGACGGCCCCCGCGCGGTCGTCCTGCAGCATCAGCGTGCCCGACGCCTCGTCGAGCGCCCAGCGACCGCCGACCAGTTGCGTCAGCGGGTGTGCCGACGTGAGGGGGCCGCTGGTGCCCGATGCGGGCATGGTCGCAGTGATGCCGAGCGCCGCCTGGTAGCTGCCATCGGCGCGAAACTCGACGGAGCCGCTCCAGGCGTGGGTGACGGGCACCAAGCCGCCGAAGAATCCGATCTGGCCGGTCGAGCGAGGTTCCCAGCGTCCAGTGAGGATGAGTGGCGCGATGCGCGGCCCGGGGCGCAGGCCGACCCATCGTTTGCGCAGGACGAACGGGGCGACACCGCCGGGCTCCAGAAGGCTCAGCGTTTGGGCATCGACGCTCCAGCGCGCTGCGCGCCCGGCGGCGAACGGGGCGAGGCCTTCGCCCGTCGCGGTTCCGTCTGCTGCCAGTTCGATCCAGTCCTGAAGGCTCATGCGCCCGCCGTCGAATGGCGGCGGCAGGCAGCCGGCGTCCTCGTCGAGCACGAGGGGCAGGTTGCCGCGCACCGGATCGACCGAACGCGGGTGCATGAACCCGGCCAGGGCCTGAGGATCCGCATCGCTGGCCAGCAGCGCGCCGTCGACGCACATGCGCGTGCGCGGCTCGAACTCGTCGAGCTTCACGCCATCGAGTCGCGTGACGAAGCGCTCGCCGCCCTTCTCGTCGAAGACCAGCTGCCGGCCGCTCGGGCCGAGGCTCCATCGGCCGGCGCGCAGCCGTTCGAGCACATGACCGCTGACGACGGGCGAGTCCTGCGCGAGGCCGCTGCCGGTGCAACGGCGCATCAGAACGAGTGAGGCGCCGTACGCGCCATCGGGATCCAGCCGCAGGCTGCCTGACCACCAGAACCGCCCGGTCTCTTCGGGCATCTCGCATCGTCGCAGGGATTCGTCGAGTTTCAGCGTGAAGAGGCCGGCCATGTTCGATTCGGGGTCGGCGCCCGACCACGCGCGCATGTAGAAGCCGGGGTCGATCGACGGTCGCGGGACCAGGATGCGCGCGGAATCCGGCTCGAGCCATCCGGGTCGGGCGCGGACCAGCCCACCGCTGTCCAGGCGGACGACGAGCGCCTCGGACTCGATCGACCAGCGGCCGGCGGGCAGCAGCCGCGACTCCACGAGTCCCGATCGGATCGTCGCGCTGGCGAACCCGTCCGGGTCGAGCACGTACCACTGCCGGATGGTCGATCCGCCATACTTGGCGTTGATCTCGGGCGATCCGGTGTCGAAGAACAACGACCCGTCGATGGGCTGAAGCTCGGGCGAGATGCCCAGGGAGGCGGGTGGGGGCGTGGTCGGCTCGGCGGGGCCGTCACCGCCGCAAGCGGCGAGCGCCGCTGCGGTCAGTGCGGCAGCCGCCCGTGCGACACGTGTCGGCCGGGCCACGTCGATCGCGGATGCGATCGCCGGCGGCGGCTCAGCGCAGCGACGCGTTGATCCGCTCGAGCGCGCTCGACCCCGGGCAAAGGGTCTTGTCGTCCAGCTGGTTCAGCGGCGTGGCCGACCGTGTTCAGGTGATCGTGCAGGTCGCCGGCCTCCGGGTCGACGAACAGCAGGCCGGTCACGATCTCGCCCTTGGCCTGGTGGGCCATGATGTGGTTCATCGAACCGATCCGGTCGCGCGGATCGTAGTCGTCGGCCAGCTTGCGCAGGCGCAGGGTCGTGCCGTCGTGCTGCTGCGACGTCGACCACCGCGCCCGGCGCGTACTGCGTCGTGATCTCGCTGCGCTTCGGCATGAAGTCGATGCGGTTCACGGCCTCGTTGTGCTCGCGCACGTAGTCGTAGCTCTTGGTGCTGCCGGCGTGGTTGTTGAACGCCACGCAGGGACTGATCACGTCGATGAACGCGGCGCCGGGGTGGGCCAGCGCCGCCTTGATCAGCGGCACCAGCTGCTCCTTGTCGCCGGAGAAGCCGCGCGCGACGAAGGTGGCGCCCAGCTGCAGGGCCAGCGACACCATGTCGATCGGGGAATCGGTGTTGACCACGCCGTTCTTGGACTTCGAGCCCTGGTCGGCGGTCGCCGAGAACTGGCCCTTGGTCAGGCCGTAGACGCCGTTGTTCTCGACGATGTAGGTCATGTTCACGCCGCGCCGCATCACGTGCGCGAACTGGCCGATGCCGATCGACGCGGAGTCGCCGTCGCCGGAGACGCCGAGGTAGATCAGGTCGCGGTTGGCCAGGTTGGCGCCGGTCAGCACCGACGGCATGCGTCCGTGCACGGAGTTGAAGCCGTGCGAGTTGCCGAGGAAGTAGTCGGGCGTCTTGGACGAGCAGCCGATGCCCGAGAGCTTGGCGACCCGGTGCGGCTCGATCGTCGAGTTCCCAGCAGGCCTGGATGATCGCGGCCGAGATCGAGTCGTGGCCGCAGCCGGCGCACAGCGTCGAGATCTTGCCCTCGTAGTCGCGGCGCGTGTAGCCGAGCCGGTTCTCGGGCAGGGTGGGGTGGTGCAGTCGGGGTTTGGCGAGATAGGTCATGGCTGATCCGTTGCAGTTGGCGTCAGGCGACCTTGTCGCGCTTGAGCGTCTCGACGTTGCTTCCCTTGATGCGTTCGCCGATCGAGCGCACGATGAAGCGGGCGGTGATCGGCGTGCCGTCGTAGTGCAGGATCGGGACCAGCGCGCGCCGGGTCGATGCTCGAGTTCGTTGACCAGCATCGAGCGCATCTGCGCGTCGCGGTTCTGCTCGACGACGAACACCGTGTCGTGCTCGGCGATGAAACGCTCGACCGATTCGGGGAACGGGAAGGCGCGCACGCGCATCGTGTCGACGTGCACGCCATCGGCCTCGAGCACGTCGCAGCGCCTCGTCCATCGCCGGGCTGGTCGAGCCGAAGTAGATCGACGCCGAAGCGCGTCTTCTGTGCCGCCGGTGCGCACGACCGGCTCCGGCACCAGCTTGCGCGCGGTCTCGAACTTGCGCAGCAGGCGCTGCACGTTGTCGACGTAGTCGGGGCCGGCCTCGGAGTAGCGGGCGTAGCGGTCCTTCGTGGTGCCGCGCGTGAAGTAGGCGCCCTTGGTCGGGTGCGTGCCGGGATAGGTGCGGAACGGGATGCCGTCGCCGTCGACGTCGAGGTAGCGGCCGAAGTCGCGGCCGGCCTCGAGTTCCGCGGCCGTCATCACCTTGCCGCGGTCGTAGGCCTTCGCGTCGTCCCAGGTCGAGCGGCGCGCGACAGGCGCTGGTTCATGCCGATGTCGAGATCGGTCATCACGAACACCGGGGTCTGCAGGCGGTCGGCGAGGTCGAGCGCCTGCGCCGTGAACTCGAAGCACTCGTGCGGATCTTCCGGGCAGCAGCAGCACGTGCTTGGTGTCGCCGTGCGAGGCGTAGGCGCAGGCGATCAGGTCGGCCTGCTGCGTGCGGGTCGGCATGCCGGTGGACGGGCCGCCGCGCTGCACGTTGATGATCGTGACCGGGATCTCGGCGAAGTAGGCCAGGCCGATGAACTCGGTCATCAGCGACACGCCCGGGCCGGAGGTGGCGGTGAATGCGCGCGCGCCGTTCCAGCCGGCGCCGACGACCATGCCGATCGAAGCCAGCTCGTCCTCGGCCTGCACGATCGCGAACGTTGTTCTTGCCGGTTTCCTTGTCGACGCGCAGCTTCGAGCAGTAGCTCTGGAAGGCCTCGGCGACCGACGAGGACGGCGTGATCGGATACCAGGCGCAGACCGTGGCGCCGCCGTACACGGCGCCCAGCGCGGCCGCCGCGTTGCCCTCGACGAAGATGCGGTCGCCGACATTGTCGGCGCGGCGCGCACGCAGGCCGACCGCATCGGCGAGATGCGTCGCTCGCGTAGTCGTAGCCCTTCTGATACGCGTCCAGGTTCGGCTTGATCAGCTTGTCCTTGCCCTTGTACTGCTCGCCGAGCAGCTTGGGGATCGACGTCGTGGTCGATGTCGAGCAGCGCCGCCAGCGCGCCCGACGTACATGATGTTCTTCAGCAGCTGGCGCTCGCGCGGGTCGCTGTAGGCCGCGTTGCAGATCTCGGTGAGCGGCACGCCGATCACGTGGATGTCGGGGCGGAACGCGCGACGGCGGCAGCGGCTTGGTGTTGTCGTAGAACAGGTAGCCGCCCGGCTCGATCTCGGCGACGTCCTTGTCCCAGGTCTGCGGGTTCATCGCGACCATCAGGTCGACGCCGCCGCGCCGGCCGAGGTAGCCCTTCTCGGTGACGCGCACCTCGTACCAGGTGGGCAGGCCCTGGATGTTGGACGGGAAGATGTTGCGCGGGCTGACCGGCACGCCCATGCGCAGGAAGCTCTTGGCGAACAGCTCGTTGGCGGAGGCCGACCCGGAGCCGTTGACGTTGGCGAACTTGACGACGAAGTCGTTGACGGCTTCGATGCGACGGGTGACGGCATGTCATCAGGCAGCCCTCCGCTGCGGTGCGCGGCAGCCCGGGCCGGCATGCGTCATGTTGAGCAGGAACTTCTGCATGTCCCAGGCGCCGGTCGGGCAGCGCTCGGCGCACAGGCCGCAGTGCAGGCAGACGTCCTCGTCCTTGACCATCACGCGACCGGTCTTCAGGCGGTCGGAGACGTACAGTGCCTGCGTCGGGTTCAGCGCGGGCGCGCTTCAGGCGCTGGCGCAGCTCGGCCTCCTCGCCGTTCGCGGTGAAGGTGATGCAGTCGGTCGGGCAGATGTCGACGCAGGCATCGCACTCGATGCACTGCTGCTCGTTGAACACCGTCTGCACGTCGCAGTTCAGGCAGCGCTGCGCTTCCTTCCACGCCGTGGCGGCGTCGAAGCCGAGCTCGACCTCGACCTTGATGTTGCGCAGCGCCTGGTTGACGTCGCGCCACGGCACCTTGTGGCGCGCGTCCGGCGCCACCTCGTTGTCGTAGCTCCACTCGTGGATGCCCATCTTCTGGGACATCAGCGTGACGCCCGGCGCGGGACGCTCGGACACGTCCTCGCCGTTCAGGAACTTGTCGATCGAGACCGCGGCGTCGTGGCCGTGCGCCACCGCCCAGATGATGTTCTTCGGGCCCAGCGCGGCGTCGCCGCCGAAGAACACGTTCGGCAGCGTCGACTGCAGCGTGGATTCGTCGAGCATCGGGCAGGCCCCAGCGGTCGAACTCGATGCCGGCGTCGCGCTCGATCCAGGGGAATGCGTTCTCCTGGCCGACCGCGATCAGCACCTCGTCGCACTCGACGAGCTGTTCCGGCTCGCCGGTCGGCACCAGTTCGCGGCGGCCCTTGTCGTCGTAGACCGCCTTGACCTTCTCGAAGGTCATGCCGGTCAGCTTGCCGTTGTCGTGCACGAACGCCTTGGGCACCATGAAATTGAGGATCGGGATGCCTTCGTGGATCGCGTCCTCCTTCTCCCACGGCGAGGCCTTCATCTCGTCGAAGCCCGAGCGCACGATGACCTTGACGTCCTCGCCGCCGAGCCGACGCGACGTGCGGCAGCAGTCCATCGCGGTGTTGCCGCCGCCCAGCACGATCACGCGCTTGCCGATCGGAAGTGATGTGACCGAACGACACCGACGACAGCCAGTCGATGCCGATGTGGATCTTCGCGGCGGCTTCCTTGCGGCCGGGAATGTCGAGGTCGCGGCCGCGCGGCGCGCCGGAGCCGACGAAGATCGCGTCGTAACCCTGCGGCCAGCAGTGCCTTCAGGGAGTCGATGCGCTCGCCGGCGCGGAACTCGACGCCCATGCCGAGGATGTAGCCGATTTCCTCGTCGATCACTTCCTCGGGCAGGCGGAAGCGCGGGATCTGCGAGCGGATGAAGCCGCCGGCCTTGCGTTCGCCGTCGAAAACGGTGACCTCGTAGCCCAGCGGGGCCAGGTCGCGCGCCACCGTCAGCGAGGCCGGGCCGGCGCCGACGCAGGCGACGCGCTTGCCGTTGCGTCGCGCGGGCGGCTGCGGCAGGCGCGGGGTGATGTCGTCCTTGAAGTCGGCCGCGACGCGCTTCAGGCGGCAGATCGCGACCGGTTCGGGCCGTTCGGCCTGCTCTTCCTCGACCCGGCCGCGACGGCATGCGGGCTCGCAGGGACGGTCGCAGGTGCGCCCGAGGATGCCCGGGAAGACGTTGGACTTCCAGTTCACCATGTAGGCGTCGGAGTAGCGCCCCGCCGCGATCAGGCGGATGTACTCGGGAACCGGGGTATGGGCCGGGCAGGCCCACTGACAATCGACGACTTTGTGAAAGTAGTCGGGGTTGCGGATGTCGGTAGGCTGCAACTTCGCGTCTCCGTGAAAGCCGGATTGCAGACCGCAAAAACTTGTACGGTCCGTTGTTGTGCCCGGAGTCTACCGCCAGGTGCATGGAGTGCAAAGTCGGTGCGTGCCGCCGTCCGTCGCCCGGTGCCGCTTTGCGGCCGGACGGGGCGAACAGGCGCGGAATAGGCGCGTCGACTGTGGTGCCGGCGCCGCGGGCGCACCGGCAGCCGGTGATATGCTCCGTCGGTTCGCCAAAGCGTGCCTATGACTTAGCCGGACCCGCCCCCATTTCTGTCTCGAACCGCCTGCCCGGAAACCGGGGGTCGGTCGTCGGTCGCCGCCGGCTGCGGTGGCCGAGCATCTTTGACGAGAAACTCGTTCCGAAAGGTGAAGCGCCATGATGAAAGTCCTTCCAGTCGAACTCCTATCTGTTCGGCGGAAATGCCCCTTACGTCGAGGAGCTCTACGAGAGCTACCTGAACAATCCCGGCTCGGTGCCCGAGCACTGGCGGGAGTACTTCGACAACCTCCAGGTCGTCCCGGCCGTCGGACGGCAACCCCCAGACCCGTGACGTCGCGCACGCGCCGATCGTGCAGTCGTTCGCCGAACGCGCCAAGGAAGGCACGCTGCAGCCGCGTCTGATGGGCGGCGACGCGACGACCGCGCGCAAGCAGGTGTTCGTGCAGCAGCTGGTGGCCGCGTACCGGTTCCTCGGGTCGCGCTGGGCCGATCTCGATCCGCTCAAGCGCGCAGGAGCGCCCGCCGATCCCCGAACTCGAGCCGGCGTTCTACGACTTCACCGAGGGCGACCACGCCAACATCTACTCGGCCGCCAACACCTACTTCGGCTTCGACCAGGCGCCGCTGCGCGACATCCTGCGGGCGCTGCGCGAGACCTACTGCGGCACGATCGGCGCCGAGTTCATGTACATCAGCGATCCGGCCCAGAAGCGCTGGCTCCAGGAGCGGCTCGAGAGCACGCGCAGCGAGCCTTCGTTCTCCCCCGACAAGCGCAGGCGGATCCTCGACCGGCTGACCGCGGCCGAAGGCCTCGAGAAGTACCTGCACACCCGCTACGTCGGGCAGAAGCGGTTCTCGCTCGAGGGCGGCGAGAGCTTCATCGCCGGCGATGGACGAGCTGATCCAGCGCGCCGGCGAGCAGGGCGTGCAGGAGATCGTGATCGGCATGGCGCACCGCGGGCGGCTCAACGTGCTGGTGAACACGCTCGGCAAGATGCCGAAGGACCTGTTCGCCGAGTTCGAGGGGCAGCACGCCGACGACCTGCCGTCGGGCGACGTCAAGTACCACCAGGGCTTCTCGAGCGACATCTCGACGCCGGGAGGGCCGGTGCACCTGTCGCTGGCGTTCAATCCCTCGCACCTGGAGATCGTCAATCCGGTGGTCGAAGGCTCGTGCAAGGCGCGGATGGACCGTCGCGGCGACGACAACGGCGTCCGAGGTGCTGCCGGTGCTGGTGCACGGCGACGCCGCGTTCGCCGGGCAGGGCGTGGTGATGGAGACGCTGAACCTGGCGCAGACGCGCGGCTACGGCACCTTCGGCACCGTGCACATCGTGATCAACAACCAGATCGGCTTCACCACGTCGGATCCGCGCGACACGCGCTCGACGATCTACTGCTCGGACGTGGTCAAGATGATCGAGGCGCCGGTGCTGCACGTGAACGGCGACGATCCGGAGGCGGTGGTGTTCGCGACCCAGATCGCGCTCGACTTCCGCCGCGAGTTCGCGCAAGGACGTCGTCGTCGACATCGTCTGCTTTCGCAAGCTCGGCCACAACGAGCAGGACACGCCGGCGCTCACGCAGCCGCTGATGTACAAGAAGATCGCCCAGCATCCCGGCACCCGCAAGCTGTACGCCGACAAGCTCGCCACGCAGGGCGTGGTCTCGCTCGAGGACGCGCGACGAGATGGTGGCGAGGTTCCGCGCCGCGATGGACGAGGGCCGGCACACCGTCGACCCGGTGCTGTCGAACTTCAAGAGCAAGTTCGCGGTCGACTGGATGCCGTTCCTGAACCGGAAGTGGACCGACTCGGCCGACACGGCGGTGCCGAAGGCCGAGCTCAAGCGCATCGGCAGCAAGATCACCACGATTCCGGACAGCTTCAAGCTGCACCCGCTGGTCGAGAAGGTGATCGCCGACCGCCGCGCGATGGCCGCGGGCGAGCTGCCGCTCGACTGGGGCATGGGCGAGCACCTCGCCTTCGCGACGCTGTTGTCCTCCGGCTACGGGGTGCGTCTGTCGGGCCAGGACTCGGGCCGCGGCACGTTCACGCATCGCCACGCGGTGCTGCACGACCAGAACCGCGAGAAGTGGGACAAGGGCAACGTACATTCCGCTGGAGAACGTCGCCGACAACCAGGGGCCGTTCACGGTGATCGACTCGGTGCTGTCGGAGGAGGCGGTGCTCGCCTTCGAGTACGGCTACGCGACCGCCGAGCCGAACACGCTGGTGATCTGGGAGGCGCAGTTCGGCGACTTCGTCAATGGCGCGCAGGTGGTGATCGACCAGTTCATCTCGTCGGGCGAGACGAAGTGGGGCCGCGTGTCGGGCCTCACGCTGATGCTGCCGCACGGCTACGAGGGCCAGGGCCCCGAGCACTCGTCGGCGCGTCTCGAGCGTTTCCTGCAGCTGTGCGCCGAGCACAACATGCAGGTCTGCCAGCCGACCACGCCGGCGCAGATCTTCCACCTGCTGCGCAGGCAGATGATCCGGCTGTTCCGCAAGCCGCTCGTGATCCTGACGCCGAAGTCGTTGCTGCGCAACAAGGAGGCGGTGTCGCTCGCTCGACGAACTGGCGCGCGGCACGTTCCAGACGGTGATCGGAGAGACCGATGCGGGCATCGACCCGAAGAAGGTCAAGCGCGTCGTCGCCTGCACCGGCAAGGTCTACTACGACCTGCTTGTCGCGCGCCGCGAGCGCGAGCTCGACGACGTCGCGCTGGTGCGCATCGAGCAGCTCTATCCGTTCGCGCACAAGGCCTTCGAGACCGAGACTGAAGCGTTATCCGAACGCGACCAGGTCGTCTGGTGCCAGGACGAGCCGCAGAACCAGGGGGCCTGGTTCTACGTGCAGCACCACCTGGGCGAGGCGCTGCGCGAGGGTCAGAAGCTGCTGTATGCCGGCCGTCCGGCATCGGCTTCTCCGGCGGTCGGCTACTACGACAAGCACTACGCGCAGCAGAAGGAGCTGATCGCGGCGGCGCTCGGCGAGGCGCGCACCGCGGCGAAGAAGGCCTGACGCCGCATCGCGCCTGACGCGCGTGACACGTCACCCGATAGATTCGGAGCAACAAATGGCATTGATCGAAGTGAAGGTTCCGCAGCTGTCGGAATCGGTCGCCGAGGCGACGCTGCTGCAGTGGCACAAGAAGGTCGGCGAGGCGGTCGCTCGCGACGAGAACCTGATCGACATCGAGACCGACAAGGTGGTGCTCGAACTGCCCGCGCCCGAGCGCCGGTGTGATCACCAGGTGCTCAAGGACGACGGCTCGACCGTCGTCGCCGGCGAAGTCATCGCGGTGATCGACACCGAGGCGCCAGGCGGGTGCGGTGGCGGCCGCGCCGGCCGCTGCGGCGGCGGCCGGGCCCAGCCCGCCGCGCCGCTGCAGGCGCCCGGTTCGCAGGCGGCGCCGGCGCCAGGGCCGGCCGGACTGAAGGGCGATGTCGCGATGCCTGCGGCGGCCAAGCTGATGGCCGAACACAGTCTCGGCAGCGGCGACGTCACCGGAACCGGGCGCGACGGCCGGATCACCAAGGGCGATGTGCTCGCGGCCGATGCAGGCGGGCGGCGCGCGCGCGCCGGCGGCGGCGGCGCGCGGCGGCGCCGGCAGCCGCGATCCCGACCGGTGCGCCGGCGACCGGCCTGCCGCAGGTCAAGGCGCCGGTCGATGCGACCGCGCTGCTCGAGGGCCGTCCCGAGCAGCGGGTGCCGATGTCGCGGCTGCGCCAGCGCGTCGCCGAGCGCCTGCTGCAGTCGCAGGCGACCAACGCGATCCTGACCACGTTCAACGAAGTGAACATGCAGCCGGTGATGGACCTGCGCAAGAAGTACCAGGACCGGTTCGAGAAGGAGCACGGCACGCGCCTGGGCTTCATGTCCTTCTTCGTGAAGGCGGCGGTGCACGCACTGAAGAAGTATCCGGTCGTGAATGCCTCGGTCGACGGCAACGACATCGTCTACCACGGCTACTTCGACATCGGCGTGGCGGTCGGTTCGCCGCGCGGCCTGGTGGTGCCGGTGGTCCGCAACGCCGATCAGATGACCTTCGCGCAGATCGAGAAGCAGATCGCCGATTTCGGCAAGCGGGCCGGCGACGGCAAGCTCGGCCTCGAGGAACTCACCGGCGGCACGTTCTCGATCTCCAATGGCGGCGTGTTCGGCTCGATGCTGTCGACGCCGATCATCAATCCGCCGCAGTCGGCGATCCTCGGCGTGCACGCGACCAAGGATCGCGCGGTGGTCGAGAACGGCCAGGTCGTGATCCGACCGATCAACTACCTGGCGCTGTCCTACGACCATCGGATCATCGACGGGCGCGAGGCGGTGCTGTTCCTGGTCGTCGATCAAGGAGGCGCTCGAGGATCCGTCGCGCCTGCTGCTCGACCTCTGACCGACTGCGAGGAAACAACATGGCTGAACGTTATGACGTGATCGTGATCGGCGCCGGGCCCGGCCGGTTACATCGCCGCGATCCGCGCCGCGCAACTCGGGTTCAAGGTCGCCTGCGTCGAGAAGTGGCGCAACCCGACGGGCGAGATGGCGCTGGGCGGCACCTGCCTGAACGTGGGCTGCATCCCTTCGAAGGCGCTGCTCGCGTCGTCCGAGGAGTTCGAGAACGCAGCTCATCACCTGCGGCGAGCACGGCATCACGGTGAGCGGTGTAAGCGTCGATGTCGCGAAGATGCTGGCGCGCAAGGACGCGCATCGTCACGAAGATGACCAAGGGCATCGAGTTCCTGTTCCGCAAGAACAAGATCACCTGGCTCAAGGGCCACGGCCGCTTCGCCGGCTCGGCCGACGGCGTTCCACCGCGATCGAGGTCGAGCGGCGACGACGAGGCCGACGCTGAACGAGGCGCAGCAACGTGATCGTCGCGACCGGCTCGAAGGCGCGCCATCTGCCAGGCGTGCCGGTCGACAACGCGCTGGTCTGCGACAACGAGGGCGCGCTCGCCTTCGACGCGGTGCCCGAAGCGCCTCGGCGTGATCGGCGCCGGGCGTGATCGGGCTGGAGCTCGGCTCGGTCTGGCGCCGGCTCGGCGCCGAGGTCACGGTGCTCGAGGCGCTGCCGGGCTTTCTCGCCGCCTGCGACGAGGCGGTGTCGAAGGAGTGCTGGAAGATCTTCACGAAGCAGGGGCTGAAGATCCAGCTCGGCGTGAAGATCGGCGAGGTCAAGATCGGCAAGAAGGGCGGTCACGGTCGACGTACACCGACGCCGACGGCGCCGCGCAGAAGCTCGAGGTCGACCGCCTGATCGTTTCGGTCGGGCGCGTGCCGAACACCGACGGGCTGGGGCTGGACGCGGTCGGCCTCGCGACCGACGAGCGCGGCTTCATCGAGGTCGACGATCAGTGCCGCACGAAGCGTGCCCGGCGTCTACGCGATCGGCGACGTGGTGCGCGGCCCGATGCTCGCGCACAAGGGCGAGGACGAGGGCGTGATGGTGGCCGAGCTCATCGCCGGCCAGAAGCCGCACATCGACTACAACATGATCCCGTGGGTGATCTACACGTCGCCGGAGATCGCCTGGGTCGGCCGCACCGAGCAGCAGCTGAAGGCGGACGGTCGTGCCTACAAGACGGGGCAGTTTCCGTTCGCGGCCAACGGCCGGGCGCTGGGCATGGGCGATGCCGACGGCTTCGTCAAGGTGCTCGCCGACGCGGCGACCGACGAGATCCTCGGCGTGCACATCATCAGCGCCAGCGCCTCGGACCTGATCGCCGAGGCGGCTGTCGCGATGGAGTTCAAGGCGTCGGCCGAGGACATCGGCGCGGATCTGCCATCCGCACCCGTCGCTGTCCGAGGTGATGCGCGAGGCTGCGCTCGCGACGCGACAAGCGCGCGCTGAACATGTGAGGCGCGCGGCTGGACGATCGACCGAGGCACTACCGGCGGTCACTGAAGGAGCGCGGCTACCAGGCCGACGCCGCGCAGCTCGCGGCGGTCGAGCGCGCTGCAGCGGATGAACGAGGAGCTGCGTCGCCTTCAAGGCGCAGCGCTCGAACGCGCTGAAGAAGCTGATCAACCGACCCGACGTGCCGCGCGGCGTCTGGCTGTACGGCGGGGTCGGGCGCGGCAAGAGCTTCCTGATGGACTGCTTCTACGGCGCGGTGCCGGTGCGTGCGCAAGACGCGCCTGCACTTTCACGAGTTCATGCGCGGCGTCCACCGCGAGCTCGACGAGCTGAAGGGCACCGCCAATCCGCTCGACGAGGTGGCGCGCCGCATCGCGCGCCGCTACCGGCTGGTCTGCTTCGACGAGTTCCACGTGTCCGACATCGCCGACGCGATGATCCTCGAGCGGCTGATGCGCGGGCTGTTCGACAACGGCGTGACCTTCGTGATCACGTCGAACTACCATCCCGACGGGCTCTATCCGGACGGCCTGCACCGCGATCGCATCCTGCCGGCGATCGAGCTGCTGAAGGCGAACCTCGACATGCTCAGCGTCGACGTCGGCGTCGACTACCGCCGCCGCTCGATGGAGCAGGTCGAGGCGTATCCTGACGCCGCTCGGTGCGGCAGCCGACGCCGCGCTTGCGCGACGGCGTTCGCTTCGATCGCCGAGACACGGCGACGAGGACCCGCGGCTGATGATCGAGAACCGCGAGATCCGGTCGCTGCGGCGCGCGGGCGGTGTCGTCTGGTTCGACTTCAAGACCCTGTGCGGCGGGCCGCGCTCGCAGAACGACTACCTCGAGATCGCGCAGCAGTTCCACACCGTGATTCTGTCCGACATTCCGCGCATGAGCGCTGCGATGTCGTCCGAGGCGCGCCGCTTCGTCTGGCTGGTCGACGTGTTCTACGATCAGAAGGTGAAGCTGCTGATGTCGGCCGAGTGTCCGCCCGAGGAGCTCTACACTGCGGGCGCGATGGCGGGCGAGTTCCACCGGACGGTCAGCCGCATCGTCGAGATGCAGTCGCGCGAATATCTGGACGCGCCCCGGCGCGACCAGGCGGCAGGTCTGACCTGAGCGCGCGGCCGTCGCCAGACCGAGCGCCCGCCCGACGGCGGGCGCGTTTTGCGGGAGTTCGCATGACTGGTGTGCCGGATCGGAGCCTGCTCGAGGCGGCGATCGAGTTCGTCGGGCGGGGCCTCGTCGAGCGCGACGCCGCAGGCGCGCTGCCTGGTGCTCGCCGCGCTCGCCGGCGAGCACGTGCTGTTCGTCGGTCCGCCCGGCACCGCCAAGAGCGAACTGGCCAGGCGCCTGCACCGCCTGGTCGGAGGGCGGCTACTTCGAGCGGCTGCTGACTCGCTTCACCGTGCCCGAGGAACTGTTCGGCCCACTGTCGCTGGCCGCGCTGGACGAAGGGCGCTACGAGCGCGACATCGAAGGCTACCTGCCGACCGCATCGGTGGCGTTCCTCGACGAGGTGTTCAAGGCCAATTCCGCGATCCTGAACGCGCTGCTGACGCTGCTGAACGAGCGCGAGTTCGACCAGGGGGCCGTTCGCATCGCTGTGCCGCTGGTCTGTGCCGTCGGCGCCAGCAACGAGATGCCGGACGACGAGTCGCTGCGCGCGTTCCACGATCGCTTCCTGTTCCGCTGCCCGGTGGCGCCGGTGTCCGACGAGGCGTTCGACCGGCTGCTGCTGGCGGGGCAGCACCTGGCGCCGCCGGCCGGCGTCGAGGCTGGGGGCCCGCTGCTCGAGCTGGACGGCCTGAGCGCGGCGCGTGGCGCGGCCGCCGGCGTGCTGGTTCCGCCCGGTGTGCCGGCCGCGCTGTGCGCGCTGCGCAGCTTCCTGGCCGAACGCCAGGTCGTCGTGTCGGATCGGCGCTGGGTGCGCATCCTCGGCGTGCTGCGGGTGGCGGCCGTGAGCAACGGGCGCGCCGAAGTCGACGACAGCGACCTGTGGCTGCTGCAGTTCCTGACCGGCGACCATCCGGAGCACGTCGAGCAGGTTGCGGCGTGGTACGCCGGGTGGATGGGCGCGGCGCACAGAATCGAGCCGGAACGCCTGGCGCGTGTCGTGCAAGCGTTCGACAAGCAGCGCGAACTGGAGTACTCGGCCACGGAACTGGCTTTCGACGATTCGGGCAAGCTGTCGCTGATGCGCACGATCGGCGGGGCGGAAGGCGAGGCGATGTCCGACGCCGCGCCGCGGACGTCGGCGTTCAGCCGGCGCAAGCGCTTCAGCGCGAGCCACATCGCGGCGCGCATCGCCCAGATCGATGCGGTCAGGGGCGAGATCGCGGCGTTCGAGGCCGACTTCGACGCCCATGAACGGCAGGTCACCGGCCGGCTCGAGGCGAACCTGTGGGTGGCGCCCGTGTTCGTTGCGCGGGTGCGCGGCGTGTTCGACACGAACCGGGCGCTGGTCCGCGAACAGGCCCGGGCGCTCGACGCCGTTCGCGCCGCGTTCGCGGAACTGCCGCTGGCGGACAGCGACGACGGGCGGGTTCCGCTGCCCGTCGACCTGCCGGCCTGATCGTGCACGCGGACCGGCACGCCGCGTTCGACCCGCGCGGGCTGGAGAAGCGGTTCGGGGCGCTCGATCGCCTGGATCGCCGCCTGTGGCTGCCGGCGATCGTGAACACCGTCGGGCACCCGGTCGCCCGCCTCGACGCACTCGTGCGCGTCCGCGATCGGCTGCTTGCCGGATGCGCCCCGTTCAGCGAAGACGATCGGTGGCCGGGGCCTGGCGAGCGCGCGGCCTTCGGCGGCGCGATCTCGCGGCTCGATCTGCCCGGCATCGCGCGCGGCAGCGACGAGGTGGTGATGCAGGTGCTGCGCAGCATGCTGTGGCACCTCGACCGGATCGAACTGCTGGCGGGCGCGATGCCGAGGGACGCGGCCGTCGAAGCCTGCGCCCTGGCGTTTGCCGACGACTGGGTCGAGCAGGCGGAGGAGTTCCGGACCGTGCTGCGGGTGTTCGACGGTCGCGACGCGAACACCAGCCTGGCGCGCTGGAGCGAGATTCGCGGCCTGCTCAGGTCGCAGGCATGGGATGCGGTCGAGGCGGCACATCGGCGGGTGGCTGCGATGCCCAAGCTCGCCGCGTTGCTGCGCCGGCTCGGTCGGGCCCGTGCGACGCCGGCGATCGCGCCCGAGGACACGGCGTCGGTCACGCGGCGCGACGCCGGTCCGCAGTGGATCGAGCAGCGCCGGCCGACGCAGGCGCCCGGCGCGGCGATCGACACCGAAGGCATCCGGCGCTCGGGCGACCTCGACAGGATCCTGTTCAGCGAAGCCGTGCTCGTGCGTCGCTACCGGCGCCTGCTGGCGGCGAGACTCGCCGAACGTACCTTGCTGACGTATGCCAATCGGCAGTTCACCGTCGAGCCCGAGCTGGTGCGCCGCCCGGCGCAGATCCGCAGTCCCGTGACACGGCCCAGGCCCGTGATGGAGGCCGGGCCGGTGATCCTGTGCGTCGACACCTCGGCGTCGATGGCCGGCGCACCCGAACAGGTCGCCAAGGCGCTGGTCCTGGAGGCGATGCGCGCGGCGGCGGCCCATCACCGGCGTTGCCGGCTGTTCGCGTTCAGCGGCCCGGGCGACATCCGGCAGTTCGATCTCGGGCGGGGGCCCGACGCTCTGATCGACGCGGTCTCCTTCCTGTCGTCGAGTTTCCACGGCGGCACCGATCTTTCCGATCCACTGGCGCAGGCGCTCGCGAGCCTGGAGGCGGCGGCGTGGCGCGAGGCGGACCTGCTGATCGCGTCGGATGGCGAGTTCGGTGTTCCGCAGGCGCTGGTGCGCAGGGTGCGCGAGGCGCGGGCCCATCTCGGGCTGCGCGTGCAGGGGGTGCTGATCGGGGACCGCGAGACGATCGGCATGCGCGAGTTGTGCGACGACGTGTTCTGGGTGCGGGACTGGCGCCGTTACGGGGTGCATGGACAGGCCGACACGCCGCTGTACGCCAGTGACCTGACGGCGCGGTACTTTCCGGGAGCATTTGAACGCGGAGGGGGGGCGCAGTGAGGGCGAGATTGCCGATCGTCGCGGTGATCGCCGTGCTGACCGTTGCCGGGGTGGGGCACACGACACGCGCCGGTGCCGCCGAGCCGGCTCCCATCCTGCCGCAGTTCCAGCCGGAGTCGATCACGACGGTCGACGAGGCGGACGCCGCGCTGCAGGCGGTCGAGGAGCGGCGTCGCACGCTTCCGGCGGAGTTCACGAGACGGCAGGCCGAGTGCGCCAGGAGCGTGCTGGTATTCCGCTGCCAGGCTGCGGTCGAAGAGGATCGGCGTGCCGTCGACCGCGAGCTTCAGGCGATCGAGCAGCGTGCGCGGACGGTCCAGCGCGAGCACGCGGTCCGGCAGCGCAACGTGCTGGACGCGGAGCGCATCGAACGTCAGGACCAGTCGCAGCCCGCGCGCGACGAGGATGCTGCGCGCAGCGCGGCCGATCGTGCCGAGCGCGAGCGCCAGCGTGCCGAACGGGCGCAGCAGCGCGAGGCCGAAGACGCCGAACGCGCGCGGCGAGGGGCCGTCGAGTCGCAGCGGCGTGCCGAGCGCGAACGCGAAGCGGCGGCCCGGCAGGGCGAGGCCGCGCAGCGGGCCGCCCGCGAGGAGGCCAGCCGCGCGAAGCACGCCGAGCGGCTGCGTCGCCACGAGGCGGAGCGGGCCGAACGGGCCGAGCAGGAGGCCCGGCGCCGTGAGAAAGCGGAGCGCGAGAACGCGGAACGCCAGAAGCGGCGGGAGGCCGCGTCAGAGTCCGATCGGAAGTGAGCGCGCGGCGCTTGCGTCCGGAAGTCGCGCGCGGGCAGGGGTGACGCGTTCCCCTGCGGCGGCGTCGAGCCGGACGACGACGACCGAACAATTGTCCGCGTGTCCCTGCGCGCGTGCGCGGCTGAGGCCGATCAGGTGATCTGCCGCGGCACGCGGCGGCAGCACGGCGATGCAGCTTGCGATCTCGCGCGCCTCGACGTGGTTCCAGATGCCGTCCGTGCACAGCACGAACGTATCGCCCGCACGAGGCGAGCGCATGCGCCCGGGTGCGACCGCGGGCGCGGTGCCCGCGCCGAGGGCGGCCACCCGGGAGGCGCTGGCGACGATCACGGTCTGGTCTGCGGTGAGTTGCCTGATCCGCCGCCCGCGCTGGTGGTAGATGCGACTGTCGCCGACGTGACACCAGCCGACGCTGCCGGGTTGGATCAGCACCGCGGCCATCGTGCTGCGAGGCTGCAGTCCGCCGATCACGCCCGCAACCCAGAGCGTCGTGTCGAGTTCTGCGACGAGCGCCCTGAAGAACTCGTCGGGATCGTCGGCGCCCGGCACGAACTCCGCGAAGCAGCGCTGCGCGGTGCCGACGACCTGTTCGGCGCCGAGCGCGCCGCCACTGCTGCCGCCGACGCCGTCGGCAACCAGCGCGAGCGCCACGCCGGCGGCGCGCGGGTGCTCCAGCAGCGCGACACGATCCTGCTGTTCGATCCGGTCGCCGCGATGCTGTGCCGACGCAGCCTTTCGGCTGAAGCGTTCGGGGGGATGTCTGTACCTCGGGCATGGCGCGGTCTATTATTCCAGCAGTGAATCCTGAAGGCCCGTCCGCCCGATCGGCGGCGGCGCGTGCGCGACGATGAGAGACGAGGAATCGATCAAACGGCGGATCGCCGAGCTGCAACTCGAGCATCGGGGTCTGGACGCGATGATCGCTGCGATCGGTGAACAGTCCCGTTTCGACGAACTCCAGTTGCGTCGGCTGAAGAAGCGCAAGCTTCAGATCAAGGATTCGATCATCCTGCTGCAGATGCAGCTCGTTCCGGACGTACCGGCCTGACGCACTCCACGGAGTCGATATCGACCGACGCCCAGGCCGGCGCGCTGGCGCGGGCGTCGGTTCGCGCGCTCGGAGCGGAAGGGCCGTTCGCGCGCGCGCATTCCGGCTATGTCGTGCGGGAGGGGCAACTCGGCCTGGCCAGCAGCATCGCGAACGCGATCGACTCGGGTGCCGGACTCATCGCCGAGGCCGGCACCGGGACCGGCAAGACCTTTGCCTACCTCGTCCCGACGCTGCTGTCGGGCGGCCGCGTGGTCATATCGACCGGCACCCGCACTCTGCAGGACCAGCTGTTCTCGCGCGACCTGCCCGAGGTGGTGCGGGCGCTCGACCTGCGCGTGCAGACGGCACTGCTGAAGGGGCGCTCCAACTACGTCTGCTGGCACCACCTGCAGCGCAATCTGCAGGACGGCCGGTTCGCGCGCCGCGAGGACATCGCGCACCTGCACCGGATCGAGCGCTTCGCCGCGGTGACCGATACCGGCGACCGGGCCGAACTGGCCGGGCTGCCCGAGGAGGCGCCGGCGTGGTCGATGGCCACGTCGACACGCGAGAATTGCCTGGGCCAGGATTGTCCCGACCTTGCCCGGTGCTTCGTCGTGAAGGCGAGGCAGGCGGCGCAGCGCGCAGACGTGGTCGTCGTCAATCACCACCTGTTGTGCGCCGACCTGGCGTTGCGCGACGAGGGCGTGGCCGACCTGCTGCCGACGAGCGACGTGATCGTGTTCGACGAGGCGCACCAGCTGCCCGAGGTTGCGACGCAGTTCTTCGGCTCGTCGGTGTCCACCCGGAAGCTGACGGATTTCGCGCGCGACGTGCTGCGCGCCGGGCTCGCCGAGGCGCGCGACGCGGCCGACTGGACGGCGGTGTCGGGCTCGGTCGAGCAGTGCCTGCGGGAGCTGCGCCTCGCCGCCGGGCGGCCGGGCCGGCTGGATGCCGGAGCGGCTGCGCGCCAGGCCGGAGCTGCCGAGCGCGGTCGCCAGCCTGCTCGAATGCTTGCAGGGCGGTCGCAGCGATTCTCGAGCCGGCTGCGGCGCGCGGGCGCGAACTGCAGCGCTGCGCGTTACGCGCCACCGAACTGTGCGAACAGATCGCGCAGTGGCTCGCGCACCTCGGGGTACGAGCCGAGGCGGCACCTGTCAGCGGTGGCGCAGGCATCGGCGACGAGCCGGCCGCCGTGCCACCTGCCACGCCTCTGGCGCGCCCGCGCGCGCGCGCCGGCCGCACCGACCCGCCGCACCACCCGCCGCAACCGTCGTCTGGGTCGAGGTGTCGGCGTCCGGCCTGACCCTGCACGCAACGCCGCTGTCGGTCGCCGAGGTGTTCCGGCGGCATCGGGACCAGCACCGGCGCGCCTGGATCTTCGTATCGGCGACGCTCGCCTTCGGCGGCGATCTGGCGCCATTCGCGGCGGCGATGGGCATCGACGATGCCGAACACCACGTATGGGAGAGTCCCTACGACTATTCGACGCAGGGGCTCCTGTACGTGCCCCAGGGAATCGGGCCCCCGTCCGGCGAGGACTTCCCGGAACGCGTGTTCCGATACTGCTGGCCGATCGTGGTCGCGAACGAAGGGCGCGCGTTCGTGCTGTGCACGACGCTGCGGATGGTCGATCGCCTGGCGGCGCTGGCGCGCGAGGCGCTGCGCGCGCAGGACCTGGATTACGAGCTGCTGGTGCAGGGCGACGCGTCGCGGGCCGAGCTGCTCGATCGTTTCCGGGCGGGCCGGGCACCGGTGCTGATCGGCAGTGCGAGCTTCTGGGAAGGCGTCGACGTTCCAGGCCGGCAGCTGTCGCTCGTCGTGATCGACAAGCTTCCGTTCGCTCCGCCGGACGAGCCCGTGCTGAGCGCCCGCATCGAGGCGGCACGGCGCGCGGGCGAGGATCCGTTCCGGTCGCTGCAGCTGCCGGCCGCGGCGATGGCGTTGAAGCAGGGCGCGGGCCGGCTGATCCGCTCCGAGGACGATCACGGCCTGCTGATGGTCTGCGACGAACGTCTGGCCGAGCGGCCCTATGGGCGACGGCTATTGAAGAGCCTGCCGCCGTTCCGGCGCACGCGCTCCGCCGAGGAGGCGCTGGCGTTCGTGCGCCGCGCGTAGCACCTCGCGCAGCGTGGGCCGGCGCGTCGTGCCAGGACGGTTCAGCGCCAGATCTTCCACCAGCTCGACGATTCCGAAGCCACCTTGCCGCCGACATACCGGCTGTCCGGGAAGTTCAGCCTCAGCACGCGTTCCGCGTCGGCGCGCAGGTCGGTCAGCCCGAGCTTTTCGTAGGACGCCATGATGATGTACAGAGCCTCCTCGATGGCAGGCGCCTGGCTGTACTGCCGCACCGCGCCGTGCGCGCGGTTGATCGCCGCGACGTACGCACCACGCTGGAAGTAGTAGCGCGCCACGTGCACTTCGCCCGATGCCATCGCGTTGACCAGGTACTTCATGCGCGCCTCGGAGTCGGCCGCGTACTTGCTTTCGGGGAAGCGCTGGATCACCTCCTTGAAGGCGTCGAAGGCTTCACGCGCCGCCAGCTGGTCGCGCTCCGACAGATCCTGATTGCCGAGCCGCGCCAGCCAGCCCTGCTGCTCGTTGAAGTTGATCAGTCCGCGCAGGTAGTAGACGTAATCGAGCGCCGGATGGTTCGGGTACTGTTTCAGGAACCGGTCGGTGGTGGCGAGCGCCATCGTGCGATCCCCGTCCTTGTAGTAGACGTAGGCCATGTCGATCTGCGCCTGCTGCGCCCAGCGCCCGAACGGGTAGCGCGCCTCGACACGCTCGAGCGCCTTGATCGCGGCCTGCCAGCGCCCGTTGTCGATCTCCTCGCGGGCCTCTGCATATAATTTCTCGGGAGGGAAACCGAGCGTCGGGTCCGGGGGCTGGCCCGAGCCGCACCCTGCAATGGCCAGCGCCGCGATCGCGGACCACAGCCATGTCTTCAACCAGGACCATCGTGTCATTACTTGCACTGCCTCTCGCTCTGTGCCCACCCGTCGGGGCGGGCGCCCGCCGCAACGATGCGGCAGGCGTTCGGTGGGCCGCCCTGGAGCGCTCCGCTTGACTGCTGCGGATTATATCGAAGGGGGGGAGGCGATCCTGCTGTCGGCGCGCGACGCCGCGGGGGAGCGCGTCGATCGGTTCGTCACGGGCGCGCTGGCTGCGATGGGCGGACCGGTGTCGCGCTCGCGGGTCCAGCAATGGCTCGCGCTGGGCGCGGTCTGGTGCGACGAACGGGGACTCACCGCCAGCACGCGCCTCGCCGGCTACGAGTCGATCCGGGTGCAGCCGTTGCCGCGCGAGGCGGACAAGGCTCTCCAGCCGGACGACGTGCCGCTGGCCATCGTCGCGGAGGACGACGACCTGATCGTCATCGACAAGCCGGTCGGACTCGTGATGCATCCGGCGCCCGGCAACTGGCGGGGTACGATGCTCAACGGGCTGCTGTTCCATCGGCCCGCGCAGGCCGGGCTGCCCAGGGCCGGGATCGTCCACCGGCTGGACAAGGACACCAGCGGCCTGGTCGTCGTCGCCAGGACCGAACGCGCATTCGGTTCGCTGGTGCAGCAGCTTGCCGATCGCAGCGTGTCGCGCCGCTACCTCGCCATCGTGCACGGTTCGGCACCGGATGCCGGGACGGTCGACGCGCCGATCGGCCGCGATCCGGTGTCGCGGGTGCGGATGGCGGTCGTGCCGGCGGCGAACGGGCGCGATGCCCGAACCCACTTCGCGACGCTCGCGCGCTGGCAGGTCGAAGGACAGCCGGTGTCGCTGGTCGAGTGCCGCCTCGACACCGGGCGCACGCACCAGATCCGGGTGCACATGCGTTCGCTCGGTCATCCCCTGCTCGGCGACGAACTGTACGGCGGGACCGCCCTGAGCATTGCGCGTCAGGCGCTGCATGCCTGGCGCCTCGGCCTGCGGCATCCCGCGGACGGTTCGGCCCGGCACTGGATCAGCGTGCCGCCCGCGGATCTTCGGCTGCTGGCACAATCCGGCGCCGTCGACCTGGAGCATCTCTGTCGTGAACTCGATGCCAGCATCAGGCCCTGAGCGCCCCGACCCGAATCCTTCCGGCTGCCGCGGCGCCGGAATGCCCGACGACGACGAGGTCCTGACGCCCGACTGGCCGGCACCCCCGGGCGTGCGTGCGTTCGTCACGCTCAGGGGGCATCGCGGCGCCAGTGCCGGCCCCTGGGGACAGGTGGGCGGCGGCGCCGGCGGCCTGAACCTCGGCGCGCATTGCGGCGACGACCCCAAGGCGGTTGTCGCCAACCGTCAGCGGCTGCGCTCGTGGTTGCCTGCGGAACCGGCGTGGCTCGACCAGGTGCACGGCACCGACGTGGTGGACCTCGATGCGATCGAAGTCGATGCCGGCACGCCGTTGCGCGCCGATGCCGCGGTCACCCGCCGGCGCGGCCGGCCGCTGGTCGTGATGACCGCCGACTGCTTGCCGGTGCTGTTCTGCGATCGCGCCGGTTCGGTGATCGGGATCGCCCATGCGGGCTGGCGCGGTCTCGCGGCCGGCGTGCTCGAACGCACGCTCGACGTGATGAGATGCAAAGCCCCGGTTTCCTCGGAGTGGTTCGCCTGGCTGGGACCTGCGATCGGCCCGGCCTGCTTCGAGGTCGGGCCCGACGTGTTCGACGTCTTCGTCGGCCGTGATCCGGCCGCACGGTCGGCATTTCGCCCGGCGCTCCAACCGGGCAAGTGGCTCGCGGACCTCCCGATGCTGGCGCGGATGCGCCTGCGACGTGCCGGGGTCGACTCCGTGCATGGCGGCGACCTGTGCACGGTTTCCGACCCGCAGCGCTTCTACTCGTTTCGGCGTGACGGGGTCACGGGGCGTTGCGCGACGCTGGTCTGGCGCGAGTCGGACTGACCGGCGTCGGCGCGCGCGTCGCCTGGCACGTCGTCCGGCGCGTTCTCCGGCGCGTTCTCCGGCGCGCTGTCCGGCGCGCTGTCCGGCGCGCTGTTCGGCGCGCTGTCCAACGCGTCGCGCGTCGGCTCCGCCGTCACGACCGCTCCCGCCGTGTTGTCCGCCTCTTGCGCCCGGCGCAGGTTGCGCCGGCGCTGCGGCGTTCCCATCAGGTACAGGAACAGCGCGAGGGGCAGCAGCCCCGTGCCGACGAAGGTGACGACGCCCTTCAGCACGGTCGGCTGCATGATCGACACCATCGACACGACGTAGATCCAGGCGAGGGCGACGATGTACACAGGGCATTCCCTAGGCGCTGTGCGGTTGGCCCGAATACCGCGCCGATGCTTGCTGTGCAAGGGCTGGACGAGCGTTCCGCGATTTGGCAAAAGCCCGACCGACGTGCAGAATGACCGGGACCATCCAGGGGTTGGCAACGCGAATCGGTGCAATGTGTTCCGAAGTGGTGCGACGGAACCGGACGAGAGAGTTTAGGGGGGAACATGGCAACCGCGAAGCAGCCCGGAACGTCATCCCGGCCGCGAACGAAGACTGCGGGCACGGGCCGGGCGGCGTCGGCCCGGCGGGGTGCGGCGGCCGCTCGTTCTTCGCCCGGTGACGAAACGGGGCGCGGGCAGGCCGCGGGACCGACCGGCGCCGGGGCCGCTGCGCAGCAGGCGACGCAGGGCGATGCCGCCGCGGCGTTCGGCGCACTGTTCGGCTCGATGCCGAACGTGAAGATGCCTCCGGCCAGGCTCGCCGAACTGCAGGCCGAATACGTGCAGCGCTGGCAGCGCCTGTTCGAAACCGCTTCCGGTCACGCCTCTCCCGCTGTCACCGACAAGCGCTTCGCGCACGAGAGCTGGCACGACAGCGGTCCGTTCACGTGGACCGCGGCCTTGTACATGTTGAACGCGGAGTTCCTGCAGAAGATGGCTGGCGCGCTCGAGGGCGAGCAGTCGGCGCTCGACCGCATCCGCTTCTCGGTCCAGCAGTGGGTCGACATGATGTCGCCCGCCAACTTTCTCGCGACCAATCCCGAGGCCCAGCGCCGCCTGATCGAGACCAATGGCGAGAGCCTGCGCGCGGGTCTCGAGAACCTGATCGCCGACATGCAGCGCGGACGCATGTCGCAGACCGACGAAGAGGCGTTCGAAGTCGGGCGCAACGTGGCCACCAGCCCGGGGGCAGTCGTCTACCAGAACGACCTGATCCAGCTGATCCAGTACTCGCCGAGCACCGAGCGGGTGGGCGCCCGCCCGCTGCTGATGGTGCCGCCGAGCATCAACAAGTTCTACATCATGGACTTGCAGCCCGACAACTCGCTGGTGGCGTACGCGGTGTCGCGCGGTCACACGGTGTTCATGGTGTCGTGGCGTAACGTGGGGCCGGAGTTCGGGCACCTCACCTGGGACGACTACCTGCAGCAGGGCGTGGTCGAGGCGATCCGAGTGGTGCGCGAGATCACCGGCGCCGATACGCTGAACACCCTCGGCTTCTGCGTCGGCGGAACGATTCTCGCAGCGGCACTCGCCGCGCTTGCGGCGCGCGGCGAACGGCCCGTCGAGACGATGACGCTGATGACGGTCCTGCTCGATTTCGCCGATCCGGGCCAGCTGGGCGTGTTCTTCGACGAGGCTTCGGTGCGGCTGCGCGAGCAGACGATCGGCAAGGGCGGCATCCTGCCCGGCAAGGACCTCGCCACCACGTTCTCGTTTCTGCGGCCCAACGACCTGGTCTGGAACTACTACGTCAACAACTACCTGAAGGGCGAGCGGCCGCCGGCCTTCGACCTGCTGTACTGGAATGCCGACGGCACCAATCTGCCGGGCCCGATGTACGCCTGGTACCTGCGGCACATGTATCTGCAGAACGATCTGCGCATCCCCGACCGCCTCATCTGCCTGGGCAGCCGATCGACCTGCGCCGGATCGACGTGCCCACCTTCATCTTCGGTGCGCGCGAGGACCACATCGTGCCGTGGCGTTCGGCGTTCGCGAACACCCGCCTGCTGCGCGGCGGGGATGGCGACGTGCGCTTCGTCCTCGGCGCCAGCGGACACATCGCCGGGGCGATCAATCCGCCATCGAAGAACAAGCGCAGCTACTGGACCGACGGGCCGCCTCGGCGGCAGTGCCGGACGACTGGCTCGACTCCGCCACCGAGCATCCGGGCAGCTGGTGGAGTGCGTGGGGCGCCTGGCTCGCAACCGCGCCGCGGCGAGCTGGTGCCGGCACCGAAGGCGCTTGGGTCGCGGAAGCATCCGCCGATCGAATCAGCGCCCGGCAGCTATGTGAAGGTGCGCGCCGTCTGAGTCGAGTTCCGCGCAAGTTGATGGCGTAGTTTCCCTGAGTTTTCTTGGAGGAAGGGGTAGCATGGCAAAGAAGATCGCATACGTGACCGGCGGCATGGGCGGCATCGGAACCGCAATCTGCCGGAAGTTCCACGACATGCCGGCTACACGGTCATCGCCGGTTGCGGTCCGACGCGGGACTTCAACAAGTGGATCGCCGAGCAAAAGGCTGAGGGATACAACTTCACACGTCTCGGTCGGCAACGTGGCCGACTGGGAGTCGACCAAGGCGGCGTTCGACAAGGTCAAGGCCGAGCACGGCAAGGTCGACATCCTCGTCAACAACGCCGGGCATCACGCGCGACGGCGTGTTCCGCAAGATGTCGCTCGACGACTGGAACGCGGTGATCGACACCAACCTGAACTCGCTGTTCAACGTCACCAAGCAGGTGATCGACGGCATGCTCGACCAGGGCTGGGGTCGCATCATCAACATCTCGTCGGTGAACGGCGAGAAGGGCCAGTTCGGCCAGACCAATTACTCGGCGGCCAAGGCCGGCATGCACGGCTTCACGATGGCGCTGGCGCAGGAAGTCGCCAACAAGGGGGTCACGGTCAATACCGTGTCGCCGGGCTACATCGCGACCGACATGGTGATGGCGGTGCGCGAGGACGTTCGCGAGAAGATCATCCAGACCATCCCGGTCAAGAGGCTGGGACGGCCGAGGAGATCGGCTCGATCTGCAGGTGGCTGACGACCGACGATGCCGGTTTTACCACGGGCGCCGACTTCTCCTGCAACGGCGGCCTGCACATGGGTTGAGGCGCCGCGGGTGCAAACCCGGCGCAGCGGCGTCGGCGCGCGCTCCGTGGAGCCTGCGCCGCCGTCGGGCAGCAAACGACACAGACAGGAGATTCCCCTGATGGCAGCGACCTCGACACGCCTGATCAAGAAGTATCCCAATCGACGCCTGTACGACACGCAGACCAGCGCCTACATCACGTTGGCGGATGTCAAGCAGCTCGTGCTCGAGTCCGAGGATTTCAAGGTGCTCGACGCGAAGTCGAGCGAGGACCTCACACGCGCCATCCTGCTGCAGATCATCCTCGAGGAGGAGGCGGGCGGGGCCCCGTTGTTCTCGTCGGCGATGCTGTCCCAGATCATCCGCTTCTACGGCCATGCGATGCAGGGAATGATGGGGTCGTACCTCGAAAAGACGATGCAGGCATTCGTCGAGATCCAGGCCAAGATGCAGGACCAGTCGAAGGCGTTCTACGACAACAAGGGGCTGCCGAGTCCGGAGTTGTGGGCGCAGTTCATGTCCGTGCAGACGCCGATGATCCAGACGATGATGGGCAACTACATCGAGCAGAGCAAGAACCTGTTCGTGCAGATGCAGGACCAGATGCAGCAGCAGGCGCGGTCGATGTTCCAGACCTTCCCGTTTCCGGGCGCCCCGACTGCTGCCGATACATCCGACAAGAAGTAGCGCGGGCGCGTAGAATTCCGGCTCCTGCCCGCCGTCCAGGCCGCCCTGCGGGGCGGCGCTCCCGTTTGCCATGAGCCAGCCTCCCATTGTCCGTTCCGTCCGGCGCCGATCCTCGGCGCCGTCGAACGCGCCGCCGCGCGTCGGCTTCGTGTCGCTGGGCTGCCCCAAGGCCCTGGTCGATTCCGAGCGCATCATCACGCAGCTGCGCGCCGAGGGGTACGACATCGCGCCGAACTACGGCGATTCGGACCTGGTGATCGTCAACACCTGCGGCTTCATCGACGCCGCGGTCGCGGAGTCGCTCGATGCGATCGGCGAGGCGCTGGCCGAGAACGGCAAGGTGATCGTCACCGGCTGCCTGGGCGCCAAGGGCGGCGAAAAGGGCGGAACGCTGGTCGAGCAGGTGCACCCCAAGGTGCTGGCGGTGACCGGACCGCACGCGACCGAAGAGGTGATGCAGCACGTGCATGCGCACCTGCCCAGGCCCCACGATCCCTTCACCGACCTGGTGCCGGATGCGGGGATCAAGCTGACACCGCGGCACTACGCCTACCTGAAGATCTCCGAAGGCTGCAACCACCGCTGCTCGTTCTGCATCATTCCGTCGATGCGCGGCGACCTGGTCAGCCGGCCGATCGGCGAAGTGATGCGCGAGGCCCAGGCCCTGGTCAAGGGCGGCGCGAAGGAGCTGCTGGTGATCTCGCAGGACACCAGCGCGTACGGCGTGGACCTTCGATACCGCACCGACTTCGTCGACGGGCGCCCGGTGCGCACGCGTATGACCGAACTGGCGCGCGAACTCGGACAGCTTGGGGTGTGGGTTCGCCTGCACTATGTGTACCCGTATCCGAGCGTCGACGAGGTGATTCCGCTGATGGCCGAAGGCCGGATCCTGCCGTACCTGGACGTGCCGTTCCAGCACGCGCACCCGCGGATCCTGAAGCTGATGAAGCGGCCCGCATCGGGCGAGGTCAACATCGAGCGCATCCGTGCATGGCGGGCGCTGTGCCCCGACATCACGATCCGCAGCACGTTCATCGCCGGCTTCCCCGGCGAGACCGAGGCCGAATTCGAGTACCTGCTCGATTTCCTGCGCGAGGCGCAGCTCGACCGGGTCGGGTGCTTCGCCTATTCCCCGGTCGAGGGGGCGGCGGCCAATGCGCTGCCGGGTGCGCTTCCCGACGAGGTGCGCGAGCAGCGCCAGGCGCGCTTCATGGAGGTCCAGGCGGAGATCAGCCGGCGACGCCTGAAGCGCTTCGTCGGGCGCACGCTGGACGTGCTGATCGACGAGATCCACGGCGACGACGAAGGCATGATGGTGCGCGCCGTGGGCCGCTCGGCCGCCGATGCGCCGGAGATCGACGGCAGCGTGCTGGTGCGTCCGCACCCGTCGCTGCGCGTCGGCGAGTTCGTGCGGGTGCGCATCACGCGTGCCGACGACCACGACCTGCACGGTTCGGTCGCGAAATAGGGCGGCCCTCCGGGGCCTTCCCGGACGGGCGGTGCGGGTCGCGGGAGCGCCGGCAGCGCCGCGGTGCGGGGCTCCCGGTTGCGACGGCAGCCGCGGTGGCGGGACTACAGCGCCGACAGGTACAGCGCGATGCTGCAGATCCAGCCGATCGTCCAGACCACGCTGCGCAGGGTCGCGCGATCGGCCACGTACAGCACGAGATAGACGATGCGCGCGGCGACGAAGGCCAGAGCGAGCGCGTCGACCCGTGCCTGCGGCGCCTGCATCCACTGCGCAGCCAGCACCCCTGCGGCGAAGAACGGGAAGGCCTCCCAGGAGTTGGCCTGTGCGGCGTTGGCGCGGGCGCGAAAGCCGTCCTGCGCCGCGAGCCAGGCGCGCGGGTTGCGATTGTCGTAGCCGCGGAACCCCCACTTCGAGACGGTGGCGGCGACGATGGGCAGGATGCCGGCGATCAGCACGCAGGCGATGGCGATGGTCATGGGTAGCTCCGTGAGACGTGGGTTTGGGGCGTCGGGCGCCTCGGGGATTATCCGACGCTAAACTCGCTGCCATGAATGCCAACGCCCCGGATGTCCGCCCCGCGACATCGCCGAAGCCGTCCGTGCGCACGCACGCTCTCCTCGAACGGCCCATCGGGCAGACGCTGATGCGGCTTGCGGCGCCGGCCATGCTGCTGATGGTGTTCCAGACCGCGGTGGCGATCGCGGACACCCGCTTCATCGGCCAGCTCGGCACCGAGCCGCTGGCCGGCCTGGCGATCGTGTTTCCGCTGGTGATGCTGATGAACATGCTGTCCGGCGGCGCGATGGGCGGGGGCATCACGTCGGCGATCGCGCGCGCGCTTGGCGCCGGCGATGCGGCCGCCGCGCGTTCCGTGGTGGTCCACGCGTTCGTGATCGCGCTCGCGGGCGGGGTGTTGTCGACGGTGCTGATGCAGCTGTCGGGCCGGGCGATCTTCTCGTTCCTGGGCGGCAAAGGCGGAGCCCTCGAGCACGCGCTGGTGTACTCGAACACCGTGTTCGCCGGATCCCTGCTGGTCTGGGTGTCGAACATGTGCGGCAGCATCCTTCGCGGCACCGGCAATACGACGCTGCCCGCAGCGATCCTGATCACGGCCGCCGTCGTGCACGTGCCGCTGGCCGCCATCCTCGTGCCGGGCGCGCTCGGCATTCCGGCGATGGGGATGCGCGGCGCGGCGGTCGCCTACCTTTGCGGGCTGACGGTGTCGACGCTGCTCGGAACGTTCGCGATCTTTCGGCCGGGCAGTGCGCTGCGCCCGCTGCGCGGCGACCTGGCCCTGAAGGCGCAGACCTTCGGGCGGCTGCTGCGGGTCGGCGGCCTGTCGATGCTGTCGGCGCTGCAGTCGATGTCGACCGCGGTGATTCTCACCGGCTTCGCCGGGCGCTACGGGACTGCGGCGCTGGCCGGCTACGGCGTCGGTGCCCGGCTGGAACTTCTGATGATGCCGCTCGCGTTCTCGTTCGGCCAGGCGCTGGTGCCGATGGTGGGGACCGCGCTTGGGGCGGGCGATTTGCAGCGCGCCAAGCGGGCCGCTTTCATGGGGGCCGGGTTCGCCGCGATGCTGTGCGGGTCGATCGGCCTGCTCGCCGCCGTGTTCCCGCAGGCGTGGAGCGGGATCTTCAGCGACGATCCGGTGGTGCAGGGCTACACGGCCGTGTACCTGCACTGGGTGGCGCCGGTGTACCCGGTGCTGGGCATCGCGGTCGCGCTGTACTTCGCATCGCAGGGGGCCGGCCGGGTGCTGTGGCCGGTGCTGGGCGCCACGGGGCGGCTGGTCACGGTGATCGTCGGCGGCACGTTGCTGGTCAAGTTCGGCGCGCCGTTCTGGGCGCTGTGCGCGCTGATGTCGCTCGCCGTGCTCGTCTATGCCGGCGTCACCGCCGCGAGCGTTCACCGGGCGCGCTGGGCCTGAGCGTCCGCGCGGCGATTGCCAGCAACAGCGCCGAGCCGGCCAGCACGCTCGCGGCCAGTACCGACGGGACGAGGAACGACCCGCTCGCCTCGGCAAGGCGCCCGCCCACCGCGGGCCCCGCGATCTGGCCGACGCCGAAGGCGGCCGTCATCGTGCCGAGCACCCGGTTGCTGTCGCCGGTCGCGATCTCGCGCGCGGTGCTCAGGCCCATCGCCGTGATCGCCACGATCGTGCCGCCCAGGAATGCCGCGCCCATCATCACCCAGACCAGGCTCGACGCCGTCACGGCGGCGAGCACGCCGATCGCCTGCACCAGGAACGCTCCGATCATCGCGTTCCAGGGTCCGAGCCGGCGCGTCAGCGCCAGCCACATCAGGTTCGAGGGCGCGGCAGATGCGCCGACGACGAACCAGACCGCCATTTCCCAGGCTTTCCAGTCCGCGCGCGCGCGAACGATCACGACGATGAAGGTCGCGGTGATCACGTAGCCGAAGCCGAGTCCGCCGTAGGCGATCGTCAGCAGGCGCAGCGCGCGTGCGCGGGCGGCGGTTCGCTGCGTGTCGATCGCCGTCGTCGCTTCGTTCGTTTCGACCGGCGCGCTGACCGCGCGTGCGGACGTTGACGAGGACGTTGACGAGGGCGAGGGCGAGGGCGAGGGCGAGGGCGAGGGCGAGGGCGAGGGCGAGGGCGAGGGCGAGGGCGAGGGCGAGGGCGAGGGCGAGGGCGAGGGCGAGGGCGAGGGCGAGGGCGGGTCGCGCATCCCGCACGCCGGCACCGCCAGCAGAAGGCTGGCCAGACCCAGTGCCATCCAGGTTGCACCGCCGCTGGCGCCGGCGCGCCCCATCGCTTCGACGATCACTGCCGTCAGCGCGATGCCGGCGCCGACGCCGGCGTACAGCCACGGGAACAGGTCCGGTCGGCGCTGGCGGGCCAGTTCGTCGAGCACGATCGACGAGCCCTGCACCAGCACGAAAGCACTGGCAACGCCGGACAACCCGCGCGCCAGCCCGAGCGCGGCCGGATGGCGCAGCCAGGCCATCAGCAGCGTGCTGACGATCGACACGGCGATCGCGGCGAGGAACGCCTGGGTGCGACGCGTGCGCGGCACGCGCGCCGCGGCCAGTGCGCCGGCGAGGTAGCCCGCGAAGTTGGCGGCCGCGATGTCGCCGGCCGCCTCGATCGTCAGCCCGGCATCGGCGATCAGCGCCGGCAGCAGGGGCGTGTAGGCGAAGCGCCCGATGCCCATGCCGAGCGCCAGGGCGGCCATGCCGGCCAGAGTGGCGCGCGTGGCGGGATTCAAGGCGCGGTCCGTCGCGCCCGCGATTCGGGATGCGCGCGTTCTTCGCTCCGGGCGTTCGTGCCGGCGTCGCGCATCAAGCGAACGGCGCGCTGACCGGCGCGCCGAGAGTGTCGCCGAACAGGTTCAGGATCGCATCCAGGCCGCAGTGCTCGAGCGCGTCGGTGGTCCGGGCACGCACCACCGGCTTGGCGCGGTAGGCGACCGACACGCCGGCGATCCCCATCATCTCCAGGTCGTTGGCGCCGTCGCCGACGACGATCGCCTGTGCCGGCGTGCAGCCGATGCCCGCGCAGGTGGCTTCGACGGTCTCGCGCTTGACGCGCGCGTCGACGATGTCGCCGATCAGTTCGCCGGTCAGCGCGCCGTCGCGCAGTGCCAGTTCGTTGGCGCGGACGAAGTCCAGGCCGAGGCGCGCGCGCAGCCGTTCGGTGAAGAACGTGAAGCCCCCGGACACCAGCAGCACCTGCAGGCCCGCCGCGTGCGCGCCTGCGATCAGGCGTTGCGCGCCCGGCGTGATCGCGAGCCGCTCGTCGTAGACGCGCTGCAGCGCCTCGGTGCCGAGTCCGGCGAGAAGGGCGACGCGGCGTCGCAGGCTTTCGCGGTAGTCGGAGATTTCGCCGCGCATCGCCGCCTCCGTGATCGCGGCGACCTCGGCCTTGCGGCCGGCGAAATCGGCGATCTCGTCGACGCACTCGATGTTGATCAGTGTCGAATCCATGTCGAAGGCGATCAGCCGGAAATCGCCGAGCCGGCGCCCGGGCGGCACCAGCGCGGCGTCCACCGCGAACCGGGCGCCCAGCGCCACGGCGTCTTCACGCCCCAGGCCGCTGCCGCTCCAGTGCGCCAGCTGCGGCGCGCGGCGGTCGGGCGCGCGGCCGAGCTCGGCCGCGATGCTGGCCACGGTGTCGTCGCCGAGCGCGGGGTGTTGGATGACGAGGTTCATTGAGGCTTCGAAAGGTCGGTGGTGGGATTGCCGCGGGCGCGGTCAGGACAGCGCCCCGAGCACCTCGCGCACACGCTGCACGCGCTGCGCCAGGTCTGCCGAGGCGACGGTGAGGCGCAGCCGGTCCGGACCGGCGAGCTTCGCGTCGCGCCGTCCCTGGATGAAACGGATGATGCGCTCGGGCGGGATCGGCGGCTGCGGCACGAACTGGATCGCGATCGCCTCGCCGGCCGCGTCGATGCGCACGATGCCCAGCGGCTTCGACAGGATGCGCAGCCGGTGGGTCTCGATCAGCGCGCGCGCGGCATCGGGCAGGCGGCCGAAGCGGTCGACCAGCTCCTCCTGCATGTGCTCGAGCTGCTGGAGGCTGTCGCAGTTGGCGAGGCGTTTGTACAGAGTGAGCCGTTCGTGCACGTCGCCGCAGTAGTCCGACGGCAGGAGCGCGGGCAGGTGCAGGTTGATCTCGGTGGTCGCAGCCAGCGGGGCCGACAGGTCGGGTTCGCGGCCGGCCTTCAGCGCCTTCACCGCCTCGCCGAGCATCTCGCTGTACAGCGCGAAGCCGACCTCCTGCATGTTGCCCGACTGCGATGCGCCGAGCACCTCGCCGGCACCGCGGATCTCGAGGTCGTGCATCGCGAGGTAGAAGCCCGAGCCCAGCTCCTCCATCGTCTGGATCGCTTCGAGCCGTTTGGTCGCGTCCTTGGTGATCGCGCTCTCGTCGGGGATCAGCAGGTAGGCGTAGGCCTGGTGGTGCGAGCGGCCGACCCGTCCGCGCAGCTGATGCAGCTGCGCCAGCCCGAACTTGTCGGCGCGGTGCATCACGATCGTGTTGGCCGTCGGCACGTCGATGCCGGTCTCGATGATGGTGGTGCACAGCAGGACGTTGAAGCGCTGCTGGTGGAAGTCGCGCATCACGCGCTCGAGTTCGCGCTCCGGCATCTGGCCGTGGGCGACGACGATGCGCGCCTCGGGCACCAGGGCTTCGAGGGCCCGTCGCCGGTTGTCGATCGTCTCGACCTCGTTGTGCAGGAAGTAGACCTGGCCGCCGCGCTTGAGTTCGCGCAGCAGCGCCTCGCGGATCGTGCCGTCGTTCTCGCGGCGCACGAAGGTCTTGATCGCAAGGCGCTTCTGCGGCGCGGTCGCGATCACGGAGAAGTCGCGCAGACCCTCCAGGCTCATCGCGAGCGTGCGCGGGATCGGCGTGGCGGTCAGCGTCAGCACGTCGACCTCGGCGCGCAGGTTCTTCAGCGCCTCCTTCTGGCGCACGCCGAAGCGGTGTTCCTCGTCGATGATCACCAGACCGAGCCGCGAGAACCTGACGTCGCCGGACAGCAGCTTGTGGGTGCCGATCACGATGTCGACGCGGCCCTCGTTGAGCCCTTCGATCGTGGCCTTGATCTCCTTGGCCGAGCGGAAGCGCGACAGCTCGGCGAGCTTCACCGGCAGGTTGGCGAAGCGGTCCGAGAACGTCTGGAAGTGCTGTTCCGCGAGCAGGGTCGTGGGGGTCAGCACCGCCACCTGCTTGCCGTCGGCGACCGCGACGAAGGCGGCGCGCAGCGCGACCTCGGTCTTGCCGAAACCGACGTCGCCGCAGATCAGCCGGTCCATCGGCTTGCCGGAGACCATGTCCTGCACCACGGCGTGGATCGCGGCGAGCTGGTCGGGCGTCTCCTCGAAGCCGAAGCCTTCGGCGAAGGCCTCGTAGTCGTGGGGCTGGAAGCGGAAGCTGTGGCCCTGGCGCGCGGCACGGCGCGCGTACAGGTTCAGCAGCTCGGCGGCGGTGTCGCGCGCCTGCTGCGCGGCCTTGCGGCGAGCCTTCTCCCACTGCCCGCTGCCCAGCTGGTGCAGCGGAGCGTCCTCGGGACTGGCGCCGCTGTAGCGGCCGATCACGTGCAGCTGCGACACCGGCACGTACAGCGTGGCCTGGTTCGCGTAGGTCAGGTGCAGGAACTCGGTCGGGCCGTCTCCCAGGTCGAGCGTCAGAAGACCCTCGTAGCGGCCGATGCCGTGCTGCGCGTGCACCACCGGATCGCCGGGCTGCAGTTCGGACAGATCGCGGATGATCGCGTCGACGTTCGTCTCGACCGCGCGTCGCCCGCGCGGACCGCGGCGCACGACACCCGCGAACAGTTCCGATTCGGTGATCACCGCGATCCCGGCCGCCGGGATCGCGAAGCCGTCGTGCAGAGGACCGACCGCGATGGCCACGTCGATCGTGCCGTCCTCGAACGCCTTCCAGCCGTCGAGCGCGGGCAGGTTGGCGCCATCGCCCGCCAGCAGGCGGTACTCGGCGAACATCTGCAGCAGCGTCTCGCGACGACCGGGCGATTCGGCCAGGATCAGCTTGCGCTGCGGCGCGTCGAGCAGGAACTGCTCCAGCCGCTGCAGCGGTTCGTCCGCGCGGCGGTTGACCGACAGGTCGGGCAGGCGCTGCGCCAGCACCGAGCGCTTCGCTGTGGCCGAGGTGTCCGGTCCCGGATCGGAAACCGTGCCGGTCTCCTGCGAGGAGCTGTCCGCCTCACGGGGGGCGTCCGCGGCGATCGACCAGCGTCCGAAGCGGCCCGCTGCGGCGAAGAACTGCTCGGCCAACAGGAACACCTGCTCGGGGGGCAGCAGCGGGCGCTCTGGATCGTGCGACAGGAACCGGTAGCGCTGGCGGGTGTCCTCGGTGAAGCGGCGCGCCGCACCGTGCACGTCGCCGTGGGTCAGGATCACCGAGCGCTCCGGCAGATAGTCGAACAGCGTCGCGGTCTCGTCGAAGAACAACGGCAGGTAGTATTCGATGCCGGCGCTGGCGATGCCGTTGCCGATGTCCCGGTAGACGACCGACTTCGACGGGTCGCCCTCGAAGTGTTCGCGCCAGCGGCCCCTGAAAGCGGTGCGCGCGCCCTCGTCCATCGGGAACTCGCGTCCGGGCAGCAGCCGCACCCGGTCGATCGGGTACAGGCTGCGCTGGCTGTCCGGGTCGAAGGTCCGGATCGACTCGACTTCGTCGCCGAACAGATCCAGCCGGTAGGGAAGCGGGGATCCCATCGGGAACAGGTCGATCAGCCCGCCGCGCACGCTGTACTCGCCAGGCTTCACCACCTGCGTCACGTGCTCGTAGCCGGCGAGCGTCAGCTGCGCCCGCAGCCGTGCCTCGTCCAGCGTCTGGCCCTTGTCGAAGAAGAAGGTGTGCGAGGCCAGGAATGCGGGGGGTGCGAGACGGTGCAGGGCCGTCGTCGCCATCGCGATCACCACGTCGCAGCGACCCTGCTGCATCGTGAACAAGGTGTCGAGGCGCTCGGAGACGAGGTCCTGATGCGGCGAGAAGCTGTCGTAGGACAGCGTCTCCCAGTCGGGCAGCAGCCGCACCGACAGTTCGGCATCGAAGAACCCGACCTCGGCGGCCAGCCGCTGCGCGTCGTTCGCGCTGGCGGTGATCACCGCCAGCATCCGGGGCACGCCGTCGCCGACGCGTGCCTCGAGCACGTTGTTGCGCGCGAGCCTGGCGATCAGCCACGCGTCGGCCGAACCGGCCGTGGCCGGCAGCGAGAACACCGTACCCGGCCGCGGGGCCTTCAGTGCAGGGGCGAGCTGGTCGGCCAGGGCGGTCGATTTCGGCAGTGCGGCTTGATTCAAGGAAGATCGGCGTGCGGACGGCCGGGACCAAACATGCGCCCGGCGAGTGGTGGACCCGAGCAGCCGCAAGCGGCCGAGCGGCAGGGGCTAGAATTTTAGCCGATGAGCCAGAACACGACTTCGACGGTCGCGACCGGGCCAGCCCTCGTGGAGATGGAGCCTGTCGCGGTCGCGCCGCGGGGCCGCGTCTACGCGATCGTGCCGGCTGCGGGCGTCGGCGCGCGCCTCGGCGCGGCGACCCCCAAGCAGTACCTGCCGCTGGCCGGCCGCAGTGTGCTGGACTGGTCTGTCGCGCCCCTGCTGCGAACCGACTGGATCGATTGCGTCGTCGTCGTCGTCGCACCCGGCGATACGCGCGCTTCGCAGTTGCTGGGCGCCCATCCGCGCCTCGTGATCCGCGATGTCGGCGGAGCCGAGCGCCGCGACTCGGTGCTGGCCGGGATCGAATCGCTCGGCGCCGACTTGCGCGACGACGACTGGGTGCTGGTGCACGACGCGGCGCGCCCCGGTCTGAGCGATGCGGCGCTGGAGCGCCTTCGCGATGTCGTCGCCGGGGAAGGCGTCGGCGGCCTGCTGGCCTTGCCGGTCGCCGACACCGTGAAGCGGTCCGGGCCGCCCGCCGGGCCCGTGGACCAGCGTCACGCCGCCTCCGGAACGATCGCCCGCGACGGGCTATGGCTGGCGCAGACGCCGCAGATGTTCCGCGCGTCGGCGCTGCGCAACGCCCTGCGGTCGTGCGCGACGGCGACCGACGAGGCATCGGCGATCGAGTCTGCGGGCGGCTCGCCCCTGCTGGTGCCCGGAGAGCGGCGCAACTTCAAGATCACCACCGCGGAGGACCTGGAAATGATGGCGTCGCTGCTGGATGCGCCCGCCGGCGGCGCGGACTGGCGCACCGGTCAGGGTTGGGACGTGCACGCGCTCGTGCCTGGGCGACGCCTGGTGATCGGCGGCGTCACGATCCCGCATTCGCATGGCCTGCTCGGGCACTCCGATGCGGACGTCCTGTTGCACGCGGTCATCGATGCGCTGCTGGGCGCGGCCGCGCTCGGGGACATCGGCCGGCATTTCCCCGACAGCGATCCGCGCTGGCGCGGCGCCGACAGTCGGGCGCTGCTGCGTGCGGTGGCGGCGATGCTGCGTGAGCGGCAGTGGTCGATCGCCAACGTCGATGCGACTGTGATCGCGCAGGTGCCGAAGCTGGCGCCGCACATTCCAGGCATGGTGTCGGCGATCGCCGAGGATCTCGGGGTCGCCGCCGACCGCGTCAATGTGAAGGCGAAGACCAGCGAGCGGCTGGGCTACGCCGGACGCGGCGAGGGCATTTCCGCCCAAGCGGCCGTGCTGCTGCGGCGCTGACGGCTGGCGTATCCTCGCATCCGATACAACGCAACGCTGCAAATCGATCAAACGCTGCAACTCGATCAAACGCTGCAACTCGATCAAACGCTCGCATATGACAGGAAAGGGGTCGCGATGAGTGGTCAACTGAAGTATCTGCTGGACGAGAGCCGGATTCCGAAGCGCTGGTACAACATCCAGGCGGACCTCCCGAAGGCACTGCCGGCGGTCTTGCACCCCGGCACGATGAAGCCGGTCGGGCCGGACGATCTCGCGCCGCTGTTCCCGATGGAACTGATCATGCAGGAGGTCACCACCGAGCGCGAGATCGAGATTCCCGAACCGGTGCGAGACGTGTTCCGTCTGTGGAGGCCGACACCGATGTTCCGTGCGCGTCGGCTCGAGCAGGCTCTCGGCACGCCCGCGCGGATCTTCTACAAGTACGAGGGCGTGAGCCCGGCGGGCAGCCACAAACCGAACACTGCGATCCCGCAGGCGTTCTACAACAAGCAGGCTGGCATTCGCCGTCTCTCGACCGAGACCGGCGCCGGCCAGTGGGGCTCGTCGCTGGCATTTGCCGGCGCCCTGTTCGGCATCGACGTGACCGTGTTCCAGGTTCGCGTGTCCTACGACCAGAAGCCGTACCGGCGTGCGCTGATGGAGTCGTACGGCGCCCGCTGCCTGCCGTCGCCGTCCACCGAGACCGCGTATGGCCGCGCCGTGCTGTCGCAGACGCCGGATCATCCGGGCAGCCTGGGGATCGCGATCTCCGAGGCGGTCGAGATCGCCGCGCAGCGCGACGACACCAAGTACGCGCTGGGTTCGGTGCTGAACCACGTGCTGCTGCACCAGACGATCGTCGGCATCGAGGCGATCGAGCAGATGCAGATGGCCGACGCCTATCCCGACGTGGTGGTCGGCTGCACCGGCGGAGGTTCGAATTTCGCGGGCATCTCGTTTCCGTTCATCGGCGCCGGGCTGCGCGGCGGCGCGAAGCCGCGCATCGTCGCGGTCGAGCCGGCGGCGTGTCCGTCGCTGACGCGCGGCAAGTACGCCTACGACTTCGGCGACACGGCGCACATGACGCCTCTCACCAAGATGCACACCCTGGGGTCGACCTTCACGCCGCCCGGGTTCCACGCCGGCGGTCTGCGCTATCACGGCATGGCGCCATTGGTGTCGCATCTGAAGGAACTGGGCATGATCGAGGCGGTCGCCTACAACCAGGTGGAGTGCTTCGAGGCCGGGGTGCTGTTCGGGCGCAACGAAGGCATCATGCCGGCGCCGGAGGCGAATCATGCCGTGAAGGGGGCGATCGAAGAGGCGCTGCGCTGCAAGCGTGAGGGCAAGGCCGAGACGATCCTGTTCAACCTGTGCGGACACGGTCACTTCGACATGCAGGCGTACATGGACTTCGCGGCAGGAAAGCTGACCAACCAGACGTACAGCGAGGCGGAGCTCGCGATGGCGCTGTCGGGCCTGCCGAGCGTGCCGGAACCCGCCTGATGACTGCGGGTTCCGCTGGCGGCGCCGTGCACAACGCGGCGCGCAGCCGTTTCGAACTGGAGGTCGACGGCCAGTTGTGCCGTGCGGACTACCGGATGGACGGCGGCACGATGTGGATCGTTCACACCGAGGTGCCGCCGTCGCTCGAAGGCCGCGGCCTCGCCGCCCGCCTCGTCGAGGCGGCGTTCGCGCATGCGCGAACGGCGCGGCTGCAGGTCGTTCCCGCCTGTTCGTACGTGCGTGCGTGGGCGCGCCGCCACCCTGAAGTGAGGGAGCAACTCGCGCCGGGCTGGCGCGACTGACTATCCGGCGATTAATCTTCGGACGCCCGGCACGCGGGCAGTCGAGTCGGTCCGAAATCCTGCATTTTTCGCAAGACGGAATTCGATCCCGGCTGCAGTTTTCCCTGCTCCGATAAAAAATCATCGCGCCGGGACGAAGGTCGGAATTGCAGCAGCCCAATATTCTGATAATGTCGGGCCATAGCAAAAAAAGAACCCGGATCGGAGACGGAAATGGCGCGACTGAGCTACGACGGCATTCAGAAGCAGATTGCGAAACTGCAGGCGCAGGCCAAGGCGCTCGAGGCGTCGCAAGGCGTGAAGAAGGCGCGCGCCGTCGAGCGCGTGCGCGCGCTGATGAAGAAACTCGGCGTCGATGTTGCCGACCTGCAGTCCGAGCCGGCGGTCCGCCGCAGTCGTGGCGCCAAGCCGAGGTCGGCAGCAAAGCCAGCAAAGGCGGCGCGCAAGAATCCGAGGGCAGGGTCACCTGTCGCGCCGAAATTCCGTGACCCCGAGAGCGGCGTCACCTGGTCGGGAAGGGGGCGCACCCCGGTCTGGCTCGCCGCCTACCTCGAGCAGGGCAGGAAGCGCGAGGAATTTGCGATCGTCGCGCAGCCCGCCGCTGCGCAAGCCTGAAAAGACGTACCGGCCGCTTCGCGGCCGGCGAGGCCGGTCAGGCGAGGTCGCCAGCCAGTGCGCTGCGGGTAGCCGCCGGCAACGCGTCGATTTTCGCCGTGTAGTTGGGATGGTCGACACCGACCGCGAGTCCGACACCGTATTTCAGTGCCGCGGCCATCTCATCGGTCAGTTCGAAACGAAGGAAATGAACGGACGAGGTCTTCTCGTCGTTTTCACGTTCGAGGTCCTCGTCGGCGATCGCATAAACCTTCGGCGATCCTTCGACCTGGACCCAGACCTTGCGTTCGATTCCCTTCAGCCGTCCGAGTTCGCGACGCCTGACGTCCGCGTCTTCATATTCGATCAGCATGGTCGCCTTGAAGTTGCGGCCGTCCGGCACCAGCGGGTTGTACGCCTCGAGTTCGTGGAGGATTCCCTCCTCCTCGAAAATCTTTTCGATGCGCAGCATCTCCTGGATCTGATAGCGCACGGTCAGTTCGTCCTCGAACAGCAGCGTCACGTGCCCGCCGAGGGCAACGTTGCGCTTCTTCTTGTGCTCGAGGACCTTGCGCCGGAACTCGGGGCGCGCTTTTGCGTAGGCCTCGAGCGTCATGAGGGAATCACGGGTAACGACAGACATCGGTCTTACTCCAATCCGTAGGCCATTCTGAGAAGGGTGATCGGGTGTGCGAGCTTGCCGTCCACGTTCTGTCCGGCGAGCTGCATGCCCTGTTCGATGTGGTGTCCGCCGAGCTGGCAGTCGGACGCGATCCAGTTCGGGGCGCCGTCGGGATGCTCGGCCATCTGCCGGAAAACCGGGCGGCCGATCTTAAGCGCGGTTTCGTGGAATTCCTTCTTGACGCCCCAAGTGCCGGCATGACCGGAGCAGCGCTCGACCGTGTTCACTTTGGTGCCGGGCACCATCTGCAGCATTTCCCGGGTTTTCTGGCCGACGTTCTGCACGCGAAGATGACAGGCGACGTGATACGAAACGTTGCCCAGTTCCGCTTTGAAATCGGTCTTCAGCAGGCCATCCTTCGAGCGGGCGACGAAATACTCGAACGGATCGAACATGGCCTCGCGCACTGCCTGCACATCCGCGTCGTCGGGGAACATCAGCGGAAGTTCCTGCTTGAACATCAGGTTGCAGGATGGAATCGGCGCGACGATCGCATAACCCGCGCGTGCGAGTGCGGCGAGTTTCGGGATGTTCTTTTCCTTTAGTGCCGCCACCGACTCCAGGTCGCCGAGCTCGAGCTTGGGCATCCCGCAGCAGGCTTCCTTCTCGACCAGAACGTACGGGATGTCGTTGTGGTTCAGGACCTTCAGCAGGTCGTGCCCGATGCCCGGTTCGTTGTAGTTCACATAACAGGTTGCGAACACTGCGACCTTGCCCGGCGTGCGCTGTCCGTCGCGCACCGGCATCCCGGAGGGGCTCTGCAGGGCGCTGGCCGGAAAAGTGGGCGAAGCGAAGTCGGGCAGCCACGCGGTCTTGTGCACGCCCATCGCGCTTTCGCCGAATTTGCGCAGCGTCGGGGAATTCTTCGCGGCATTGACCATCTGCACGACGACCGGGATGCTCGCCAGCTTGCCGTTGCGATCGGTGGACGACAGGGTCTTGTCACGGAACTGCGTCGGCGTGCCCTCCTTGAACTGGATCGCCTTGGCGCGCAGCATCAGATGCGGAAAATCCAGGTTCCACGGGTGCGGCGGAACGTACGGGCACTTCGTCATGTAACAGACGTCGCACAGGTAGCACTGGTCGACGACCTTCCAATAATCCTTCTTGTCGACGCCGTCGACTTCCATCGTCGAACTCTCGTCGACAAGGTCGAACAGCACCGGGAACGAGTTGCACAGGCTGACGCAGCGGCGACAGCCATGGCAGATGTCGAATACCCGCTCCATTTCCTGGAGGCAGGATTCCTTGTCGTAGAACTCGGGGTTCTTCCAGTCGAGCGGATGGCGGGTGGGCGCTTCGAGCGAACCTTCTCGTACGGTCATCTTTGGCCTCGGCAAAAAATCGGGGGAGCGACCGGATGGAAGCTCCCCCGTGGATCGGGCCGCCGGGGAGGGCGGTTATCCGACGGGCCGCTGATGTCGTAGCGGCCCCCGACAGATTCAGGCCAGAGTTTCCAGGGCCTTCGCGAACTTGTTGGCGTGCGAGCGCTCGGCCTTCGCCAGCGTTTCGAACCAGTCGGCGATCTCGTCGAAACCTTCCTGACGAGCCGCCTTCGCCATGCCGGGATACATGTCGGTGTACTCGTGCGTCTCGCCGGCGACGGCGGCCTTCAGGTTCTGCTCCGAAGAGCCGATCGGCAGGTCGGTCGCGGGGTCGCCCACCTGAGCCAGGTAGTCGAGGTGACCGTGTGCGTGGCCGGTTTCGCCTTCTGCGGTCGAGCGGAACAGCGTTGCGACCTCCGGATGGCCTTCGACGTCAGCCTTGTTTGCGAAGTACAGATAGCGGCGATTGGCCTGACTTTCGCCGGCAAATGCGGCTTTCAGGTTCTCGTGCGTCTTGGTGCCTTTGAGGCTGGGCATGGGCGGTCTCCAGATTCTGTTGAACAGAGGGATCGGCAGCGGCTGCCGACATGGTCATTGTACGAATTGCACATTGGGTGCACCAATTGGTCTTTCCGATTCGATTGATTGGCGTTGGCTATCGCACGCACGGATGTGTTGCCTGCCTTGCGTTCACCCGCGATGCCGATCCGCCGACGTCACCACTTTCAGTACGGCGGTGGTCCGCCCCGGGCGGCTGCACGGGGCGGGGCGGGAAGCTGCGCGTTCGGGATCGCGAGCAGCACCTCCAGACCTCCACCGTCGGCGTTGGACAGTCGGCAGGTTCCGCCGTAGCGTTGCGCCAGGCGATCGACGATCGCCAGTCCGAGACCGCTGCCGCCGCGGTCGCTGCGTTCGTCGTCGAGACGGGCGAACGGGCGCAACAGGCGCGCGATCTGGTCGTCCGGAACGCCCGGGCCATGATCGCGCACGCGCACTCCGACGCCCGCCCCCTGCGCGAGCGCAAAAGCACTCAGCTCGACGCGCGCCGGCGCGCCGGGCCGATGACCGTAACGCAGCGCGTTCTCGAGCAGGTTCGACACCATCCGGGCCAGGTCCAGCGGATCGCCGATCCAGCGCAGCTGCGGCGCGATCGCGATGGCCAGCGCGAGGCGGCCCTCGTCGCGATGCGGCCGATACGCGTCGCACATCGACTCGAGCAGCAGCCCGACGTCGACCTCCTCGAGCGCCGCCGATCCGCGCTCCCCGGCTCCGCTGCGACCGTATTCGACGAACTTCGCGACGATCCTGTCGATTCGGTCGATGTCCTCGCCCATCGATGCCTTTTCGTCGTCGGACAGTGCCGACAGCTCGATCTCCATGCGCAGGCGGGTCAGGGGGGTGCGTATGTCGTGGGAGATGCCGGCCAGCGCGACCGCACGATCGGACTCCAGCTCGGCGAGGTCGCGCGCCATGCGATTGAAGCGACGATTGAGCTCGGCGATCTCCGAGGGGCCGTTCTCGGGCAGGCTTGGGGCGGGCGCGCCGGAACTGACCCGGCCGATCGCCGTCGCCAGTTGCGCCAGCGGGCGGTTGATCAGGCGGCTCAGCGTCAGGCCGCCCAGGATCGACAGCAGGACTGCCAGGCCGGCCAGCAGCGACCACGGCGGACCAAGGCGCCGTTCGAGGCGCTGCAGGCCGAGTCCGAGCCAGTAGTGGTCGCCCTCGATTTCGAAGCTCGTCCACAGACCGGCATCGCCATTCAGGCGGCCCGCCACGCGTGTGCCCGCGCCGACGATCGCGCGCAGGTGCTGTTGCAGTGCTTCGGCCGACGGCGAGTCGAGCGGTTCGACCTTGTCGCTCTGTTCCAGCGGGGCGACACGCACGTCCTCCTCGCGCGCCAGTTCGTCGAGCAGTTGCACGCGGCGCTCGCCCTGGGTGCTGACCAGCGCCGAGCGGGTCAGGTTCATCACCGACGCGATCTCCCAGGCGAGCTGCTGCTCCGGGGGGGCGCGGTCGAGCGCGCGAACCAGCTGCAGTGCGACGAGCAGGCAGAAGCCGAGCAGCCCCGCGATCAGCAGGAAGGTCCGCCAGAACAGGCTCACCCGCGGCAGCATCGGCGCGGGCGGGCGGAAGGGGCTGGCGGCATGCGCGGGAGCCGGCGGCGGGGCTGGAAACGTGCGTGCGGACAGCGGCGACGTTTCAGTCGCCGTCGGGGACGAACACGTAGCCCACCCCCCAGACGGTCTGCAGGTGACGCGGATGCTGCGGGTCGGCTTCGATCAGCTTGCGCAGCCGCGAGATCTGCACGTCGAGGCTGCGGTCGTAGGCGCCATATTCGCGCCCGCGCGCGAGCAGCATCAGCTTCTCGCGCGACAGCGGCACCCGCGGGTGCCGCGCGAAGGTCTTCAGCACGGAGAACTCGCCGCTGGTCAGCGGAACCGGCACTCCGGCGCGGGTCAGGCTGCGCGTGGCGAGGTTCAGCCGGAACTCGCCGAACGCGACCTCGCCGGCCTCGGTGCTCGGGGCGCCGGGCAGGTCCGCGGCCGGCTGGCGCCGCAGCACCGCGTGGATGCGCGCAACCAGCTCGCGCGGATGGAAGGGCTTCGGCACATAGTCGTCGGCCCCCATCTCGAGGCCGACGATGCGGTCGACGTCGTCCCCCTTCGCGGTCAGCATGATCACGGGAGTGGTGTCGTTCGCGCCGCGCAATCGACGCAGGATCGACAGCCCGTCCTCGCCCGGCAGCATCAGGTCCAGGATCACCAAGTCGAACGGCTGGCGCTGCATCAGGCGGTTCATCGACGGTCCGTCGGCCGCGAGGCTGACCTCGAACTGGTTCTCGCTGAGGTAGCGCCGCAGCAGTTCGCGCAGCTTCGGATCGTCGTCGACGACCAGCAGGTGTTTGGCCGCTGTGTTCATGGGCCAATGATAACGACGCGCCTGCCGCGCGTGCGATGGCGCGCGCGGCTGCGCGGGTGTCTTACCCTTTGTTACAGGCCTTACCCTCGTCGCACGGCGACGCGCGCGCCGCTTGCCTAGAATGACGACTGTGAACCAGAACCGTCCGCGCTTCCCGATCCTGCCAGCCGATCCGGCCCGTGTCGAAGGCCCCCTTGCGGGCGCCGGGTCGCTGGCCGCGAGCGCCGGGTCGCCCGCCGCGTCGTGTCGCGGAAGGTTCGCGCCTGGCGCTGTGCGCGGCGTGCTGGCAGCGGTCGGTCTGTGCGTGGCGGTCATCGTCTGCCTGATGCCGGTGTCGGCCTGGGCACGACCGGAAGACGGACATCCCGAACGTTTCGAGCGCGAGCGGTTCCGCGACGAGGTCCGTCGACAGGCGCGCGAGGAGCGCATGCGCCGGCACGACGCGACGAATCCGCAGGGATCTCCGCACGAGCGGCGCGGCGACGGCATGGCGGGCTACCCGCCGCGACCGTACCCGGGTCAGGCGTATCCAGCGCAACCGTATCCCGCACGACCGCATCCCGCGCAACCGCATCCCGCGCAACCGTATCCCGCGCAACCGTATCAGGATGGCGCAGATCCGGACCCGGCCCGCCAGGGGCGACGGCAGCGCCTGAGCCCCGAGGAGCGGGAGGTCCTGCGCGAGCAGCTGCGCGAGCGCAGGCGCCTGTATCACGAAGGCTCCGGGCGCTAGGCCGGACACTCGCGTCGGGTGCCGCTGCGGCGCTCCGGTGGCGGCAGCCCTCCTTTCGGACGACGCGGGCACACCGAATACAATTCGCCGATGCGGTCTTCCAGCCTCGGCCACGGTCCCCTCCGGCGATGACACGCCGCCCTGCCTCAGTCACGACGCGCGCCATCGCGCGGCGTCCCGGTGTTCGCGTGCTTGCGCTGGCCACCTCCACCGAATGGTGCTCGGTCGCGCTGCTGGTGCGTGACGGCGGCGAGTTCAGGGTCGACGAGCTCGACGAGCGTGCCGGCAACGAACATTCGCGGCGCGTGCTGCCGATGGCGCGTGCGCTGCTGGCGCGGGCCGGATTCGGTTTCGGCGACCTCGATGCGATCGGCTTCGACGCCGGTCCGGGTTCGTTTACGGGGATCCGCATCGGCTGCGGCGTCGCGCAGGGGCTGGGCTTCGGGCTCGCGCTGCCGGTCGCCGCGGTACCTTCGCTCGAGGCGCTGGCCTGGCAGGCGGATGCACCGCTGGTGGTCGCCGCGATGGATGCCCGGATGGGCGAGGTCTATCTGTCGGCGTACCGCTGCGCGCTGGGCGGCGGTGACGCCGTCGCGACGCGGCCGTCGGCGCTGGCGCCGATGTGCGTCCTGCCGTCGGGGCAGGCCGCGGAACGGATTGCGCAGTGGGCGGTCGACAGCGGCTTCGGCGGGGGCGCAGTTGAAGGCGCGGGATGCGACGAGGTCGGGTCGATCGCTGCGCGGATGGTCCTGGTGGGGGACGCCGCCGCACGCTATCCGGTGTTCCGCGAGCGCCTCGACGGCATCGGGGTTCGTTCGATCGACGACACGCACGCGCGGGCCGCATCGGTCGCGCGGCTCGCCGAGTGCCGTCTCGCCGGACTGGAATCGCTCGACGCGGCCCTGGCCGCGCCGATCTACGTGCGCGACAAGGTGGCGCTCGACGTCGACGAGCAGCGGCTGCTGCGCGCCCGCCACGCATGACCCCGATCGATCAGGTGGCGGGCGCCCCCGCGCTGGCCGTGCGCTGGATGACGCATGCCGACCTCGATGCGGTGATGGCGATCGAGGCCGACATCTATCCCTTCCCGTGGTCGCGGGGGAATTTTTCGGATTCGCTGCGTGCGGGTTACGACGCGTGGATGTTCGAACTCGGGGCCGACATCGCCGGTTACGCGGTGATGATGTGGATCCCCGACGAGGTCCACCTTCTGAACATCAGTGTCGCGCGCGCGCTTCAGGGCAGGGGCTTCGGACGCCGCATGCTGGCCTGGCTGCGTGCCGACGCGCGCCGGCGGGGGGCGCGTTCCATGATGCTCGAGGTCAGGCCAAGCAACCACCCGGCGCGCCGGCTCTACGAGACCGTCGGGTTCCGGCAGGTCGGTGTGCGCAAAGGCTATTACCCCGATGCCGACGGGCGCCGCGAGGACGCGCTGGTGCTGTGTCTGCCCTTCGGCGCCGCCGAGGCAGGAGCATGATGAACGCTTCGCAGCGACGCGCCTGGGCGGCGCTCGGACTGGGGCCGGCCTGGCAGGCGAGGGTGCGACCGGCGCTTGCGCAGGATGACCTGCCCGTCAGCGCACCCGCTCCGATGCCCGGGACGGTACCCGTTGGCGAATCCCGCGTCGCGGTGTCGCAGGCAGGCTGGGGCGAGTTGCGCGCGATGGTCTCGGACTGCCGCGCCTGCGGGCTGTGCGAGTCGCGAACCCGGACGGTCTTCGGCGTCGGGCCCGAATCGGCGCGGTGGATGCTGATCGGCGAGGCGCCGGGCGCCGACGAGGATGCGACCGGCGAACCCTTCGTCGGACGGGCGGGCAAACTGCTCGACAACATGCTGGCTTCGATCGGCCTGGATCGCAAGCGCGACGTCTTCATCGCCAACGTGCTGAAGTGCCGTCCGCCGCGCAATCGCGATCCGCAGCCGGAAGAAGTCGAGCGCTGCAGTCCGTACCTGCTGCGACAGATCGAATTGCTGGCGCCGGACGTGATCGTGGTCACCGGCCGGTTCTCGGCGTCGACGCTGCTCGAAACGGACGACGCGATCGGCCGCCTGCGCGGACGGGTGCACCGCTATCGGCTGGCCGAGCGCGAGATCCCGGTGATCGTGACCTACCACCCCGCTTACCTGCTGAGGCGTCCCGAAGAGAAGGCGAAGGCCTGGGCGGATCTGTGCCTGGCCCGCAGCGTCCTGAGGGATTGAGGGCAGGCCCGGCGCCGCGTCCCGAGCGATCGAGGGCAGGTTCGGCAGCGCCGCGTCGGGGCGCCCCGAAATCGGCACGCCGGTGCCGGCGCGCACTACGACTGGCGCGGCGTCAGTGCCGGCCCTCGCCGATCAGCGCGACCGAGTCGAACTCGCGCTGATTGGCGTTGTGGCGACGGATCACCAGCGCCATCGTCGCCGCGACGAACAGCGCCGAACAGCACGATGATCCAGTTGACGTGCAGCCCGAGACGGATGCAGCAGCGCGTAGAGCGCCGAGCATCAGCAGGATGTTCAGGTTCTCGTTGAAGTTCTGCACCGCGATCGAGTGTCCCGCGCTCATCAGCACGTGGCCGCGGTGCTGCAGCAGCGCGTTCATCGGCACCACGAAGAAGCCGGCCAGCGCGCCGATGAGCACCAGCAGCGGATAGGCGAGCGCTCTGGCTGGATACCAGTGTCATCAGCGGCACGATCAGGCCCATCGCGACGCCCACCGGCAGCACGCGCAACGAGCCCGCGCAGCGGCACGACGCGCGCCGCGAGCACGGCGCCGACGGCGATGCCCAGCGCGACCACGCCCTGCAGCATCGCCGCCTGGTTGAGCGGCAGGTCGAGCGCGTGGCGCGCCCATTCCAGCACGATGAACTGCAGCGTCGCGCCGGCGCCCCAGAACAGGGTCGTCACCGCCAGCGAGATCTGGCCCAGCTGGTCGCGCCACAGCGTCGCGAAGCAGTGCGCGAAATCGCGCACCAGGCGCAGCGGGTTGCGCTCCTGGTGCGCGTAACGCGCGCCGGTGTCGGGGATGCGCAGGTTGAAGCAGCGCGGCCACGACGTAGACCGCCGCGATCACCAGGATGGCGGCCTCGGCCGGCGTGTCGATGCCGGTGTCGAGCAGCGGCAGGTCGAGCGCCAGCAGCGCCGACGACACGGTCGGGCTGATGAGCGCGCCGCCCAGCACCGTGCCGAGGATGATCGAAGCCGACCGTCGTGCCCTCGATCCAGCCGTTGGCCGCCACCAGCTTCTCGGGCGGCAGCAGTTCGGTGAGGATGCCGTACTTGGCCGGCGAATAGGCCGCCGCGCCGAGGCCCACGATGCCGTAGGCCAGCAGCGGGTGCACGGTGAAGAACATCAGCGCGCAGCCGACGATCTTGATCGTGTTGGTGACGAACATCACCCGGCCCTTGGGCAGCGCGTCGGCGAACGCGCCGACGAAGGGCGCCAGCACGACGTACGAAAAGGTGAAGAACAGCTTCAGCAGCGGCTTCATCCATTCCGGGCGCGTGCATCTCGATCAGCAGGGCGATCGCGGCGATCAGCAGCGCGTTGTCGGCGAGCGACGAGAAGAACTGCGCCGCCATGATCGTGTAGAAACCGCGTTTCATGTCTTTCCTGCCCGGCCGGGCGACACGGAGCCGGGCGCGAAACCCCTGGTGATCGGATCCAGTCTGATCCCCCGCAAGCGCGGGGCCGACGGTTTATACCATGAACCCTGGCGGGTCGCGCGCAGGCCGGGCGGTATAGTCTCGGTTAGTTTCATGGCGCTCGCCGAGCCCGTCCGCACCGGGCAAACCCGGTTGCGAGCCGGCTGCGAACCACCGCCCACCGCCCTGCGCAACCCATGCCCCGTCCGATCCTGGCCACTGTCTCCTGCGACGCGATGCGGCACAACCTCGCACGCGCCCGGTCCCTGGCTCGGCAGGCTCGCATCTGGGCGGTCGTCAAGGCCAATGCCTACGGCCACGGCCTGCACGCGGCGCTCGCCGGCCTGCAGGCCGCCGACGGGATGGCGCGTGCGTCGAGTTCGACAATGCGGCGCGTCTGCGCGGATTGGGCTGGCAGGGCCCGCTGCTGATGCTGGAAGGGGCGTTCGATCCCGGCGACGTCGACAGCGCGGCGCGCCTGGGGCGTCGATCTGGTCGTCCACGAAGCGCGGCCAGGTGCGCATGCTGGAAGGCTGGCGCGGCACGCAGCGCCTGCGCGTGCTCGCTCAAGTTCAACAGCGGCATGAACCGGCTCGGCTTCGACGCCGACGGGCTTTCGCGGCGCGCTGGCGCGTCTGCGCGCGTGTCCGGCGGTCGCCGGTGATCGCCCTGATGACGCACTTCGCCGATGCCGACCTGCCCGGCGGCGCCGACGAGGCGGTCCGTCGCTTCGTCGCCGCCTGCGGCGGGGCGCCGGAGCCGCGCTCGCTGGCGAACTCGGCGGCGCGCTGATCGACTTGCCCGACACGCACGGCGCCTGGATCCGCCCGGGCATCATGCTGTACGGCGCGACACCGTTCGCCGACCGCAGCGCCGCCTCGCTGGACCTGCGTGCCGGCGATGACGCTGACGTCCAGGCTGCTGGCGGTGCAGTTCCTGGCAGCCCGGCGATCGCGGTGGGCTACGGGTCGACGTTCGCCGCGCCGCATGCCGATGCGGATCGGCATCGTCGCCTGCGGCTACGCCGACGGCTATCCCCGGCACGCGCCGACCGGCACCCCGGTCGCAGGTCGCGGGTGTGCGCACGCGCACCGTCGGACGCGTCGCGATGGACATGCTGATGGTCGACCTCGAGCCGGTGCCGGCCGCCGCGTCCGGGGTCGCCGGTGCGAGCTGTGGGGCGACCGCATGCCGATCGACGAGGTTGCCGCCTCGGCCGGCACCATCGGCTACGAGCTGATGTGCGCGCTGGCGGCGCGCGTGCCGATCAGCGTGCTCGACTGATGGCGAAGCTGCGCGCGCAGTACGTCTGCTCGGAGTGCGGCGGCGTGATCGCCGAAGTGGGCAGGGCCAGTGTCCGGCCTGCAATGCCTGGAACACGCTGGTAGAGTCGGCGTCGCGGATCGCGGCACGGCGCGCAACCGTTTCGCCTCGCTGGCGCCGACCGCGGGGTGCAGCTGCTCGGGTCGGTGCCGCCGAGGAGACGTCGCGCATGCCCACCGGCAGTCGACGAGTTCGATCGCGTGCTCGGCGGGCGGCCTCGTGGAGGGGTCCGTCGTGCTGATCGGCGGCGATCCGGGCATCGGCAAGTCGACGCTGCTGCTGCAGTCGCTGGCGCACCTGTCGGTCGCGCATCCGGTGCTGTACGTCAGCGGCGAGGAGTCCGCCGGCGCAGGTCGCGTTGCGCGCGCGCCGGCTCGGCGTCGATGCCGGCCGGCTGCCGCTGCTGGCCGAGATCGCGCTCGAGCGGATCGTCGCGGCGATCGAGCAGCATCGCCCGGCCGTGGTCGTGGTCGATTCGATCCAGACCCTCTATTCGGAACAGACTGCAGTCGGCGCCCGGATCGGTCGCGCAGGTGCGCGAATGCGCCGCGCAGCTCACGCGCATGTCGAAGCAGCTCGGCGTGGCGGTGGTGATGATCGGCCACGTGACCAAGGAGGGCACGCTCGCCGGGCCGCGCGTGCTCGAGCACATGGTCGACACGGTGCTGTACTTCGAGGGCGACACGCACTCGTCGCTTCCGGCTGGTGCGCGCCTTCAAGAACCGTTTCGGCGCGGTCAACGAGCTGGGCGTGTTCGCGATGACCGATCGCGGGCTGCGCGGCGTGTCGAACCCGTCGGCGCTGTTCCTGTCGCAGCACAGCGAGCAGGTGCCGGGGGCTTGCGTGCTGGTCACCCAGGAGGGCACGCGGCCGCTGCTGGTCGAGATCCAGGCGCTGGTCGACGATGCGCACGCACCGAACCCCAGGCGTCTCGGTGTCGGGATCGAGCAGAACCGCCTTGCGATGCTGCTGGCGGTGCTGCACCGCCATGCCGGCGTTGCGTTGTACGACCAGGACGTCTTCCTGAACGCGGTCGGCGGGGTGCGCATCGGCGAGCCGGCGGCCGACCTGGCCGTGCTGCTGGCGGTCGTTTCGTCGCTGCGCGGCAAGCCGCTGCCGCGTGGCCTCGCCGTCTTCGGCGAGGTCGGGCTGGCGGGCGAGATCCGACCGGCGCCGCGAGGCCAGGAACGGCTGCGCGAGGCGGCCAAGCTCGGTTTCTCGCGTGTTTTGATCCCGCAGGCCAATGCTCCGAAGCGCGCGATCGAGGGCCTGGATGCGGTAGGCGTCGAGCGCATCGACCAGGCCCTGTCGGCAGCCTGGGAGTCCTAGCGCGGCTGCGTCAGAGCCCGCGCGGCGGCTGCGCCGCTGCGCACGGCGGACTCGAGTGTCGCGGGATAGTCTCCCAGGTAGTCGCCCGCCAGCACCAGCCGCGGGCCGGGAGCGGACGCCAGGATCGGCGACAGCCGCGGGCGGTGCGGCGTGCAGCGGAACGTCGCGCGCTTCTCGTCGATCACGCGGTGATCGGCCGGCAACGGGCAGCCGAGCTGCGCGGCGACCTGGCGGGCGGTCGCGACGCCCAGGGCCTCGTCGTCCAGGTCGGCGGCGCGACCGCGGGCGCTGATCACGATCGCGGCGATGCGCAACGTGCCGATCACGCCGCGATCGAAGATCCACTGGCCGTGCTCGTGCCGCGCCGGATCTTCGCGCAGCATCCACCACGGCCGCAGCGCGGGCGCGTCCTGCGCCGGCCACGCGAGGTAGACGGTCGCGATGCGCTCGTGCTCGAAACGTTGCAGCCCGGCGACCGCCTGCCGCAGTGCGTTCTGGCAGCCGGCGCCGGCCGTCGCCGCGGTCGTGTCCAACAGGCGCGCCGCAGCGTGCGGGGCGAGCGCCACGATCACGTCGCGGGCCGCCTGGCTGCGGCCGCCCGCGTCGATCCACCAGTGATCGCCGCGCGCGGTCAGCCCCCGCACCGGCGACTGCAGGTGCACTGCGACGCCGTGCGCGCGCAGCCATCGTTCGGCCGGGCGCGGAAACACGTCGGACAGGGTTGCGCGCGGCAGCAGGAAGTCGCTGGCACGGGCCGTCGCGCCGAGCGAGTCGCGCAGGACGGCGCAGAAGGCCTGCGCGCAGGCGTGTTCGGGCGCCGTGTTCAGCGCGCCGACGCACAGCGGCTCCCACAGCGCCTGGACGAGGCGCGCGGGCTGGCGCTGCAGCCGCAGCAACTCGGCGACGGTGCTGCCCGACGGCGCCCGCCAGCGCGCGAGCCTCAGCCGTGTCATCAACGCCGCCATCGCCAGCCGGTCGCCGATCGAAAGACCGCGCGCGCCTGCCAGCGCCACGAGAAGGTGGAACGGCGCCGGCAGCGGCGCGGCGGACATCGCAAGACCCGTGCTGCCGCCCAGGCGCATCCGATGGCGTGCCAGCACTGCGTCCTCGCCGCCGGCGACGCGGGCGATCAGCCGCAGGCACTCGCGATAGGCGCCGAGCATCAGGTGCTGGCCGTTGTCGACCTCGACGCGTTCGCCCGCCAGGCCGATGGTCACGGCCCGCGCCCGGCCGCCCGCTGCCGGCGCGGCCTCGTACAGCACGACCTCGTCGCCTCTGCGGACCACCCCGGCGTCGACCAGATCGACGGCGGCTGCGAGTCCGGCCCAGCCGCCGCCGACGATTGCGGTGCTCACCAGGCGCGCACCGACGGCGGGCGGCCTCGCATCCAGGTGCGCCACGCGATCCAGAGCTTGCGCAGCGGGGTCAGCGCGACGCGGTGCTGCAGCACCCGGAAGCCGTCGTCCTCGATCTCGTCGAGCAGGGTCGAGTAGATCGCGGCCATGATCAGCCCCGGCCGTTGCGCGCGCCAGGCCGAAGCCGGCAGCGCGGCGAACGCCTCGCGGTAGAACCCGCGTGCCCGCTCCGCCTGGAAGCGCATCAGGGCGTCGAAGCCCTCGCTGCGTTCGCCCTTCAGGATGTGGTGCGCGGGCACCGAGAAACGCTGGAGGTCTTCGATCGGCAGGTAGATTCGGCCGCGGCGCGCGTCGTCGCCGACGTCGCGGATGATGTTGGTGAGTTGCAGTGCAACGCCGAGCGCCTCGGCATAGTCGCGGCATCCCTGGTCGCCGTCGGCGAAGATGCCCGCGGACAGGGTGCCGACGACGCCGGCGACCCGGTGGCAGTACAGGCGCAGGCCGGTGAAATCGAGGTAGCGGTTCTGCTCCAGGTCCATCTGCATGCCGTCGATGATTTCGTCGAGACGCGCGCGGTCGATCGCGAAGCGCTGCAGATGGGGGGCGAGCGCCAGGCCGACCGGATGCTGGGGCGAGCCGGCGGCGATGCGCGCGGTCTCCGTTCGCCACCAGTCGAGCTTGCTGCGCGCCACGCCGACGTCGCTGCAGTCGTCGACGACGTCGTCGACTTCGCGGCAGAACGCGTACAGCGCGGTGATCGCCCGACGCTGCAGGGGCGGCAGAAACAGGAAGCTGTAGTAGAAGCTCGACCCGCTGCGCGCGGCCTTGTCCTGGCAGTATTCGTCGGGGCTCATCGCAGGGCGGTGCTCATCGCAGGTCGGGGGTCATCGCAGAATCGTCGCCCGGATCAGCGGCAGCGCGTCCCGCCAGCCGAGCGTCGGCCGGCGTGCGATCGGGTCGTGCCCGTCACGGGCCATCCGGGCAACGATGCGCATGCCGCCCGCGACGATCGCGCGCAGTTCCAGCCCGAGGCGCCACGGCACCCGACGGGACAGAGGCGCGCCGGATTCTAGCAGCGCCCCTGCCGCGCGGCAGCGCGCTTCGAACACCGCGCGCAGGGCCGGGCCGGAGCGGCCGCTGGTCACCGCGTGGTCGAAGGCGCGCTCGTCGACGCCGGCGTGCGCCAGCTGGTCGAGCGGAACGTAGAGACGACCGCGGCGCCAGTCGATCGCGGTGTCCTGCAGGAAGTTGATCAGCTGAAGCGCGGTGCAGATGGCATCGGACGACGCTTCGTTGGCGGGAGTGCGGCAGCCGAACAGTTCCAGCATCAGGCGGCCGACCGGGTTCGCCGAGCGCGCGCAGTAGTCGCGCAGGTCGGCCTCGTCGACGTAGCGCTGCCGGCGCACGTCCTGTTCGAAGGCCGACAGCAGGGCCGCGCACTCGGCCAGGGTCAGGCCGTGCCTGGTGATGTGAGGCAGCAGGGAATCCACCTGGGGGTGACCGCCCCGTCCGGCCAGCGCCTCGCGCATGCGCTCGAGCTCCTCGAGCCGGTCCGCCGCCGGGGCATCGCCTTCGTCGGCGACGTCGTCGGCGTGGCGCGCGAAGCGGTACAGGGCGATCACCGCCGGGCGCAGTCGCGCCGGCACCAGCACCGACGCCACCGGGAAGTTTTCGTAGTGATCGACGCCGGTGACGGCGCGCGCCAGCGGTCCGCGGGTTGCGTTCATCGCGCGATTGTAGGGATGCGGCGGCGGTGGGGCTGCGGTGGGGCTGGGATGGGGCTGCGCGCCTGTGCTTTAATAACTAACTCGTCAGTCACTTACTTCGGCATCTCGATGCGCACCATGGCAAACCAGACGATCTCCTTGCCGCTGCTGGCCCTGGGCTGCGCCGTTGCGCTCCTGGCCGGCTGCTCGAAGGCGCCGCCGGCCAGGTCCGAGCCGGTGCGTCCGGTGCACACCGTGATCGCGCAGCCCTGGGCCGGCGTGGCCCCGCTGGTGCTGCCGGGCGAGCTGCGTCCCCGGATCGAGACCCGCTACGGCTTCCGGGTCGGCGGCAAGCTCGCCGAGCGGCGGGTTTCCGTCGGCGACCGGGTGGCGGCCGGCACGGTGCTGGCGCGGCTCGATCCGCAGGACGTGCAGCCGGCTGTGATCGCGCAGACGGCGCAGGTCGAGGCCGCGCGCACCGAGTTCAAGCTCGCGCAGATCGAACTGGGGCGGCTGCGCGAGCTGCGCGACCGCAATTACGTGTCGCAGGCTCAGGTCGATCGCCAGCAGGCCGGTGCCGACGCGGCGCAGGCCCGTCTCGACGCCGCCCAGGCGCAGCTGCGCCAGGCCAGCAACGCGGCCGAGTTCCAGACGCTGCGCGCGGACGTCGCCGGCGTCGTCACCGCGGTCGAGGCCGAGGTGGGGCAGGTTCTTGCCGCCGGCCAGGCGGTGGTGCGCGTTGCCGCCACCGCCGACAAGGAGGTGCTGGTCAACGTCCCGGAGCGCGACCTGGAGCGAGCGCGCAAGGTGCGCGGCTGGACCGTCGTGCTGCCGGGGCGGGCCGACGCGCCGCTCGAGGCAAGGCTGCGCGAGCTCGCGCCGCTGGCGGATCCGGCGTCGCGCACCTATGCGATGCGGCTCACGCTTCTGGGGGACACGACCGGCGCCGAGCTCGGGATGAGCGCCACCGTGAAGCCGGCGGGCGTGCCGACCGACGACGCGGCGCCGGTCACCTTCGTGCTGCCGCTGGCGGCGCTGTACGCCAAGGACCGCCAGGCGCAAGTCTGGCTGGTCGACCCGAGCACGTCGACGGTACGCGCAGTGCCGGTGCGCACCGCCGGCTTCCTCGACGAGTCGGTGCGCGTCGTCGAGGGCATCAAGCCCGGCGACGTCGTCGTCACGGCGGGTGCGAACCTGCTGGTGCCCGGGCAGAAGGTGCGTCCGATCGAGGCGGCGCGATGAGTTCCGGCAGGTTCAGCGGGTTCAACCTGTCGGCGCAGGCGATCGCCCGACCGCAGCTGACGCTGTTCTTCATCCTGGTGGTCGCGATCGCCGGCGTTCGGCGCCTTCTTCAAGCTCGGCCAGCGCGAGGACCCCGACTTCACCTTCCGTGCGCATGGTGATCCGGACGATGTGGCCCGGCGCCACCACCGAGCAGGTCGACCGGCAGGTCACCGACCGGATCGAGAAGAAGCTGCAGGAGACGCCTTACTTCAAGTGGACCCGCAGCTACTCGAAGCCGGGCGAGTCGCTGATCGTGCTCGAGCTGCTCGACACCGCGCCGGCCAAGGAGGTGCCCGCAGATCTGGTACCAGGTGCGCAAGAAGGTCGGCGACATCCGCGCGACGCCTGCCGGCCGAGGTCGTCGGACCGTTCTTCAACGACGAGTTCGGCGACGTCTTCGGCACGATCTACGCGTTCACCGGCGACGGGTTCTCGCACGCGCGAGCTGCGCGATCTGGTCGAGGATGTCCGCCAGGAACTGCTGCGCCTGCCGAACGTGCAGAAGATCGAACTGATCGGCGTCGCAGGAACAGAAGATCTTCGTCGAGCTGTCGCCGCAGACGCTGGCGACCCTCGGCATCGACGCCCGCCCAGATCGCCGAGCCAGTTGCAGGCGCAGAACGTGGTGGCGCCCACCGGCACGGTGCAGGGCGAAAGCCGCGCCGTGCCGCTGCGGGTCACCGGGCAGTTCGACTCGGTGCGCGAGGTGCAGGAGCTGCGCCTGGCCGTGGGCGGGCGCAGCCTGCGCCTCGGCGACATCGCGCGCGTGTACGCGCGGCTACGCCGATCCTCCGGCTTCGACGATGCGTTTCAAGGGACGTCAGGCGATCGGGCTGGCGGTGTCGATGATGCCGCGCGGCGACGTGCTGCAGCTCGGGCGCGATCTCGAGGCGGAGATGGAGCGGCTGCGCGCCGACCTGCCGGTCGGCATCGAGTTCGCCAAGGTGTCGGACCAGCCGCGCATCGTGAAGAACGCGGTCGGCCTGTTCATGCGCTCGCTGCTCGAGGCGGTCGCGATCGTGCTGGCGGTCAGCTTCCTGAGCCTGGGCCTGCGCGCCGGCGCCGTGGTCGCGCTGACGATTCCGCTGGTGCTGGCCGGCACCTTTCTGGCGATGGCCTGGTTCGGCATCGACCTGCATCGCATCTCGACCGGGGCGCTCGATGATCGCGCTCGGGCTGCTGGTGGACGACGCGATGATCGCGGTCGAGATGATGGCCCGCAAGATCGAGGAGGGTCTCGACACGTTCGCCGCGGCCACCTTCGCCTACACGCAGCACGGCGTTCCCGATGCTGACCGGCACCCTGATCACCGCCGCCGGCTTCCTGCCGATCGCGACCGCCACGTTCGACCACCGGCGAGTACACCTTCGCGATCTTCTGCGGTCGTCACGATCGCGCTGCTGGTGTCCTGGGTGGCGGCGGTGACCGTCACACCGTTCATCGGCAGCCGCCTGCTCGCAGCCGCACGCCGGCGTGCGGCACGAACTGTTCGATACGCGCTTCTACCGCGCGCTGCGCGCGACGATCGATGGCCTGCATGCGGCACCGCTGGCTGACGATGCTCGCGACCGTCGGCGGTGTTCGCGCTCGGCGTGGTCGGCATGCAGGCCACCGAGAAGCAGTTCTTCCCGTCGTCCAACCGCACCGAGATCCTGGTCGAGATGTGGCTGCCCGAAGGGGCGAGCTACGCGGCCACCGAGACGCGAGGCCAGGCGTTTCGAGGCCTTCCTCGACAAGGACCCGGACATCGAGACCTACGTCGGCTACGTCGGCAACGGCTCGCCGCGCTATTACCTGTCGCTGGACCAGCAACTGTTCCGCGCGAACTTCGCGCAGTTCGTGATCCTGACCCGCGACGTCGCCGGGCGCGACCGGGCGGTGGTGCGCCTGCGCGAGATCCTCGAGCGCGAATTCGCCGGCGTGCGCGCGCGCGCCTTCCGCACGCCGCTCGGGCCGCCGGTCGCGTATCCGGTGCAGTTCCGCGTGATGGGGCCCGACCCGGCGGTGCTGAAGAGGATCGCAGACGAGGTTGCCGCGGTGGTGCGTGCCGACCGCCACACGATCGACGCTCACGCCGACTGGGGCGAACGCTCGCCGGCGGTGCGCATCGACGTCGACCAGGACAAGGCGCGGGCGATCGGCGTGACGTCCGCGCAGGTCGCGCGGGCGCTGGGCGCTGCCGTCTCCGGAGCGACGCTGGGCACCTATCGCGAGCGCGACCGGCTGATCGAAGTCGTGATCCGTGCGCCGCAGGGCGAGCGCACCAGCCTGGCCAACCTCGCCAACCTTCAGGTCCAGACCGCGCTCGGCCGCTCGGTGCCGCTGTCCCAGATCGCGACGATCCGCGACGAGATGGAAGAGCCGATCATCTGGCGCCGTTCGCGGGTGCCGACGCTGACCGTCCGCGCCGACATCGTCGAAGGCGTCCAGGCGCCGGACGTCGCGGTGGCGATCGATGCGCGCCTGGCGGCCGTTCGCGACCGCCTGCCGGCGGGCTACCGCATCGAGATCGGCGGCCCGTACGAGGAGAACGTCAAGGCGCAGAGCTCGATCGCCGCCGGCATGCCGATGGTGCTGGCGATCATCCTCGGGCTGCTGATGATCCAGCTGCAGCGCTTCTCGCTGACCACCATGGTGCTGGTGACCGCGCCGCTGGGGATCGTCGGGGTTGCCGCGGCGCTGCTCGCGTTCGGCAAGCCCTTCGGCTTCGTCGCGATGCTGGGCACGATCGCCCTGGGCGGCATGATCATGCGCAACACGGTGATCCTGGTCGACCAGATCCGCCAGGACATCGGCGACGGCGTGCCGGTCTGGGAGGCGGTGCGCGAGTCGGCGGTCCGGCGGTTCCGGCCGATCTCGCTGACCGCGGCGGCGGCCGTGCTGGCGATGGTGCCGCTGTCCCGCGACGTGCTGTGGGGGCCGATGGCCTTCGCGATCATGGGTGGGCTGATCGTCGCCACGATCCTGACGATCCTGTTCGTGCCGGCGCTGTATGTCGCCTGGAACCGGATCCGGCCGGCGGGCTGAAGGCGCCCTGCGAACCGGATGTCGCCGACGCGGTGCGGGCCCGTCGCGGCCGGCGGAACCTGTGTCGCGCCCGCATGGATTACAATCGCCGGCTTTCGCGGCCGTGGCGGAATTGGTAGACGCACCAGGTTTAGGTCCTGGCGCTGCAAGGCGTGAAGGTTCGAGTCCTTTCGGCCGCACCAGCCGGGTCTGACGATCGCGCTGGAACGCAGCGTTCGTCCCGGTCTCCGCCCGCCGGTCCCGGCATCCCTCGACAACGGATCTTTTAACACGATGGCAACCCAACTCGAAACGCTCGGCCCCCTGCAACGACGCCTCTCGATCGGACTGACCCTGACGGACGTCGAACAGGAAGTCGGCGCACGCCTGCGCAAGCTCGCCCGCACCGTCAAGATGCCCGGCTTCCGGCCCGGCAAGGTGCCGATGAAGATGATCGAGCAGTCGTACGGTCCGCAGGTGCACTCCGAAGTGCTGGGCGATTCCGTCTCGAAGGCCTTTTCCGATGCCGTCGCCGAGCACCAGCTGCGCGTCGCCGGGCAGCCGCAGATCGAGCCGCGCCAGGATTCGAGCGAAGGCCAGGTCGGCTTTCATGCGACATTCGAGGTCTATCCCGACATCGTGCTGGGCGACGCTGTCCTCGCTCGAGGTCGAGCGCGTGCAGTGCACGGTCGGCGACGCCGACGTCGACAAGACGATCGACATCCTGCGCAAGCAGCGCGTCACCTGGGAGCCGGTCGACCGCGCGGCCCAGGACGATGATCGCGTGACGATCGACTTCGTCGGCACGCTGGACGGGGTCGCCTTCGAAGGCGGCAGCGCCGAAGACTTCCAGTTCGAGCTGGCCGCCGGCCGCATGCTGCCGGACTTCGAGACCGGCGTGCGCGGTGCGAAGGCGGGCGACACGCGCGAGTTCCCGGTCGCGTTCCCGGCCGACTACGGCTCGGCGAACCTGGCCGGCAAGACCGCGCAGTTCAAGGTCACGGTCAAAGCGGTCGAGCAGCCGCGCCTGCCGGAGGTCGATTCGAACTTCGCGATCCAGCTCGGCGTGGCCGACGGCGACCTCGCGAAGATGCGCGCCGACATCCGTGCCAACCTCGAGCGCGAGGTCGCGCAGCGCGTGCGCGCCCGCACCAAGGCTTCGGTGATGGAATCGCTGACGAAGCTCGCGAACATCGAGCTGCCGGCCGCGCTGGTCGAGGCGGAGGGCAGGGAGCTCACCGAGCGGGCGCTGAACGACCTGAAGCAGCGCGGCATGGACGTCAAGAACATCCCGATCCCGCCGGACGCGTTCAAGGAGCAGGCCGAGAAGCGCGTGCGCCTCGGACTGATCGTCGCCGAGATCGTCAAGACCTCCAACCTGCAGGCCAAGCCGGATCAGATCCGCAAGCAGATCGAGGAGTTCGCGCAGTCCTACGAAAACCCCGCCGAACTGATCCGCTATTACTTCAGCGACCGCAACCGGCTTGCCGAGGTCGAGGCCATCGTCGTCGAGCAGAACGTGGTCGACTGGGTACTGGCCGGGGCCAAGGTCACCGACAAGGCGCTGAGCTTCGACGAGCTGATGAGCGCGGGCTGAGCCAGCGCGGGCCGATCCAGCATCACCGCATCCGTCACCAGGCAACGCATTTCGAGCGGAGTTCGTTCATGACCTTCAACAGCATCGTCGAGGATCTCGTCAACGCCCACCTGTCGCAGCGGCAGGATCGCCCAGGGGCTCGGCATGGTGCCGATCGTGATCGAGCAGAGCGGCCGCGGCGAGCGCGCGTACGACATCTACTCGCGCCTGCTGCGCGAGCGTGTGATCTTCCTGGTCGGCCCGGTGATGGACCAGACGGCGAACCTGGTGGTCGCCCAGATGCTGTTCCTCGAGTCCGAGAATCCGGACAAGGACATCTCGTTCTACATCAACTCGCCCGGCGGCTCGGTGTCGGCGGGCCTGGCGATGTTCGACACGATGCAGTTCATCAAGCCCGACATCAGCACGCTGTGCATGGGCATCGCGGCCAGCATGGGGGCGTTCCTGCTGGCCGCCGGCGCCAAGGGCAAGCGTCATGCGCTGCCGAATTCGCGCATCATGATCCACCAGCCGTCGGGCGGCGCGCACGGGCAGGCATCCGACATCGAGATCCAGGCGCGCGAGATCCTGTATCTGCGCGAGCGTCTGAACGGCATCCTGGCCGAGAAGACCGGGCAGCCGGTCGAGCGCATCGCCAAGGACACCGACCGCGACAACTTCATGTCCGCGGAAGATGCGGTAAGCTACGGCCTGATCGACAAGGTGCTGGCAAACCGCAGCGACGGCGCCTGACGCCACGCCGCCGGAGATCACATGTCAGAGAAGAAGGGTTCGAGCGAGAAGCTGCTGTACTGCTCGTTTTGCGGCAAGAGCCAGCACGAAGTCCGCAAGCTCATCGCCGGCCCGTCGGTGTTCATCTGCGACGAGTGCATCGAACTCTGCAACGACATCATCCGGGACGAGACGCAGGGCGAGGCGCAGTCCGGCGAGGGGCGTTCGGGCCTGCCGACGCCGGCCGAGATCTGCGCGATCCTCGACCAGTACGTCATCGGCCAGCAGAAGGCCAAGCGCATCCTCGCGGTCGCGGTCTACAACCACTACAAGCGCCTGCGCCACAAGGGCAAGAAGGACGAGGTCGAACTCGCCAAGAGCAACATCCTTCTGGTCGGGCCGACCGGCTCGGGCAAGACGCTGCTGGCTCAGACCCTCGCACGTCTGCTCAACGTGCCGTTCGTGATCGCCGACGCGACGACCCTGACCGAAGCCGGCTACGTCGGCGAGGACGTCGAGAACATCATCCAGAAGCTGCTGCAGAACTGCAACTACGAGGTCGACAAGGCGCAGAGCGGCATCGTCTACATCGACGAGATCGACAAGATCTCGCGCAAGTCCGACAACCCGTCGATCACCCGCGACGTGTCCGGCGAGGGCGTCCAGCAGGCGCTGCTCAAGCTGATCGAAGGCACGGTCGCTTCGGTGCCGCCGCAGGGCGGGCGCAAGCATCCCAACCAGGACTTCGTGCAGATCGACACGACGAACATCCTGTTCATCTGCGGCGGCGCGTTCGACGGCCTGGACAAGGTCATCCGCAACCGCTCCGAGCGTTCGGGCATCGGTTTCGGCGCCGAAGTGCGTTCGTCCAGCGAACGTGCGGTCGGTGAAGTGCTCGCGCGACGTCGAGCCGGAAGACCTCGTGAAGTTCGGCCTCATTCCCGAACTGGTCGGCCGGCTGCCGGTGATCGCGACCCTCGACGAACTCGACGAGGCGCGTGCTGGTCGAGATCCTGGTCGAGCCGAAGAACGCGCTGATCAAGCAGTACCAGAGGCTGTTCATGATGGAGGGCGTCGAACTCGAGGTGCGCCCGGCCGCTCTGCAGGCGATCGCGCGCAAGGCGCTCAAGCGCAAGACGGGCGCGCGCGGCCTGCGTTCGATCCTCGAGCAGGTGCTGCTCGACAGCATGTTCGAGATGCCCGGCCTGAAGAATGTGCAGAAGGTCGTGGTCGACGAAAACGCGGTGACCGGCGACGGCAAGCCGCTGATGATCTACGCCGATTCCGCGAAGGTTTCCGGCAGCAACTGAAGCCCGGTCCGCGGTGCGCGGATTCGCGGCGTCGCGCGGGCGCCAAAGCCCCTTTCAGCCCCGTCATTTCCGCCATTGACGCCGGTTGTTCCGGCGTATGCTTCTTGAATTCCGGGGGGTGATCCGCATCTACCCCGGACGCATTCCTTGCGGAGATCCCGATGTCCGAACTTTCCACGACCCCCCAGACACTGCCACTGCTGCCGTTGCGCGACGTGGTGGTGTTTCCGCATATGGTGATCCCGCTGTTCGTCGGCCGGCCCAAGTCGATCAAGGCGCTCGAGGCCGCGATGGAAGTCGGCAAGAGCATCATGCTCGTTGCGCAGAAGAACGCGTCCAAGGACGAACCCTCTGCGTCCGACATCTACGAGATCGGCTGCGTGTCGAACATCCTGCAGATGCTCAAGCTGCCCGACGGAACCGTGAAGGTCCTCGTCGAGGGCGCGCAGCGCGCGCGGATCAGCGAGATCCGCGACACCGACGACGCACTTCACCTGCGATCTGACCCCGATCGAAACCACCGGCGAAGGTTCGCCGGAGATCGAGGCGCTGCGCCGTGCCATCCTGGCGCAGTTCGACCAGTACGTGAAGCTGAACAAGAAGATCCCTCCCGAGATCCTCGCGTCGCTCAGCGGCATCGACGACGCCGGCCGGCTGGCCGACACCATCGCCGCGCACCTGCCGATCAAGATCGAGCAGAAGCAGGGCGTCCTCGAAATCACCAGCGTCGGCGAGCGTCTCGAGAAGCTGCTCACGCAGATCGAGACCGAGCTCGACATCCTGCAGGTCGAGAAGCGCATCCGCGGCCGCGTCAAGCGGCAGATGGAGAAGAGCCAGCGCGAGTACTACCTGAACGAGCAGGTCAAGGCGATCCAGAAGGAGCTCGGCGAAGGCGAGGAGGGCGCCGACCTCGAGGAACTCGAGAAGCGCATCGAGGCCGCGCGCATGCCCAAGGAGGCGCGCAAGAAGGCCGACAGCGAGCTCCGCAAGCTGAAGCTGATGTCGCCGATGTCGGCCGAGGCCACGGTCGTGCGCAACTACATCGACACGCTGGTCAATCTGCCGTGGCGCAAGAAGAGCAAGATCAACAACGACCTGGCGAACGCCGAGAAGGTCCTCGACGAGGACCACTACGGACTCGAGAAGGTCAAGGACCGCATCCTCGAGTACCTCGCGGTCCAGCAGCGCGTCGACAAGGTGAAGGCGCCGATCCTGTGCCTGGTCGGCCCCCCTGGAGTGGGCAAGACCTCGCTCGGCCAGTCGATCGCGCGCGCGACGAACCGCAAGTTCGTGCGCATGGCGGTGGGCGGTGTCCGCGACGAGGCCGAGATCCGCGGTCACCGGCGCACCTACATCGGGTCGATGCCGGGCAAGATCCTGCAGAACCTCACCAAAGTCGGCGTGCGCAATCCGCTCTATCTGCTCGACGAGGTCGACAAGATGGGCATGGACTTCCGCGGCGATCCGGCGAGCGCGCTGCTCGAGGTGCTCGATCCCGAACAGAACAGCACGTTCACCGACCATTACGTCGAGGTCGAGTACGACCTGTCCGACGTGATGTTCGTCGCCACCGCCAACACGCTCAACATTCCGCCGGCGCTGCTCGACCGGATGGAAGTGATCCGGCTGTCGGGCTACACCGAGGACGAGAAGCTGAACATCGCGCAGCGCTACCTGCTGCCGAAGCAGCTGAAGGCCAACGGCCTGAAGCCCGACGAGCTGTCGGTTGCGGAGTCGGCGATCCGCGACATCGTTCGCTACTACACGCGCGAGGCGGGTGTGCGCGCGCTCGAGCGCGAGATCAGCAAGATCTGCCGCAAGGTGGTCAAGACGCTGCTGCTGAAGAAGCAGGAGCGCAAGGTGGCCGTGACGGCGAAGAATCTCGACAAATTCCTCGGTGTGCGCCGCTTCAGCTTCGGCATGGCCGAGAAGGAGAATCAGGTCGGTCAGGTCACCGGCCTGGCGTGGACCGAGGTCGGCGGCGAACTTCTGACGATCGAGGCCGTGGCGGTGCCGGGCAAGGGCAAGACCACCTTCACCGGCAAGCTGGGCGACGTGATGCAGGAGTCGATCAAGGCCGCGATGACGGTGGTGCGCCGGCGCGGGCGCCGGCTCGGTGTCAGCCCCGACTTCCACGAGAAGTCCGACATCCACATCCACGTGCCGGAAGGCGCGACGCCGAAGGACGGTCCGAGCGCCGGCATCGCGATGACGACCGCGCTGGTGTCGGTGCTGACCGACATTCCGGTGCGCGCCGATGTCGCGATGACCGGCGAGATCACGCTTCGTGGCGAGGTGCTCGCGATCGGCGGCCTCAAGGAGAAGCTGCTGGCCGCGCATCGCGGCGGAATCAAGACGGTGCTGATTCCCGAGGAGAACGTGAAGGACCTGGCCGACATCCCGGACAACGTCAAGAACCGCCTCGAGATCGTGCCTGTCAAGTGGATCGATCGCGTGCTGGAAGTGGCGCTCGAGCGCGCACCCGAGCCCCTGTCCGAGGTGGCGGCGGTCGCGTCGGGAACTGCTGTCGCGCCGGCACCGGACGCAGCCGCGGGCGACGTGGTCGCGCATTGATCCAGAGCAGGGCCATCGCCCGGAAAGCCGCTTGACACAAGGCTTTCCGGGCGATTTAATGATGCGACAGGGTGGCGGTCGCACGCATCGCGTATCCCGGTGATCAAGTCAAATCTTCAGTGACGCGCGACAGTCTGCTGCACGACATTCAGCTCGATGCGTCCGATTCCAAAACGAATGCTCTTTTGAGGGGGTTCTAGTGAACAAAACCGATCTGATCGACCACATCGCCAAACAGGCGGATGTCTCCAAGGCCGCGGCCGGTCGCGCGCTGGATGCGTTGGTGGGTGCGATCAAGACGACGTTGAAGAAGGGGGGCTCGGTGACACTGGTCGGCTTCGGAACCTTCGTTGTCGGCAAGCGCGCTGCACGCAGCGGTCGCAATCCGCGCACCGGAGCAACCATCAAGATCAAGGCCGCGAAAGTGCCGAAGTTCCGTCCGGGAAAAGGTCTGAAGGACGCGATCAACTGATCGCCTGCGGCGCGTGAAAAAGTTCCTTCGACTTGCAGGCCGTCAAAATTTCTGTGTATACTTTCGGTCTCGCAAGTGACGCAACTTGTTGGCTGGCGAAGGGTGCTTAGCTCAGCTGGTAGAGCGGCGCCCTTACAAGGCGTAGGTCGGGAGTTCGAGCCTCTCAGCACCCACCAGAAGCACACGCCAGTCGATCAGTTGAATGCGAATCAGGAGTGGTAGTTCAGTCGGTTAGAATACCGGCCTGTCACGCCGGGGGTCGCGGGTTCGAGTCCCGTCCACTCCGCCAAAACCTCGAGGGGCGAACGAAAGTTCGCCCCTTTTTATTAGCGCGTTGCTGTTAGCGCGTTCCCGACGCAGCGGACTTTGCACAACATGTTCGATTCGATACGCAAACACCAGCGCGTTCTGCAGTTCCTGTTGCTGCTGCTGATCTTCCCGGCGTTCGTGTTCTTCGGCGTGTCGGGTTACCAGGGCATGCTCGACGACGATTCGGTTGCCACCGTCAACGGCATCAAGATCACGCGTCAGGAGTTCGACGAAGGGCTGCGCCGCCAGCTCGAGCAGCTGCGCCGCGTGCTCGGCGAGCAGGTCGATCCGAAGCTGCTCGACAGTCCGGCTGCTCGCGCCGAGGTGCTCGACGCGCTGATCGCGCAGCGCGCGCTCGCGCAGGAGGCCGTGGCACGCCACGTCGCCATCACCGACGAGCAGCTGCGGCAGACGATCCTGCAGATTCCGGGCCTGCAGAAGCCCGACGGCAGCTTCGACGCCGAGCGCTACAAGGCGCTGCTGTCCGCGCAGGGGATGACCGAACCCGTCTTCGAGTCGCAGCTGCGCCGCGATCTCGCCGTGCAGACGCTGCCGAGCGCCGCGTCGTCGTCCGCGATTCTTCCGAAGGTGCTGCTCGATCGCCTGATCGTCACACAGGAACAGGTGCGCGACGTGCGCGAGCTGCAGTTCAAGGCTGCCGACTACCGCTCGAAGGTTTCACCCTCGGACGCGGAGCTGAAGAAGTACTACGAGGACAACGGCGCCGCCTTCGAGACGCCCGAGTCGGCGAGGATCGAGTACGTGGTGCTGAGCGCCGAGGCGATCGCCGCGCAGGTGGTTCTCGGCGCCGACGACGTGCGCAGCTATTACGAGCAGAACAAGTCGCGTTACGCGTCCCCGGAGCAGCGCAAGGCGAGCCACATCCTGATCGCTCTGGACGCCGGCGCCGGCGACGAGCAGCGCAAGGCGGCGCGCGCGAAGGCCGAGGACCTGCTGAAGCAGCTGCGGGGCGGCGCCGACTTCGCCGCACTGGCCAAAGCCAATTCAGCCGGACACCGGATCGGCAGCGACAGGCGGCGATCTCGGCGCGTTCACGCGCGACACGATGGTGAAGCCGTTCGCCGACGCCGCGTTCGCGCTGAAGGAGGGCGAGCTGAGCGACATCGTCGAGACCGAGTTCGGGCTGCACATCATCAAACTCACCGGCATCACGCCGTCTGCCGGCCGTGCGTTCGAGCAGGTGCGCGCCGAGATCGAGGCGGAACTGCGCAGCCAGCAGTCGGCGAAGAAATACGCCGAAGCCGCGGACACGTTCTCGAACATGGTCTACGAACAGGCCGATTCGCTCAAGCCGGCGGCCGAGCGCTTCGGTCTCACGATCCAGACTTTCGACGGGCTGACGCGGACGGGCAGCGACAAGCTGCCGCCGAAGTCGCCCCTGCTGTCGCGCAAGCTGCTCGACGCAGTGTTCTCCGCGGATTCGGTGAAGACCAAACGAAACACCGAGGCGGTCGAGGCGGGTGGCAACACGCTGGTGTCGGCGCGCATCGTCGAGCACCGGCCCGCGCAGCGCAAGCCCTTCGACGCAGTGGCGGCCGAGGTGCGCGGGCGCGTGATCGACGCCGGTGCGCGCAGGCTTGCCGGCGAGGCCGGCCAGGCGCGCCTGAAGGAGCTGCTTGCCGCACCTTCGTCGCAGGGCTTCGGTTCGGTCCGCAAGATCGCCCGAAACGGTCCTCCGCAGATTCCGCCGTCGGCCGTCGATGCGGTGTTCCGAAAGGTCGCCGACAAGCTGCCGGCGTATGTCGGCGTGGATCTCGGCGGCGAAGGCTATGCGATCTATCAGATCGAGCGGATCACCGATCCGGGTCCCGAGCAGATCGCAGCCCGTCGCGGGCAGTACCAGCAGCAGGTGCTGCAGCTGTATGCGCAGCAGGATGCCGCCGACCTCGTCGCATCGCTGACGACGCGCTCGAAAGTCGTGCGTCATCCCGAGCGCATCGCGGCGCGGACCGAAACGCGCTGATACCAATTCGCAATCAATAGATAAGATGTAATCTTCGTCCACGGACTTCGAGGAGTCGTGGATGAAGAACCTGATCGAATGCGACAAACCGACGATTTCGCGGCTTGCCGAGCGGCTCAAGCGTGCGCGAAGTCATTCGGAGTACCAGCGCATCCAGTGCGTGTTGATCCGCGCAACGCTTGGGAGTTCGGCGGCGGAGATCGCGCAGTTGCTGGGGTGGTCGACGGCGACGGTGCACGTGATCCACTCGCGCTGGGCCAAGGAGGGCGAGGCGATCTTCGAGCTGCGCGGCCGAGGCGGACGACACCACCAGCACCTCGACGTCGAGCAGGAAGCGCAGGTGCTGTCGCCCTTCTTGGCGCAGGCTACGGCGGGCGGGATGCTCAAGGTGACCGAGATCCAGCGGGCCTACGAAGAGCGCGTGGGCAAGTCAGTGGCGCCCTCGACCATCTACCGAATGCTCGAGCGGCACGGCTGGCGCAAGGTCGTGCCGCGACCCCGGCATCCCAAGGCGAACCGCGCGGGGCAGGCCGCGTTTAAAAAAACTTCGCCGAATTCTTAAGGACGAGCGCGCGCGCCAAGCGCTGCGCCGGCGCCGTGTGCGTCTGATGTTCCAGGACGAGGGCCGCTTTGGCCTGCTGGGGACCCCTCGCCGGTGCTGGGCGCCGCGCAGCATCCGTCCGGTGGTGGGCGCGCGACTGCAACGCAAATATCTCTACGCGTTTGCTGCCGTCAGCCCGCACGACGGCGTGCTCGACAGTCTGATTCTGCCGTGGGTCAACGCCGAGACGATGTCGCTGTTCCTCGCCACCGTCGCTGAGCGGCATAGCGACGAGTTCATCGTCATGGTCATGGACCAGGCCGGATGGCACATCGCCGGCAACCTGCAGGTCCCGCGCAACATGCGCATCATTCTGTTGCCGCCCTACAGCCCCGAGTTGAACCCCGCCGAGCACCTCTGGGAGGCGCTGCGCGAAGACTGGTTCGCCAACACCGTCTTTCATGACCTCGACGCTGTCGAGGATGCCCTCGACAACGGCTTGATCGCGCTCGAATCAGACCCTCAACGGACTCAGACCATGACCGGGTTCAAATGGATTACTTCTATCTGATTGAACGCGAACTGGTATGAGTCGCCGCGGCGCGGCGCCGGCCGACGTGCGCTGAGCCGGCGCAGCGCGGCGCTGGCCGACGCGCGACGGGTCAGCGCAGCGCGTCGAGCACGCGACGGGCCGCTTCCGAGGTCTGCGCCGGCGAGATGCCCGGCAGGGCGACGCGAGCCGCTTCGTCCAGCAGCGCGAAGTTGCGCTTCATCGATCGGTCGTAGGCCGGGTCGTAGTGCTCGTGCAGCAGGGCGAGCACGAACTCCTGCCAGTTCCCCGCCCGTGCAAGCGCCATCCAGCCGTCGATGCGTTCGCGCCCGTGCAGGGCAACCAGGGCGTCCAGTCGTTCGCGCAGTCGATCGGGATCGTCGATGAAGTGACGGTACTCGCGCGTCAGCAGATCGCCACGCACCGCATCGGGGGCGTCGACGACGATGCACCGGGACGCGCGCATCGCGAGGATCAACGCCTCGGGAACCTGGCACTGCCCGATCTTTCGGCTCTCGGACTCGACGAGGACGGGGCGCGACGGGTCGAAGCCGCGCAACGCGTTCCACACCAGCGTCTCGAAGCCCTTCTGTGACGGCTGCGCTGCGGCATCGGGCAGGCGGCCCAGCACGGAGCCGCGATGCCGGGCCAGCTGCTCGAGGTCGAGGACTTGCGCGCCCTGGCGCGCGAGCTCCTCGAGGAGCAGGCTCTTGCCGCTGCCGGTGCGTCCGGCGAGCACCGCGAAGCGGAAGCGGGCGGGCCATGCGGACAGGTCGCTGACGACGCGGCGCCTGAATTCGCGATAGCCGCCCTCGAGAACGCTGGTCCGCCAGCCGACACGCGCCAGAACGGTGGCGAGCGATCCCGAGCGATTGCCGCCGCGCCAGCAGTAGATCAGCGGCTTCCAGTTCCGGTCACGGTCCGACAGCGGGCCGTCGAGCAGTCCCGCGATGTTGCGCGACACCAGCGCCGCGCCGATGCGCTTGGCTTCGAACGATCCTTTCTGCTTGTAGAGGGTGCCGACGCGAGCGCGCTGTTCGTCGTCGAGGACCGGCGTGTTGTCGGCGCGCGGAAGATGGTCCTCGGCGTACTCGGACGGGCTGCGGGCGTCGAGGATCGCATCGAACCGGTCGATGCGCTCGATCGCCTCGTCGATCTTGATGACCTCGGGATCTTTCATCTTCTCGCTGTGGAGTTTCGGCCGGACGGGGGCGGCGCGCGTCCTCGATGGCCGCGGCGGGCGGGCGCAGTGTAGCAGCCGGCGCCTCTCGAAAGCCGATACAATCGGCCACAGCTTCCGAGTGCATACCTGCTGTCGCACGCAGCTCTGCGCAATGCCTGCGCCTTCCTGGCACGCCGTCGATGAAAGTGTTCAACCTGTCCTGTTCGAACGAGCACACCTTCGAGGGGTGGTTCGGCTCGGCGGACGACTACGACTCGCAGCTCGCGCGCGGACTGCTCGAATGCCCGGTCTGCGGCGATCGCGCCGTGCGCAAGATGCCCGCGGCTCCGCGCCTGAACCTGTCGTCGGGCGAGCCCGCGCGTGCGCCGGATCAGGCGGTCGCCAATGCGCAGCTGCAGGGCCTGTGGCTGAAGATGGCCGCCTTCATCCGCGACAACACCGAGGACGTCGGCGAGCGTTTCGCCGCGGAGGCTCGCCGGATTCATCACCAGGAGGCGCCGGAGCGCGGCATCCGCGGTGTGGCATCGCCCGAAGAGGCGGCGTCGCTCGCCGACGAGGGCATCGAGGTGATGTCCTTCCCGATGCCCAAACTGCCTTCCGGGCCGGTGCAGTAGCGATCCGGCCGGCCGGCAGGCGCGCTCAGCGCCGGTTCACCAGCCAGATGCCGACGGCCACGCCGCCGAGCGCCAGGATCAGCTGAGCGCTGATCTGCTCGCCCAGAAGCGCCGCGCCGAACGCCAGCCCGAAGACCGGCGTCAGGAACGTGAAGGCCGACACGCGCGTTGCCGGGTAGTTCCGGATCAGCCAGAACCAGACCAGGAAGCTGGCGAACGCGACGATCACCGACTGGAACAGCATCGACGCGATGGCGAGCGCGTCGAAGGCCGGCATCGCCTCGCCGGAGATCCACGAGCCGGCCAGCAGGATCGGCGCCGACACCGCCACCTGGTAGAAGAGGGTGCGTTCGGCAGTCGCGCTGCTCAGTGTCGTGGCGCGCACCAGCAGTGTCGTCAGCCCCCACAGCAGGCCGGCGGCAATCGACAACAGGTCGCCGAGCCACTGGTCGGGTGCGCTGGCGCTCAAGCCCTCCTGGAAGGCCGAAGCCAGCGCCAGGAAGGCGCCGACGAGGCCCACCGTCTGCAGCCTCGACAACTTCTCGGTCGGGCTGATGAAGGGCATGCCGATCGCAACGACGAACGGCGCGAGGTACAGGAACACGATCAGGCGCGAGGCGTTCGTGTACTGCAGCCCGATGTACAGCACGATGAATTCGCCCGCGAACAGCGTGCCGGCCCAGAATCCCGGCCAGCGCGTGTCGTCGCGGCCGAAGAGCGGGATGCCGCGCCAGGCCGCGAAGGCCCAGACCAGCAGCGCCGCGATCAGCGACCGCAGGCCGGCCTGCAGCAGCGGCGGCACCTGCGGCAGCGTGACCTTGACGACGACCTGGTTCAGTCCCCAGACCGCGCAGCAGCCCACGATCAACAGGATTGCGGTCAGGTCGAGGCGGGCGCGGCGGGTGTCCATCTTGTGCTCGGTGCGATGCGGTCCGTCGGCGTCAGCGCGTCGCGTGCTGACCGGCGCCGAACAGGTGGTGCCGCGCCTTGTCGTCGAGCAGCGGCTTGCGCCGGTCGGCGAGCACCTGCAGGCCGCGCTGCACGGCTTTGCGCTCGGCGATCTCGAGATGCCAGCGCTTCACGTTGGGGAATTCGTCCAGGTCGACGCCCTGATCGGCATGCGACCGCGTCCACGGGAACAGCGCGATGTCCGCGATCGAATACTGGCTGCCGACGACCCAGCGCGACTGCGCCAGGCGCCGATCCATCACGCCGTAGATCCGCTTCGCCTCGCTGGTGTAGCGGTCGATCGCGTAGTCGATCTTCTGGGGTGCGTAGATCCGGAAGTGATGGGCCTGGCCCAGCATCGGTCCCTGGCTGGCCATCTGGAACATCACCCACTGCAGAACCTCGAAGCGGCCGCGAGCCGAACGCGGCATGAACCTGCCGGTCTTCGAGGCGAGGTAGATCAGGATCGCTCCCGACTCGAACAGCGAGATCGGCTTGCCGTCGGGTCCGTCGGCATCGACGATCGCCGGCATCTTGTTGTTGGGGCTGATCTTCAGGAATTCGGGCGCGAACTGGTCGCCCGCGGAAATGTCGACCGGGTGCACGGCGTAGGGCAGCCGGCACTCCTCCAGCATGATGTGGACCTTGTGGCCGTTGGGCGTGGGCCAGGTGTAGAGATCGATCACTGTCGGCTCCGGGGAAGATCGACCGTTCGCCGATGCCGCCCGTGCCCTGTGCGCGGAAACGGCCGACGAAACGGACCGGGGGCAGGTGAACGGAACCCTGCCCCCGGGGTACTGCACTCGCGTTCACTCGCTGCGACGCCCCGGCTGCGCGTGTGTCGCCGCGGCCGGGGTCCGGCATCAGGATCCGCGCGTGATCGGCATGTCGCCGGCTCGTCGGCACGGTGCAGGTACTTCGCCAGCTCGAGCTTGGCGATCGCGTTGCGGTGCACCTCGTCCGGACCGTCGGCCAGGCGCAGCGTGCGCTGGTGCGCGTACATCGACGCCAGCGGGAAGTCGCCGCAGACGCCGCCGCCGCCGTGCGCCTGGATCGCCCAGTCGATGATCTGGCAGGCGACGTTCGGCGCCGACCACCTTGATCATCGCGATCTCGGCGCTGGCGATCTTGTTGCCGACCGTGTCCATCATGTAGGCGGCCTTCAGCGTCAGCAGGCGGGCCTGGTCGATCATGCAGCGCGACTCGGCGATGCGCTCGTGCCAGACGATCTGCGCGGCGATCGGCTTGCCGAACGCGACGCGCGAGGACAGGCGCTTGCACATGCAGCTCGAGCGCGCGCTCGGCGACGCCGATCGAGCGCATGCAGTGGTGGATCCGGCCCGGTCCGAGGCGGCCCTGGGCGATCTCGAAGCCGCGGCCTTCGCCGAGCAGGATGTTGCTCGACCGGAACGCGCACGTTCTCGAAGATCACCTCGGCGTGGCCGTGCGGCGCGTCGTCGTAGCCGAACACGCTGAGCGAGCGCACGATCGTGATGCCCGGGGTGTCGGCGGGCACCACGATCATCGACTGCTGCTCGTGGCGGCCGGCGTCGGGGTTGGTCTTGCCCATGAAGATGAAGACCTTGCAGCGCGGATCGCCGGCGCCCGAGGTCCACCACTTGCGGCCGTTGATCACGTAGTCGTCGCCCTCGCGCTCGATGCGCGACTGGATGTTGGTCGCGTCGGACGAGGCCACGTCCGGCTCGGTCATCGCGAACGCGGAGCGGATCTCGCCGCGCAGCAGCGGGTCGAGCCACTGGCGCTTGATCGGCTCGGCTGGCGTAGCGCTCGAGCGTCTCCATGTTGCCGGTGTCGGGCGCCGAGCAGTTGAACACTTCGGCGCGCCAGGGCACGCGGCCCATGATCTCGCACAGCGGCGCGTACTCGAGATTGGACAGGCCTTCGGGAACGCGCTCGCGAGTGCGGCAGGAACAGGTTCCACAGGCCGGCGGCACGCGCCTTCGGCTTCAGTTCCTCGACGACCTTCGTCGGGACCCAGGCGTTGCCCGCGCGGCGGTTCGCTTCGATCTCCTCGTGATAGCGCTGCTCGTTCGGATAGATGTGCTCATCCATGAACGCGATCAGCCGTGCCTGCATTTCCTTCACGCGGGGTGAATATTCGAATTCCATGAGCCTCTCCTTGAGGTTGTGTCGTCGTCGTGGGTAAACGGATCTGCTCGAATGCTCCCGTGGGCCGATACGGAACGGTCGCTCGCGCCGGCGCGGCCCGCGCCGTGCGGGTCAGCGCAGTTTCTCGGCGAACGACCAGCCGCGCATCGCCAGCGGTCGCACGCGGTCGGCACGTTCGGCGGCCTGCGCGTTGGCGGCGGTGCCGTCGACCACGCGCTTGACGATGCCCTGCAGGATCGCGGCCAGCCGGAACATGTTGTAGGCGAGGTAGAAGTCCCAGTGCTCGAGCACCTGCGCGGGATTGCGGCCGGTGCGCTCGCAGTACAGCTCGACGTACTGGCTGCTCGTCGGGATGCCCAGCGATGCGAGGTCGAGACCGCCGATGCCGCGGAACTGCTCCGGCGGGATGTGCCAGCTCATGCAGTGATACGAGAAGTCGGCGAGCGGGTGGCCCAGCGTCGACAGCTCCCAGTCGAGGATCGCGAGCACGCGCGGCCGCGTCGGTCGAAGATCATGTTGTCGAGCCGGTAGTCGCCGTGCACGATCGAGGTCTCGTCGCCGGCCGGGATGTGCTTCGGCAGCCACTCGATCAGCTGGTCCATCTCCGGGATCTTTTCGGTCTCGGAGATCTGGTACTGCTTGGTCCAGCGGCCGATCTGGCGCGCGAAGTAGTTGCCGGGCTTGCCGAAGTCGGCCAGGCCGATCGCCGCGTGGTCGACCGAGTGCAGCGCCGCGATCACGCGGTTCATCTCGTCGTAGATCGCGCCGCGCTCTGCGTTGCTCATGCCGGGCAGGCTCTGGTCCCAGAGGACGCGGCCCTCGACGAACTCCATCACGTAGAACATGCGGCCGATGATCGACTCGTCCTCGCACAGGCAGTAGACCGCGGGCACCGGCACGTCGGTCTTGCCGAGCGCGTGCAGCACGCGGTATTCGCGCTCGATCGCGTGCGCCGAAGGCAGCAGCTTCGCGACCGGGCCCGGCTTGGCGCGCATCGCCTAAGTGCGCTTGTCGGTGATCAGCTTGTAGGTCGGGTTCGACTGTCCGCCCTTGAACAGTTCGACGCGAAGCGGTCCTGCGAAGTCGGGCAGGCGGTCCTTCAGGTAGGCCTCGAGGGCTGCGACATCGAAGAGGTGTCGCTCCGGCACATCCATCGTGCCGGTGTACAGCTGGGTGGTGTCGGACAAGATGCCTCCGGAAATTCAGATCTGGGTGAGGATGATCGGGATGTCGCGCACCCGGGCGGCTGCGAGTCCGGCGGCCCGGTGCGTGCCGGGTCTCACGCGGCGACGCCGTCGTCGCCGTGCAGCAGCGACAGTCCCAGCTGCGCGCGCCGGCTGCAGCCACAGGCCCGGGCGATAGCGCGGGTCGCCGGTGACGGCCAGCATGCCTTCCAGCATCTCGACCACGCGGCGCGGGCCGAGGTGGTCGCCCATGGCCAGCGGGCCCATCGGGTAGCCCAGGCCGAGGCGTACCGCGGTGTCGATGTCGGCCGGCGATGCGACGCGCTGCTGAGCGATCTCGCTGCGATGCAGACGATCATCGCGACCACGCGCTGCGCGATGAAGCCCGCGCTGTCGTTGCAGCAGGCTGACGCGTGCGCCGTCGGCGGCGAACAGGCCGTGCGCCTTCCGGCGCACCTCCGGCAGGGTCGCCGGCGTGAACATCAACGTGCGGCGCTTGCAGGCCCGCGCCGCGTACGGGAACAACGTATCGATCGCAACGACGCGGCGGGCGTCGAGGCCGATCGAGGCGGTGGTGGCGTCCAGGCCGAGCGGCGCGATCAGGATCAGCGAGTCCGGGCCCGCGACGGCTGCGCTCGTCGACGCGCCCGCCGAGGGCTTCGACCAGGGCACACAGGTCGGCGCGCGCTTCGCCCGGCGCAACCCAGACCGCTGTCCCGGGCGTCGCGGCCGGAGCCGGCACCTCGGGCGCGCTCTGCTGAACGCCTGCCTCGTAGCGGTAGAAGCCCTCGCGCGTCTTGCGGCCGAAGAGTCCGGCTGCGACGCGCTGCGCGCCGATCACCGAGGGGCGATAACGTGCCTCTTCGTAGTACTGGTGATAGATGGACTCCATCACCGGATGCGACACGTCGAGCCCGGTCAGGTCCATCAGTTCGAACGGCCCGAGTTTGAAGGCCTGGCCGCGGAAATCGACCTGCTCGCGCAGGATGCGGTCGATGGTCGCAACGTCGGCGACGCCTTCGCCGAGCGCCTTCAGCGATTCGGGGCCGTAGGCCCGGCCGGCGTGGTTCACGATGAATCCAGGCGTGTCCTGGCAGACCACCGGAGAATGGCCCCGCGAGCTTCGACAGCGCGACCAGCCGCTCGATCGCGTCCGGGGAAGTGCGCGCGCCGCGCACCACCTCGACCACCTTCATCAGCGGCACCGGGTTGAAGAAGTGGTATCCGGCGACGCGTTCCGGGCGGTTGCACGCGGCTGCGATCGCTGTGATCGACAGCGAGGACGTGTTGCTGACCAGCACCGCGTCGGGCGCCACGATCGCCTCGAGCAGCATGAACAAGTCGCGCTTCACGTCCAGGCGCTCGACGATCGCCTCGATGACCAGGTCGCAGTCCGCGAAGCCCTGCAGAGCGTCGTTCGGAGTGATGCGGGCGAGGGTGGCGGCGGCGGCGTCCGCGGTCATCCGGCCCTTTTCGACGAGCTTGCCGAAGGTCTCGCGCAGGCTGTCGATCGCGGCAGCGACGGCCGCCGGCTGGGTGTCGTACAGCACGATGTCGCAGCCCGCCTGAGCGTACAACTGCACGATGCCGCGACCCATTGCACCGGCGCCGACAACGCCGACGCGCTTGAAAGGTGACCCGCTCAAGACGTCTTCCTCCGTGACTTCGCGTTCTGTTTGACCCGTTCCGATTGTAATGGACGATACGGGTGCGAAGTTCGCGCCAGGCGTGACGAGCGTCAGCCGGATTGCACAGGCCGAAATCGCCGGCGCGGCCGTTCGAGGCCCCTCGGCCGGATGCCTTCGGCGGTCAGTGCGCCGCGATCAGCGCGCCGCGATCCGCTCCGGGTCCTGCGCGTCGAGCTGAAGGCGCTCGCGCTCTTCGCTCAGCTCCAGCCAGCGCGTCTCGTGGCCGTCACGTTCCCGCGCCAGCGCGGCGCGCTCGCGCGAAAGCTCGATCGCGCGCTGGTTGTCGCGGTACAGCAGCGGGTTGTTCATCTCGGTGTCGATGTCGCCGATGCGGCGCTCGATCGCCGGCAGTCGCTGTTCGATGCGGCGAAGTTCGTCCTCGACCGGCTTCAGGCGCACCGCGAGCTGCTGGCGGCGCAGGGCCTCCAGGCGGCGCTCCTCGCGGCGGTCGATCCGTGGCCCCGCGTCGGTGGCGGACGACGCGTCACGCGTTTCTCCTGCGGCGGCCGAGCCTCCGTTCCCGCCCCCGGCGGTACCGCCGCCGGCCCCCTTGCCTGAACTCGAGCGCTGCGCGGCGCCGCCCTTCTGCAGCCACGCGAGATAGTCGTCGAGGTCGCCGTCGAACGCCTCGGCGCGTCCGGCGTCGACCAGCACGAACTGGTCGACGCTGGCGCGCAGCAGGTAGCGGTCGTGAGACACGAGCAGCAGCGCGCCTTCGAAGTCGGCCAGTGCGTCGGTCAGCGCGTCACGCGTCGCGGCGTCGAGGTGGTTGGTGGGTTCGTCGAGCACCAGCAGGTGAGGGCGCGTGCGCACGATGCTGGCGAGCACCAGGCGCGCCTTCTCGCCGCCGGACATCGGACCGATCGGGCGCAGTGCATCCTGGTCCGAGAAGCCGAAGCGGCCGAGTTCGTCGCGCAGGGCCGCTTCGCGCGCGTCGGGCGCGAGGCGCTGGAAATACCTCAGGGGCGAGTCGTCCGCGCGCAGGCTGTCGACGCCGTGCTGGGCGAAGTAGCCGATGCGCAGCGATCGCGCCCGCTGGCATTCGCCGGCGATCGGCTCGAGCTCGCCCACGAGCGTGCGGATCAGCGTGCTCTTGCCGGCGCCGTTGCGGCCCAGCACGCCGATGCGGGCGCCGCGCCCGACCGTCAGGCGCACCCCGTTCAGCACCGGCACGCCGGCGTAACCCGCCTGCAGCCCTTCGGCGACGATCAGCGGGTCGGGGGAGTCCTCGACCGGCGGGAGCTCGAAATCGACGCCGCGCTCCAGGCGTGCGGGGGCGGCGATCGCGAGCTTCTCCAGGGCCTTGATCCGGCTCTGCACCTGTCGCGCCTTCGTCGCCTGCGCACGGAAGCGATTGATGAAGGTCTCGAGGCGTTCGACACGCGCCTTCTGCTGAGCCTGCTGCTTCACGGCCTGAGACAGCCGCAGCGCGCGCATCGATTCGAAGGCCGAGTAGCCGCCGGCGTATCGCACCAGCTTGCCGCTCTCGATCGACAAGGTCGCCTGCGCGATCCGGTCGAGGAAGTCACGGTCGTGGGAGACCGCGATCACGGTGCCCGGGTAGCGCAGCAGCCAGCGCTCGAACCAGACGATCGCATCGAGGTCGAGGTGGTTGGTCGGCTCGTCCAGCAGCAGCAGGTCGCTGGGCACGAACAGCGCGCGCGCCAGGTTCAGCCGCATGCGCCAGCCGCCCGACAGCGAGTCGACGCTCAGCTCGCTCTGGGCTTCGCCAAAGCCCAGGCCCGCGAGCAGCTCCTTGGTGCGGGAGCGGGCGTCCGCGTCGCCCGCGTGCAGCAGGCGTTCGTGCGCTTCGGCGATGCGCATGCCGTCGCCGGAATGGCCGGCTGCGACGGCGGCCGCCCGCGCGGACGTCAATTCATGGTCGGCGGCTTCGACGAACTGCCACGCCGGCCGATCGCCACCGGGCACCATCTGCTCGAGCCGCACGATGCGCATCGGCGGCATGTCGATCTCGCCGCCGTCGGGCGCGACGTCGCCGACCAGCGCGCCGAGCAGCGTCGACTTGCCGCTGCCGTTCGGCCCGACCAGTGCGATGCGCTCGCCCGGGGCAATCGCGGCGTCGGCGCCGTCGAGCAGCGCACGGCCGCCCCGTGACAGCGTCAGGTGCTTGAAGCGGATCATCGCGGCCCGGGCTTGTGGGCCGGGGTGCGGGTGCGCTTCAGCGCGGCCTGCAGCTGTTCGCGGCTGACCAGCACGAGCAGTTCCTCGCCGGCCGCGGTCGGCAGGTAGGAGAACTCCAGGTCCGGAAAGGCCGCTTCGAAGAACCTTGCCTCGTGACCGATCTCGAGCAGCAGCAGGCCGCCCGGCCGCAGGTGGCCGACCGCGCCGCTCAGAATCGGCCGCACCAGGTCCATGCCGTCCGCGCCCCCGTCGAGTGCCGCACTGCGGCTCGGCGCGGAACTCCGCCGGCAGCGCGCGCATAGAGTCGCTGTTCACGTACGGCGGGTTGCAAACGATCAGGTCGTAGCGGCGCCCGGCCAGCGGCTCGTACAGGTTCCCCTGGAAGAACTCGATGCGCTCGTCCAGGCCGAACAGGGTGCGGTTCTCGCGCGCCAGTGCCAGGGCGTCGGCGGACAGGTCGCTTGCATCGATGCACGCATCCGGGAAACGCAGCGCGGCGAGCACGGCGAGGCTGCCGCCGCCGGTGCACAGGTCGAGGATGTGCCCGGGCGCAGTGTCGCCGAGCCAGTCGTCGAGCGCTTCGTCGAGCGCCTCGGCGATCAGCGAGCGCGGCACCAGCGCACGCGCGTCGCAGCGGAAGCGGTGACCGCGCAGCCAGGCCTCGCCGGTCAGGTAGGCGGCCGGAATGCGCTCGCGGCAGCGGCGCTCGAACAGCCGGGCGACGGATGCGCGCTCGACGGCGGTGACGCGGGCATCGACGACCCGGTCGAGCTGATCGGGCGGCAGGTGCAGGCGCCCAGAGGACCAGCCAGACCGCCTCGTCCCAGGTGCTGCCGGTGCCGTGTCCGAATGCGACCTGTGCCGCCTCGAGACGCGTGCAGCCGAACCGGATCAGGTCCCGCACCGTGCGCAGTTCGCGCGCGGCGGCGCGCGCCGACGCAAGCGCACGCGGCGCGCGGGCCTGGCCGCCGGCGCGGCGCCGATTGCCCCGCGGCTTCATCGGGCGTCGAAGGCCGCGCGCCAGGCGGGTTCCGAGAAGCCGATCAGCAGGAACTCGCCGGTCTCGAGAACCGGGCGCTTGACCAGGGTCGGTTCGGCCAGCATCACTTCGACGGCACTTGCCTGGTCGACGACGTGCTGGCGCTGTTCGGGGGTCAGGCGCCGCCAGGTCGTTCCGCGCCGGTTCAGCAGCGAATCCCACGGCACGCGCGACAGCCAGCGCTCGAGCACCTCGCGCTCGAGTCCGTCGCGCCGGAAGTCGTGGAACCGGACCTCGATGCTCTGCGCGCGCAGCCACTGACGAGCGCGCCGCACCTGGTCGCAGTTGTCGATGCCGAACAGCACGGAACCTTGCATCAGACGTTCAGCAGGAAGTCCGAGAAGGAAGCGGCTTCGGCTTCCTGCTCCTTGACCGGGGGCACGGTCTGGAACGCGTTGGACGTCGGCGCCGGCGCGTCGGCTCCCGGTCCCTGCGCCAGGCCGGCGTTTTCCAGCAGCCACAGCAGGTTGGTGGGCGAATCGGCGTTGGCCAGCGCATCCTCGCGGGTGATCACCTTGGAACGCACCAGCGCCAGCAGCGCCTGCTCGAACGTCTGCGAGCCGGGAGCGAGGCTCTTCTCCATCGCTTCCTTGACCTCGGTCAGGCGGCCTTGCTCGACGAGTTCGGCGACGTGCCGTGTATTGAGCAGCAGTTCCACCGCCGGAATCCGGCCGCCGCTGGCGCTGCGCACCAGGCGCTGCGACACGATGCCCTTCAGGGTGGCGGACAGGTCGGCCAGCATCACCCGGCGGTTCTCCGGCTGGTAGAAGCTGATGATCCGGTTCAGCGCGTTGTTGGCGTTGTTGGCGTGCAGCGTCGAGAGCACCAGGTGGCCCGACTGCGGCATAGGCGATCGCCGCCGACATCGTCTCGATGTCGCGGATCTCGCCGATCAGAATGCAGTCGGGCGCCTGGCGCATCGCGTTCTTCAGCGCCGGTCGCCAGCGAGTCGGTGTCGGTGCCGATCTGGCGCTGGTTCACGATCGAGCGTTTGTTGCGGAACGTGAACTCGATCGGATCCTCGAACGTCAGGATGTGCCCCGAGCGGTTGTTCGTTGCGGTAGTCGATCATCGACGCCAGCGTCGTCGACTTGCCGGACCCGGTCGAACCGACGACCAGCACCAGGCCGCGCTTCTCCATGATCAGGTCGTTCAGCACCGACGGCAGGTTCAGGTTCGTCGAAGCGCGGGATGTCGCCCGGGATGTAGCGGATCACGCAACCGGGCGACCCGCGCTGCTGGAACACGTTGATGCGGAAGCTGCCGACGTCGCGCAGGCTGTAGCCGGTGTTCAGCTCGCGCCGTTCGACGAATTCGTTCCACTGCCGCTCGCTGAGGACCTCCCGCACCAGCGCTTCGACGGCGGCCGAGTCGAGCTTCTGTTGATTCACCGGGATCGCGACACCGTTGATCTTGATGTTGATCGGCGAGCCGACCGACAGGAAGAGGTCGGAGGCCTTCTTGTCGGCCATCAGCTTGAACAGGCGTTCCATCACCATGGGGCGCGACTCCGTCGTTCCGGTTGCCGCAGGCTCGCTCGCCGCGCGGCAGTTGCTTGGTTCCGGTGGTCGTGCGGGCGCTGACAGCCACCCCCCACGACTTCCCCGGCACAGGCCCCGATGTTCACACACGAGCGCATCCGCTCCACCCCGTGTCCGATGAACGCTCCCGGACGGGCCACCGCCGGAGGCACTACGGGCACTGCGGTTCGCCCCGCGGGTCAGCGCGCCGCGACGAAGCTGCGGATGCGCTCGGCCGCCTCGACGCACTGCGCCAGCGGTTCGACCACCGCCAGCCGCACGAATCCACGCCCCGGATTCCGGCCGCCGACGTCGCGGGCGAGATAGCTGCCGGGCAGGGTGAGCACATTATATTGGCGGTACAGCTCCCGCACGAACCACTCGTCGTCGCCGCCGGGCACGGCCGCCCAGAAGTAGAAGCCCGCTTCCGGACGCGCCGTGCGCAGCGCACCGGCGAGCAGCGGCTCGAGCGCATCGAACTTCTCGCGATACTGGCGGCGGTTGTCGCGCACGTGGCCCTCGTCGTTCCAGGCAGCGATCGATGCCGCCTGGACCGGCGGGCTCATCGCGCTGCCGTGGTAGGTGCGGTACAGAAGAAACGCCCGCAGCAGCTCGGCGTCGCCGGCGACGAACCCCGAGCGCATCCCGGGGACGTTCGAGCGTTTCGACAGGCTCGAGAACACCATCAGCCGCCGATAGTCGGACCGGCCGAGCGCCCGCGCGGCCTGCAGAGCGCCCAACGGCGGCGCGGCCTCGTCGAAGTAGATCTCCGAGTAGCACTCGTCGGCAGCGATCGCGAAGCCGTGGCGATCGGAGAGCTCGAACAACAGGCGCCACTCGTCGAGGGTCATCACGGCCCCGGTCGGATTGCCGGGCGAGCAAACGTAGAGCAGCTGCGTTCGCCGCCAGGCCGCTTCGTCGATCGCCGCCCAGTCGCAGCGAAAGTCGTTGTCGGGCGACTGCTCGACGAAGTACGGTGTCGCGCCGGCCAGCAGGGCCGCACCCTCGTAGATCTGATAGAAGGGGTTCGGGCAGACGACCAGCGCTCCGGGCGATCCGTCGACCACCGTCTGCGCGAACGCGAACAGGGCTTCCCGCGAACCGTTGATCGGCAGCACCTGGGAGGCGGGATCGGGTTCCGGGACGCCGTAGCGTCGCCCGATCCACGCGGCGATGGCCTCGCGCAGCGCGGGGCTGCCCGCGGTCGCCGGGTAGCTGGCCAGGCCGGGCAGTGCCGCCGCGAGAGCGCCGGTGATCAGCGCCGGCGTGGCGTGCTTCGGCTCCCCGATCGACAGGTTCAGCGGCGCCAGCGCCGGGTCGGGCGTGACCTTGTCGAGCAGGGCGCGAAGCCGCTCGAACGGGTACGGTTGCAGCGTGGCGAGTCGCGGGTTCACTGTTGATACGAAGGGTTTGAAACCTTCTCCAAATGCATGATTATATTAGGTAATCGCGTTTTCAGCGCTGACTGGAACCGGGCGCGAACTGCTCCAGTTCGACGCGCGGCTGGGGCTTCCAGCCACGCTTGCGGTGCTCGACGACGACGTTGGTGAAGATGCCGCCGCGTACGTACCAGCGGGCGGTGACGCGCATGAAGCGCGGCTTCAGGCGTCCGGCGAGGTCGCCGAGCACACGGTTCGTGACCGCCTCGTGGAAGGCGCCCTCGTCGCGGAACGACCACATGTACAGCTTCAGACTCTTCAATTCGACGTTGAGGCGGTCGGGGATGTAGTCGATCACGAAGGTCGCGAAGTCGGGCTGGCCGGTCAGCGGACACAGGCAGGTGAACTCGGGGACTTCGATGTGGACGAGGTAGTCGCGCTCCGGATTCGGGTTCGCGAACGTGTCGATGGTCTTGGTCGGCTTCGAAGGCATTGGCGGGGGCTGGAGAGGGGCGAGTGCTATTATACGAAGCGTTCGGTCGGTCGATCCGGCCGGCGCTGCGCAGGGCCGCCGTGGCGGCTCTTTTGTTTTCTCAGGCCGGGCTTCGCCGCGGCCTCCGGGGTATCGCGCGTGCGGCTCAAACAGATCAAGCTGGCTGGGTTCAAGTCGTTCGTCGATCCGACTTCCTTCGAGGTGCCGGGCCAGCTGGTGGGGGTCGTCGGACCGAACGGCTGCGGCAAGTCCAACATCATGGACGCGGTGCGCTGGGTGCTGGGCGAGTCGAGGGCGTCCGAGCTGCGCGGCGAGTCGATGCAGGACGTGATCTTCAGCGGTTCGTCCGAGCGCAAGCCGGCGTCGCGCGCCTCCGTCGAGCTGGTCTTCGACAACAGCATGGGCCGCATCGGCGGCAGCTGGGGCAGCTACGCCGAGATCGCCGTCAAGCGCGTGCTGACCCGCGACGGCCAGTCCACCTACTACGTCAACAACCAGCAGGTCCGCCGCAAGGACGTGCACGACATCTTCCTCGGCACCGGCCTGGGGCCGCGCGCGTACGCGATCATCGGCCAGGGCATGATCTCGCGGATCATCGAGGCGCGTCCCGAAGACCTGCGCGTGTTTCTCGAGGAGGCGGCCGGCATCTCCCGCTACAAGGAGCGGCGGCGCGAGACCGAGAACCGGCTGGCCGACACGCGCGAAAACCTGACCCGCGTCGAGGACATCCTGCGCGAGCTCGGCAGCCAGATCGACCGTCTCGAGCGCCAGGCCGAGGTCGCGCAGCAGTACCGCCAGCTCGAGGCCGAGCGTGCGGGGCGCCAGGCCCTGCTGTGGATGGTGCGCCGCGACGAGGCCGCCGCCGAGCAGGCGAATCTCGCCGGGCAGGCGCGGACGGCCGCGACGCAGCTCGAGTCGCGCCTCGCCGACCTGCGGGCGCTGGAGGCCGAGACCGAGGAGCTGCGCAGCGCGCACTATGCTGCCGGCGACGAGGTGCACGCCGCGCAGGGCCGGTTCTACGACGCGAACTCGGAGGTTGGCCGGCTCGAATCCGAGATCCGCTTCGTCCTCGAGTCGCAGGGGCAGCTCGGCCAGCGCATTTCGGCACTCGCCGATCAGGAGCGCCGTGCGCGCGAGGACGGTGAGCAGGCCCGCGCCGAACTGGTCGCGGCGCACGAACAGATCGGACACGCGCGGGCCTCGTCCGACGAACTCGCCGAGCGCGTGCTCACCCTCGGCGAGCAACTGCCGGCGCTCGAAACCGCGCTGCGCGACGCGCGTACCGCGCTCGAGCAGTCGCGTGGCGCGGCGCTGCAGGTCCGGCAGTCGATCGAGCTGTCCGCGACCCGGCGCCGTGCCGCCGAACAGGCGTGCGCGGCCGCCGAGCGCCGCCGCGAGCGGCTGCAGTCCGAGGGCAGCCAGGTGCAGGCGCCCGAAGAGTCCGAACTGGAGGAGTCCCGGATCGCGGTCGCGGAGTGCGAGGAGACCGAGCACCTCACCGGCGAGGCGCAGTCGCAAGCCGAGGAGGCCTGGCGTGCCGCCGATGCGCGCCGCACGCCGGCGCAGCAGGCGCTGCGCGCAGCCGAGGCCAAGAGCACGCAGATCGAGGCGCGCATCTCGGCGCTGAGACAGCTGCAGGAGCGTGCGCAGAGCCAGGCGCGGATCGTGCCCTGGCTGAACCGCCACGGGCTGGCCTCGATGGCCCGCTTGTGGCAGCGCCTGCGGATCGAGGAGGGCTGGGAGTCGGCGATCGAGTCGGTGCTGCGCGAGCGTGTCGAGGCGCTCGAGGTCGGTCGGCTCGAGAATGTGGCCGGCCTGTGCGCCGACGCGCCGCCGGCCAAGGTCGCCTTTTTCTCGGCGCAGCCGGTCGCAGCGGCCGCGGCCGCGACCGGCATGCGTCCGCTGCTCGAGGTTGTGCGGGCGACCGAGGCCGGGCTGCAGTCGCTGCTGTCCGACTGGCTGCACGGACTCTACGCGGCCGATTCGATCGAGGTCGCGGTCGCGCGCCGCAGCGAGCTCGCCCCCGGAACCCGCCTGGTGACGCGCGAGGGCCATGTGGTTTCGCGGATGTCGATCCAGATGTACGCCCCCGACTCCGAGCAGGAAGGCCTGCTCGTGCGCCAGCACGAGCTCGAGAACCTGGCGCGCGAGCTGCGGGCCCAGCAGCTGCTGGCCGACGATGCGCGCGGCGAGGCGGCGAGGGCCGAATCGCAGGCCGCCGAGGCGTCCGCGCGCATGGCGGCCGCCCGCGACGCGCACACCGCAGCGGTGCGCAGGCTCGCGTCGGTGCGGCTCGAGGCCCAGCGTGTCGAGCAGCTGTTCGAGCGCGCCCGCCAGACCCGCGGGCGCATCGAGCACGAGCTCGCCGAGGTCACGCACGCCATCGAGGACGCCACCCGCGCCATCGAGGAGGAGAGCGCGGCGTTCGAGGAGCTCGACGTCGCGCTGGCCGAACGCCAGCAGCAGGCCGAAGAACTCGCGCTGGCCTTCGAAGCGGCGGAGCGATCGCTCGCCGCGCGGCGCGACGACCTGCGGCAGGCCGAGCGCGACGCGCAGGAGGCGTCGTTCGCGACCCGCGAGATCCAGGGACGCATCGAGCGCCTGGAGCGCGCGATCGAACAGGCCGCACTGCTCGAACAGCAGAGCCGGGCGGAGCGCGAGCAGTGCGACGCCCGGCTCGCCGAGCTGTCGGACGCGGGCGCGCGCGCCACGCTCGACGCGGCGCTGCAGTCGCGGGTCCTTGCCGAACAGGCGCTGTCGGCGGCGCGGCAGCGGCTCGACGATCTGACCCGCACGCTGAAGGCACGCGACGAGAGCCGGATGACGATCGAGCGCGAGCAGGAGCCGCTGCGCCAGCGCGTCACCGACTTCCAGCTGCGCGAGCAGGCGGCGCGCCTGAACGCCGAGCAGTTCGCCGCGCAGCTCGCCGAGGCCCGGGTCGACGAGCAGGCGGTGCTCGCGCAGTTCGTCGGCGAAGGCGGCGCGCTGCCCAGGGCGTCGTGGCTGCAGGGCGAGGTCACGCGGCTGGCGAACGCGGTCGCCGCGCTCGGCGCAGTCAACCTGGCCGCTCTCGACGAGCTCGCCGCGGCCTCCGAGCGCAAGGGCTTCCTCGATGCCCAGTCGGCCGACCTGAACGAAGCCATCGCTACGCTCGAGGACGCGATCTCGAAGATCGACCGCGAGACCCGCGAACTGCTGCAGCAGACCTACGACACGGTCAATCGCGAGTTCGGCCGCCTGTTCCCGGAGCTGTTCGGCGGCGGCGAAGCCCGCCTGATCCTCACCGGCGGCGAGATCCTCGACGCGGGCGTGCAGGTGATGGCGCAGCCGCCGGGCAAGCGGAACACCTCGATCCATCTGCTGTCGGGCGGCGAGAAGGCCCTGACGGCGATCGCGCTGGTGTTCGCGATGTTCCAGCTCAATCCGGCGCCGTTCTGCCTGCTCGACGAGGTCGACGCGCCGCTGGACGACGCGAACACCGAGCGCTATTGCGATATGGTTCGGCGCATGTCGGACCAGACACAATTCCTGTTCATCACCCACAACAAGATTGCGATGGAACTCGCGCAGCAGCTCGTCGGCGTCACGATGCAGGAGCGCGGAGTCTCGCAGGATCGTGGCGGTCGATCTCGAGTCCGCTGCGCGCATCGCCGAGGCAGCCTGATGAATTCCCTCGATCTGAGCCTGATCCTTCTGGTCGCGCTGGCCCTGGCCTGCGTCGTCTTCTACAACCTCTGGAGCGGTCGCCGTCGCCGTGCGCGGATGGCAGGGACGGGCGCGGCGTCGAAGTCCAGGGGCGAAGTCGCGCGCGGCGAGGGCGTCGGTGCCGGCGCCCGTTCCGAGCCTTCTCTCGACCTCGACGCGGCAGCGACGGGTGCGGCGTTCGGGCCGGCGGATGCGGACGTCGACGGCGATGTCGGCGTCTCCTACGGATCGGGCGCGCCCGCTTCCGGCGCAGGGGCGGCGGCAGCCGGGGAGACGGCCGCACGGGGCTCCGGGCGTGCCGTGCTGAGCGAGCTGACCGACTGCATCGTGGAGCTTGCTCCGGCAGCTGCGGTGTCCGGCGAACGGCTGATCCACCTGGCGCAGGGACTGCGCCGCGTCGGCAGCAAACCGGTGCTGGTCGAAGGCGGAGTACCGCGTCCGCGCGAGTCGACCGAGCCCGAGACGGCCGGTGCGGTGGCGTCCGACAGCGAACTCGTGCCGCTGGCGGGCGCCTCCGAGACGGCCGCGGACGATCGGCCGGTCGCGGCGGATCTCGGCTCGCGCGGCGATGCGCCGGAGGGCGACGATGCCGCCTGGTCGTGGCAGGCACCGATGGCCGGCGCGAGCTTCGAGCGCGTCCGTGTCGGCGTGCTGCTCGCGAACCGGCACGGCCCGCTCAACGCGATGGAGTTCTCCGAATTCGTCGCCGGCGTGCAGGCCCTGGCCGACCAGCTTTCGGCGCTGGCCGACACGCCCGACATGAACCGGGTGCTGGCGCGGGCGCGCGCCCTCGACGACACCTGCGCGCAGCTGGACGCGCAGCTCGGCATCGGGGTCGAGACCCGCGAGCCGATGGGTCTGGGCGACCTCGCGCGCGAGGCGGAGGCCAGCGACTGCGTCGAGCGCGGCAACAACCGCTATGCCCGGCTCGGGCCGAATGGCGAGGTGCTGTTCTCGATCGCGATGGCCGACACTCCGAACCGCCTGACCTTGCTGCTCGACCTGCCGCGGGCGCCCGCCGGCCTCGACGCCCTGGAGCGGAGATGCTCGACTGCGCACGCGCCTGCGCCCATCGGCTCGGCGGCACGCTGATCGACGATGCCGGGCGACCGCTGGCCGAGCCGCAGATCGAGCGCATCGCGCAGCAGGTCCGGCAGCGTTACCAGGGCCTCGACGAAGCCGGAATCCCGGCCGGCTCGCCGCTGGCGCTGCGCCTGTTCAACTGACGACGCGCGACCTTGGGCGAAGACCCGTCCGCGACCGGCGCGCAGGATCCCCGGGCGCTTGCCGCTTCGCTGCGCGCGCTGCTGTCGCGCTACGACCACGAGTACTACGTTCTCGACGCACCGTCGGTGCCCGACGCGGAGTACGACCGGCTGTTTCTGCAGTTGCGCACGCTGGAGCAGGCGCATCCCGAGCTGATCGTCCCCGACTCTCCGACGCAGCGGGTGTCGGGAACGCCCGCCGAAGGCTTCGGCGAAGTCGTGCACGCGCTGCCGATGCTGTCGCTGAACAATGCGTTCGACGACGCCGACGTGCAGGCCTTCGACCGGCGCGCGCGCGAACTGCTGGCGGACCGCATCGACCACGCGGCCGACATCGAATACTCGGCGGAGCTGAAGTACGACGGGCTCGCGATCAGCCTGCGCTACGAGCACGGCGCACTGGTGCGGGCCGCGACGCGCGGCGACGGTGCGCGTGGCGAGGACGTGACGGCCAACGTGCGCACGATCCGCGCGATTCCTCTGCGGCTGCGTGAGGACCGGGGGCAGCCGCCGGCGGTGCTCGAGGTGCGCGGCGAAGTGCTGATGTACCGAAGCGATTTCCAGCGCATGAACGAGCGCCTGCGAGCGGCCGGCGAGCGCGAGTTCGTCAATCCGCGCAATGCCGCGGCCGGTTCGCTGCGCCAGCTGGATCCGGCGATGACGGCGCAGCGCCCGCTGCGCTTTCTCGGCTACGGCATCGGCCAGCTGGACGGCGCCGATGAGCCCGCGCGCCATTCGCACCTGCTCGACTGGCTCGTCGGCCTCGGCGTGCCGGTCGGTGGCCATCGGCGGGTGGTGAAGGGCATCGACGGTCTGCTCGGCTTCTATCGCGAGACGCTCGCGCGCCGGGATCGGCTGCCCTACGAGATCGACGGCGTCGTCTACAAGGTCGACCGGCGCGACTGGCACGACGTGCTCGGATTCGTCGCGCGCGCGCCGCGCTTCGCGCTCGCGCACAAGTTCCCGGCCGAGGAGGCGCTGACCGAGCTGCTCGACATCGAGGTGCAGGTCGGGCGCACCGGCGCGCTGACACCGGTGGCCCGCCTGCGGCCGGTGTTCGTCGGCGGGACGACGGTGTCGAACGCCACGCTGCACAACGAGGACGAACTGCGGCGCAAGGGCCTGCTGATCGGCGACACCGTGGTCGTGCGGCGTGCCGGCGACGTGATCCCCGAGGTCGTGCGCGCACTGGCCGATCGCCGTCCGCCGGAGGACAGCGCCGAATTCGCGTCGCGCTACCGCCGCTTCACGATGCCAGCGGCCTGTCCGGTGTGCGGCTCGGCGGTCAGCCGGGGCGAGGGCGAAGCGGCCTGGCGCTGCGTCGGCGGGCTGTACTGCTCGGCGCAGCGCAAGCAGGCGCTGCTGCCACTTCGCGCAGCGTCGCGCGATGGACATCGACGGGCTGGGCGAGAAGCTGGTCGACCAGCTGGTCGACGCCGACAGGATCCGCACGCCGGCCGACTTGTACCGCCTCGACGTCGCGACGCTCGCCGGCCTGGAGCGGATGGGCGAGAAGTCGGCTGCGAATCTCGTCGCCGCCATCGATCGCTCGCGTTCGACGACCCTGGCACGCTTCCTGTTCGGCCTCGGCATCCGCCATGTCGGCGAGGAGGTCGCCCGCCAGCTCGCTCGGGAGTACGGCGACATCGACGCGCTGCTGGCCGAGGACTGGGCCGCGCGCCAGACCGCCAAGACCGAGATCCAGAAGGAGAACGCCCGGCGGCGGGGGCGCGGCGAGCCGCTGCTGCCCGTGCCGCTGGAGGGCATCGGACCCGAGATCACCGACAGCCTGCAGCGCTTCTTCGCCGAGCCGCACAACCTGGACGTGATCGCGCAGCTGCGTGCCGCCGGCGTGCACTGGCCGGTGACGGCGCCGCGCGCGCCGGCAGGCGAGGGCGCTGCGGCTGCCGAGCCGGGCCGCCTGGCGGGACTCGGCTTCGTGCTGACCGGGACGCTGCCCTCGATGAGCCGCGACGAGGCTTCGGAGCTGATCCGCCGGCACGGCGGCAGCGTGCTCGCCTCGGTGTCGCGCAAGACGAGTTACGTGGTGGCCGGCGAAGCGGCCGGCAGCAAGCTGGCCAAGGCAGAGGCGCTCGGCGTCCCGGTGATCGACGAGGACGGGCTGCGCCGGCTGACAGGAGAGTCGACATGAAGTTCGCAATCATCGGCGGCAGCGGCCTGACGAGCCTCGCCGGCCTCGAGAACGTCCGCCGCCAGGTGATCCGCACGCCCTACGGGGATCCGTCGGGGCCGCTCACCCACGGCCAGCTGCGGGGCGTCGACCTGATGTTCCTCGCCCGCCACGGCTACGGTCACACCATCGCCCCGCACGAGATCAACTATCGCGCCAACCTCTGGGCGTTGAAGCACGCCGGCGCCGAAGGCATCGTGTCCGTCGCCACCGTCGGCGGCATCCGCGCCGAGTACGGGCCGGGCGTGCTGGTGCTGCCCGATCAGATCATCGACTACACCCACGGCCGGCGCGGCACTTTCTTCGAAGGCCCGGATCAGCCGGTCACGCACATCGATTTCACCGTCCCCTACGACGACGGGGTGCGCGCCCGCCTGGCGCTGGCGGCGGGCAACCTCGGCGAACCGCTGGCCCTGGTCGGAACCTACGGCTGCACGCAGGGACCGCGCCTGGAAACCGCAGCCGAGATCCGCCGGATGGAGCGCGACGGCTGCGACCTGGTCGGAATGACCGGCATGCCCGAGGCGGCGCTTGCGCGCGAGCTCGAGGTTCCCTACGCGGCGCTCGCGGTGGTGGCGAACCACGCCGCCGGCAAGGGCGACAGCCGCGAGGGGATTTCGCTGGACGCGATCACCGCCATGCTCGAGCGGGCGATGGCACGGGTGCGCGCCATCCTCTCGGAATTCGTTCGCCTGGCTCGGCAGACGGGAACTGAACGGACCTGCCGCTGCGCGCGCCGCGTTCAGGCCTGCAGCGCTTCGAGCAGCTCGGTCTCCAGATGCAGCTGCGTCCTTCGGTTTGGCCAGCGCCGGGCCGTCGATCAGGAACATGTCCTCGACGCGCTCGCCCAGCGTGGTGACGCGCGCGGTGTACAGGTTGACGCCGATGCTCCGACGAGCACGCGGGCGATGCTGTACAGCAGGCCGGTCCGGTCGTTGGCCGTGATCGACAGCAGGTAGTGCTGACCGCGGTCGTCCGGCCGCAGCTCGACCGTCGGCTTGATCGGGAAGTACCTCGAGCGGCGCGAGATCCGCCCGCGCACCGGCGGCGCCAGGTCGCGCGCGCCGCTGCAGGCGCTCGGTCAGGTCGACCTCGACCAGCGTCAGGATGTCGCGGTAGTGAGAGACCGTTGCTCGGATCGACGACCAGGAAGCTGTCGAGCGCATAGCCGTGCCGCGTCGTGTGGATGCGCGCATCGAGCACCGACAGGTTCTTGCTGTCGAAGTAGCCGCAGATGCGCGCGAACAGCTCGGGCTGGTCCGGCAGGTAGACGACCACCTGGAAGCCCTCGCCGATCGGCGCCAGCCGTGCGCGCACGACCGGCTCGTCGGTGTCGGCGCGGGTATGCAGCACCCGCGTGTGCCAGGCGATGTCCTGGGCGTCGTTGCGCAGGAAGTAGGCGACGTCGAGCCTGTCCCAGAAACTCGGCGTAGCGCTCTTCCGAGCAGGGCGTACAGGTTGAGGATGCGATGCGCCTCGCGCCGCAGGGCATCCAGCCGCGATGCCCGATGTCGGCGCCTCGCCGCCGAGCGCCCGCTTGGTGGCGGTGAACAGGTCCTGCAGCAGCTTGCCTTTCCAGGCGTTCCAGACCTTCGGGCTGGTGCCGCGGATGTCGGCGACGGTCAGCAGGTACAGCGCGATCAGGCGCCGCTCGGTGCCGACCAGGTCGGCGAACCGCACGATCACCTCGGGGTCGGACAGGTCCTGCTTCTGCGCGGTCGACGACATCGTCAGATGGTGCTCGACCAGGAACTCGACCAGTTCGCGTCTCGTCGGCGGCAGGCCGTGGGCGCGGCAGAACCGGCGCGCGTCGCTCGTGCCGAGCACGCGAGTGGTCGCCGCCGCGTCCCTTGGCGATGTCGTGGAACAGCGCCGCGAGGTACAGCAGCCAGGGCTTGTCGAACGCTGCCATCAGCTGGCTGCAGAAGGGATACTCGTGCGCGTGCTCGTCCATCGCGAAGCGACGCAGGTTGCGCACCACCATCAGGATGTGCTGATCGACGGTGTAGACGTGGAACAGGTCGTGCTGCATGCGCCCGACGATGCGCCGGAACGCCGGCAGGTACCGGCCGAGCACCGACCACTGGTTCATGCGCCGCAGCGTCGCGCGTGATGCCGCGCGGCTGCTGCAGGATGCTCAGGAACAGCGCGCCGATTGCTCGGGATTGCGCCGGAACTCGGCATCGATGCGCATTCGCGCGTGCCAGATCGCGCGCAGCGTCGGCGCGGTCATGCCCTTGCAGTTCCGAGTGCGCCGCGAGCATCAGGAAGGCCCGCAGGATCGCCGCCGGATCGCGCTCGAACAGCTGCCATGTCGAGCGGCTCGAGCAGGTCGCCGCTGTTGCGGAACTCGCCGTCGATCGGCTCGGGAACCGGTATCGTGCTGCGGGAAGAGCGCGCGCTCCAGGTTCTGCAGCAGGATCGTCGTCAGCTGCGTGACCTGCTTGGCGGCCCGGAAGTAGCGCTGCATCAGCTCTTCGGACGCCCGGCGCGCGTCGCGTCCGCCGAGACCGAGCGCCGCCGCGACCTGCGCCTGCAGGTCGAACACCAGCCGGTCTTCGCGCCGGCCGGACTGGATGTGCAGCAGCGCGCGCACGCGCTTCAGGACCCGCTCGATTGCGCCGCAGGGTGCGCGCTTCCGCCTCGGTGGCCAGCCCGCAGGCGCGCCAGGTCGCCCCAGCTGCAGCCCGAAGCCCGCCGCCCGCGCGGTCCAGAGCACCACGTGCAGGTCGCGCAGGCCGCCCGGGCTTTCCTTGACGTTCGGCTCGAGGCTGTACGGCGTGTCCTCGAACTTCACGTGGCGCTGGCGCATCTCGAGCATCTTCTCCTGGAAGAAGGCTGCCGGGGTCTGCGGTGCCGCAGCCAGGCCTCCGGTCAGGTCGCGGAACAGCGCGCGGCTGCCGGCAAGACAGCGTGCCTCCATCAGCGCTGGTCTGGACCGTGATGTCGCCGGCCGCTTCGCTCAGGCACTCGGTCGAGGCGTGCGCACGCTGTGGCCGATCGCGCAGGCCCATGTCCCAGCAGCGCGCCGACGAAGCGCTCGATGGCCTGCGCCTGCTCGGGCGTCGGCGCTGCCGGCAGTCACGATCAGCAGGTCGACGTCCGAGTGCGGATAGGTCTCGCCGCGGCCGTATCCGCCCACGGCCGCCAACAGCGCCGTTCGGCCGGGCACGTCGATCGCCTGCCAGAGTCCCGCGGACCGTCGCATCGGTGGTGGCGGACAGCCGGCGCGTCAGGCGATCCGGATCGCGATCGGCACGGAACGCGTCGATGTGGTCGTCGCGCTGTCGCCGATAGGCGGTGCGCAGCTGACGCGAGCACTGCCGGCGGTCGAGAGCGGGTTGCGTCACCGGGGTGCAGGCCAGCGCTGCCGCGACGAATGGCGGCGGAGCCGGCGTCGCCGCCGAGACGGGTCAGGATCTCGAACCCGGCTGTCGGTCACCAGCACGGTGTGCTCCCACTGCGCCGACAGGCTGTGGTCCTTGGTGACGATGGTCCAGCCGTCGGCGAGCTCGCGAATCTCGCGCCGCCCGGCGTTGATCATCGGCTCGATCGTGAAGATCATGCCGGCTCGCAGCGTCTCGCCCGGTGCCGGGCTTGCCGTAGTGAAGGATCTGCGGCTCTTCGTGGAACTGCCGGCCGATGCCGTGGCCGCAGAACTCGCGAACCACCGAGAAGCCCGCCCCCTCGGCGTGGCTTCTGGATGGCGTGGCCGATGTCGCCGAGCGTGGCGCCCGGCCGCACCTGCGCGATCCCCAGCCACATGCACTCGTAGGTGACCTCGCACAGGCGTCGTGCGGCGATCGACGCCTCGCCGACGACGAACATGCGGCTGGTGTCGCCGTGGTACCCGTCCTTGATCACGGTGATGTCGAGGTTGACGATGTCGCCGTTCTTCAGCACCTTGTCGCCCGGAATACCGTGGCAGACCTGGTGGTTGACCGAGGTGCAGATCGACTTCGGGATACGGCGAGTAGCCCGAGGGCGCGTAGTTCAGCGGCGCCGGGACGGTCTTCTGGACGTCGACCATGTACTCGTGGCAGAGCCGGTCGAGTTCGCCGGTGGTGACGCCGGGCTTCACGAACGGGGTGATGTAGTCGAGCACTTCGGCGGCCAGGCGGCCGGCCACGCGCATCGCCTCGATGTCTTCGCTGGTCTTGATGCTGATCGTCATGCTATGATTATAGGTTAGCTGATCAAAGTCAGCTGATAAGCAGGGTCAGCGATACTGGGTTCGACCGCCGCCAGCAGCGGGGGGCGAGCGCCGCCAGCAGCGCCGGCCACTGCGAAAACCGCAGCAAATCGCGCGTCCCGCCATCTGGGGTCCGCGCGGCGCGATGGCAGACCCTGAGAGACCCTGAGGGCACGTCGCTCCGCGCGGCAACCGGCGACCGAATCCTCCGGATCGGTTCCCGGTATGGCGGCGACGTCAGTCAAAACCCTGAATGGAGTCTCGACATGTCGGCAACCATGCGTCAAATGCTCGAAGCGGGTGTGCATTTCGGCCACCAGACCCGCTTCTGGAATCCCAAGATGGCCCCGTTCATCTTCGGCCATCGCAACAAGATCCACATCATCAACCTCGAGAAGACCCTGGTCATGTACCAGGACGCGATGAAGTTCGTGCGCCAGCTGTCCGCCAACCGCGGCACCGTGCTGTTCGTCGGCACCAAGCGCCAGGCGCGCGAGATCGTCGCCGAGGAGGCGCAGCGCGCCGGCGTGCCCTACGTCGACGAGCGCTGGCTCGGCGGCATGCTCACCAACTTCAAGACCGTCAAGGGCTCGATCAAGCGCCTGAAGGACATGGAAGCCACGATGGCCGACGGCGGCCTCGAGCGCATGTCCAAGAAGGAAGGCCTGATGTTCCAGCGCGAGCTGACCAAGCTCAACCAGAGCCTCGGCGGCATCAAGGACATGGACGGTCTGCCCGACGCGCTGTTCGTCATCGACGTCGGTTACCACAAGATCGCGGTCACCGAGGCGAACAAGCTGGGCATCCCGGTGGTTGCCGTGGTCGACACCAACCACTCGCCCGACGGCATCGACTACGTGATCCCCGGCAACGACGACTCCGGCCGGGCGATCCGCCTGTACGCGCGCGGCGTGGCCGACGCGATCCTCGAGGGTCGCAACGCCTCGCTGAAGGAAATCGTCAAGAGCGTTTCCGACGAGGAATTCGTCGAGGTCGACGCCGAACAGGCCTGATCCCGCCAGGCGGTCTCGCAGCGGGGCTGTTTCGTACAGCCCCGTTTTTTGGGGCCGGCCCGTGACGCGATCCGGGCCGGAGCCAGACGGTTCACAAGGTTCGATGGGTTCAAAGCGGCGGCGCCCCGACGGCGGCCGCACCAAGCACAGGAGCAGAAGATGGCGGAAATCACCGCGAGCATGGTCAAGGAACTGCGCGAGAAGACCGACGCGCCGATGATGGAATGCAAGAAGGCGCTCACCGAGGCCGGCGGCGACATGGCCAAGGCCGAGGAGATCCTCCGCGTCAAGCTGGGCAACAAGGCGAGCAAGGCGGCGTCGCGCGTGGCCGCGGAAGGCGTGGTCGGCATGTACCAGTCGGCCGACGGCAAGCTGGGCGCGATGGTCGAAGTCAACTGCGAGACCGACTTCGTCGCCAAGAACGACGACTTCCTCGCGCTCGCCAAGGCGCTGCGCCGAACTGGTGGCCACGCGCAACCCGGCCGACGTGGCGGCGCTGTCGGCGCTGCCGATGGGCGAGGGCACGGTCGAGTCGACGCGCACCGCACTGGTCGGCAAGATCGGCGAGAACATGTCGATCCGCCGCTTCACCCGCATCGCGGCCAAAGGTCGCCTGGCGTCAGCTACATCCACGGCGGCTCCAAGATCGGCGTGCTGATCGACCTCGTCGGCGGCGACGAGCAGCTCGGCAAGGACCTGGCGATGCACATCGCCGCCTCCAAGCCGAAGTCGCTGGACGCCTCGGGCGTGCCGGCCGAACTGATCGACACCGAGCGCCGCATCGCGATCGAGAAGGCGCGCGAGTCCGGCAAGCCGGAGGCGATCGTCGAGAAGATGGTCGAGGGCACGGTGCAGAAGTTCCTGCAGGGAAGTGACCCTGCTTGGCCAGGTCTTCGTGAAGGCCGAGGACGACAAGCAGACCGTCGAGCAGCTGCTGAAGGCAAGGGGCGCGTCGGTGGCCGGCTTCACGCTGTACGTGGTCGGCGAGGGCATCGAGAAGAAGTCGAGCGATTTCGCCGCCGAAGTGGCCGCCCAGGCCGCCGCCGCGGCGCGCTGACCGGGCGAATTCGACGATAATCCCGGCCTGACAAGGAGGTTCGACCAATGAGTTCCGTTTCCGTGATTGGTCAGCCCTCGGGCGAGGCGGGGCGCCGCGAGCCGGCTCCCCGGCCCACCGCCTACCGCCGCGTGCTGCTGAAGCTGTCGGGCGAGGCGCTGATGGGCGACGACACCTACGGCATCAACCGCGAGACGATCGAGCGGATGGTGCGGCGAAGTCGCGGGCATCAGCGCGCTCGGCGTCGAACTGGCGATCGTCATCGGCGGCGGCAACATCTTCCGCGGCGTGGCGCCGGGTGCGGCCGGCATGGACCGCGCCACGGCGGATTACATGGGCATGCTCGCGACGGTGATGAACGCGCTGGCGCTGCAGGATGCGCTGCGCCAGGTCGGCGTCGCCGGCCCGGGTGCAGTCGGCGCTCAAGATCGAGCAGGTCGTCGAGCCCTACATCCGTCCGAAGGCGCTGCGCTATCTGGAAGAGGGCAAGGTGGTGATCTTCGCCGCCGGCACCGGCAATCCGTTCTTCACGACCGATACCGCGGCGGCGCTGCGCGGCGCCGAGATCGGCGTCGAGATCGTTCTCAAGGCGACCAAGGTCGATGGCGTCTACACCGCCGACCCGAGAACGATCCGAATGCCATGCGCTACCAGCAGCATCAGTTTCGACGAGGCGATCGGCCGCGACCTCAAGGTGATGGACGCGACGGCCTTCGCGCTGTGCCGCGACCAGAAGCTGCCGATCAAGGTATTCTCGATCTTCAAGGAAGGCGCGCTGAAGCGCGTCGTCCTCGGCGAGGACGAGGGCACGCTGGTGCACGTCTGATCAGCCGCGCACCGGCCAGCAAGGAGAAACGATGACCATTGCCGACGTCAGGAGATCGGCAGACCAGAAGATGCAGAAGTCGATCGAGGCGCTCAAGAACACGCTCAGCCAAGATCCGCACCGGGCGCGCGCACACCGGCATTCTCGATCACGTGCAGGTCGACTACTACGGCAGCCCCGTGCCGATCAGCCAGGTCGCGAACGTGACCCTCGTCGACGCCCGCACGATCGGCGTGTCGCCCTGGGAAAAGAAGATGGGCCCCGTCGATCGACAAGGCGATCCGCGAATCGGACCTCGGCCTGAATCCGGTGATGCTCGGCGAGCTGATCCGGGTGCCGATGCCGCCGCTCTCCGAAGAGCGTCGCCGCGAGCTGATCAAGGTCGTCAAGTCCGAGGGCGAACATGCGAAGGTGGCGGTGCGCAACCTGCGCCGCGACGCCAACGAGCAGCTCAAGAAGATGCTCAAGGACAAGACGTCTCCGAGGACGACGAGCGGCGCGCGCAGGACGACGTCCAGAAGCTGACCGACCGGCACATCGTCGAGATCGACAAGCTGCTCGCGGCCAAGGAACAGGAATTGATGACCGTCTGATGTCGCAGACGTCGGGGATCAGTTCCACCGCCGGACTGCCCGACGTCGGGCCGGTGCCGCGTCACGTCGCGATCATCATGGACGGCAACGGGCGCTGGGCGACCCAGCGCAAGCTGCCGCGGGTGGCCGGACACGCGAAGGGCGTCGAGGCGGTGCGCACGATCGTCGAGGCCTGCGCGCGGCAGGGGGTCGAGTACCTGACCCTGTTCGCGTTCAGCTCCGAGAACTGGCGTCGTCCACGCCGACGAGGTCTCGGTGCTGATGCGCCTGTTCCTGACGGCGCTCAAGCGCGAGGTCTCGCTGCTGGCCAGACAACGGCATCCGCCTGCGCGTGGTCGGCGATCTGTCGGCGTTCGACCCGCAGCTGCAGCGAGCTGATCGAAAAGGCCGAGCTGCGCACCGAGGCCAACCGCCGGATGACGCTGACGATCGCCGCGAACTACGGCGGGCGCTGGGACATCCTGCAGGCGGTGCGTGCGATGCTGCGGGTCCGGCCCGAGCTGGCGGGGGCGCCGGAAGCGATCGACGAGGCGGCCTTCGCGGGTCATCTCGCGATGGCCCACGCGCCCGAACCCGACCTGTTCGTGCGGACCGGCGGCGAACAGCGCATCAGCAACTTCCTGCTGTGGCAGCTCGCCTACACCGAGCTGTACTTCACCGACACCTACTGGCCCGACTTCGACGCCGCAGAACTGCAGCGTGCGATCGACTCGTACCGGCAGCGCGAGCGCCGGTTCGGCAGGACCAGCGCCCAGGTCAGCACCGCCGCGTGATTTTCGCGCGCGCAGGCTGACCTGCCTTTCGAACCGCCGACACCGAGGACACACGCATGCTTGGCCGCAGGGTGGTGACCGCTCTCGTGCTGCTGGCGATCCTGCTGCCGGCGATCTTCGTCTATCCGCCGATTGCCTGGGGCGTCCTGACCCTGGTGTTTCTCACCGTCGGCGCCTGGGAGTGGGGGCGCCTGCTCGAGCCGCCGGGCGCGTCGTCCGCGCGTGCCGCGACGGTGGTGCTGATCGCGGGCGTTGCACTGCTGGCCTGGCGCGAGTCGGCCTCATGGCCGGGCGGCCATGTGCTGATCGTGCCGGCCGCGCTGCTGACGCTCTTCTGGGTCGTCGGCGGAGGCTTGCGCCTGGCGCGTCACGACGCGCGCCCCGGCGGCTGGATCCTGGCGTCGCTGCTGCTGCTGGGCTGCTGGCTGGCGCTCTACGAACTGCGTCTGCGCGGGCCGATCGCGCTGCTGTCGTCGATGGCCGTGATCTGGATCGCCGACATCGCCGCCTACTTCGCGGGGCGAGCCTTCGGCCGTCGCAAGCTGGCACCGGGCATCAGTCCGGGAAAGAGTTGGGAGGGCGCGATCGGCGGGTTCGTCGCGGTCGCCGTGCTCGGGGCCGCGGCCGCCGGCACGACCGGGCTCGAGGCTTCGCTGCCCGCGGCGCTGTCCGCCCGCCTGCCGACGGCGGTCGCGCTGCTGGTGCTGGTCGCGATCGCCGCGCTGTCGATCGTCGGCGACCTGCACGAATCCCTGCTCAAGCGGCAGGCCGGCGTGAAGGACAGCGGCTGGGTCCTGCCGGGACACGGCGGCGTGCTCGACCGGATCGACGCGCTGATCCCGACGATGCCGGCCGCGCTGCTGATCTATGAACTGCTGAGGTAGTGCCGACCATGCTGACGCTCACGGTCCTGGGTGCGACCGGATCCATCGGCGCGAGCACGCTGGACGTGGTCGCGCGCCACCCCGATCGCTATCGGGTGTTCGCGCTGTCGGCCAACCGCCGCGTCGACGAGCTGGCCGCGTTGTGCCTGCGCTTCCGTCCGGCGTTCGCGGCGATGCCGGACGAGGCGCAAGGCCGGCGCCTGCGGGCGCGGCTGGCCGAGGCGCGATGCGCCACCGAGGTGCTGTCGGGGCCCGACAGCCTGGCGCAGATCAGCGCGGCGCCCGAGGTCGATGCCGTGATGGCGGCGATCGTCGGGGCCGCGGGCCTCGAACCGACGCTGGCTGCCGCGCGCTGCGGCAAGCGCATCCTGCTGGCCAACAAGGAAGCTCTGGTGATGGCCGGGCCGGTGTTCGTCGCGGCGGCGCGTGCGGCCGGCGCGGTGGTGCTGCCGATCGACAGCGAGCACAACGCGATCTTCCAGTGCCTGCCGTCGTCCGTTCAGGGCGACGCGCGCGCCATGTCCTCGGCGGGGGTGCGGCGGATCCTGTTGACGGCCTCCGGGCGGGCCGTTCCGGCAGCGCCCGATCGAGCAGATGCGCACCGTCACGCCGGACGAGGCGTGCGCGCACCCGAACTGGAGCATGGGGCGCAAGATCTCGGTCGATTCGGCGACCATGATGAACAAGGGGCTCGAACTGATCGAAGCCCAACTGCTGTTCGGGTTGCCGCAAGAGCGCATCGAGATCGTCGTCCATCCGCAAAGCGTGATCCATTCGATGGTCGAATACCTGGACGGATCGGTGCTTGCGCAACTCGGCAACCCCGACATGCGCACGCCGATCGCCCACGCGCTGGCCTATCCAGAGCGCATCGCCAGCGGCGTCGGCGCGCTCGATCTGCCGGCGCTCGGGCGGCTCGACTTCGAACCGCCGGATCCGCGGCGATTTCCCTGCCTGCGGCTGGCCCGCGAGGCCCTGTCGGCCGGCGGCGCCGGGCCCTGTGTTCTGAACGCCGCCAACGAGATGGCGGTCGAGGCCTTCCTGGCCGGCCGCATCGCGTTCACCGACATCGCCGCCGTCGACGAGACGGTCCTGAACGCGCTGGGCAACCGCCCGTCGCCGGCTGATGTCGCTGGCGTGCTGGCGCTGGACGCCGAGGCCCGTTCGCTGGCGCAATCCCGGATCGAGAGGTGCGCACGATGAGTTTCCTGCAGACCCTGATTTCCTTCCTGGTGGCGCTGACGCTGCTGATCTTCGTGCACGAGATGGGCCACTACCTGGTGGCGCGCTGGTGCGGCGTGAAGGTCCTGCGGTTCTCGATCGGCTTCGGCAAGCCGCTCGCGACCTGGACGGTCGGGCCCGACCGCACCGAGTGGGCGCTGTCGGCGATTCCGCTCGGCGGCTACGTGAAGATGCTCGACGAGCGCGAGTCAGCGCGGGTCCGATCCCGCCCGAGGATCTTCCGCGGGCGTTCACGCGCCAGTCGCTCGGCAAGCGGTCGCTGATCGTCGTGGCCGGGCCGGTGGCCAACTTCCTGCTCGCGATCGCGTTGTACTTCGTGCTGAACTCGGTCGGGGTGCAGGAGCCCGCGCCGGTCGTGGCCGCGCCGGCGCAGTCCACCGCGGCGGCGGCGGCCGGCCTGACTGCGGGCGACCGCGTGCTGTCCGTCGACGGGCGCGAGGTTCGCTCCTGGAACGAGGTGCGTCTGCGCATGGTCGACGGTGTCATCGAGCGCCGTGCGATCCCGTTCGAGGTCGACCGCGACGGCGCCCGGCAGGCGCTGTCGATCGACGCCGCCGGCCTGCCCGCAGGGCGAGGTCGAGCGCGACTTCCTGCGCTACGCTCGGGCTCGATCTGGCCGCCGGGCGGATCGTGATCGCCAGCGTGCTGCCCGACGGCGCGGCGGCCCGCGCCGGCCTGAAGGCCGAGCGACGAGGTGCTCGCCGTCGATGGGCGGCCGCTCGCCCGCTCCCTCGACCTGATCGACGCGATCCGCGCCAATCCGCAGACGACGCTGCGGCTGGACGTGCGCCGCGGCGCCGACGTGCTGCGTATCGAGGTGACGCCCGAGGCGCGCGCCTCCGAGCGCCCGGACGAGGCCGGGCAAGACGGTCGGCAGGATCGGCGCGGGAATCGCCAACCGCGTGCAGATGGTCGAGGTGCGCTTCGGCCCGCTCGAGTCGCTGCAGCGTTCGGCGCACCAGACCTGGGACATGTCGCTGTTCTCGCTGCGCATGCTCGGCAAGATGCTGGTCGGCGAGCTGTCCTGGCGCAACCTGAGCGGACCGGTTTCGATCGCCGACTACGCCGGGCAGAGCGCGCGCGATCGGCTGGTACGCCTACCTGTCCTTCCTGGCGCTGATCAGCATCAGCCTCGGGCGTGCTCAACCTGCTGCCGATCCCGGTCCTCGACGGAGGTCATTTGGTATATTACGGCCTCGAAGCGATACGCGGCCGGCCGCTGTCGGAGCGTTTCGTCGAGATCACCCAGAAGGCCGGGCTCGCCATGATCGGCGCAATGATGATCATGGCCCTGTTCAACGACTTCACCCGTCTGATCGGATCCTAATGTCTGTTTCGCGCCCGAAGCGCGGCAGTCGCACGCGCTTCGCGGTGCGGGCCGTTGCCAGCATCTGCGGCTCTGGTCTTCTGCCAGGCCGTTCTCGCTTTCGATCCTTTCGTCGTTCGCGACATCCGGATCGACGGCATCCAGCGCACCGAACCCGGAACGGTCTTCGGATACCTGCCGGTCAAGATCGGCGAGCTGCTGACCGAAGACAAGGCTGCGGCCGCCGTGCGCGCGCTGTACGCCACCGGTTTCTTCAAGGACGTGCGACTCGAGGTCGAGGGCGCAGGTGCTGGTCGTGTACCTCGAGGAACGCCCGGCGATCGCGTCGATCAACATCAAAGGGACCAAGGAATTCGACGAGGACACCGTCAAGCGCGCGCTGCGCGACATCGGGCTGGCCGAGAGTCGCATCTTCGACCGCAGCCTGCTCGAGCGCGCCGAACAGGAGCTCAAGCGCCAGTACCTGTCGCGCGGCAAGTACGCGGCACGGGTCACGTCGACGGTGACGCCGCTCGAGCGCAACCGCGTCGAGCATCACGATGGCGGTCGAGGAGGGCGAGTCGGCGAAGATCAAGTCGATCCGCATCGTCGGCAACAAGGCGTTCACCGAGGCGAAGCTGCTCGACGAGTTCCGCCTGTCGACGCCGACCTGGATGTCCTGGTACACGAAGACCGACCAGTACTCGCGCGAAAAGTTCGCCGGCGATCTCGAGTCCCTGCGCTCGTTCTACCTGAACCGCGGCTACCTCGAGTTCTCGATCGATTCCACGCAGGTGTCGATCACGCCCGACAAGGAGGACGTGCACCTGACGATCAGCATCACCGAAGGCGGCGTCTACCGCGTCAACCAGATCCGCTTCTCGGGCAGCTGCTGGGCCGCGAAGCCGAGTTCGCGGGGCTGATGACGCTCAAGGCGGGCGAGACGTTCTCCGGCCAGAAGCTGGCCGAATCCCAGAAGCGCATCACCGACCGGCTCGGCGCGACTGGGCTACGCGTTCGCGAACGTCAATGCGGTGCCCGAGATCGACCGCGACAAGCGCGAGGTCAACTTCGACGTGCTGGTCGACCCCGGCCGTCGTGTGTACGTGCGCCGGATCAACGTCTCCGGCAACGCGCGCACCCGCGACGAGGTCGTCCGCCGCGAGATGCGGCAGTACGAGGACGCCTGGTACGACTCCGACAAGATCCGCCTGTCGCGCGAGCGGATCGGCCGGCTCGGCTACTTCACCGACGTGCGCGTCGACACCGTCCCGGTGCCCGATGCGCCCGACCAGGTCGATCTGTCGGTGAGTCGTCACCGAACAGCCGACCGGCGCGGTCACCGCTCGGCGTCGGCATCTCCAGCTCCGAGAAGCCTGATCCTGTCGGCCTCGCTGAACCAGCAGAACTTCCTGGGCACCGGCAAGTCGCTCGGCCTCCAGATCAACACCAGCAAGGTCAACCGCACGATCGTTCTGGCGCACACCGATCCCTACTTCACGCCCGACGGCATCAGCCGGACCTTCGACGTCTACACCGCGAACCTGTCAACGCGGACCGAGCTCAACCTCGGCGACTACAAGTGGCGGACGTCCGGCATCGGCCTGCGCTTCGGCGTGCCGTACACCGAGTTCGACCGGATCTCGTTCGGCCTGTCCGCTACGAGGCCAACCAGCTCGACCTCGGTCCGAGCGCGCCGCAGCGCTACAAGGAGTACGTCGCGGCCTTCGGCGAAGACAGCTCGGCGCTGCTCGGCAACCTGGGCTGGCGGCGCGACTCGCGCGACAGCGCGTTCGCGCCGACCAGAGGCCGTCTCCAGACCGCGAGCCTCGAGTTCACGCTGCCGGTGGGCGACCTGCGCTACGCGCGGGCGAGCTACATTCATCAGTGGTACCTGCCGCGATCTCCAAGGACTACACGCTCGGCGCTGAACGGGGACATCGCCATCGGCCGGCCGCTACGGCGGCAAGGTCTACCCGCTGTTCAAGAACTATTTACGCCGGCGGCATCGGCACCGTTCGCGGCTTCGAGCAGGCCTCGCCTCGGGCCGCGAGACCCGGTGGACAACGTCCCGCATCGGCGGCCAGATCCGGCTGGTCGGCAGCGCGGAGTTCCTGTTCCCGCTGCCCGGCACCGGCAACGACCGCAGCTTCCGCGGCTTTCGTGCTTCTTCGACGTCGGCAACGTCTTCCCGAGGTCGACAACGTCGACCTCGGCGAACTGCGCGTTCGCGACCGGCTTCGGCCTGAACTGGGCGTCGCCGATGGGGCCGATGAAGCTCAGCGTCGGCTTCCCGCTCAACCAGGAGGGCGATCGACCGCAGCGGATCCAGTTCCAGCTCGGCACCGGCTTCTGATGACGGTGCCGGGCATTCGTGCGAGGATCGGCCGGGCGGAGGGCCGGTGCGCGCGCAGGGCGTGCCCGGGCGGACGCTCGAGGCACCTGTGAGACAATTGCGGCTATCGTTCGAGGCACGGAAATTGCGATGAAATGGTGGCGTCACGGCTGGTCATCGTCGGTCGCTCCTGGCTGTCCCGCCGATGCCGTCGGCGCAGGACGTCACGCAGCTCGGCTACGTGAACACCGAGCGCATCCTGCGTGATGCCGCGCCCGCCAAGGCTGCGCAGCAGAAGCTCGAGCAGGAGTTCAGCAAGCGCGACAAGGAACTGCAGGAGATGGCGGCGCGCCTGAAGGCGACGAGCGAGCGGCTCGAGCGCGACGCAGCGGTCACCAACGAGACCGAACGCGTCCGCCGGCAGCGCGAGTTCGCCGATCTCGAGAAGGACTTCCAGCGCAAGCAGCGCGAGTTCCGCGAGGACCTCAACCAGCGGCGCAACGAGGAGCTCGCCCAGGTCGTCGAGAGGGCGAACCGCGTGATCAAGCAGATCGCCGAGCAGGAGAAGTTACGACTTCGTCCTGCAGGAAGCCGTGTACGCCAGCCCGCGCGTCGACATCACCGAGAAGGTGCTGCGCGCGCTGGCCAATCGCCAAGTAGACGTCGGCGGGTGTCCCGGCACGATGGCACGGTCCCTCGCTGCCGCGATCTGCCTCGACGAACTCGTCGAGCGCTTCGGCGGCGAACTCGTCGGTGACGGCTCCCGCGCGGTCACCCGCTGGCGACGCTCGCAGTCGGCCGGCCCCGTCCGATCTCGCCTTCCTGAGCGCCGCGCAAGTACCGCGCGGAAGCGTCGGCGACGCGCGCCGGGGCGGTGATCGTGGCGCCGCGCGCTAGCCGATGCGCGTGCCTGCGCAGGCAGCGCGCATCGTCGTCGCCGACCCCTATGCGCACTTCGCCACGATCGCGCGCTGGTTCGCGCAGCAGCTCGCGCCGCCGCGCGCCCGCGCCCGGCGTGCATCCGGGAGCGAGCGTCGACGCCCGGCGCGCGGCTCGGCGCCGACGTCGGCGTCGCGGCCGGCTGCGTGATCGACGACGGTGTCGTGCTGGGCGACGGCGTCGTGCTCGGCGCCGGCTGCGCGATCGGCCCTGGAGCGCAGCATCGGCGCCGGAACGGTGCCTGGCGCCCAACGTGACCGTCTACCACGACTGCAGCATCGGCGCGCGCGGCGATCGTCCACGCCGGCACGGTGATCGGCTCCGACGGTTTCGGCTTCGCGCGCGAGCAGGGGCGCTGGTCGAAGATCCCGCAGCTCGGGCGCGGTGCGAATCGGCGACGACGTCGAGATCGGCGCCAACTGCGCGGTCGATCGCGGGGCACTCGACGACACCGTGATCGGCGACGGCTGCAAGCTCGACAACCTGGTGCAGATCGCGCCACAACGTGCGGATCGGCGAGCACATCGGCACTCGCAGGCTGCGTCGGCGTCGCCGGCAGCGCGGTGATCGGAAGGCGCTGCATGATCGGCGGCGGAGCCGGCATCCTCGGACACCTCGAGATCTGCGACGACGTGGTGATCTCCGCGATGAGCCTGGTCGACGCGGTCGATCACGCACGCCCGGGTTCTACAGCGGAGTGTTCCCGCTGATGGAGAACGCCGAATGGGAGACGGTCGGCTGCGATCGTGCGGCAGCTGCCTGCGCTGCGCCGACCGGACTGCGCAACTGGACGCGGGCGCCACCGGGCGCCCCGGCCGCGACGACAACCGAGGACTGAACGATGACCACGCTCGACATCCGGGCCATTCTCGAGCACCTGCCGCACCGCTATCCGTTCCTGCTGGTCGATCGCGTGCTCGAGGTCGAGCAGGGCAAGCGCATCGTGGCGATCAAGAACGTCACGATCAACGAGCCGTTCTTCACCGGGCACTTCCCGCACCTGCCGGTGATGCCCGGCGTGCTGCAGATCGAGGCGCTCGCGCAGGCGGCCGGGCATTCTGTCGTTCCAGACGATGGGGCGGGTCTCGGACGACCGCTCGGTCTACTACTTCGTCGGCATCGACAGCGCGCGCTTCAAGCGTCCGGTGGTTCCCGGCGACCAGCTGCGGCTCGAGGTCAAGATCGTGCGCGTCGCGCGTTCGATCTGGAAGTACAGCGGCGCGCGCGACCGTCGACGGGCAGGTAGCCGCCGAGGCCGAGCTGATGTGCACGCTGCGCGAGATCGCGCCCGGCGAAGGCCGGCGCAAGCGGCGCCTGCGAAGGCCGACGGCGTCCGGCACGGTGCGGGCGGCGATCCACGCCGAGCGCGCCATCGTCGATCCGCGGAGCGCGGAGCTCGATCGAGCGACGTCGAGATCGGCCCGTATCGCGTGATCGGGCCGCATGTCGCGATCGGCGCCGGCACGCGTGGTCGGTCCGCACGTGGTCGATCGAGGGCCGCACCACGATCGGTCGCGGACAACCGCATCTTCCAGTTCGCGTCGATCGGCGGCGCGCCGCAGGACAAGAAGTACCGCGGCGAGCCCACGCGTCTCGAGATCGGCGACGGCAACACGATCCGCGAGTTCGTCACGATCAATCGCGGCACGGTGCAGGACGACGGCGTCACGCGGCTCGGCGAGCGACAACTGGCTCATGGCCTACGTGCACGTCGCGCACGACTGCCTGGTCGGCGACCACACGATCTTCGCCAACACGACCAACCTCGGCGGGCCACGTCGCGCATCGGCGACTGGGTGATCCTCGGCGGCTACACGCGGCGTGCACCAGTTCTGCAAGATCGGCGCGCACGCGATGACCGGGGTCGGAACGGTCGTGCTGCACGACATCCCGCCCTACGTGATGGCGTCGGGCAACACCGCGTCGGCCGCACGGCATCAACAGCGAGGGCCTGCGGCGGCGCGGCTTTTCGCGCCGAGGCCATCAGCGCGATCCGGCGTGCCTACAGGACGCTGTACCGGAGCGGCCTGACCCTCGAGGAGGCGCGCGTCGAGCTTCGCCGGGCGAGCGCGGCGGACCACCGGCGAGCGCCGAGACGCGAGGCGACTCGGCCTGCTGCTCGCACTTCCTGGGCTCCGTCACGCGCGGCATCGTGCGCTGACCGTCGCGGCCGTGCGGACTCCGCGTCGACAGGTTCCGGCGACGCATCCGGCGCATCGTGCTGGTCGCCGGCGAGACCTCGGGCGATCTGCTCGCGGGCGACGTGCTGCGGGCGCTCGGACGAGCGCGACGGCCGACCGGGCCTGCGCGCGGCCGGCATCGGCGGACCGCGATGGCCGCGGCACGGCTTCGAGCGCTGGTGGGCGTCCGACGCAGCTGTCGGTGCGCGGCTACGTCGAGGTGCTGCGGGCCTACCCGCGGCTGCTGCGCATGCGCGCGCAGCTCGGTCGACCGCGCTGCTGCAGTGGCGTCCCGACGTCTTCGTCGGCGTCGACGCGCCCGACTTCAATCTCGATCTCGAGATGCGCCTGCGCCGAAGCGGCGTCCGGGTCGCGCACTTCGTCAGCCCGTCGATCTGGGCCTGGCGGCGCGAGCGCATCGAGCGGATCCGCCGCGCGGTCGACCACATGCTGCTGGTGTTTCCGTTCGAGGCGAGATCTACGCGGAGGCCGGCATTCCCGCGACCTACGTCGGCCATCCGCTGGCCGATCGCGATCCCGCTGCAGAGCCGACGCGCGCGCGGCCCGTCGCGGCGCTCGGCGCTCGACCCGATCGCGCCGACGGTGGCACTGCTGCCCGGCAGCCGGCGCGGCGAGGTCGCGCTACATGGGCGAGCCGTTCGTCGAGACGGCCGCCTGGATGCACGCGCCGGCGCTCCGACCTGCAGTTCGTGCTGCCGGCCGCGGGCGCGGCGCTGTTCGAGCGGCTGCAGGCGACGATCTCGGCGATGCGCCGCGCCGCAAGGCGGCTGCGTCTGACGCTGGTGCAGGGCCGCTCGCACGAGGCGCTCGCTGCCGCCGACGTGGTGCTGGTGGCCAGCGGCACCGCGACGCTCGAGACGGCGCTGTTCCGGCGGCCGATGGTGATCGCCTACCGGATGGCCGTGGCTCGACTACCGGCTCATGCGGCGACAAGGCCTACCTGCCGTGGATCGGGCTGCCGAACATCCTCGCCGACGAGTCGCTCGTGCCCGAGTTCATCCAGGACGAGGCCACGGCCCGAGGCGATGGGTGCGGCGCTGCTCGGCGCCAGCTCGACGATGCACCGCGTGCGCGCCCGGCTCGCCGAGCGCTTCGAGCGCGATGCACCACGAACTGCGGCGCGACTGCGCCGCGCAGGCGCGGCCGAGGTGCTGCTGGCGATGCGCGGCGCATGAAGCGCGGACGATGCAGCTGGTCTGCGAGTGGCGACCGAGGCGGGCGCCGACGGCTGGCCTGCAGGCGCCGACTGCAGCGTCCGGGCGACGAGTCTCGTCTGCGGCGTCGACGAGGCCGGGCGGGGACCGCTTGCCGGCCCGGTGTTCGCGGCCGCGGTGATCCTCGATCCGGCGCGCGCCGATCGCCGGCCTGCGGGACTCGAAGCAGCTCGAGCGCCGCGCGTCGCGACGCGCTCGCGCCGCAGATCCGCGAGCGCGCGCTCGGCGTGGTCGGTCGCGAGCGCCGAGCGTCGCCGAGATCGACAGGCTGAACATCCTGCAGGCGACGATGCTCGCGATGCGCCGCGCGGTCGCCGCGCTCGATCCGGCGCCCGCGCTCGCCGGGTCGACGGCAATCGCGCGCCGCGCGCTCGAGTGCGCGGTGCAGACGCTGGTGGGCGGCGATGCGCTCGACCCGGCGATCTCGGCCGCATCGATCCTCGCCAAGACCGCGCGCGATGCCGCGCTGCTCGAGCTGCACCTGCGCTGGCCGGACTACCGCTTCGACCGCCACAAGGGCTACCCGACTGCCGAGCACCTGGCGAACTGCTGCGCGCGCACGGCCCGATGCCCGAGCACCGGCGCAGTTTCGCGCCGGTCGCGCCGTGCTCGCTGCGGCGACGCGGCTGACGACGATGCGCCAGATCGCGCTCGCGCGACAATCCTCTGTTCCGCGAGCTGCGTCGCGGTCGACGGCTCGGCGCGCGAGCCGCAGGCGGCGCGGAAGCGCAGCCTGCATCGAGGGCGTGCACCTGTGCGAGGCCTATCTGCAGCGCTACGGCGTGCCGCGAGGCCGTGGTCGCCGCGATGCGGCGCTCGAGCCGCCCGGAGGTGCGGGCGCTGCTCGGACGCCTTCGCGCAGGGCGGGTGCGGACCGGTGGTCGCTGTCCGACGCGCTGTTCAAGGCGCTGTCGACCGTCGAGCACTGGGCGTCGCGTCGCGATGCCTGATCACGACGCCACGCGCCGGACTGCCCGAGCGATGGCCGACGACCTGTCTTCCTCGACCGCCTGCAGGACCCGGGCAACGTCGGCACGATCCTGCGCACCTGCGCCGCCGCCGGCGTGCGACCGCGTGCTCACCGCACCCGAGCACCGCCTGGTGCTGGTCGCCGAAGGTGCTTCGCGCCGGCGATGGGCGCGCACTTCTCGCTCGACATCCACGAGTCGGTCGCCTGGGACCGAAGTGCTCGCCACGCCTCGGGTCCGGCATGTCGCTCGCCGCGGCCGCGGCGCGGGGCCGTGCCTCGCTGTACGACGTGCGACCTGCGGGCGCCGGCGGCCTGGCTGTTCGGCCGGGAGGGCAGCGGTCTGGATCGGACGCTGTTGGACGACCGGGTGCAAGCGGGTGGCGATCCCGCAGTCGCGCCGCGGTCGAATCGCTCAACGTCGGCGTGCGGCCGCGGTCTGCCTCTACGAGCAGTTGCGCCAGCGCCGTCGGCTGAGCGGCCGTGCCGGCGCCGCGGCCCAGCGCCCTCGAGCTGCGCAGCTGCAGCTCGTGCAGGATGGTCGTCGCGATCTCCTCGATCGACTTGGTCGTCGACGACAGCCAGCGAGATGCCTTCGCGCTCATCATCGCTCGGCCTCGGCCACCTCGTAGCGGCAGTTCTCCAGCGATGCGTAGCGGCTGTTCGGGCGCCGCTCGTTGCGCACCTCCGACAGCCGCTCCGGGGCGATCGACAGCCCGAACAGCTTGTGGCGGAACTGGTAGAGCATGTCCGGCAGACGATCGCGCTCGAAGTCCTCGGGAATCAGCGGATAGTTCGCCGCCTTGATGCCGTGCTGCATCGCCAGGTACAGGCTGGTCGGCGTCTTGCCGCTGCGCGACACGCCGACCAGGATCACGTCGGCGCTGCACCAGTCCCTTGTGCGACTGGCCGTCGTCGTGCGCCAGCGAAAAGTTGATCGCCTCGATCCGCCGCTTGTACTGTGCCGAGTCGGCCGCGGTGTGCGAGCGCCCGACCGTGTGCGTCGACTTGACTCCGAATTCCTTCTCGAGCGGTTCGACGAAGGTCGCGAACAGGTCCAGGAACATCGCGTCGGCCTGCCGGACGATCGTCGTTGATCGCGAGTGTTGACCAGGGTGCTGAACACGATCGGGCGCTTGCCGTCGGCCTTCGCCCTGGGCGGCGATCGCGGCGCAGCACGTCGTGGGCCTTGTCGTCCGAATCGATGAAGGGCAGGCGCACCTCGCGCAGGCTCAGATTCTCGAACTGGGTCAGCAGCGAGTGGCCGAAGGTCTCGGCGGTGATGCCGGTGCCGTCGGACACGTAGAAGACGGTGCGATCGAAGGGGCCGCCGGCGCGTTCGGGCATGCGGAACTCCGGAAGTGGGTCGGGAGGCGGGGCTCCGACGCCGGCGCCGGGATCGCCGGGTCGGGGGTCGACACGACCGCGTGCCGCAGGATGCGGTATTTTCCGTGCGCGGCGACGGTGGCGCGAAGTAAAATCCGCGCTCCGAACGGACGCGGAGTGTTGCAGTCGCCGCGATGGCCCCCGGGCGTGTCGACTACAGCACTTTGATGCCGGCGACGACCCGGCCTGCCGGGTCGGCCGAGCGGCCGCGTCGACCAGATTTCTCAACCATGCCAGGACTCTTTCACCATGAACCATCTCGAAGGGCGCTTCGTCGTCCCGTTCGAAGCCTTGCGCATGACCGATGTCGATATCGGTCGGCGGCAAGAATGCTTCGCTCGGGGAAATGATCAGCCAGCTCGCCGCCTCCGGCGTGCGGGTGCCGGGGGGCTTCGCCACCACCGCCCACGCGTTCCGCGACTTCCTCGACGCACAACCGGCTCGACCGAGCGCATCGCCGAGCCGCCTCGACGGGCTCAACACCGAGGACGTCAAGGCGCTCGCCGAGTGCGGCGCCGAGATCCGCAGCTGGGTCGATCGACAGCCCGCTGCCGCCCGCGCTCGAAGCGGAGATCCGCGAGCACTACGCGCAGCTTGTCGCCGAGTCGCGGCGACGAGATCTCGGTGGCGGTGCGCTCGTCCGCGACCGCCGAAGACCTGCCCGACGCCTCGTTCGCCGGCCAGCAGGAGACCTATCTGAACGTGGTCGGCATCGACGTCGGTGCTCGAGCGGGTGCGCGCACGTGTTCGCGTCGCTGTACAACGACCGGGCGATCTCGTACCGCGTGCACAAGGGCTTCGAGCACGCGCACGTCGCGCTGTCGGCCGGCGTGCAGCGCATGGTGCGCAGCGACCTCGGCGCCGCCGGCGTGATGTTCACGATCGACACCGAGTCCGGGCTTCCCGGACGTGGTCTTCATCACCAGCGCCTACGGCCTGGGCGAGACGGTGGTGCAGGGCGCCGTGAACCCGGACGAGTTCTTCGTGCACAAGCCGATGCTCGAGGCCGGGCAAGTTCCCGATCATCCGTCGCCAGATGGGCAGCAAGCTGATCCAGATGGAGTTCGCCGACCGGCAACGGCGGCGGCGAGGCCGACCAGCGTCGGGCGCACGGTGCGCACCGTCGACACCCCGGTCGAGCATGCGCAACCGCTACTCGCTGACCGACGACGAGGTGATCGAGCTGGCGCGCTACGCGGTGATCATCGAGAAGCACTACGGCCGTCCGATGGACATCGAATGGGGCAAGGACGGCCGCGACGGCAAGCTCTACATCCTGCAGGCGCGTCCCGAGACGGTGAAGTCGCAGCAGCGGCGGGCGCCAGCAGCGCTTCAAGCTGAAGGGCATCGTCGGACGTGCTCGACCAGCGGCCGCGCGATCGGCCAGCGGGTCGGCGCGGGCCCGGTGCGCGTCGTCGTCGACGCCTCGCGAGATGGATCGCGTGCATGCCCGGCGACGTGCTGGTCACCGACATGACCGACCCGAACTGGGAGCCGGTGATGAAGCGCGCCTCGGCGATCGTCACCAACCGGGGCGGGCGCACCTGCCACGCGGCGATCATCGCGCGCGAGCTCGGCATTCCGGCCGTGGTCGGCTGCGGCGACGCGACCGAGCGGCTGCGCGACGGCGCCTTCGTGACCGTGTCCTGCGCGCAGGGCGACACCGGCTACATCTACGACGGCCTGCTCGAGACCGAGATCACCGAGATCGACACCGGGCACATGCCGCGAGTCCCGGTCTGAAGATCATGATGAACGTCGGCAATCCGACGCTGGCCTTCGAGTTCGCCCAGCTGCCCAACGACGGGCGTGGGCCTCGCGCGGCTCGAGTTCATCATCAACAACAACATCGGCATCCATCCGAAGGCGATCCTCGACTACCCGAGCGTCGACGCGGACCTGAAGAAGGCGGTCGAGAGCGTGGCGCGCGGCCATGCCACGCCGCGGGCCTTCTACGTCGAGCGCCTGGCCGAAGGGCGTGGCGACGATCGCCGCGGCGTTCTGGCCGCAAGCCGGTGATCGTGCGCCTGTCCGACTTCAAGTCCAACGAGTACCGCAAGCTGATCGGCGGCGCGCGCTACGAGCCCGAGGAGGAGAACCCGATGCTCGGCTTCCGCGGCGCATCGCGCTACATCGTCGCCGCAGCTTCCGCGACTGCTTCGAGCTCGAGTGCCAGGCGATGAAGCGGGTGCGCGACGAGATGGGCCTGACCAACGTCGAGCTGATGGTGCCGTTCGTGCGCACCGTGCAGCGAGGCGAAGGCGGTCGTCGAGCTGCTCGCCGAGAACGGGCTGGCGCGCGGCGTCGGGCGCGGCGGCCGACGGCAGCGGCAGCGCTGCGCCTGATCATGATGTGCGAGCTGCCGTCGAACGCGATCCTCGCCGAGCGATTTCCTCGAGTACTTCGACGGCTTCTCGATCGGCTCGAACGACCTGACCCAGCTCACGCTCGGTCTCGACCGCGATTCGGGTCTGGTCGCCGAGGGCTTCGACGAGCGCGACCCGGCGGTGCTGGCGCTGCTCGAGCGCGCGATCAACGCCTGCAACAAGGCCGGCAAGTACGTCGGCATCTGCGGCCAGGGTCCGTCGGACCACCCGGATCTCGCCGAGTGGCTGATGCAGCAGGGCATCGCGTCGATCTCGCTGAACCCCGACACGGTCGTCGAGACCTGGAAGCGGCTGGCCGAGGCGGCGCCGCGACGCGACCTGGCCGAGCTGACGGCGGGCGCGGCAGGACGAGGCGGGCGCGCGTCGCGAGCCCTGCGCGCACGCGTCCGCTCGCGACGCGCGCGATCGCCCGACGAGACGCCGTCCGAGGGCGGCTTCTTCGGCCGCAGCCGCGTGAGCGCCGGATCGACGCTTACTTGACGACCATCATCTGTTCGCGCTTGCCGCCCTTGTACGTGTACAGGGTCAGCGCGCCGTCCTTGATGTCGCCCTTGTCGTCGAACGCGATCTTGCCGGTCACACCGTCGTAGCTGATCTTGGCGAGTTCGGGCAGGTACTTCTTCGGATCGGCCGAGTTCGCCTTCTGCATCGCCGCGACCATCGTCATCGACGGCGTCGTAGACGTAGGGCGCGTAGATCTGCACGTCCATGTTGAACTTGCTCTTGAAGCGCGCCCGGAAGTCGTTCCATCGCCTTGGCCTTGTCGGCGGTCGACGCCACCCGCTTCGGCGCAGACCACCTGGCCGTCGCCGAGCGCGTCGCCGGCCAGCTTCGGCAGCTCGCCGGAGCAGATGCCGTCGCCGCCCATGAACTTGACTTCGATGCCGAGCTGCTTCATCTGGCGCAGCATCGGGCCGGCAACCGCGTCCATGCCGCCGAAGAACACGAGGTCGGGCTTGGCGCCCTTGAGCTTGGTCAGGATCGCGTTGAAGTCGGTCGCCTTGTCGTTCGTGTACTCGCGGCCGACGATCTTGCCGCCGGCGGCCTTGGCCGCCTTGACGAACTCGTCGGCGACACCCTGGCCGTAGGCGCTGCGGTCGTCGATGATCGCGATCGACTTCGCCTTGAGTTCCTTCACGGCATAGCGCCCGAGCGTGCCGCCGAGCTGGCCGTCGTTGCGCCACGACGCGGAACGCGGTCTTGAAGCCCTGCTGCGTGTACTTGGGATTGGTCGCCGACGGCGAGATCTGCGGGATGCCCGCGTCGTTGTAGATCTTCGACGCCGGGATCGTGGTGCCCGAGTTCAGGTGACCGATCACGCCGGCGACCTTGGCGTCGACCAGCTTCTGCGCCGCCGCGGTGCCCTGTTTCGGGTCGGCCGCGTCGTCTTCGGCGAGCAGTTCGAACTTGACTTCCTTGCCGCCGATCTTCAGCTTCTTCGCGTTCAGATCCTCGATCGCGAGCTTGGCGCCGGCTTCGTTGTCCTTGCCCAGGTGGGCGATGCCGCCGGTAGTCGGGCCGACGTGGCCGATCTTGACCACGGTCTGCGCGGACGCGATGCCGGCCAGGGAAGCGAATGCGGCCGCGACCGCGAAGCTGACCAGTTTGAGTTTCATCAGGAGCACTCCTCGAATGGAAAATGGAATGGAGCTCGCACCCCGGCAGGCTGCAGCGCGACAGGCGCACAACGGCGCGAATCCTAGCCCGATTCGCTGTGCCCGGCAATCGAAGCACCATGCATCGAAGCACCAGTGCCGGCGAGGAACGGCGAATGAGCGCGCGGCCGCCGCGCAGGACCGTGCCCGCGGCGGCCCCGGCGCGACGCTGCTGCCGCCGCGTTGATGCTAGGATGACCCGACCGCGCGTCGGCCGCGAATTCGATCCGGAGGGCAGAGTGCAGGCGTACTGGTGGTGGTGGGGTATTGCGGTGCTGCTCGGCGTGCTCGAGCTGCTGACCGGAACCTTCTATCTGCTGGTGCTCGGCGATCGGCTGCGTAGTCGGGTGGCGTTGTCGCGTTCGCAGGCGGCGGCCTGGCTGTCCAGTTGCTCGCCACGGCGGTCGGTGCGCGTGCTTCGCTGGTACCTGCTGCGTGGCCGGATGCCGCGCCGCGGGCAGCGGGCCGTCGCAGGGCGACCGCGACATGCTGCTCGACATCGGCGAGCGCGTGCGGGTCGAGGAATGGCGCGACCGACGGCGCACGCAGGTCAGCTACCGCGGCGCAATGTGGACGGCCGAGCTGCGCGTCCGACGACACGACGCCGGCCACGCCGGGCGAGTACCGTCATCCGCCGGATCGACGGGCACCCGCCTGATCGTGGTCCGTTGCGACTGAACGCCGCAGCGCCACCGTCCATGACCTTCGATCCCAGGAGAATCACAATGACCGGAAGCATCTGCTCTTCGCCCTGATCGTCCTGGTCCTCGCGGTCGTGTTCGTGATCCGCGCCGTCAAGGTCGTCCCGCAGCAGCACGCGTGGATCGTCGAGCGGCTCGGCAAGTACGACCGCACGCTGCCTCCGGGGCTCAATTTCCTGATCCCGTTCATCGACCGCGTCGCCTACCGGCACTCGCTGAAGGAGATCCCGCTCGACGTGCCGAGCCAGGTCTGCATCACGCGCGACAACACGCAGCTGACCGTCGACGGCGTGCTGTATTTCCAGGTGACCGACCCGATGCGCGCATCCTACGGGGCCAGCAACTACGTGGTCGCGATCACGCAGCTCGCCCAGACGACGCTGCGTTCGGTGATCGGCAAGCTCGAGCTCGACCGCACCTTCGAGGAGCGCGACGCTGATCAATTCCGAGCGTCGTCGCCGCGCTCGACGAGGCGGCGCTCGAACTGGGGCGTGAAGGTGCTGCGCTACGAGATCAAGGACCTGACGCCACCGCAGGAGATCCTGCGGTCGATGCAGGCGCAGATCACCGCCGAGCGCGAGAAGCGCGCGCTGATCGCCGCCTCCGAGGGTCGCAAGCAGGAGCAGATCAACATCGCCACCGGCGAGCGCGAGGCGCAGATCCAGCGCTCCGAAGGCGACCGCCAGGGCGAGGTGAACCGCGCGCTCGGCGAGGCCGCGGCGATTTCCGCGGTCGCCGATGCCAGCGCCAAGGCGATCGAGCGCATCGCCGCGGCGATCCGCAACCCCGGTGGCGTCGAGGCCGTCAACCTGAAGGTCGCCGAGAAGTACATCGAGGCCTTCGCCGGCATGGCCAAGACCAACAACACGATGATCGTGCCGGCGAACCTCGGCGACCTGGCCACCTGGTGGCCTCTGCCACCAAGGTGGTTGCCACGCAGAAGGATCCGGCTACCTGAGTGCGCCGCCGGACGCGGCCGCGATTTGCGTTCGCGCGGCCCTCCAGGGCAATCCGGGACAGTCCTGGACAATGCGCAGCGGACGCTGACCGGTCACTACGGGACCAATCATGGTGAGTTCGCCGACGATCCTCTCTGGCGTGCGTCAGTTCCTGCGGGGGCACGCGCCGTTCTCGACGATGTCGGACGACGACGTCGACTGGGTCGCGCGCCGTCTCGAACTGCAATACTTCGCCGACGGCGAGGTGCTGACGGCGCCGGATCGCGGGCCTCCCGATGCGTGCCTGATCGTGAAGCAGGGGCAGGTCGACGGCGAGCGGGCGCTGCCCGGCCAGGGCCTGACGGGCTCGCCGCAGCCGGTGCTGCACCTGACGCCCGGCGAGGCGTTCCCGGTCGGTGCCCTGATGGCGGACCGCCCGGTGTCCAGCGTCTATCGCGCGCGCGGCGACACTTTCTGCTGGCGCCTGCGCAAGGAAGACTTCGACGAACTGGCCCGGCGCAGCCCGCCCTTCCTGGACTTCTGCCGCCGACGGATGGGGGCGCTTCTCGACCTGTCCAACCAGACCCTGCAGGCGAGTTATGCCGCACAGGCGATGCAGTGGCGGTCGATGAGCGCGAGCCTCGAGTCGATGGTGCGCGGTCTGCCGGTGACCTGCAGCCGCACCGACAGCATCCGTGCCGCCTTCGAAGTGATGGAGCAAACCTCGGTCGGCTCGGTGATCGTGCTCGAGCCCGCCGCGGACGGGGGGCCCGGGCACGTTGCCGGCATCTTCACCCGGCAGGACGTGATCGGGCGCGTGTGCCTGCCGGGAGTTCCGCTCGACGCGCCGATCGCCAGCGTGATGACCTCGCCGGTGCTGACCCTCGATGCCGGGGCCACGGTCGCCGACGCCATGCTGCTGATGGCGCAGAAGTCGATCAGGCACGTGCCGATCGTGCGCCAGCGCGAGCTCGTCGGCATCGTCACGGAACGCGATCTGTTCGTGCTGCAGCGGCGCAGCTTGCGGCAGATCGGCGACGCGATCCGGCAGGCGCGCGACTGGAGCGAACTGGTGCGCACGGCGGGCGACATCCGCGAATGGTCGCGCGCCCTCGTCGCGCAGGGAATCGGCGCCGGCTTCGTCACGCGACTGATCAGCCGCCTGAACGACCAGCTGACCGCGCGCCTGGTCGGTCTGACCGCCGCACAGCGCGGGATCGCGACCGGCGACTGGTGCTGGCTCGCGCTCGGCAGCGAAGGCCGCGAAGAGCAGACGATCGCCACCGACCAGGACAACGGACTCGTCTTCGCCGTCGACTGCCGCACGGATCGCGACACGCTGATCGCGATGGCGCTCGAGGTCAACCAGCGGCTCGACGCCTGCGGCTATCCGCTGTGCAAGGGCGGGGTGATGGCGAGCAATCCGCGCTGGTGCCTGTCGATCGGCGAATGGCAGGAGCAGTTCGACCAGTGGATCGATCGCGGCGATCCCGAAAGTCTGCTGAACGCGAACATCTTCTTCGACTTCCGTGCGGTCAGCGGGCAGGAGTCCTTGTCCGAGGCGCTGCGCGACCACGTCACGGCGCGCGCGCGGGCCAACCCACGCTTCCTCAAGCAGATGAGCGACAATGCGCTGCGCAATGCGCCGCCGCCGTCGTGGACCGGCGGGCTGATCGGGCAGCTGTTCACGTCCGAGGCGGCGATGGTCGACCTGAAGCTGAACGGCACCGCGCCGTTCGTCGACGGCGCCCGGCTGCTGGCGCTGGCCCACGGTGTGCCGCTGACCGGCACCGCCGAGCGCCTCGCCGCGCTGGCCGAGCAGGAGGCGATTCCGGCTGTCGAGTGCAGTGCCTGGACCGATTCCTTCCAGTTCCTGCAGAGCCTGCGGCTGCGCGTTCAGCACGACCGGACCGAGCCCGCGGACAACCCCAATCTGATCGACACGAGAACGCTCTCGGATCTCGACCGCCGGATCCTCAAGGAGGCATTCCGGCAGGCGCGCAAGCTGCAGCAGCGTCTGTCGGTGGATTTCCCGGGCTGAGTCGATGCTGATCGAACGCAGTCTCGACGCTGGCTGGTCGTCGCGGCGCTGCGCCCGAGGGCGCAGCCGGGCAGCGCGCTGGGTGGTCATCGACGTCGAGACCAGCGGGCTCGATACGGGCAGCGACATGGTGCTGGCGATCGGCGCGGTCGCCGTGCACGGCACGTCGATCGTGGTCGCCGACAGCTTCGAGCTGGTCGTGCGGCCCGAGACCACCAGCGCGCGCCCCAACATCCTGGTGCACGGCATCGGCGAAGCGGCACAGCGCGCGGGGCTGGAACCCGCACAAGCCTGTGAACAGTTCCTCTCGTACGTCGGCGATGCTCCACTGGTCGCGTTCCATGCCGACTTCGATCGGGCGTTCCTGACGAGAACGGTGCGCGAGCACTGCCGTCAGAAGCTCGCGAACCCGTGGCTCGACGTGGCCGAACTCGCGCCTTCGCTGTTTCCACAGGTCCGCGAGAAGGCGCTGGACGGCTGGCTCGAGCACTTCGCGATCGACGTTACAGATCGCCACCACGCCAGCAGCGACGCGTTCGCGACGGCGATGCTGTTCTTGCGGATGCTGGCGGCGGTCGAGCCGTCGCAGCGCACCGTCGCCACGCTTAACCGGCGCTCACGGGACGCGCGCTGGCTGGCGGCGCAGTAGAGGCCTTACGGCGCGACGACCGCAGGCTTACGGCGGAAGTATCGTTTCCTAGCGTTCCTTCAGCAGCCGCTGCTTGTCACGCTGCCACTCGCGTTCCTTCTCGGTGGCGCGCTTGTCGTACTGGCGTTTTCCCTTGGCCAGCCCGATCTGCAGCTTCACCCGCCCGCGCACGTAGTGCAGGTCCAGCGGCACCAGCGTGTAGCCTGCGCGCTCGACCTTGCCGATCAGCTTCGCGATCTCGGCCCCGTGCATCAGCAGCTTGCGCGTGCGCACGGGGTCCGGCTTGATGTGCGTCGACGCCTCGGGCAGCGGCGTGATGTGCGAACCGATCAGGAACAGCTCGGCGCCGCGCACGATCACGTAGGCCTCCTTGAGCTGGGCGCGGCCGGCGCGGATCGCCTTGACCTCCCAGCCCTCGAGCACGATCCCGGCCTCGAAGCGCTCCTCGATGCTGTAGTCGTGACGCGCCTTCCTGTTCTCGACGATGCTCATTGGGCGGGAGTCAGCGCTGGCTGTCCACTAAAATGGGGGCCGATTCTAACAGTGCGTCCCCGCCTGGCTCCGTATCGCGTGGCGGGGTCCGAACCTTGCGTGCGGTATCGTTCCGCCGCACGTTTGCCGAAACGCCCGTTCCGATGCCGTCCGTCCACAAGTCCGTATTGATCGCCAACAGTTCCGAACAGATGTTCGACCTGGTGCAGGGGGTGGAAGCCTACCCGCAGTTCCTGCCGTGGTGCGGCGGTTCGGAGGTGCACGAGCGCAGCCTTCACCGCATGGTGGCCACCGTGCGGATCGATTATCGCGGACTGCGCAACGAGTTCACGACCGAGAACCATCTGCACTCGCCGCATCGGATCACGATGACGGCTGGTCGACGGACCGTTCTCGCGCCTCGACGGCGACTGGCATTTCAAGACGCTGCGGCACGACGCCTGCAAGATCGAGTTCACGCTCGACTACGCGTTCAAGAGCGGCCTGCTCGGACAGGCGCTGGTGCCGGTCTTCGACCACATCGCGCGCTCCTTCGTCGACGCCTTCGTCACGCGCGCCGAACAGGTCTATGGCTGAGAGCGCCTGGATCGCGGTGCAACTCGCCTGGGTCGACGCGGCGGCAGGGTCGGTGCGCATCGAGCAGCTGCGCGTGCCGGCGGGGTGCGACGTGGCCGGCGTCGTCGCCGCCGCGCGTGCGCAGGCCTCGACGACCGATGCGCTGGCCGGGGACTGGAGGGCGGCGGTGTACGGCCGCCTGGCGGAGCCGGCCGAAATCGTGCGCGACGGCGACCGGGTCGAACTGCTGGCGCCGCTGCGGGTCGATCCGAAGGTGGCGCGGATGCGCCGAGTCGCCCACAAGCGGGCGGCCGCGCCGGGCGGCAAGTGGAACCGGGATCGCTAGCGGGCTCTTGCTCCAGGCCCTCGGGCACGGCAGCGGCGCGTCGGTGGCGGCCGCGCGACGGCGGCCGCGTAACGGCAGCCGAGCAGCGGCGGCCGCGCCACGGCGTCCCAAGGCTCAGCCGCCGCTCTTGCACTGCTCCTTCATCTCGCGCCGCATCTGTTCGACGCGCGTGTTGCGCTCCTCGTCGGACATGTACTCGCGCTCGCCGGACGCGGTGACGCGCGCCACGCGCATTCCGCTCTCCAGGGTTCGGATGTCGGTCAGGCGGTCCGCACAGGCGCGCGCGCTGCGGCTGGCCTGCTCGCTGGCGATGCGCGATTCCTCCTCGCGCTTCTTGCGTTCGGCGTCCTTTTCCAGCTGCTTGCGGCGTGCCTCGAGCGCCCGGTCGGCAGCGTTCGGTGCCGCGGGCGCTGCCGAGGCGGGTTCACCTGCGGTGCCTGCTGCGCTGGCGATTGCGGGGGAGGGCGTGCCGGAGGCCGCCTGCGCCGCGCCCTGCGTCGCTGCGGTGGCTGCTCGGCTGCCCGCCGGGCCTGCCGCAGGGGCCGTTTGCTGCTGCGGCTCGTAGCCCCGGATCACGCGACTGGCGGGCACGGTGATCGGCGGCGGTTGGTCCGAGATCACCATTCGCCCCGCCTCGTCGCGCCATTTGTACTGGGCGTGCGCCGGCAGGCACAGCACGGTTGCGACCGCGGCAGCGGCCGCGAGAATTGGAAAACGCATCGATCGCCCTCGCTGGTTGGGCACGCCTGCCGCGCCGATGGGCCGCTTCGGAAGCGCCGCACCGATCGCCCTTGGTCGCGCGCGGGATCGCGCGCCGCAGGGACGGCATGCCGGACAGCATCATTCTTCGCGTCCGGCCGCGCCGGCGCGAGTGCGCGCCGATGAACGGGCGCTGGGGCCGCACCGGCGCGGCGCTCGCCGGCCACAGCCGGCCGGGCAGGGCGTCCGCGGCTTCAGCGGCCCGCCGGAGCCTTCGCTATAATCTCGTTTTGTGACCGTGGAAATCCCATGCGACTGGTCAAGAAAGCCCTGACGTTCGACGACGTCCTGCTGGTTCCCGCCCATTCGGAAATCCTCCCCCGCGACACCTCCCTGAAGACCCGGCTCAGCCGGAACATCGCGCTGAACATCCCGTTGTTGTCGGCCGCGATGGACACCGTGACCGAGGCGCGACTGGCGATCGCGATGGCGCAGGAAGGCGGTCTCGGAATCGTCCACAAGAACCTCAGCCCGGCGCAGCAGGCGGCCGAGGTCAAGAAGGTCAAGCGCTACGAGTCGGGCATCCTGTCCGATCCGATCACGATCCCCCCCGACATGCCGGTGCGCGAGGTCATCGAACTGACCCGCCAGAACCGTATCTCGGGTGTTCCGGTGATCGAGAACGGCAAGGTGGTCGGCATCGTCACCAACCGCGACCTGCGCTTCGAAACCCGGCTCGACGCACCGGTGCGCACGATCATGACGCCGCGCGAGCGCCTGGTCACCGTGCGCGAGGGCGCCACGATCGACGAGGCGCAGGGGCTGATGCACAAGCACCGCCTCGAGCGTGTGCTGGTCGTCAACGACGCCTTCGAGCTGCGCGGGTTGATGACCGTGAAGGACATCTTGAAGGCGAGCGAATACCCGAACGCCTGCAAGGACGGCAAGGGCAAGCTGCGGGTCGGTGCGGCAGTCGGCGTCGGCGGCGACTCCGACGAGCGCCTCGAGGCGCTGGTCAGGGCGGGCGTCGACGTGATCGTCGTCGACACGGCCCACGGGCACAGCCGCGGCGTTCTCGACCGCATCCGCGAGGTCAAGCGCCAGTATCCATCGGTGGACGTGATCGGCGGCAACATCGCCACCGCCGAGGCGGCCCGGGCGCTGCTCGAGGCCGGTGCCGACGCGGTCAAGGTCGGCATCGGGCCGGGCTCGATCTGCACGACGCGGATTGTCGCAGGCGTCGGCGTGCCGCAGATCACAGCGATCAGCGACGTCGCGGCGGCACTGGCCGGCACCGGCGTGCCGCTGATCGCCGACGGCGGCATCCGCTACTCCGGCGACGTCGCCAAAGCGATCGCGGCCGGCGCGCACAGCGTGATGATGGGCTCGATGTTCGCCGGCACCGAGGAGGCGCCGGGCGAAGTGGTCCTGCTGCATGGCCGGTCGTACAAGAGCTACCGCGGCATGGGCTCGCTGGGCGCGATGGCCGAGGGCGCGGCCGACCGCTACTTCCAGGATCCGGCCTCGAACGTCGAGAAGCTGGTGCCCGAAGGCATCGAGGGCCGCGTGCCGTACAAGGGTTCGGTCGTCGCCATCCTGTACCAGATGTGCGGCGGACTGCGCGCCAGCATGGGCTACTGCGGCTGCGGCGACATCGAGCAGATGCGCACCCGCACGCAGTTCGTGCAGATCACGGCCGCCGGCATGCGCGAGTCGCACGTCCACGACGTGGAGATCACGCAGGAATCGCCCAACTACCAGATCGACTGACCGTGGCGATGCACGACAAGATCCTGATCATCGATTTCGGCTCGCAGGTCACGCAACTGATCGCGCGCCGGGTGCGCGAGCTGGCCGTCTACTGCGAGATCCATCCTTACGACGACGCGGAAGGCGTGCTGAAGGCATGGCGCGACGAGGGCTCGCTGCGCGGTGTGATCCTGTCCGGCGGTCCCAGTTCGGTCACCGAAGCGGGTTCGCCGCGCGCGCCGCAGGCAGTGTTTTCCGCCGGTGTGCCAGTGCTGGGCATCTGCTACGGCATGCAGACGATGGCCGAGCAGCTCGGCGGCAAGGTCGAAGCCGGCGCGGTGCGCGAGTTCGGCTTCGCCCGCGTGCGCGCCCGCGGCCACACCCGCCTGCTCGACGGCATCGAGGATGCGCGCACGGCCGAAGGCCACGGCATGCTCGACGTGTGGATGAGCCACGGCGACAAGGTCACGACGATGCCCGAGGGCTTCCGCCTGATGGCGTCGACCGACAACTGCCCGATCGCCGCGATCGCCGACGAGGAGCGTCATTTCTACGGCGTGCAGTGGCACGTCGAGGTGACGCACACGCGCAAGGGCCGCGAGATGCTGGCGCGCTTCGTGCGCGGCCTGTGCGACGCGCGCGGCGACTGGACGATGCCTGCCTTCATCGACGAGGCGGTGGCGCGCATCCGTGCGCAGGTCGGCGCCGAGCGGGTGATCCTCGGCCTGTCGGGCGGCGTCGACTCGTCGGTGGCGGCCGCGCTGATCCACCGCGCGATCGGCGACCAACTCACCTGCGTGTTCGTCGACCACGGCCTGCTGCGCCTGAACGAGGCCGGGCAGGTGATGGAGACATTCG